>CAWHDO010000001.1:0-12316 GCA_963828085.1 uncultured delta proteobacterium
CAAACTGGTCCCGGTTCTCGTAGAAGCGCCTGGAGATCTTTTCGTAGATTGGGTCGACCTTCAAGGCAATGTCCGTGGTCAGCATGTTTGGGGTGCGACGCTTCGACGGGTCGTGGGGATCCGGCGCCGTGCCGGCGAGGGCACCACCCTTCGGTTGCCACTGATGCGCCCCGGCCGGGCTCTTCGTCAGTTCCCATTCGTAGCGGAACAGGTTCCGGAAGAAATTGTTGCTCCACTTCGTTGGCGTTTGGGTCCAAATGACCTCCAGGCCGCTGGTGATCGTGTCGTTGCCTTTACCGGTGCCGAAGCTGCTCTTCCAGCCGAGGCCCTGCTCCTCGATGGGGGCGGCTTCGGGCTCAGGCCCCACATGTTGCGCATCACCGGCGCCGTGGGTCTTGCCGAACGCGTGGCCGCCCGCGATGAGCGCCACTGTCTCCTCGTCGTTCATCGCCATACGCGCGAAAATCTCACGGATATCCTTGGCCGCCAAGAGGGGATCCGGGTTGCCGTCCGGCCCTTCCGGGTTGACGTAGATCAGGCCCATCTGTACGGCCGCCAGAGGGTTTTCCAGGTCCCGGTCGCCGGTGTAACGGCTCTTGGGCTTGTCGCTCGTAGCCAGCCACTCGCTCTCGGCCCCCCAGTACGTGGTGTCATCGGGCTCCCAGACATCCTCGCGGCCGCCGCCGAAGCCGAAGGTCTTGAAGCCCATCGACTCTAGTGCGCAATTGCCGGCGAAGATAATGAGGTCGGCCCAGGAGATCTTTTTGCCGTATTTCTGCTTGATCGGCCAAAGCAGCCGGCGCGCCTTGTCGAGACTCACGTTGTCGGGCCAACTGTTTAGGGGCGCAAAGCGTTGGGCGCCGGCCCCCCCGCCCCCGCGGCCGTCGCCGATGCGGTAGGTGCCCGCGCTGTGCCACGCCATCCGAATGAACAACGGCCCGTAGTGCCCGAAATCGGCCGGCCACCAGTCCTGCGAGTCGGTCATCAACGCATAGAGGTCCTTCTTCAGGGCCTCCAGGTTGAGTTTTTTGAATTCCTCAGCGTAGTTGAACTCCTCGCCCATCGGATTGCTCATGTGAGAGTTCTGATGAAGAATCTTGAGGTTCAACTGGTTCGGCCACCAGTCCCGGTTCGACGTGCCTCTGCCGGTTGCTTGTTTGTTTGCTGCGCCCGTTACCGGGCTCTTGCTATCTTCAGTCATAAAGTTTCCCCCTTTCGTTGTCGGTCACCCTGTGTCTTAGTACAATCTACATACGATACTAAATAGTAATTCATCCTATCTTGTAGCATAGCCCGATGCCGAATTACCGTCAAGCGCAATCGTGGAAACCTTTGCCAACAGACCAATAACGCTTAGAAATAAGGCTAAGTGGTTGCCCCAACTTAGAATAATTATCCGCACCTACCAGACACTGCATCAAATTATCACTTGTGCCTCTCTTGGGAACACTTGGAACATACACCACCGATTTGAACCTGCTTAGTTTCAGAATGTCCCCATTCTGATACATCAAGGGGAGGCACTAATTCGTCGAAATCAACCCAATAGAAATCTGTCAGACCTTTGCACACGGTGCAGAATAGGTGATGGTGCATCTTGCGATTTGGATCAAACCGTATTTTGTCCACAATCTGGACTCGCCCAATAAGACCACAACTTTCAAACGCGGCGAGGTTCCTATAAACGGTATCGAGAGAAATGAACGGGAGTCGCTTTTTGACCCGGCTGTAAATGTCCTCGGCAGATGGATGATCGTGCGCTCTCATTACTTCGCGAAAGATCTCTAACCGCTGGTGAGTAACCTTGATGCCCTGCTCCTTGCAGACCTTTCTGAAAGCGTTTAGTTCCTCTTCCGGGAATCGATGTGTTTTCTTGTGCTTCACGTCTGACTATTCTTGTTTAGGAAGCGTTCTTCAGAAGGAGGAAATCACGCTTGACTCTCGGAGTCAAGCGCTTGATTGCAAACGCATGACAGCAAGGCCGGTAAGTGCCCCCAAAATAATGCAAGGCTGCTGCACCCAAAAAGGACGCGCGGCCGGATGCCTCTGATTCGTCGGGCAAATCTTGGCGTCAAATTGGCGTCGCTTTTCACGTCCCAATAGTGCTTCAAATCTTCAAGGATATCGTGGCATAGCTGCTTGTACAGTGTTGAGAAACGTGCCTTCACACGGCAGGGGTCGGAGGTTCAAATCCTCTCCCGCCTACCTGGAAAAACAAGAAATCAGGATGTATGGTAACTGCCTGCATCCTGATTTCTTTCTGTACGCAACCCGACGTTGGAACGACGGGCGTTCAAGATCACACCATCCACGGACACGCTTCCGATTTCTCCGGTTCAATGTGTGATAATGAGGATGCGGTAGTCAAGCTCTCATGACCGGCGGTCATGCCGCTGCCTGATTAGCGTCTATGCGCCTGGGAAGGAATTGAGTATGGTATCATCGGAATTTCAACGTGAGAAAGCGATGGCTGCCATTCTACTGACTATGAACCTCTGTTTCCCGAGCATGAACTGCTCGAAGTAGCCTCTTTTCCCAGCTAGCCACCGAATCCTCTTGGCAGGCGGCCCGGAAGCAGCAACTCCTCTCCGAGCAATCATTCTACCCTCTGTTAAAACAATCAGAGTAACCGGCTCTTAGTTGTGCGTCGTGAATTCTCTGCGTGTATCTTGTTCGTATGCATGCGGGACAGTAGCCGTGTGAAATATCAGCTTCCGTGGCTTGAGAATCACCCCATTCTATTCCGCATAGCAAACATTTATATTTCAGCATTTCCGGTCATCTCCTGAATTCAAAATCCTATCGACAACCTCTGTAAGACTCGAAGAGTCCATTGGCTTTGCAATCTTGGCCCGTTCCGACCCTCTTGCTGTTTGACGTGCCGAATGACACTTGCCAGATTCGTGCCAAGACCCGCGGACCAGCCTACATCAGCCGGATAAGCCTTTGAATGTGCAGGGATTTATACCCATTGCCAAACATTTTACCAGATTGGAGGTAGCCTAACACCGTCATTCCGGCGGAAGCCGGAATCGTGCGCCTGTAAGCGCACTCAATCAGAGAGGTGAAAGTCCTCCCCAGGCTTACGCTACAGCCTGTAACCGACTGTAACTGCGTCGCCGTGAGGCGGGGTGGAGAGCAACAGGAGGTGAACGACCAGTCCGTAGGATAACGAACCCGTTTCGGCCGGGTGTTTTCGGCGAGCCTGCGATTCGACGGTGAAGCCTAGACCGATCTCCTGAGGCCTGAGTCCGAGACAAGGACAATACATGGTACAGAGGTCGGAGATCCGATGCGCTGACAAGCAAGGTAGCGGAAGGAAAAGCGACATCGGAGGAACACAAGGTGGTTGGGGATGGAATGGTCCGGAAGGTTGAGTACGTGAAACAGGGAGACCTGTATACCGGGAAGAGGCATGCAGGAGTCAGAGCCTCCATAGTAGCAATGAGACGCCGTAATGGGCGTGGAGCAAAGGGAGGCAGGAAGGTGGATACGTGAGTACCAGGCAGACGGAAGAACAACCGACTCCAGTGCCTCTCGGGGCTAAACCGGTCGGAGAGATCCGTGACCGATGGTCCTGGGTTGAACCGAGTGTCTGGACGGAACGCATGTTGACGGCCCTGGAAAACGGGGTGAGAGGAGGCAAGTGGTACAGCCTGATGGATAAGGTCCACTCTCTGGCGAACCTTCGGGGCGCTTTTGCTCTGGTAAAGGCGAACCAAGGCAGTCCAGGGGTCGATCATGAGACCATCGAGATGTTTGAGGAGCGACTGGAGCACAACCTCTGCCGTTTGGCAGAGGCGCTCCGGTCGGGAACATACCGACCCCAGGCCATTAAACGAGTTTGGATTCCCAAACCTGGAACGAAAGAAAAACGACCGCTGGGCATTCCCACGGTTCGTGACCGCGTCGTCCAAGCTGCATTGCGTAATGTTTTGGAACCGATCTTCGAGCGGGACTTTGCATGCCACAGTTATGGGTTTCGCCCAGGCCACGGCTGCAAGGACGCCCTGCGACGGGTGGACGCTCTGCTTCATCAGGGATACGCCTATGTCGTGGATGCGGACCTGAAGTCCTACTTTGATACGATTCCCCATGATCTTCTCATGGCCCGCATTCGGGAAAAGATTGCCGACAATCCGGTTTTGGCCCTCGTGGACTCGTTCCTGCGTCAACGGGTAATGGATACGCTGGAAGGCTGGATTCCCGAGACGGGCACGCCTCAAGGCGCCGTCATGAGTCCACTGCTATCCAACATCTATCTTGATCCCCTTGACCATTTGATGGCTGGCCACCACATCCAGATGGTGCGGTATGCCGATGACTTTGTGATTCTGTGTCGGACGGAGGGAGAAGCGCTTCGGGCGTTGGCTTTGGTTCAGACATGGACGGCCCAGGCCAGTCTTACGATGCACCCTGTCAAGACCCGGATTGTCGATGCGACCGCTCCCGGCGGGTTCGATTTTCTGGGTTATCATTTCGAACAGGGAATGCGCGGGCCTCGGTCCAAGAGCCTCAAAAAGCTCAAAGATGCCATCCGCGTCCAGACACGGCGTTGCAACGGTCATAGCCTTTGCGAGATCATCTCGACCATCAATCGAATCCTGGTTGGCTGGTTTGCGTACTTCAAGCACAGCCATTCTCGTACCTTTGGCCCTTTGGACGGCTGGATACGTATGCGCCTGCGCAGTATCCTTCGCCAACGTCATGGGGGCTGCGGGCGCGGCCGCGGGTTCGATCATTTGCGCTGGCCGAATGCCTTCTTTGCCGAACATAGGCTGTTCTTCCTTACCACAGCCCATCGTCTGGCCTGTCAATCCGCTCGGCGGTGAACCACCAACCGGAGAGCCGTATGCGGGAGATCCGCACGTACGGTTCGGAGGGAGGGGCGGCCGGGTAACCGGCTGTTCCTACCCCTATCAGTCGTGTTTCAATATGGGGATTCTGGACCCAGGCTTTCGCCGGGGTGACGGGTGGTGAACAGGTCATTACTCTTGGCAATGGCTAGTGCGCCAGGCAAAGCTTGGCATCTCTTACAGGGTGAGAGTCCCTGTCGGGTAAGGCCTAACCAGCCACCTGTATCGAGTGTTGCGGATATGGAGGAGGACGTCAACGACGACCGAACAAGATATCCGAAGCGTACACAGAGAATCCTGTGGGCCGCAGGGGAGGCCGCACTCCCCTAAGCGATTCAGCCTCGTTACGCCATCAGAGCAGGCGGCGACGGTGTTAGCAAACTGGAAGCCAATACAAAGGGATCGTTACCGGTGAGATCCTGGAGGGCCTGTCGGGGTCAGAGAGCGTGGCACGCAGGAAGAGAGATGTCAGGAACCTGGGAGATCCCATGGTCTCCCTTACAAGAGGGTAGGGTGCTCCGACGCAAGAAACGAAGGGCACCTGACGGATTATGGGGAGTCAGATCGCTCCATAGTATCTGAGGCGGGAGAGCCGACCACATGGGGAAGGGAGCGACAGGGCTGCGTAGCCCGCAAAGGAAACATGAGCCGGTCTGCTGAACCGGGGTTTCTCATGCCAACCTCACTGCGGGGAATAGCATAACGATGCGGAAGTGAGCAGTCCTGAAGAGCCCGGTGCGGGAATACCGCACGCCGGGATCTGTGAGGGGGCCGTCGGGCAACCGGCGGTCCTACCTCGATTAACCGCAGCGAGGACCATTATCAGAGGGATCGTAATCGCCTGGCAGGTCATCCGGTGAAGTCAAAGACTGGGAAAGAACGGTAAAGGCTTCTATGGAACAGATTCCATATCCAGGGGAATCGACTCCCCGGGTTTCCTCCTTATCGTACCTTCCCAAAACTTAGGGAGGGTAACCTATTACGGATAAATCCCTCGAATAATGAGAGCGTCGGAAATCCGTTGAATGGCTAGAATCTGGGCTGCTTCGCGGTTCGGCACATTGTGACTTTCGCGCACATTCCATGACGCTCTCAAATGCCTTCAGCATCAGGTTTTGTAATTTACGATTAATCTCCTCAACCGGCCAGAAAAACGACTGTAAATCCTGTACCCATTCAAGGTAGCTCACCGTAACACCCCCCGCATTACATAGGATGTCGGGGATAACAAAAACACCCTTGGAATTCAGTATCTCATCCGCCTCAGGGGTGGTTGGGCCGTTAGCCCCTTCGGCTATTACTTTGGCCTTGACCTGGTCTGCATTCTGGGACGTTATCTGATTTTCTACGGCCGCGGCAATCAGCACATCGCATTTCAGGGCCAGAAGTTCCTCGTTTGAAATCTCGTCTGTATTCTCGAATCCGAACAAGCTTCCTGCTTCTTCCACATGCTTGGACACAGAGATCGGGTCCAAACCTGATTCCCTGATAATTCCGCCTTTTGAAGAGGTCATCGCGATCACTTTGAGGCCCGTTTCATGAGCCATTCGGGCCGCAATCGAACCGACGTTGCCATAGCCTTGAACTGCCGCTGTCGCGCCTGCAGGGTCAATCCCATTGATCCTCAATGCTTCCAGCATGGTGACGGCTACTCCCCGGCCGGTTGCTTCGGTCCTTCCCAGAGATCCTCCGATTTCAACAGGTTTGCCCGTAACCACCGCGGGAACCGAAAAGCCTCGATGCATTGAATAGGTGTCCATTATCCACGCCATCACTTGCGAGTTCGTTCCCATGTCCGGCGCGGGGATGTCACTCTCAGGACCCATCATAATGCTGATCTCGGTGGCGTAACGGCGCGTCAATCGTTCCAATTCACGCTGGGACAGGGCCTTAGGATCTACCACCACCCCTCCTTTGGCACCACCGTACGGAAGGTTCATCAAGGCGCACTTCCACGTCATCCACATTGCCAGGGCCCTAACTTCATCCAGCGTTACCCCGAGGGAGTACCCAATGCCGCCCTTTGTCGGCCCTCTCACCACTGAATGGTGGACCCGATAGCCCCTGAAAATCTTGATCTCATTGTTGTCCATGAAAACGGGAAATGAGACCGACAGTCCACGCTTCGGGTACCGCAGTGTGTCCGCTACGCCGTGCTTTATGTTCAAGTGGGCCACAGCCTTATCAAATTGTGTCAAAGCATTTTGGTAAGCGTTTTCCTCGCCCACAACACGAGTGTTGGCAACAGTTCGAGAAATAGAAAACGGGCAGGAGGTCTGGGCTCCCTTTTTTCCAGGATTTTGGTCTGTCATTTGAGGCCCCTCGAGGTTTGTTTTTGTTTCTAGCAAATCCGTGGAAGCAACTTGCCTGATGGTTCCGGAAGAATCCTCGATCCTCCGATTCGGGTCGTCATTACGACCCTGGCCGCTTTGCCGGAGGTCACTTCACCGATGATGGCCGCCCCACGAGCCAACGGACAATCCTTTAATAGTTCAAGGGCATTGGCGCCTGTTCCCTTCCCCACCACCGCGATGATTTTCCCTTCATTCGCCGCCTGGAGTGGGTCTATGCCGAGTATCTCCGATGCAGCGGAAACGGATTCATCTACCGGGATGGTGGATTCGTCGATTGCTATCCCCTTTCCGGTCAGTGAAGCTATCTCGTTCAGGGTGGCTGCGGCACCTCCTCGGGTAGGGTCTCTGAGGAACTTCAGGCCGGGTCCAAGTTCGAGCAGTCTTTCCACTACAGGCCAAACCGACGCGGAATCGGATTGGAGATCAAAATCAAATGAGAACTCCGCCCTACTAAGCATAACAGCGAGCCCGTGATTTCCCAAAGGGCCACTTACCAGAATTAGGTCCCCTTCTTCAACATATTTCGGGGACGGGCGCACAAGCCCATCAACTTTTCCGATCCCTGAGGTGTTGATGAAAATTCCATCAGCACTGCCTTTGGGCACTACCTTTGTGTCGCCGGTAACCACCTCCACCTCGGCCAGATCCGCGGCCCCTGCAACAGATTCCAGGATCAATTCGAGTCTTTCCATGGGGAAGCCTTCTTCAAGGATGAGGCCCAGGGATAGGAACAGCGGGCGTGCCGCGGAACATGCCAAGTCGTTGCAGGTGCCATGAACCGCGAGCGAACCGATATTGCCACCGGGGAAAAAGATCGGTGATACCACGAAGGAATCAGTAGTATAGGCAATACTTTCCCCAAGACCGGAGAGCACCACGGAGTCAAGGAGCCCTCCCAATTGGCCTCGATTCAATCTGGGCACAATGATATCCCTGATGAGGCGCCCTGTCATTTTGCCCCCGCCACCGTGCCCGAGGAGCACCGTTCTGTCCGATTTCTTCACCATAGTTTTCAGGCCGCCCCATACTTGTAATACGCGGCACAGGTCCCTTCCGATGAAACCATGCACGGCCCCACCGGGTCTTCGGGTGTGCATTCCTTGCCGAAAAGACCGCACCTATCAGGAGTTTTGCTGCCGGTGAGTATCGCAGCACATAAGCAGCGAGGATCATCCGGAGCATCGGGAACTTCTACAGGCAAATGCAGCGTGGCATCGAAATGGGAATAGGATTTCCTGAGCGCTAAGCCACTGCCGGGGATCACCCCCAGGCCGCGCCAGGAGGCGTCGGAAGGTTCAAAGACCTCTTCCACGATGGCTCGCGCCGTCGGATTTCCATCGTTCCGAACAACTCGCTTGTAATCGTTTAATATCATCGGAGAACCCTCTACTGTCATCCGGACGAGGTCGCGTAGGGCCAATAAAATATCCAGGGGTTCAAAACCGGCCACGACGCCGGGCTTGTGAAATTCACTCACAAGGTAATCATAGGAATCCGAACCAACGATTGCGGAGACATGACCCGGCAACAGGAAGCCGTGCAGGTCGTCCTTGGCGGCCAATGTCTTGAGTGGTGGATGTATGGTCTTAAACGCAGGCAGTACATAAAAGTTTTCGATCCCTCGAGCCTTGGCGGTCTTGAGAGTCGCAGCTACAGTTGGAATAGTGGTTTCAAATCCCACCCCGAGGAAGACATAGGGACGGTTTGGCTGTTGTAAGGCGATTTCAAGAGAATCCAGAGGCGAATAGACCACTCGGACCGTGCCACCTTGGGAACGGAATGTCGCGAGCGACCCTAAAGAGCCTGGAACCTTTATCAGATCGCCGAAAGTCACCAGCGTGGCATCGTACTTTTGCCCTATCAGGATTGCGTGATCGATAAAGCGCATTTCCGTCACGCACACGGGGCATCCCGGCCCTGATACCAGTTTGAGATTGTCCGGGAAAAAACTCTTGAGGCCCGCAGCGTGAATGGCCATCGTGTGAGTTCCGCAGACTTCCATGTATTGCAACGGACCGGGAGCCTTCGAGGCCGCTTCCTGAATGTCACGGGCCAGGGCCTTAGCTGTGCGGCTTTCCTCAACAGAACCTCACGGCTCCTCCTCTCCCGCGGTAGCCTCCGCGAGCTCTCTGAAGAGATCGAGTCTGATTCTGGCTTCCTCCGAGTCCAGCACCTCTATTCCAAAGCCTGCATGCACGATGAGAAAGTCGCCCAATTGGACATGAGGTATCATCATCAGGCTGACGTCAGTCTTGACTCCACCCGCGTTCACCTTCCCGGTTCCTTCTCCGGTAATCTCAATAAGTTGCATGGGAACAGCCAAACACATCTTTCTAACCTCTATTGACACAGCCTTGCTTTCAAACTAGGGAGAATCCCAACACCCTGCGTCGTCACCCCCGCAAAAGCCGGGGTCCAGCAATCCCGCCAGCGGCGGGACTGGATTCCGGCTTTCTCCGGAATGACGGTAGGGACAGTCGGTCTAAGTCAAGAAGGTTCCCCCAATCTTACTTCGTTTCCGAAATCGGGCTAGGGCACATACGGCCTGGCCCAACGCGATTCCGCCATCGTTGGGAGGGACAGCGGCGTGGAGCAAGACCTTTAGCCCGAGCGCATTGATCAGGGCCACTGTCCGCTGTGTGAATAGCTTGTTCTGGAAGCAGCCGCCGCTCAGACCGACGGTCCTTATACCCGTTTTCTCAGCCAAAATTCCAATGCCGTCTGTCACCAGTCGAGCCATGCTGTTATGAAAACGCGCAGCGACCACTGCGGCCTCAGTCCCGCTAAGAATATCCCTCGCGACCTCCAGAATCAAGGCTCCAGAGTCCGCGACTACTGTTTCACCATCTGAGAAGGTTACGGGATATTCTCCGGTCTCTTCCTTTTTCGCAATCCCCTCCAGCCACATGGCAGCCTGACCTTCAAAAGTGACCGGTCGCCAGAAACCCACGGCAGCCGCGGCAGCATCAAAGAGCCTTCCCGCGGATGAGGTCAAAGGCGAGTTCAATCCCTTGTTCGCCGCTTCAATCCACAGGTGCACACGGCCGGTGAATTTTCCTATTATCGGGAGGAATTCTTCCGGAAATTCCCCTTGCCGGCATAGAAGCGCAGCAAGTATACGTACGGGCTCTCGAATCGCCGCCTCCCCGCCCGGCAATCTAAAGCGTGCGAGACGCCCTGCCCGACTGAATGCTTCCAAATCGGCTATAAGGAATTCACCGCCCCAGATGCCGGCATCGCTTCCATATCCGGTGCCGTCAAAGACCGCAAAGATGGCTGGACCGGGAAGTCCATGTTCCAGCAAGAGGCTCACTGCATGCGCATGATGGTGGAACACTTCCTCCACCGGAAGGCCCATCTCACGACCTAGACTGTTGCTGAAGTATTCCGGGTGCGGGTCAATCGCTATGACGTCCGGGGCTGCTTCCAGGTATCCGGCCAGAACTTTTGCGGACTGTTTGAAATATTCCTGGGCCACCGGCGAAGCCAAGTCCCCCACGTGTGGGCCAGGGACGGCTCGACGGTTCTTGATGATTGCTATTGAATTCTTCAAGTCTCCACCAGCACCGAGTATTACCGGCTCCCCGGCCGAGTCGGAGACAGAGTCGAGAGTCTCGGAAGTGACTGCCTCCGAGGGTAACGTTCCCAAAGCATCCGGCTTGATAATAAATTCACCCGGAACAAGGCCTCGCGATCTCCTAAAAGTCGTTGACCGACCCGCAATGACCCGGACTATGGAGTCGTCGGCTCTGAGGACTATATCGCGGTTATGGAGGAGAAACGCGTCGGCAAGATCTTTGAGCCGTTGCAGTGCTTCTTCATTCTCGCATGCTATCGGCTCTTCAGAGCGATTGCCCGAGGTCATCACCAGGACTCTGAGGCTCTCCTCACCGGAATGCCCGGATGTTTGAACAGGAGGTGATGGACAGGCGAATACGGCAGCATAACGCCCAGCGTACCGATAAATGGAGCCACATTTGACGCAGTCTCGAATTGCCCCGCCTCAAGCAGAACAATCGGGGCAATTGAAGATGTGATGAAGTTTTTCTTCGGCCTCGCCGAGAAAACAATAGCTCCGCACGGTTTCCATGTCCGGCATCATAACTGCAAAAGGCTTTTCAACGCGCCCTTTTCGCTCCCTCAAAAGGCTCACTGCGTCTTCATTCAACGCATCGCAGGCGAGGTGGAATCCACCAACCCCCTTAATGGCGACTGTCTTTCCCTCTTTGAGCAACGCCGCAGTTCCCACAATCGGGTCTTTATCCAGCGGGTTGCCGTCTCGATCGACCAGGACGAGCCGCGGCCCGCATTCCGGGCAGGAATTAGTCTGGGAGTGAAAACGCCGATCTTCCGAGGAATCGTATTCACGTTCACATCGCGGACACATAGTAAAATCAGCCATACTGGTGCGTTCGCGGTCGTATGGAAAAGAGCGAACTACCGTGAATCGCGGACCGCAGAGCGTACACGTGATAAAAGGATAGAGATAACGCGGGTTATGAGGGTCAAACAACTCCTCCACGCACTCGTGGCAAACAGCCACATCCGGCGGAATCGGCGTTATAGAGCGCTCCCCATCCAGACTTGCTTTGATGCAGAAGTGCTCTTCTCCTAGCGTGGCCACATCCTCCACGCGGGTCGTATCGATCCGACCGGGAAAGGGAATCTCCTTTGGAAGCTCCAACTCAAAGTGATCGCATTGTTCCGGAGTCCCCTCCACTTCAATCTGAACTCCTGCGGAGGTGTTAATTACCCATCCTGCCAAACCCAGCCGAGTGGCGAGCCGATATATAGTTGGCCGGCAACCGATACCCTGAAGTATTCCCGTAAGCGCAATATGTTTGCGCACGTTGCCGTCGTGAGCGTTTTTTTCACGTCCGCAAATAGTCATGGGTTGCATGGTGTTTTGGCGGGTAGATGGCTTCACGATTGCTAGCTTAGCGATTTTGGCTTGCGAATGGAAGGGGTAAGGTAGGCGCTCTTCTGCATACTCCAAAACCGGAACTCCAATCGCATGACGACAAGTGTCGAGCCAGCAACCTTCATGAGCCCTGCATGTGTGGACATCGCCGGATGTCCAAGTGACCGTTTTCCCAAGCGGCTACG
>CAWHDO010000002.1:0-18603 GCA_963828085.1 uncultured delta proteobacterium
CTGCAGCCTCTCGTGCCTGACGAAGTAAAGCCCCGATTTTCGACTGCTCGTATCCTTCCTCAAATCCTTCAGCGAATTCTTTATCCCTCTTCTTTCTCTCCTTTACATATGTTTTTAGGTCACTCATCAAACTTCCTCCTCCTTAAAAGGAGGTTAACCTGGATGTTAACTTTTGTCAATGAATGTTTCCAGTGTCACCCATTGAAAAGATTTTTATTTGGGAGCCATCTGCCTCCTTAGTCACGAATTTCAGTGTGAGACTTCCCAAGTATGCGACAAGCCATCAGATATCCGGGGCGGGCCAAGCCGACTTTTTGATTTTCGAAAAGATATGGCCCGATGGAAAGTATTTTGGGGCCTTAAATCTACTTTGCCATGGCCGAAATCAGGCTTGTAAGAAGTACCCGGCTCTGGCAATTCATAAGATCCATTCGCTACAGTGGCCAATGTCCCATGTGTACCCGGGGAGGTAGTGGCTCGATTTCCAATAATTCCCCTGGTCCGACCTGGAAGACAAAACAAACTTGGAAAAAACTAAAAAACGCCTAGTCCCGCCGAAAATTTCACCTCCTAACATTCACAATCCTTATGCGGTTCGCATTGAAGATTACGAATAGAAACAAAGGAGCCGCGCCACCGGAAGATGAGGCGACTCGGAGAGTACTCCTTTAGATTAAAATCTCATTTCTTCATGCCTTTGTTCGCATGATGATTCCCCTGATTTGCACAGCCGGCGGCTCGGATTAACGGGGTGGGTGCCCCTTACAAGACGTTTGCTTGACGCATTACGGCCTCGCATTTCTGTTTAATCCGGCTGGCCACATCGAAAGGATCTCCCTGTTGGAGATCCATGAGGAACAGCTCCACGGAAAGCGTTCCGGAGTACTGTTTCTCAGCCAATTTCTTGAGAATGGGAACAATCGGAGCACTGCCGTCGCCGGGAATAACTCTCCCGTTGTTGTCCATCAACTCGCGGGGCGTGTCCAAAATGTCCTGAATGTGGACGTGGGCGATCTCGCCCGGACGAATCATGTCGAGGTCTTCGGATTTGCTCATTCCGGACCAGAAATGGAAGAAGTCGAACAACGGGCCCACGTTGGGTTGGGCCGCCTCCCGGATCACCTTGAGCGTTGAGGTAAGTGTCGCCAGGTGGGTTGAAATACGGGCGAACTCGATCATTGCCGTCAGGTTGAATTGGCGGGCAATCTCACCGGCTTCGCGGATGCACCCGGGAGTCGCCTTGAAATCTTCAGCCGTGATTTTCCGGCTCGTGATGGACGGGCAATAGATCTTCTGTAATCCGATCGTGGAGAACTGTTCGCATCGCTTTTTCCATGTTTCCAAGGACGCCGCACGGGCCGGGCCGGGGATCCAGACGTCCTCGAGCACCGCGGAGGCGGAAACCGCCGTCAGCCCCAGATCTGCGAGGACGTTCTTCGCCGCCGCCAGAGTGTCGGTTTTGAGGAATTCGTCCAGCATCCCGTCCGTGAGTTCGACGTATTTGATGCCCGCCTTCGCCCAACCTTCGAGGGACTTACGGTATCCCGCTCCCCGCGATGTGTTTTGGTGCATACACAGCATCATCTTGCCTGAGGGCCTGGATTGTGCCATCGCCTCTTTCGGGTGGATCAACATAGAGCCAAAGGCATATCCACCTGCACCAATCGCCACCCCTTTCAAAAAATCTCTTCGGCTCGGATTATAAATCTCGTTGCTCATGGAAGTCCTCCTTTCTGTTCCAAAAAGGTTTTAAATTTTAAACGTTCACGGGGTCGAATCTTTATTCTTGAGTTTTCCGAATCCATTCTTCTCTCAAACCGAATCAAAATAAAGAAAAAGATTCGACCCCGTTATTCCCTTCTTTAGAAAACAGCAAGAGTAAAGACCCTGAATTCCAGTTACGGCTCGCCGACCTTGAAGGGGGGCTCCTTACCGGGCGGAACGCCTTCCTCTGCCATTGCCAGCAACATGGCGACCGTCACGTATGTTCCAGTGACAGCCGTAAGGTCCACGACCTGCTGCTCCCCGAGAAGCTGCTTGGCGCGGTCAAATGTTTCGTCGGAGACCTGATGCTTTGTGGAGAGCTCCATAACAAAATCGTAGACCGCCGCCTCGTCCGGTTTCATGTTCGCCGGCCGCCTATTGGCTTTGAGGTCAGCCACGATTTCCGGAGGGAGCCCCGCCTTGATCGCAAGCGGCGCGTGCGCGAACCATTCGACCTGAGATCGCCACAGCCGCCCCGTAATCAGGATGGCAAATTCATTGAGCCGCAACGGCACGGATGTGTTCCACCGGAGATAATAAAGAAGGTCGAACATGCGTTGTCCGAGCACCGGACTGCGCAACATTGGATTGTAGGGTCCGGCCAGGCCGATGCTAGACACCTTCATAATCTGCTCCCCGACCGGCCTCTGTTGGTCATTCAGTTGTTGCATGGTGAGTTGCGAAAAACGTGGCGGCCTCGTCGCCGGCGACAAGTCGGCTCCTATGGCAGCGAACGCCAGACATCCAATCACCGCAGTTGTCAAAGAACGTACAAGTGTCTGCCTCATTTTGATCCTCCTCTATTCCCAAGTTTCCAGGCTCCGGACAGCAAGTCGGCCCAGTACCCGGATTTCATTTTGCGCAAGAAGACGATCACATTGGCCAGTGCTTGTCCCAGGGGTATCCAGGTCGGACCAGGCCAACTCCTTAGTTTTCAAAAAGACATGGCCCAATGGACGGGAGCATGCTTTCGCTGATATGTTTACACAACATGTAGATTGGCAATTAGACCTCGCAGCTTCCCGGCCACCCAAGGCGGAGTATTTGAACGCATGGCTTCGACACGGCCACGATACTCGTTGGCAAGTTCGATAAATTTGGCCTTATGGTTACCCCGGAGAAGCCGCCGCACCGCACTGACTGTGTCTGATGCAAGGCTGGTATGAACAACATAGAGAAAAAGATGACGCCGCCGCTCTTCGTCGTCAGTTTTCTCGCACAGCTCTGCAATGAAATGCGGCAGCAATGAGAACCACTTGTCGCGGTTATCCACCTGAATAATGCTGAAGGCCTCGATAAACAAACCAAGTACGCGTGTTTCCAGCTTGCCGAGTACCTCCAGCCTCCAACGGGCATTAGAAATGACCTCCCAGACGCCTTCGCCTATCGTTGGGTCTGTATAGGCCTTTGCCTTCAAAGCAAGGGCAATGGCAACCTGATCGGCAAGCGAGGACTCCCCGAGCTTGCGTAGCGCCTTGCAGAGCCCATCGGCGGTGCCAAGCGCCTGACTCGTTGTGACAAGTTGCTCCAACGACTTTCGCTGTTCCTCGGATTGATGTGCAGCCCATTTCAGCACCGTTTCTGCCAGTGAGCACTCAGGGGCGAAGGTCGGGTCGCTAGGACTCTTCACGGGGAAAGGGAGACTGGAGATGAGATGGAAGACCAGCGCGTCATGAAACTGCGCTCGGACTTCGTCTGATTGCTCGAGCGGCGCGAGCTGCTCCAGCTTATCGCTCATCATCGATAGAAGTCCAACAGCCCAGGGTGAATGAACCGTTAGCGTTACGTACCGGAGGAAGGATTTCTGAATATGCGGGCTAGCTGTAAGCCATATGTAGGTCGACAGCTCCAATGCCGGCTGGACCCAGTTCTCTCGATAGAACCGAGTGTCTTCTGGCCTATCCGGGAAAAGCGCTACGACTTGTTCGGAAAACCACCATGCGAAACACGCGATATTCGCCCCTTCGGTGTCAGGAAGGCGCGCCTCCAAATGATAGACGTAGTGCCGTGCAAGATCGCAGCGCAGCCTCCATGCCTCACGCCCGGCCTCATCATCTCCTTTCCCACCCGACTCGCAGACCACGCTCAGGATTTCATTCCACAGGTCGGGGAGTCTGCCTTGCGGCACAAGTTCCGGATGCAAAGCAAAAACACAACATGCATGATACCGCGGAACTGGGCCGAACGCCGCATGCGCCCAATCCCAGACATCCGTCCATGCGTCTGTATCTGGGTGAGTGGCAAGCCACTGTTGAACGGCCTCCGCCATTCCGTATCGCGGTGCAAGTGGAAGATACCCAAGCTTCTCATAGTAACCCGCGCACACATCAGCGAGGGACTGGGCCTTCGCGATTATCCGCCCGATCACTTTTGCCATCTGTTCGTGTTCGTTCTCTGGATTGCCGATTTCCAGATTGATTGAATCGAGCGACGAAATGGCCGGATGGAGCACCTTGGGGACGTAGGAGTTCAGGCTATCTTGAATCATCGGCACGCATTCGAGACTCTGACGGACCCCTTGAAGTGCCACCAGTACGTCGTCACAGAGCGCGTCAAACAGGGTCACTCCCGCCAATCTCCATTCATTCGGCTCATCCGACATCAAATTCTTGGATAAGTTCTTAAGGATGCCTCGTGTCTTGGGCGTGATGGCTAGTGAATCGTTCTGAATCATCCGCTCCAGGCATTCCATCGCCGTTTTTCGCACCTCCGGTATTTCGGAGAACAACAACACGGGGAGTTCTACAACCATGCGCTTGGGGTTCTCACCCTCAGTAACGTAGAGAATCAGGGGGCCAGAAGATAATTTTTCGCGCCGTGGATGTTCGGGGTCCTGAAGCACGGAGATGTCCAAGTTATCGCCGATGGAAACGACTTTGCCTTTGAAAAGGTCGAGATTTTGAAGCATCCGTAAAGTCCGAGCATTGATGCGCTTGAAATGATGCAGTGCGTTATTGCACATGCGCATCTGCATTATCCGCATCACCTTGCGCATGTCTTCAGGGCTGGGCTTCTGTTCTTCGAGTGCCATCGAGGATCTCCGTCACAATACGTTGGTACTCATCATCACTAAGCTTGAGGGCATCCTTGAGTGCCTTCATTGCATCCGCCATTCGTTCCCCCTTGGGAAGCACGTTGGAGTTGATCAGTGTGTGCGAAAGCAGAAGACGTGGTGTCAGGGAAGTGATTCTGACTTTCAGGGCTCCCTGAAGAACGCGTGGCGGCGATGGTAAAAGCTCCTGGACACTCCACTCGGTTAGTCGTTTTGCCGATTCCTCCGAGAACGACTTGTCGTCCCAGACGCTGGTGAGAAACTGGGAGATGACAGAAAGCCACGAAAGATACAGGCGCATCGCCATTGACTCACCGTTCTCCGTCTTCTCAGGCCCCCCGAAGAGCCCCGTGTCACGCATGCAGTCATGGACGTATTCGGCAATCTCCTGAAGGGCTTGCCCTGGCGGATTGGTGCGATACTGCTCCGCAAGGGCCTTGAGGATGCCCGCCTTTGGAAGGATAAACCGATAACGCCATTGCATGAGTTGGCGAATGGACTCTGCGGCTTTGGAGGCATCAAGCTTGCCGGCGGTCATAAGCGCAGAGATGAAAGCGTCGGTTCCGAAAGCAGCATGTCCCGCATCAGCTCGCTCGTTGAGTATGAGGGCCTGACACACACGGTCATCAGCCAGGATCGGCGTCTCTGTCTCCTGGGCAACAAAACTCCCGAGGAAAGGCAGGTAGTCCTTGGGCACGGTATCCTTCTCCCTCATCCCTTTGGCCACAGTATGCGAGACGAACCTGAAGCGGGAATCATTATAGAGGCGATTCCAGAGATCCAAATGCCAACCGCGAGTTTCTTCCTCATAATGAATGGCTTCCAGGCGTTGCCGCATCTCGGTACGTTCCTTTTCTGTGATGTGGACCTTGTAGTACCCCGTGATAGCATCGAGTAAGCCAAATAGAGTCACCGTCTCCAGTGTTGAGAGGTCAATAAGAACATCTTGGAACCGCGCTATCTCCGGGTGGGCCTCGTCTACACTCGACTTTTTCGCGCAAACCTTGAATACGCGCTCATATGCAGCGTCACTGATAACACCCGCGTTGTGAACTGGCCGAATGAGGTCAATCAGGTGGTAGCGATGCTCCTTTGACTCACCATGTTCGTCACCAATAGCCATGCTCGAACTGATTATGGTCTGCTCTCCGAGAACGGTGATTATTCCCCGCTCAGTCTTCTTAGCGACCTGCTCGGCGCTTTGCTGCCGCGAGCGTTGGTGGAGAACCATCTTTCGACTGTCCTCCAAAACGGTCGGCAAGTATCCCTCGGGCACCATAATCTCTCCGAAGTAATTGGCCGCCATGTCGAGAAGTTCAAGGCGGTGCAGAGTGATCAGGGAGGAAATATCCGCCACGACACGCGTTCCTTCCGGCGGGCACTCGAGCGGCAACAGTTCACGACGGCCCCTCTCTGACTTGCGAGGATGGAAGGCATTCGTCGCGTAAACGCAGAAGTTTGCACGGTTCACCGGGTCATCACCGATCCAGGCTATTTCCTGCGTCCGGCTGCGCCATCCCCAATAGATGGCGTTACCGGACACTTGTTCCGCCCACACCCAGGGCATTCGGCCCTCCAGCATCTCAAAATGAAGGTGCTCTGTTCGCTCCTTGGCATGCTTCATCTCCTTCTTCAGTATTTCAAGTCCCTCATCTGCTGGAACCATCCTGAATGCATTGGGCCCGACCCCTCCGGCCTCCCGAAGCTTGTTCAGGACTTTGAAGGCTTCGTTCGCGGCCTCCTCATCCCCTGCCGCATAGGCGGTGTTCATAAATGCCGAAAGGAAGTTCGGGTCATTCCAGAACGCTTGGCGAAAGCTTTGGAGTGAAGCGAGGGCTGCATCCACACCACCTAGACTTAGAAGCAGTTCGGCCCGACCAAGAACTGCGCGAATGTCAGGTTTGGCCCGAGCACATGCCTCATCATACAGAACCAAGCTCTCCTGCGGTCGGTATAGCTGAGCGAGGCAAACTGCCAGGTTCACAGTATGAGCCGGATTCTCAGGTTCGGCTTCGTGGAGTGCCCGGAACTGAACCGCCGCTTTCCCGATATCATGAAGATTGAATGTGTAAATCGACGCCAGATTGCCGCGTGCGACCAGATTGTCAGGCTGTATTTCCACCAGACGCTCATAACACCAAGCCGCAATGTCTATTTTCTCCGCGTGGTAGGCTAGGTCAGCAGTCTTGCGCAGAAGCGAGGGCTCGCGAGTCATCTTTGCAGCGATCAGCAGGAAACCAACTGCATCACCCAGTTGGCGTTTTTGTATAAGGGCATTCGCGCGCAGCTGCAGCCAGTATAGGTCGTTCTCTCCTTTCTCCTTGTCAAGTGCCTGAATTGCCGTATCCGGGTCTGCTGCGCGTAAAGCTCTTGCGGCCTCGAACACTGCGCGAAGTCTGGGATTGTGTGATGCCAGGGATGCTGCAATCCGCTCGCACTCAGGAACAGCATCGCCTTCGAGATCCTGCCAAATCTGCTCGAAAAGATTGAAAAGTTCCTCCTTCTTTTCGTCCGTGTCGGCAAGTGGTACGAGTTCCTTGGCCCTAGCAAAAGCCTTTTCGTGCTGACCTATACACGACGACTGCACGACTGCCGCGAGGATGTTGGCTTCGAGGTCGCTCGGGTGCTCTTTGCGAAGACGTTCGGGAAGGCCCGGCGGCGGGTCGATATAGCCGCTGATAACGCTTCTGGCAACGTCCACCGGAATGGGCCGACGGGTGTACATGAGCTGTGCCAATTTTGCCGCATCCTCACGTTTGCCAAGAAGGTGATTAACCCGAAATGCAATCTTCACCGCCGTTGCACTTAGTCCGGAATTGATCTGCCCAGTGGCAACAATAGGATCAAGAACCGGGTGAAGGGTCTCCAGAACCGCACGGATGCTATTCCTCTCCTTCTCGGAAAGGTCATGCGGCTGGATATTCTTTCCCTTCTCATGTCCGATAAGTGAACGAACAAGTAGTGCATCAGCGAGACGGACGACGCACTGCGGGTACTTGCTTCGATCCTGTTGGACGGCAGCCCACTTCAGGAGGATGTCCGCCTCTTCTCGGCGGTCCTTGAGTGCGTAGACAGTGATGGCCAAGTCGCACCAGCGATCGTTCGGAGGAAGGTTCTCAATAAGAGCAACTGCCCCGTCGGAGTCCTGCTTGTTCAGGAGTATTGCCAGACGTATGCGGATGGCGTATGGGTCGGTTCGTTCTGCAAGACGGGCCAATGCCGCATCGGGTCCCTTCTCAAGGTTCTCAATGGACCCTTTCAAAGCTTCAATATCCGCGTCCATCTCTGAATGAACAGATGCGGAGGAAATTGACTCAATTTGGGCCAGAAAAGACTTGGCGCGTTCGATGTGATCTTTCGCATTGAGGTCTTTCCTTTCCGCACGAATGATGTGAACACGAGCCAAGAGGAAGAGTATTCTCGCTACAATAGACTCCTCCCTAATCCTGTGGTCTGTCCAGACTCGTTCTAGTTTTTCTGCAAGGGACATTGCAGTGTCATTGTTCCACACCGACAACTCCCGGCAGATCTGATCGGACAGTGCCAACACATCGGGCACCACTGTTTCATCAGTGCAGGCCGCCTGTTCGGACGCAGGATGCAAAGGGATTTCTTGGGAGCTGGCCGATTCGGCGCTCGATACCTGTGAGACTCGGGTCACGGTCTCTCTCCGCGTTTTATCTTGTTGGGCAAAAGAAGGGACAGGCTCGGAACCGGTGGGGCCCGCACCCCCAACTGCTTGAGGGGCGGGCTTCCCTCCCTTGGATGTGGCCCTCCTGAGAGCGTCAGTAAACGACGTATCAGAAGACGTGCTCCCTGAGGAGACCTGGCCTACGAGGATCGCTGAGAGCTGATCCAATTTGGCGGAAAGCGCCTGAATGTCAGCGACTGTAGCAGGATTGCCGTCCGCCATTGCATCCATTCGGGCCCCCAGGCTGATAGGCAGACCCTTTTCTGGTTTATCGGCATCATGCTCTCTAGGCTCTTCGGCTCTTCGAATAGATGAAATCTCTTTCGAGGTCGGATGTGGAGGTTCGGCATCGATTGGCTTGACATTTCGGAATTCTTCGCGGATAGCCGCCAGAATCTCAGCCTTAGATCCCTCTTCAGAGAGGAATGGATACCAATCTCTTGCAATTGGAGGCTTATACTCAAGTAAACGTTCTTCGATATCATTCCATGCGCAGACTGATACAGTGAACAGTCCAGCGGTTTTGTGGAGATCAGTAAGTCTCCGTGCGGCTTCCTGAATCCTCTCATCTCTCGGGGCTGTGGTAGCGATGATGAATGCTGAGAGTGAGGGTTTGAATTTCTTAGCCTTGTCGACTTCGGCGATGAGCTCACTCTCTGTTAGCTGCTGGTTGGTAAAATTCTCCTTCCCCTTGCATTGGACTCCAGCCCATACTTGTCCCTTGCTGGGCTGTCCGTAAATGTCTACTCCGTGCTGTGACTGGCCACTTCGCCCATTTCTTTGACTCTCGGGATCCTCCCAAATAGTTTTCCACAGACTCCAGCAAAGCAGTTCGAAGTCCTGCCAGTTGTCAGGTTGCCAGAATTGTGGTCTGGGGCAGTAAGTCATTCCGAATTCATCTTGCTACATCTCGTAATCTGGGGTCAATTCTCTATCCTTGGCAAAGTTTGAGCTTAAAGACCTTTGTTGGAAATAATGACTTGTTTTCATTAATCCCAAAAACCAAAAGCCTCCATAGGGAAATAAATAACGCCCTTGGAGGCTTCATCGCAATACCTTTTGGAACACCGATCTCATATCAAACTCCAAAAGGTTAGTGGCATTACTGGGGACAAATCAGGTTCGAGCCCTATATTCTGATCAAAACTTACTCCTTCTAAACAGGCATGTCAACATGAATTTCATTGGGGCGCCTTATCCGGGTATCCGGGTAGGAGCGGGCCACCTCTTTGATGCTCAGTAAGATATAGCCCAATGGAAAAGATTTTGGGGCTTTAAATTCTCTTTTTCATGGCCGAAATCAGCCTTGTGAGAAATACCTGGCTCTAGCAATTCACAAGATCCGTTCGCCCCAATGGCCAATGTGCGATGCGTTGCCGGGGAGGTAGTGGCGCAATTTCCAATGATTGCCCTGGACCGACCTGGAAGACAAAACAAATTTGGGAAAAAATTAAAACGCCTGGTCCCGCCGAAAATAACACCTACAAGTCATTGTTGTAAGAAAACCCTGAAAATCGATGATTACTGATAAAAATGTACATATTGGAAGGTGCAGGCAGAGTGGACTGTAATCTACCCCACTTCACTCTGCCTTGTCCAGTCAATGCGATCAGCTTCGTTTAGGGAGTGAAGATATATTTTGTTCCCACAGTATTGAGGATAAACTGGTCGGGCATTTCCTTAGCGAAAACCCCCATGGCCTCAAACCCTGTACAGTGCATAGGCATAATGTAGTCTGGAGCCATTGCTTTGATATCGGCAACTGTTCTCCGAATAATTTCTTCCCTAGCCAACTTCAAATGGAAACCACCCATGATGGCATGCACCTTCCCAGCTCCGGTGATCCTTTGGGCATGCCTGACGGTATTGACGATCCCTGCGTGCGCACAACCTGTAACCACAACCAGGCCTCTCCCTTTCAGGTTCAGTACTACCGACTGCTCTCCTATATAATCATCGTGCTCAAGATTATCTCCTCTTTTAATCAAAGCCTCCGGCTTCCCTTTTTCGTAATCCGTCACCCGTTCAATTCTTCCTGTCAAATACGCTCCAGAGGTAATTGGAGTCGGATCTTTAATCTCAACGACCTTCACAAATCCCAGGCCTTCTATGTCTTCCTTCTTGAGCTGAGGATTCTTTCTGATGCCATCCGGCCCCTTGGTAGACCTCTCGGCCAAGGTTTCTTCTCCCACATAGAAAGGAATCCCTTTGGGTATCTTTTCCTTCCGAGATTTTAGGAGTTCAAGAAGACCTCCCCAGTGATCAGCATCGCCATGACTCAGTCCGAGGGCCTCTAATTTTTCAAAATCAATTTTGAGTGCATCCATATTTCTATTGACTTGAAGGAAATTAGGGCCAAAATCAAATAGGAAGGGGTATGAACGTCCATTGACCACGGGTTCAATATGGCAAGCTAGGCCATCCATAGCATTAAAAGGCATATCAATAAAAGGGCCCCTATATCTGGTGGCAATCTTATAATTTGGCTTCGTAATTTCAATGTAATTGTCACCAATAATTGTTATCGTAATTTTTTCGGCCTCGGGAATATTGACGGCCCCGTAAACCATCGGATCGCCATGAAGCAAATCGCCTGCCAAGATTAGAGCCCCTGTAACTGCTGATGCTTTCAAAAATTCTCTCCGGGTTATCTGCCTTGACATAAGCCTTTTACCTCCTTTCAATACTTTATACAAGTTGTTGAGTTTACCTGGCTATGGAGAGAAACAACAATTAAAAAATACTCTTAATCTCAAGGGTAGGCAAGAGGAAAATTGCCTCTCCAAGGAGCCCCTATTTTCTGGCCAAAATCTATGATTTTCATTTGAAGTAGCGTATTCTGGGGGGAAACCCCGAAAACACGACTTCAGGAAGGAGTCCTCGTTTTCCCAGGAAATTTTCGCCCTCCTAATACGGCGATCAATTGACAGGCCCCGGCCGATCCCCCTCCTTTTCGGACTCAGGGTCAGGTCTTTAGTCTTGCTGTGTCGCTCCCCGCGTGGGAGCGTGGGGTTCTGGGATCAAGTCTTTATCCTTGATAATAAACCCCCAAACCGAAACAGAACTGAAAAACGATACTTCTTTTGTTGTCCAAAAATCAAAAACCTCCATAGGGAAATAAATAACGCCCTTGGAGGCTTCATCGCAATACCTTTTGGACATCCATCTCATATCAAACTCCAAAAGGTTAGTGACATTACTGGTGACGAATCAGGTTCTAAGGAATCGTTAATAAATAACATGTACAAATTCAAGGATTGATGCTGTAGTTCCATTCGCCATGAAAGTTATGCGGCTTTATCTTGACCATTTTCATTTCTTCGTCCGTGACCTTAACCTTGACGGGGTATCTTCTTTTATCCAGTTGCGCTTTGACCTCCAGCCCCGTGCTGGTGGTGGTCTCTCCAATCAACTTGACAATCACTTCATGACTGACCAAGGGGCGGCCCCTCCAGTTCATACTGATATGAGAAAAGAGACGATGCTCGACTTTGTTCCATTTGCTTGTTCCCGGCGGGAAATGGCATATGGTGACCCTCAAACCCGTCTCGGAAGCCAGGGTCTGCAATTCAATTTTCCACAAGCGGACGCGGTATCCGTTACTGCCCCCACAATCAGCACAAATCAAAAGGTCCGTGGCGCGAGGGTATATCTCCCGGCCCATCCCAAACCACCAGCGGCGAATACTGGCAACCGCAAAGCTCGCCGTATCATGGTCTGTACCGACGTTGATCCAGCCCATGTTCTTGCCGATATCATAAACTCCATAAGGAATAACCTTGGGAAATTCGGGAGAAGCAAAATCGTGAATCTCCACTCTTTCAGGCTCTCCTTTGGGCTGCCATTCCTTGCCGCCATTCTTGAAATTTCCCACAAGCTCTTTCTTCTTGGTGTCCACCGAAATGACCGGTTGGTGGCGTCTCAGAAATTCCTTCACCCGGTTATTGATATACTGAAATTGGGCGTCTCGATCCGGATGGCTTGCCCCCTCAAGAGTTTTCGCATTCGCTTGGAGACTATAATCCAATCGATGCAGCAAATCCGCCACCGTCACGTTGCTGATGGCATGCCCCTTCCGTGCAAGTTCCTGCGACAATTGGCGAGTACTTTTGCATGTCCATCGCAAGGGCGACCGCGGATCCCCGCGAGTTACCGGATCCACCAATGCTTCCAATTTCTCAAGAATCTTCGGATAATATTCTGTTATATCCTTTCGGCCGCCTCCCGGCTTACGAATCCGTTCCGAGATAATTTTCTTGCTCTCAATCTCCGTAAGGGCCTTATGAATCGTAACGCGAGATACACCCGTTGCTTTGGCAACCTGGGAAATGCCCCCCCAACCCAACGTCCTTGCTTCGGCAGCTATGAGCAAGCGGCGCTGCTTCTCGTTTAGGTGGGGTAGTACGATGGCCAACTTTTCGGCGATCTTTTGCTCTGTTTGCATGGAGACAGTATAACGTAGGTTTAATAAAATTGTAAAGGTTATTTATTAACAATTCCTTAGCGTTCCGGTGATATTTTCCGGGCCGATGGTCAATTTACTCACGTTGCCTTCGGCTACCTCCTGTTTGAACTGGCTGTAAGGGATCGTCTCCACTTTTTGAGAAAGATAGTGTTGTTGCAGGTAAGAAAACAAAAGGAAGGCGATCAAGAAATACCAGATGCTGAAATGAGCCTTTGGGGGCAAGGCATTCTTCTTTTTCTGGGGGTCTTGGGGACCGAAGAGGGAACGAAACTTATCTTTTAAATTTTCCCCTAATTCTTTTATTTCATTGGATGGCATATTCCCCTCGCTTATCGTTATTAAAATAATCCTTACAGGATGATTGTCTATCCTTAAACGATCTGTATTTCCAATATCCCTACACGATGGCCTGCCTCATCTGCAAGCGTTGGGCTTCGGACCAGCGCCGCCACAGAATGAATAGGCTGATGCCGCCGATCATGGCTTGTCCGATGAAAACATCAAAGCCGCCGGAAAGAATCGCTGAAACAACTCCGGGCAACCCGTCCCACAGTCCATGCAGGATCGCCACGGTCAGGTAGGCGCCCATCACCTTACCGTTGACGCGAAAGCGCGCGGCGGCACTCTCGCGAAACAGGACGCTGGCCAGGATTGCCGTCCAGGTGCCATGTCCTACAGGAGACAGAACTCCCCGCAGCAAGGTCACCCCAACCATAAGAGAAAGGTTCCCCCCGCTACCCAGAAAGGCGACAAACGCGTAGCCGCTGCTTTCCATGAAGGCAAAGCCCATGCCCGCCGCTGCCCCAAGAATCAGGCCGTCGAGTTGGCGTCGTGACGCCGGTGCCGGGCAATCATGAGCACACCCAAAATCTTGGCAAACTCCTCGATCAGGCCAACGACAAAACATAATAAAAATATTCAGTTGAGCGATGAAAATCGGCTCCAGTAAGGCAGAGGCGAATACGCCCAGAACCCGCCGTAAAGAAAACCCATAATGATGGTCGGTAGTGTGGGTTCACTCAGATGTCGGCGCTCATAAAAAAAGGCCACGTAGGCCGCCGGCACAGCGAAGGTGCCGAGCATCAGCACCGTCGGAAAAAGGATGGGATTTCCGGTTAAAACCATGACCATAATCCCCAAGGAGAAGGCCAGCAGTGCCACCATCAGCACACGCCACCAGAGGCCGACGCCGGCCCCCGCGCAGGCAGTGCCCGTTGTTCGTCTGTCATCCTGCCCTCCTTTTTAACTTTCTATTTTTCGAATTCCACTGGGAGAGGATGGTTTTGTTTTTGAATTGGCGCGATGAATATTGACACACAGTCTAGGCGACCTGAACGAATTGCTAATGGGTCCATAATTGACCAGGCTATCTCGCAAAATCTCCCCTGACCCCTCTTTCGAAGAGGGGAGATTCTCCTCCCTTTGGTGAAGGGAGGGGAGGAGGGATTTAGTCTTCGGTTTCTACACAATTATGGACTGACTAATAACTCGGCTCCGTTCGGCTTTAGCCATATCGAAGATATCTTTGCGACTTCCAGGCGACTTCCAGAAAAATATCCATAAGATTCTCAAATCGAGAAATATCAATCAAATCGAATAATTTATATTTTCTTGCGCTGGGCTCTCCTCACGACTAGGCCGGAGAATAATTGCCTTTCAAGGCATCGGCTCTGGCGCATTCATTTGGGGTTCCTCCACTTCCAGTTCCGGATTTCCGGCATGTCTTGGCCGTGCTTGTCGATGTACTGCTTGTGCTCGACTAGCTTTGTCCTGCACCATCTGCTTCAGGTAGGCCCCCTTGGCGCCTAACTGCGGTAGCCGATCCACCACGTCTTGCACCAGGTGGAACCGGTCCAATGTCATCCGATCGCCTCCTCAGGCTTCACGTTGTGTACCCATTTTCTCCTACCCGACCATTATCTGTAACTCCGCCTCCAGAGATGACATCGTCGTTTGAATGCTTGCTCTGCACTATTTTCCCCCGTAGCGAAATGCCGGGCGATCCTTGAGTTCCGGTTTGCCAACATTATAAACAATTCCCATGTCAGTAACCTTCAATGGCTTAAAGGGCAACGCTACCAGTTTTTGCTCCATACCCACGCCTACCGATATAATGATTTGTTCAACTTTACCATCGCGGCTGATGATCAGGTCATCCACCTCACCTACTTCCTCGCCTTTGTTGTTCAGAACGATCCGGTTTAAGATCGCCGATATTCGCAGGCGTTCCGGGAAGTATTCCCATCCCACGGACTATACTCCCCTTTGTACCTCCCGGGCGGGGGAAATGGACCATACGGCTGCTCGTAGGGATAATACGGGGCATAGTAAGACTCGGGCAAGCCCTCGGTTCTGTATCTAAATACCGGGTGATTCCCAAGCTGTTGTTTGGTGACATTGTAAACTATCCCCCCCCTCTCACTGAATTGGAGGGATTTAAAAGGCACGGCGACCAGTCGATCCCCGACTTCCAGATACGCACCCACGGACAAGATCGCCTTTTTAATTTTTCCATTGCGGCTCATGATCAGGTCATCCACCTCACCCAACTCTTCACCCCCGGCATTTTTTACTGTCTGATCGATGATCTTCCCAGCTCGCAAACCCTCATCGTATCCTTTCCCCTCAGCTGCCGAAGCAGGCAGTGAAGAGACGAGGAAGAGCACCACCGCCGTAAGGATTGCGTGCAAGAGGCTCTTTGAGCTTCGTTTTTCTCCCGGCACCATGACCGTACCTCCTTTAAGGCTCTGTTGAGCATTACCGCCTTCACCTTTCTCAACCAGCTATATAGCACGCCAAATCAAGTAATCGTTTGGCATATCCATACTCGTTGTCATACCATATAAGTACTTTGATAACCCTATTCATAATAACCCTGGCAGACAGCGCATCTACGACCGCGATCGGGATTTCATGCCCCTTTTCCGCCCCTCCAAAACCGACCGGATCTTTTGCTTGAGCCCTGTAAGATCGGAAGATTTGAGCACATAAGCATCGGGGCCTGAAACAGCGGCTTTTGCCGCCACTTTGCTGGCTGCAGCTTGAAGAAAGCCTGAGAAAGCCCCGTCAGGCAAACAATAATCAGCTTGGGCCCCAGCCAGAGGTTCTGCTGGCCGCTCATTTATTCATTATTTGTTTACTGTTTTGCAAAAACTTTCAAAAATTGATGCTGGAACTATAAAATCCTGATCTCGTTCCCTTCCCCCGGAAATGATGCCTTTTCCCTGCATTGAATAAACAATAATCATTGAAACATGGTGCCATTTTTTTTACAATTCATTTCTACCAAAGCTACTGAATCGGTTAAATTCCAATAATCTCCCCCCCAACTTCCCTTCCTCATCCAATCTTCCCTTTTCCGAATAAACGACTTTCACCCACACCCGAACGATGTCCTCTTGGCGGATCATGCTTTCAACATCGAAAAAGTAAGAGGCAGTTTGGGTCCGCCCAAAATACTTCCAATCCGCTCCCTGTGCTTCCGTAGGTCCCAAGAGCAAAGTGCCGCTCAGAATAATTAGAAGCCATTTTATCTTCCCAACTTTTCTCTCCAAAATAAACTTCATTCCAATATCCCGATAAAGGAGGCGTGTCGAGTTAAACCTGAACAACTCCCAGGGTATCCGTTTTCTCCTTCCCGAGCGTTATCTGTAACTCCGCCTCTAGAGACGAAATCGCCGTTTGAATGCTTGTCCTCCACTATTTTTTCCCGTAGCTAAACGCCGGGCGATACTTAAGTTCCCGTTTGCCAACATCGTAAACAATTCCCATGTCAGTTACCTTCAACGGCGTAAAGGGCATCGCTACCAGTTTTTCATCCATACCCAGGAACCCGCCTACCGATAAAATGATTTGTTCCACTTTACCGTTTCGGTCGATGATCAGGTCATCAACCTCACCCACCTCTTCGCCTTTATCGTTTAGAACGATCCGGTTCAAGATTGCCGATATGCGCAGGCGTTCCGGATAGTATTCCCACTCCCAAGGACCATACTCTCCTTTGTATCTCCCTTGCGGCGGGAAAGGAGCGTACGGCTGCCCGTACGGAGGATACACCCTGTATCCGCTCGGCGGTCGGAGCCCCAGGTGCCCGTAGGGAGGATAGGGGGCATAGTAATACTCGAACAAGCCCTCCCTTCTGTAGCTGAATACCGGATGATTCTCAAGCTGTTGTCTGGTGACATTGTAAACTATCCCCCCCCTCTCACTGATCTGGAGAGACTTAAAAGGCACGGCTACCAGCCGATCACCAATTCCCAGGTATCCACCGACGGATAGAATCACCTTTTTAATTTTGCCCATGCGGCTCATGATAAGATCGTCAACCTCGCCTAGCTCTTCACCCCGGGCATTTTTTACTGATTCGTCGATGATCTTCCCGGCTCGCAAACCCTCCTGGCTTCCTTTCCCCTCGGCTGCCAAAGAAGGCAGTGCAGAGACGAGGAAGAGCACCCCCACGATCAGAAATGCGTACCAAAGCGTTCTTGAACTTTGTTTTTCTCCTGGAACCATGACCGAACCTCCTTTAAAGATTTATTTAGTGTTACCGCAACCCTGGGCGCGTTGAGATCAGTTGCGGACCGAATCGTATCCCCCGCTGATGCGCCCAGACCGCCGGACACAGTTACCTTCTTTGCCTTGATCAGACCATAATAACCCTGGTTGGCGGCGCACCTACGATCGCGATCAGGATTTCATGCCTTTTTTTCGCCCGGCCAGGACCGCTCGGATCTTTTGCTTGAGCTCTGTAAGATCGGAAGATTTGAGCACATAAGCATCGGCCCCCCAGGTCATAAAATTTTCTTTGTATTGAGGATAAGCGGTGTTCAGGATCACAGAAGCCTGGCGGTTCTTGCCAAGCATCGCGGTCAGCGCTTCGATGCCATCCATCAAGGGCATACGGATGTCTGTAACTACCACATCGGGTTTTTCCTTGGAGAATTTCGCCAGGGCTTCTTTCCCGTCTTTGGCGAGAATGACTTCATACCCCTCTTCGATGAGCTCATCCCGGTACAGGTGGAGAAGACTCAAATCATCGTCCACGCAAAAGATCTTTTCCATGGCGCCCTCCTTTCTTGAAATCTAAAATTCCCCCCCGCCGATTCCCGGAATGGATCGACGCCCCACCGCCGTATTGGCAAGAAGGCAGAAACCTTCTTGCCAGCAATTTCTTTACGCTATGGATGTCCGCTCAGTGCCCGATTCGCATGTAAAAAAGCCTTGTCGAGTCTCTTGACAGTAGTAACAGTACCCTTTTCCACCTCATCCGCCAGTTTTTCCAATTCTTGGGCAGAGGCCTTTAGGGTTTCTTTGGCCTTCTCATCAGCCTGGTCTGCTTCCTGTCTCAGGAATGCTAAACTTTTGCGGATTTCAGAAGCCGCTTCCTTTCGGTCATTTTGTAGAAAGCTCTCCCGGGCCTTGCGGAAATGACTTTCCGGGCCAAGGGTAACCATGATTGTGCCTGCATTGCCCGTTCGGTGATCCAGAACCATGACCGAGATCTTCTGGCCGGGTTTCAACCCGCTCATCATGCTAACAAAACCGTCCAGGCCTATGATGGGTTGGTCGTCAATCTGGAGGATCATATCGTCCACTTCAAACCCGGCTTCCCCGAAGGGTCCTTTCGGGTCC
>CAWHDO010000003.1:0-42569 GCA_963828085.1 uncultured delta proteobacterium
GTTAGACAGGCAGAAGAATGTACCCTTTTCTCTTTTCCACGATAAACAATTGTTGACGTGCCGTCCGGTATCATGTAGGTTATCGTATATCGGATTGGCTCGAGGGTGGTTGCTGCGGCCATATATAGCAAGGTCAAATCAAATTCCACGGTGCTATGAAAATTATGCCGGCGGTGTAAGCGAGTCGTCTCGAACATTGACCGGAGCGAGCCTGTCAGCGCCGTTTCATTCGCAGTATTCCCGACGGAGAGCATGGAACCCAATATCCCTGATCTCCGGGTGGCCGACCGGTTCTTTCTATTTCCTCATGCTGAAAGTCATGCCGTCTATTGCACGGAGTAGAGAGGCATTTCTTATACGTCCATATCTGTCGTTCACATTCTTTGCCTGGTAACACTATCCCGGATCCTTTCGCTGATTTCTTGATGCATTGCCATGCCGAAGATATCAGATTTGGAAAACTACCGTTTTAAGGGGCAATAATGCCAAAGATTCCACCACAATGAAGCAACTCTAAGTGCGGACGGAAACAAGGAGGTTAAGATGCGGGAGAAGCGGACAAAGGCGAAGAAGGGTTTGACCAGGCCTTTTGTCACAGGCCACCCTTCTAGGACGACAGCTAAGACTCGGACAACAAGGTGCGCCACATGCCTTTTTACGATAGGTGTCGCGGCAATATTGTCGCTGGTAATACTCGTGCATTCGGGACACGCAGGCCCTCCCTGAATCTCAAGATCTCCCATCAGTTCCCGGCGGCCGATCACGGAAGGCGATTTCCGCGACCGCCTTTGCCGCATGTTCGCCGAGGAGATCGAAAAGCGCACAAAAGGCGCGCTCAAGGCCACGGTCTATCCGGGTTCATCGTTGATGAAGACGAATGCGCAGTTCAATGCCGATGCGCAAAGGCGCGCTGGACATGTCGCTCTATCCCATCTCTTATGCCGGCGGCGAGGTCCCGGAACTTAACATCGGCCTGATGCCGGGCAGTCGTGACTTCTTACGAGCAAGGGATTGCGTGGAAAAATGCCGAAGTCGGCAAGCTGCTTGTCGGAAGTGCTCTATGAAAAAGGCATCATAATCGTGAGCTGGATATGGCAGGCGGGCGGCGTTGCCAGCCGCAACAAGGGCATCGTCGAGCCGGAGGACGCCAAGGGGCTGAAGATCCGTGGCGGCAGCCGCGAGATGGACATGGTCCTCAAAGCCGCCGGCGCCTCGGTCATGTCGCTGCCGTCGAACGAGATCTACCAGGCGATGCAGACCGGCGCGCTGGACGCCGCCATGACGTCGTCCACGAGCCTGATCTCCTTCCGCCTCGAAGAGGTCGCCAAGCACCTCACCACCGGCCGCGGCAAAGCCTACTGGTTCATGCTGGAGCCGCTGCTCATGTCGCGCGATATATTCGAGAAACTGCCGAAGGATATGCAGGGGACGATCATGAGCGTGGGCGCCGAGCTGGAGAAGTTCGCGATGGAGGCCGCCAAGGCCGATGACCAGGCTGTCGCCAAGGTTTACCAGAAGCATGGCGCCAAGGTCTATGACCTCTCTGCCGCAACCGTAAAGAAGTGGCAGGCCATCGCCCGGCAATACCGCCTGGAAGGACTTCGCCGCACGGAACGAGCGCTGCGCCCGCCTGCTTAAGCTCTCGAGTGGAGAAGACACTTATGAGCAACCTGCCATCAGTCAGCCTCTGAACCCGCCGAGAGCCAGGGCCAACCTGAAGGTTGTCAAGGGACGCGAAACCATGGCGGGAGGAGTCTTGGCAGCTATAACCCGCATTTCCGATCATTCAACCGGGAGATTGTGCGGCTTGGGAAGCATCGCTCTGCTGGCGGCTTCGCTTCATTCTCACCTACAGCGTGCTGACCCGCTATTTCCTGAAGGTGTCCGACCGACTGGCAGGACGAGTGTTCGGTCTTCCTGCTGGTCGGCGCCATTTTCATGTGCGGCGCATACGTGCAGTCCTACCGCGGCCACGTCGGCATCGAAGCGCTGGCCAGCATTCTGCCCGAGGCCGTAAACCGCGTGCGGCGCTTCATTGTTGATGTCTTCGCCTGCGCCTTCTGCGGCTTTTTTCTCCTGGAAGTCCTGGTCCATGTTTTACGAAGCCTTTTCCGAAGGGCAGACGACGATCGTCGTCCTGGGCTCCGCCGCTTGTGGATTCCCTACGGACTGATGGCACGTGGGCATGACGCTGCTCTCGCTGCAACTCCTGTTGCAGATTCTTGCCGCACTTCTCCCGGCCGAAGGAGGCAAAAGCATGAGCGTCGGAACCATAGGCATTCTCTACGGCGTCGTTACCCTGCTGGTCATGTTTACCGGCATGCCGATCGCCTTTTCCCTCGGCGTGGTGGCGGTCGTGTTCATGTACTTCTTCATGCCTGCCGCGGCCCTCGATACGATCACGCAAAACGTATACGAGGAGATGGCGAGCATCACGCTGTTGTCGATTCCGCTCTTCATCCTCAAGGGCGCAGGCGATCGGGAAATCCCGCGCCGGGGCCGATCTCTATGCCGCGCTTCATGCCTGGCTGCACAAGATCCCGGGCGGCCTGGGCATCGCCAACGTCTTTGCCTGCGCGCTTTTTGCCGCCATGGCCGGCTCCAGCCCGGCGACCTGCTCGGCCATCGGCAGCGCGGGCATCCCCGAGATGCGCAAGCGCGGCTACTCCGGCGGTTTTGCCGCCGGCATCATCGCCGCCGGCGGCACCCTCGGCATCCTGCTCCCGCCTTCGATCACCATGATCCTTTACGCCGTGGCCGCCGAGCAGTCCCTGGGCCGGCTGTTTCTGGCCGGCATCGGTCCGGGGCTTCTGCTGGTAACGCTGTTCTCGGCCTATGCCATGTTGGCGGTACAGAGCGAGTACAAAAAGGCCCTCGCGGTTTACGAGAGCGGCGGCGACTCGTCCGCCTATCTGGACACGATGGACCTGACCCTGCCGGCAAAAGTTCGCGATGCTGCCGCAAGGTGCTGCCCTTCGTGATCCTGCTCACCGGCGTCATGGTCGCGCTCTACGGCGGCTACGCCACGCCGTCGGAAACGGCCGGCTTGGGCGCCGTGCTGGCGCTCATGCTGATCGCCGTCGTGTACAGGACCTGGCGCCCCAAGGACGTTAAACTCATCTACTCCAGCACGCTGAAGGAATCGACCATGCTGATGTTCATCATCGGCATGTCGCTGCTCTACTCCTACGTCATGAGTTATCTGCACATCAGCCAGTCGGCGGCTGAGTGGATCGTGGCCATGCACCTTTCCAGGTGGGTGCTGCTGGCGGCGATTTTGGTCTTTGTGGTGGTGCTGGGCTTTTTCCTGCCGCCGGTATCGATCATCCTGATGACGGCGCCGATCATCCTGCCGCCGCTGAAGGCTGCGGGATTCGATCTGGTCTGGTTCGGCGTGGTCATGACCATCGTCATGGAGATGGGACTCATACACCCGCCGGTCGGGCTGAACATATTCGTCATCAAGAACGTGGCGCCGGATGTCCCGCTGGGTTCCGTGATGTGGGGCATCGTGCCCTTTATCAGTGCTCATGATGTTAGCCGTGTTCCTGATCTGTTTCTTTCCGGGCATTGCAACCTGGTTGCCCGACCTTGTGATGGGTGCTACCATCAAATAAACAGCATCGAGAACGGTAAAGTATGATGGATCGCGTCCTTTTGAGATAGTAACCGTTCAGCAGGCAAATAGGATTCACCGCAGAGATCGCAGAGACCGCAGAGGGTTCTATTTTTTTTGTGCTTTCCACCCAGGTGAGGTGCATGGCATTTCGGTCTCTGACGTTGAAGGTGATACCAGTCTAGCTGCGTAACCCCGTCGACTTATGAGGGCTTGAACAAATCATTTTTTCTCTCTGCGGTCTCTGCGATCTCTGCGGTGAATGATTACTTGAGATATGCTCTGGTGCCAGGGACACAATTCGAAACCCCGGAGGATGGGAAGGATGAATCTTGCAAGGATGCTGTCTGATGTGGCGAGACTATACGGCGATAAACCGGCGATAATCTTTGAAGACAGCGTTTACACCTTTAGCGATCTGGAAAAGCAGGTGGAACATCACACGGCGGTCCTGGAGCGCCTGGGTGTGAAAGTCGGCGACCGAGTGGCTATTCAGTTGCCCAAACGCATTGAATTCGTTTTCCTGGAGCTGGCCGTCCTCTCTGTTGGCGGAATAGTGCTTCCGCTCAACCCCGATTATAAGGCTCAAGAGATTGAGTATTTCTTGGCGGATTCGGGCAGTTCATTCTTTCTTACCGACTTGGAACGCTTCTCTCGGGCCCGAACGGCGATCGAGAAACTGGATAAGCTTGAAACAGTCCTGGTGGACTTTGCTGAGGGAGTCGGGGTTCGATCGCTGCCACGTGAACTTGAAGCCGCCCTCGAGACTATACAAGGCCGTACCCTATTGGAGGAGACGACGTGGCCGTGATCTGCTACACCTCGGGCACCACGGGAAGGTCCAAGGGCGCAATGATCACACATAGGAATCTGATCTCAAACACTATGGCGTTGCATAAAATCTGGGGCTGGAGCGACCGGGACGTGCTTCTTCATGTGCTCCCTCTTTTTCACGTGCACGGGCTTTTCGTTGCCCTTCATGGAGCCATGAACGCGGGCGCGACGATGATCATGCACGAGAAGTTCGACCCGCTCAGGACGTGGGAAGCCATAGAGAAGGAGAAGTGCACCATCGTCATGGGTGTCCCCACGATGTATCAGAGGCTTCTCAATCAGTGGGAAAGCATGGACAGTAGACCGGATCTGCACAGCGTCAGGGTATTCATCTCCGGGTCCGCGCCCCTGTTGGAGGCCCAGTTCAATCGCTTCGAAAAGGAAACGGGATTCCGAATCCTGGAACGCTATGGCATGACAGAAGCCGGAATGATTGCCTCAAACCCTCTGGACCCGAGTCGCCGAAAGCCGAAGAGCGTGGGATATCCCCTGCCCGGGGTAAAGGTACGGGTGGTCTCTCCGAGCGGAGACGATGCGCCGTCCGGCGAAGTCGGAGAAGTATGGGTGCGTGGTGAAAACGTATTTAAGGCTTACTGGGAGATGCCGGAGAAGACGCGCGAGTCATTTCACGATGGATGGCTCAAAAGCGGCGATCTCGGGTACTGGATCTCGACGACGATGCAAGGCTGTATTTGGTGGGTCGTGCCAAAGAGATGATCATTACGGGCGGGTACAACGTATATCCGAAAGAGATAGAAGACGTTTTGGCCGGCCACCCCTCGATAAAAGAAGCCGCGGTTATAGGTTTGCCGGACGAAGACTTTGGAGAGAAGGTCACTGCAATCGTTGTTCCTGAAGACGGCCTGGAACCGATCTCGCCGGAAGTGATCATAAAGTATTGCAAAAACCTATTGGCCGGTTACAAGTGCCCCAAGAGCATCTTTCTGAGTGACCAATTGCCTCGAAACGCCATGGGGAAGCTTCAGAAGAATATCCTGGTGGAGAGATATGAAGGACAGTAGTGTAACAGTAACTCGCCAGAGGGTTCATCCAATGCGATAAGGAAAGGATCGCAAGCGACGGGAGCTTGAGACGAAAAGTGGGGGAGATCGAGCGGGTCCAACCATGAGTTAAGGGCAGACCTGCCCCCTCTGTCAGACGGCAAATTATTTTAGGAAGGAGTGCCCACAGAACATGCCAGCACTACTGCCTAAATTAAAATCTATGAGAAAAACCATTTTTTATACCGGGAGGACCATGTCATATTGGTTCCCATGAGGCGCACCATTGTCTCAAGATACTGAGGGTGGCAAATGACGAAAGAAGATCTGCTGGCCAAGATAAAAAAGGCGAGACGCAAATCTGTCGTCCAACTTGTTATCAGTAATGCAATAATAGTTTCATTGCCTCCAGACATTGGCAAGCTCACCAAGCTCCGCAGACTTGTTATCAAGAACTGTCGACTGGCCTCCTTGCCATCGGAGATTGGCAAGCTCACCACCTTGAACAGCCTTGACTTGTCCGACAATCAACTGACCTCGCTACCCCAAGAGTTTGGACAGCTTACTAGCATAAGTAGCCTTGACTTGTCCGACAATCAACTGACCTCGCTACCCCAAGAGTTTGGACAGCTTACTAGCATAAGTAGCCTTGAGTTGTGCAACAATCAGCTTGACCCCATTGCCGCCCGTAATTGGAAACCTTTCTAATTTGGAAACACTCAATCTTCATGGCAACGAATTGACCTCATTACCATCGGAGATCGGACACGCCGCCAATTTGAAGGTACTCCACCTTCATTACAACAAGCTGACAGCATTACCACCGGAGATCGGGCTACTCACGAATTTGGAATGGCTCCATTTTGGTTCCAACCGACTGAAAGCATTACCGCCGGAAATAGGGCAACTCACCAACCTAACGACGCTCTTTGCTTGGCATAACAGCCTGACCTCATTACCTCCCGAGATTGGGCAGCTGGCCAATTTGAACACGCTTGACCTTGGAGACAACCAACTGACCTCATTACCTCCCGAGATTGGGCAACTGGCCAATTTGAACACGCTTGACCTTGGAGACAACCAATTCACCTCATTACCTCCCGAGATTGGGCAGTGGCCAATTTGAACACGCTTGACCTTGGAGACAACCAATTCACCCCATTACCTCCCGAGATTGGGCAGCTGACCAATTTGAACACTCTTGACCTTGGAAACAACCAACTGACCTCATTACCTCCCGAGATTGGGCAGCTAACCAATTTGAACACGCTCAACCTTTCGAGAAACCAATTCACCTCATTACCTCCCGAGATTGGGCAGCTGACCAATTTGAACACTCTGTACCTTGGAAACACCCAACTGACCTCATTGCCTCCCGAGATTGGGCAGCTCACCAATTTGAACACTCTGTACCTTGGAAACACCCAACTGACCTCATTGCCTCCCGAGATTGCGCAGCTGACCAATTTGCACACTCTTGACCTTGGAAACACCCAACTGACCTCATTACCTCCCGAGATAGGGCAGCTCAGCAGTTTGAACACTCTCAACCTTTCGAGCAATCAATTCACCTCATTACCTCCCGAGATTGGGCAGCTGACCAGTTTGAACACTCTCAACCTTTCGAGCAATCAATTCACCTCATTACCTCCCGAGATTGGGCAGTGACCAATTTGAACACTCTCAACCTTTCGAGCAATCAATTCACCTCATTACCTCCCGAGATTGGGCAGCTAACCAATTTGAACACGCTCAACCTTTCGAGAAACCAATTCACCTCATTATCTCCCGAGATTGGGCAGCTGACCAATTTGAACACTCTCAACCTTTCGAGCAATCAATTCACCTCATTACCCCCAGAAATCGGAAGACTTTTCAAATTGGGAGGCGTGGAGGCAGATACACCATCTTTGTCTCGGAAGCGCAGGAAACCAATTAGGAAAAAGGAGATGTACAGGTTTGAACTTGATCTTTCCAATAACCAATTAACTACATTGCCTGCCGAGATTGGTTCGCTCATCAACCTGGAGAAGCTTAATTTAGCCTACAACGACCTCAGGGCTTTGCCGTGGGAGATCAGCCAGCTTGAGAACCTGCAGGTGCTTCAATTGCACAATAATCCACTTATAAGCCCACCTATTGAAGTTGTTAATCGAGGAATCGATGCCATTAAAGCTTATTTGAAAGAAATTGAGAGAGAGGAAACTGTCAAACTGTTTGAAGCCAAGCTGTTGATTGTCGGGCACGGCAGGGTAGGGAAGACGTATTTGAGAGACCGTCTGGTCTACGACAAGATCGATCCCAAAACAGTTTCCACTGAGGGTATCGACATCATTCAGTGGCATGTCTCGACCGGACAAACTGACAAGTTCCGAGTCAACGTTTGGGATTTTGGCGGCCAAGAGATCTACCATTCCACGCATCAGTTTTTTCTTACGAAACGCTCGCTCTACTTATTTGTCTGGGAGGCCGGAACCGACGATGATCTCCTCAGCTTTGACTATTGGCTGAATACAATTAAGGTGCTCAGTGACAACTCTCCATTGATCGTGGTTCAAAACAAAATTGACCAGCGCAAGAAACTAATCGATCAAGATAGCTGGAAAAAGCGCTTTCCCTATATCGTAGCTTATCATGATGTGAGCGCTGTGGAAGCCGTCGGCACGAATGATTTGATAATCGCTATTTCTAGGGAGATAGATAAACTACCGCACATCGGCGATTTGTTGCCGAAGCGCTGGACTGACATCCGAAGCCGCTTGGAAGGCCTAGAGGAGAACTTTATCGCCTACTCTGAGTATAAACTGTTGTGCCAGCAATTCAGAATGAGTGATGAGCAAACCAGAAGGTTAAGCGAATACTATCATGACCTGGGCGTTTTCCTCCATTTCAAAGACAATCCAGTTTTATGCAACACCATTTTTTTGAAACCAGAGTGGGCAACCAACGCTGTCTACAAAATCTTGGAAGATCGGCGGGTTCAAGAAAACTTTGGTAAGTTTAATTTCGCTCACTTAAAGCACATATGGACGAATCAGAGTTACTACCCACCCGAGAAGCATGTCGAATTAGTGGAGTTGATGAAGAACTTTGAGTTATGTTTCGAACTCCCCCAAGGACGAGAATACATTCTCCCGGAACTGCTGCCAGCCAGCCCGCCCCATTTTGCCTGGGAAGAGAAAGATGACCTGCGCTTCAAGTACATTTACGATTTTATGCCTGCCGGTATTATGACCCGCTTTATCGTCGTCATCCACAACCTTATTAAGGGGCACTTGTATTGGAAAGAACGGGGTCGTCGTGGAGCGGAAAAAGTTGAAGCACAAGTAGTAAAAATGGACAATGAGTCATAGAAGTGCGCATTAAAGGCGATAAGCCGAAGGCGTCTACGGCATCATACGTCGGCACATGGATACGTTCACTGTTTATTACAGCGACTTGAAAGTGGACCAAAAGGTACCCGTGTCAGTGTCGTGAATGCCGAGAAGCAGAACGAAACCTATTTCTTCTTTTACAGGGATCTGCTGAAAGTTCGACAAGTCACACTCTTCAGTGTCTCACCAGTTTCGAAATGGTGTCGATAGAAACGAATGTTGGGCGGCATCAAAAACACTGCTGGAGGGCGAGAGATCAGATTTTCCTGGCATCTTCTGCTGAGCTAAGAGAAGAAGGGAGGCGATTGATCTTTTTGTCAGCAAAGAAAACCGTAGGTTACATCGCCAGAATATTTTCCTGAATCTGGTGATTTGGGAAGAGTTGAAACATAGCTTTCACCGTGACAGAATTCAAGATTACTTCAATAAAGAGATGTTGGCCTGCGATGTCGTTATTTGTATATTTTTTAAGAAGGTCGGCACGTTCACTAAAGAAGAATTTAAAGCAGCATACGAGCATTTCAAACAGGGAAACCGCCCGAAATATCTGTATGTTTATTTCAAATCAGGATTTGTGAAGATTGATGAAATTGACGAGGAGATTCGGAAAATCTCCGAACTGAGAAAAGAAATAGCCGAAGCCGAGCAGATATTCAACGATTTTAACTCGAAAGCAGACCTCATCTTACAATTAACCAATGAGTTCGAATTGATCATACCCGAAATCGCTCATTAGAAACTCAACTTCTCTATGGCTGTGCTGACCCATCTACAGGCCCTACTTCTCGCGCAGGGACAGAGAAATACGCTTGCGCTCTGTGTCCACGTCCAGCACGGTCGCCATCACCTTTTGTTGAGGTTTCACCACTTCTGCCGGGTCCTTTGCAAAACGGTCAGCCAGTTGGCTTACGTGAACTAGTCCATCCTGATGGACTCCAATATCTACAAATGCTCCGAACTTGGTCACGTTACATTCAGGGTACACCATACTCAATTGCCTTTGGGGGTTCCTTTTGGCCCGGGTTTCCGCCTGTCCAATACTCTGGCAAGGGCGGTTTCCAGTCGAGTGCCCAAATCTCCACTTGAAGCTTCCTGCACCATTCAGCCATCAAATCAATATAGACGCCGTAGTCCTCATCACGAAAGAAGGTCGGCATTCTGCGATTGCCGCGCTGTATGACGTGATGAGGCATTCCCGGAGCCACCACTCGTGCTACTTGACCCATAGGCGCACCTTAGAGAATAAGGCTCCATTGTCAACAATTAAGTATGGTGTACCCGGAACTTCCGATTGCACGAATCAAAGGGAACCAGACGAGCATCAATACCGGATAGAATTGACGAGAAAGGGGATCGCTATGCGTGTACCGATCAGCATCCATACTACCAGCGTTGGTGACGGCGGCTCTCTTCCTGATAGTCGCCGCTTGGACAACTCCTGCTCTTGCATACGAGCAGGCGACGAGATGTCTCGGCCCGATAGACGAGTCAATCGTCGAGCGCGCTGACAGCATCGTCTACAAGATGAACCCGAAAGGAGAAGTCACATTCTTCAATGATTTCGCTCAGAAATATTTCGGATACCAGGAGAAGGAAATTCTGGGGAAGAACGCACTCGGTACGTTTATCCCCAAGATCGATTCCTCTGGAAAGGACCTTCACCCGATGCTCGAAGATTTGTTTCGCAATCCTGGCAGCCACGTAACAAACCAAAATGAGAATGTTCGTCGGAACGGCGAGAAGGTTTGGATAAGTTGGGTCAATCTACCCATTACGGACAAAACCGGGAAAGTGAAGGAACTCCTTTGTATAGGGAACGTCATCTCCGGTAAAAAATGAGGGTGGGCCGGCTGAATATGCATCCTACCTGATAAGGGGAAAGGGGCCAGGTCTGCTCTTGATTCACCTCGCATCTGGTGATACGGCTGCTCCATGTCACGGCCATTAGGCATTCAATATCCGGACGCTTGGTACCATGTGATGAACAGGGGCAGGCGCCGTGAACTGATTTTCCCAGGACCCGAGGATTGTCGGCGATTGATGGAGCTTTTGCGGGAGGGCTCCACCATGTGGAATGTCAGGATTGTGGTGTTTTGTTTGATGCCGATGCGCGAGCCGCATGGTTTCTCGCATGAAGCAAAGGATCGCAAACGACAGAAGGTTGAGGCGGAAAGTAGGGGAGATTGAGCGATCCCTACCATGAGTCAAGAGCAGACCTGCCCCTCGAAAGAAATGAGCAAGAATTGTCCGCAGATTACGCAGAGGACGCAGAGAGAAAAAGATGATTAGAAACAAGAAATGAGTCATAGACGATTATATAAAGATAGAGAGTCTCAGCAGTAAACATAAGAATTATCCGCAGATTTCGCAGAGGACGCAGATAAAAGCAATGCCAAAATAAAGGGGAATTATTCATTTGGCAAACAATGCGGCTGTCATTGCGAGGGCGCAAGCCCGTGGCAATCCCCAAACAGCAAGAACAGATTGCTGGTGGGACCGGCATCCTGCCGGTCATCCCTAATAGACAGGCTGGAAGCCTGTCCCACCGATCACTCCTCGCAATGACACTGCCCTCATGCGTTGCATCTTTGGCAGCGGCATGATTCCGTAAGATTGTATCTGCGCAATCTGCGTCATCTGCGGATAATATTTATCTTGATTCTTCCGGCTTTTCACCCGAACCTTGCCTTCGTGACTTGAACGCTTCCAAGGTACGTGTGAGCATCTTCGCCAAGACTTACTTTTCGCGTAGAGACAGAGAAATACGTTTGCGTTCTATGTCCACGTCCAGCACTGTTGCCATTACCTTTTGTTGCGGCTTCACGACTTCTGCGGGATCCTTCACAAAACGGTCGGCCAGTTGGCTTATGTGAACGAGTCCATCCTGATGGACTCCAATATCTACAAATGCTCCGAACTTGGTCACGTTTGTCACGATGCCGGGCAGCCGCATGCCTGGTTTGACGTCTTCGATTGAAGTTACCTGCTCTGCGAAACTGAAGGCTTCAAACTTGTCTCGAGGATCGCGGCCGGGCTTTGCCAACTCCGTCATGATGTCTTTCAGCGTGGCCAGTCCCACTTTTTCGCTAATGTAATTCTCGGGCCGCAATTTTTTGCGCAGCTCGTCGTCTTCCATGAGATCCTTTACCGAGCAGCCGAGGTCTCGGGCGAATTGTTCGACTACAGGGTAGCTTTCAGGATGCACAGCGCTTGAATCAAGGGGATTCTTCCCATCGCGGATACGCAAGAACCCCGCGGCCTGTTCAAATGCCTTGGGTCCCAACCGAGGAACCTTTAGAAGCTCTTTTCGCGAACGGAAAGGGCCGTTGCTGTCGCGTTGTATGACAATGTTCTTCGCCAGGACCGGTCCCAAGCCCGAAACATAGGTAAGAAGCTCCTTGCTGGCGGTATTCACCTCCACACCAACTCGGTTCACGCAGCTCATCACCAGGTCGTCCAGGCCGGATTTTAGTGCCGCTTGATCCACGTCGTGCTGGTATTGGCCTACGCCTATGGATTTCGGATCTATCTTTACCAGCTCGGCAAGGGGGTCCGTCAGACGACGTCCGATGGATACGGCCCCGCGCACAGTAACATCCTGGTCCGGGAACTCATCCCTGGCGGCTTTGGAAGCTGAGTATATCGAGGCGCCGCTCTCGTTTACCATAACCACGGTTATGGCTTTCGGCAGGCCGAGGGACCTGACGAACGTCTCAGTCTCGCGGCCGCCCGTCCCGTTTCCGACGGCAATGGCCTCGATATCAAAGCGCCGGCACAATTCCTTCACCGCTCTACCGGCCTGCTCGGCCATTCCCTGAGATTGGGTGGGATAAATTGTGTCGTGGTGGAGGAGCTTCCCCTGAGCATCAAGGCAGACCAGCTTTGCGCCTGTGCGAAAACCCGGGTCCAAAGCCAGCACTCGTTTGGCCCCCAGAGGCGGGGCCATAAGCAGTTCGCGGAGATTTTCCGCAAAGACTCGGATGGCTTCTTCGTCAGACCGTTTCTTGAACTCCTGGCGTGTTTCCGTCTCCATGGAAGGGGCGAGCAATCGCTTATATCCGTCCTCAAGCGCCAGTCTCACTTGCCGCGCGGCTTCACTGCGAGCTTTTATGACCAACTTGCCGACCAGGTCCAGGGCTTCTTCTTCAGACGGGCGAATCTGAAGTGATACCACCCCTTCTTTTTCGGCTCGGAACATGGCAAGCAGTCGATGTCCGGGAGCGGAAGATACATTCTCGCTGCAATCGAAGTAATCCTGATATTTTGCGCCGCTGCTCTCTTTTCCTGCGATCACCTTGGAACGCACTTGCGCTCTTTCAAAAAACAGCTTACGTGCGGCGGCACGCACTGTGGGGTCCTCGTTAATCCTTTCCGCGATGATGTCGCGGGCTCCTGCCAAAGCATCTTCTATTGATGATACCCCTTTGTCCGGATCGACGAACCCCAGAGCTTCGATTGCCGGATCAACGGGACCCTGTTCATATATAATATCCGCAAGAGGTTCCAGACCCTTCTCACGAGCTATGGCAGCCCTGGTCCGACGTTTCGGCCGATACGGTAAATAGATGTCTTCCAGTGCCGCCAGGGAGTCCGCAGCCAGGATGGCCTTTCCAAGGTCTTCAGTGAGAAGGTCGCGGTCCTCCAGGGATTTCAAAATGGCCTTGCGTCGCTTGTCGAGTTCCGCTAGCTGCTCGAAGACGATCGCGGATAGTTGTTATGCTGACTTCGTCCAGAGAACCAGTAGCCTCTTTGCGGTAACGGGCAATAAAAGGCACCGTACAGCCGTCTTCCAGAAGCTCGGCCGCTGCGGACACCTGCTTGATCTTGATGCCTAACTCGTCTGCAATCCGTTTTGCAGGACTCACGTCAGCCATAATCTTATTTTCGGTAACTTGATCCGACGCTGAAATCTCAGACTCACTTTTTGTATTCAAATACCTTTTCCCCATTCATTGTGAGCACGGTCCAATATGCTGTTTGATCCCCCTTGACTTGGAACTTTACGCATTGCCCATCGCAGCCGAGCACTGAAAGAATCACTTCAGTGCCTTTCTCCATGAATTGACCGTCGGTTCTGAGATATTCGGCAGCAGCTTCCGTTTCGCTCCTTTGAAGGAGTTCAAGCAATCTCGCAAAACTTTCTTCGGTTTTCATAACCGGAAAGCGCTTCAGGGCCACGGCTTCCATCGCCGAAGCTTGAAGACCAGGAATTGCAAGACAGACAAATACCACTAATAGACCACATAATTTTTTCAGAGCGTAATCTCCTTTCGGATGCAATTGGCGACCGGGATAGCAATCCCTTGAACCAATCGCAGGGGATTGTTCAAAAGTCAAGAGTACGCAGACGCCGGATGTTCGTTCGGGCTCGCGAGGAGGTGGAAGAATAACATTTCACCGCAGAGAGCGCAGAGGATTTACTCGGTCACCCCGGACGCCAATCCAGGTCCGTACGGCGCGACTGGTGGTCGCCCTGGGCGAATGACATTCGCCCCTACTTTCAGCGACCGAATTTCGGTATGCTTCATCTCATATAAATGAAGAGAAAACAGAATCCTCTGCGTTCTCAGCGCTCTCCGCGGTGAACGATTCCAAAAAAAAGAGCCCGACCTACGGGGTCGAGCTGGGACACGCCGTCTGGCGGTCGGGCTCACAAAAAACAACGGTGGTGAAATCGAGGACTGCCTATTCTCGCCTGCCTAATAAGCTCCGAAATCCAAGGCTAAGGCATTTATTATTTTCCGATTCCGGAGCTGGCGATGGTTGGTCGCTATTCTCACCTACCGACTGAATCCTGTATTAGAAGATAAAGCCTAATTCCATGAATCCGCCTTCCAGGCCGTCCTTCAGCAGGAAGTCGGATTGAGATTTCTTGAGGTTCACCAACCTGTATCCGCCCTTCATGTAGCCCCAACGTGTGGCGCTGTTCAGGGGGATGGAGTACCGTCCGCCTAACTCAACGTCCCACCCCTCAACGTCATCCAGAAATATGGCGCCTGCCTTGGAATCGCACGAAAAAGTGGCTCCATTAGACGTCGTGGTCACACAGCGTTGTACTTCCAAGCCCACCATTGAGGAATCCGTGTTTTTGCTGAATGTTTGCCGAAGAACGCTGCATGGGGTGCAGTCGACATCTATTCGATCATCCACGTGAACCCAATCCGCGAATACGCTGACTTTCGATGAACAGGTGCGCACTGCGTCGTAAACCAGCCCCGCTCTGTGGTAGGCGTGCTGCCACTTAGTCTGTATCGGCAGGCCGCCCGTGAAGAGGAAGTTTCCGAAGACGAACTGTCGGCTAAAGTCAGGTAACCCCCCACCATTCAAAACAAAAGGGATTACAGAGTAACGAACCGCCCAGTTAGGTCTGAACTGATACCGCGCCTTAATCTCGACCACAGCCGCGTGCTTGGGCAGCATCAATGAGTCGCTAAAATCCGCGGCAAGCCAGTCGTCACCTCCCTGCCCGGCATACCCGTAGAAATAGGATGAGTAACGAGGCCACTGGACTTTCCCTGTCACTCTTGCAAAGAAAACCTGCGCTCCGATTTCCCATTGCCCCGGCATTGGCGCGGGCAGAATGCACGCGGGCGCAACTCCGTACGGCACGCAAAACTCCGGCCTAATTTTGGTTATTCCAAACGGAGGCGGACAGGCAAAGATGCGTGGCACCGTGCCAGCCTTGTAGACCATTGCGGGGCGTGCTTTGGCTTGTTGATCTGCGGGTGCGGAGGTCGTAGTTGGTTTATTCGGTGCAAGCAGCATCTGCGCTGATTGCTCGGGGCTCGCTGCCCTGGAAGCCGTGGCAAGAATTGTCAGTAGGAAAATGGCTAGACATACTAATGGCGTATCAGGTAATCTTCTCAACATACCCTTCCTCCCAGCGTGAGTTGTCGGGGAATGCATTAAAACCAAATCAAAATCATGTCAAGAAAAAAATATCAAATATTCAAGAAATTGGAGTAAAAAGAGAGAAAATAGTTCTATTATTTATTAATTAGTGGTTGCGATAAAGGTGATAAATGACTAATAATACGAAGGTAATTTCTTGCAACTAACTCATCAGGCCCACGGTTTAGATCTCCTTCTCAATCCATGCCACGTTGTGGAGGCACCGCCTCCTCAGTCTCGGCTTACAGACAACCGATCGAGAATCAGATATATAGCGGCGCTGAAAGCCTTAATCTATTTCCAACTTCACGAACCCCGCCAGGGGTCATCCAGTTCCAGACTGAGTGAGTACAAAATTGCTGTTGCACGCAAGGAAAGTAAGGATTCTGATTGACTGGCAGCGTTCGGTGAGATATCTTCAAAAAGAAGATAAAATGGGCTTTTTCTGGAACGGGACGAGCGTTTTTCCTCGCCAAATCAGATGGGGGACCATGCGGAGGCCTTTGCAGGGCCAGACAACACTCCCTTGATCGGTTAACGGCCTCAAGACAACCGAAAAAGCAAGACCGCCGCATAACTCGGGGGAAATTACCATGGAAATGGCCAAAGTGAAAGAGCATGCAGCGAACCTTTTTATAAAGGCGTTTGAAGGTCTCTCGTTTGATCCTGACAAAATCTATAATAGAGCTGCTCAACATTACACTCTGTCACAGTGGCGGCATCGCCAAGAAGGATTTGCTGGGGGAGCCGGAGGTGTTGCTGCAATTGTACCGGGCCTCCACATTCCTGCATTGGGTTTGGACATAGGAATTCTAGTCAATCGCATGGATGAGTGTTGCTACGGGATAGGAACGATCATAGGGTTGCGAAGTGGGAAAGGCAACATTCTTGAACAAGAAGACCTCGCAAATATTTTGGCACTCTGGAGTGGTGCTATCACTGTTGATCAAATCGATAGCGTCCTAAAGGAAACTCGGGCAGTCAAATTTGGTGGCGTGGCTGCTGGGCCGGTCTTGGGTAAGACTGCAGCGGTTTCCCTCCGTGTATCGGAAAGACGACCGGGAGCCTCAGTCCGATGGTTGCGTCTAAGATTGCCGCAAAATTGGGTGCTAAGATTGCAGCCAAGACTATGGCGGGGTGGATACCCGTTGCGGGGGCCTTGGTGTCCGGAGGAATAAACGTCTGGCTTGTAGCCAGCGTCTCTAATACGGCGGAGCCCTACTACACGTGGAAGGCAACTCACATGTGGCGGCCTTTTAAGAATGCTTGAAGGTATCGCCGTTTCAAATCCGCAGTAGCCCACATGAGGGACAACAAATTGCACGATCTTGAAAACTATGCCTGGAGCAGAGTTACAGCGCCTTGTCATATGCTGAGATGGTGAATTATGGTTCTGCCGCCTAATTCGGTCAACAGGACTGAAACTCATCAGGCTCTTCGAAAGAAGCCACTTTTGATTCCATTGCCCGCGGGGTTAAGCCTGATCACGGCAATTTCCGGAGGACAATGAATTCTCCACGGGAGAAAAGTGAACCCCACTCCTCGACTGAGATACATGCGGCTGACGTTGCTTCTGTACCGTCCGCGAGTGTAATCTGAAACCATATCCGCAACGCTTACCCCTCTTTCCAGCCCCGGCACCGGAATGACGATCTGACCTCCGTGTGTGTGCCCCGCGAGGACCAGGTCGATATTCTGTTGGGCTGCCTGGGGAAACACTCCGGGTCTGTGCGAAAGCAGCACGTGAAACCCGGCCTCCACAGGGGCTTTGCTCATCAAAGTGTGGAAGCCGGGACATTCGTTTCTGTGCATCCAGGTGACCAATGGATCGTCTACACCCCCGATGTGGATCATGGACTTCCCAACTCGTAGCGTGCTCCAATGGTTCCGCAAAAGCACGATTCCCGCTGCTTCCAAGTTTTCAACAGATCGGATCTCACCGGCATAAAAATCGTGATTGCCCAAAACGGCGAAATTTCCCAACTTGCGGGCTTTCAGTTTCTTGAGAAGAGGAGTAGCCTGCTCCACTACCGTAGCGGCTGAATGAAAAACGTCTCCAGTGATGCACAAGGCATCTCCGTCGAGGGAATTCAGTTGGTGGACGAGGTCTCGGAGTTGATGCAGACCGAAAAACATCCCAAAATGGCAATCAGTTACATGAACGATCGTGACAGGCTTACCCAGGTCCTGAAGCAGATCGTGAAAAAGCTCGTATCTTTCTACCACGGGCAGGCTGTAGCCCTCTGCGATTCCTTCAAATCCGAAACCTGCGGCAGCCACCAGACCTGTGGCAGTGGCTGTTCTTAAGAATGCCCGTCGACTAGGATGCTGGTAATTGATCTGCGTTGCCTCGACCGGCTCGGATCCTGACGAGCTTTGCCCATGATTGTCTTTCGCTTCAGGCTTTGGCTCTTTCGGGCCTTCCACGAGAGAAGGACAGAACCGAACGCGCTCACTTGCGCTCGAAGAGTGGGGCCTGGTCTTTCTGATCGTTGCCTGGAGCACAGCATCCTTGAGTTTCACAAATGAGCAGATCGCCCCAACAACCATAAAGACCAACGAGAGCACCACGGCCCACCCCAGATATGAATAAACTATTATGGAGGCCAATTGCCGACCGAATGTTCCGGGCGTAAAGATCTCGGAACCGAACTCCAGCCGCGCTGCAACAATAGTTATCAGTCCGAAGCCAATGAGCACCGGATAGGCTGTTCTGCGTTGAATTTCTTCGCATTTCGGAAACAAATATTTTCTGAGAGATAGGAACACGAACCACTGGCAGAGCATCAAAATCGCAGCGATAGTAGTCAGGGCAATCGAATATTTGCTCATGCGAGGTCTCCGGAATCCCTATCCGAAATTGACTGTAAAGTCTGAAGCGGCTATTTCGGCAGCCAAATCTGTAAGCGTTCAGCGAGCAAGCAGTCCCGGATTCCGCGCGGGATCAGCGTCTCCGAGAGCCGGGATGCGCCGTGAGCCACAGAGGCTGCATGACTATCACTTTACCACACAAGACATAGAGTTACACAGTCAGACCAGTGGTGTTTTCACCGTCACGGACAAAGATGGGCTTTCATTTCTTGGTAACAGCCAGTGTTAAGGATCTTCGACAAGTGGAACCGAATCTGGTTGCGGGGAAAATTTGAAACCTGTCCTTTTGCCATTGATCGAGCAGAGTAAGGAGCCTATAAATGGCTTGAGCACAAGAAAATGTCGGGACACAGACGGCCTAGAATATGGCAGGGCTTCCCGTGAAAAAAGACCAGTGAGATCGAGAGCAGTCTTTGATTAGCATGGACGCGTTCTTTACCACGGCAAGGGAGTCCGGAGGTACCGGCCAGGGGCTTTCCATTGTCCAGGCGTTGGTGGTTGCTCACCACGGAACCATTTCTCTGGAGAAAAGCCCGTCCGGGGCGCGATTCAGTGTCTTACTCCCGGCAGGTGCTAGCGATCTCGCTTGGGGGACACTAGCCTGACCGTGGGGCCGGATTGGATTACTAGCAATTACGATGTGAAAGGAGCAAATCATGACGAAGAAGGTCTGTGCAGCGATTCCTCTGTTGCTAAGCGCTTTTTGGCTGGCGAATCTTCTTACTCCGGATTTTACGCTTGCTGAGGGACCGGACACAAAAAGTTCGATTTTGTTGACCATTTTTCTCAGACACGATCAGAGTAAAACCCTGGAGGAAATCAACAATCACCTGGACAAGACGGGCTTTTGGAAAGAATTTCCCCCGGAAGGAACAGAAGTCGTCTCGTGGTATGTGATGATGGGGATAGGGCAGGTGATAACGCTTCGCGTTCCCGCGCACAAATTGCGAGAAGTTAACTTGGCAATCGAAAAGCGTGCGTGGGGCGCGTACAGATCGGAGTTTTACGCAACCTACGACTTCAAGCCTGTCTGGGAGTCCACTTACAGGAAGAGATAGGCTGGTAGTCACAAGTATAGAGAAATAAGCTCTAACAAATTGTAGGCCGGAGCTTTCGGAGACATATTTGCTGCCTCTCACGATCCCGGTAGAAAGGGTAGGTACTCCAATCTCTAGCTAGACCCGAAGCCATTGCGGGTTTGTCCCCTGCTGTGAATTGATGGTTGCCTATAGTTTTTAAATGGTTTAGCTTGTCAAACCGGCTTGGCCTTCAATGCGCCCGAGCATCCGGACGCGACTCATTTGTGAGATCGGCGAGAGGGGGTCCCTATGCCTGAGACCGTACACCAGAGAAAGATTCGAAGTTTCCCAAAAAATATTGCAGCACGCCCGAAGACAGTTATTAGTGAGAATGATCTGGTGCCGAAATTCCTAGTAGTCTTGGAAGTTCGAACCGCCGACCGCGGGCTTACCTATGGAGAGCTTGCCAAGACTTGTGGAATAGCATGGCGCCGTGGGCTGGCGCTCCATCAAAAACTTAAAAAAAAGGAGGCAGCCGCGGCGGATATCCAGGCCTTTGTCTACGATGTCTGGAAGAGTGGGAAGCTGTTCGTAGAACCTCCAACAAGAGGGCAGAAATCCTGCAGAATATGGTCAGTTCAGGCCGCGTGCAGCAAGTTTCCGACCGCATGTGTGCCAGCGGCCGACGGGTCACCGGTATTGTCGGAACAATCGCTGAGGGCCGTATACGATAAATTTGTTGCGGAATATATTGGAGGATTTGTGCCGATATACCAGGTTCGCCAAGAGTTCCGAGGATTTAGAGAAGCTTTCGATCATTTGCTAAGAGACTTGAACGAAAGACCCGAGCCTGTGATAGAGCTTTTCCCAAGCGATCCGCGTGAACTCACGGAAAATCAGAAACGCGATTCCCTGAAAAGGGGTGGCACGCTTCTCGTGCGGATGAAGTGGAGGTAAACGATGGACGCCCCATTCCCGCTGCCGCCTTTCAATCCGTTTGCAGACGTCGCCGTAGGCAACCCGTGGAAATCCAGCGAACCTGACGTTGGAACCATTAACTCCGAAGCATACAATGCGCTCCTGGGGTTAGTCAAACAGATTGGCGCTACCCCTAACCTGGCGGCTCTGGTCTTAGGAATGGCCGGAGGCGGCAAAACTCATTTGATCAAAAGGCTGATATTTGCTCATGACGTGGAAGCGGTTTTCGTATACGTTCACCCACTGAAAGACCACAACAGAATCTTCACCAGCCTCATGGAACAAGTTGCGAGCAACCTGGCAGCCCGACCGCCGTGGCTAATCGACGCCGGTCATGTGAGTCAATTGGATCTGGTCGTAGCCAACGTCGTCGCCGCAGGGTTCGAACATTATCTGGGAGAACATCCGGACGACCCAGGGAAAATCTTTCTGGAGACGATCAAGAAATCTCCTCTGAAAATTCTATCCTTCAGGAAATCTCCCAAATGGACAGACCTGTTGAAGAATACACACGACTTTCTCAAGAAAAGACACTCATTTCACAGCCCAATGTCTAAGAAGGTCCTGAGAGCCATGTTTCAATACGTGGACAAATCCGCGAAAGAAGCAGCGGGAACCTTCTTATCGGGAACCATCCCGGACGAAGAGGAATGCCAAGCCCTAGGCTTGAAATTCAGCGAGGGAGATTGGACCATCGAAGCCCAAGAACAGAGGTCAAAAGAGATATTAAGAACAATCGGTGGATTACTTGAATTCTATCGGCCCATGGTCCTGTGTTTCGATCAACTGGATTCTTTGGAGAGTTCACAGTTAGTTCGAGCAATGGGAACAGTTTTCATGGATATTGTCAACGAAACGGAGAACATTCTTCCAGTGGGTTTTGTACGCCCCGAAAATTGGGAAGAGCGCTTCGAGAAAATTCTCGACACGGCCGCTGAACAGCGGATGGCCTCGAACGTCTTCAGCCTGAAAGGGTGCAACCTGGAGCAAGGGCTCCAAATTGTCCAAGAGCGCCTTGCATGGGCGTATGAAGGTCACGAGCCCGGTCCCCCGGATACCTTTTACCCGTTGGACCGTGCCACAGTCAGAAAAGTCCTCCAAGGAGTGACAAGTCCTCGGGAAATCATCACGATTGCCAACAAGCTCTTTCTGAAGAAGCCGGATGTCACTGTAGAAGATCCCTTGAAAGTCGTGAGGGACTCGTTCTTAGCGGAACGGGAAAAAATCCTCGCCCTGACGGATCAGGAGCCAGCGCGGCAGGACACCATCACGGCTGCTCTGAAATCTTGTTTCGAGAATTGTAAGGAGCGTGAGGGTTTTGCGTTTGCGATTCGGGACTGTTCCGGGGGGAATTTGAAGGTGAACCTTTTGCCTCGGGAGCAACGAGAAAACCAGAGAATGGCACTTGTAAGAGTGGAAACCGCGGTCCACTGGAGTCCTTTAGCAAAAACATTTGTCAGTCTAGCCGAATCACTTAAAAGTCGAGAGTCGGACTATGCCGTTGTCCTCAGGGATCATCGTATGAGGATACCTCCTAAGAACGGAGGAATGCCCAAGACTCTGGAAAGACTCAAGGAATTTGAGGCAGCAGGAGGAAAGGTCGTCTATATCGACTACAAGAGCCTAGCTGATCTGTATGCTCTGGTTTACACGCTCGACAAGGTCACCTCAGGGGACTTGTCGTATGTCGGAAGTCCAAACGGACAGAGAAAAGAAGTAGAGCGTTCCGTTTTGGTCAAGTACATCAGGGACGAATTCCACAGCGAACTATTCGATCAATTGGTTCATTTCTTCCTTGATACGAAAATTCCAAAGAAGAAAATCAAACGGTTCGGCATCCACGAAGAAGACAAGATCGTTCAGGCTATCGAGCTGATGTTGAAGAAACCTCCCTTCAAGTTCAAGCTTGAACAGATAATGCTCGGTATCAAGAAAAAGGGTCTCTCGATCACCGTGACTCCGGATCTAGTGGCCCAACTCATAGGAAAACGGTGCGACAAATTTGAGCAACTCGCGGTAACACCTCCCATATATTACATGAAGCCGGGTGACGAGATACACGATCCTTTGGCCGACGCAAATCCGTAGAGCCTGTCTGTGTCTCAGGCTCATGGTGGATTGAGGTGTACCCCTCTGTCAAGAGTAGCACCAATGCACGAGACTTTGCGCGGGCCAAAAGAATTCTTGCAGACTGAGGGGTTCCGCGGCTCCGGAGCCAAAATCGGGGTAGTGGGATCACTTGCCCGATTGAGTTTTTTCATCTATTCTTTCTCGTCACGAAACTAAACCAGCGGAGCATTGCATGGGGTTTGCGTCACGTTCGGTCTCCATCATGAGGTACCGTGTTCGCGGAGCCATAGAGGGTTCCTTTTGGGAAGCAGTGGATGCGGGCATAAAAAGTGGAGCGTTTGCGGAGGTCCAGACTGCCGGTGACGAAGTGGGCATGGGATGGGCTTCGATTGACGACTTTACAGATAGTCAATTCACTGGAGCATCGTACGTTCGCGGCAATTACGTCGCTCTCAGCCTACGAATAGACACTGTGCGTGTTCCGCCTCGAATACTGGAGATTCAACTCAAGAAAGAGAGCCGGAAAAAGCTGGAAGAAACCGGTCAGCGGCGTCTCTCGTCTGCCCAGCGGCGTGAACTCAAGGAGCAGCTCAAAGAATCGCTTAAACGGCAGGTGTTCCCGTCCATCCAGATTTATGACATCGTCTGGGACACAGCAAGGGCCGTGATCTATTTCGGGAGTCATGCGGTGAAGGCCCGGGAGCGCATGGAAGCACACTTCAAGAAATGCTTCGGATTGACGCTGGTACCGCTTCTCCCTTACATCCGGGGAGAAGAGTTGCTCGAGGGCAAACCTGAAACGCGCCTTCTGGAAGAACTTAAGCCCTGCATAATGGCCCCTTGAAAAGGCCGAGTGCGAGCATGAAGGCCATACGGGTTTGAGTAAGTAGCCTCTCGCTTATGTACGCGGAAACCATTTTCCCGCTCCGCGTTCTCTGCGGACTCTGCGGTGAACCCCGCTTTCCCCCGAGTGGTTACAAGGAGACTAAGTTTATGGATTTCCTGGATATACTTCGTGAAAAGGCTTTTCTTGGGCGGGAATTTCTCACTTGGCTCTGGTTTAAATCCGACCAGACCGGCGGCCGCATAGAGGTGCCCGGAAAGAAAGTGGTTGAAGTCCTCTTTCTCGACCGCATGACGCTCGATCTGTCGGATGTGGAGACCCCCCAGACCGTGACCTTGAAAGGGGAGCATTCAGAGCTGCGTGAGGGACTTGCAGCGCTCAAAGAGGGCAAGAAAATAGAGGAGGCTCGGATCTCGATTAGGGCCGGCGACAATGATTTCAAGATGATGCTCAAGGGGACCTGGTTCTCCTTCGGTTCCTTCAGGACCCCGCCGATTTTGCCCGCGGGCGAAGCTGAGGGTGAAGAAGATCTCGAGGGATCTTTCCTGGAGAAGACATATCTTATCGAAGAGGGCATGGAGATAGTGGACGACCTGTTTGAATATTTCCTCAACCTGAGGGTTTCGGAGGAATGGGAATCCAAGGAACTCCCGGCACTGCGTCGGTGGGTGTCCACAGCTTCGGAGTGAATGTGTCGGTCTGAACACCTATCTCACCGCAGAGAACGCCGAGATCGCGGAGGGACATTCTGCTGGCTGATTTATGCGGCCTCTTCGCACTCTGCGGTGAGATATGGATAGTGTTTCTAGGTGAAGCTCCCAGTATGACCGAATGAACGCGACGGCCTAAATTCAGGCCTAATGGTTAATCCCGCCCTTGACGTGATTTTGATAATTGAAGTGACCACAAAAAAAGCCAGGTGAGGTTCCTGGCTGAATTTATCTTTTTTGGCTCCCCGAGTAGGACTCGAACCTACAACCTAGTGGTTAACAGCCACCCGCTCTGCCAATTGAGCTATCGGGGAACTGACCGACACTTGAGGCTGCAACCGTACACCGGGCCACGTGGTCCTATTGTCTGCCGCAGCCAAAGCGTAATTCTGAATTATTCCTCCGGTCTTGTCAATCCCGAAATTGCGACTCGATAGTAGGGCTAGGCTTCGGCCGAAATCCCGCAACAGACGGGATTCGATCCCACGGTACACGGGACTACTCGGGGAGCCAAACAAGATTAATTATCCCGCTCGGTTGGCAACAACACGGAGCGGGATTTTTTTCTCAGAATAGTCAGTGCGGGCGACAGCGGGGACGTGAGCAGGAAGTTGGTGTCCTCGCCGTCCTCATCCTTGGTCACAAACAGATTCCTGAAGTCCGGATGATTCTGCAGGTGCAGGAATTCATCGGCCCTTCCAATTTGGGGGCCTTTTTTCGGCAAAAGCCTTAGGCCCTTCAATGAAATCTTCGGATTGATACATGGCAAGCTGCGCCGGATACTGAGTTGTTATGGCCTCCTGCAAGGTGACGTTTAACCCTTTCACAGTTGCTTCCTTGGCTGCACGGATGCGACAGAGGGGCGGCAAGAAGAATTTCTGCGGCGATCTTCTCGGCTGCCGGAATCAATTCCGCTAGAGGAACGACTTCTGCTACAAGCCCATATTGCATGGCCTGTTGCGGCGTGATTCTTTTAGACGTCATGATCATATACTGGGCTATGTGATAAGGTATCTGCCTGGGCAAACGATGCACGCCGCCTGCGCCGGGAAACATTCCGACGCGGGGTTCGGGCAATCCGAAACTGGCGTTTTCGGAGGCTATAATGATGTCGCAAGCGAGGGCAATTTCAAATCCGCCTCCAAGAGCTAATCCATTGACCGCTGCGATGAAAGGTTTATAGCAGTCAAACCGTGAGGTTAATCCGGCAAACCCGCCCTTCAACTCCTTTCATAATTTCGCGCATCTTGGCAGGGCCATTCACGGCCTGAAATTTCAAGTCATTGCCCGCTGAAAAAGCCTTCTCTCCCGCGCCTGTAACGATGCATATCCATTGTTCCGGGTCGGCATCGAAATCATTGAATGCATGGTCCATCTCCACGCTGACCAACGGACTGATGGAATTCAAGACCTCAGGACGATTGATCGTCACGGTGGTCACATGTCCTTTCTTCTCTACCTTGATGAATTCATAATTCATAATCTTCCTCCTCGAATTTTCAAACAGCCTTGGACAAATTGGATCAAACACCAAGAGCGGTTCCAACTACTCCCATAAACCTTCGAGGTGCGCCCACAAGATTGCGGAGAACCGGTTATTTCTCGTAGCTGTACCAGCCCTCACCTGTCTTCTGGCCAAGTTTGCCTTCAGTAACCTTCTTCACAACGCTAGGGGTCGGAAGGTCCGCCCTGTCGCCGGTTTCATAGAAGTGGCTCATCCCGATGTCATAGGCGAGGTCGATACCCGTCAAATCCATGAGGCGGAAGGGACCCATGGGATGGCCGGCGCCATAAACGCAGGCCTTGTCGATGTCTTCAAAGGAAGCCACGCCCATTTCAAGCATCCACATGGCTTCTTTCGAAATAGCGGCGAAAATGCGGTTCAGGACGAAGCCGTCCACTTCTTTCTTGATCAGGATGGGCTCCTTGTCGATCTTCAGACAGAAGTCCATCATGCATTGCGCAGTTTCATCCGAGACATGGGGCCCTTGGACCACTTCGACGAGCTTCATGACCAGCGCCGGGTTGAAGAAATGGAGATTGCAGACTTGGGAGGGACGATTGGTGACATCCGCGATGCGGGAACTGACAATGAAAGAACTGTTCGTGGCCAGAATGGCTTTCGATGGAGCGAACTTGTCCAGATCGGCAAAGACTTTCCGCTTTAGATCGATTCTTTCCAGGACCGCCTCGATAACTAGGTCGGCATCCTTGACAGCTTCTTTCAGATCGCCTGTAAAGGAGATAAGACTGCGGGCTTTTTTCGCGGCGTCTTCCGTCAACTTTCCCTTCTGCGACGCGGCCTGCCAGATAGGTATCGCAAAATTTCTCGGCTTTTTCGAGCACGGCCGGAATCACGTCTGTGCTGACCGTTTTAAAGCCGCACAGCGCACACTGCAGCGCAATTTGGTGACCCATATTCCCTGCGCCCACAACAGATACATTTTTCATCTCATCTATCTTCATACTTACTCTCCTCTTACCTTTCATTTGGATCTCGTCTTTATTGATTCCATGGCTACATATAGCAAGTGCCAATCTTTTTGGCCGATTTGGCCGCCCCAGTCATTGTGAGAAACGAAGCGGTTCCTTCTTCGGTGGGACGGGCATCCCGCTCGTCACTATAACCGGCGATTAAAATCCACCCCAGAAATGACGGGCAGGATGCCCTTCCTACCGTCGAACAGGTTGCCTTGGCGCGAACGGTTTCAAACGACAAGTCCAATCTCCCGTCAGTGAAGACTGACGGAAGATTTCCAGATCTCGATCTTCCGCCAATCGGCCATTGTTTCCGACAACCGCTACAAGAGTTCATGGGGGTGCATCTTCTAGAAGATTTAGAATTTCTTGGGTCCGCAATCAAATACATTCTTCAATTTCAGCACTGAAGATTCTCGATAACCGTGGCTACGCCTAGTCCACCGCCGCAGCAGGAACTGAAGAAGCCGTATTTTCCCCCTCTTCGGATAAGCTCTTTCATCGCGAAGAGACAAATACGGGCGCCCGAAGCCCCATTCGGATGACCAAATGCGATAGCGCCGCCGTTCGGATTCCAGTTTTCCTCCATATTGATCTTCTCACCCATCTGCTTTTCGAGTTCCTTGATGACTGCGAGATTCTGCACTGCAAATGCCTCGTTGCATTCCATGACTTCCATGTCCGCGAGCTTCAGGCCGGCACGCTTTAATGCCTGGGGTATCGCGTAAGCAGGCGCGATTCCCATGATCTTGGGATCGACACCATAATCGCCGCCGCTCAGCCATTTGGCCATCGGTGTGTATCCCAGTTCGATCGCCTTTTCTTTGGTCATCATGAGTACGAAAGCAGCCCCATCGTTGCGTCCGGATGAGTTTCCGGCCGTAACCGTCCCTTTTTCGATGAATGCCGGCCGCAGTGCGGCAAGGGCTTCCGTCGAGGTCGCCCGGGGATGTTCGTCGACCTTGAATTCAATCGCAGGGGTCTTTTTCGTGGCGGGAATCGTTATCGGCACGATCTCGTCGACAAAGTAGCCGGCTTCAATCGCCGTCCTTGCAAGGACCTGGCTCCGCAAACCGAACTCATCCTGCTCCTGCCGAGAGATGTTGTACATCTGTTGCAGGGCTTCAGCAGTCAGTCCCATGTTCGAGGTGGCAGGGTCCTTAGTGGGAGAAAGGGAACTCGGGACCGGCATGGGCCGGATCATCTTGAACGGCTCGGTCGCCATAGAAAATTTGCAGGTTGCCTGGCTGTAAGATTCCATACCGCCCGCAATGACGATGTCCGCCTGGTTCGCGATGATCCGCCATGCGGCATGGTTGATGCTGTCAATCGCCGATCCGCACTGCATCTCGACATAGGATGCTGCGGTGGTCACAGGCAGACCCGAGGCCAGAGCGGCCCAGCGCGCCGGGTTAAGGGCGGATGTACCGCCAATGGCGGACCCAGCAAATACGGTGTCCACGTGCGCTTTCTCTGCAATCTTGGTCTTTTCCAGCAAGCCCTTCAAAGCCAGCCCGCCGAGTTCCTCCATCGTAAAATTCCGCAGCGTACGTCCTAAGGTCCCAAATGCCGTCCGTACACCGTCAACAAATACCACCTCTCTCGTATTCATGTCTTACCCTTCCTCGTTTGTGAATTTCAAGAAAGCTGGGCACGGACAACCCTCCCCGTACCCGCTCGAAACAACCTCATTATTTCAGCCGATCTATTATCTTCGCGGCGGCCACTGTCCCATTGCAAACAGTTCTCCGCGTAGTTGTTATTTGATTACATCTTTCGCAATTCCTTCTTCAAAATCTTGCCGACCAGCAATTTAGGCATTGCTTGAATGATGACGATTTCCTTGGGAACAAAGAACCTCTTGAGCTTGCCCTGGCAGAACTCCACGAGTTCCCCGGGAGTCGCAGTATTTCCGGGCTTCAATGTCACGAAGGCCTTGATTTCTTCGCCATAAACCGGGTCCCTCATTCCGATAACGGCCGCCTCAGCGACACCGGGATGGCTGTATAGGACTTCCTCTATAGTTCGAGGCGATATGTTCTCTCCACCTTTGATAATGATGTCCTTTTTCCGATCAGTGACGAAAAAATAGCCATCCCCATCGACGTAACCGATATCGCCCGTATGGAGCCAGCCGTTGCGGACAACCTCGGCCGTCTCCTCGGGGCGATTCCAATAGCCTTTCACAACCATCGGACCTCTTATGACAATTTCCCCTTCTCGGCCTTGAGACATTTCATGACCGTTCTCGTCCAAGATCCTCATCTCCATGCCGTTCAGCGGCTTGCCGATGGATCCTGCCCTGTTGAGGACGTGAACGTTGCTGGTATTGTTGCCTCCCGTTTCGGTCAAGCCCCATCCCTCCACAATCTCACCGCCAAGTTTCTCCTTGAACTGCTCCCTTGTTTCCCGAGACAGGGGAGCGGAACCGCTAAGCCATATCTTCACAGAACTAACGTCATATTTTTTGGCATCAGGGTACATCACCATATAGACGTATATGGTCGGAACGGCAGGTACACTCTGGACCCTGAACTTCTGGATATTCTCAAAGAAACGTTCCAGGTTAAACTGCCGCATGAGCACGACCTTCCCGTGAAGGCGCAGGAAGGCCCCGTTCATCATGGCGATGCCGAACGAATGACAAAGGGGAAGGATAGCGATAGTCACCAGGTCCTGAGGAAGATTGCATGTTTCCTGCTGTGTCACAGCGCTGAAGTGGAGCCCCGCATGGGTCAGCATAACACCTTTCAGAGTTCCTGTTGTTCCGGAGGTGTAGACGAGGACGGCGACGTCATCATCGGCGGTTTTCACCATCTCCAATTCGTTCGAACTGTCGCCGACAAGCTTCTGAAACAGAAAGGTGCCCGCGGGCGCTACCGAACCGACGACGATGACGTGCTCTAAACCTGCCACTTTTGTCCTCGCCGCGTTGACCTTCTCGAAAAATTCAGGTGAAGTGATCACCATCTTCGGTCCCGCGTCCTGATAGATGAAATTGATCTCTTCTTGGCCGACCTGATAACTGATGGGAACGACAATAGCGCCGATCTTCCAGATGGCCTGAAAACTCTGCAAGACTTCCGGACAATTCGGCATCTGCAGGATAATCCGGTCGCCCCGCTGAACGCCCATATTCTTGAGGGCATTACCCAGCTTGTTGGCGGCACGGTTCATCTGTTTGTTGGTGATTTCTTGTCCTTCAAAAATGAAGCTTACATGTTCGCCGAGTTCGAGACTTTTCAATCCTAATTCGGCAATATTCATGGAACTACCCCCTGGCCCGCTTCCTCATTTCTGGCTGCTCCGCAAGAAGCGCTCCCGTGTGTGATCCTCAAGTCTTTAACGTGGCCGTCATTCTCAGACCAGGCATTTCGTCTGAACGCTGCGTAGAGCGGCCTCAGCATCCTTTACGATCGTCTGCACCATGTCGTTCACCTTTGGCATGTCTTGGATTCGCTGCGCCGCTTCGCCCGCAGCCATCAGGGCTTTCTCCTTGTTGCCTTCATAGACGGCCCGAATAGACTCTTTCTCAAATTCGATCAGGGACATGTCAATCGTGGAATAGTCATCCGGAGCACCGAGGAAGACTCCGGGCGACTTCTGAAGTGTGTTCTTCTGGTGCTCGAGGCTCCTGGCGGTCTTCAACCACCGAGCGGGACCGACAAAACCGCGGGCGACAAGGGTCCCACGGTCACCAGCGGCCACTACGCCCTCTTTCCATACCTGGTGGAAATCACTCTCCTGAGTTGTCAGGAAGCGGGTCCCCATTTGGGCCCCATCGGCGCCTAAAACCAGGGCCGCAGCCAGGGTCTTGCCGTCGCAGAAACCGCCCGCGCCGCACACAAGGGTATTTTCGTCGGATACTGCCTCGACCACGGCAGGCAGGAGAATCATGGAGTGGACCGGTTCCCAGGAGGTGTGGAATCCTCCTTCATGGCCGGAAGCAACGATCACATCGACGCCCGCCTTCTTGCAACGCAGAGCGCCCTTAACAGAGGGGACAACATGCATCCAAGTGAAACCGGCGCCCTTGATCTTGTCCTTCCAGCCGACAGGGTCGCCAGCCGAAGTGAAGATCACTTTGAAATGATTCTTCATGTCGGGGTTCTCTTCCCGCACCCGGATGGCGGTGTTAATCATGACCTCAGCATAATGTTTCAACTCCGCCGACACCATGACGTTTATTCCGAAAATGCCCCCCTTATCTTTGGTCAGGCGATAGGTCCGCTTTAACACCTTTTCCAGAACCGTGGCCATATCGTCGTCATAATCGGCCTCCCCGCTCTCGACAAAAGCCTTGTAGATCCAGGGCTGATCCTGTTTGCTGAACAGACCGCTGGTGGAAAGCAGTCCCAGAACCCCCGCGTTTGCTGCGGCCACGCAGAGGTTGTTGTTGCTGAAAGGGCCCATCCCCGCCTGTATAATCGGGTATTTGATCCCAACTTTGTCACATAGTCTCGATTTGATCATGAGTAAAATCCTCCTTAGCTTTACAGCGATCTTATTAGTTACAAGCACCGTGATAAATGCGTTGTTTGTTTGAGAACGATTCGACAGCGTTGCGCTCTATGGGCGATGCTAAGAAACGGAAAATGCCGTAGAGGATGGCTTCACGCCTGCCCGGGAACTGTATCAGGCCGCAGGGCTGGGTTAAACGGCTCCTGCAGACTCGTGCCGGATCTTTTGAATATCGGTCTTGTAATTGACAGACGACCGCCACCAGCAAAATCCGCCCAGTAGCGTGAAAGCACAGACGATCATGTTGCCATAACAGAGCCCCAGCCAGTCGCCTGGCTTTCCCGTTCCCACGGCATCAGCGATCATCCCAGCAATACCGGAACCCCAGCCACCACCCAGTGCGTACATGCTGGTCATAGCTATTCCGAAGGACAATGATTTCAGATGTACTGGTACGACCATCTGGGTGGTCGCAGCAACCGGCCCGCCAACACCGGCGCTACTGAGAGTATGCAGCAGATAAAACAAGAACCCGAGAATAAGCAGACCATTCCATTCTTGTATTGTTCCCTTGTAGAGAATAAACGCAATATATAGGTAAAGGATGCCGAACAGGGACACCCCTACCAAAGCAAGAGTCGCATAACGCATTCTCCCACCGGGACTCTTTCGCTCCCATCTGTCGGCAATCCATCCGCCCAGCGGATAAGCAAACAATGAGAAGGCAAGTATGGACGCCATGATCAGTGGTGCGTGGGCTACGCTCAATTTAAATCTGTAAATCAAAAGCGTAACGTTCCAATGCGCCAGGCACATGATCGTCATCATGTACAGCCCGAAACCTATGTAAAGCCAGCGGAGAGTGGGAATCTTCCAGAGCTCCAGGAAATTCTTGCAAAAGGATAGAGTCGTTTCTTTTTTCCGTGGCGTAGGATAATCTTGCATGAACAACGCTAGGATGCCGAGAATTATACCCGGAATCGCGAAAACAAAAAACGGCGCTGCCCAACCCCACTTCTGAGCGAAAAACCGCCCAGCATCAATCCGGCGATGACACCCACGGCGATGAACATGTTGAAGATCCCAAGCTTATGCCCTCTTTCTTCGTGCCTGTACGAGGCACTGATCAAAGCTGTTCCACCCGGACCGAACCCTGCCTCGCCGACGCCGACGGCAATGCGAGGGATAAGAATGCTCGAAAAGCTGGTGCCCAATCCAGTCACAAACGTCGCCACGCTCCATCCGAGAGCCATTAAACTGATTGTCTTCGTTCCTGCTCCACCGGTCCACAAGATATGAAACAGGAATCGCCAATAAACCCATGCTCAAAAGAAAGAAATTCTGGATCCATCCAACCTGTGTCTTCGTCAGCTTTAGTGCCTCCATCATCGGCGCGGCAACGACTGAAAATACCTGCCGATCCATCCAATTGATCGCATAAAGCAGACAGCAGATTATCAGGACGTATGTCGCTCGTCTCCCGCCCACCGCAAATTTTGTCTTCTCTGCGATGGACTCCACTGCTTCAACTTTCAATGGTTGTTCCATGATCAAGCCCCTCCTTTCCCTTCATGTCGAAGATTTCAATGCATGCGGGTGCAGAACATCTGCTGCGACAGTCCTCGATCTCTTGAGAGTGTTTGCCTCCCCTCGACAACGTTATAATGCTCACTCTTGAAGTTCCAAATCTGGACTCCACCGTTGATATCACCTCGTTCCACGAGAAGTCTAATATCCAGGACTACTCTTTGCCTTTGGACTTGGATTCCATGAGCGCCAGAGTGCGGTTGGCCTCTTGTCGGGCAAACTTTCGATAGAGATGGTAGAAGAATACGCTCATGATTTCTGTAGCTTGTGCGCTTTTTTGGGAATATTCCAGAGGACTGACATTGCCCAACACGACCTGTATGAAGTACTCGTGAGACTTTGTCGCTACCTTCTGGAATGCGTCGCCGTAGTATTTCAGCGCCTCTGCATCGAAACCGTCTTTCGGCCCCAATCCGATCCTACCCATATCCACCACGAGCCTGCCTAATATGACATCGTCCTGACAATAGACCTTCCGGTCCTCGCGGGTCTCCGGGGTTATAACTCCCCATTCCTCCAAACGGGCGAGCCACTTGCGACTAAGACCTGTGTTTCTTTCTAAAATCCTGTTCCCCGATTACATCGGCCGGCAGAAGCTGGTCCACAGGGCGGAAGTAGTTAGTTTGAACTTGAAGGAGCGGTTTCCTTTCCGGCGTCCCCTTCTGATATTTGAGCACTCTCTTAATAAGCGAAAGAGGGAGGAAATGATGGTCCTGGAGTTCCTTGATCAGGCGGATTCGCTCTACATAGCTCTCATTGTAATTTGCGAGATTTTTGGCAAATTTTGGAGGCCGTGGAACCAGCCCCTCGCGGACATAATAATGGATAGTTTGCTTTGAGACTTGGGTTCGTTTGACCAGGTCGCTGATCTTCATGGGGATGCTCCGGAAATTTCCTCGTTTCCTGGTGGAAGGAGTAGCCCTCAATCCAGAAAAACGACGCTGTTCTCCGAAAACTGATGAACCGGGAATAAACACATTCCCTAAACGTTTCTTCTCCGGCTGTCAATCAAAAAAGATTGTGAATGATATAACAGACTGAGATAACATATCAAAGTAGGTATATCGTAGAGTAACACTCTACATCAAATTGGCAAAATCAGTGCCTTACTCTTGAATCATCGATTTGGAATCGCGTTTCTCTCAATTTCGATGGGGCCAGTGGGCCTTTCCGGGGGAATTCCAGGGTCCTGGGAAGTCCGGACAGTGCAGCCCCGGCGATGGCGCGCAGGCATAGAAGAAGGAATCCGCTGCTATGACTATAAGAAACGCAGCCAAGATCTCAGAGGCCCCAAAGGGCCGCACCCGGAATGAAATGGAACAACAGGGACTGAAATCACTGAGACTTTCTGGCAACTTGTTGATTACGTTATGGCCGTCACGCGACTTTCACGGCGGTGTATCATTGGGAGAGCCCTAGTGACCGGAAAGGTGCTTTCATCCGTGCGGGACTTTTGCGGGACTGGGTTGTGGACGGTTATGGATTGTCCTGGCTTTTTTGCAACAGGTTCCGGCAAACTACGGTGAAATTATTAAGGTTATTCCTTAAAGTGGCGTGTGTTAACCACTAGGTTGTAGGTTCGATCTCGCGGGTACGCGGGACTACTCGGGGAGCCAAAAAAGAGCACCAAAACCGGCTAGTTGGCAACAAGCCGAAGCGAGTTTTTTCGTCTCAGAATGGTCACTGCACCAGATTTGGACCAATCTTTCCTGCAAACTCGCTCTGATGCTTCTATTAAATTGATCAACTCGGGTGCGGAATAATGAGTCGTGATCCTGCCCGACTTGTGACCGAGGAGGTCCTGACGACCCTCGTATGATACCCCCGCTGATCTCAGTCTCCGACCATAAGTGTGCTTCAGGTCGTGAATCCTCAAGAAAGGCAGTCCAACCTTCTGTCGGGCCTTCCTCCACGCCTAAAGATCTGGGGTCAGGTTGACTCTTGGCTCATGCCGAGTTGACGCTGGAAATCACGAGGCTTAGGCACTTGGAATTCCGGAAACGGCATACTTAATTTCTTTTGCTTTGGGGCCGCGGGCCAGGGTTTCCTTTCCGGAGTATCCGGCCAGCCGCCGACAATCGTCCAACAAACTTGCCAGTTCCCAAAGGTCGCCCGGAGCAGTAATGGCATCGCAGCATGCCCACATCCGCCGGAGGAGGCAATGAATTAAGTATGGAGTACCTGGACCTCCAACAAGATGTTGACCACTGCTCGGTTCATAGCGAACCCTCCTTTCCGCAAACGCGTTGTCTATTCCCTTCATGATTGCCCCACTAACCTCTCAAATGTCAGAAGGGGAAAGAAGAAATGGATAAAGAAGAAAGCGGAAAGCACGATCAATCAGAATCCGCCGCCTCATTACTTAAGTGAGCCCTTGATGCGTCTGGCATGTTTCTTTTGATCGGACTTATCCCTCAGGGATGACCCTCTGTACGCTCAAATATAGAGAAGAGGGGGAGAAGCGTACACGGCCATGAGTGTCAATAATTGCCAAAAAGAGCGAGAGCTCATAAAGTGGAGGAGAATTGAACTCTGTCTCAGAATGAACTTGGCGAGGTCCTCTTTCTGGCAAATGGCAATGGTGCTTACACTGAACACCTTCTCTCGAATGAAAGGAATTAGCGGCAACCGTGAACTGTCAAAAACCCGGCAAAATCTGTGATGGCTTATGGTATTTAGGACGTCCCGAATCCGGAGTATATCTGCTGGAAGGCCGGGATGGGTCAGTAATTATCAGCGGAGGCATGAGTTACCTCGTGCCTACTCTCCTGCATCAGTTCGATGAGTTCGGACTCAAGGAAGACCGAATCCAAGGAATAATAATCCTTCACGCCCATTTTGATCACATCGGAATTGTGCCGTTTTTTCGTGGACGGAACCCAGGCCTCAAAATATATGCCTCGGCAAGGGCATGGCAAATCCTAAGTGAACCTAAAAACATCGACACCATTAACCAATTCAGTGGCCGACTGACTGAGCGCATGAAAATTCATGTGCCATACGCTGCGCACCAGACTCGATTGGCCCGTAGGATTGTCCGGTGAAGTAATTTCCGAAGGAGACGTTATCGACCTCGGGAACAGGGAAATACAAATATTTGAGACGCCTGGCCATTCTTCATGCTCAATCTCCGCTTACGTCCCTCAGATTAGGGCGCTTTTCCCGTCGGACGGTGGAGGAATCCCCTACAAAGGTACTATCCTTGCCTCGGCGAATTCCAATTTCACGCTTTATTTGGAGAGTCTCAAGAAAATGGAGATGCTCCAAATAGATTACCTTTGCGCAGATCATTTTGGTTATGTCTGTGGTAATGAGGCCAAGAGCTACATTAGATCTTCCATCGATTTGGCAATAAAAGAGCGAGCCCGTTTGGAAGACATTTATCGTCGTTCACTCGACATAGACTTGGCGGCCAAAGAAATGGCATCCTCCTTCATAAAAGCGAATCCGGATTACTTCCTGACCTTAGAGATTTATGAAGGTGTATGTCGTCAGATGATGAGACACATAGCCAAGACCATGAGTCAATAAGATATCGCACTGGCCGAGCAAAAACATACTCAAACCAGATGGTACCTTGGAGGAGGCCCCAGGGTCGATTACTCGTCATAAAAGGGGATAAGAGCAGCTATTCACAAAATTTAAGCTTGGCGCTGCCGGGTTGGGTTTGCCGGAGTCCAGCAAAGTATCAGTCGTAGGTGCTGGATTTCCAAGCGCTAAGCTCATGACAGCGAGATACCCTCTTTCTTTCTCGATCAAGTCTGTCCGTCAAAGATGGACCCGCTTACCTTTAAATATAACATGATTCAGAGGGGATGCTATTGCGCGGATGCTTGCCTCGTGCAAATGTCGGGAAATCACCCTCTGAACCATCAGCCCGAGAATCACGTCGCGTCGAATCGATCCGGCTGGCCCTGACGTGGTCAAGGTGGAACGCACAGGGATGGGGATCGGTGAGGTGGCGCTCTTCATCAAGACAATCGCGGGGGGCATAGCGTACTCGCATGGTAAACCGGTCGGGACGGTTAACGTCGCACATCAGGCTGCGGGACGCGTGCCGACGCGGACCGTCTGCTACATGTGTTTGTTCTCTGACTTTCCTCTTTCGGCTCATGGTCTGTTGTTCAACTTGAATAGTGCTTCTTCAAGCAGGTCAGATGCGCTTCTCTCCAAACAACTGCTACCATTCAATGAATCAGGCCCAGAAAGCAAAGTGACGCGCCTCCAATCAAGGCCGAATCATGAGTTCCTTCAGGGCTGGGGCACCATTCAGAAGCCAGGAATCCATACCTTCAAAATTCACTGGATTAACCCAAATAATATTTCTGATCGCAAGTATTTCGTCAGACATTACGGCCAGCATGGAGCGAACTGTATCGTCAAGAGAGACTATCGTTCGGTCTGTTGAATGCGCTGCTTCAACAAGATGCATGTCCTTGAGTATTTCAAATACCTGCTTTTCACTCTTCGCTGTGCTTTCAATTGCCGCTCGCAATTCCACATCATCAGATACATTAACAAAAACGAGCTTTCTGCGGGCAACCATTGAAACGCGCCATTGTCTAGCGAATCGGGATTCGTGCTTTGTCCACTCTTCTCTGACTGCTGGCGTCATAACGAAGCGATGACAAACAGCGAGAACCGAGGTCAGGAAGTCACGACACTTTTTCGAAGAAGGAAATGTCGCGGATTCGCCACCGGCAGCGCGAGCCACTGATGCATCAACTACAAAGCGTTTCGACATTTTCGACTTCATTTGTGTTTGATTTGTTGGGCCTCGGCCGCATCAAGGAAACGGCTCTGGACATCCAGTGTTACTTCGTCGAAGTCTTGCGGCCAATCCCCAAATGCACCTGCTTCGTCTAAATCAGCGCTTCGCACTTCAGTCAGGCCATCGGACGTTCTGGAGAACCAATGGAGCGCTACGAATTTGTGAGGGAGCGCTCCCTCGGCAATCAGCGCTTGGATCCCAAGCAGCAGGACACTACTATGCGTCTCCACCAGTACCCGGACACCCCGCCTGGCAGCGGCTACCAGCAGTTGAGCGAAGGCCACCTGCGCGCGCGGGTGTAAGTGAATTTCTGGTTGTTCCAAATAGACAAGCTGTCCTGGCCGTGCCGCTATCAGGCCCACTAGAACAGGAAGCGCTTGGGAAAGCCCAAAGCCGACATCGGCGATGCTGACGAGATCTTTCGTTGCTCTAGTTCTTCGGGGAAGACGTCCTACCCTCAATTCCACGCGGGTATCATCGATTCGGTTTGCTTGAATCTTCCAAGTGAGGTCGAGCTTCTCCAAGTGTTCGCCAAGTAATTCTAGACGAGAATCTCCAATTGATTGCCAATGATGGATGATGCTTGCAACATACGGTTCAAAGGTACCAGGAAACTCACTGCCGACCGCGGTCGTTGCGTAAGTGCGGAGGGGATTGCCTCGTAGTGCTGGAACATGGATCAGCCCTCGGAGATATCGGTGCACTTGGTGCAGCGGATCGGACCATCCGATCCCTTCATATTCCCCCGTGATGACAGAGAAAGTCCCTACTCTTAGGAAGCATCGCTCTCTGGTTACTGCAAGATGGTAATCCTCGCCTGAGGTCTTTTCAAATCGCTCGGCCATCTTGCGGTTGTGCCGCGGAAGCACTCGCAGGATCTCGTCTCGCGTCATATCGCGATGTATAGGAACGGGATCCCAGTGGGGCCGGGCAGCAGTCATTTCCATTACGTCAAATCCCTTGCCGCGGCGCCAGTCGAATCGAACGTGAACCATCTCGCCATCCGTGACGTGAATCATCACGCTAAACGTGTTCCCTATCATCTTGCCGCTCTTGCAAGTAAGAAGCTGGTCTGCTGATGTGAACCGCACATGCGGGCCATCCAGCAAAAGAGCGCCCGGATCGTACGGCGTCTCCAGTGTTTGTTTCAGCAGGAGCATCGGCTGAACGAGGCTGGATTTACCGGAGCTATTCGCTCCAGCCAATAATGTCAGCGGGCGGAGATCAATCTCAGTCTTTCGATAAAGGGACTTGTAACCCTCAACTGCTAGAGCGCTAATTCCAGGGAATTTCGGCTCTGCCCGACCTCTCTTTGCCCTGACTACTCTGGCCATTTGTATCTCACTTGTTCGTTCCTCTTTCAGGAAATGCCTCGCCAAACCAAAGCCTTCGGTAACCCTCGCTCGAATTCTGGCCGAGGTCAAGCGCCTTCGCGGTTCTGGGCCTTTGTATACCGTCGCTGCGGTCGTGAGAAGGTCTTGAGCCTCACCGCAGAAAAGTCAGAGACCAATGATTAGATTGATCCGCATTAAATGCGGAGTCCAGGTTTTCTGTCCTCATAACACACGATTTCAGTGATTGCCAAACACACGCTAAGACCTCTATATCCCGTTGGATTCGTTCTGTACGGCGGTTTATCATGGCATGTTATGCGGATCGGCATAACTACCTCCCTGGATTAGCTAAAAGCCAATCCACTAGGCTCTTCAGACCCTTGCCACGTTGGTTTAGAACATGAGTATAGGCCATAGTCCTGACTCCTGGGGCTGTTTTGCCAATTAGGATCTATTGGGGGTCACTGAGGAATCGCTGGCTGGTCCCTCTGAAGGAAAAGCCGAGCGTCCACACCAGCAAAACCCGAGAGAAGGAAAACTGTCGTCACTATGTAGAAAGAGATTCTCTCGTCCCCTTGTTGAGCATACGACTCTACGCTGATTCCGGTCAAGCCCGATCTTCCGGTCGCGCCTTGCCCGACCACGTCCTGCTGGTGGCAAGCCGAGGGGAAGGCTACTGCCAGAGAAACTTGTCCCCACAGTTCGCGTATAACGCACTGAGAACGTTTCTGCGCCATTTTCCTTTTGGGGCGCTGTTGAAGTATTTGAAAAGTCCGAAATCGCGTGTACGGAGGTTCTTGTTGCACGAGAACGCGAGCCGCACCGAAACCTGGGTTAACCCCTATCGGTTCATCATCGGCAAACGCATCGGCAGAGTCGTGTGTTTCGGATCGGTGGAAGAACTGAAAATTGGCTCTATTACTAGAAGATCAGTGGCAGGAGGCGGTAGCGCTCATACGATGCAAATTCTCTCAAAAAGGCACCCAAAGCACCGCATCAAAAAAGATTCGAAGTTGGTCATTTCGTGGCCACATGCAAAGAAATCGAAGATTTTGCGAGTATCTTGATCATCGTTTCTATTTAGTGTGCAACTTTGCTCCGCTTCGTGGGACTCCTCGGTCCGCGTTCAGGTTTGCACAGCATCTTCTTCGATTTTCGGTTGGCAGAAGACCGAAAGTTGGGAGCCCCTCAGCCACCCACCTGCCTTACTTGTACCAAACCATGAGAAAACGGCTGCATCTAGGGAGCCTTACTGGTGCCAGATATGGGTTCCTGTCCTCTACGACCGTTATCTAGCCTTCAGGCGGATGGGTTTGTGAAGCGCATACTTCCGATATGATCCGCGTGTCAAGGCTTTTCTTTCTCGCCGCCCGTGTCTGATTGTCTGATGCCGAGTTTCTCCAGAAGATAGTTGACGTGCTCATAAGAGTCTCGTTTAAGGCGCTGCCGTTCCCCCGCTCCGGAATTCTCCTATAATCCAAGACAAGGTCCACGTCAGTGGTCCCGACATGGGATGTGATGCCCTTGGAAGGCAGAAGTGCCGGCACCCATCCTCCGGCAACCACAATGGAGCCCCCGTATTCTCTGAGAAGATCCAACAGATCTATCAGGACAGTTCGCGCCGCTTTAGTTGGAGGATCATCCTGATTTACCATCTCGGCCGTATCACCTGCTCGAAAAGTTCCTTCGCTGCTTCCTCTCCCCTTCCACGGTAGCCTACGAGATCAAGGTAAATCTGGACGGGAGATGCTACCACAATTCCATCGAACTCGCGTGTTCCGTAGAAAACCCCATCGTCATACGGAATCAAGAGGGACACATTTGCTCCGTTAGTCACCGACTTGAGGCCCAGCAAGAAAGCCACGTCTTCCGAGGTGTGGCCAACATAAGCCATCACGCGTTGATACCGGACAAAAGGGGCCAGCCTAGCTGCCCCAGAGAAGCCTGTGAAGGCAAATTCAACAGATCTGTGCGTCAGCACGTCCGCGATCTGCGCTTCAATTTCCGGGATACTTTTCAAGGAGTAAAAATCCCGTACCTCACTATTTCTAAGGCTGTAATTGTCGGACCACTCTTGTAGGAGAGCTTCCGGTTCTGTGAGCACAAGGCCGTCTCTCCGTTCGTCAATCCATTCTCGGTCTCTGAGAAGCGCCTTAACTTTGGAAACCAGACCTAAACTCACCTCGGCCTCTTTAGCTAATTCTTCAACCTTCCAAGCTCTCTTTGGATAATTGAGAAGTACCCGTGGAATCCTTGACGCCTTAGGGGAGTAGAGAGAGCGCAAATCCCTTCTCTCCGAGAAGGGATTTTCCGTGCCACGTCTTTCGATATAGATTCTTCCGAAACATAGGCGGCAGTTTCCCGCGAAATCCAGGTACCCTATCCCCTCTTTAGAGCAAATTTCTGCTGATCTCGGCGATATGTAAGGCGCCACAAAGACACCGTAGTAGTCAGGGTGTCTTTCAAGGTAGCGTAGTATCTGGTTAACGGCGTTCCTGGCGACTCTCGGCTGACCGACACTCTTGCATTCAAGGAAGATCCGCTGTTCTCCCTCAGGTAAGGTAATCCTTGCCGCGAGATCCGGACCCACATTACCCCCTGAAAGTTCGATTGGCGCTGGTGGTTCCTTCAGGAAAGGAATTCCCTCGGTACAGATTACTAGGGCTTCCCAGGTCCTTTGCCTGATTTCTCTTTCGGTGAGTTTCATCCTATCGGCCCTTTTCACCGTCTGGTGAAAATATCTATTAAAATGAAAGTGTCGTCATGTCCATAGAGTTTCATCACTGGAGTTTCCCCAAAAACCTAAGCCAAGAAGAGGGAGAGTTGTGGATTTGATCCCCCCTGGTGAGGTTTTTGGGGAAACTCCAGGAACTCCTTCCTGTTGCCAAGAGGCACACATTGAACGATGATTTGTTTATGAAGTACTTGCATGGAGTGATGAAAAGAATGAACAACTCAAGAGAGATCGAGAAATCTCCTTCGAGGAAGTCGTCTTTCATATGGGGCGTGGTGACCTTCTCGATGTTGTCGAGCATCCAAAGCAAGACAAGTATAAAGGCCAGCGTATATTCATAGTGAATATCGAGGATTATGCCTATCTCTTCCCCTTTATTGAAGTTGAAAAGGAGGTGTCCCTGAAGACCATCATTCCCAGTCGCAAAGCGACGAAGAAGTACTTTTAAGGGGAGGACAAATGAAGAAACTAGATCAGGAAGAGAAAGGGTTTCTGGCGTCTTATAATAGGGATGAGTGGCAATCGGTATCAGAGGTAAAATCAGAGTCCGAGAGGTATCGGAAGTTACGCCAGAGCTACATTCAAGAAAGATAAGCGGGTAAACATCCGCATGTCACAGAAAGATCTGGAGGCCATCCAGAAGAAAGCCATGGAAGAAGGAATCCCCTACCAGACACTTCTTTCAAGCGTTATCCATAAGTATCTCTCCGGCCGTCTGACTGAAAAGAACCCCTAGAGGTGTTGCAGGCGCACGAGCAACCCGGATGCCACGATAAATTCCTGATTTGGGCCGGGAGCAGTGTCATGTCCACTTCTGTCCCAGAGTAAGCTGTAAAGCATTCCTTCGCTTTCGTTGTAAGATCGTGGTCGATGTGTTAGGGGCCTGTCGAAGACATGATTGTGGAACGCCGCTCTGGGACTTTCGTTATTCCCAATTTCGTGACGCAATCATCTTCGTGAGAGAAAGAGAGAGATCATCGATGCAAAATTGTTCTA
>CAWHDO010000004.1:0-40940 GCA_963828085.1 uncultured delta proteobacterium
CAGACACGAAAGGTGCTGTAGATGGCAAGAGAAACTGATTCCCGAACAACGGTTGTACCGCTCAGTGATAGAGACCTTATGCTCCGGGCTATAGAACTTGCCAGAGAATGCAGGAGCGAAGGAGGCAAGGTAAGCCCGAACGTCGGAGCGATTGTCGCCCGTGACGGAGTTGTAATCGGCGAAGCTTATCGTGGCGAAATTGCCCCGGGCGAGCATGCGGAATTCACGCTGTTTGAGAGAAAGCTACCGGATGAAACCCTCGCAGGTGCAACGCTGTTCACTACACTAGAGCCATGTACTTCTCGGAACCATCCCAAAATCGCTTGCGCCGAAAGAGTAATCGAGAGACGAATCGGAAAGGTTTTCATTGGAACTCTCGACCCGAATCCACAAATAACCGGGAACGGCGAATTGCGACTACGCGATGCTGGAATCCAGATTGCGCGATTTGATCCAGACCTAATGGCCATAATTGAGGAACTCAATCGCGATTTTGCGCGGCAGCATCGTCTGGGCCTTAAAGAACGCACCGCCGCTCAGACTACTGACCCAGTCGAAGAAGGCCAAGTCGGGCCAAATGGTCACAGAATAGGTTACACGGAGGATGGTGACAAAGTCGAGTGGATACCTGATGAAGAGAGCCCCGGAGAGGAATGGCCTTTAGTCCTACGGCGCAATGATCGGACCATCCTCGAAGCTTACAACGAATTCTGGGAAAAAGTCTGGTGGAACAGACATCAGCTCTGGCTCAGCGCGGATCGAAAACGGCGAAGAACCACTGACTGAAGGGCAGAAGCCGATCCTGGAGGACGCCAAGAGGGCAGCCCAACGCATTGAAGACAAGTACGGGCGGGAGAATCTATGGTTGAACGATTTCGAATGGGGGCTATTAAGCGGCAGAATGTCTGCACTGGCCTGGGTTCTGGGGGCCGAGTGGGACTGGTCCCTCGATACATGAATTATAGGAGTCTTATAGGTCCCGCAGGAGGGATCGACCAAGGGAGCCACATCGCTGGCCTTACAAGGTGTCTTTTCGCGCCTTGTGCCGCTCGCTTCATTCACCGCATCCCACCTGGGCCAACATTTGAGCCACGGCCAGGAGAAAACCACCTCTTCCGTGCCTTGCCAGCAAAGACAAACCAACAGGAACTCCTGAGACTTCAGCCATTGGCAAAGTAACCTGCGGCAGGCGACCTATCCCGGCAATGGCTGTCAGCGAAAGAGTCCTGGGATAGTAGTCACCCGTGGTACGGTCGAGTCCCAGAGAGCCTTTAATTGGAGCCAGCGCGGGGGTGGTGGGCATGCAAAGCAGATCATTCGGGCCGAGAAACTCGTTCAAACGCAAAAAATAGGCCGCTCTTTGACGAACAGCTTTCGGAATTTTCCCTCGATCCATGTTTTTGACAAACTCGAAGTTCATCCTGGTTGCTGGGCCGAATTCAGGCTTGGCCTCTTGTACCCATGATCCCAGGCAGCTCCAGATCTCTGCCCACTGGACGTGGTAAAAAGTGTTAGACCAGCCCTTCAACCCCGATTCAGAAGCTTGCTCGCCAATATCCTTCAAAGAAGTTCTCTCGACTTTTCCTGAAAAAATGGTCTCAATCATGTTGATAGGTATGGCCAATGCATCCCTTACTTCGGCATCGCAAATAGCGAATGCTTCTTCGAGCAAGTGCACCTTGCCGACGTTAAAACTAGAGGGAATGTCGCAGGCCAATAATACGGCAGCCGCCTTCGCCAGCACCTCGCAACTGCAAGCCAGGACACCCACTGTGTCAAGGGAGGGCGCGAAGGGACTGACCCCTGCCAACGATATCCTGCCGTGGCTGGTGCGCATTCCGAATATCCCGCAATTGCTCGCGGGCACTCTTACCGAACCACCCGTGTCGGTGCCGATCGCAAAATCAACTATTCCGCAAGCCACAGCAGAGGCAGATCCGCTGGATGAACCGCCGGGAACACGATCCGGCGCTCTGGGATTCAATGGCGTGCCATAGAAGAAGTTCTCGCCACTCAACCCGAAGCCGAGTTCGTCTGTGATCGTCTTTCCGATGCATTCAGCGCCTGCCAAGAGAAGTTGATCCACACATACCGCGTTCGTAGCGGCCTTTGGATGGGTGTCTCGCCAGGTGGGATTCCCACAGGAAGTCTTGTAGCCTGCCAGGTCGATGAGATCTTTAACAGCAAACCGCAGGCCGGCCAAAACTCCCGAACTCTTTGGTTCGACAATCACGGTCTCAACAAAAGCTTTGGACTCTTCAATGGTGTACGGCATTAGCGTCGGTTCCTAAAGTAGATCTAAAATCGTAATCGTTCGGAGGGAAAGAGATTTACCGTCCCGCGAGACGCGGGATGCGCCGAGACCGCAGAGAGAAAAAATGGCTTGCACACCACCACGTGTAATCCTTCAATTACGGAGGGCACCGCTCATACTGTGTCATTGCGAGTCCCACGTCACCGCGGGACGGTCCCACCAGCAATCTCAGCTTCGGCGACGCAGTAGATTGCTTCGTCCCACACGCGACGCGGGACTCGCAATGACAATCTTTAGCCACGGGTAACTGAAACCTTACCATCACATTTGTCACGGAGGTGCTCAATATGGCCCGTATTATTTTCATCGTCACAGAACAGAAAGCGTTATGCCTCATCTGAAAGAAATGCAGAGGAAAAAGATTTCTCTGCGTTCTCCGCGATCTCTGCGGTGAATCCCAATTTCCCGGTCAACGATTACACCGATTTATTTATACGTGCCCCCACTATAAAAATCCGGATAGAGCCTCGCCGCGCAGTCCGGGCAGATACTATGACTGAAATCAGCTTCCGAGTGATCGCGAATGTATACTTCCACCTGAGTCCAGTAGCCTTTATCATCGCGTATTTTCTTACATGACGCGCAGATCGGCAATAGGCCGCTCAGAGCCTTCACCTTTGCCAACGCCTCTTGCAATTCGCCCACAAGTTTGGACAAATTTTTTTCAGCCTCTCTCACGTTCCGCGACCTCTTGTCTTAACTGTTCATTTGTTCTTGAGAGTTCGACAGTACAGTTCCTTCACCCTTTCTTCGAGCCTGTCACGGGCATTGCGCAGGTCTTCTTCCGCTTCTTTGCGATGCGTTACGTCCTGCCTCATTACCCAGAAACCCCATCAGATATTGGCCCTTCACATTCCCTACGAGCGTGGTTTCAAAGTGTCTCGTCAGTCCGTCATTCCCGATTTCTTTTGTTTCGAACGAACGAACAGGGCAAAGTTCTGTCAACCAGGAATACAAATGTTCCGTGTACCTCATCATCCAGGGGGAACAATCTCTTCATTCGGACTCCCCGGAGGTCTTCGATGCCTTCTTCGCCGCACATTCTCGCCAATTCACCATTTCCCCCGACCAATTTCGCCTCTGACAGAGAATGCAGCAATTCGGACACGGGCCTATTCCATGAGATTTGGCGCGGCAGCACGAATTCGCCTATGCCGATGGGAAACACATCAACTAATTGCTGATATTTCTTGCTTATGATGAGTCTGTTTTCGTTCCGCGGTCAGATCTTCGACAAGAGATAGAGCCAATCGGGAATCTTTGAATCGAATGGAGCGCAGATTTAGCCGGCACCAAAAGGGTCTTTCATTTATCTCAACCAGAGCTTCGAAGAGTCCATTCTTTCTCTGGGAAAAAATCCGGTTCACTTCCGACAAAGCCTGTTTACTGTCTGCCGGGTCCGGAAAGAGGGACGCAAACGATCGGCCGGCAAGGGACACGTCTCCGTTTGCCATGCTTGTTGCAGCTCCGTTGGCGAACACTATGGAATGGCCGGCATCAATCAAGAGAGTCGGTATCGGCATCGCTTCCAACAATTTGCCGAAGGTCACGTTCTTAATTTTTCGAAAATCAAAGCTTCCCGACGTGGTCACGTCTCGGGTGAAAATACCTTCTAAATCAATTGTTTGTGAGGCAAGTGGAGATACCCGGAGGATGTCGGGTTCGGCATGAAATTGGTCAGGATCTCTCGGTGTGCGTCGGCCCTTGTTGTCCATGGGAACTCCCCGCCCCCGTGCAAAATAAATGGGTCGAACCGTTGTTTTGGGTGTTTCAGTATTGTCTACTTAATTCCCCGCACCCTTCGGACAAGAAAAAGCTTTTCTTTTGAGGACGGCGCTCTGTTCGACTTACCGTCATGGCACGGTTAAATACACGATGTCATGGGGTGGGTCAAGCAAAAAAGCGGTGGCTCGCTGGGCCGCGCTATTTCCAAGTCTACACAAAGATTAATATTTCCAGTCGGCGCTGTGTGACTTGTCTGATCAACGACCCGGCTTGACATTGTAAGGCGGTAATCCTAACTTGCCCTTATGTCGTGGAAACTTGTGAACGCCATCGAAATCGACTTCAACTTTGTCTTTATTTATTAGCAGAAGGAAGAGTGTGATCGACAAACAATTACCGTCTTATCTTCCAAAGAGGTTTCAGCGAATACATCTGGAGCTTACTAACAGGTGCAACTTCTCGTGCGTCTTCTGCCCGGACGGCAAGATGACCCGGGAACGCGGGATCATGGATGAAGCCCTGGCTCTATCGGCGCTGGATCAGATTGCTGAGCTTGACCTAGCAGAGAAAGTGACATTTCACGTGATGGGGGAGCCGCTGCTGCACCCTGGCTTTTTAAGCATTCTGGATCATGCACACGCACACGATTTAGCAGTCGGGCTCACTACCAACGGGGCACTTCTGAAACCTGAGACGATACAGGCACTGGCTGGGAGAGATCTGCACCAAATAGATATTTCCCTCCAGACTCCGGACAGAGAGAGCTTCCTCGCCACCCGTGGGACTCGAATGGACTTTGAAGATTACCGGGCACGAATACTCGATTTATTGACGGCATGCGCTGCGAGACCTTCGCCGCCCATTTTCAAAGTCCGTATCATGACCACGTCCTTTGCGAAGAAAATGCGAGAACAGCTTGGGATCCCCAACTTTATGGGCAACTCGGCGGCGCTCAGAAACACAATCTTGGAATGGGCCGAAACGATATACCAGCGGCTCGGCCTCAACGGCGACAGAGAGAAACTGGCCGGAAAGATAAAGAGAATCGGCATTCATGGATGGAATGTAATCGAGATCAGTCCAAATGTGTTTATAGAGACTTACGTGCTTACAGACTGGGGTAACGCCTTTACCGGGGACGCGATTATCGAGGCAAATCACGGCTATTGTTTCGGGATGCGCGACCATTTTGCCATTCTCTACTCAGGGGATGTTGTGCTGTGCTGCGTAGACTTTGACGGCCGGACCACGATAGGTAATCTCAAGGATTCATCGCTTCTTGAAATTCTTCGCGGTGACGAGCTTGGACGTATAATGCAAGGGTTTCGGCGAGGACGTCTGGTCAACCCGCACTGTCGTCGATGCCTGGGAAGTGGCAGCCGTTTGGGTTCATGGGTCAAGCCAGCCGCGTCCGTCTTAGGGCTGAAAATCCTCAAGCCTTTCTTCTACCGGAAATACAAGTTGTTCGATTGAGAGGTTGAAATTATCGCGTGAATCTTCCGGCAAGTATGCGGCCGCTCCTTGATTCTCGGGAAAGAAAGGTTTACCTATAAATAAGATCACATGCGGGAAGGACGGGGGTCCCAATAGTGATTCTTTCTGAACGAGAGGAAAAGCAAAGATAGCGAATCTCAGACGGCAAATCCGTCATAAACGCCCGGCAATGGCTTCAAATGCTGTTTTCGGGCTACCAGGAGGCAAGAAGATGGACAAAGATCCCACATGTCCGCATTGCGGCACCCAGATGGATCCTATCGAGACTCCGGTGGATTCGTCCTGGGGCGGCGAGACACATTACGTCTGCTTTAATGACGAATGTTGCTACTTCAAGAATAGCTGGGAAGCCCTTGATATGCAGGGAGTCACAAAGACAGGCTATCGTTGCCGCATAGACGCCCGAGGAGCGTGCGGTCCAATGGCAGTTTGGTCTTCCGACGCTCTGAAGGATCAGGTCTGCCGGAAAGTCGAGGAAAAGGCTTCCGGAAAAGGCGCTGATTGACGAGTCTGCCACGACAGGTACTTGGTGCAAGGGCGACTTACAGGTCGCCCGTTTTGTTAGTAGCGTAGGATTGTAGCGATTCTGAAAAAAAGGATGACAAACATTCCCCGGTGGGGTACAAATTACTCTCTTTTTAGCCATGTGTAATCGTGAAGGAGGAAAGGATGCAGTGGATTAAACCGGCAAAGTTATTTCTTTTGGTCGCGGTCGTTGCTCTCGCGGTCGTTCCTTTTGCCGCGTGGGCGAGTTGATGTGGTTTCATGCCCTCCTGGTCAGGAGGGGGCAGCAGCTATAGTGCTGGGGCATCTTCTTATGGCGGGTACGGGTACGGATATGGATACTACGGATATCCCGGCCAAGCCGTGTACGGACAAGCGCCGGTCCGGACCCATAAAGCCAAGAGTCGATCTCACAAAGCAAAACCAATGAATCAGTAAACCGTGGGATCTCTTGCTATGCGGGAGGATCTCACCGAAATGAGATCCTCCTGATTGCAGACCCTCACAGGACGTACCGCAGGAAATTAAGAGACCGGAAGCTTTGAATCCCGAATCGGGGCACAAATACTCCCGGTCTTTTCGTTACGCGGTCGAATAGTCGACTTCCTACATTCCGGACCAGTCTTTCTTATTTCCGAAAGCAAGCCAAAGAACTGCTGTTGTTACCGATACTACCAAAAGTATCTCCATCTGTGCCTCACCTCCACCGAACATTCTCACTACAGGAGGAGGCAGCATCATGTCAATAGCAATTTTTTCTACAATGGAAGGCCGCTTCAGAAGCGCCCTTCCATAGAGTGAGCGTACCCCGTCAACTCCACGTCACCCGCGCCCCTTTACTTTTTTTCCGTCCCGAAGACCCTGGGCGTTGACCGCGCCCTCCCAGTAGATGATCCCTGTTGACGATCCGGAGGCAAGCTCCTGGGCTTCAATTGCGGGTGTAACCTCCAGACGAATGTTGCGGCCCGGAATCTCCACAGTCCATCCGGAAGGATAGACAGCTTTTGTTGTGGGGCTTGTCCAGGTCCCTCGGGGCATGATCACGATCCGTTCCTTCCCAAGGTCGACCGCAGGGCCCTGTCTGGGAACGAAGGTGCCGAAGGCGCGCTCAAACGTATTGTCTTTTTTCCGCAGGTGGAACACCATGACCTCGGTTCCGTCATCGAGTTGCAAACTGAACCAGTCCCATCCTCTCTGGTCGTTCCGAAGAATGCTGGAGCCGAATTCGTGGTCCATCCAGGCCAGGCCGGCGACCTTGTGGTCGATGCCCTTGTAGGTCAAGGTCCCTTCTGCCTTGAGCCTCGTAAAAGAGTAATAATACGACGCCTGATCTCCTGAATCTCCCTTTCGGCTGTAACCCGCCTCACCGTGCAGCACAACCGGCTTCAGCGCGACAAGCCGAAGATTGAGCGCGTAGCCTTGCTCTCGGGCTGTGATCTGTATCTCATCACCCTGCCTCTTCGCACTCCAGTCTCTGACGCCCACATCGAGATCGTCCAGGGCCGCGTGAGCGAGTCCCGGACCTTTGCCGCGTCAAAAGTTCGGTGTGGAAAAAATCGTGGTTAGAGACGTCCGTGATGGCAAAATGGGCTGGATAAAGGTCCCTGACGGCCCAGGCAGAGAGTTTACGCGCAGGTTCTCGGACGAGGGTGTGCCGAAAAAAAGTCAGTTGGAAGCCCCACCTGCGATCTTTGTCGGAATCAAGGTTCCCTGTAAAATACCACCATTCTGTTTGAAAATCAGGATGTTGTCCATGGTCTTGCGGGAAGGACAGGACGCGCCGGGGGCCCGTGTCCGGAAGTGGAACTTCCGAGGCCCATACGTACGGCCGCAAAAAAAGCCATCGCACATAACCAAACGGACAAGATTCGAATCACTACCTACTCCTTGTCTAAAGAGTGAACGTACGGAATTATGGCAAACATCCGCGGTTGAAGTGAAAGTTTTTGAGCAGCCATCCTTCGCCTAGATGTGGTATAGGAAGCAGCGGTCCCCAGGGTACACTCAATGCAAGATTACTGCGGAGCCTTTCGGGTATGACAAGTCTAAAATTCATCCACGCGGCGGATATCCATTTGGGTCGCCCTTTCGCGGGCTTGAGACGGTCCAGTGCCGAGCTGGGAAACCTTTTCCTACAGGCAGGATACGATGCCTGGGATCGGATTGTCACCACCGCGATCGATAGGAGTGTGGATTTCTTGACCCTGGCTGGGGATGTATTTGATGCCCCTAATCCGACGGTTCGCGCAAGGGTCGCATTCAAGAATGGTGTGGAGCGGCTCTATGACGCGAGAATCCCGGTTTACATGGCATTGGGCAACCACGACCCGTTAAAGAGTTTTCCCGAATCACTGCGAACTCTGCCAGGGCTGCATATATTCGGGGCGATCCCTGAAGGGACCCGGCTTGCCGGCGAAGAACATACGAATGGTGTGATGATTTTCGGCGCGGGATTTGAGAAGGCTGTCGTTACCGATAACCTTGTCCGTAAGTTCCGACGGGATCCGGGAGTTGATTTGGCCGTTGGCGTTGTGCATACAAACGTTGCCGGAACATCCGGACATGAGAATTACGCGCCATGTACCTTGGATGATCTGAGGGCCGCGGGGATGGATATCTGGTGTTTGGGTCACGTTCATTCTACCGAGATCCTGTTGCAGGACCCTCTGATTCTCTATCCGGGGACAAGCCAGGGGGCCCATATCAACGAAAGCGGGCCTCGAGGCTGTCACCTGATCAGTGCTCAGGCCGGTAGCGCTGCCACAGCGGAATTCATACCTCTTGCGCCCGTTTGTTGGCTGAGGATGGATCTGGATGTGACAGAGTGTCGGAGTGTTGAGGATCTCATAGACTCTGCCGAGGCCCTCTGTTCCAATACTTCTGTCGAACCCGACGGCGTTATGGCCGTAGTGGTGCGTCTAAACTTGATGGGACAGGGCGGTCCGCAAAGTCTCAAAGGGATCGTCAGGGACCCGGAGTTCTTCGAGGTCCTCTGCGAGCGGCTGGCGACACTGTCTTTGCCGGTGTACCCCGAGTCTGTACGCGATTCGACCCGATCGACTGTGAGTCCAGACTCCTTGAAGGACGAAGAAGGTTTTCTGGGGGACTTTCTCGCGCTGTGTCGAAGATCGGTCGAGGAAACTTCCATGCGTGACCACCTCATGGGAGGCGTGCAGGCCGAGCTTTTAAAAAAGCTTCATAGGCGCTACATCCCTGTGGGACTAGACCTCGAAGTGCTGAAGAATGACTCTCAGGCTGCGGCAACCCTTTTGAATGAGGCCGCGGATCTGGTAGCTCAGATGTTCTTGGAACCTGAAGACATACGATTTTGACAGGGGTTGAGCGTTCAACGGATTGCACCCAAACAAAATTCTGATACGGGGGTCATAAGGACAGGCGGAAATGTGGGTTGAGGAAATATCTATCGAAAGCTTCGGTGCGTTTAAGCACGTAATGATGAATGACCTCAGCCCCGGTCTGACAGTGATCGTCGGCCCGAACGAAGCAGGAAAGAGCACGATCTTGGAATTTGTGCGCTGCATTTTCTTCGGTTTTAGGAAGAGGAGCGGGAAGGCAAATATCTACGAGACCCCCGAAGGGACAACGCGAAGAGGATGGCTGACCGTTCGCACGGGACAAAACAGCAGACTGCGGGTCCAACGGACTGAAAAGGTGGGTTCCAAAGAGGGGATTCTGACGATTTCGGATGAACAGGGGAACGTGCTTGACACGGCGGCGGTACCCCTGTTTCGCACGGGGGCTCGAGAGATCGACCTACGAGACCCTCTTTGCCTTTGATCTTGACCGATTGCGACAATTGGACCAAGAGGCTCTTCGAGGAAAGATCGTCTCTGCGGCACTGGGTTCGGTGGCGGTCAATCCCCTGGATATCCTTAAAAAGCTGGGTGAGCGCCTCAAACAACTGATGAAACAATCCCAGAAAGAGGATGAATCGATCTGGGCAATTCAGTTACGCATGAGCGCACTGGACAAACAGATCAAGGAGCTGGCTCAGGCGCCGGTGAAGCATTCTGAACTCAAGGGGCGCTTGGTGATGGTCGATCAGAGGCGCGCGCAAATATCGGCTGAAATTGATGACAGGAAAGTTTGTCTGCAAAACCTGACGGATATAAACCGCTATGAAGATCAATGGAGAAAGCTGGTCTCCCTGGACCACGAATTACTGCAGTATCAAGACGCGCGTGATTTCCCGAGGGATGGGATCGCCCGTTTGGAACAGGCGTTGGACAGAAAGCGTGAGGCTTCGCAAGAGGCATCGGAATTGGAAGAACGCCTGAGCCATCTGAGGGATCAAGTCGCTAGCCTCAATCCGGATATGGCCCTCCTGGAACATTCGGATTTGCTCCGCACGATCCTTCGTGACGCGCGTAGCCTGGCGCGACGACCCCATGAAATACAGCAGGCTCGAAAACGCGCTGGCTCAGTCCAATCACAATCTGGACGAAGAGATTGCTTCCCTGGGCAATGGCTGGAATCGGCAGCGGGTGAATCGAACAGACCCTTCCCTGATTCTCGACGAGGAAATCCGGATATCTACGGAAGCATGGCGAACATTCAGCGCAAATATAGCTAACTTGGAGGCGCGGCGCGGCGAGTCCGCGGAAAGGGTGAAACTCCAGGAAGAGAAGATAGAGCGTAAGGCCCGAGAATTGTCTCAGGTTATGCCGCATAGCGAAGGATATCTTGGGCCGGAGGTTCGTAACAGGCTTCAGGAATGGAAGGAACTTCATAGCGAAATTTCCGCCCTGGACGAGCGCCTATCCGACAAGGGAGGAAGGGTCCGACTTCTCATAGCGGCAAGCGAAGAGGTGGATACGAATCTGAAAAGATTGACAGACGAACCTGCGTCCGCCATCTCTCCATTCTTCTTTTGGACTCTCATCGCCTTGTTCAATGTTGCTGGAATCGGAATGTTGGTCTCTGCTTGGCTTAGTTCAGCCTCCCGTCTTCCACGTTCTGCTTCTGACCGGATTGTGCACGATTCTGTCCAGCGCTTTTGGGGTTAGGTGGAAGGTGCTTGATGAACGTCGGCGCCGCGCACATATACAGACTGAGACGGAGATCTTTGCGGCAAAGAAAGGTAACGTCGTGCAGGAGATAGCAGAGATTGAAACAGAGCGTCGTGCCCTTGTGCAAAAGATTCATGAGCTGAGGCAAGATCTTCGGGTAATTGCTCGCGATGTCTTGGGCGACGCGGATGCGGGGATGAGAGAGGTTTTAGACGCGGAAAGGCGCTCCATAGCCGCAGAAGAACCGTTTCGTCGGCGTCGACTTCTTGAGGAAAGTCTCAATTCTGACAGGGCGGAACTGGAGCTTGAAAAGCGACGGAATGCCGACACGATGAGGCTCCTGAAGGAATCAGAGAGTGAGTTCGAAACCCTGAAGCGAAAGTGGAACGATTTCCTCGTGGATAAAGGTTTGGATACCGGCCTAAAGCCTGAAACCGCACTGGAATTGGTTCGCCATCTCCGCGACGTGAAGAGCGAATTACGAAAGATCTCCGAACAACAAGATGACCTGGAGAGAATGAAGGGTGAGTGGGAGGAGCTTTCTCATCGAGTACGTCGGTTGGCTCTGGAAATGGGCCGCCCTGTTTCTTCGGATGTCTCCCCCGCGGATCAGGTGGAGCAATGGGGCCGCGGTGAGCGAGAAGCCTCTGAAGCGAACTTGGAAAAGAAGCAACTTCTGGAGCAGATCAAGGAGCATGAGATCCGCCTGCGTTCCCTGAGACGGAAAATGGAGGACGCTGATAACCAGACGGACGCGCTCATGGAGGCGGCCGGGACTGAAAATGAAGAGTCGTTCAGAGACGCCTCGCAACGGCACGAGCGGTACAAGACAATCGAGCAGGAAAGCCGCGTTCTGATTGAAAATCTCTTGGCTGGGCTGGGAAGGGAAGACGAGGATATCTTGCGCCGCGACCTGCAGGAGCGCGATTGGGACGAGAATCGACGCTTGGCGGATTCCCTTGATGGTGACCTACAGAATCTGAGAGAAGAGTCTGAGGAGCTAGCGCGTGAAGCCGGCATGCTCGCCAAGGAGATCGAGACTTTGGAGGCCCAAGATGAAACGGACCGCCTGCTCGCGGAGAAAGAAGCGTTGCTTGCGCGCTTCGGCGATGGCCTCAGGGAATGGATTGTTTTCAAGCTGGCATCTGACTTGCTGGAACAGACCATAAGGATGTACGAGTCGGAAAAGCAGCCCAAGCTCCTCGCACGAAGTTCTGAAATCTTCAGCGCGGTAACCGATAACTCCTTCAAAAGAATTCTATTTCCACTGGATGGAGACCGCGTCAAGGCGGAAAGGGGAGACGGCACAAGGATCGGAGAGGAACTGTTAAGTCGGGGGACACTCGAACAGCTCTACCTTTCCATGAGGCTGGCCCACCTGGAAGTATTCCATCGGGAGAAATTCAGTATACCCATGATGATGGACGACGTACTGGTGAACTTTGACCCGGGTAGGGCGGTACGAACGGCCGATGCTCTTGTTAAATTTGCAGAGGAGACGGGCTTACAAATCCTGTTTTTTACCTGTCATCCACACACAGCAGACCTCTTTCCCGACAGTGTTGCTCGATTCCAGTTGGGACCGACCCTGGGGCAAGGGGGCCTTAACCAATAAGAATCACGTCGCGGTTTTCCGACAATCCGCGCGTGTCTATACGTTTGAAGGAGTAATGATGTTCCCGCCTAATTCTCTTAACCTCATGAAATGTCGCGCAAAGCAAACAGGCTTTAATTGGAGCAAAACAGCTTTGGTTCTTGGAATTCTGGCTATCTGGCCGATGCTTGGTTCATCCATTGCACTTGGCCAAGCTGTTCCCAATCGGGGACTCAGGGAATTTCAGGAGGCGTTCAGATACGTTGCCAGGACTGTGAAACCCGCTGTGGTCAACGTCTCTTCGGTCAAAATCGTTAATGCCCGTGAGGCAGTGCCAGATTTGGATCCATTCTTTCGAAACAGCCCGTTTCGGGAATTTTTTGGAGATGAGTTTTTCAGGCAATTCTTCGGGACTCCTGGAGGAACAGAACGATACCGCCAAAAAGGTCTCGGATCGGGGTTTATAGTTGACCCGAGAGGCTACATTGTTACCAACCGGCACGTCATAGCCGGAGCCGACGAGATCCAGGTGACCCTGGAAGGTAACAAGAAATTCAAGGCAACGGTGGTGACCGCGGATCCAAAGACCGATGTAGCTGTAATCAAGATTGATGGCCGAAATCTGCCCGCTGTAAGGCTTGGGGACCCAAGAACCCTTGAGGTGGGCGACTGGGTGCTTGCTGTCGGCAATCCCTTCGGATTGACGCAAACGGTCACAGCCGGGATAGTTAGCGCTAAAGGGCGCTCCGCAGACATCGGACCGCTCCACTATCAAAATTTCATTCAGACAGACGCAGCAATCAATCAGGGCAACTCCGGAGGCCCGCTGGTGAACATAGATGGTGAAGTAATCGGGTTGAATACAGCTATTGTCTCAGAGAGCGGAGGGTCCGTCGGCATAGGCTTTGCGATACCGGTCGATGTGATCAAGAAAGTAGTTGACGCTGCCTTATCCGGGAGACTCACTACACCCGGCGGCAACAACGGTGTCCCGCAAAGGCCGTTGCTGCGAAAGGCGCCTAATCCTGCTCGCCAGGGCCGACCACCATATCATCGCGCTCTCCCTGGCGTGTCGCATGAGGCGGGGAGCATCTGAGGAGCCCATTTGAATCCTTACCGCCGCCGCAGATAATTCCGTGCAATTTGGTAAGAAATGGCGAGAGTGTCTCCCTCTTCTCGCACTGTTGAGGACAAAACTTTACACTTGACGGCAGGTTTCACTTTTATATAGATCCATGATGGTGTATCATAAGATTACTCTTCAGTCCAAAATCGGAGGATTAAATGAATAGTGCGATTGCACGCTTTTGCATAATTATGACCCTGTGCGTGATTATTGCCGCGGCGGTATGCACCTCCGCCGTTGCCAGGGTCCCGGAAGGCTACAGGGACGTCAAGCTGGGCATGAACAAAAGCCAGGTCCTGAGTCTTTTGCAGCAGAGCCCCCTCCACTTCACCTATGACGATATGGGGGACGAGGTCGGGGAGATCATACGCGGAGACGAGCTTTTTCGCTATGCTCTGTACCACTTCGACGGAGATGGAATCCTCGTAGAAATAGGTTTGGAAATGCGAGAAATCCTGGGCAGGGACCGAGTCCTGGAACTGTATAACAGCCAGCACGGCCTCAAGCTCAGCCCGCGGAATGCCACGGTTGAGGCAAACTTCAGCATTGAAGTTCGCGATAACTGCCTGGTAATGAAAAGGATACCTGTGAAGGATACACGTTCCGCAAAGATGCCACCCTCGTGAGCCACCCGGCGATCGGGTAAGAAAGGACGAATCGGGGGCGTCCATTTCGACGCCCTACGATGAGCCCGCTCGCCGAATGAATCTCCGCATCTCTTGAGATTTAAACCTAATCGAGTGCTTGGGGAAGCGGGACGAAAAACCTCAATTGAGCAAAGATGGTCCGCGAACATCTCTGCCCGCAATAGGGGGCAACGCCTTTCCCGCGGCTGCAGCTTGACACAATCTTTCCGGAGTTCTAGATTCCATCCTTCCGAACTGCCTCTCGATCCCCAAGGGCAAGCTCGCGGCCGCCGGGACGGACCAGAGCACACAAATATGTGAGAAACAACCGACAAGAAGCCGGGATGTTTCCCCGTGACGTCGAAACGGAATTCACTTTGACCACCAGATATAAGCATGCTCTTTGTCTTCACCCCTATTTTCGGGACAGCCATTCCGGATCGTTGGGCCTGGCTGTGTTCCCCCCCGTTGGATTGGAATATATCGCCGCTTCCCTTAGTCCTTATGTCGACAATATCACCTTCTTGGACTTGAGGCTTCCGGACCCGCTGCGGGACCCAAAAAAACTCAGACGCTTCACTGAGATGGAAATCGACCTGCTTTGCATCAGCATCAATTGGGAATACCACTTTCGTGAAGTCTGCGAACTTGTGAACTCTCTCCCATCTTCCATTACCACCGTGGTGGGAGGCAACAGGCCACAGATTGTGTCGACGAGATCTTCGCGGCCTGCTCCAACGTGGATGTCATAGTCCGAGGGGAGGGAGAGGAAAGCATTGTCGAGATCGCTCAGGGAGGAGACTTCAGGGACGTAGGTGGAATATCCTATCGGGATGGAGACAGAATAGTGCACAACAATAACCGCCCCCTTCCCGAGGTAGACGACTACCGCTACCCGGATCGCGGCCTACGACGCCAGGATTACCACATGAACGTCGGCGGGTTGGCCTTCCGCGGGGAGCAGTTCGATATCATTCTCACAGCCCGGGGCTGCCCTTACAACTGTAAATTTTGCACGTTCAACCTGAACCCCTTGGGCCAGAAACGAAATTACTCTCCGCGGTCACTCGATTCCGTCATGGAGGAAATCAGGCAGGTGTCCGCGGGAATCGTACTGATCGCTGATGAAAACTTTTTCGTGAACCCTCAACGTGCCAAGAGAATATGTGAAAGGATCATTGCAGAGGACATAAACAAGAGATTCATCGTTCAGGCCAGGATCGAAATATTTGAACATCCTGACGTTCTCGAAGTGGCCGTTCACCGCGGGGATCAAGGCGTTGCTCCTGGGGATCGAATCTCCGCAAGATCGTATTCTGGAACGGCTCAACAAAGGATTCGACACCGGGAAATTAAGGCAGGCTTTCGAGACATTCAGCCGGTTCCCATTTTACTACCATGGGTACTTCATTTACGGGAACGTGACCGAGACCGAAGTTGAAATGATGCAGATCCCTGTCTTCGCAAAAGAATTGGGACTCGACTCCATCACGTATCAAAAACTACGTATCGAGAAGTATTCACCGCTCAAGGAACTGGTGGAAGCTACGCCCGGATACTATATAGGCGATGATTCGATTGTCTATTCGGAGTCTCTCGGGCGTCCGGGCTTGAAACGAATCAGTAAGCAGATAACCCGAAAGTTCTATTCGCCGATGCAATTATTACGGATCACGAGAGAAAGCTGTGTACACATTGGCTTCCTTAACATGAGGATTCTGCCAGCTTTCGCTTTGAGTGTACCGATTGTCCTTGGCAACGCGCTGGGTCGCAAGGTTTCCAAGAAGGCCCAAAGGTCCCATTTCTGGAAGCGTATCGCCGGGGCCAAGGCTTAAAGACCGCGATTTTGCTACTCCCGGCTTTCCGGAGCGTTCTCCACGACGTTCTCGATTGCCTCAAGCAAGGGCTTAATTTTCGGGTTATCCGTGAGGATTCGCCTCACCTCACGGTGTTGGTAAATGGTTCCCATGACGATCATGTCGGTAACAGCCCCATTTTCCTCGAAATATGCTTGATGGCTGATTGCTGCCTCTGCTCCGATGTCGTTATATACAGTTTTCAGAAATCGGGCTTCAGGACCGGGCACTTGTCGGACCAGAACGTTGATGTGAATAGCCCGACTTGCCATCAGGCGGCTGTTATCTGACCCCAGGCCCTCTATGGCCTCAGTTGCTTCGCGAATGGAATCAAGAACTATCTTGCGGGCATCCATCTTCTTCTCCTCAAATTTCTCCGCTTAGGCCCCGGTAAAGGCCGGCGCCTGTTCATTCTATGTTGGAATCGCCGTGTGATTGTGCCACAGAACGTGGATATTCAAAACCTCAATCTTGCCCAAATAACAACCATCCAGTCTCACCGGGTGAATGTTGTCATTGCGAGCGTAGCGAAGCAATCTCGATTTGCTCCCGCGGTTCGAGAGTTGGAGATTGCTTCGTCGTTCCATTCCTCGCAATGACAGATGGGAGAAACGCCTCCGCGTAAGTGAATGACTACCGAAAAAACCTCTATTCAGAGACAGGTCGGTTCATGTAAAATGTGATTCGGATGCTGTGAGGACCGATCATGCGACGCCGTACATTTGGCCGACATTCTTGACCAAATGACTCAGAAAGGGTAATCTTAATTTTCAGGACGGGACAGGGAAAACGTGCATGCGGAGGTATGTAAATGTCTGAATTCCACGTGAACAAAACTTTTGCCGAAATCAACAAAAAGATCAAACAAGGCCAAGCCGTCGTGGTCACTGCAGAAGAGATGATCGGTATCACGAAAGAGGCGGGTCCCGTAGAAGCAGCTAAAAAAGTGGACGTGGTCACAACAGGCACATTCGGCATAATGTGCTCGTCCGGAGCTTTTCTCAACTTCGGGCACACAAAGCCCAGAATCAGGGCCTCCAAGGTTTATCTCAACAATGTGGAAGCTTATGCTGGCATAGCCGCGGTGGATTGCTACATAGGCGCGACCCAGACGAGAGAAGACGATCCGTTGAACAAGGTTTTCCCCGGCCGTTTCCGCTATGGCGGGGGCCACGTAATCGAGGACCTTGTTGCAGGACGAGAGGTACTCCTGCAAGCTACCTCCTATGGGACCGATTGCTACCCGAAGCGATCTTACGAAGCCAAAATGACATTAAAGGATTTCCCGGACGCGGTGCTCCTCGATCCCAGAAATGCATACCAGAATTATAACTGCGCAATAAATCTATCGAAGAAGACCATATACACATACATGGGTATTCTCAGGCCGGAATGCATGAATGCAAACTATTCAACGTCAGGGCAATTGAGCCCTCTTCTGAATGACCCGCTCTATAAAACCATAGGCATAGGTACACGGATTTTCCTGGGAGGGGGCATCGGGTACATAATCGGGGCCGGGACACAGCATACACCTACAGTAAAAAGGTCCGAGAATGGAGTGGTCATGGGAGGAGCCGGCACCCTTTCCGTGCGCGGCGACCTCAAGGGCATGACTTCAAAGTTCCTGCGAGGCGCCTCTCTAACGGGCTACGGGTGCTCGCTGAATGTTGGCATAGGCATCCCGATCCCGATCTTGAATGAGGAAATGGCCCGTTTTACGTCGGTATCGGATGATGAGATATTCGTGCCGGTCGTTGACTACGGCGGAAGTTACCCGGAGGGAGGCGGCGCGGCATTAAGCTATGTTACTTATGGCCAACTAAGGAGTGGGGAGATTGCGTTGGACGGGCGAAAAATTACCACCGCTCCACTTTCCAGTTATTCCACGGCCCGCGAGATAGCTACGATTTTGAAGGAATGGATCATCTCAGGAAGTTTCTTGCTCGGCGAACCGCAAGAGACGCTCCCGTCAGTTCCCTTTGAGGCATTCCGAAATTAAGATTGCAAATCTCGAACAAGTTGAGCCCTATGGCCGATAAAACGAGACCGATCAGTGCAGACAGGCCGACGATCACGCCTACCTTGTATGAACCGAGAACCTACAGGGACCCGGAGGACACTGATCGATTCAAGACGTTCAGAGTTGTTATCGAAACCTCGGACCTGTACGTGAAGGCCCATTCCTCACTCGAGAAAGAGACCGATGCGCTGATTCGAGAATGCAGAGATCAGATCAAGTGGGCCATTGAGCGCAGGCCGGATTTTCTCAAGAGTCTAGTTCCTCTGGAAGAGGATGCGGCTGATTCTCCTGTCGTCCTGGCGATGATCAGGGCCGGTCAAAAGGCCGGAACAGGCCCGATGGCCGCGGTAGCGGGCGCGGTGGCGGAATTTGTCGGGAAAGGTCTTCTGGCCTTGTCTCCGGAAGTAATAGTTGAAAATGGCGGGGACATTTTCCTGAGGGTAGGTCGCCCAGTCACCATAGGGTTGTTTGCGGGGAATTCGCCTTTCAGCGGGCGTATCGGAATCAAAATCGAATCGACGCCCATCCCCTTGGGGATATGCACATCCTCCGGAACAGTAGGACCGTCGCTCAGTCTAGGCATCGCAGACGCTGCTACGATTATCTCCCACGATGTACCCTTGGCGGACGCTGTGGCCACGGGGGTAGGGAACAGAGTGCATGGACCGGGGGACCTGAAGGGGGCTGTCGAATGGGGCATGAAGGTGCCTGGTGTAGTTGGGGCGCTTGCCATACTGGGCGAAAAAATTGCCGCGTTGGGCGATATTGAACTGATCCCGTTGCCCGAGTCGAGCAGCGCATAATTCCGAACACAGAAAAAGGGGCGATATCATGACTTCACAAAACGTTCTGCTGATATTCAAGTCCGACATCATGTACAAGCCGGTAATTTACAGGCTCGCGAAGGATTTCGACCTCGTCTTCAACATCCTGGAAGCGAAGATATTGCCGCGGAGAGAAGGCCGCATTCTCCTGGAGTTGCGTGGTCAAGAGGACCTCATCAAAAAGGGGATAACCTTTCTCGAAGGCCACCAGGTGGTTGTTGAGTATCTGGCTGATAAGGTCTGGCGGGAAGAAGAGTTGTGCGTTCATTGCGGCGCGTGCACCGGCCTGTGTCCGACCGAAGCCCTCAGCATGACAGGGCCGGAGATGAAGACAGCGTTTAATGTGGAAAAGTGCGTGGCCTGCGGTATGTGCGGCCTGGTATGCCCATTCGGGGCCATGAAGGACGTGACGCTCTTCGATCCGTTTGCCGAGGGGCGCACCGGCTCCGATTGATTCCTGAATACAATAAGCCCCGACGTCAGCTAGAAACGCCGGGGCTCCACCAAGAGGAAAAATTGATGGTAGCTACGTGCCATCGAGACTGATACAGTGGCAAGTACTGTGCCAGATGAGAGCATCCACGGCAACGCAACTATTGATCGCACAGATTGCCAATACACCCTGGACAACTTGCTACGTTTTGCCTACATTTCAGTATCATGCAGGTGGGGAAACGTACCATGGGGTAGGAAACGTCGTCATGGCGGTACCAACATAGCCCCCAGCACCTTTTCATCCACAATCTGCTCCAGGGTCAGTGTAAACGTACGGTTGTAAGGGGCGGTCGAAGCCGACCGTACGTGGACCGGTATGTAATTATCTGTTCTAGCAATGAAAAGTCCTGTTTCCGGATCGGGCTCGGACTCCGGCACAGCAGAAAGAGTCGCACCGACGAAGCGTTCGTAAAAGCGCCGTCTCAGAGTCCGGGAGAGTTCCCTCAGTTCCTCTACCCTTCGTCGAGCAACCGCCTCAGGCACTCTCGGTCTGAAAGAAGCCGCAGGGGTTCCCGGCCTGGGAGAAAATGGGAACACGTGCAGATACGCTGCTCCGGACTGCTCGATCAGAGTCAAAGTCTTCCCGAATGATTCTTCATCCTCTCCAGGGAATCCTACCATCACGTCCAGGCCAATGCAGGTCTCGGAGGCGCTGGTGAGAATACGGCCCAGCAGATCTCGGATGAAAAGGGTGTCGTAGGGCCTGCCCATGCGCTTAAGTATGTTGTCATCGCCGCTCTGGAGCGGGATGTGGAAATGCCGACACACCCTGCGATGACCTGCCGCCAGGTCAATCAGGCGAGGGGTGATCTCCTGAGGTTCCACGGAACTCAACCTGAACCGCGTGGACGGGCACTCCTCGACGAGGCGCTCCAGCAAATCTTCCAACGACATCGAGAGATCCAAGTCTCGGCCGTAAGCCCCGAGATGGATCCCTGTAAGCACTATCTCCGCGAAGCCGCGGGCATCCATGTCGCGTGCGTAAAGAAAGACTGTTTCCGCGGGCAGACTTCTCGACGGGCCCCTAGCCGCAGGCACTATGCAGTAAGCGCATGACTGGGAGCAACCATCCTGGACCTTCAGAAAGACCCTGGATCTGTTCCCGGTCCCGGGTGAGCCTAGTTCGGCAAAGGTCATGCAGGCAGATGCGCGGCCCGTCTCCTCGTTCTTCGCATTCATCGGCGCTTCACCAATGAACCGGTCAAGATGGTCCTTCTCAAATGTTCCAAGCAAAACCGCTCCAGGGGCCACCTTTTCTAAAGAAGAAGCGTTCGTCTCAACCAGGCACCCGGTTACGATTATCCGCGCGGGGGAATTTGTCTGCCAGACGACTGACCATGCGCCGGGATTTGCCTTCTGCCTTCGAGGTTACACAGCAGGTATTCACCACGACGAGATCAGGATCATCATCCGTGAGGTCAATATTATACCCGTGGCTTTCCAGCGCGCGCGCAATGGCTTCGGCCTCTGCCTGGTTCACTTTGCACCCGAGGACGCGAACCAGGGCCTTCTTTCTTACTCGTAACGTTCCTGTTGTTATGCTTTTTGACATAGGTGTTTATCCATGCTATCAATCCACGCATTCAAGGTCAATTCTCCTCAATGCCGGCAGGCCGCGTGGCGGGACTCAGGCCTGATTTGACCTGTTACGGAGGAAGTAACGTGAGATGCACTGACCTGATGAGAGGCTGGATTGTCTGCTTAGCAGTGATTCTGATCTGTTCCTCCGCGTCTGCTCAAGGAAAATCCGTGGCCGCGGAAGAACAAGAACCAGCCGCAGTCGAGCAGGCCGACCGGTTCTTTGACATGAAAATCCCAAAGGGCTTCGCGCCTGAGGCCGTGGATGAGCCCGGAATCCTCAAGTGGAAAAAAGATTCCGGCGAGATTTGCTTCGTGGTCGGAGATCTTTTCACTTCTCCGGGGGACTCGACGTTCAAGGCGCTCCGAGAAGCTGCGAATAAGGACAAGAAACTCGAAGAAGTCCGTACTCTCCAAATCAAAGGCGGAAAGGCTCTTTTGTACAAGGAAAAAGCCCCGGAAGATCCCGGACGGCTCCGCGCCTGGCACCTGTTGGTCATAACTAAGAAGAAGATGATCAACGTCGACTTCTCGGCGCCGGCCAAGGATTTCGATGCCTTTGCGCCGGAGTTTGAAAGCGCGGTCAATTCCTTTAAGCTGAAACCATCGTCCTGACAAGGAAAGTTCCCTATGGGAGAAGATCTCGCCGCAGCTCTGTTTCGCTCGATCCCTTCTGTAGACAGCCTCTTGTCCGATCCCTCATTGGCCTCTCTCCGGGAGAGGTATTCGGAAGAGATAGTCAAAGGTATGGTGAGACGCTCCCTGGACGAGCTTCGCGAGGAGATCCGTCAGGGTAAGGCGTCGCCCACGGACTGCTCGGCATCCGCATTGATCCTGCGAACGTCCGCGATGGCGCGGGAGCGAGTCGGGCCGAAACTTCGCGCGGTCATAAACGCGACGGGGTGATAGTTCACACCAATCTCGGGCGTTCACCACTGTCCAAAAGGGTGATGGAACGAATATCCGAAGCTGCACTTTCTTATTCCAACCTGGAATACAGCCTTGAAGCCGGCCGGAGAGGAGAGAGAAACGCTCACCTGCGCCAACTCATGCAGGAATTGACCGGCGCTGAGGCCGCACTGGCAGTTAATAACAATGCGGCTGCCGTTCTGCTGGCGTTATCAAGTCTGGCTGCGGGGCGAGAAGTCATCGTTTCCAGAGGGGAACTTATTGAAATCGGCGGCTCTTTCCGGATACCCGACGTGATGACTCGATCCGGGGCTATTCTGAAAGAAGTCGGTGCGACTAACCGGACCCACCCCAGGGACTATGTTCAGGCCATCAGCGCAAATACGGCATTGATCCTTAAAGTGCACACCAGCAATTACAGGATCGTCGGCTTCACCCGTGAAGTAGAGCTGGCGGACTGGTGGCCATGGGGAAAGAATACGGAATCCCAACGATGATGGACCTCGGTAGCGGCTGCCTGGTGGACCTTGAGCCGTTTGGCCTTGCGGAGGAGATAACCGTACAGGAGGTCCTGGCCAAAGGTGTGGACGTTGTGAGCTTTAGTGGGGACAAGCTTCTTGGCGGCCCTCAGGCAGGGATTCTGGCCGGCCACGCGGATCTCATCGAAAAAATGCGCACAAATCCGCTTGCGCGTGCCCTCCGAATGGACAAGCTTACTCTTGCAGGTCTCGAAGCCACTCTCGTAGAGTACACGAGACCCGAAGGGCCGGCCGCGTCTATCCCGACACTCTCTATGATAACCAGATCTCAATCAGAGCTTGCGGAAGCAGCAGCCGCGCTCGCCGACGCGATACGCAACCGCGTTGGAGACGGGGCTGAGGTAAGCATAGAATCGGGAATCGGAAGGGTAGGGGGCGGAGCACTACCCATGAGCGACCTGCCTGGCCCTAGAGTCGCTGTTCGTCCGCGCCGCATATCGTCCGCGCGTCTGGAGCAAGGGCTCAGATTGGGAAGTCCACCGGTAATAACTCTGGTTAAAGAAGATGCCGTGCTCATGGATCCTCGGACCCTGCTTGACGATCAGCCGTCCCTGATTCCTGGACTTGTGCAGGAGGCACTCTACCGAGGTAAGGCAGGCGCCGATATGTGAAGCAAAAGAAGGTTCGCCTCGCGCGAGTAGCACCGGCATCCTGCCGGGTATCGATGATACCGGCAAGATGCCGGCGCTACTGTGCAAACGAAATACTCATTCCCCGGCTCCGCCTGGGAATGGTTCCTGGGAGGCTCTGCCTCCGCTTGCCACACGATCCATCTCGGACACGGACCTCGCCTTTCCTGGCGAGGGAGACCCAGATAGATGTGCCAACCAGTGTCAAACATTCTCGACGGCAGGTCTTCTTCTGGGGATTGGGCGCAACTCTTTCTCGGTCCCACCCAAATTGGCGAGTCTCTTGGCATTTTCTCGGGCGATCAGTGCCTCCAAGCCCATTGTCACTAATGCGGTCTCCTCCTGGACACCGGTTAATTCCGAGGCTTTCTTCAATAGGCGGTCATCAATATTCAGAGTCACCCTCATAGACATTGTCTTGTATCATTGAAGCATGTATGTCAAGAAACAAAACCCCTTGAAATGACTTGCATCAGCATAAATATATGGACCTTCCCTCTTCATTTGTAATTCCTGAGGACGCTATCCCGGAACGGGCCGACAAGATTCTTGTCGATTATCTTGCGGGTGGTCCCAGCAGATCGTTCCTGGCTCGCATCATGCGAAACGGCCGCGTGCTGCGGAAAGGCCGTCCAATCAGCCCGTCCACTGTTCTAACCCCGGTGATCGGATAGAAATTCGTCCTGAGACAATTGTTCCAGCCTCCGCGCCTGAGATCGAAGTCCCAACATTCGGAATCATTTTCGAAGATGAAGATCTGATAGTGGTGGACAAACCTGCCGGGATTGTCGTGCACCCCGGCGCGGGTCGCCCGTCAAATACCCTCATGGATCTCCTCATGAGCAGCAGACCGGAAATGAAAGGGGTGGGGGAGCCAGGGCGTTGGGGTGTGGTCCATCGCCTCGACAGGGATACGTCCGGGGTCATGGTATTTGCCAAGACGGCTTCAGCACATGCCGCTCTATCAGCCCAATTCAAGGCCCATTCAATCCACAGGATGTATCTGGCTTTGGTACGAGGTAACCCCGGTGAAGAGAGCGGGATAGTTGACGCTCCCATAGGCCGGCATATCAAGGACAGGAAACGAATATCCACCAAGACGGCAAAATCACGACACGCAGTCACGAGGTGGACCGTCCGGGAACGCTTCGGGGGCCTGACACTTCTCGAAGTGTACCCCGAGACAGGGAGAACGCATCAGATCAGGGTGCATCTTGCATTTATCGGCCTGCCGGTGACCGGAGATCCGGTCTATGGAAAGCTCCGCGGAAAGGGCGGGGTCGCTGATCCAAAATTACGAAAGGCCCTGGAAGTGCTCAAGAGGCAGGCGCTTCATGCCGCGGTGCTCGGGTTCATTCATCCCAGAAGTTTGAAACACGTGCAGTTCTCTTCGCCGTTGCCGGAGGATATGGCGGGAGCGATAGAGAATATGGTACTTCAGGCAGAAGTATAGTTGCTGAATCGGGATGACATGAATTCGCTGCCAACATTGGAAAGACCGTTAATTTCGTTTCGCGTTCAAGCAAGCGACATCCGTTTGGTAGGGGCGCACCTGCGTGTGCGCCCTGGGCAGACACGCAGGTCTGCCCCTACAGAAGTCCTGTCTCGCCCATTAGAACGGGAATTCGTATAAATCCGGCACGGATCTGACAAAGCCCAGATCCGTGGCACCAGACTCAACTACATCTCTTTCATCTTGCGTTGTCACCGCCACGACATTGTGGTTCGCGGGGTCTCTCGTTCCCAGGCTCCGCCTGGGAATGCATGACCGGAGGCTCTGCCTCCATTATAGGCCAGAATTCCAGATATAACCGGGCAGAGCCCGGAAGACATGGATTCCCAGGCAGAGCCTGGGAACCAGAGGATAGCGGTCAAAATAATTAGGAGTTTTTGGGGAGGGGACCGGGGGGGGCTTTTTGCGAAAAATCCCTCCCCGGTTTCTTTTACATCACTCTTACCCTATCTTCTCTGCAATCAGCTCGGAGAGGTCCATCACTTTAAGTTCTTCGGATTTGCCCATCACGTTGCAGGAATCCTCGAGCATGGTAATGCAGTATGGGCATGACGTAACCAGGGTTTTAGCGCCTGCGTCAAGAGCTTCGGTAATCCGCAGTTCCGCGAATCGCTCCCCCGCCTTGGTTTCCATCCAGACTCTTCCGCCCCCACCACCGCAGCACAGGCTGTTTTTGCGGTTGCTGGAAAGTTCCTTCGGCTCGGCTCCCGGAATGGCCGCGATCAGTCTCGCGGGGCGCGTCATAGATCTCATTGTGACGCCCGAGATAGCAAGGATCATGCAGAGCCACGGGACCGGCTGCGTCGCCTGGACAGCTTCAGTTTGCCGTCAGCGACCGCCTGAGCGAGGACCTCCGTATAGTGGACAACTTCCCATTCTCCGCCAAGATCGGGATACTCGTTCTTGAAAGTATATAGGCAGTGAGGCGAGGTCACTATGATCTTTTTCACGCCTTTGCCGTTATAAAGGTCAATGTTGGATTTAGCGAGCTTTTGAAATAGCGCCTCGTCTCCCACTTTCGGATCGACTCTCCGCAGCAACTCTCCTCGCTTCCTATAGTCCCGAAGCTAATGCCCGCGGCTTTAAGCGCTTTCGACACTGAACGAGCGATTTTCTGGCTTCTTACGTCGTAACAGGAAGTGCAGCAAACAAAGAGGAAGTACTCGGTAGATTCCGAGAGAAGGTCGGCACGTCAGCATCTTTGATCCATTCGGTCCGTTTGCTTCGATCCCCGGACCATGGATTGCCCTGTGAGTGCAAACTGCCGGCAATGGGCTTGAGACTTGGAGGGATGGTTCCGACTTCCGCCAGCATGCTCCGCATTCCGCGGACATTGCCTATTATATCTACCCCGCGGGCAGCGATCCACACAAGCTCTGCACGTGGTGCATGCAAAAAGGCAATTTTCGGATTCAAATCCTTCAAGGCCAAGTTGACCCATTCGCTGGACAAGCCTCACATTGAACTGTTCCGATGCTTCGCCAGGGACCAGACGATACGGGCAAGTCCCGGTACAAAGGCCGCACTGCATACACCAGTAAAGCGTTTCAGCCCCTGACATCACGATGGCATCACTCACTTCCAGAAAGGGTATTTTCGTTTCCATTTCAATTCCTTCTTAGAAACCTTTGTATGGGTTTGCCCCGAGCTCTTCCAGCCTAGCCGAGAACTCCTCGATAATGCCCGGGATTCGCGATGATAATCATCAATAGCAAGTTGCTCGACCCTGATCCGATCCGATTCGAGCACCAGCCGGTCAAGGGTCTCTTTGATCTTCTCCATGCGAGTGTTGGCCAGTTCGCTCCCTTTAATGAAATGGCACTGGTAGTCGTCACCATAGCGGCAACCGAAAAGGATTACACCGTCTATTCCTTTGGAAAGGGCATCCGCAATCCAGACCAGATTCAAGGAACCCAGGCACCTCAAAGGTATAAAACGGATCCATGGAGGATATTGCAGCTTGTCCATCCCCACCATGTCCACAGCAGGAAAAGAGTCATTTTCGCAGATCAACCCAAGGATTCGCGGCTTTTCGTCATATTCTTCAGGAACGTGGATGGACTTGATCATCGAACCGATCATGTCTACCGAGTAGTTGTTGAACGAGATTATGCGTTCCGGGCACGAACCCATGCAGATGGCGCATCGCCGACAACGTGTGGGATGGGGCAACGGCGTCCCTTTTCGTCCTCATTGTACATCCCGAACGGGCATTCTTCAGTGCAGCGTTTGCATTGTGTGCAGCGCTGGAGAAATAGCTCAGGATAAGACATGTCTCCGGCCCTGGGATGCACCGCTCGGCCTTGGGCAGTGAGTTCCACACACTGAATGGCTTTCATAGCAGCGCCGGTTCCGTCATTGGTGGACCTGGTCGCGGTCATCGGCTGTCTGACGCATCCCGCGGTATAAATGCCGGTCCGCCTTGTCTCATAGGGGAAGCACACGAAATGCGAATCCGGAAAACCGTACTTCAGTTCCGGTATCGCCGGCCCCTGGCGGTATTCCAGATTAAGGATCGGATCATCCAATACAGCAGGTTGCATGCCGGTCGCGAGAACCACGAGGTCCGCCTCAAACATCAGGGGTTCGCCGAGCAATTGATCCATCGCTTCAATACTTAATTTCCGCTCGGATCCTTCGCCAATGGCGACTTTTGAGGTATCCGTCTTGACAAAAACAACACCATCCTTTTGGACCTTTTTATAAAATTCCTCATGTTGTTCCGGTGTCCGTATGTCCTTATAAAGGACGAACACCTTGTTTTCCGGATTTTGCTCTTTCACATAAAGAGCCTGTTTCAGGGAGACCCGACAACAGACCGCGCTACAGTAGGGTAGATGCTCCGGATCGCTTGAGCCTGCGCATTGAATAAAAGCAACCACGGAAGGTTCTGAACCATCTGAGGGACAGGTTATTTTGCCGGCCTTGGCCATTTCTTCCATCTGCACATTGGTAATGACATCGGGAAATTTGCCATAACTCAAATGCTCGAGTTTGGTTGGCATCGTACGGCTTCCAGCCTGCCGCCAGAACAATCGAGCCGACTTGCGTTTGCCTTCGCCGTTGCAAGGGTCACATCAAACATTCCGGGCGCGCCGGAAATCTTTTGAATGGATGTGCCGGCATGGACTTTGATTTCAGAGTGCGCCTGCACCTGATCAATAGTCTCTTGAATAGTGATGTCCTCGATTTCCTGGTAAGGCGGGCCTGTCGGCGTGTTCTTATGCCATTTCGCCATGTGTCCGCCTAATTCGGCCTCTTTTTCCACGAGAGTAACCGAATAGCCTGCCTGAGCAGCGTCCAAAGAAGCTTGCAAACCTGCGGCGCCGCCTCCGATCACCAGGAAGGTTTTGTCTATTGCTTCCTAATAAGGTTTCGGGAAGGGTTGACTTTTTCGACTTTGGTTATTCCCATCCGCAGATAATCCTCGGCCATCATCTGCGTGTCTTCATGTCCCGGAGGTTGGCACCAGGCTACATGCTCCCTGATGTTCACCCTTTCAAGTATGGTGGTCATGGGATCGAACGAAAAAACATCCGTTTTGACCCGCCCGGAACATGCAGCGATCACCGCGCAATTGATGTCTCCGGATTGGATGTCCGCTCTAATAATCCCTACCCCTTCTTCACCGCACATGATCGGATGATCTCGCATTTGGCTATAGTGAACTCGTTGGCTACGGCGGAGAGGGCTTCCACATCTATGGATTCTCCGATACCGCATCCCGAGCAAATATAAACTCCGATTTTCTGATCCATGATCATTACCTCCCCATCGTCCGCTGAATAGCTTTTAGTGCCGCTGCGGTCGCATCCTGCAGAGAGGCTGCAACTTCCATGGGAGCTTTAACACAACCTGCCGGCACAATGCCCGACGCTCCTGATGAGGTCACAAAACCGAACTCATCGTATTCCATCTCAAGATTCGGCTTCAGTGTGGCGGTTCCTGGTACCATGCCAACCGCCAGGACTGCGAGGTCGACCACTTGCTTGACCTTCTGACCTGCGCCTATATCTTCGCCCTCAACCAGGACGCCTCCGGATTCAGGATCCTCGGAAATCCGCGGCAATTTTGCTCTTGATAAGGTTGACGTTTTCGTCCTGGTCTACTTTAGTATAAAAATCTTCGTATTTTCCCATGGCTCGAACATCAATGTAGTAAATATAAGCTTTGCTCTCAGGCGCCGTTCCCTGATGTAGGTGGCTTGCTTGAGAGATGCCAGGCAACATATTCCGGAGCAATATTTTAGATGATTTTCATCGCTGTGAACCTGCGCATTGAACAAATGCTACGCTGCTGACTTCCTTGCCGTCGGATGGCCTGAGAATTCGACCCCGGTCGGCCCGTTGTGCGCGGCAAGGCGCTCAAACATAACGCTGGTCACAACATTCGGGAATCCTCCCGAGACCGAGATAATCCACTTTTGTCGCCTCATAAGGGTCCCAGCCCGTCGCCCAAACTATCGCTCCCACCTTATAGGTGAGTTTTGCAGGCTGCATATCCAGGTCTACAGCGTTGTAGGCGCAAGCCTCTGCGCATTTCCGGGCTTCCGGGGTCCCTATTATTTCAGGGGCCAGGACATACTTGAACGGAAACGCCATAGCGTGGGGCAAATAGGCTGCCTTGGATTTTATCCATATCGTAATTCACGGGATTCGGGATTCGGTTTCGCAGACCTCCCGAACATTTGCCGCACACGGTACAGTTATCGTTCACATAACGCGGTTTCAGCAGCACTGTAACCTCATAGCTGCCTGGTCCGCCCGAGATGGATTCCACTTCCGCCAGCGTATGGAAACAGATTTTGGGATTTTGTTTGATGCGTCTGAAGTTGATCTCCAGGCCGCAATTTGTAGGGCAGAGCTTGGGAAAATACTGGTTGAGAAGGGCCACGCGCCCGCCCAGATAGGGGTTCTTTTCGACGAGAACTACGTCTGCTCCTACTTCGGCGGCTTCAATAGCAGCGGTCATTCCGCTTATCCCGCCTCCGACTACCAGGATTTTTCGTTCTTCATCGCCCATGAACTACCTCCGCATAATGTGTCAGGTGTGATTCCGGTTGATCTTCATTCTGTTATCTCTGAAGCACTTCGAGGCACAGCCTCGGACGCAAATTGATTCCTGCGGCCAACCTCAAATGAGCCAAATCACCCGATGTGCTGAAAGAGAGCATCAGGGATGATTGTTGACAGCCTTGTTTAAGCTCGTAAACAGTAATGCTCGACTATACAGTCGTCCGGAGAGGCAACTAGCTAATATTCTATCATCTTGTGCAGTTTGTCAACAACTCACAGTGCGTCAGGTAAAATACGTCATGCCTATAAAAATGGAAATAATTATGGTATAATATAGTCAAAGATCAAAGGATCGGAATACATAGGTAGCATGCGCATCATGCAGCAGCAACTGATAGACGCAGCCCGTGTCGGTAACCTGGCAGCGGTTCAAGAAATCCTCGACGCGGGGGTCGATGTAAACGCGGGCAGCCCCGATGGTACGGCATTGATGGCCGCTACATTGGGAGGCCATTGGCCTGTGGTGAAAGTGCTACTGGAACGCGGCGCGGATGTCGATGCAGAAAACGTGACTGGAGACACACCTCTAATCGCCTCGGCCAGGGCCGGAAACGCCGAGTTGGTTGAGTTGCTCCTTGAAAGAGGGGCTGAGGCTAATGGCACTGAGAAGCAGTACGGGTGCACGGCCCTGTTCTGGGCCTGCTCCAAGGGCCATTTGGCAGTGGTGGAACATCTCCTGGCCCGAGGGGCTGATATCCAGGTGCGCAACAAATATGGCAGCACGCCTTTGATGTGGGCCTCGTTCAAGGGCCGCACAGCGGTGGTGAGCATTCTGCTCACTCAGGGGGCACGGGTCAATGCACAGAATTTCTTTGGAGTTACTCCGCTGATTCTGGCCTCTCGAGCAAATCATCCGACGGTTGTCGAGATTCTGCTCGCCTGCGGGGCCGAGGTCGATGCCTGTGACAAAGATGGAAAGACATCCTTAATCTCCGCGGCCGGTGGCGGAGGTGTTGCCGCGGCAAGCCTCTTGCTGGATCGGGGAGCCGACGTGAACACGCGCAGCAAATTCGGCAACTCAGCCCTCTTCTGGGCTTCCTATAAGGGCCATGCGCAGATGGTAAGGCTCTTGTTGGCTCGAGGCGCTGACATAAATGCGCGGAACAATAACAATCACACGCCTTTGTTCTGGGCGTCCTTCAGCGGGAGCGAAGAAGTGGTGGGTCTTCTTTTGAAGAGTGGAGCTGATGTCACCGTGAGGGACAAGAAATACAAAAGCACGGCTCTATTCTGGGCCGCATACAGGGGGCATACTGAAGCGGCGAGACTTCTTCTGAACAAACGATCGGATGTTCATACGCGGGACAGTTCAGGTAATACGCCGTTGGTATGGGCGGCCAGGGCCGGGAAAGCCGGCATGGTGGAATTCCTGTTGAACCGGGGAGCATATCCCAACGCGGCCAGCAGATCCGGCTGTACCCCTCTGTTCTGGGCCTGCGACAGAGGCGACGCTGAAGTGGCGCACATTCTCCTGAAGCAGGGAGCCGCGGCTGATGGACGAGGAAAAAACGGAACTCATCCTTTGTTATGGGCTGCCTGGAAGGGACATCTCTCGGTGCTGGACGTTCTGCTCTCAGAGGGAACCGACGTCAACGCTCATGACAAGAAGCACGGCATTACGGCCCTGTCATGGGCGTCGTACAAGGGCGATCCAGCCGTTGTGGATCTCCTGCTTGCTCAAGGGGCGGACGTCCATACTCGGGACCGGAGATACGGCAACACCAGCCTGTTCTGGGCCGCAGTGAAGGGGCACGAGCTCGTGGTTAAACTTCTCTTGTCCAGGGGCGCTGACGTCAATGCCCGGAACAATTTCGGCAAGACTCCACTTATGGCCGCAGCGATTGGGGGCCACAGCCGAGTGGTTGAGCTTCTTTTGCGACACGGGCGCGGAGACGACCGCAGGCAGCCGCGAGGGTACCACAGCACTCGGATATGCGCTGAGGTTGCGGGCGCGCGGCGGCGGCCGAAACCTTATTATCAAAAGCGGCAGCGCTTACAGGCCGTACCATTGAGACAGATAATGCCTTGCTGGAGGCATCGTCCTGGAATCGCCCGCGGATCGTCAATTTACTTTTGGACCATGGGGCGGACATCAATGCCAGGGATGGCAAATACGGCAACACCTCTTTGTTTTGGGCCTGCTACAAAGGCGGCAAGGAGGTGCTAAAGCTCCTTCTGGATCACGGAGCCGAGGTCAATGCGACAAATAAGTTCAGAAATACCCCTCTGTTCTGGGCTGCGCGCCAGGGGCAGGCCGAAATTGTCGAACTGCTCCTGTCTTCTGGAGCCGACGTGCGAGCACGAGACAGGGACGGGAAGACCGCATTGATGGTGGCTGCTGCTGCGGGCTCCCTAGAAGTAGCCAAAATGCTGGTTGCCGCAGGCGCGGATGTGAATGCCAAGTCCGATTTCGGCTGGACGGCTCTGATGGAAGCTTATTTTGAAGGCCACCCGGAAGTCGCGGCATTCCTGAACGAGGTGGGAGCAAATTTGTCCGGCTTTTTGGAGGGGCAATTCCTGGCACGCGGCCGGGCCGATGAACTCAGATATTAATTCCCGGGAAAGCCCCGATCCAGTCGCAACAGCGACAGAAACTTGGGAGCCGGCCATCCGGCAGCGCTTCTTAGGGTTTGATTGTGAGCCGCAGCAATTGCGAGAAAGTTCCTGATCAACATTTTGCCTTCGGGCCGACTACTGTAGGAACATTCCGGATGCCCCTGGATTCCGTAAACCGGCTTGGAGGGGTGCCGCATGATCTGGTTGGGACTATGCTTGTCTGAAGCCAGCAGCACAAAACCAGGCGGCAACACCTTCACCTCGTCAAAATGACTTTCCAGAATGCGGAGCTTGCCGTCAATACCTCTGAAGATCGGATCGGACACGGTACGCGTAAGCGGTACCACGCCGCCTTGACGCTCACGGCTGTACGGCATGCAATCATCTTCACCGGCCCTAATTGGACCGACCTTCCCCCCGAATGCCAGAGCGAGGGCTTGATGGCCGCCACATATCCCCAATATAGGGATATTCATCTCTTCGGCCGCCATAGGTAACATCCAGAGGAAATTCTGAAGCGAAACGCCCATTTCCCCCGTATATCGGCACCACGGTGTACCCTGGGGGCTAAGAATGATAAATGAGGGCTGAAGCTCTGCAAGCCATTCGGGAGTCACCTTGCTGAAGTGAACAATTAGACCATTGGGATTGCCGCTCAACTCTTTGACGACTGAAAATACATGCCTGCATCCCCTCGAGCATCCGTCAGGGGACAGTCCTACCATGACCCACGGGCGAGCGTATGGTAGGGGAGCTTGTGGACCGCTTGGATCTGACATCTCTTTCGCCGGCACTTCCACGGCAAATACCGCGGTCATTACGCTGACGAGTAGAACATAACATCCGACGCGGATGAGCCGAAAAACCTTCATTGGTGATTCCATGAGTACAGTCTGGGATAGACATTCCTTATACACCAGCGGTCACGTCGGAGACAACCCGAAATTGTCGTCACATGATTTTGAGAGCGCGTTCCTTTTCACTGTAAACGCAGCCGCAGTATTTTTGCCGGTAAAGACCTAGTTTCCGGTACCTTCTGACCCCTTCGTTCCAGCCGGTGCGCCAGTCTCTATAAATAAAGGGGATTCCGTATTTCTCAGAAGCGGCCTCACAAACTGACTTCAGGAGTTCGTGGTTCTGAAAACGGCTGTACAGCAGCGTAGTAGAGAAAGCATCAAAGCCCTTGGCCTCGGCAAGCCGGGCGATTCTGTCCATCCTGAAACTAAAGCAGATTCGACAACGCTGAGATTCTCGAAAAGCCACTTCTCGAAGCCATTCCTCCATACCTTCCCGGAAATCTTCGTTGAGCACCCGCACGTTGTTTTCCCGAGTATAAACAGTGAAGGCATCCAGTCTGCGGAGGTACTCAGTGTAGGGGTGAATGTTGGGATTGAAGAACACCGCAGTTATCTCGTGGCCTTCAGAGTTCAGATCATCAAGAGGGTGCACCAGACAAGGTGCACAGCACGCATGAAGAAGGATTCTCATGAAAAAGGTTGTCTCCTTTCAGCCGTCGTGGTATGAGTTTTGCCGTGAACCGGCCTTGTAATACCCGGAATGTTATTCCAGATCGTGTTTGTCATGAAACGAATTGCCTGTCTGTTGATCTTAATTTCATTGCTGTACCCGCCGATGTCAGAAGGGGCCGATGAAGCGATCTTTCTCAACGCTTTCGGCGAGACTGCGACCGCATATCTCAACGATTCTTTTCTCCTGTTGGGAACTACGGCCGACGGGTTTGTTGCAGACATAATTCCCAAAGAAACAGCCCTGGAGATCGTCAAAAACGTCCAAAAAAGAGTCCGGGTGATTCGGGCGAAGTTCCAGGCCGTTTCAGCGAGCCGGATTTCGAAGGCGGACAAACAACTTATCGGTCTCCTGGACAATGCTTACGGCTGCATGGACCATCAGGCCTGGGCATTGATCCAGTACATTCAAGAGAAGACACCTGACACGGCTCGCCGCTTCGAAGGACAAAGGACGGACTGCCTCAGCCACATGAAAAAAATAGCTGACTTTTACTCGACTTTACCACCGTCGCCAGAAGTCCCGGCGCCCCTCAGCACACGTTGATCGCCCACCCTCATAGTAAAGCGTTCCCTGTCGAGATACTCGAGCAGAGGTATATTATACTTCCTTGAAGATCCGGTGATTTCATGAAATTGCGAGGGAGTTAAGCCTCCTTCCCGCGTAATGAACTCAACAACCTTTCGCTTGACTCCGTTGACAAAGGTTGCGGAAAAATAGAGATCTTCTTTAATTCTAACGACCTCACCTTCCTTTTCCAAAAGATTCAAGAGGCTCCGAACCTGCTTGAAGTCCGTGGTCGTGGCTTGGAGTATCTCCTTGAGGACCGGCGGTGAGTTTCCACCTTGCACGATCATCTTCATCAGGCGTTCCTTCAGGCCCTTCTCATCCTCTTTTAACCGGATCTCATGAGCGGAATGGCGGATCGTGTCTCCTTGGTCCACAACCTCACCCTTTGCGACAAGGTTCTCGATCACGGTCTTGAACAGCTTGTCGCCGCCGGGAACTGTGGAACGCAACTCCTGCCTGGGGATGCCTGCTTTGAGCGGCTGATCCTTGTGGAAGGTGGTGAGCTTTTCCAGTATCTTGTTTTTCACCACATCGAAGAAGTCAGTGTGGATCATCCTGTTTTCCGAAGGGTCAAAACGGATCACCGTCCTGGAGTTCCGAAGAGAATCGAGGACCTTGTCCAGCCGTTTTGAGGAAAATCCGGACATCCCCAGCAATTCGTTCCAGCGCGACTCCGGCCAGACCGCCGCTGCGAACCAATGAGGCCACAATGCTCGCGTCATCTTCGTGATCGAGTTCCGCGAACGACTTGGCTGAGCGGGCTCTCAGCTTGGTTCCTCGCGGATTAATAACCACGCCTCCGCCCAGAGTGATGGATGGAGAAAGCGCCCTAATTACAAAGCGGTCGCCGGTTGCCGGAATGACCGGAGAGGAGCTTCGCAACTGTGCCAGCGTTTCCTGGCCGGGCTCGAGGGTCTCCAGGTCCGGGAGCACCACGCGGGCTTCCACTTCGGACGTATAATGGTGAAGCCGCACTTTACGGCGGTTCTTCAGAGCTATTGGGCAGCGCGCAAGGGCTTTAAGTTTTACATCGACAATATATGAGGGACGGTACTCGCCGGGATGAGCCACCACTTCTCCCCTGTGGATCTGCGCCTGTTCCAAACCTCTGAGGTTGACAGCAACTCGTTCTCCGGGAAAGGCTTTTACCTCAGCCTTGTTGTGCGATTCCAGAGAACGCACGGACGAACGTAAGCCGTCGGGGAGTATCTCCACCTCGTCACCGGTTGAGAGTGTGCCCGATATTAGGGTTCCGGTGACTACCGTCCCGTGTCCCTTCATGGTAAAAACTCGATCCACCGGCAGGCGAAGCAGTCCGTGAACCGGCCTCTCGGTAACCTTCGAAGCCAATTGTTTGAGTGTTTCGCGAAGACTGTCTATCCCTTCACCGGTTTTGGAAGAAACCCGAATCATGGGAACGTCTTCCAGAAAAGTCCCCTTGACCGCCTCTTTTGCATCTTCTTCGGCAAGTAGGGCGAGTTCTTCGTCTACCAGATCCAGCTTCGTGAGCACGACGAGGCCCTGCCGAATGCCGAGGAGGCTCAGGATGTCCAGGTGCTCCACTGTCTGCGGCATGACGCCTTCGTCCAGAGCAATGACCAACGCGGCTATGTCTACTCCGCCCGAGCCTGCCACCATCTGGCGGACGAATTTCTCGTGTCCGGGGACGTCCACGATCCCCATGCGAATGTCATCGCCCAGATCCAGGAAAGCGAATCCGAGTTCTATACTGATTCCCCGCTGCTTCTCCTCCTTTAGGCGATCTGTATCAATGCCTGTGAGGGCCCGTACCAGTTCTGTTTTGCCGTGATCTATATGACCTGCAGTGCCGAGGATCACTCGTTTCATCGGCTAATCTCCGAAAGTTCTGAATGCGCTGGCGATTGGGGAGTCTGAAGAATTCTCATTCCGGCCAGATTACGATGGATCGTTTCATTGGGAATGCGTACGGAGTTTGCGATCCGAACCATTGGTCGTATATTTTCTTGAAAGAGCCGTCTGCTGCCATGTCCTGAATAGTGAAGTTGACCAGATCCCGCCACGCGGAATCATCCTGAGGAAGGGCTGAGCGACCTCTTCAACGGCATCCGAAGCCGCGATAAGCTCGAAACGGCCGGGGCTGCGGGAAGAGTACCTGCTATGAGCGTCATGCCGGAATCCAACCATCCCGCTACTTTGCCTTGTCCCAGTGCCATAAAGCATGTGGGTCGGTCGGGGAAAGAGACTACGTTCTTCTCCGCGGCCTGGTCACCAGCTTCTTTGAGAAGACGCATCGCGACTTTTTCGGAAGGTGACCCTTGGACCGCGGCAATTTTGTTGCCTTTGAGGTCTCCGGTTGATTTGAAGGTACTTTTCAAAACGAGAATATTCAAGGCATCGAAAAAATACGGTACCAAAAGTCGAAAGCGTTCTCAAGGGAACGCCTGTGCGTTATGCGACAGAGCGCTGCGTCTATCCGACCACGGCTAAGCATGGGGCCCCACGTCTGTTCGTTGACCTTAACCATCTCCAGCTTGAGATTCATGTGTTTGGCCATTTCCTTAGCCAAATCCAATTCAAAACCACTCCATTCACCCGAAGGCTTCAGAAAACCTTGAGGAATTCGATTGTAGGGAACTCCCAGACGCACGTTCCCGCTCTTCATCACACGGTCGAAAACTGCACCGCACTGGGCGGTGCTCCAAGGAACGAGCATTGCCACCATTGCAACGGCAGTAACGAGGCCATAGCGGACTTTGAGCAGGCTGCCTATACTGCTGTGACCAACCGAGTCACACGTTGTTGTGCCGGACTTCATGCTCCCCAGTTTCAAAATGACTTTGGTAACATCCTAAGGAAAAGATCAGCGAAGGGTCTATCAGCGGCAACCCTTGTCTTCATACGCCATTGACGATTGTCTCATCACAGCAGGTCCCGGCCTGCAACTCCTTCGCTTTATTGCAAGCCGCTCCCTTATTCTGACCTGAATTCTCAAGCTCTTCGACTATGTCTTCCTTAGTAACTTCGACTATGGTTTCTTCATCCACCCGAACAAAAATAGTTTCCGCCAGAGGATTGTGTTTGAGCACCACACCATTCCCTTTCTGGGTCTTCACTGTTTTTCCGACCTTTGGCAACTGTTTCCTGAATTCTTCGTAAATGTCGTGTTCGTATCCGAGACAGCACATAAGGCGGCCGCAGACACCGGAGATCTTGGTCGGGTTCAGCGAAAGGTTCTGGTTCTTGGCCATTTTCACCGACACGGGCCGGAAGTCAGTCAAAAAACGGGCACAGCACAACTCTTGGCCGCAACAGGCCAGTCCGCCCGTCATTTTGGCTTCATGCCGCACGCCTATTTGACGCATCTCAATCCGTACCAGGAAAACGCGACACAAGTTGCTTCACCAATTCTCGAAAATCGACTCGGCCCTCCGCGGTAAAATAGAATACATATTTGGAACCGTCGAAGAAGCACTCTGCTGCAACCAACTTCATGGGTAGTTCCAGGGCTTCGATGCGCTCAAGACAATACGCATAGGCTTCGGCTTCTCTCTGTTCGCACCGCTCCTTCTGATCGAAATCTACCTTGCCGGCTTTTCTAACGACTTTCCTCAACCCTTCAAGTTGAGAAGTATCCATTAAGCGTTCGAAAGGGGCCAGGGCTATCTGACCGAGACCCGTGCCTTTTTCAGTCTTGACGATCACCCAGTCACCGGCGGTCAGTTCCATGTCGCCCGCGTCGAAATGATAGACCTTGCAAGCGTATCCGAAACGAACCCCCACAATCTTCACCTTTATCAGCAGAGAGTGGCGGTCGCCGGCTTCTTTCGGGATTGCCGGTCCGGTTTCTGAGTCGGTTCCTCCCCTTGTTGCCGTCAGGAACGCGGCCAGGAACGGGCCAGACGGATCTTCTCGAACCGCGGGCTCTATAATCAGGTCACCGCCGGCCTCGTTGCCGCCAATATTCAGGTTTTCCTCAGAATCGTCATGAAACTCAGCCGCGGCTTGATCCAGAGCAAGCTGATCCCCCGTTTCTTCTTCAGGCCTTTTCGCACTGACCGCGCACTGTACCGTCTGCGATGGAAGCACCGCGGCGTGGACATTCTTCACAGTCTTTCCCTCGAGGAACGATCCCCCACGACCTAGGAAGGTAGGAGGCATCTTTCTTAGACTTCTCGTCACTCATTGCGTCAGTCTTTCATCGCGAGGCCGTTGCGACGCCGAGTGTCGGCCCCGCCAGTATCCGCGCTATTCTGAGAAACATTACGTCGGTAACCAGGTTCCGGTTTACGTTGATGTCGGCTTCAATGAGGGAAGAGGCTTTCACCAGTTCGTCGTAGACCGAAAGCAGTTGTCTACTATTGTGATGTTGGGCCTCCGAGGTGATTCTGTCAAGGAAATCCCCATGGTCCCGGCCGCTAGGGTCGAATCCTGCCTGCTCCGTGAGCATATCCCGGATCCAGGTCGCGGCTATTTCTATTGCTTCGACCGCGGTCTGTCTGTCAACGGAAATTGTTGCGGAAAGCTCCAGTAATCCATTGAGCCTTTTTCCCATGGGATCGGTCAGTGCCGAGACAACCTGCTCCCTGAGATCCAGAAAGCCTGACTCGGCCATTTCTATGGCACGTGAGATACTTCCGGATGACATGGCAGCCAAGGTGCGGGCTTTTTCCAAAGGGAACCCCCTTTGTTCCAACAGATCGGCCAATGTCGAGACAGGTATGGGGTTGAACCGCATGCGCCGGCTTCTTGACCGTACAGTGGGGAGCAGTAGAGAGGGTCTGGGAGTGATGAGGACTAGAATTCGCCCGGGCGGAGGTTCTTCCAAGGTTTTCAAAAGGGCATTTTGGGCCGATCTGTTCATCAAGTGCGCATCGTCGATGATTGTGACCCTGTACCGGCCTTCCACCGGCGCATACTTGAAGAAACGCTTGCAATTCCCGGATTCGGTCGATACGGATCATGCCCCTTTCGGGCCTTTCAATCGTGACATCAGGGTGCTTTTCAGCGATTATTCTACGGCAAACTTGGCAAGACCCCTCAGGATCTTCATCAGGTCTGGCACAATTCAGCAAGCGGGCAAACTTTACAGCTACCAGCTTTTTGCCGATGCCGTCGGGCCCTGTGAAAAGGTACGCATGGGCGGGCCGTCCCTGTCTCACGGCCCGCTCCAGCAAAGCGAGATTGTTTTCATGTCCGACAAGGAAGGTCATGTGCGGGGTCGCAAGCGGCTGTACGTCACCCACGTTTCACTGGTAGCACCCTGTCCAACTCCAAGACCAGCGGAGAGGCGACGAAGATCGAGGAATAAGTTCCAAACATAATCCCTATTATAAGCGCCCAGGCGAAATCTTTGAGAGCGGTAGTCTCGAAGACCAGAAAGGCCAGCACCGAAAGGAGGGTGAAACCGCTGGTGAGCACTGTCCTGGAGAGGGTCTGATTAATGGAAACATTGAAAATGTCTATGAGGGGTTGCTTCTTCAGCAATTTCAAATTGTCTCTTATTCTATCACAAACCACGATGGTATCGTTGATGTCGTATCCTATAATAGTCAGCATGGCCGCAAGGATCGTCAAATTGAACTCTCTTCCGGTCCAGGCGAAAAAACCGTAGACTATGCACAAATCGTGTATCAAACAGACAACAGCGCCCAGTCCCATTGTAAATGTGAAGCGGAAGGCCATGTAGATGAGAAGCAAACATAGAGCGATGCAAGTGGCCCAGATCGCGGATTCCTGGAGATCTTTCCCCACCTTGGGACCGACCATTTCCACGCTTCTGATTTCAGTGCTCCCCTTCCCTATTTTACTATCCAAGAGGTCTTTCACCTGTTGTGACAGCTTCTCGGAAGGCTCATCGTGTTGCTCCATCCGAATGACAAATTCTTCACCCGATGCCATGGAAAACTGCTGAACCACAAGGTTTTCACCCAGTGGTTTGAGAGCCTCCCTGGCCTGATCGGTATGCACCGGTTTGTTGAACTTCACCTGAACCACCGCGCCGCCGGTGAAGTCGATCCCGAGCTTCATATACCCCTTAATGGGAATGGAGGCCAGGGAAAGGAGGATCATTATCGTAGTGAACGCGTAGGCATAGTACTGTTGCCCAGAAAATTTATGTTGATATTCGGTTTTATCAGCTCCACCGGTTCAATCCTTCCGAGAATGGCAGGGACGTTTAGGAAATAGTCTTGGTAGCTGTTCACCCAGGAAACGGTTTACCCGATCGGACCGGCCTCCCCGCGAGACGCGGGGTCGGCCAATGCCCTGTGAACGGTTACTATTCTTGATTCCAACGTTAATCTACATCTTTAAGACCTTTGTCAATCAGATGCTAATGCTCTTTATGCGCTTGACTTGAAATGCGTAATCAAAAATCGTGCGCGTGATGAAAAATGCCGTAAACAGCGAAATCACAAGCCCTATACACAACGTGACGGCGAAGCCTTTGATG
>CAWHDO010000005.1:0-59751 GCA_963828085.1 uncultured delta proteobacterium
TGTACGGCGCACCTTGAATAACCATCTGATTTGTAAAGGGAATGTAGCACGGAATGGCCCTGCGACCCAAGAGGAAAATGCTACGAACCCCCACAATATCAACCTCTCGACCAAACACGTGTCCCCAGAAGACCCGGCCGGTTAAGTCCGACAGCCTCCTAGGGGCCTTAATTGGTCTTGAACGGCAGTGGCGTCAGCGTAATGCAGGTCTACGGACCAATGCCCTGGTAGCTTTGGGCGCGTCTCTATTCGTTTCCCTATCCTCATTGGTTATGCAGATAAATGACCACACCCGTATGGCCGCTCAGGTCATCACCGGCATCGGTTTCCTTGGCGCCGGTCTCATGATGAGAGAGGGGATCAATGTCCGGGGGCTGAATACAGCAGCCACCCTTTGGTGCGCCGGTGCTATCGGAACGCTGGCGGGGTCGGGCTTTTTGCCGCATGCCATCATAGGCACCGGCTTTGTGGTCATAACGCATCTTATACTGAGGCCCATTGCAAGCAGCATGAATCGATGGCCAATCCAGGATGTGGGGGAAGAGCGTCTCTACATACTGCGGGTTGTCTGCCGGAGCAATGCCGAACAACAAATTCGGACGCTTTTTGTCCAGCAGATCCTCCAGGAGTCACTTCTGCTTCAGTCTGTTGAAAGCGAAGACATTCAAGGGACTGATAAGGTAGAGGTCATAGCTTATATTGTAGCCACTGGACAGCAGGACACCCAGATGGAAAAAGTGGTAGGACTGCTGAGCCTGGATCAGGCTGTCAGCGCTGCAAGTTGGAAGCACAGCCCCCAGCACATAGACTAATAAACCAAAGACGCGGAAGCGTACGTCCGTCTTTTCGCTCGAAGAAGCACAAGAATTCCACCGACTCTATCTCGTAGTGTTAGTAGATTCCCAGGGAGTTATCGCATCAGGAGGAAGTTTAACTTAATCCACACAAATCAACTGTATTGTAGGAGATTGGAGGACGCGCAAGCACCGAACATCGCTCTCTGAAAGAAAGTTGAAAGAGACGGAGGTTGCCTATGTATTTCGTCAGCAAGAGCATTCACCTCGTGAATCGCTTCTGGAAACGATTCTTGATTTTCCTGGCCGTACTGGGTCCGGGTATCATCGTTATGGTCGCGGACAATGACGCAGGGGGCATTGCCACCTATGCGGTTACCGGCTCCAAGTACGGCTTCTCCTTGCTCTGGATGTTCATCATCCTTCTCCCTATGGCCTACTATATTCAGGAGATGACGGTTCGTCTGGGCGCGGTCACGAAACGAGGCCATGCAGAGGCCATTTTCGATGGATTTGGACCCTTCTGGGGTTGGTTTTCGGTGGTAGACCTCGCGATCATCAACTGGTTGACGCTGATTACCGAGTACATCGGCATGACCGAGGCTATGAGCCTCTTTGGCATTCCCCCTTTCGTGACGTATTTCGGAGTGACCGTGATCCTGTTCATGGTCGTGATGACAGGGCAGGTACTGGACTTTCGAGAAGCTCACCCTCTTCTTTTGCGTCTTTAACCTCGTCTATATACCAGCGGCTCTATGGGGCATGAGCATTCCCACTGCTCCCGCATGGAGTGAGGTGTTTCGCAGGATTCTACAATCCGAACCTGCCGGGAGGATTCTCCGGGGATCTCCTCTTCATACTTCTGGCCAACATCGGCACTACGATTACCCCGTGGCAGATCTTTTTCCAGCAAAGCGCCGTGGTGGACAAAGGGATGGACATTCACGACATCAAGTCTGGGAAAATGGATACCTGGATCGGCTCGTTCGCAACATGCGTTGTAGCTGTCTTTATCATAATTGCTACGGGCGCTGTGCTCTACTATCATCACCCACAGATCATCATTGAAGACGTCAAGCAATGTGCTGAAGCTCTGGCCCCGCTCTTACCTGCGGGACAGGGGGAATGGGCAAAAAGGCTCTTTGCCATTGGTCTTTTTGATGCAGGCTTTCTCGGAGCGTTGTGCATCTCTTTGTCCACCTCGTGGGCTGTCGGCGAGATCTTTGGATGGTCACACTCATTAAACTACAAGGTGAAGGATGCCCCGTGGTTTTACGTTGTGTATCTGGGCATGCTGCTTACCTCAGGTGCGGTGGTATTGATTCCGGGAGCGCCGTTGATCACAATCACGATGTTCGTCCAGGTTGTTGCCGTCACGCTGCTGCCCGCAGCGTTGGTATTTCTGATTCTGCTTCTCAACGACCGGTCCATCATGGGGGAATTCGTAAACACACCGCGGCAAAACATTACCAATTGGGCAATAGTGATTTTTGTCGTCTTCATGTCAACGACCCTGGGCGTACAGACACTTTTCCCAAACCTATTCGAACAATAGCGGAGGTTAGACGATGATCAACCTGAATAATCTTACAGTGCAGAGGAGGATGCCATCAGGCACCAACGGCAGCCATCATGTCATGTATTTCTCCGAACTACTCAAGCGTCGGGTTTGCGCCGGGAAGATCAAGGATCGCATTGGAAAACTGACCGATCTTGTGTTCGCGTTGTCAGACCCGTACCCGCAGTCCGTGGGGATCTACATCGAACACGGTTGGGGCAAACCCACTGAGTTCGTCCCTTGGGACAAGGTGATAAGGATTGAGGAAGACGCCATTTTTGTACAACCTCCAGACGGCTCCGGCAAATATCCGCCGTTCGTGGATCAACCCGGCTGGATTCTTCTTGATGCCCACCTAATGGGCCGCACTGTTGTGGACATCGACGGTCGCAAGGTGGAAGTGGTCAACGATGTGTGTCTTGTCGAGTCTATGGGCAAAGCTACTTCTGGTGGATGTGGATATCTCGTTCAACGGGTTCCTTCGCAGGATAGGATTGGGCAAAATCCAATGGATCAAGGATCAACGCATTTCTTGGAAATATGTGCAACCCCTGTCTGTGGAAGACGCGGTTTCCAAGGACCAGGTCTCTATGTCTCTTACTCGTAAAGAAATCTTGGATTTGCCCAGTGAAGATTTAGCTGATGTCCTTGAGGAACTCTCGGCCAAGAACAGCACGCCCTCTTCACGTCCCTGGATACTGAAAAGGCTGCTGAGACGTTGATGGAGACGGAGCCAAGAGCGCAACGTCAGATTATTGCGAGTCTACGGAAAGAAAAGGCCCGAAGCGTCTTCTCTGAACTGACCATTCCTCAATTGGCCGACCTCTTTACCGTGATTCCTCACGATCAGGTAACAGGGTTAATGGAGTTGCTTCCCGCAGATACAGCCACACGCGTAAAAGCCATCCTTGCAGAAGACGAGACCATGGCCAAGAACATCTTCTCGGTAGATTTCATGGCAGTGCGGCGAGATGCCAAGGTTGGCGAAGTTTTGGAAGCTATCAGACTGTCAGGACGTGAGCCAGGGAGCATATCGTACATTTATGTGACAGACGCAGACAATATTCTTCTCGGTGTGGTGGATCTGCGGGAATTGATTCTCGCCGAGGACAATGTGACGGTGGGTGACATTATGGCTTCTCCAGCGGTAGCCGCCGAGGATGACGATGTGCGCAAGGATCTCGCGGAGATGTTCGCGAAGTACCATTACCGAATGATTCCTGTGGTGGACAGCCAGGATCACCTCCTGGGTACCATTCGCTATAACGACATCATGAAGGGTGTCGAGATTCGTGTGAAAGAATAAGGAGGTAGCTATGGCTCGTATCCAGATGACCAGAATGACGCGATGGGCACTTTTCTTTTTGCGAATATACCTGATAGGCCTTTTAGCCCTGATCGTGGTCAGATTCGTGAAAGGTTTCGGTTGATTACCTGCGCTTCTATCTGCAACCAAAAGCCAATAGTAGGCAATGATCAAAGCATTGGGAGGCAATCTGCCGATCCCTGGATGGTTTTCGAAGATTAGGAACAAACTTTTCCTTTCAAAAGAGTCGATCGAGAGATACAATTCGGTTATTCAATGTGGCCCAGCCCTTTTCGGGGCTGGCTGTTCTCTGAATTCAAGTCTCTGCTCGATATAATTACAGTTGAAGCAGTAACGGAGTGCCGCCTTGGAAGCCGCTCGCCCAGAGACATACTACCTCAGCACGCTGCTTGCCAGCAAAGTGCTCTCAGCCGAAGGCAAACGTCTCGGTAAGGCACTGGACTTGCTGGTGGACTTGGACCGCCCACAACCCGAGGTCGTGAAGCTTGTGTATCGTCATTACTGGTCCAGGGAACGCTGGTGCGTCACATGGAGTGATGTCGCTTCGATAGACCCTGCGGGAATTAGGCTGAAAGACACGGGGATTCCAAGTCCATTGGCTGACGGAATTATCCAGTCTTCCCAAATTCTCCTGAGGGATTTCCTGTTGGACAAGCAGATAGTTGACGTTCACGGCGCCAAAGTCGAACGGGTGAATGATCTGCAGTTTGTCAGGTCCGACACGAAGCTTATGCTGGTCCAAGTGGATGTCGGCCTCAGGGGCCTTCTGAGACGCTTGGGATTTGAAGGAGCGGTCGTCAGCTTTACCGAGTGGTTTTTCGGTTACACGCCCAAGATAAAGTTTATCGCCTGGAATTATGTCCAGCCCCTGGCCGACCCGGATCGGCTCAGACTTCAGATCCCTCAGAGCAAGCTGGCTGACCTTCACCCTGCGGATCTTGCTGACATTATCGAGGACATGGATGTTCACGAGCGAGCCGCGGTGGTGGAATCGCTTGACGAAGAAGTTCTTGCCGACGCCCTGGAAGAGATGGATCCCAAGGTTCAGGTTTCCATCATGAGGGGGTTGGAGCCCGAAAAAGCTGCGGACATACTAGAAGAAATGTCACCCGACGAGGCCGCAGACCTTATCGCCGACCTCCCCACGGACACCGCGCGGGGAATTTTTAGGGAAATGGAGGGCGAATACCAGAAGACGGTCAAGGGGCTGTTGGCTCATGAAGAAGATGAAGCCGGGGGTCTCATGACCACCCAATTCATGTCGCTACCCCCGGACAAGACTATTGTCGATGCGCTAGCTGCTGTCAGACAGAACGCGGACAAAGTGGACATAATCTATTACATATATGTGGTTGACTCGGATTCGCGGCTTCTAGGCGTGGTCAACCTTCGGAGCTCCTTTCCAACGAGATCTTCACCCCACTTGAGCGAATAATGACCACTCGGGTAGTAACGGCCAAAATCGATGAGGAGGCCGAAGACCTCGCGGACACGTTCGGCAAATATGGTTTCCGGGCGATTCCTGTGGTGGACGACGAGAACCGCATCAAGGGTGTAATACGGTTCAAGACACTCATGCAAATCGTCGCTCCGCATCTTGGCAAGTAATTCTGGAGAGTTAATAGTGTCTAACGAAATCACCGGCTCGGTCAACGCCGCGGGGCAAGGCCTTTTCAGGCGACGAATGATAGCCTTGTGGGGCATCCTTATCCTGATGGGCCCCGGAATTATTACATCCAACGTTGATAATGACGCAGGCGGTATCACGACCTATTCTCTGGCCGGCGCCGAATTCGGCCTGACCATGCTTTGGTCGCTGATTCCGATTACCATTGTTCTCTTGATTGTTCAGGAAATGGGCGCCAGGATGGGGGTGGTCTCCGGCAAAGGACTTTCGGATCTGATCCGTGAGCGTTTTGGGGCTAAGATAACGTTTTACGTCATGATCTTGCTGGTGCTCACCAACTTGGGGAACACACTGGCTGAATTTGCGGGAATCGCCGCGTCCCTGGAGATTTTCGGCCTTTCCCGTTACATCACCATTCCTCTGAGCATCCTCTTCCTGATGTGGCTTGCCGTCAAAGGATCCTACAGGTCGGTCGAAAAGGTTTTTCTCACAGCATGTGTGTTCTACTTGGCCTACGTGGCAGCAGGTTTTCTCGTTCGTCCGGACTGGCTGGAGGTGGTCAGCGCGGTGGCAGCTCCCACTCTCAGGGCAGACTCTGCCTATCTGGTTATGCTCGTGGGGCTGGTCGGCACGACGATCGCGCCGTGGATGCAGTTCTATCTTCAAGCTTCTATTGTGGACAAAGGTCTGGTGGCCAAGGACCTGCGGGCTATACGTGTCGACGTTATTGTCGGCTCAGTCGTGGTAAACGTGGTGGCATTTTTCATTATCCTCGCCTGCGCTGCCACCTTGTTCAAGGCTGGCATAAAGATCGAAACCGCGGAACAAGCCGCACTCGCCTTGCGACCGCTGGCAGGATCCTACTGCGCTTGGCTTTTTGCCTTCGGGCTTTTTAATGCTTCCATGTTCGCAGCGGCGATTCTCCCGTTGTCGACTGCATATACGGTTTGCGAAGCTTTCGGTTGGGAATCCAGTCTGGATAAGAAGTTTTCCGAAGCCCCGCAGTTTTACGGCCTTTATTGTTTTACGATTTTTTTCTCGGGGCTCGTTATACTGATACCCACCCTACCCCTTGTTGCGATCATGTTCATTTCCCAGGTTATTAACGGCCTGGTGCTGCCAATAGTATTGATCTTCATGCTGCTGCTGATAAATGATCCCTCAATAATGAGAGAACACACCAACGGTTTTGTCCTGAACCTCGTGTCTTGGGCAGTCGTGGCCATTCTCGTGGGATTGAGCATTGTTATGGTGGTTTCCGGATTCCTGAAAACTTAAAATAAGGCGAGACGATACGTCTGAAACCGTCTCGTCTCCGTGATCACAATCGTGCGCGTTGACTCGCCTGTGGCCCGGATTGAGTCCCCCGCTTTGCAGCACAAGTGTTTCTGAAGCGTCCCATGACAACGCGGCGCGCTATTTCCAGAATATAGACCTGCAATGAGCGCGTAGCGTCGTAAGCTCTCGGCGCCTTGAAAAGTTGGACGAATACCTCCTGCACCGTGTCCTCGGCTTCTTCTGCACCAGCCAGCCGCCAGATCTACGTGATGCCTCCAGTTTGGAAATCGCGTTATAAGAGAGATTGTAACGCTCTCAGCCAATAGCTCATGATATCAATATGATATGGCGAGAGGAAAAGAGCAGCGGCTCGCGGCGGCACTGTCTCTTAGCGTAGCATTAATATGTTATTACCAGAAATAACAATATGATAATACAATTTGTTAAAGTATTTTCTTGACTTTTACTCGGGCATCTCCTATAGTCCCGAACTGTGAGAAGGCATTCGGCGAAAGCCGATGCCTCTTCGCTTAGACCTCTCACCCTGGATGGACACCCTCCCTCCCCCATAACCCCCCCATCCAGGGCACAGAGGTCATTTGAATCATCGGGCTTTTCTTCAGGCCCACTTTTATTGCGCTAAGATGGCGGTCCATTGTGAGGCCGCCATCGACGCGTCAGGGCCGTTTTCCCGCACACCAGGAAGAATCGGGTTCACCTCTTGCAGACTCGGGTATTGTCAGATCTGGAAGCTCTGTGGTAGATATCTGTCACTTGTGGATGTGAGGAAACCGCGTAAGGGGGCCGGATATGCGAGAGAGTCTGTCCTGGTTGGTAATGGCCCTTTTTCTTATTGCCTGCGTCTTGCTTCTCAGGTGGATCAGTTCGATCTATCCTTAGATCTATCCTTAGTAGGCTGTCGTACAGCCGCTCCTATTTAGGCCAGTGTTTTACGCGAAGGCTTGCCCTTCGGAAATGTCACCCTGGCTCCGAGGAGCCTGACATACCAGGTTTTTTCGTAGCAGCCCCTGAGACATGCAAATCAAAAACACGTCGTCATGGCACGAATTCGGGACAGTCCCACGGACCCAGGGATTACGCAACAGCCTCCTACCGGTAGATCATGTCGAGGACGCTCTTCAGCTTGCCTTGCACTTGCTCTGCGCCGTCCCGTAAGAGCGATAGTAACGTCAATTGCTCGTCCCCGCCTGGATAATCGCCGTCGATGATTACTTCGACCGGCTTGTTGAGCCAGTGGTATGATCCCCTTTCGTTCCGCTTCATCGGCCCTATTCCGACGAGTCTGATCAGACACGCTTTGAACTTGCAAGGATCCGGCAACCTTATGCATCCTGCCGAAATAGCACCGTATGCGTTCGCGGGAGTGACTTGAGGGTCGGACGTCATCGGATGATGGTAACCGTGCATCCCGAGTTCGCGGTGTCTCTCGCATCTCCCTTCTTCGTCGCAAAGTAGTAACGGCGCAAAGAAGCCATCGTAGACGCCAGGAACGGGCTCACCGGACGCGCCGAACAGGACCACGTCGGGATAGCAATAGACGTGATTGATCAGGAATTGGCCTTCAGGAGTTGGGGAGTCGACGTCTCCCAATCCCACATAAGTGCGGTAGATCTCTTCAATGGAGTCATCTCGATGAATCCCCTCGAAGACTAACTCGAAGTTGGATCGATCGATGTGTATTCTGAATCCCGCGAACCCATGATAAGGGGCGTTTTCCTGGTTGTGAAGGCTCATTTCCCGCCAGTCTTTGTACAGTGGCGGGAGACAAGGGTCGTCGGGAGGCTCGAGGGGGGTCGGCGGGGAGTCAACCACTGCGGGCTGTGTATCCGGCGCGGTCGATGAGTCCGTGCTGGGAGCAGGAGTAGGCTCAGCCGTATTGCTCTCTTGCTGTGAAACGGCCGCGTCTTCTGGAGGGGCTGCGAAGATGATAGGGATCGCCGATTCGGTAGTTACCAGAAGGAGCCCAAGGATGAATGCTATGGCAACCGCTCGGGTGTTCATGGATGTTCCGCTCCGGAAGCCTTTTTCCTGATGGCATTATTGTACAGGCTCGGCTCTTGCCTGTCAATGAAGCCATTGGATGCGGGTCTTGGAAGAAGCTAGTCTCCAACACCTGTGCCGACGGGTGTTGAGCGAGGAATGTTGAAATTGGCCTCGCTATAAAGTGGAGCGCTGCATGCTGTGCCTCTGCACGCTCGCCACACTCAGGCGGAGATCAGGCAGGACCATAGTCAAAGCGGAATAGCTGCAAATATTCTGCTCCGGAAGGCTTCAAAACGCTTTCAAAGAGCACCGCATGATCCGCCACAAAAGACGGTCCTGTAATGTCCATCTTCTGTCGGATTGCCTCGATAAGCTCCGAGTTCCGCTCGTTGGATTTGAATCGTCCGAGAGTAAGGTGTGGATTGAATGGTCTATTTTCCTTTGGAAAACCAAGCGGTTCCATTACGGTTTCCAGCCGATTGACCAGCGGAACAAGGACTCCCGCCGGGTCTTCCAATCCGGCCCAGACTACGCGCGGCCTCTTAAGGTCAGGAAAGGCCCCAAGGTTGCAAACGTGCAACTGCGTGGGCTGCTGCTTCTCAAATAATGGTTGCGCTGCTTCTTGAATCCGGTGCAGAAGGTCATTTGGGACTGAACCTAGAAACTTCAAGGTGAGATGTATTCCCTCGGGTCTCACCCATTTCACAGGGCCGCCGCATTTCTTGAGTTCGGCTGAAATACTCTTGAGGAATGACTTTACCGATTCAGGCAGCTCGATCGCTATAAACGCCCTGACTTCGTCACCGGTTTTCATGATCTTACCTCTTCATTGTTAACCTGCTCGACACAAGGGGCGCTCATGATGCCGACACGATTCGGGTTGGTGTGCCAGGTCAAAGTAGTGCCCCCACTCCAAACTTCTCGGGCGCTTGGGCGTAAAGCTTCTGCGCTTCCGGCAGAGATTCCTTAAGCTTGCGGACTCGATCTTCATCCGCGGGATGCGTGGATAACCACACTGGTATAGGAGGCTTTTTTATTTGCGACATCCTCTCCCACAAGCGCCCCGCTTCAGAAGGATCGTACCCGGCAGCGGCCATATAGAGCTGACCGATGCGATCTGCCTCGAATTCATAAACGCGGCTGTAGGGCAAAACGAGGCCGATCGTCCCTCCCATGCCCAGGGCTCCCAGAGCCACGCGGGTTGCAGTGTCCAGGCTTCCGTCGTCCTTTTTCAGGACTTCAGATCCGACCGACAGCGCACCCTTGAGTGCGAGCTGTTGGCTCAATCGCTCGCCGCCGTGTCGAGCAACAGCGTGTGCCGTCTCGTGCGCGACAACCGCGGCAAGTCCAGCCTCATTTCTTGCGTACCGGATCATGCCGGTATAAACGACGATCTTCCCTCCAGGAAGACAAAAGGCATTGGGGATGTCTCTATCGATGACCCGTACGTCCCAGTCGAACTTCGGTTTGTCAATCATTTCCGCAGCCTTGCTGACCCGTTCGACAATTCTCCGTACGATGCCGTTCAGCCTTTGATCCTTGCACGGAGGTTCTTTTGCAATCACTTCGTTGAAGGCCTTTAATGCCAGCGAATTGAGTCTGTTGGTCCGAGACCATGTTGAACTGCCGGCGGCCTGTATGTGGTACAGTGGCGCAGCCCACGGCAGCGAAGAGCACAATCAGGCCAAGTGGCTTCCAACGAAACGGCAGGGCTAAGGCGCCGGACATTGTCCTGCCCGATAAAACTTGATTTATCAAGTAGTTCATGCTAATTTTATTATAGAATATTGGAATGGACACGACAAGCGGAGGTGCGCTTTGAAATGTGAGAAATGCGGCTACATAAGTTTCGACCACAACCTTAGTTGTCCGTCATGCAACAAGGACCTCACCGCGACCCGGCGAAAGCTCGGCATTGATTATGATCCGCCGATATCGACCTTCGACGAATTCTTTACCGGGCCTTCTTCAGCATACCGAACTTTGCCCGCCACTCAAGAAGCCGAACTCGACCTGGATTCCGGAGAGGATTTCGAGTTCACGCTCGATGATTGATCGCCTGCTCGCTGGACGCACTGAATTGATATCTGACGGCCTGTCCGATGAAACGTCGAGAATTCGGTTAGAGTCTCTGCGAGGATGGGCGGATCTGCCGAGCCTCCATCACGGCCGTCCCACTAAACTTCTTGCGCATTGAGAGGCCAATCCCCCCTTTCCTGAAGTACTTCCCTCAAGACCTTCAGCGCATTATTCACTATGGGCATTCCGCCGTAAATTCCGCATTGGAAAATAACCTCCGCCACGTCTTGTGGGTTGCATCCTACATTGAGCGCAGCGTAGATATGCAGCTTCAGTTCTTCGGTTCTTTCGAGCACCGTGAGTGCCGCCACAGTCACTAGTTGGCGCGTCGTATGGGGGATCTTCTCCCGAGAGGTACATCTGCCCGGTTATGAACAGTGAGAGATCTTTCGCCAGTGTCTTGTCGAAAGAGCGCCACAGGTCGAAGGGTCTTTCATCGGGATACCCTTCAAAATAGATTTTTGCCGTCCTGGCGGTCTTTGCTTTGAGATCCTCGTCCATTAATCACCTCTTAGTCAAAAGTTGTAATTGCCGTAATCGTTAAGGGCGAAAGCCGTATGCTCGCTCTGGAAGCCGGCAGGGACGCCGGCTCTACTATGAGCCGGTTAGACCGGCTGCCGTGCCGGTTGCCAAATGTTGGGTGAAGGGTTACGAATTGCAATGCTGCCGATTCTACCATCTGCGTCTTCAGTAGTTAACTCGCCCGATGATTTGCTGTCAACAATCGGCTCCCGGCCGAAGCCCCGTGCATTCGCAACGTCGAGTGAGACAGTCTGCCTCGGAGCAGCGCCTATTCATAGACTAGTCGCATTCCGTCGAAGGGGACAACGACCGACCCAGGCACATCATGGTCTCGGCAGATCCTGTCGATCACATCCTGCCATTCCGCCTGACAAGCTGGAATCGGATACCTCAAACCCGAGCCTGGCTCCTCCAAAGGGGCCAAGGGTTCAACTTTTTTCAAGAAAGTGTTGCAGGGATCGCCGGGAACTTGATCTGAGTCGGAGAGATGAACCAGATAAGTTGCGCGGCGAGGTCGCCACTTTCGGATGTAGTCCACGGCGTGTTGAAAACTCATGTGGTTCGCTCGGTTTTCGCGCGGCTCGTTGAGCCAGTGGGACTGTATAATCAAGATATCGGGTTCCAAAAGTATGGGCGGCTCAGCCTCGAGGCGGGAAAAGTCCGAAGTGTAGACGATTTTGAAGTCTTGTCCCGATACGTGATCCTCCAGAAACGTACCCGACAGATCCGGCTGCTGCAGGCCCGTGATAGGTCTTGAAGGGGGTCACTCGAGTTTTGATGCCTTCCAACGGTTCCCCCGGAACAGCATATCGCTTCTCAATGAGCGATCCCAGCAAGTGACCGAAGCGTATCTCGATAGCCTTCCATGCCTGTTCGGTTGCGTACAACGGTATCGGGGTCCATGCTTTCGCGGGCATGGACCGCCTAAATGCCAATAGATCGTCCAGACCCAAGAAATGATCGCTGTGCTCGTGGGTGATTAAAATTGCGTCAGGCCGCCCCAATTGATGAGTTTTCATCTGGATACGCCAGTCAGGTCCGCAATCCATAAGAATACTCTCGCTTCCACGTACGAGAAAGGAGGTCCTCGTGCGCTCTTCTCCTTCAGCCAGCATCCGTGAACATATTGCGCAGGCGCACGAGTGTTCAGGGACGGCCCAAGCAGCGCCGGTCCCCAAGAATAGGATTTCCATCAGCCCTGTCCTTTCGTGTGGATTTACGAATCGTTGAAATGCCCAATGGCAGCCTCAAATGCCCTTCTAACATTTTTCATCACGATATTTCCGCTGAATAAGGTTATGTCCAGAATATTCCGGCATTCTTTGCAATATCTTCAGGCAATGTGAACGTCGCCATATCTCCGAGCATCACCTCGAAGCCGGTGTGGTCATTCCGTACCCAGGCCGCATAATTCGATCGGACAAGAATCACGACCCGCATTTCAAGACAGGAATTTCCATCTTCAACAAACAACATACCGAGATTATATCCGTTTCTGCAAAGGCTTCGGTAATATTTCTGAGCGTTGATCACTCCCTTAGCAAGATGATCCCAGTCCGAATCGGTTATTTGATACAGGGAAGTTATCTTGGGCAAAATTCCCCAGATTTCGAAAAAACCTTCGGGAGCAAAGGCGGTTATCCACTCCCACGAACCGGTTTTTCCGATGTAGCGGCTGCCTTCACGCCTTTCATGCAGCAGATAATCCGAAAACAGATAAGATCCGATCTGGTGAAAATATTCCTCAGCCTTTTTCCGTAAAAAACGATGATGATTGGGAGCAACTCTGTCCGCATTGATTTGAAGGTGCGGATGAATCATAGAGCCGCCGGCAGAAGGCAGATGATTCTGAGTAATTGCCATATAAAAGGCTTCGGAATCATACCCAAGTATGTGGCGAAGATAATTTCGACAGTTGATAAAACAGTCGGCATATGAACTTACGGACGCTGTGCCGATTTCTGCAAAATGCCGGTTGTCAAAAAGGCTTACCGCCGAATAGCTGCCGTAAGGAAAGAGATTCGGAAACAAAATCGAATCATTGTAAGATAAGCGCCCGCTGGGAAGAATATCGGAAAAAATCCTCGGCGTTCTTGACATGACCTGCGGCTTGCAAAAAGGACAATTGGAAGTATCATCGGCATTCGGCGGCGGCAACGGCAGGCTGTCTGTTCCCGGTTCTTTTTCCGCGCCCCGCCCGAATGCAATTCTGCTGGTTCTCCCGAAATAGGATTTATACGGACCTCGATATGTTTCTCAACATATTCGCCGGAAGGGGCAATAAATTTTGCGGTAATCATTTCTTTTTCAAAAGATAAAGAACCGTTAATCATCATGCACCTTACATCAGGTTAATCCGGAATCATGCCCTGGTCTTAGCATTAGGTGGGTCTTCCGGATACCTGGTCAGTCATTCGATGGCCTCTCCGACCGCCGAATGCCGCCGCGTTGTTCTCCTGGAGCCTCCGAGGAGATCAACAGCCACGAGCCTGGCTGGGCATCGGGGTTTTTAACCGGTTTCTGAGCATGCCTCACCCCTTGCAAGTCCGTCAACCATTTTTCACCTCCGTGCTCGCCACCCGGGGACAGCACGGCAATGTCCGGTCCATGGAAACGCTGAAACCGCATGAACATACCACCTGCCACCGTCCGATTACACCTTCTTGGGTCATCGCGCCGATAATGGCAAATAATGCCGGAGAGCGAGGGACCTGCAGGTACCTGTCCTTCGTTTGCTTCAAAATTTGTAGTGGGATTGCTTATCCGCCGCAGCGATTGGGGAGTCTGCGCCGCCGGAACTTCACTTGCCGCGGTAGACTATCAGGCCGTGTGTGAGATCATAGGGAGAGAGGGCTACGGTCACTCGATCGCCCAACAAGACTTTAATCCTGAACCTGGACATCCTGCCCGAGAGCTTCGTTCGTATGCTTCGGCCGTCGTCCGTCTCCACCTGGTACATTCCGCCTGAATGGACCTTCACCACTGTTCCTTCAACCTTAACGTTATCGTCCCTGCTCACGTGTCATACCCTTCCTGTTGTGCACAACATGATTCATTCCTCTTTATATCAATGATATCAACTCAATTGCGAAAAGTCGCGGAAGGCTCGGCATCATCACTCAAGAGAAGTATCACCCATATTGCTTTTTTGTCAAATCATCTTTCCATAGGTTTCCCGGACCCTTTCCAGATCTTCCGGAGTATCGACCTCAATGGAATCCTTATCAGTTACCACCGTCTTGATGCGAAATCCATGTTCCAGTGCACGGAGTTGCTCCAGATGCTCGGCCCGTTCGAAAAAACCTCGGGGGAGACTGGCAAATGTCTGTAGAAAATCGTTGCGATACGCGTAAATTCCGTGATGCTTGAAATAAACAGGACGCAATTTGGTGTCTCTGAAAAACGGTATGGTGGACCTCGAAAAATAAATTGCGAACCCTTCATTATCCACGACCGTCTTTACCGCATTAGGGTGAATGATCTCTTCATCCCTCACTATTTCATATATTAGAGTGGACATTGGAATCGTATGATCCGCCAGCAACGGTTGTACGACCTCTTCAATCATGACAGGGTCAAAGAGCGGTTGATCTCCCTGTATGTTGACTACGATGTCTTCTGCTCGAAGTCCAACATCGCGAGCAGCTTGAGCGATCCGATCGGTACCTGACTGATGATCCGCCGATGTCAAGAGAGCGTTCCCATCACAATCTTGAACTGCTTTCAGAATCGCCTCCGAATCTGTCGCAACATATACCATGTCCAGAATAGATGACTTGAGAGCCCGCTCAACTACGCGCATAATCATCGGTTTTCCCCGGATGTCTGCCAAAGGCTTTCCCGGAAAACGCGTGGATTCCGCCCTTGCGGGAATGAAACCGAATATTTTACAAGATTCTTTGTGCATCAAAAACGCGTGGATTGTACCGATTCGCTTTCGAACAATTGAGGTGGCAGGTACCCCGCGTTCTGCGGGTGGCCGCTACCTATAATGACTGCAAGGACCGGCGTCCCTGCCGGACATCTTCATATGTCCTTCGTCCGGTCACTAACCGGTGTCACGTTGGCTTGCAGAAAAAAGATCCGTTACAGGATTTCTTCCGCGGTTGCCTGCCACTCCATGACCATTCTTCGTATTCTCTCTTCGTCCATTTGCAAGAAAACCGGAATGACCACCAGTTTGTCCAGAATGGCCGCACTTTTGGGCAGCATGCCTTTTGAATAGTTGGCCTCTTTCCCGTAGATAGGCCCGGCAAAAGGATGAGGACCCGGCCAAACGGTCTTACGTCCGATCACGTGTTCCCAGTTGGGGAGAAAATGCCACAGGTTGTTCTTGAAATAAATTGCGCTCAACCCCTTTTCAACAATACGCTTGTGAAAAGATGCTGCTTTTTCCGCGTCCGGCAGAAAAAAACAGACGTGGGAATAACTGTCCTTTCCGTTTTCGGGGAGAGCCCTCATGGTGACGTCCGTGAAGCTCTCCAGAGTTTCCCGAATCAGTTCCTGGTTTTGTTGCTGGCGCTGTATCATGTCGTCCAGCTTGCCTAGTTGCGCCAGCCCTATGGCGCCTTGCAGTTCATTCATTCGGTAATTGAATCCGAGGAAACTCCTCCCCTCAAGTGCTCTCCCGACTTCCGGATTGTGGTCGTGGCCGTGATCCGCATATTCTGATGACCTCAAGTAAAGTTCACGGTCATTGGTGATGATCATGCCGCCTTCACCCGTAGTGAGGGTCTTGTAGAAATCAAACGAAAACGTGCCCATATCGCCCCAGGTCCCCAGCTTCTTCCCACCGACTGCGGCTCCAATGGCTTGGGCTGTGTCCTCGAGAACTTTGACGCCGTGTTTACGAGCGATGTCGATTATTTCTTGAATCCTTGCCGGTGCGCCGAGCATGTGAACGGGGATGACCGCTTTTGTCTTGTCTGTGATTTTCTTCTCAAAATCCAGCGGGTCCATATTCAATGTGTCGTCGATTTCTGTTGGTATGGGAACTGCGCCTGATTCGATTATGGCCTCGAAAGTCGCGATAAACGTAAACCCCTGAGTGATCACTTCATCGCCTGGCCCCACTCCAAGAGCTGCGAGTGCAACTCGAAGCGCTGTAGACCCTGATGTAACGGCATGGGCATAAACCGATCCCGAGTACCGTGCGAACTTGTCCTCGAATTCCTTGACCTTGTAAATGCCTTTGCGTTCGTTCTTGAATTCGTAACGAAAGAGAATCCCTGTGTCCAGGACGTCCTGTCCTTGTTCTTTTTCCGCTTCGCCCATCCATTCGTGTCCAGGCATAAAACCTCCTCAGCCTGACGGTGCTCCTCCGCACCGGATGCAAACAGCCCTTTTGCGATGTGAGAGGAATCCTCGACTCGCCCTCTTGATTGAGTCAAAAACATGCACGTCGTGGCCTGAGTGTGACCCTTCAAGCGAAAGCCAGCCGGTATATCCGTTCCGCTTCTTCTTTACCCAGCCTCCTCGGGTTGTTCTCCACAGGTCTAGTCACCGTCAGAGCGGCTTCCGCGAGCATCGGTATGTCGGATTCCGGAATGCCGAGTTCAGAAAGAAACGAGGGTATCCCTATGTCGGAACAAAGTGTCCGAACGGCCTCCACGGCTGCGGCTGCGGCCCACCGAGCGGGAAGTCCTTCCACCGGCTCTCCCATGTTCCGAGCTATCAGAGCAAATTGTTTTTCCGCAGACGGAAGGTTGAACTCCATTACATGCGGAACTAAGATGGCGTTTGCCAGTCCATGAGGAATCCGGTAGTTCCCGCCAAGAGGATAGGCCAACGCATGGGCAGCCCCCACGCCCGCATCAGCCAAAGCCAGTCCGCCCAACAGGCTAGCCATAAGCATGTTTTCTCGTGCTTCAATGTCAGTGCCGCTAAAGACCGCTCGTCTGAGGTTCTCTCCAATAAGCCTGACTGCCGTCAAGGCCAACGCCTCGGTAAATACTGTTGAAGAGCGGCTGGTTACAGATTCTACGGCGTGAGTCAGGGCATCCATCCCGGTGGTTGCTGTGACATCGGGGGAAGTGACGCCGTAAGTTCGGGGTCCAGCAACGCCACATCAGGGAATAGATAGGGGCTATTTATCCCGCCTTTGGCTTTGGTCTGCCGGTTGGTGAAAACCGCCGTGAAAGTTACTTCGGCTCCGGTCCCCGCTGTAGTGGGAATCATAATCGTTGCGGTGCTCGGCAGTTCCACCTTATTCAGACCAATGTAGTCCCCGGCATTTCCATCATTAGTGACGAGAGCCGCGGCGGCTTTGGCTGTGTCCATCGCGGAGCCACCACCCATGCCGATCACAAGGTCGGCTTCAATCTCCCGACCGATAGTCGCCGCGTCATCAGCATTGTCCAAATAAGGCTCCGGTTCAACTTTCAGAAAAATCTCCCCTCTGAGACCGGACTCGGCCAAGCTCTTGCGAGCTGCTTCCAACACGCCGTGTTTCTCCAGGGCAGGATCAGCGATCATGAGAAATTTTGTTGCACCCATGTCGCCGGCCAATTCTCCGAGGCTCAAGATACCACCTCTACCAAAGAACACCTTGGTCCTGATTTGAAAGTTTCCCAGTTTCTCCAGCATTCGAACCTCGGCAGATGTAATTTCCATGCCAGAAAGAGCGTTCAGGTTATATCAGAAAACCGTTATGCGAGCAAGCAGAGAAAGGGCTTACATTTCATCTGGTGACATGATATAGAAAGCTGTTTTCAAGCAAATCCGAAGTTCAGGAGGCATCCCCCGTGCTGGAAGTCCTAACCCGGGGATTCCGAGACGTCCGGCAGTATTTCCAGGGCCAGCGCACCCTCACCGAAGAGAACCTGAGTGAGGCGCTGAGTATGATTCGCGTTTCGCTTCTCGAAGCGGACGTGGAATTCCAGGTCACTCGCTCATTTCTGGAACGGGTCAAGGAAGAAGCCCTGGGAGAGATTGTCCAGGTGCGGGTCAAGCACAGGGAAAGAAAGCTTCAGCGTCTCGCCCGGTGATCATTTCATAAACCTTTGTCATGAAGAATTGGTGCGCTTGATGGGGCCTGCCGATTCATCCCTGAACCTACGGTCGAAACCCGTGAGTTCAGTGATGATGGTGGGCCTGCAAGGCTCGGGCAAGACTACCACCGCGGCAAAGCTTGCTCGGCACTTAATCAAGACCGGCAAGAAACCCATGCTCGTGGCTGCGGACGTGTACCGACCCGCCGCGGTGGATCAGCTAATTAAATTGGGATCGGATCTCGATATTCCCGTTTTTTTCAATGGCGGGGCTCATCCTCCCGAGATTTGCGAGAAAGCTGTCAAAGAGGCAGTTACGACAGGTTGCGATGTCACGATCTTCGATACAGCCGGCCGACTGACCGTAGATGAACTCCTGATGGAGGAACTTCATCGCATCGAGGAATTGACCTCTCCCGATAATGTCCTGCTGGTCTGTGATGCAATGATCGGCCAGGAATCAGTCAAAATAGCTAAGGCTTTCAACGAGAGGATACACCTTACCGGCTTTATCCTTACCAAAATGGATGGCGACGCACACGGGGGAGCGGCAATCTCAATTAAAGAGGCTACGGGAGTTCCCATCAAGTTCGTTGGTATGGGGGAAGCACTTGACCGGCTCGAGGAGTTTCGTCCCGAAGGAGTGGCTTCGCGTATCCTGGGTTTTGGAGACGTCGTCGGTTTGGTGAAAGATTTCGAGGAGGTGGTAGACGAAAAACAGGCCGAAGAAGATGCAATGCGCATGCTTCAAGGAGATTTCGGCCTCGGCGATTTTCTCAACCAGGTCCGGGCCATCAAGAAGATGGGACCGTTGCAGGATCTCGTTGAAAAGTTGCCTTTTTTTTCGGGTGGACTTCCGGATTCGGCCAAAGTGGATGACTACGAATTGGTTCGTATTGAATCTATCATCAATTCGATGACTCCTTCTGAACGCCGGCGGCCCGATATACTCAACGAGAGTAGGATTAGACGCGTTGCCCGCGGGGCAGGACGCAAAGAGACGGAAGTAAGAGAGCTCCTCACCAAGTTCAAGGACATGCGTGACCTCATGGTCGCGGTAGGGGGCGGAAAGATCCGGGGTCGCTGGAAAGGGCTCAAAGGAATCAAGAAGATGCTCGCGGGAGGCATGGGGCTTGATGAGCCTGCGTACGGGCCGACCAACCCGTTCGGACTGCCGGAAGTCAGGAAGGGCAAGATTACCTCCAAAAAGGCCCTGGAAAAGCAAAGGAAGAAAAGTAAACAAGCACGCCAGGCGCGGAAGAAAGCCAAAAAAAGGTAGGAGCCTGTAGCCCAATCCCGCGGTCATTGCAAAGACAAAGTTATCGTTGCATTCTAATTTAGGGCGGCGGACTCAACCCACAAGCGCAGGGAGGACACAATGCTGAAACTGATCGGAATGATTGTACTCGGATTAATAAGTGCAACCCTTAGTTATTACAATAAGAACTATTACGTCGGAGTGTTCAACGATATCTTGGGGCGAGAGGAAGATGAGAAAGTGCTTACGAGGGTAGGAAGAGGCTTCCTATACGGCTTCTTCTTCCCGTTTTACCTCTTCTTCATTTGCGCCGGTCTTATCTCTTTGCTTGTGTTCCTCATAATTGCCGGCATAATCGCCGCGATAGTTTTCGTAATGGTCTGGGTGACCGAAAACATCCTGCCTCACGACTGGCTCGGCGACGTACTCCTTAAAGTTTTCGGCAAGATAGGCTTCGGGGAACCCACGCCTTCGGCCGTGTCACCGCAGCCTGTGCAGTCTTCGGCGCCATCTCAACCCCCGGCGACCGCGCCACCCTCTTCCGAGCAGCCCGCGCCTACTGCACCCGCAACTGAAGCCGAGGGCCCAAAAGACAAACCGGAGGAGCCTGGAATAAACGTGACACGCACCCACAAGCTGGATTGAGGCGCGTTGGGTTTCCGGGTGAACGGCTTTTATAAAGGTACCGCCTCACCCTGCCCTCTCCCGCCAGGGGCATAGGAGCCAACTTAGCTATCTATTTCCCCCCTTTCTTAAAGAGGGGAACAAAATTGTTAAGTTAGCGCCTATGGGGGTTAAGGAAAGGTGACCATCGCGAACATCCAACAGTATGACCGGCATCTTGCCGGTCATACGTCACCCCGGACTCCGATCCTGTGTCCAGTCTGGATTCCCGCTTACTCGGGAATGACGACGAGCGGGGAGAGACTGTCTCTAAATTGGTGGAATGGCTGACATCGTAGCACGGATATCCTCACCCTCGGTCCCTCTCCCAGAGGGCGAGGGAAGGGCAAGAGCGCTTTGGACTTTCTCCCTCTCCCTCCGGAAGGGTTGGGGTGAGGGAAGCGAAACTGATGAGAGGCCAGATCGTGCCACGATTTGAACCTCACTCCTAATTTTGCAACAGTCTCGGGGCGCGGGCCCTACCGATCCGACAAAGGCAGTGCGCATCAACGTTGGGTGCCGCGCCGAGCTTACGAAACAAATTAGTTAGCTCTTTGCCTTTTGCAGGCGCTCCTCAAGCTGGTTCAATTCCTGGTACAGCTCATCCGGCAGCTTGTCACCGAACTTTTCGAAATGCTCTCTAATCAGAGGCAATTCAGACAGCCAGCCGTCAACGTCGACCCTCAGCAGATCGTCCAGGGCAGCAGCTTCCACGTTAAGACCCGAAAGATCCAATGCGCCCGCCGCGGGCAACCGACCAATAGGGGTATCCAGGGCCTTCCCCATACCACTCACTCTTTCGAAAATCCACTTCAGAACTCGGCTGTTTTCGCCATAACCCGGCCACAAGAACCTGCGGTTGGCATCCTGGCGGAACCAGTTGACGTAATAGATTCTGGGTAACTTGTCAGGCTGTGCGCTTGCGCCTATTTTCAGCCAGTGAGCGAAGTACTCTCCCATGTGGTACCCGCAAAAGGGCAGCATGGCCATCGGGTCCCGTCTCAGTTGTCCCACCTTGCCTGCGGCTGCCGCTGTAGTTTCGCTGCTCGCTATGGAGCCAAGAAAGGTTCCGTGCCGCCAACTGAATGCCTCGGTAACGAGCGGCACTACGGTAGCGCGGCGTCCGCCGAACAGAATAGCGTCAATTGGCACCCCGTCGGGGTCTTCCCACTCGGGGGCCGTAACAGGGCACTGCTTTGCCGGCGTCGTGAACCGTGCATTCGGATGCGCAGCGAGGCGGCCGCATCCCCGCAGCCATCGGCGTCGGAGCCAGTCCGTCAACTCAGGTGGCTCTTCTTCGGTCAAACCTTCCCACCAGACATCACCGCCCGGCGTAATAGCGCAATTGGTGAAGATCGAGTTCTTGCAAGCCGTCAGGACCGCGTTGGCATTGGTCTTCATACTTGTTCCAGGGGCAACGCCAAAAAAACCGGCTTCGGGATTGATCGCATAAAGCCTGCCATCCGCGCCGAACTTCATCCAGGCAATGTCGTCACCTATGGTCTGCACCTTCCAGCCTGGCATGGTGGGAATCAGCATTGCCAAGTTAGTCTTTCCACAAGCCGATGGGAACGCTCCAGTGATGTACCCGTACCGCGCCTTCGGGGCTGATCAGCTTGAGGATCAACATGTGCTCGGCCATCCAACCCTCATCTCGCGCTTGGACCGAAGCAATGCGGAGGGCATGGCACTTCTTCCCCAACAAAGCGTTACCGCCGTAACCGGAGCCGTAAGACCAGATCTCCCGCGTTTCGGGAAAGTGGCAAATATATTTCTCGTGAGGATTACAGGGCCACGGCACGTCGGGACTTCCCGCGTCAAGGGGCGCTCCGACTGAATGGAGCCCCTTTACGAACTCGCCGTCTTCTCCAAGCACTTCCAAGACCGGAGTTCCCACTCGCGTCATGATGTGCATATTCGCCACAACGTACTGTGAATCGGTCAGTTCCACTCCGATCTTGGCAATGTGAGAGCCGGTGGGTCCCATGCTGTAAGGAATGACGTACATGGTCCGGCCTTTCATGGAGCCCGAATAGAGCTTGGAAAGCCTGGCCTTCATTTCCACAGGATCTGCCCAATTGTTTGTCGGTCCCGCATCTTCTTGCAGCCTGGAGCAAATAAAGGTGCGGTCCTCGACGCGGGCCACGTCCGCGGGGTCCGACCGGATGTAGATGCTGTTAGGCCGCCTGGACGAATCCATTGGAATGGCTGTTCCTGTGTGGATCATTAACCGCAACATGCGCCGATACTCTTCATCCGTGCCTTCACACCAGCGGATTCGATCGGGTCGGCACATCTCCGCCACTTGATCGACCCAGTCTGCCAGCTTCTTGTGCTTGATCATTCTCACTCCTTACGTGGTGGCCCGCTAACACTCCACGTGCGCGTTACTATTGCTTTGGATATATTCACTGCGATGCGTCTCATGCACCGGGGGCACGGACGGGTAGCACTCTAGGCCCGGGCCGTTTCCCCGTGATGGGCCAGAAAATAAGCAAGACGACATTTTATCCCTTTTCTTTGGCTAAGCGCAAACGCTTTTTGCCGATCAGCGGACAGCCAGTGGAGGAATCAACGCAATCTAACCCCCCAAATCTGTTGGGCAACTGTTGCATTTTTCATGGAAAACGGTTACCACTGGACTGCAGACCAGATGGCGAATTCCGGAATTCTAGATCCCTTGGCCGCAACCTTTTTCTACTAGGCTCGGATGCGCGTGCCATCCGGTTGGCAGCACTCGTGTGCAAAGGAAATAAGACACTTGTCTTCTAGACGGGCTTGGTTTTCTGCCATCTCGGTCATAATATGCTCCATGTGGCTGAGTGCATGCGCCTCGGGTATCCTGGGCTCAAAAGACTCGAAAGCAAAGACCGCGGGAGATGCGGCTACCACCGCCCCGTCGCGCCTTTTGGAACCCGCGATGTCGGGTGACCGTAGCGCCGGCTCGCTCGACCGGGAAAATAGTAGTGAGATTCCAGGAGCCGCTTCAGAGAAGTCCTCAAGCACTTTTGCCGCTCCCGCGAAGGGAGCGAAAGCCGAGAGACCGGCTACAGAACGTGCCTCTTCTCTTCCGAAGGATCTTGGAAGGGATACCGCAGGGCCTGGCGACGACAAGAAGCACGCCAAGCAATTAGCCTCTGAGGGCCAAAAGAGCGGCGCGTCTACGCGGACCACAATCTCGGATGTCCGCGATGCTGCATCGGCTTCCGGGAAGTCCGGTTCGAACACATCCTCAAGCGACGACCTCCCTTTCAAGAGACACGACCATGTGAAATACGTCCAGAAGATTAAGAACAAAGCGATTGACCAGGTCAACAAGGAAATAGACGCCTCATACGCAAGACTTTGCAGGGATTCCACCTCCGATGAATGGTCACTGTGGATCTACAGGTTCGAAGGTAAAGTGTATCGATTAGTCACCTACACATGGAACGAAGTGGATGAAAAATGGGAGGAATCGCTGAAAACGAACAACCAGCCTACTTCCGGTTGGCAACATCACCTTAAGTTCTCTGCTGACGGCAAACGGTGCGAAGTGCTCAAGCAGCAACGACAATAAGGCTGTGTATGTTATACTGAAAACAAAAGCAGAGGCTTGAATGTTAGTGGTCGTGGTAATTGAGCCTCAGACTTCCTGCTCTTCGAGGAGGTTCAGATGGTATCTATAGTTGCCGGACGCCATGCTCTAGACAGAACATGGATCGGAGCTCGTAAAGCTCTCGGGGCATTTCTCTTAGGGAGCTTCCTGGCATTTACCTTCGTTCACACGTTCGGACCGGCCGCGCTCGCTCTCCAGACCAGGGAGCAGTGCCACAAGTGTTGCGAGGCCCAAACCGCGGATGAATACTACAGGGAACAATGTAAGCTCAAGTGCTTCCGAAATCCTGACCAGTGCATGGAGCAGAAATCGATGCGAAAGGCCGCGCCCGCTGCCGAAGCACCCCCACGACAACCGGCCCCTTCAGCGGTAGTGCCCGGACAGCAGCCACCGGTTTCCGCGGAAGCCCCCAGACCGCAGCCTAAACGAAGAGCGTTCCAATGGCCGAATCCTTTGAATCTGGCACCTGGAAGAGAACGTGATGCAGCGGCACAAATATTGGCTGTTAACGGTATTTTGCCTCAGCATCCGCAGTATGCGGCAGCCTTACAGGCCGTGGAAAGTGTCCTGGTGAATTTCGCCCGAGCCAACCCGACAGGCGGTAAACTTCCTACCGCGCAGTTGGAAAACATCCTGCGACAATTGAGATAGGAGCCGCTTTTTGGTGAGGGGCACCCAAAGTGGGGGAAGAGGGTATTCACCGCAGAGTGCGCCGAGAACGCAGAGAAAAAAAGCCTAAAGACAGATGATCATCTTCGATGTCGGCTTCCCCAATGGCTTGTAGCTCATCACGGACAAAAAAGAGAAAAAAGATCTCTCCGCGGTCTCAGCGATCTCTGCGGTGAATAATTGCATGAAATCTCGATTGCAGAGCAGAATTGCAATAGCCATTTCGATATTGGTGATAGCTACTGCGGTGTTTCTTGAGACCTCACGTCTCTGCGCTACGGACAAGAATGTGGAAGCACCCGCATCCCACCGGCCTCAATTAGTGTCCCTTCCCGATGCAGATACGGAGACATCCGAAACACTCTACCCGACCTGGTGGGGCGACCCTCCCCAGGTATCGGAAACAACTCCGTGCAAGGACGCGGGCAACTGCGTCAAATGCCACGAATCGACTGCACGTATGGACCCCAAACATGCAGTTGCTTGCATCCAGTGCCACGGCGGAAACGCTGAGACAGAAGACAAAAACGCAGCTCGATATCGGCCTGATCAAAGACCCCGGTGATCTGAAAACAGTGAATAAAACTTGCGGGGCGTGTCACCCTGAAGAGGCCCGGAGGGTAAAACATTCGGACATGGCGCTGGCTCCGAGAATGATCAATCAAACTCGGTTCGCTTTCGGCGGACAAAAGAGCCCGGACCCGATATCCGCAACGGTGGATGTTGACGGTCTGAAACAGGTGCCCCACCCGGCCGAGTCCGCAAACCTCGCGGATGACCTCCTCAGACGATCCTGTCTCAGGTGCCACCTCTACACCAGGGGTTCGGAGCGCTGGGGGGAACATCGCGGTGTGGGATGCTCTGCATGCCACACCGCCTACCCCAACAGCAAAGACGGAAGGCCCCGTTCCCATTCGCTGGTTCGGGACGCAGGGATTACTGCGTGTCTGAAATGCCACAATTCCAACCACGTGGGAGCCGATTACGTTGGGCTGTTCGAGAAGGATTTCGACCGCGGCTTTAGATCTCCTGTGATGCACGGGCATCAGCCCCCTAGAATCTACGGTTCCGAGCAACACCGCCTTGTGTCCGATGTTCACTTCCGGGCGGGCATGAAGTGCATGGATTGCCACACACTGGACGAAGTGCATGGGACCGGCGAGGTTTCCAGTTCCCCGTACAATGGGGTCAAAGTTTCCTGCGAAGGTTGTCACGTGCGCGGGGACCATCCAGCGATTCATAGAAAAGATAATGGGGAAATGATTCTGCTCAGGGGAAAGGGCCGCAGAGTTCCACCTTGGAATGCCGAATCGATCCCCCATCGTGTGAGTGTCCACAGAGAGAAGCTCAGATGCTCTGCATGCCATGCTGCCTGGTCGTTTCAGGATTATGGCTTTCACCTCATGCTTGAAGAAAGGGCCGATTATTGGAAATGGGCCTCCACCGCGGCTCAAAACGACCCGCAAATCCAAGCGCTTCTGCGCCGTGAGGTTGGAACCTACGCAGAGCTAATTCCTCCTGCCGATGGGCAAATACCTCCAACACCACAAGATCAGTGGGACCTGCCGGTGACGCGGGACTGGCTCACGGGCGAAGATCGGCCCGGTGCGTGGTTCAGGGGCTACACCGAGCGCCAGTGGTCCCGTCCTCCTCTCGGGCTGGATCACCGCGGAAAGGTCTCCATAATGCGCCCAATGTATCAGTACGTGATTTCTCATGTAGACGCGGACAACAATCTTCTTCTGGACAGGCATGTGCCAATTGCCGGATCGGGACGGCCCGCTTTGATTGTTAATCCGTATTCGCCGCACACTATCGCGGCCAAAGGGAGGACCTGTCATGAATGCCACGGCAATCCGAAGGCGGCAGGTCTCGGCGAGGGACTCATGGGAATCGAGAAGCCCGGTTTCAGGTCCGTGTGGAGACCGGAGTCACAGATTCCGGGTCATAGCTTCCTGTGGGACGCTCTTGTGGACCAGAACGGCAAGGCTCTTCAATGGAGCACCCACCCGTCCGCAGGCCCCCTTGATGGTCCGACGGTCATGCGTCTGCTTAATCCTTCAACTCGTCATCGGGTTGAGTGGCACAGGTATTTGAATTATGGACGCTGATAGGCGGTCAGTGGGCTCACCTTTGAGCAATTCCAGAAGACCAACGGTGATTTTCAATGGGCGTGTAGGGGCGACCCTTGTGGTTGCCCTCTGGGGCGGGCACAAGACCCGCCCCTACAAGACCCCCAAATTTTCGGTTACAGCGGGGGGAACAAATCAATAAGTCGGCACCTATGGATTTTTGAGCGGAGAGAGGCCGAGTCGTCCTTGACAGGCCCCAGGCCCGGAGGTATTTTACAATACTTGATTTTTCAGCCCGCGCAATCATGATTGTCGGGCGCCTTCACAGCAGGACCACGATGAAAATTACACGTGAACAAGTCGATTATGTAGCCCTTTTGGGAAGGTTGGCCCTTGAACCCGAAGAAAAGGAAAAGTACATGGGCCAACTTGACGATATCCTCAAGTACATGGACATGTTGGCCGAAGTCCCCACTGACGACGTGGAACCCATGGCAGGCCCGGTGGAGCTTTACACTCCCCTGAGAGAGGACGTTGTCAAGCCGTCACTCCCCGTACAGGAGGCGCTCTCGAACGCCCCGGACCGAGACGGCACGTCCTTTCGGGTACCAAAGGTCATAGAATAGGCCAAATATAACGAGGAATCAGACGTTGGCAAATCTCCACGAAATGACTGCTACAGAACTGGCCAGGGTTCTCCGCGAGAAGAAGGCCAGTTCCGTCGAGATCACCGAGGCTTTCTTGAAGCGCATCGAAGCTGTGGAAGAAAAGGTGCACTCGTACGTCTCACTCACTCCCGAATTAGCACTGGACATGGCCAAAGAGGCCGACCGTAGGCTGGCAATCGGGCAGGGTCGCCCGTTGACCGGAGTTCCTATAGCGGTAAAAGACAACATGTGCATCAATGGGCATAGGACCACGTGTGGGTCAAAAATCCTTCACAACTTTGTTCCCCCCTATGACGCGGAAGTGGTGACTCGTATCCGTGAAGAAGGCATGGTGATCCTTGGCAAAGCCAACATGGACGAATTTGCAATGGGATCTTCCACGGAGACCTCCTATTGGGGTCCAACGCGCAATCCGTGGAACCTCGACATGATTCCAGGGGGCTCAAGCGGAGGCTCAGCCGCGGCCGTAGCGGCCGGCGAAGCTGTTGTGTCACTGGGATCTGATACCGGTGGTTCAATCCGGCTGCCTGCTTCCTTTTGCGGGGTGACGGGCATAAAGCCCACGTACGGGGCCGTTTCCCGTTACGGCCTGGTTGCGTACACGTCCAGCTTGGATCAGATTGGACCAATAAGCCGTGATGTCCCTGATTTAGCCCTTCTGCTGAACCTGATATGCGGCCATGATACGAAGGACTCCACCTCTGTGCCTAGGGAACATGAGGACTTTACTGAATTCCTAGACAAGCCGGTTAAAGGGATGACTTTGGGGCTCCCCAAGGAGTTCTTCAACAAACTGGCAAATCCCGATATGGAAAGAGTCATCGCCGAGACGCGGTCGGTCTTCGAGTCGCTTGGTGTAAACTTCGTGGATCTTTCCCTACCACATCTGGATTACGGGATTGCCGCCTACTACATCATAGCCCCCAGCGAGGCTTCATCCAATCTGGCGCGATATGACGGCGTCAAGTACGGCCACCGGGCCGCCAATTTCGGCAGTATGATTGACATGTATTGCAGGACACGTGCCGAAGGTTTCGGGCCTGAAGTCAAGCGACGCATCATGCTCGGGACCTATGCCCTTTCATCAGGGTACTACGATGCCTATTACCTGAAAGCTGCAAAGATCCGCACACTCATCACTAGGGACTTCAAGAACGCCTTCGAGACCTGTGACGCCATCTTCTGCCCCACCGCGCCGTCTCCGGCATTTCGGATCGGCGAGAAGATAGATGACCCTATTCAGATGTATCTTACTGATGTCTTTACCATTCCTGTCAACATGGCGGGCCTGCCCGGCGTGGCTATCCCCGCAGGTTTTTCCGCTGACAAGCTCCCGATCGGGCTGCAACTTATCGCTCCTCATTTTGAGGAAGCTCGACTGATCCAATTAGCAGCGGCGTTTCAGAAAGAAACCGATCATCACCTGAAAAGACCCCCTCTATAGATAGGATTCGCCGATGGAATACGAGGCTGTAATAGGACTGGAGATCCACGCTCAACTTCTTACCGATTCCAAGGCATTCTGCTCCTGCACGACTCGCTTTGGAGCAGAGCCCAATACGAATACCTGCCCCATCTGCCAGGGAATGCCGGGTGTCTTGCCGGTTCTTAACCGCAAGGCCCTGGAATTTACGGTTCGCATGGCTCTGGCATGCAACTGCGAAATCAACGAGGTCAGCAGGTTTGCGCAAAAGAACTATTACTACCCCGATCTCCCTAAAAATTATCAGATTTCCCAGTATGAACTCCCGGTTGCGAAAGGCGGATGGGTGGAAGTGGAGACCATCGAGGGCATAAGAAGGGTAGAGCTTACCCGTATCCACATGGAAGAAGACGCGGGCAAGCTGATACATGACGAACGCAAGCCTGTATCTTACGTGGACCTTAACAGGACAGGAGTCCCGCTGATCGAGATAGTCTCCGAGCCCGACATTCGGTCGCCCGAGGAGGCTGCTGCCTACCTGCGTTCCTTGAGGTCCATACTAGTTTATCTGGAGATTTGTGACGGCAACATGGAAGAAGGGAGTTTCCGTTGCGACGCGAACGTCTCGATTCGTCCCAGAGGAGAGACAGAACTGGGCGTGAAGACCGAACTCAAAAACATGAACTCATTTCGAAACGTTCAGCGCGGCCTCCAGTACGAAATCGACCGACAAACCGCCATGATCCAAGAGGGCGAGAGAATCACCCAGGAAACACGGCTTTTTGACCCTAGCACAGGGACGACCGCGTCCATGCGAAGCAAGGAACAGGCACACGATTACCGGTATTTTCCTGATCCGGATCTATTGCCGTTGCGGGTTCCGCCTGAGCTGGTTCAACGCATTCGGAAAGAGCTTCCTGAATTGCCCGCTCAAAAGAAGGATCGTTTTATCAAGCAATTCAGCATTCCATTCTATGATGCAGGGGTGCTCACTGCCTCCCGTGATATGGCCGCCTACTTTGAAGAAACGGTGCGGCTGTGTCCAAATCCGAAGATCGTCAGCAACTGGATCATGACGGAGCTCATGAGAGAATTGAAAGGGGAAGAGTCCGGAATTAGCCGTTGCCCAGTCTCACCGAAGGATTTGGCTGATCTGCTCAACTTGATCAATGACGGCACTATTTCGGGAAAGATAGCCAAAACCGTTTTCGAGGAGATGTTTGCAACCGGCCGAGCCGCTCGAACTATTATCGAGAAGAAAGGTCTGCTGCAGGTTTCCGATACAACGGAATTGACGGATGTCATTCGTAAGATACTGGATGACAATCCGGGGGAGGTGGCAAAATTCCTGGCAGGGAAGACCAAGGTTATGGGCTTCTTTGTAGGGCAGGTAATGAAGGCCACCAAAGGCAAGGGGAATCCCGCTGTAGTCAACCGGATACTTGCGGAGGAATTGAAATCTCGCTCGCTTGACAAGTGATGCTCGAAGATTCATCATAAAAACGGTGTACATCCCCAGAGTTTGACCGACAACAAAGTTCATTTGTTGTCTGAACTAACATTTAGTTACCTTCAGGGACGCGCTCAGGCGGCTTCCGAAGCGGGTTCGATTCACCTGGAGGTTGCAATGGGAGTTTTCGCGCGGGAGTTGCAGAGTTTTTCCATGCAAGCGCGACAAAAAGGGCTTGATATTGGGACGTCTAAAATGGCATAATAGTTGATTGTGGCCTGCCCACATAGAAGTTCCACCCAAGAGAAAATGGAAACAAAGCCCATCAAAATAGTCGTGTATTATTGCCATAATCTCGGGCTCTTTCGAGACGGCGAACAGAAAGCTTTCGCCCGGTCGAGGCCCGGCCTCAGCCTTGTCGCCATCCCCTGCTCCGGCAAGGTGGAAGCGCACCATCTCCTGAAAACCCTGGCAGCGGACGCTGAAGGAGTCCTTGTACCTGGCTTGCGCGGAGAAAGCCTGCCAGTACCTGGAGGGATCCATGCGCGCCCGCAGGCGGGTGGGTTATGCGCAGCTTTGGCTGAAACAGATAGGAATCGAACCGGAGAGGCTGGAATTTGTCAACTTTCCCCACGGGGGCCAGGAGATATTAGATCGCACTTTGAAGGACTTCGCTTCTAAATTGGAATCGTTAGGTCACAAGCCCGCCATCGCGAATACCAAGGCTAGTTGACGACCCATCAACCATGAATTGGCTCCCGCCTGACTAAGCCGGTATAGGGCTCATGAAGACAGAATGCGAACCCCGGTTGTTCCGGCCAACCAAGGAGGAAATCTGTGATCGTTGCGGAGCTTAAGCAAGTAAGTGAAATCAGGAACATGATCGACCGCTATCCATCCGTTCTGGTAGTCGGCTGCGATTCCTGTGTTGCAGAATGCGCTGCTGGCGGCCGCAGGGAGACGATGCTCCTCGCAGCCGCTCTTAAGCTGTCCTATAAGAAAGACAACAAGAATCCTATTATTACCGAGGCATGTCTGGATCGCCAGTGTGTGGATGATTTCATCGAGGGTATTGCGCATCAGGTCCCGGAACATGATGCGATTCTCTCTTTGGGTTGCGGCGCTGGAGTGCAGGCTTTGGCCAGAGTTTACACGGACAAACCGATAATTCCTGCTCTGGACACGCTCTTCATCGGCGAGACCGAGATGAGAGGAGTCTGGCAGGAAAATTGTCTGGGGTGCGGCCAATGTAAACTTGGCTACTTTGGCGCTGTATGCCCCGTAACGCGTTGTTCCAAGAAGCTCATGAACGGCCCCTGTGGAGGTTCCAAGGGCGGCCGATGCGAGGTTCACCCGGACATACCGTGTGGCTGGGAGATGATAATGCGTCGCCTGGAGACCTTGGGAGAGTTGGATAGGCTCAAGGAGTACGTGCCGCCCGTGAACTGGTCCACATCTCACTCCGGGGGACCACGTCGCGTTGTTAGGGAGGATCAAAAACCGTGAAGACCGAAAGCCGTCTCGAAAAAGTCTTGAGTGCGGGACACTTTGCTGTCACCGCGGAATGCGGCCCGCCCAAAGGGGCGGACGTCGCTGTGCTCGAAGAAAAGGGAAAACATCTCCTTAATCGCGTTGACGCGGTCAATGTTACCGACAATCAGACAGCCATTGTAAGAATGTCCTCCTTGGCCGCTTGCGCCATCTTGAAGGGGCTGGGTCATGAACCGATACTTCAGATGGTGACTCGCGACCGAAACCGTATCGCTCTCCAGAGCGACCTGTTCGGGGCTTATGCCCTCGGTATTCGGAATGTTCTGTGCCTGACCGGTGACCATCACTGTTTCGGGAACCAGAAGGAGGCTGTAGGGGTTTTCGACCTAGATTCGGTGCAGCTCTTGAAGACGGCTCGTGACATGCGGGACCAGGGAAAAATAATAGGCGGCGAAGACATCCAGGTTCCTCCGAAGTTGTTCATCGGAGCGGCCGCGAATCCATTCGCAGACCCCGTAAACTGGCGTGTGGTCCGTCTTGCCAAGAAAATAGAGGCTGGTGCGGATTTCATCCAGACCCAGAGCATATACAACTTGGAACGTTTTTCAACATTCATGAACCAGGCCCGTGACATGGGTTTGACCGAAAAGGTGAGCATCCTTGCCGGGATCACTCCCATGAAAAATGTGGGCATGGCTCGGTACATGGCCACAAAAGTCGCGGGAATGGATGTGCCCGAGGACCTCATCGATAGGATGGCCGGAGTTCCCAAAGACAAGCAGGCGGATGAAGGAATCAAAATCGCTGTGGAGACAATCCAGCAGGTCCGAGAAATAAAGGGAGTGGCCGGCGTTCATCTGATGGCCATAGAGTGGGAGCAGAAGGTACCGGAAATCCTGAAGGCAGCGGGACTGGACAAGAGGCCCTCGGTGTGAGCGTGCGGAGGGCAAGCAAGATTCACCGCAGAGTTCGCTGAGAACGCTGAGAGGGAAAATGGCTTGCATACCGCAGCATGAACTAAGGGGATGCGCAGTTAAGCCGACATATCTGCGCTTTCACATGCCCGTTTGAGCTGTGCCCCAACGGTAGAAAATGCAGAGAAAACATAATCCTCTGCAGCCTCTGCGATCTCCGCTGTGAACGGTTTCCCGGCAGTTTGAATAAGCGGCTGTGGCGATCTCTCATAAAAGAGTTGGACTATGCCTAAGAAATACCACATCGATGTGCATAACACCCCGAACCGATATCCCGTTATAGGGAGATCCGGCATTGTGGATTGGGGTGAAGGTTGTCTTAAGTGTGCCACGTGCGTCAAGCAGCAGTGTGTGTACGATGTGTATCGACAAAGACAGTTCTCGGCCGACATAATGGCCGACACCATCGACGAGCTCTGCAAAAGTTGTTTCCGTTGTGTGCAGGGCTGTCCGAAGCGCTTGATTCACAAAACGCTTAATCCGGAGTATGAGAGCCTCGGGGACGACGTTTACACGCCCGGTATCATCTCAATTACATGGGAACAAGCTAAGTCGGGCAAGATACCGGTTTCCGGCGCGGGTTACGGGGGCCCCTTTTCCGGCCCCGGGTTCGACTCCATGTGGACCGACATGAGCGAGATCGTCCGGCCCACAAGAGATGGCATTCATGGTCGGGAATACATTTCCACTGTTATTGATATCGGTCGCAGGCCACCGGTACTGAAGTTCGACGAAAACGGAAAACTTACCACCGAACCGCTGCCCTCGATCAAGGTTCCCATACCCATTCTGTTTGACATACTCCCGTTCGGAGATCTCTCCCCGGAAGTTTGGACGGCTATGGCAAGAGCCGCTGAGACAATCCAGACGCTGATGGTGGTTCCGGAAGCTCAGGCGAGAGATTTGTCGCAATTTGCACGCTCTCTTATCCCATACCTGGAAAGCGACCGAATTGATCATGAATGGGTCAAGGGATTCCAGATGGTGGAAATCCCCGATACCGCCCGCACTCTGGAAACCATGAGATCTCTTAAGAATGCGAAGCCTGACTTGCTGGTCGCGGTTCGCATGCCCGCGGTCTCTTCTGCGAGAACCTTCAAAAGATCATGGAGATCGCACGGGCTGGGGTTGACCTTATACACTACGTTGCAGACGAGAGAGGGTACGAACCGGGCGTCACAAACGGTCTCCACCTGAAAGACATCATTAAAGAGGTTCACTCAGCCTTCCTCCAGGAGGGAGTGAGAGATGAGATTACCTTCATGGCTTCGGGCGGCATTGCCATGGCCGAGCACGTTATAAAATCGATGCTCTGCGGCGCGAACCTGGTGGCGGTGGATGTCCCGCTCTTGGTAGCCCTCGAATGCCGCGTGTGCCGGAACTGCCGCGAAGGAGGAGGATGCCCTGTTCGGATAGCAGAAAGCGACTCCCGGTGGGCTTCCCAACGGATAGTGAACCTCATGGGGGCATGGCATAACCAGTTACTGGAAATGATGGGGGCTATGGGTATCCGTGAGGCGAGAAGATTAAGAGGCGAGCGCGGCCGCGTCATGTTTATCGAAGACCTTGAAAACGACACGTTCGCCCAACTTTTTGCCCATCGCGATTCATTATAAGGGACGGTCCTCAATGGATTACAAGAACGTATGGAGCGAGGTTCCTCGTGCGGAAGTAATGAACACACCGTCGAGGTTCGGCCACGCCCTGGGAAAGTATACTGTGGTCGTGTCGGATGCATGCAATGACTGCTTGAAGTGCGTGGCAGTCTGTCCGGAAGGCGTGTTCGCCGCTCAAGGGGGTAAGCTCAATCCTCCCAGGGATCATCTGTGTCTCGGAATTGATTGCTCGCAAAAATCAAATCGCTGCATGCGCAACTGTTCAGCAGACGCAATCCGGGTGGGCCTTAACTCGAGTTCCCGCGCCCTCGGGGACAAGAGATGGACGCCTGACCTTCTCATGAGCACATGGTACATGGCCGAGACCGGCTCGCTTCCCAGGAACGGCCTGGAGTACCGAATTGGCGCTTCTGCCGGTGGCTTTGACAAGCTGCGCTTCGTGTTTCCCAAGCGGCTGCCAAGACCGGGCCTGAATAAAGCACAGATCGACACGTCTGTCTGTCTTAACAAGCGAGGTGACGGCAGACCCGCAATCACAATTCCTATCCCGGTATACGGCGGTGGGATGTCGTTCGGGTCCATAAGTCAGATCACCATGCTAAGCAGGATTCGGGCGTTTGCGGCCTGGGGTTCGTTCACCTGTACCGGCGAAGGCGGATATCCGGAAGTTCTGTACCCGTTCGATGATCACATTATCACCCAAGTGGCCACAGGGCTCTTCGGGGTTAGAGAAGAGACAATTCAGCGGGTCAAAATCGTTGAGTTCAAGTATGCTCAGGGTGCTAAACCCGGCCTCGGAGGGCACCTTTTGGGCCCAAAAGTTACTGAAGCTGTGGCAAGAATAAGGGAAACGATTCCAGGGTCATCCCTTTTCAGCCCTTTTCCCTTTCATTCCGTGTACTCCGTCGAGGACCACAAGAAACATATCGACTGGGTTAAGGCCGTCAACACCCGAGCGTTGGTTTCGGTCAAGGTGTCGACTCCTTCCGATGTGGACATGGTCGCCGTGGGTTCGTATTACGCCGGAGCCCACATCATTCATATAGATGGGTCCTACGGCGGAACCGGGGCCGCGCCGGAGGTGGCGAAGAAGAATATTGCCATGCCGGTGGAATATGCAATTCCCAAGGTTCACAACTTCCTCGTCAATGAGGGGGTCCGGGATCATATCACCCTTATAGCTTCCGGAGGGATCCGGACAGCGTACGACATCGCTAAAGCCATAGCACTCGGAGCTGACGGTGTGGTCACAGGAACCTCGGAACTGGTCGCACTCGAATGTATCCGGTGTCACAATTGTGAAAGCGGCCGTGGTTGCGCTCGTGGCTTGGCCACTACAGACCTGGAACTCGTGGGCCTGATGGACCTTGCGTGGGGCAGCCAACGCATTATCAACATGCTCAACTGCTGGCGCGACCAATTGAGAGAATCTGCTGTACCGGTTCGGCATGACGAGCATAAGAGAGTTGACCGGGAGGACCGACGTCCTTGCCCATCTGGACTACAACTCCGACGTGCAGGACGATGACATCCGCCAGCAGGTTGAGTGAGGTGGAAGATGAAGTGTAGCAGCTCCTTTGCTGACAAAATACTGGCCGGTCGCATTAGGGAATTCGGGCGGGCCGAGTTCGGTCGAAACGTGAAGCCGTCGGACGAGGGTGGCTGCGGTGTCACCGGCTTCGCATCCAACGTACCATTGGCCGGCAGGCATATCTTTGAGCCATCTGTCAGGATGCACAATCGCGGTAACGGCAAAGGAGGCGGCATAGCAGCGGTAGGCATGAACCCGGAGATGCTGGGTGTGACTCGCGAAGTCCTTGATTCGCATTACATGCTTAACGTCGCTCTATTGGATCCGGCGTGCCTGAATACTCTGAAGGAAAACTTGATCAAGCCCTTCTTTCAGGTGGCCAAAGAAGAGGTTCTCGACCATGTTCCTGATTACCGTGAGATCGAAGGACTCGATGTAAAGCCCCCGGACATCTGGAGGGCTTTTGTGAGGGTAAAGCCCGAGGTGTTGAAGGGGTTCATCGAAGAAAACGGCTTCCAAGGCATGCCGAATAGGTTCGCTGAAGACGAATTTGTGAGCCGTAACAGCTTTCGCCTTAACAAGAGATTCTATAGCTCGCTGGGAGAGAAAGAAGCTTTTGTGCTTTCGCATGGGCGAAACGTCATGATCCTGAAGATCGTGGGTTATGCGGAAAATGTAGTCAGGTATTACAAACTCGAAGACTTTCAGGCCCATGTCTGGATTGCCCACCAGCGGTACCCTACTCGCGGCCGCGTCTGGCATCCTGGCGGCGCGCATCCTTTTACCGGCCTCAACGAGGCCCTGGTTCACAATGGTGACTTTGCCAATTACCACGCGACAACCGAGTACTTGAAGCAAAGGGGCCTGGTGCCTCAGTTTATGACGGACACAGAAGTCAGTGTCATGCTCTTCGACCTCTGGAATCGTGTCTACGGATATCCGCTGGAAGTGATCATCGAGGCATTGGCGCCGACAGGGGAACTCGACTTCGACCTACTTCCTCAGGAGAAACAGGAACTTTACGAGAGGATACAATCGACCCACATCCATGCGTCGCCCGATGGCCCGTGGTTCTTCATTATTGCTCGCAACATTCCGGAGACCAATACGTACCAGCTTCTCGGAATTACAGACACCTCCATGTTGCGACCTCAGGTTTTCTCCTTGTACGACGGAGAAGTGCAGGTCGGGCTTGTCTGCTCGGAAAAACAGGCCATAGATGCCACACTTAGATCGCTTGCCTCCGAGGACCCTCGCTTCAGCCCGATAGCGGACAAGTATTGGAACGCACGCGGAGGCTCCTCTTCCGATGGCGGAGCGTTCATGTTCAATGTGGACCCGAGTAGCAATGGCTCGCGGGCGCTAACTTGCTTGGACAAGTTTGGGAAGCAGGTTCAGGTGGAGTCGCGCAAGCCTTTGGATATTACAGCCCCTGTTGTCCGACCGGATGCATACGAGACTGAAATCGAGCCTCTCCTGTTGGCTGCCTTCGAATATAAGGAGCCGGAAAAAATCCTGGCGTTGTTTCAAGCGCACGCCGCGTCCTGGGATTACAATACCCTCAGATGGGTAGTGCGAAGACTTGGGCGACGAGCCCGCAACAGAAAAGATTTTATCAGCGTGATTATCGGCGCCCTGACCCTGATTCTGGATAGGCGCTTCCCCATCGGTGAGAAGAAGCGCTCCGCGGTGATCCGCATTGCAATGGATGAACTCTACGGAGTTCTCAGATCGTTGCCCAGAATTGCCGATCCGATCAACATAGGATATTTCAGCCTCGTAGATTTCGAGAGCCGAAAGGATCTGCGACCGCCAATAGCCATAGAGCGCACGCTCGTGGTGGACGCGAAGGATTTCGAGCCCGAAGGAGACCACTGCGACGCTGTCCTCATCGCGGACGCATACCGCCTCGGCTGGCGCAGATTCATCGTCTTCGATCTCCGCGGCCAGCGATTCGAGGGATGCGGTTTCGGACCATTGACTGCGGGGGTCAGAATTGACCTTTATGGCTCGTCGGGCGATTACACTGCCAGCGGCATTGACGGAATGGAGCTTCACATTCATGGCAATGCTCAGGACCAGTTAGGCCAGATACTGAAGCAAGGGCTTCTGGTAATTCATGGGGATGCCGGCCAATGCTTCCTGTACGGGGCCAAAGGCGGGAGCACCTTTGTCCTGGGGAACGCGGCGGGACGGCCTCTCATAAATGCCGCGGGAAATCCGCGGGTTGTGATCAACGGCACTGCTCTCGACTTCCTTGCCGAAAGCTTCATGGCAGGTGATCCTCTCAATGGTGGCGGATTCGTCGTCGTAAACGGGCTTACCATGGACGAGGACGGCAACGTCATTTTCCTCGAACGGCCCTACCCTGGCTCGAACCTCTTCTCTTTGGCATCGGGAGGCGCGCTGTACATACGTGACCCACATCGAACCACAGTGGAAGAACAGTTGAACGGCGGCCGCTACTCGGAGCTCTCTGACGAGGATTGGGGTCTGATACATCCCTATCTCATTGAAAATGAGAAGCATTTCGGCATCAAAGTAGATCAGCTTCTTACCGTGGACGGAGTGCGGCGGACGCCCAGCGAGGTCTACCGCAAAGTGGAAGCCGTTCCTCTGGCGGTGCTGACGCAAATACCGGATACGGACGATTCGATCTGGGACTCGAATGCGGCCAAAGCTGCTGTATGAGTTTTGTCAGATGTGGCCAGGCCTGCTTCCTTGGAATCGGATGTGATGCACGTTGATACCTCGCGTCGGGGCGATGGCAATCGAGTAAGATTGCAGGTCCAGGAGTAAGGAAACGTGTCACGCGGTCCCAAGCTCCTTGAGAAAGAGTCTTCGCACAAAGGTTGCTTGAGTCTACAAATTCTCTCTAATTTGCATTCAGCCTTTCCTTGACGGCCCCATAGAGAGAACAATAGTCTAATTAGTTAGAGAGTCGCGTGTAAGAGATCAACCCACTCTCGGAAAGGGGCAAACGGTCATGAGCGTCAAAGATTTAGTAGTAAAACTTGTGGCGGAAAAGGGGACAGAGGTTGACCCCAAAAAAACCCTCGCAGAGTGGCTGGACCAAGTCGACAAGCTCTACCGGAGGGTTGAAGACTGGTTGCGCGAGCTACTCGACGAAGAACTGATGAAGGCCATAAAAATTCGACGGGAGCAGACAGGGCTCTCAGAGGAGCCCTTGGGAGATTATCAAATTGACAAGCTGGTGATAGAGATTGTGGACAAGTGGATAGTGTTTGATCCCGTGGGGAGGATGATCATGGGCTCTCTTGGACGTGTCGATTTGTTCCGAATGGGCTACAAGCTGGATGGGTATATGCTCTTGTTGTTCGCCGGTGACCAGGGCGCATTTCACTGGCATGTCGTAAAGGGCGCTGTCGGGGTGAGGGGGTGGTTGGACAGAAAGGTCTTTGAAGACATTTTGGAAGAGATGTTAGTTGGTTAACCTCTGGCATGGGTAGCATGAGACGGCGAGAAGAATTGAGAAAGGCACTCGGACGCTACAATACGCTGAAGAAGATCTGTACCTACGCGAGAGACAGGGCGGGGAGCAACGCTGTATTCGCGAGTGAGAAGTTTGAAATCCCAATTGTGGGGGCAAAGACCAGAGACGAGCGGCAAAGCCTCCTAGGTTACTTCGATGACCTCCAGAAACAAATTTTTGAAAGTATGTTTATCGAGGTGGTAGCGACCTTTGAACGAGTCACGTCCTGGAGAATTGGCAATGCACTCGGAATGGTGAAGAAGATAGTCAAGGAGAACTACCCGAAGAACTGCCCGCTGTCCCGTTCCACGGACGAGCTTGTTAAGGACAAGAAAGACATTGATAATCTTGGGTCTGTGAAAAACATTTTGAAAAATGCTGCATCTCCGGACTTACAGGAACGACTGGCCGAGATAATTAATCACCGGAATTATTTGGCCCACGGGAAAAAGGTGACAAGGGTAACGAACTTGGACATAGAGACTACAGTGTCGGTGCTCGAGGAAATATTGGAGCTTATCGACAGTCAAGAAGCAGATGGGATTGAACTTGAGTGAGAAAGCCCTATCAGCCCGCTTGCATAGCATGATTGCAAGGTGAGAGAGAGACGCTTCTCGCATCATATTAGTGCTTGACCAACAACATGTATCGTCACTATCCCCCTGGCAAGCAAAACCATGCCCACCGACTACCTTCACAGTCTGGGGCAAGATTGGCAAGGACCCCCCGCAGTGACTGACCCGACCAAATCCTGGAGGCGACAGGATTCACTGATCTCCGCGGAAGAAAACCGCGCGATGTTCGATAAGATCGCGGGATACTACGACGGAACCAATAAGATTCTTTCCCTCGGATTGGACGGCTTTTGGCGTCGTAGTGCAGTGGCTTCTCTTTCCCCTGCCCCTGGCAGGAAGTATCTGGACGTGGGATGCGGTACCGGCGATGTTGCCATAGAGATCCTCAGGCAGGCGCCTGGCAGCAATGTAATAGGAATCGATCGCTCAGAAAAAATGCTGGATGTCGGCCGTGAGAAAATCGGTGAGGCCGGCCTTCAGACCGCGATCTCACTCGAAATCGCAGACGTTTGAGACCTCAGATTTTCTGACAATTACTTTGATGGAGCCATAACTTCATTCTGCATAAGAAATGTGACGGATCGACGGCGTGGCATAACGGAAATTTGCAGGGTTGTCCGACCTGGAGGTTCGTTGGTCATCCTGGAGTTGACTGAGCCCACCGGCTCGGTCATGAAGCCTCTGTTCAGAATCTATGCCGGCGTAATCATGCCATTGGTTACGAAGATGATGTCTTCGGTCTCGGCCTACCGTTATCTATCCGCCTCAATGGCTGACTTCCCGCGACCTGAAACGTTCACTAATCTGATGGCCGGATCAGGTTTTGTGAACACCCGGCATACGCACATGACCGGTGGAATTGTGACCTTGTTTGTGGGGGAAGTGCCTGCCCAGAAGGGTTAGCCGTTCATAGCAATTGTCGCATGATGCTGTTCAACCGGACTACTCGATTTTCCCCTTTATCTGATTGATCTCCTTGGTTACGGGGATCTCCTTGGGGCAAACCCTGGTGCATTCATAGTGGTTGACACACGCCCAAACCCCATCAGAGTAATCCAACTGCTTCAGTCTCTGCTCACGCTCTTCGTCTCTGGAATCAAAGATATGGCGAAAAGCCTGCACCAGCGGTGCTGGGCCTAGGCATTTCTCGTTTTCATTCGAAACCGGACAGGCCCCGACGCAGCATGCGCATAATATACAGCGAATCGCCTCCCCCATTTTTCTTCTCTCGTCGTCCGACTGCCGCCGCTCCTTCTCAGGCGGATTCGAGGCGATCAGATACGGTCGGACCCATTCCACCCGCTCGAAAAACGGGGCTAAGTCCACAATAAGATCTTTGAGACCCTTAAACGTCGGCAGAGGTTCCAATACGACTTCTGAGCCTTCATAATCTTTGACGAGCTTTTGGCATGCCAGAGCGCATCGGCCGTTTATCTTCATAGCGTCCGAACCGCATACTCCGTGGGCGCACGACATGCGATATCCGAGCGTGCCGTCCTGTTCCCACTTGATCCTGTTCAAGCAATCGAGGAGCCGCTCCCAGGGTTCGGCCTGCACAGTGTAATTCCTGAAATGCGGTTTCTCATCTTTTTCCGGATCAAAGCGCAGTATTTTGAATTCCATCTCCATGACAATGTTCCTCTGATTGATTCGAGCCGTTTGCATACAACTGTAGATCCCAGAATAGTTTTCGGTTGGAGGAGATCAATAAGTCCGTGCCTTCGGCTGAAAACGAGTAATCCTCACCGGCTTGTATGAAATTCGTGGTCCGTCATCGGTTTTCTGAACTAAAGTGTGTTTCAACCAGTTCACGTCGTCGCGCTCGGGTAATCTTCACGAAAATGGGCTCCTCGGCTCTCCGTCCGTGCCACGGCTGACAACAGAATGGTTTCCGCCAGGCCCAACAGCGACTCCAGCTCGCAAGCATCCATAAGGTCGGTATTGAATAAGGCCCCGCGGTCGTCGATGGCCACGTCCTCGTAGCGCCGTTTCAGTGAATGGAGTTTCGACAGTGCATCCCGCAAGCTCTTGTCATTTCTAAATACCGAACACTCCTCAGACATAAGCTTTTGCAAGGATGCCCTAATGTTTCCACTCTTCTCGCCCTTGCTCCTCTGTTTGAGTTGCTCCAATTTCTGCTCAGATCGCTCGCTGGGCTTATCCGGAAGCTCCTGCCAATCCATCTTTTGAAGGTCCCGGTCAATGAGCTTGCCAGCACGGCGCCCGAATACCACGAGGTCCACCAGAGAATTGCAGCCGAGCCGATTAGCGCCGTGAATTGAAATGCACGAGCATTCACCCGCGGCATACAGTCCCTGCACAGGATTGCCTTTCTCATCGAGTACTGCGCCGTCAAGATCGATAGGGATACCGCCCATCATGTAGTGGCACGTGGGCTTCACGGGAATTGGATCAATGGCTGTGTCCAACCCCAGATAAATGCGAACGAACGACGAGATGTCGGACAGTTTTTCAGCCAACAGTTGCTTGCCTATGTGAGTCAGATCAAGATGCACATAGTCGCGATCGTCAATTCCGCGGCCTTCACCGATCTCTGTCATGATTGCCCTGGAGACCACATCTCTTGCAGCAAGATCTTTTATGACAGGCGCGTATGCTTCCATAAACCGCTTGCCTTCTCCATTACGAAGTATCCCCCCCTCCCCCCTTGCTGCCTCACTGATGAGGACTCCGAGCCCGTAGATGCCTGTGGGGTGAAACTGCACGAATTCCATGTCTTCCAGTGGGATACCCGCACGATACGCGAGGTAGACCCCATCCCCCGTATTGGCAAAACAGTTGGAAGTTGTTTCGAAGACTTTGCCAAATCCTCCAGTGGCCAACAAAACCGCCCGTGCGTGAAAAACGCGTAGCTTTCCCGTTGCAAGCTCATAGGCAACAAGCCCGCTTACGCGTGATCCCTCCTTGATCAGGTCTAGAAGGTGATATTCGGAATAGACTTTGATCCCTTTCCTGATGGCAGCTCCTGTCAACGTGTCCAAAATCACTCGGCCGGTCCGGTCGGCCGCGTAACAGGCTCTTTTTATAGGGGCTTCACCGAACTCTTTGGTGTGACCGCCGAACGCCCTCTGGGCTATGGTCCCATCGGCAGTCCTGTTGAACGGGACTCCCATGTGTTCCAGCTCGTAGACGGCACGTATCGCGTCCTTGGCGAGGACCTCAGCGGCATCCTGATCGGTAAGGTAATCGCCTCCTTTTACCGTGTCGTACATGTGCCATTCCCACGAATCAGGCTCCTCATTTCCCAGAGCCGCGCCGATGCCACCCTGGGCAGCGCCGGAATGGGACCTGGTGGGGTACACCTTGCTGATTACTGCTACGTCCAAGTGGCTGGCCACCTCGAGCGCAGCCCTCAACCCGGCCAACCCTGAACCTACTATTATCACGTCATGTTTGGAGATCATAGCTCTCTCCCGTGGGAAATCTCGTAATTAAAATTTTTCTTTTCACAAACCCAACACAATAAGCGCTCAAAATTGCTTCAAATATTCCCAGTGCTTGCGAAAGAGGATAGGTCCACGAAACGACCCAGGAGGTTGCCACTTATTCCACAGGTAATTTATTGTCTTGATGATTCGCGCATTTCCGCCCGGTACATCCGGTGACTCAAGGGATGGTCTTTCGGAAGCCCCTCTCGCATCCCTATCAGGCGGTTGCCAGTAAATTACCTCTGTCATGGTGATAATCATTGGGTTGAAATCATTATCAAGATATCCGTTTATCTGGTCGATTCGACCAACAATTCTTTCCGGACCTTTAGGGACGAGATCATCGAGAATGACGAAGTGTTCCGGATTCGCGTTTTCGCCGGCCTTGCGAGGGACCAAATCCGCAAGTAGATTTTTCGCCGTGACACACCAACCTCCGGTTTTGACGGATTGGGAACCAACGCATCTTGCTACCGACCCGTTCTTTCCCCACAACGAAAATGCTCCGACAAGCTCCTCTTTCCCACAGTAACGGTGGCTGGCCTCATCAATGCGATACAGCAGAAAAGACATTGATAACCTCCTTTTAGCGACTCTGATGTTGTTTCAGCATCTCACTTATGGTCTTCTACCAAAGTGTCCATGAGGCAACATCTGCGAATCGGCCATAAGTCTGTCTGCGTGGCTCCACAACTGCGCTGTCCCCCCGAAATTCGAAGCTTCCCTTATGTTCTTGCCTCCATAGGCTCATACTCGCAGCCTATCAGTCCGCAATAATGGCCCACATATTCAGCCTGGGGCCTGTAAAGCATTGGCTTCTCCTGAGCTTCCGCGAACTTCTCTTCAATTATGTGACTGCACCAGCCGGCAATTCTCGATATTGCAAATATGGTGGTAAACAGGTCTCGGGGAATCCCCATCATGTGGTAGACGGGAGCACTGTAGAAATCAACATTGGGTCTGATTTCCGTCTTCCCGCGCCTATCGAACTCAGTTACAGCAGCCTCTTCCAAGGACTTTGACAGCCGATCCCATTTTTCCTGGCCGGTGATTTTCCCCAGCCGCGAGGCCATTTCCTTGAGGTATTTCGCGCGAGGATCCGTAGTCTTGTAGACCGCGTGCCCCATGCCCATGATTCTTTCCCCTCGTTCGATGCGGTCTCTTACCCACTGACCGAGGTCCTTTTCGGATTCGAGTTGCAAGAGCATGCCCATCACACGGGTGTTCGCCCCCCCGTGAAGACTGCCGGAAAGCGCTCCAACTCCGCCTGCCACCGCTGCATACATGTGTGCTCTCGTAGAGCATACCTCACGGCATGCAAAGGTGGACACGTTGAAAGTGTGGTCAGCATGTAGAATCAAACAAACATCGAGATCGTGGGCCATCTCCGGGTCAGGCTTTTTTCCAGTCAACTGCCACAAGAAATTGGCCGCGTGCGGTAGAGTCTCGTCCGAGGGAAGAGGTTCCAGGTCCTTCCGAATTCTTTCCCAGCCGGCAGTTACAATCGGAAGCCTCGCGATAAGCCGAATGGCCATTCGAACGTTTGCCTCCCTGGTCTCACTTGCCAGATCCGGGTCGGTCATGGCCAGCAGCGGCACGGAAGCCTGAAGCACATCCATGGGATTTGCATCTTTGGGGAGCGTCTTGAGGCAACCGTACACGTAATCAGGAATGTCTCTGGCCGCCCTCACCTGCTTATCAAAGTCCGAAAGCTGCCCCGCATCGGGCAGATTTCCGTTCAGCAGCAAGTATGCCGTTTCCATGAAGGATGACCGTTCGGCAAGCTCTTCGATGCGGTAACCGCGATAAATCAGGATTCCTTTCTCGCCGTCAATGAAGCTGACCTTTGTGTCAGCGACCTTGACGCCCCGCAGTCCAATATTCTTCACGGAGACTGTTTCTCTCATGTTCCCCTCTTGCCGCTGTGGAGCCGACAATTGCCCGATTAGCTGAAGGGGCAGCCCTAGCTCCAGTTGCTGAACCCCTTTGGGTAATCATGGATCCAGTAGTCTAGCAAATTTCAGACGTTTGCATCGTTAGTCAGCCTTGAAGAAGGCTTCCTTATTAGCCGCACAGACCGGACATTTTTCCGGTGGCGCACCAGCAATTGTGTAGCCGCATTTTTCACAAATATAGTAATCCTGTTCAGGCAGCGTGCCACCGCTCTCCAACGCCTTTATTGCTTCATCATAGAGCGCGCCGTGGACTTTTTCCACCTCATTGGCCCAGAAGAAAGTCTTTGTAGCAGCACCGTTCTTTTCCTCTTTCGCTTTCTCGATGAACACGGGGTACATCTTCGTGAACTCGAAATGTTCACCGCCGTATGCTTCCTTCAGGTTCTCGAGCGTAGACTTCACGCCCTGGAGCACCTCAAGATGATTATCCGCGTGAACGGTCTCCGCAGCAGCGGCTGCCCGAAAGAGCTTGGCAACTCCCTTGGACCCTTCTGCTTCCGCCTTCTTGGCAAAGGCCAGGTACTTCCGGTTGGCTTGTGACTCCCCCGCAAAAGCTTCTCTCAAATTCTTTTCACTCTCGCTCATTATCTCCTCCATTTCTCATGGTCTGCAAAATTACAACAAATAATGTTAATCAGTTACCGAAACGTAGAGGATTTGATAGCACGTCGGTCTGCAATGCAATCTTTGACAACTCGGCTGCAAAAGAGTTTAACCCCCTCAACCATTTTATCATAGCATCATGCCATGACGTTCACATCAAATAGTTCATAGGCCGCTACTGACCATCCGCAAGATTTGCCTGCGTTCAACCCTTGGCCACCCTGGGAGTGATCATCTGGTGATGAGGGCAGATGGACGCTGGGTTTTGGTAAGCACAATTCGCGAATGCCACCATGTACTTGCGCATATCGGGGAAAGAGACGACCTCGTCCACAAACCCTCTCTTGGCGCAGTATATGGGGCGAGAATTGTCATCGTCCTGCTGGGCCAAAGCATTCATCTTGTCGATGACGGGCTGCAACGGCCGGCCCGAATCCTTTTCTTTGACTAGCCGTCTGGCAAAGGACGCGGCTGCGGCCGTCTCACCGTGCATGACGTATATCTCCGTGGCAGGCGTACCCAAGGTAAATACAGTATGGTTGTTCGCAGTGGGGCCTCCCATAATATAATGGGCCGCAGCGGTGCCCTTGCGAAGCACGAAGAGCATCATCGGGACATTTGTCTGTTCAATGGAATAGATCAACGACTGGCCTAAACCCAGGAGTTCAGCCTTTTCAGCTATGTCGCCCACATCTATCCCGGAGGTGTCCTGGAACCAGACAATGGGGATGCGGTCCCTGCCACACAAAGTAACGAACTCATTCATCTTGATAAGGCCCTGCCTGTAAAGCTTTCCGCCTATGCCGGGATAAGGAGCATATTCCGGATAACCCTGTGGAAGCATGCCTTGTTTGTTCCCGATGACCCCGAGGAGCAAGCCGTCCATCTTCACCAAGCCGGTGTACACTTCCGGTCCGTATTCCGGCCTGAATTCCAGATGCTCGCTGCTATCCGTAAGACGTGCAAGGATTTCCTCAAAGCTATAGACCATCTTCTGATTCATCGGGACGATGGTGTTCAGATCCTCTCCGCTGAAGCGTGGCTCGGCCGGCTCAGCCACCCTGAAGAACTTCGGATCATAGGACGGGATAGCTTTCATATACTCTTTCATAGCGTCCAGCACCGCCTCTTCCGAATCGAAGACCGCCCTGAAAAAGCCTGTAGAGTCGTAGTGAATCTTCACACTTCCGGGCGGAACTTCCTTGAAATGCCTGGTAGCTTCTATGAGCGCCTCTGCTCCCTCTTCATCAAAAGAGCCCTTCGGGCTCATGCCACTCACAATGCCCCCACCTCCCACGGCTATGTTAGCGTCTTTGTGAGCCAGAATGATTGTGGGGCTAATGCCGTCGTACCTCCGCCTGCCGGATTAGTGCCATAAACTGCGGCCAGCACTGGAATTCCCAGTTTTTCGAGCTCCGAATGGCGAAAAAAGGTTGTTCCGCCTCCTCGTCTATCCGGATAAACTTCCTCCTGCTCGGTAAGCTTGACCCCCGAACAGTTCACCAGCCAGACCAAAGGTACGCGTAAAAGCTTTGCCATGTCCGTGGCACGAAGAACGTTCTCCGATTGTCCGGCGACCCAGGCTCCGGCCATAACCTTATTATCAAAGCCTACAATCACAGCCCATTTGCCGCCGATCCTCCCCAGCCCGTCCACGATGCTGGTTGTCCCCTCTTCATTGTTTGCGGGATTGAAAATCGAATGAAGCGGCCGCCACGTACCGGGGTCAACCAGATACTCGAGTCGCTGCCATATAGTTAGTTGCCCTCTTTGGTTGATCTTTTCAGCGGGAAGGCCGGCGTCCTTGGCTTTTTCAAATGCCTCGGCGATTTGTGCTTCGACTTCTTTGATCCTAACTATGTTTTCTTGGCCTTGCTTGATTTTGGATTGGCTGAGCGCTTTTCCAATCTCCGTCATCTTCTCGAAGTACGGTCTCATCCCATTTCCTCCGGGTATTCTTATTGAAATGCAACTGTTCGGACAACGCAGAATAACAACTTGGCATAGCGTTTTCAAGCGGGAGAGTGCAGAAATTGAGAGCGCCGGCAGGCGAAATAGAATTAGCTTGCCCGATCCAGGCTGGGCAGTCCGGGCAAGCTGGATTGAGGGTCTAGAATCGCCGGCGATCATCCTCATCCGACTGTTCGGATGGCTCTCTCAATTCATCTGCCGAGAACTCGATTTTTTTAGGCGGTATGCTTCTCAAGGCTGGGAAAAGGCCCTTGAACCGTGGAGAATGCTGCTCCATCTGATCAGGTGAGTGATGCGACCAATATGGAGTGGAGTCCTCTTCTTCGATCAGCACAGTTAGCAGGAGAGCGGGATATCGGTACCGAGGGTTATTACCGAGGAATGTGAGCACTTCCCGGGCGTGGAGGAATTCGCCTCTACGCCTGTTGATTTCTCCAAGCAAGTATATCACCATGCCGGGATCACCTTTGGTGAGACCCCTACGAAGTGCATCATCGAGATAGCGGTCGGCCATCTGAAGCAATTCTCTCTCAGTGCTGAGACTTCCTAGTTCTCGAGCCGCCCAGGAGCCGCGCAGGCTCATGATCCCCAGGTCTCTAGGATTGAGACCCCTGGCGTCGAGTATAGAAACCAGCGCCAACCAGCTTCTCGCGGAGAACTCTTCTTGGGGATCAATTTCAAAGACCTTTGTATATTTCTGGGAACCGATCATGTCTTTAACGTGTCCGGGAACTCGGCGGGTATAATCCTGGACACGGGCGGTGAACAGACAGGTAGGACAAGTTGCAACATCCGACGAGCGATTGCAGTCCCTCGGAACAACACGGAAATCCAGCCCATAGCCGAATGCCGACGCGTTCAAACCCTCGGCATTCCGGGAGTGGGAAAAATGATGATAACAGAGGGGGCAGGCAAGAACCGTTGCTGAATTGTTCACACAATCCTCCTTCGAAACTCTTTAACCCGAATGTCCCTCCCCGAAGAACCCGCGACGGACATACCATATCATAAATGACCGCTCTTGACCAGGCTTTTCTTTATGACAGACCTTTTCTCTTCACAAAAAGAGATCAAAATGATTAATTTAACAGGCGAGAGAACTATGGAACACCAGACCTCCCCCTGCATTGATTACGAGAACGACCTGAATTCTGCCCAACTCGAGGCCGTTACCGTTCCGTCCGGCCCCGTATTGGTCATAGCAGGGGCAGGATCGGGAAAGACCCGCACCATAGTTTACCGGGTTGCGTGGCTCGTGGAGCACGGGATAGACCCAGCTAACATACTCTTGCTGACCTTCACCAGAAAGTCGGCCGAAGAAATGCTCAGCCGGGCGGCTCAGCTATTAGACAGCAGGGTGTCAAGAGTCTCCGGAGGGACATTCCATTCCACCGGAAACTTGCTCTTACGAAGATATGCCGGCCTGCTCGGGTTCGACTCTTCGTTTTCCATTATGGATCAGGCAGATTCTTTCGAAATTCTTGAACATTTGAGGAAAAGCCTTATCGCGCCCGAAGACGTGAAAGGCTTTCCAAAGGCGAGAACCATCTCGGAAGTTATAAGCAGGGCCATTGGTGGAGGCGAGCCCATTGGGGACGTTTTGGAAAGGCGGTACCCTCATTTTTCACACTACGCCCCGGACCTGGACAAGATTCGAGCACTGTACCGAGGAGCATAAGCGCGCCAACAATCTGATGGATTATGACGATCTCCTGGTTAACCCTATCGAGCTTTTAGAAGAGCACGAGCCCGTCAGGAGAGAGGTTTCGACTCGATGGCAACACGTCCTGGTTGACGAGTATCAGGATACCAACAAGCTTCAGGCCCGCATTGTGCGGCTGCTGGCATACGTCCACGACAATGTGATGGTTGTGGGAGATGATTCTCAGAGCATTTACTCGTTCAGAGGGGCTGATTTCACCAACATTATGGAATTCCCCAAAGCCTTCAAGAACACCAGAGTCATCAGGCTGGAAGAAAACTACAGGAGTACATCTCCTATCCTGACAGTGACCAACAGCATCATCGAACGCGCAGCGGATGGCTACCCAAAAAAACTGTTTACCCGCAAAGACGGTGGTCCATTGCCCCTGTCAGCCAGATCTTCGACTGAGCGGGAACAGAGCCGCTTTGTGGTTCAGTGCATCAAGGAGCTACGCGATCATGGAATCCCTTTGAAAGAAGTGGCTGTTCTGTTTCGCGCGGGCTTTCATTCATTCGATCTCGAGGGGGAGCTTATGCGCAACAACATCCCCTTCGTAAAATACGGTGGGTTCAAGTTCCTGGAAAGCTTGCATATAAAAGACGTCCTGGCCCATCTCAAGGTCCTTAACAATCCAAAAGATCGTTTGAGTTGGATGCGAATTCTGAGGCTGCTTCCTGGCGTTGGAATCAAGACGGCGCTTAAGCTGGCCGGCAGAATCGCGGACGATGGGATTCCCCCAAGACCGGCTGATCTGCTCACGGGAGACCCTAAATACCGGTCGGCCTTTGAGGCATTGTTGAGTCTCATCGCGGACCTGATGAATCACAAGGGGGCGATTTCAGAAAAGGTCGAACGGATAAATGTTTATTACTTCCCGTTCTTGAAGGAGAGGTACGACAACTACCCAAAAAGAATGCGCGACTTGGAACACTTGGCCGATCTGACCGCCCCTTATAGAAGCCTGAATCGCTTTCTGAACGACATGGCATTGGAGCCACCGGACGAAGACCGATCGGGTCTCGTCTCCTCCGATGACAACCTTGTCCTTTCTACCATTCATTCGGCGAAGGGGCTGGAATGGCACACCGTTATCATCATTTGGGCCGCGGAAGGGCGAATTCCGTCTCCAATGTCGCTCGATTCGCCCAGTGAACTGGAAGAGGAGAGAAGGCTCCTTTACGTGGCGACCACACGGGCCAAACACAATCTCGTAGTGGTAGCTCCGCAAAGCCATTTAGACCGCAGGCTGGGACAAGTCCCAGTGCGATCTTCGCGATTCTTTGAGGAAATCCCCGCGGAGTACTTTCGCACCTATTCGGTTTGACCAAGAAGGCCAAAAAGCCTTGACATTAGTGTTGCGCCCCCATAATCTGTTATTGATGAGCTTCGCGGAGAGATGACCGAGAGGCCGAAGGTGCTCGCCTGCTAAGCGAGTGTAGGGTGTTGAGCCTTACCGAGGGTTCGAATCCCTCTCTCTCCGCCACATCGCCTCAGTGAATACTCCCGTTGCCCAGCCCCTTTTTCCAAGTGTCCAATCATGCAAAAAAAAGCCTGCACACTGCTATGGCAGCCAAGACCCCGACCGCGTCCGCTATCAGGCCCGCGTGAAGTGCATACCGGACCCGAGTCACCATCACAGATCCAAAATAGACGGCCACAACGTAGAAGGTGGTCTCCGTACTACCGATAATTACTGAGCCGAGTCGGGCCTGATAAGAATCAGGGCCGTGAGTAGCAACGATCTGTCCCAGCAGGCCAAGTGAGGCGGCGCCCGAAAGTGGGCGTATCAAGATCAGGCTCAGGACTTCGGGTGAGAGGCCAAGTGCATTCAAGACTCCGGGAACTGCTTCTGTAATCAGCTTCATTGCGCCGGATGCCCGGAACATGCCTACCGCGACAAGAATGGCAACCAGGTAAGGAATAATGCGCACGGCCACTTCAAAACCTTCCTTGGCTCCATCCACGAAGGATTCATATACCTTCACCCCTTTGAGAAAACCGTACACCGGAATTCCGACGAGAAATGACAGGAAAATTATATTCGAAGCTATTGCCGAAAGCTCTTGCAGCCCTTTCATAATTCCGCCTTTTCTACGGGTTCCTGACGAAATCGTCTGAGCCTTGAAAGTAAGAGAGCCGCAGTGATTCCGGCCGCAGTGGAGGCGCACGTCGCGATAATCGCCGGGAGGACCACCACAGTAGGGTCGGAAGATCCGGCCGCTGCCAACAAAGCTATTGCGCTTGCCGGAACCAGTTGGACGCTGGATGTGTTGATAGCCAGAAACATGCACATATCGTTTGTGGCCGTGCCTTTGTGGGGGTTGAGAGTGTCCAAGTCCTGCATGGCCCGGATTCCCAGTGGTGTTGCCGCATTGCTGAGCCCAAACATGTTTGCCACAATGTTCATGGTCATGCTCCCCAGGGCCGGGTGTCCGTCAGGTATTTTTGGAAAAAGGAATCGCATGAGGGGGGAGATCAGCCGAGTGAAGGCGCCTATTAGTCCGCTTTGTTCAGCTATTCTCATTAGCCCCAGCCACAGTGCCATTATTCCAGTGAACCCGAGGGCCAACTTGAACGCAGACCCCGCGCTCTCAGTGGCGGCCAGAACGACTTCCTTGACGTGGCCGGTCAACACGGCTACTACCGCCGATCCTACCAAGAGGATGAGCCAGATGACGTTCAACATCTCTTCATGACCCCCTGTCCATCAGGACGAGTGATTGAATTCAATGAGCATCAGAATGGGCTGGAAGCGCCCGGCGATTATGCCTTGCTTCGTATGAAGGAAATGCTGGAAAGTGGGATCGTGTAAAGTTCCTGCCCTGATTCTACACCGATGAGGCCGTTCTCATTCCAGATGAGGATTCCATTGATGTGTTGGTTAGAGCCGACCAGCGAGATCTCCACTTCAGCACGGGAGGCGGAGAGCCTGGATAATACGCTGCCCGCGGCCGAAGCCGAAGGAGTGCCGGAAGAAGTGCCGGCAGGCCGCGCGGCCCGTGTAGCACCCAGGGGTTCTTGGATCTTCGCTCCATACCTGCCGGATTGAGTTGAGGGCATGGGTGCCTCCATGACCACACTGGCAGTCATTGAAATGTCATCGATCAGCTCATCGATTATGGTCTCATCAAGAACGAGAGAGTCGTCGATCGTCTGACCCGGAACCGTGGGCGACGGGTAGCGGCTCTCTTCAGGCTCACCTTCGGATATTGCGACAAGACCTGACTGCCCAGCGGGAGGAATAGGGCCTGACCCAGGCATTGAGGGCTGCGGATTTACGATCCGTTGGCCAAGGGTTTCAAAGTCTTCCAAAGTGTAGCGGAAGCTGGGATTAATGAATTTTACGTCACAAATTACCGGCTTGCCCGGGATCTTAGTATTGGATGTCTCCGGAAGCCTTAAGACAGTATCCAGGCTCACGTCCGTATCACACTGAAGATGGTCGCTGATGTTCTTGAGGGCCCGTTCGATTCTCTCCGGATCCTCAACTTCGTTGACCTCCTTAAGGAGCCAGTAGAGATGCGCTCCTCGGCCCGATTCCACGATGATGGAGGGCGCCCTTGGAAAACTCCTGATAGCTTTAGCCGCATGCTGGGGCCCCTGGTAGTAAACTCGCTTCTCCTCATGGCCTTCTGAGCCTATGTCCAGGTCGGCCCACAAAGCCACCACGAAATGTATGTGCTCTTTCTCGGCTTTCATCCGCTCGCGCGGGCAGATTCCGAAGTATACGTCTCTCTCTTCTCCGTAGTGTTCTTTGGCAAGGATATCTATATTGGGAAAGTAACGAGTGCTCTGCTTAGGATCACCGCGCTTGAAGCTTTTTACAAGAATAAACCCCCTGTACCTCTTTGTAATATTGGGCAAAAATAGCCTCAAGAAAATCTTTGCGCGTGAATTTGGCGATCATGAATAAACCTTGGCGGCCCAAATCGAGGGTGGGTGCTTGCGGCTCATTTTATTATTCGGTCCGTTGAATGTCAATGACCGCTTTGGCCCTCTCGATGTGCGGGTGTTCTGATTAATTCAGGGAAATTGATGCTAAAAGCTCCGGCCGTTCCAAGCAAGGCTCATTCTTACTCGAGGAGACCGCTCTTAATGGCGGGAGAGCCGTCCCGGCGTGGTGGATCGCGCAAGGTGAACAACTCTTATGGTCAGCCCTTCTTACTCTTCTTTTTGGGAGCGCTTCCCTCATTCTTTTCGCCTTTTGCTTCACCATTCTGCTTTGCCTTCGTCAGGTTCTCCTGGATCAATTTGTTGTCGGGCGCCAGTTTTGCTGCTTTTGCCAGGAAAAGGATCTCTTGCTTTGTATCACCCTTCTTGCCAAGCGTAACTGCATGATCATTGTATGCCATGGCAAGATCGACTTTGATCTCCGTGTTGGATGGTGCTAGGGTATGTGCTCTTTCAAGAAGGCGAATCTCGTCCTGTTGTTTTCCCGAGTCGCCTTTGGCAAGAGCTTCATTGTGGTATGCCACTGCAAGATTAGTCTTGGCCAGTTCGTTGTTTGGATCAATCTTGGCCGCTCGCTCCAGTAGCTCAACTGCCTTGCCCGTATCACCGCCCTTGAATTCCCGAACAGCCTCCTTGGACAGAATATTGCTGAGATTTCCTACAGTGGCCTGATTCTTTGGGTCCAGTTTCAAAGAAGCTTCCAGGCTTGATATCTTCTCGGAAAGATTCATACCGCCACCCTGGTCCACGGCAATGTTATTGTAAGCCGCGGCCAGGTTCTTTTTTGTCACAGGATCATTCGGAAAAATCTCCAGGGCTTCCTTGAGTAGAGCGATCTGGCCTGCCAGATCGTGCTCTTTGCCCTTGAACACCGCCAGGTTGGACAGGGCTCTTCCCAAGTTCTCTGAAATCAGAGGACCCTTTGGGGCCAGCTTCAAGGCCGTCCTGAGAAGTTCGACCTCTTCCTGAACGGCGCCCGTTCTCCCTTTTGCCAAGGCCAGGTTGTAATAGGCCGTGGCGAGGTTCTTCTTGATTTTGGTGTTTCCCGGATCTAACGATGCGGCCTTTCTCGAGGGCAGCCACCTCCTGTTCGTGACTACCTCCGCGACCTTTGGCCACTCCGGAGTTGTTAAGCAGAGCAGCCAACAATTTGCGGCCGGAAGGGTTCTCCGGATCGACCTCCATCAATTGGCTGACAAACGCCACCTTATCCGTAAGAGGGACCTTATCGTCCGGCAATGACGCTGCGTGGAACGCTGCATTTACGAAATTGAACCTGATGTCCTTGTCATCCGGCGTAAGATTCACGGCCTTTCCAAGGAAGCGCACACCTTCCGCGACATTACCCTCTCGATTCAGCTTAAGTCCAAGGTTGTTATATGCGACTGCAAGCACGCTCTTGTACTTGAGGTTTTGTGGGTCAAGTTTTGCTGCCTTCTCAAGCGAGGCCACGGCTTCAGAGATGTTGTTGCGTGACAGCAGGTTGCTGCCGCGAAAGAATGCGTTTTCAGCCTGGACTGCATCCGAAGGATCTGCGGCGTATAAAGGCAGGGCTGTGAAGCACAGAGCGAGCACCAGGAGCGCCTGACATGAGGCAACTCTTATCCTACCTGTTCCGCGGCCATGCATCGCCTCTCACGGATTCCGTTAGGGGAACACGAAAGCTCTCCCCGATGCGTTGACACATATCATCACCGTGCGAGAGGGTCAATTCAAAGAGGCGTTTTTCCAATAAAACGGACCCTGAAGGAAGAGAGTTCTGCTTGAGCCTTCCCACTTCGGCCGAAGCTTGTCAGTTTGAGATACCCGGAAAGATCTCGGCCGGTCCTCAATTGTTCGAGAAGTCTTGGTGCAGGCAAGTTCGTCTGATCGACCGGGAAGTTCCCTTTTGGGTGCCTGTCCGAGATGGGTTTTTCCAAACTCTTCTGCCATCGACACCAACAAACCTTTAAGATCGGTAACCGGCACGCCAAAGAGTCCATGAAACCTTAAAGATTCATAAATCCAGGCCCCTGGGTTCAGCGTTTTCTCTCCATTTGGAGGGCTTGCCTTTTCCTCTGTCCCAGGCTTACTTGCTCTAAAACCGCCTCAGGATCACGGAAAGTTCAACGAGTAGGCCATGATGCAAGGCTATGATGGAAAAAACCCAATCAGGTCCCTCGTCCACAACAATGACACTGTCGAGCTTGCCTAATTCTTCGGTGAGGCATTTCCTTATGTCTTCTCCAACAGGTTCATTGCAAGCAACTTCCACCTGAACGCAGACTGCGTTCTTTTTCCGGCTGGTCCGGTTAAGTCCCTCTTTATACGAACCGATTTGAAGGACCCTGCTGTTTGTATTTTCAGTTCTGGAAAACTTGTCTTCCATGCGGGGGTGTCTTCTCCTTTCCGGCCTTTAAGATGCGGTTTGTGAAGGGATCACAAAGGGGTCGTGTTAGACGCTGAGATCCGGTGATCAAGAATGCTCCTCTTTGCTTGTCCCCGTTGAACCCCACCCATTTGAGGCGAACGTTACCGAGCCGACTGAGATACTGCCCTCGTGAATTGCTGTACGCAGGACCTCAGATTCCGTCAAACCGCGATAGACAGCATCAAGAATTGCATCGCATTCGCAGTCTCCGGCACGGACGACTATATCCAGTCGGTCCAGGTCGTTCCCATCGGTCAGAACGGCTTGGTAGTCGAGGAGTCCGGGAATGGGAAAAAGCACATCATCCAGGTCAACTACACTGAGCCAATAAGACTCTCCCACACGGGTGAAGTCCTTCAGGCGCCCTCGCACCTTGTCCAGCAGTCTCAATGCGGTGCCGCACGGGCAAAGATCGGGCAAGAATCTGGACAGATCGCCTGTTCGGTAGCGGATCAAGGCATACCTCTCCGGGTCAAGGTCGTGAAAACGATTTCGCCCCAGGTATCCGGTGGTTGAGCCTTCCCGGAGGAGGGGTCCACAATCTCAAAACAGAGATCAGCCTCACGCAAATGATAGCCCTGGAGAGCCTGGCATTCGACTCCGCCCCCAAGGCCCATCTCCGTGCTTCCGTAGTGGTTGAACACGCGACAACCCCAAACGCTTTCCAATTCTCGCGCAATTGCGGGCGAAACGTAGTCTGAACTGAGAAGAACACTCTTTATCTGTCCGTGAGGTATCGAGGTGCCGGCTTCATGCCTGGCCAGAGAAAGGACCTGGGTGGGGATTCCGACCAGGCAGTCTACGTTATGTCGAAGAATCTCGCGTATGGTGTCATCCGGATCCTGCACAATGCCGTGCACAATCCCTTCCACGTTCATTCTGCCCAGGGCTCGAACGAGTAAGTCCCCCACGCTCGCGGGCCTGTCGCCGGGCATGAGTATCAGCACCTTCTGTCCGGGCTCGACTAAGGTAGACATCCCGTGGTGGAAGAAATCTACGGTGAGTTCGACGTCCTCTTCGGTAAAATAGAGTCGTCTTAGTTTCGTGGCATCTTCAGGAACTTCAAGCGTCACGACGCGTTCAATCTCGCTTTGGGACACGCAGAGGAATTCCGGCCCTCTTGCTTGAAGGAGTTCAGGGGTGGTAAAAGGAAACTGCTGCAGATCTTCCAAGTCTTTTGGCCGATTCTTCGGAAATTCAGCCAGTTGCCCCCTGTAAAAGGGGCTCTTCAAGCGAGCGTATTCAATCGTTTCTCTCAATTTTTCAAACTGGTGACGGTTGACATCAGCCTGGGAAAGACTTCGCCCGGCAGAGTCCCCAAAGATCTTTGAAGCAATCCAGTTGTCCAGTGGCGTCCTGTCCATTGCTCAGCATTCTTGCCTGTAGAGTCCGCGACCTTGGAAGCTGGTCATGTTGTATGCACAAAAGGGTATCACTTTCCCGTCACGTGCCACGACGTGAATGCAGCAGTCCCTCAATCTCTCCAGATCCACGTTCCAGGCATCTTGAAAGACCATGCCTGAAACACACAGCATATGGGTGCTAGCCCGGTCCAAGAGAATGTCCCATTCTCCGAGAGACAACCCGGCGTTTGCCTTTGGAGGTTCACTCTTCGGCACCGAGGACCAGTGTTCCGATACAAAGTCCCGGGCTTTGTATGCGCCGTCCTCAGCTCTCGCAGGACGACAGCAGGCATCCGAGTGGTGATATCGGGTCAAAGCACTTACGTTCCCATTCGGCATGAGCACGAAATTGCCGTGAAATGAACACAGAGCATTCTCGCATCCGGGCGGTCCGAAGTTATCCGCTCTGAGGAGGCCCGAGGTCTGAGTTTCGAGACTGCGAATAAGTTCAGGCAGGGTAAGACGACCATCATCCGAAGGAGTCGAAGGGTACCTTCCAAAATAGCTCACGGGCTGAAAATGCACGCCTCGTACCACGCGGATGTTCTCAAGAGCAAACCGAATGATGTTGCCGATATCGTTTGTATTTATACGTGGCACGAGAGTGGGAACGAGAATCACTCCCAACTCCTGTTGTTCGCAATGGTGAATTGCCTTCAATTTGGCTTCAAGAAGAGGTCCTCCCCTTAATGCCCTATAGATTTCGTCATGTGTGCCGTCAAACTGGAGGAACACCGAGGCAAGGCCCGCTTCTTTGAGCCGCTCCACGAATGAGGGATCTCTTGCCAAGCGCAGCCCATTGGTATTCGGCTGGATGAACCGAAAACCCATGGCACGGCCCAGGGCCACGATCTCCGGCAAATCGTCACGAAGGGTCGGTTCCCCACCCGAGAGTTGAATGTTGCACGGATGCCCCGAAGCAAGAAGCGCTTCATACCACGACCTGACCACACTGGTATCGGGATCGCTACAATTGCCGTTGCCCGAATCGGCAAAGCAGTATGAGCACCGGAGATCACAATGCTGCGTGATTTCCAACAAGGCTGTGCATGTTTGCTGTCGGTGGTCGGCGCAGAGGCCGCAATCAAATGGGCACCCATTTGCAACTGTTGTGGCAGGGGTACAGGGATGAACCGGAATCTTCGCTCGGACCCAGTCTACGTAGGAAGGATCTCCTCTCCAGATCACGACCCTGAATTCACCATGTTCCGGGCACGTTTTGTCAATGTACACATCCTGTCCGACGGTCACCTTAAGAGCAGGTATTCTGGCTAGGCATTCCGGGCACAAGCTCTCGGTTTGCGTAAGTACCGCAGCGTCCTCCGGAGGCATTACCTGCCCTCCGAAAGGTCGAAATCGTTGTCGAGCAGAAGCGCCTTCACTTGGTCGTACGTGCGGGCAACAATGCCCGGACACCTGGTTAACTGATTCCCGGGATCGTCCGCAATGATGTCCCTGCAATGAATCCCCCCGTAGCATTGGGAGAATTCCTGCGAGAACCATTCAACCAACTCATTGATCATAAGATTTAGCTTAGGATGTTCCTCCTCCTCGGGAGTTCCTCTGCCTGCATAAAGGCCCAAAAGACAAGCTCCGCCTGTTAATGCGCCGCAAATGTCCCCGGAAAATCCCACGCCTCCGGCTAGTCCGGCCATGGTCCGTATCAGATCGGGGTTCTGTTTTCCCTGGGCCTGCAACCCGAGGAAGAGCAGAATCTGACTGCAGTGGAAGCCTTGACCTGCCAACTCGAGCATGCGGAGCACTTCATCCATCATCGTGAGTCATCCTTTGACGGTCTTTCATCGACAGGAACCTTTTCGGCGATGAGCAGGTAATAACCGGGTCTCGCCTCGGACACGGCTCGCTTGATGGTGTCGAGATCAACTGATTCGGAGCCTGTCCTTAGCCAGAACCGATTCATGGAGCCATAAGTGAAGACTAATTGGACGGCAAAGTCCGTCAATAGATTCGAATGGTCTTCCCACAGATCGACTCTGAAACCACGATTGGTCAACCGCCCCATAAGCTGCTCTCGGGAAACTGCGCCTCTCAAGCAGCAGTGCGCGGGCATGCCGGCCAAGTGCTCGATGCGGTCAGGATTCCTTGCGTAAACATCACTCAGGATCAATTTGCCGCCGATTTTCAGCACTCTCCGGAACTCGTCCAGTACAATGTCAGGCTCATTCATTGCTGAAAGACTGCATTCAGCAAGTACTCCGTCCGCGTGTTCGTCGAAAAAGGGGAGATTCGCGCCGTCAGCCCTAACGAGCGGCAAGACCGGATTTCTATTGCGGTTCCGATCTAGAAGAACTGAGGAGGCATCCACCCCTATTGCCGACCATTCGTGGACACGATTCAATCGGTTCAACGTCACTCCGGTTCCACACCCCACATCCAGAATTCTGGAACCCGGCGCAAATCGGCACCAACCGAGGGACCTTTCGGTCAGCCCAAGTCCACCCGGCCGGATGCCCTCAACGGCCAAATTTGTCGCTGCAATCTGCTCGTAGACCCTGCATGAGCCTGCCTTGGTCATCCTTGTCACTTATCTTCCAGCAGCTTCTCGACTGCCGCAATCTTGCCCAGAGCAAGCTGTTCCGGGATAAAGACGAGCCCGCAGCAAGGGCATCTTGGCAAATCCACGG
>CAWHDO010000006.1:0-78635 GCA_963828085.1 uncultured delta proteobacterium
TCAGATTGGAGGTAGCCTGAAACCGTCATTCCGACGGAAGCCGGAATCCAGTCTTTTCAATCCCGCGGGACGCGGGACTTCTGGACCCCGGCGAAAGCCGGGGTGACGGGTGCTGAACAGGTCATTACTTTTGGCAACGGCTATAATTGGGCTCGTCTCCGCGCTCTCTGCGGTAAAAAAGATACTCTGCATTTCCGTGGATGACACATACCGGGTAGTGTGGCCGGAAGCCTCCTAGTCGTGGTCTATTCAGTGCGGCTCTCAATTTCTTCCAATCTTCGTTTCAGGATCTTCAATTCAGTCGCATCGCGCCGGATTTGATCTCGCATGTAGCGTACCAATAGTGCCTGTTCCTGCAAATCCTTGTTTGACCCACGAGACGATCCGTACATCTTGCCCAAATTTCTTCAGCCTGAGTCAACCTGAATTTCTGCGATTCTATTCCTGCTTCCAACTCGTCGATCTGAGCCTGCAACTCCTGCGTCGAAACAGGGCCTGCATCGGCCGGCAACGGCTCTGCCTGAGAATCGATAGGGCCGGCGCTTCCCTCCGCCGCGGCCACGGGCGGCCTATTATGGTGATAAGAACGCCAAAAGGATGACATCACACCGCTTGCGATGAAGATCAGCAGAGATCCTATGGTGGCCGCGAGCGCGGTCGTCCAGATCCACGAACTGAACGCGGCCTTTTTTTTCAGATCATCGCCCTCCGAGATTTCAGGTAGCGAGGTCGAGGCAATCGTCGCGGAGGGAGCTTTTTCGATGACTTCCCCATCCATCGGTTCTACTATACACAGGGCCCGGATCGGTTCGAGCTGCTTGCAGAACTCTTCAGCCTTTTGTTTTTCGATCCCTTCCTTTATTATGGCCGGGGCATCACTCAGAAGGGTTCGCGCCCTTTCCGAATCAATATGCAGGAGAGCGGCCAAGTTCCTGCAGAAATGCTCGGTATCGCTCCCGGAATGACCGTAGAGTTTTATTCTATACAAGGGAACCGGCACGCGAATATGGCCTCCGTTCGAGGAAGTTAGCGTAAAGCTTCAGTTAAGCGTGAGACGTCAAGAGCAAGCGCTCGTTCGAGAGTACTCCGTTCAGGGACATCTTAACCTGTCTTTGCGAGGAGTGAAATCCCGCATTCCTCGGGAAGGCAATCTCATCAGTAGAGCCGGCATCCGAAACTGTCTCAAAAATCTTCGAGGATCGCGAAATCGTGCCACGATCAAGGTGTCATCTATTTTACAGCCCTCACCCCAACCCTCTCCCAGAAGGAGAGGGAGTCCTTGCAGAGCGGCTTATAGTTCCCTCGCCCTTTGGGAGAGGGACACAGGGTGAGGGTATTCGTGCTACGATCTCACTCATTCCACGAGTTTAGAGACAATTTCATCTTGCCGGTCATTCGTCACCCCGTACTCCGATCCGGGGTCCAATCTGCATTCCCGGTGGGACAGGCATCCTGCCTGTCTATTGAGGACGGGCAAGATGCCCATCCCCACCGCGAGACGCCCATCCCACCCAAGATTGCTTCGGGCTTGTGACCTCGCAATGAGAGGTCGGCAAAAATCTCTTTTTCCACCCGTAACCGAATAATTGCGAAAGTAGCAGATATAAAATAATTTAACATTCTTCGAGCACATGTCCATTTGGTTTACATCACTTATATATATAATAACGTGGACATAGCTCTACGGACCAGAAAAGTGCAGAATTTTGTCATATCCCGCCCGGCTGAAGCAGGGTCAAGAATTAAGACTGCCGGCGGACCGGCGCTCTGTGCTCAAGTAAGAGCCTGGTGGTACACTTCTATTGCTCCGTTGTCAAGCAGCATGAACTGCCCTCCTCACCCCTCCCTATCCCGCCGGGGGAGAGGGTTTTCGGAATCCCCTCCCGCGACGAGAGGGGAAGGGGGAGGGTGATATATTATTTTCCTGGTCAGAAACACTTGACTCATAGGTGCTGGTTTAAGGGTGAATCGTAATCGGACATAGCCCAGGCCGCGGATCGAGTCCCAATGCTGTTGACTCAAAGACAGCGCCATCGGCCCGCATCGTCACCCCGGCGAATCCCGCGTTCTGCGCGGGACGGGGTCCAGAAATCCCACGTCCCGTGGGATAGAAATTCCGCGAAACGCGGGACTGGATTCCGGCCTACGCCGGAATGACGTTAGTGCACGGCATGCCGTGCCCCTACGAGGGCAGACGGCCTAAGTCAACAGCGTTGGGATCGAGTCCGAGGTGACAATGTCATTCCTGCAATAGCAGGAATCCAGATTTGTGTGCCGTGGCCGGCAGACGCCCACAGAGGGCTAGCACCGCTCGCGGCACAATATGCGTTTCTTCCTACTTAAAGGAGCTGCCCCATGAAAAGGTCTCGCATACCTTCCCGCACACGTAGGGCCGACCGGCCCACACCCTCTGAGGGTGTGTGGCTCTCGCCATTTGCAGTCGGGATGACCGGTTTCCTCGTGCTTTGTCTGCTGGCCGGCTCGTTGGCATGGGCAGCTTCACCCGCGGGCCAAACCCAACCCCCTCCGAGCAACATAACGTCGTCCAAGCCGCTGGTCCCGCCAGGCCCGATTACCCCTTACGTGACTGCGGGTTATACGATCGCGGGACCTATGTATGTCTCGGCCGTTAGTTCCGGAGCCATTTTCCTGTACACGGGGCACAGTGATGTTGCCATCGACCTCAACGGCAAAAAAGTTATCGTAGTCGATGAAACTTACAAATCGCTCAAGCTAAGTGATGTGAAAAAAGGCACAAAGGTGTATGCGTGCCGCAAGGACAATACCGTGGTTGTCATGGTCGTTTCGGACATCGCAGCGGCAGGAGGAGCAAAGAAATGAACCCGCGTCTCGTGACTATATTTACCGCACTGTTCCTGTTGTTGGGGCTCGTGTTGCTCCCATCCCCGGGTAAGGCAACCCCCTACAGTCCTTGAACGGTCCCTGCGGTCGCCGGTGTGGCGACCAAGCCGAACGTAATGCTGGTGATGGACTACTCCGGGAGCATGCAATTCCGGGCCCACTATAACCCCATGTGGAGCAATTACTACAACAGCAATACGGCCTACGGTTACAACAACACGGATAGCAGTAAAGTATACGCGGGGGCACCTGGCGGTTACGACCCTACGCACACTTACTACGGCATTTTCCAATCTGACACGTACTATACATACGACCCGACCGCGGGGAACATGCAGTGGACGGCTGCAGCGACACAGCCTGTGACAGCGTATAACTTCACAGACACGAGTAGAAATGGCGGCAATCCACCTGCATGGGTATCAGGCAAATATTATTATCCAAATTATGCGGTCACCGCCAGCGGTGGGACATACGTATGTACGACTGCCCACACGTCGGACAATACTGTTACAAAACCAGGAGCAGGTTCCAGTTGGTCAAGCTACTGGACTTTGAAGCCAAACACGTCGATCGTGCAGTTCACCGCCGCGGGAAACAACTTCCAGGTAGGGCAACTCGTCGTATTTCAGGGGCTTACCAGTAACACGGGGATGAATGGAAATGCCTACGAAGTGATTGCAGTGTCGGGCAGCACTTTCACAGTCTCCTATCCGTGGAACAGCAATCCTGACAACGCAGCCGGCTTCGCGCAAATACGCATTCCCGGTACGCTCTTGACTACATACGGAGGGATCGCACAAACACCCGGCCTCAACGGCAATATTCTCAACTTTACCACGGCCAGCGAAATCGACGCGGCTTTGCAAGCGCTGATAGGCGGCAAGGCAACCTGTGACGCTAACTATTGTTACGTAAGGGGACAAGGAGAGCGGAGCTACATCAGCGAATACAACAATCTTATGGCGGATTTCTACGTTCGCATGGCTGATAACGATTCGACCGCCACTTACCCCGACGACTACAGCAGCGGTACGTACACCTCGATGACCTCCTATGTGTCCATGAGCGGCCGCTATGCCGGCAACGTGACCCTCACGGATCCTGCGTTCAGCTCCGTCTGCACTAACCAGACCTGCACCGGCCAGCACTGCACTCAATGGACCTGCCCTTCAGGCCCTCCAGACCAATGCACTGACTACCCCTGCACTTCATGGACCTGCACTAGCAACTCCTGCGCTCCACCGTACACCTGCACTAGTACGGATAGTCACGGTAATTGCACTAAGTGCGGCTATCAGAAATGCTGCAGTAGCCCGTACTGGCAGTGCACCTCTACGGGGCCGCCGTGCCTCCAAAAGGGAGCGTGCGACCAATGCAACGGCAATCCGCCATGCACCGGCGGAACCTCCTGCCCCGGTTGGAATTGCAACAACTGGCAATGCGATACGTACACGTGCACGGCCTGGAATACGTTCAATTATGAAGCGTGGACTTTCACCACCGGGAGCACGCCCACTCACATAGATCTGACCCTCGACGGGACCTGGTCAAACAGCCAAGCGAACTCGTACCTGGCGATCTTCAATTCCACGGACTTTACCAAGACTCCTGTAACGTCGAACACGGGAAACCCCGCGACATTGTCTTACGACCTCGCCGCCAACACCACCTACTATGTTGCGGTCTCACCTAACTCCCAGAAACGTCACCGGGACTTATGTACCTGACCTCCAGTCAGGAATTGAAAGGCTACGATCCTCGTAACCTCAGCAACCCGAGCGTCGCGCCCGGCACATTCAGCGGTAAAAGGGTGCTCCCGCCAGGATTTACCGTGCCCATTGGGTCCATACCCCAGGCACAGGTAAAGATCAGGGTAAATGCGGAGGATCATGTTGGTGTGATCCAACAGAACTTCAACCTGGTGAGGTTCGGCCTTATGTACTTCAATTCGGACCACCAGGGGCAAATCCTTGTTGGATGCGATAACACTAATCTTCAGACCCTTCTCGCAGCGTTCAACAACATCTATCCTTATAACGGCACACCCACCGGCGAAGCGCTGTATGAAGTCAAGGACTATTTCACACAGACCGCGAGCCACAGTTATGCAAACAACTCCTCGTTCATAGTTAAGGGGACATCAATAGATCCGTATTACGCACAGTCCGTAAGCGGTGACATGGTGTCTGTGCCCTGCCGCAGTAGCTATGTCGTTCTCATCTCCGATGGCGCATGGAACGGGAATGTTGACCCGGTTCAACCCACGCGGGAATTGCACGCCACCAACCTGAGGCCCGACATCTCCACCACCACCAACGTGACAGCGAACGTGTTCAGCATTTTCATCTTCAATACCACCCAGTGTGGGAGAGAACGCCATGAAGGGTATCGCGATGTTCGGCGGATTTACGGACGACACAGTAAACTACGCGGGGGGAACCGGCAATCCGGGCAATGGGTACCCGGTTACCCTTATACCGCTTACCCCACTCTACGGATTCGTGCACCGGCGTGGGTTGCGACACTGATATACCCTCGGGCAGCCGGTGTATGACCTGGCCCCAGCCGAAATGCGATCCCACCGTCCCCCTCCCCGCCGGCCACTCGTACGATACGTGCTGCAAAGAATGGGACACGGTCTGGGACAGGTACACCCCCGGGGACGGCCTGGATAAGGGGATACCGGACAACTATTTCGAGGCTTCACAGGGGCAGGACCTTCAGTCCGCCCTGCTGAAAGTGCTCTCCCAGGCTATAGTGAGAAATGCTACAGCCAGTTCTGTCGCCACAGTGGCCCAGGAAACCCAACAGGGGGATATTATTATCCGCGGACTCTTTCATGCCTCTGACCCGGACACCGTGGGCAGGTACCTGTGGTTCGGCCATCTGGAGTCCTATTGGCCGTGGCTCGATCAGAGCACTATGACATGGCACTATGATTTTGAAACCTTTAACTGCTTTGAAGCGCCTGTCGGGGCCACAACGCATTGCTGGGACGGCTCGCAACTAATGCAGACCGCGTCCGGGGGTTCGAACGGCAGGACAATATATTATTGGGACCCAACTCAGAGTCCCCCCACGCAACAGGTGCCGATAAGGCCACAGCCGGTCGAAAATCCTCCCTGGAATTCAACCACTATCAGCAACTGGCAAACTAAATTGGGACTGTCTCCCGGGCCACCCTCGACTTCCGTGCCGACTCCCGAGGATTTGGTCGATTGGGTCCGAGGGAATGGAAATGTGTCCGAGAGCGGCTTTGGCTTCAGAGACCGCGAAGACTGGATATTGGGAGACATAGTCTATTCGACGCCGGTCGTAGTGGGGACCCCATCGATCGGCTGGATCTCGACGCACGATCCCAACCTGGCCGAGTTCTATGCATACCGTAACCAGCCCAGTGTGTATTACAGAGACCAGGTGGTTTATGTGGGAGCGAACGACGGAATGATCCACACGTACCGTATGGCCAAGTGGTCGACGTCGCCTACCGATCCCAACGCCGCAAACGGACAATGGATTACCGGGCCAGGCGGCGGGACAAACGGGATAGGCGAGGAGATATGGGCTTACATACCGAGCAATCTCCTGACGGAACTCCAATACCTTGCAACCGAGACGTACGGGGCCGGCGGATGCGTACACAGGTCAATGGTAGACCTGGCCCCACAGTCATGGGAGGTGTACATCACGCCGCCCATGCTCGCGGACGGCACTACTCCCACCTGCCCCAATGGCGCTACCAGGTGTTGGCGCACGGTCATACTCGGCGGCGAGAGGGGCGGAGGGGACGTTTATTTTGCAATAGACGTTACAGATCCCAATAATCCTGGAGTGTTGTGGGAATATTCGGTACTCAAGAACCGGATTATATATGCCAACACCAGTACGCGATCCCTTCCCAACTGCAGCAAGTCCAGTCCTGCGGATGCCGACTGCCTTCCATGCATTCCAGGCACGTGCAGCACGGGCAAGGCATGGCCGTTTCTTAGCGCCTCAACAGACTATGCCAAGTTGAGCATCCTCCCCCTGGCCTTTTCCCGCCCGGCTGTGGGGAGGCTGAACTTTCCTACATCACTGACCATTCCCGTAGGCGATCCGGCAGCCGGCACCCCTCCTTCCACCGGGGGGACCGCACCGGGGTCTGCCACAGCATTCAATTTCAACGGCAATCAGGCCCGCCACGTAGCATTCGTGGGAGGGGGGATCAGGATCTTTCAAGACGATACCAGTGTCCTGAAGGACCCTTCATTAACCGCGACAACCGATCCACTCACTCCATCCCAGAGATTCGATCTTTTCCGACCGGAATTTATGGCCATAGACATCGAGACCGGCAAGAACCTGTTGAGGTATTTTTGGCCGATCATTCAGAATCAAAGTGCCTTCGCGAATTCAACGTCAACCCGTTTTTACCAGATGTTTCCGGCACTGATGCCCCCCGAGCCATGGGCTACAGCCACGGCTTATAGTGTATTTGACTCGGTTTCTGACGGCGGCCAGAGTTATGCCTGTCAGATTGCTCATACGTCGTCTGCCAGTACCGAACCTGGAGTAGGCTCCAACTGGAACAATTACTGGGCTCTGAATCCAAAGTCAAATTTCATTCCATACGCCATGTCAGATCCGCTTGCGCTGGACGTGTGGAACAGCTCCTCCCACACTGTCGGAGATGACGGGTTCGTTGACACTGTCTACGTAGGAGACATTTTGGGCAACTTTTACGGGCTCAAGTTTAATTTCGATACCCAGGTCATAAGCGCCAGCACCGGGAACCCGGTTGCCAATACCTTTGGTTATGGAATCAAAGTCGACTGGTGGCAGACCAAGAAAACTTACTCGGGCAGCAGCCTGAACACACCGAATAATGCCGATAATTACCGCGGTTTGCGGCAACCTGTCACTGTGCCGCCGGTTGCCAGTTTTGACGCGGCAGACACGAACTTTATTCATGTTATCTTCGGCGCAGGCAAATTCGAGGATATATCGGACAGTGCAGGCGTACAAGACGATAAGTCCGATCTTGCGAGGACCTCCATCTATAATCTCAAAGACCTGGTTAAGCCACCCCATTCCGACTTCTTCAGTTCCAACGCCGTGAGCTTTACCTCCGGCAACCCACCTTTCAAGATAGAGGTAGTTCCGAGATGCCCGGCCACCCACACGATTCGAGATTGGCCTCATACCGGTGACACACAGTGTGTATGGGTGAACACTAACGGGACAAAGGACTGCGGCGAAACGGCCTGCCCGGAGCCGGTGGGACCGAATACGAACCCCCCTCCGACAGTCATGCCGAACCCGACTGTCGATCCTTGCTGGAATTGCATTTACGATCTTATGGGGCCTATTAGCTCAGGGACCACTCCCTCGGCTTCCGATTTACTGATGCCCGGGGAACGAGTCGTGCGAAAGGGCCTGATTGCAGGAGGATTACTGTTTATTACTACGTTCATACCGCCCCAGGGCGTGTGTGATGCACAGGGGTCAAGCTGGCTGTACGTGTTGAGCTACGATTGCAACGCCGTTCCGGGTGGCAGAGAACCCGTTCACTGATTCGACCACCGTCGTTACCCACCTCACGACGGGCTCAACCGGCCCAACCGATCCGCGAGGTTGGAAGGTTAGCCTTGGCACCGGGGTAGCGAGTAACCCTGTCCTTGATTCCTCGGGGACACATGTTATAATCCAGATGAGCACTGGACAAATCATGAATTTGGGGGTCAACTTGCCTCAGAAAGTTGTGCAGCCCATGGGCTGGCGAGAAAGGTAGGGGCTAACTTATCACCCTCCCCCTACCCCCTCCCGTCAAGGGAGGGGATCAAGGAAAACCACTCCCAGAGGGATTGGGCGTGAAAATAAGGTTGATCGATTTCTGACAAGCTCGTTGTCCCGGAGGGACGTCCCGATAGTAGCCCGGCGATTTATCGCCGGGAATGGGCGGCCAAGAGAGCCCTCTACGTCCTCGATGGGCGACCGACGGATCAATCCTTCGGGCGCCCATCGAGGACGTAGAACTGGATCATCGTTCATCGGTTACCCGGCAATGAAAAAACTGTTGCAAAACTCAGGTCACGGTGAAAAACATGGCACGACTCGCTTTCTCCCGGCAATGAATTACCGGGCTACTATCAAACGTCCCTCCGGGACGACACGGATTTAAGCCCCATAGGGGCGATTGAAAGTAGCCCGGTGCTTTAGCGCCGGGAAAGATCGTGGCACGACTCGTTTCTCATCCTGAATTTTGTAACAGTCTCTGAATTGCCGGGCCGCTTCTCAGTGTTGCTTCGGGACGAACAGCATTCAAGTTTTAGGTAAACCTCAGGATGTTACAGATGACACTCCTTCGGTCATGGCGTCTTGTCTTAACGGCCCTTCTAATTTGTGTCTGCCTTGCTCCGGCATACGGCCAAAGTAGCGCCGCGACCGTAGTGAGCCTCAGAGTTGAACCTGAGCAGCCACGAACCGGCGACACGATAAAGATTTGGTTTAACCTTGGACCAGATGCTGCGCGTGCTGAGGTAAGATGGTTAGTCAACGGTGAGGAAGCTCAGATTTCCGACTACGTTGAATCCGTCAAGTACGTAGCGCTCGACAAGCCTGCCAAGGCCGGCGACACAATTGTGGCCACCATAACCCCGTTCGACGTCAGCGGCACGGCAGGTAGAGCGGTTGTGCGCCAGATTGTCTGTGGGGGCGCACCACCGGAACTAAAGGTGGTGGACCAGAGGATCGAGGAAGGGGCGTACAAAGCTAAAATCGAAGCGCGAGACCCTCAGGGTGGGACAGTATCCTTGAGTCTTGACGCGGCCCCGCCAGGGATGAAGATTGACCCGCGAGGTAGCATAGATTGGCCCATCGGCAACGATACCGCGGGCAAATTTTCGGTCAAGGTCAGGGGAAAAACCGCCAAAGGTGGGGAATCGATCCTGTCGTTCGACGTGGGCATAAAGAGGTAGGCCGGATGACTTGGACTCCGAAATTGAGGCACAAGCGCGATTTTGAAGCCCGCTGCGGTTCCAAAGGGTTCACCATCGTCGAGTTGGTGGTCGTGTTGGTGATCATAGGGATCCTGACGGCGATCGCAGTGCCGCTCGGCTTGGGCTGGAGATCCAATCATCGTTTCACGGCTATGGTCCGCGCCTTCCCAACCGCGGTCTTCATGGCCAGAATGCGGGGCATAGAGAACAGATACGTCATCACCATAACGGGCAGCGGCAGCTATGCCACCAATATGCCTTTCAGCACCAGTTGCCCCGGGATCATATTCACGACAAACGTGGACCACGGGTTTAATCTGCCCAATCCGATTTTTAGCAACACGATGGTCCTGCCCCCTCCCGCTCCAGCCTACTGGAGCCCTATTGCTAATTGTCAATGCGTCAAGAACCTGGGCGCACCGACCACCACGCCTACGCCGGGTGATACGGTCATGATCACCGGTCTGGACCAGCATGTGTCAATGAACGGTGTAGAATTTGAGGTCATAACAACTCCGGCAACAAACCAGTTTACCGTGCAGCACTCCTGGAGCGGCGTAGGTGATACCGTAGCGGCCGACAGCACAGGAGCCGTGAGACAACTGACCGCGCCCGGCAGGCTAAAGATTTTCCCCGCGACGAGTAACTCTGCACCCTCAAACGATAATCAGGAGAACTTCGGGTCTTCCGATTATACGCTCAAAGAGGAAGGGGCAAACATTGTCTTCAGGTACGACACCAGCAGGTTTCAGGCTTACATCAATCCCACTAACCCCAGAATTGTTAATGGCGCGCCTGTGTGTGACAACATCAGTACGACGCCTTCGCCACTGCTGGACCCATCATCCAACACATCCGCGCAGATTGCGTTTGATACTCGCGGGTTCCTTCAAGGTCTTCTTGCCCCCACCGTCGCGGCGGTTCTTCCGGGTGCCGTGCAGATCTGGATTGTGGAAACGGTGCCGGCGGGAATGCAAAAGGGTCCTCGGCAAGCGATTTACAACATAGGCCAAACGGGCAAAGTGGATACAGCGTATTCGTACGGAACGGCTCAAGACCATTGATCCTGTTTCGATCGGACGAGCGAGGATTAGAGATGGAAGTCTGTGGCTCTGACAAGGGTTTTACCATAATAGAGACGATGGTTGCTATCGCCATCCTTGCTGTGGGAATGTTGGCAGTCGGGACCATGTTGAACAGCGCAATGTACTACGACAATTATAACAGCCGGACGCGGAGAGCGGAATCCCTGGCTCTGCAACAGATCGAAACTCTTAAGGCGCAAAATACGGGGGTTGGTGGAACTCCCTTGCCTGCCGGCTCTACCGGCTCCGCCGCTGATGCGGTTTTTGCATACCAGTGGAGTGTATCGAACTACCAATGGCTGGACTTGCTACAAAACTCCGGTTTGATGCAGCTCGACGTCACTGTGGGTTGGCCCGTGGGTGGGGCGTGCTCGTCCTCCACGCCGGGGAGTTGCACCAATACATTTTCAGTGACAACGTATTTCCAACCGCTGACACAGTGACCGGAAACGAACATGCGGATCAATAATTCAAAGGGCTTCACTATAGTAGAAATGTTGGTGGCTGCCGGGCTACTCAGCCTGGCCATTGCCGGAGCGATGTCCTTTTTCATTTTTCAGAGTCAGAAGGGAGCCGACGCCACCCGACTGAAGGTTGCCCGCGAGAACCTTACCCTCGCGCTCATGTTGATTGAGCGTGATATAATGGCCGGCGGGTACGGGGTTATGGGCACCAGTGTGGACCCCAAGACGCTTTCCTTTGTTATAAAGGCCGGGTACGGGGTCGAACAAGTCACGGGTAACCAGTATAACGGCCCCCCGGTTACCAACTCCACGCCGGACAAGCTCCATATCGAGTACGGAACGTTCCTGGACATGAATTATGACCTCAACGGCACTAACGACACAAATTCCGTTTTCAAGTATTCCGCGATGAAAAACATAGGAGCTACTGCCCAGAACACATTCGTGTACAGATCAGTTTCCGGCGTCGATGGCTCTAACGACCGACACCAAACCGGTGGGCGGGTTCATGTGTAGCACATGCGGCGCAGGTCTGGTGCCGGACGGCGGGGACATAGACTGGCAGCATACCGCCAGCCCCACCACCCTTGCAGCCAATAACAGGTGGAACTGGACGGTCAAGCTGTACCCGAGTACCACCCAGCTATCAGGCAACGTCGCACCGTCAATCGTATACCGGATCGCCCAGGACACTGCACGGCCGACCCAGGAGCTACAAAGAAACGGCATGCGCATAGCAGGCGGGGACCCCGGTCTGGAGGTCTATAATCTCAGTGTTGCTGACCTGAGCGGCGCCTCGAACCTGAAGCGAAGCTTTTCCATAAGGATAGACTACCAGGTGAAGCTGGGGGGCTCAAACACCGAAGCGACATCACACGGAACAGCTAAGCAATCCTGGTACAGATCTTACGTTACGATCGACGCTAACCCCAGGGTTATTTTGCTCAACGGGGGGTAAAGAGACATGGGTGTTAAAATAACAAGCCTCTCCGAATTTGTGAGCCCCAGAGGGGCTCAATGATAGTAGCCCGGCAATTCATTGCCGGGTGACCGATGAGCAATGATTCAGTTCTTCGTTCCCGAGGCGCGCCCGAAGGATGCATCCTTCGGGCGCGCCTCGGGAACGAAGAAGGCTCTCTTGGCCGTTCATCCCCGGCGATAAATCGCCGGGCTACTATCGGGATGTCCCTCCGGGACAGCAGCTTATTTTGACGCCTATGGGGTTAGGGCGAGTGAAAAGCTTGGTGGTGAGAGGCTGAGTTCACGAGACTGTTGCAAAATTCTTCGAACGACCAAGATCGTACCATGAATACCCTCACCCTCGGTCCCTCTCCCAGAGGGCGAGGGAAGTGCACAACCGCTTTAGACCTGCTCCCTCTCCCTCCGGGAGAGGGCTGGGGTGAGGGCAACAGAATACGGCTTGGCCTCAATCGTGGCACGATTTGAAGTTCGTCTGGAATTTTGCAACAGTCTCTCACGCCCTTACCCCCAGAGGGCGACGGCGACCGTTGGTCTCGCCCACAGCGTTCGTCGGTTGCTACATGTATATAGCGTAAACCTGGAGCGGTGAAAGGCCATGAAAAAGCGGTTACGGATGTTATCAAGATCGGCAAATAACGAGAGGGGAAGCGCGGTCGCCATAGTCCTCATGGTCCTGGCGATTGTGAGCCTTCTCGCCGTGGGCCTCTTGACCCAGTCCAAAATAGACATGAAATTTGTCACTTCTTTCAAGAGTCACAATACTGTTTTCAACCTTGCCGACGGCGCCGCGGCCATGGCTTTCACCCGACTGTCCTTCACCATGGCCCCGATGTACAACGGCAGCCCCGCGCCTACATTGTTGAATGCACTGTATACCACCCCACAACCTGTCCGGACGCAGGGGTACGCCACGAATCCAGCGCTCACCCCCAGTAGGGGAAACTACTGGCCGGTCATGGTGTTTCGGGGACCGATTACGGACCCGACGAAGATGGCCGGCTGGGAATTGGGCAAAGAGGGACGCTCGCTCGAATGTTGGACTGCGCAGGGATCCGGGAAACGGAGATACGACACGAGCATCGCGGCTAGCTATGCAGATATCAGGGCAGGAAAGCACCTGCCGACCGAAACCTCGGTCCAGGTAGCGGCAAACAAACGACCCCCCATGTAGAAATGGGAATCGCATCCTACGCGGGCTGAACATAGACCGGCAGGATGCCGGTCCTACTTCCTTCAATCTATCCACCTGACAAATTCACTGAGCGGCACTCTCGAAGACCTGAATTCATTGATCGGGGCTTGCGCTTCCGGCTTTCCCAGTGCTATCGAGATTACCAGAATCTTGGACTCCGGTATGTTAAGATGGTCTTTCACCTCGTCTTCATACGACTTGACCAGACCTATAGGGCATGAGGCCAGACCGTGACCGGCTGCGGCCAGGAGCAGGTACGCCATGAACGCCCCAATGTCGGCCATCCTTTCGCAGGGAGACGATTCATCGAGAAAGACAAGAGCCGCGGCCGGGGCTCCGTAGAAGTTGAGGCTCCCCTCGTTGACGTACCTGCCTAGATCAGTGCCCATACGCTCCAGCAACGGAGCCATCTCTTGGCCGCACTCCCTGGCCCTCTGCATGAAACGATCCGGGATAGGCCGGCTCGATCCGGACCCACAAGTGAGGCCACGTTCCCGAAAAGACCGCATAAGCCGGTGTGAAAGCCTGCTGACCTCCTCTCCGACAACCATGTGTACCTCCCAGGGCTGAATGTTCATTGCCGAGGGAGCGCGGGAGGCGTCGGTGAGTATTGTTTCGAGCAGATCCCGAGACACGGGCTCGTGGCTGAAAGCTCGAATGCTTTGTCGGTGCCGAATGGTGTCGATAACGTCCATGCGAACCTCACTTGAAACCTGGATCGGCCATCTTGCCCGGTCCCTTGTCATAATGCCAAAAAATAGATATAGATCACTTTGGACGTGACGGGAAGGACCTGGCACTCTTTGCATGACTAGTACCAATTTGCGTCCAAAGAAGTGAATAGCGGAGAGCACCTACAATGTCGTTCCGAGGGCGTAAGCCGGAAGCAATCCCTTCTTCGGTGGGACGGGCATCTTGCCGGTCATTAAGCGACAGGCAGTCCCACGTTTCGCGGGATGTCCCACCGGGAATGCAGATTGGACCCCGGATCGAGGTCCGGGGTGACGAATGACCTGCAATCCCGCGTTCGCGCGGGACGGTCCTACCGATGAGATTGCTTTCCCACGGCACCCGCGATTTCACTCCTCGCAATGACAAGGTAGTTCTTCCTAGCAAGTCGCCTGTTTGAAAACAGATTCATAAGGCGGTAACCAGACTGGCGTCAAGACGGTATTCCAAACGCCCACGACTTATTTTACTGTAACACCGTATACCTCTCCAGGAGAAAGGATGCTCGCACACAAACCGCTTTTCTTGACCCTATGCGCCCTTGTGATCCTGTTGTGGGGACCTCACAGAGCGTCTGCTGCACAATTCGTCGATTTATTCAGGGCGGGCAACGATGCGGAAGACGCAGGGAACCTTGATGATGCTCTCAGTCAGTTTTCCGAAGCTATCAAGCTGTATGGCAATTCGACTCAGTGCTGGGCCAAGCGAGGAGAAGTTTACTTGAAGAAAGGCGATCCTCAATCCGCCATAAAGGACCTGACACAGGCTATTAAGCTTGATCCGGCTTTCGGTGCGGCCTTCACTCGTCTCGGATTCGCCTATAATGCAGTCAATGACTACGACAGAGCGATTGACGCGCTGGACGTCGCGGTCAAGCTGGACCCGACCTCTTCCGAAGCGCTCAATACAAGGGGTTTCGCTTACAACGGCAGAGAACGATTACGATCGGGCGATCAAGGACTTCGATCGGGCGATCCGCTTGAATTCGGGAGACGCCAGATACTACAACAACCGCGGGTTTGCCTTGAACGGCAAGCACGAATACGAGCGCGCCATAGAAGACTTTGACAAAGCTATCAAGCTCGATTCGGGCAAGGCCATGTACTACAACAACAGGGGCGTGGCTCACCTGAGGCTCAAAGACTACGACCGGGCCCTCGAAGATTTCGACAAGACCTTGAAGATAGACTCAAAATTCTCCTCTGCATATCACAACCGCGGCATGGCCTTGAGCGGGAAAGGTCGTCACGATAAGGCCGTGGAAGAATTCAGCAAAGTAATCGAGATGATGCCTTCTTCACCGGTTTTATATAAAGACCGGGGCACGGCCTACAGAAAGCTGGGAGAATACGAACTGGCGGTCAAGGATTTCGAAAAGGCCATCGAGTTGGACAAGAAGTTCGCGCCCGCGTACGCGGCTCTTGGCCTGCTCCATGCCCTGGCGCCGGAACCGCCTCTGCGAAATCCGGCCCAAGCCGAGCGTCTGGTTGAGAAGGCCGTTGCGCTCACCAAGGGAAACAGCGCGGATATGCTTCAGATCATGGCCGAGGTGCAGTACGCCCTGGATCAGCGGGCCGCGGCAATGGGTACCTCTTGGCAAGGCTCTTGCCATGGCCCCGGAAAACAAAGAGTACAAGGATCTGCTGGCAAAGTGGCAAGGCTCAGCGCCGAGCCCCTTGCCATCCCCGCGTCAGGAGGCCAAAACAACTCCCTTCACTAACCTTTGGTAACGAACTAACATGGCGGGCGATTCTGAATGAATCAACAAAGTGAAGCTGTTAGCAAATACGTCCGAGACCATGTTCGGTCCGGGCGGGTCGGTAGCGACAATAAGGTGGCTTTGGCCACTGCGAAGCGTTTTGAAAAGGCATTCTCGCTTCTTCCCCAAGATGTCCTGGGGCTCTTCCTGTCCGAAATGCGGGATTTGCAGGTTGTCATCATGCCCGACGTGGGCCTGCCTCTAGGAATGAGCACAAAAAGCCAGGGCCCGCCTGATGCCAGGACATACCGAATCATGCTTTACGAAGAACAACAGGAGTGGCCGGAAGACTTGTTCTTAGGGGCATTCCTGCGAGAGTTGGGTCACGTCGTGGCACAGAGGCCGCCGGAGGACGAATGGCCCAAATTCCGCGGAGACCGGGCCCGGTATAAGGAGAGACTGGAATATATAGCTGACGCCATGGTCTGGAGATGGGGCATGAGACACTACAGCATGCGCCATCTTACAGCCACTTACCCGCCGCACTGGGTTGAGAAAATAGTCGTGGAAATCGGAAAATTGCTATTGGAGGAGAAAGAGCCACAATACCATTGAGCAGTAGGACCGGCATCTTGCCGGTTATTCCGCTTTGGGGGGCCACACCTTGGCAATCATGAAGACAGGCGGCCTTACGATCTACCGAAGGAAACTCCCGCACTGGCGACTAGCGGAGGCAACGTATTTCGTTACATGGCGCCTTGCTAGGAATCAACCTCTTTTGGCTGGAAGCGAGAGAACCCTTATTGTTGACGTGCTAAGGCATTTTGAAGATCAGCGTTACACACTGCCCGCTTACGTGGTAATGGACGATCACGTGCATGTTCTGGTCTTCCCTCTCGAGGGTTATGCGCTTCACCGAATTGTTCACTCCTGGAAATCCTTTTCCGCCAAGCAGCTTGCAAAGGCTTCCGGTCGGACAACGCCTGTTTGGCAACGAGAATACTTAGATCGAATTGTGAGGAGCCAGGAAGAATTGATTCAAAAGGCTGAATATATTCTGGGCAACCCGCTGAAGAGGTGGCCATACCTGGAGGAATATCCGTGGATGAGGTTTGGCCCCCATTTTTGAGCGAAAAACCGGCAAGATGCCTACTAACCGGCAAGATGCCGGTCCTACTGCCTGGCCTTGCGGTTCGAACACCAGTGTCAAGCCACAACTCATTCGACGTAGACCACCTCGCTGAGGACACGCCTTCCTGTGGCAGGGTTTGTTACTTCTTCACCAAAGCCACAGCATGGGCCACGACATTGTCCACACTGAAACCAAAGCGCCTGAGCACTTCGGGACCGGGTGCCGAGGCTCCGAAACGATCCACGCTGATTGTGGCTCCTTCGTCGCCGACCCAACGAGACCAGCCAAGGGAGGAGCCGGCTTCGATTGCGAGCCGCACCTTGACCTCGCGCGGCAGCACGTGGTCCCGATACTCCTGCGATTGCTCCAGAAATAGCTCCCAGCAGGGCATGGAAATTACCCTGGCCCGAATTCCTTTCTCGGTGGAGAGTTTCTCCTGAGCCTGCAAGGCCAGGTGAACCTCAGAGCCGGTGGCCATCAGCAGAATGTCCGGAGTCCCCTGTGCATCCGACAAAATATAGGCCCCTTTTTCCAAACCTGCGGCCTTGCCGTAACGTCCCCGGTCGATGATGGGCAGATTCTGGCGGCTCAGGATCAAAGCGACGGGTCGAGAGCGTTGCATGGCCACCCTCCACGCAACCGCGGTCTCGTTGGCATCCGCGGGCCTTACGACCATCAAGTTCGGCATGGCCCTCAGCGAAGCCAAGTGCTCCACCGGCTGATGCGTGGGGCCATCCTCCCCCACGGCAATGCTGTCGTGGGTGAAGACGAAGATGGAATGGACATTCATAAGGGCCGCGACCCGCAGAGAAGGCCGTAAGTAATCTGAAAAGATCAGGAAAGTAGATCCGGTACGGTATTACCCCGCCGTGCAAGGCCATGCCGTTAACCATTGCGCCCATTGCATGCTCTCTGATGCCGAAACGGATGTTTCGGCCGCCGGCGCTTTCAAAGGCTTGATCCGGTGATCCTGAAATGAGCGTCTTGGTGGAAGGGGCCAGGTCAGCGGAACCTCCCAACAGATTAGGGACCCGTTTGGCAATAGCATTGAGCACTTTTCCAGAAGCCACCCGTGTGGCAATAGCCGCGTCCTCCGACTTGAACAAGGGAATGTCCGCATCCCAATCACTGGGAAGTTTTCCGCTGAACTGCCGCTCAAAGCTTTCCGCCTCGGAGGGAAAGTCTCTTCGATACACGCTAAACATCTCTTGCCACTCTGTTTCCAACTTGCGGCCTCGATCCAGCGCCAGCGAGAACTGTGAAACAGCCTCTTCCGGTATATGAAATGACGGCTCAACCGGCCAACCGAAGGCTTCCTTTGTAGCCTTTAGGCCGTCCTCGCCCAGCGGCTCCCCATGGGCGCTCGCGCTGTCCTGCTTGGGACTGCCGAACCCGATATGGGTCCGAATCATTATGAGCGACGGCCGTTCGGTCTTGAGCTTCGCCTCGCTGATAGCATCTTCGATGGAGGCAAGGTCGTTGCCGTCGGCCACCCTCTGGACGTGCCAGCCATACGACTCGAATCGGCCCTGCACATTCTCGGTGAACGTCAGCATGGTGTCGCCTTCAATCGTGATGTGGTTGTCGTCATAGAGATAGATGAGTTTGCCCAGCCGGAGATGGCCCGCGATTGAAGCAGCCTCGCATGCGACGCCCTCCATGAGGTCTCCGTCGGAAACAATGGCGTACGTGAAGTGATCCATGAGCGGGAAACCGGGGCGGTTGAATTCCGCGGCGAGGAATCGTTCCGCCAGGGCCATTCCAACTCCCATGCCGAACCCTTGTCCGAGCGGGCCGGTCGTGGCTTCAATCCCGCATTCAAGGCAATATTCAGGATGGCCCGGGGTCTTGCTCTCCCACTGGCGAAACTGCTTCACATCGTCTAGCGATATGTCAAACCCGGTAAGATGAAGCAAGGAGTAGAGCAGAGCGGAACCGTGTCCGGCCGAGTGGACAAAACGGTCCCGGTTGATCCAGCACGGATTAGCCGGGTTGTACCGCAGGAACTTGGTCCAAAGCACGTAGGCCATGGCCGCTGCCCCCAGCGGAAGGCCCGGGTGCCCTGACCTGGCTTCCTGGATGGCATCCGCGGCTAAAATTCGTAGGGTGTTGATACAGATTTGGTGAAGATCTTTTTGACCGTCAGGCATTTAACCATCCTCCAAAAGAAAGGGACTACTTTTGAGTCCCAGTATATTACTGCACAAAAATTCGTATCAGGTGTAAACGAGCGCCGGTTATATTACCCGATTTCTCGCGATTTTTCACTGCTTGATCGCGCCTAGCAGTTCAATCATCTTATCTGATTCCGTGGTCGGCAATTCGCACCGATAGTTGGCACATACGTAGGCCGTGGCCTTGCTGTCGAGGCTCACTTGATTTGCCGTGTATGCCGCGAGCCCTGTAATTGCGGGCGCATCTTCATCCATCGGCCTCAGCAATACTACTTTGCCGGGAAAAAAGACACGCCGAAGCTCTCTTAGCATAGCCCTTGTGTCATCAGCACTAACACGGCCGGCTATGACAACCTCGTACGAGGGCCAAGGGCAAACTCCAGCGCAACCAGCATCTGTGTGTAGGCTGAGGGAAACTGGCTAATGTTCCCGGAGAACGCCCGAGCTACAAGTTCGGCCCTATGCTCAAGATCCGCGTTTGCCGTCATACGGGCCAGCCGCAACAGATTCAACGCGGCCACTGAATTCCCGGAAGGCGTGGCGCCGTCGTAGATCTCCTTCTTGCGTACGAGCAGATCTTCCGCGTCATCTGCGGTGAAATAAAGCCCTCCTCCATCGGCATCCCAGAAATGGGCCATAAAGTTATCATTGAGTGTCAGAGCGCTTTGAAGATACTGCACGTCAAACCCGGCCTCATACAATTCCAGCAATCCCCAGATGAAAAACGAGTAGTCATCCACATGGGCAGCTAGAGCAGCCTCGCCGTCCCTGAATCGGTGTAATAGCCTGCCCGAGGGATCTCGCATGGTCTTGAGAGTGAAATCCGCGGCTTTTTTGGGCCGCGTCCGCATACTCGGGCCGATCGAAGGCTTGAGCCCCCTTTGAGAGGGCCGCAATCATAAGGCCGTTCCAGTCTGTGAGGATCTTGTCGTCCTTGTGTGGATGGACACGCTTTTCCCTTGCATCGAAGAGTTTCTTGCCGCGCCCTTTCCAACCGTTTTTCAAACTCATCCCTGGAGACTTTAAGCTCGGAAGCAAGTTGTGAAACTGAACTTTTTAGGTGCAGAATGTTTGAGCCGGTCAATCTCCCCGTGGCTTCCTCCTCGAAATTCCCTGACGGTTTTGCATTGAAAACTCGTTTGGCGAGGTCGGCTTCATCAGGGTCGAGCACACGGTCGATCTCTTCGAAGTTCCAGACGTAAAACTTCCCCTCCACACCTTCGCTGTCCGCGTCTTCGGCAGAATAGAAGCCCCCATTGGGAGCGGTCATATCGCGCAGGACGTAGGTGAAGATTTCTTGTGCTGTTTTAGCGTACTCGGGTTTTCCTGTTGCTTGATAAGCCTCAGTATAGACCATAGCCAACATCGCCTGATCGTAGAGCATCTTTTCGAAATGAGGGACAAGCCATTCGGCATCGGTGGAGTATCGATGGAAGCCAAATCCCACATGGTCGTAGATCCCACCCCGGCGCATGGCCTGCAATGTCTTCTCGACCATTTCCAGTGCCCTGGCCTCTCCCGTCCGCTTCCAATACCGGAGAAGAAACAGCATGTTATGGGGCGTAGGGAATTTAGGCGCTTGGCCAAAACCGCCTTGCACCGGGTCAAAGCGTTGGCTCAATTGTTCGTAGGCTGAGTCAAGAACCTCTCTACCCGGCACCTGACCCGGAGATGAGTCGGGCACCTGGCGAAGCGCAAGCATGACTTTGCCGGCCGACTGTAGGACTTCTTCCCGCTGTGTTCCCCACAACTCCTTGATACGCGGGGCGAGATCCATCATCCCGAGTCTACCGAAACGGCTCTCCTTGGGAAAATATGTGCCCGCGAAAAACGGTTTTTTGTCCGGAGTCAAAATTAAGTTGAGCGGCCAGCCTCCCGCGCCGGTCATCATTTGACATACTGTCATGTAAACGTGATCAAGGTCCGGGCGTTCTTCTCTGTCCACCTTGATAGAAACGAAAGCTTCGTTCATCAATCGGGCCACCTCAGCATCTTCGAAGGACTCGTGCTCCATGACGTGGCACCAATGGCAGGTTGAATACCCGATTGAAAGGAATATGGGCTTATCCTCTTTGCGGGCCTTTTCAAACGCCTCGTCCCCCCACGCGTACCAATCCACGGGATTATATGCGTGTTGGAGGAGATACGGGCTCTTTTCCCGTATCAACCGGTTCGCCTTTGGCTCACCTTGAAACCCGGCCTTGGCGGCAACTTCATGGGGTTCCGAGCTTTTTTCCATTTTCATTGCTCCTGGTTTCTGCGGCTCTGTCGAATGTGAAGGGGCGATAATGATGAGCACCGCAATGGCTACCCAAACCAGATTTGAGAAGACGATTCTCACCTGCAACGTGCCATGATCCCTCTTGCCATCGAATTCGCGAGCGGCGTCGGTTGGCATTTCCTCGTGTTCCGTTACATAGAGTTTGCGGCGGGATTCTCGAAAGGCAAGGATGAGAAAGGTGGCCAAATTCGGGAAGTTTCGGGAATGAGCCCTCCACTCAAAGGGGCTGGGAGATCCCACCATCTCGTCGGATCTTCCAGAAGTGCCAAAGCATGGCGACGCTCAGCAGGCTCGGGAAGAAGATAACATGCCACGCATATACCCGCAGTATTGCGAAATCACCGACTTCCACCGGGCCAAACAGAAGAGTTGCAACAAGCGGCCCGATCAGGGGCACATTGTCGGTGAGATTCCTAGCGATGGTCCATGCCCAGAAACCCCTATCGTCCCAAATCAGGAGGTATCCGGTGAAATCAACGAGGAGAGTTCCCACCAACAGCATGAGGCCGATCATCCAATTCAAATGCCTCGGCGGAGCGAATGATTCGGTAAGAAAGACTCTCACCATGTGCAATGTCACCGCTGCCACCATTATCTGACCGCTCCAATAGTGGAGATTTCTTACAAAAAAGCCGTAAGGAATCACATGAGTGATTGCCTGCACCGAGGGATAGGCCCCGCCTATGCTGGGAAGATAGTAAAGAGCCAGCAGCGCGCCTGTGAACACTTCTAGCAAGAACATCCAGAAGGCGAGCCCTCCCATGCACCACGTGAACCGTACTTTGGATGAGCTTTCAGGGATAAGCCGTGGATGAAGATGGATGAGAAATGCCGAAAAGGAGCTTTTGGACATCAATGGGCCATCAGGGTGTCTTCGCGGTTTGGGGCGCAAACATTAGAGTAGTGCCTAACAATTATGTTGATTCGGCAATTCAAGGCTGAAACCAATACGCTTTCATGCGAGTAAGTATGGCGGGCACCCCACGTTCCGCGCAGGGCCGCTACCGCATTATGGTAGGGCCGGCGTCCCTGCCGGCCGTTAATTCGCCGGCAGGGACGCCGGCCCTACCCCCGGATCGGGACCGAGGGATAGGCGTTGAAATAAGCAGGCTCTGGTGCAATCCAATTCCCCCTCACCCTGCCCTCTCCCGCCAGGGGAGAGGGTTTTCAGACCCCCTCCCTCGACGGGAGGGGGAGGGGGGAGGGTGATAACAGCCTGTAATCATGAGGTCGTGCTGCCTATTTTAATGCCTATCCGGGTCTGGGGTGACGGTGTCACACCAGTAGATCGAACAAAGACTCGGCAACGAGTGTCACACCTGGCGTCTCATGAAGTCCTCGCTTTCCCAGGAGGTTTCTCCAGCAGGCGCAGTTTCTCACTATCTGTGTCTCTCAAAAACAATTGGGGCATCGGTCGAGTTGCGGGACCGCGCTTCACGTTCCCCTCAATATCGAACTCACTCCCATGACACGGGCATTCGAAAAGCCCACGGGTGGGATTCCACTTCTGGCGGCAACCCAGGTGGGTACAGCGGTCGTCTAATGCCAACAACTGTTCCGGTTCTTTGCGTTTCAGGAGCCAAGCCCCCGCGTCGGGCACATGCAAAGGCACGTCAGGTTGAAGCTTGTCGAGGACATCTTTGGGGACGTCCCTCCTCTTGCTTTTCCCAATCCTGAAAAGCGCAAATCTCCCCAGCCCCCATGCTCCCATTACGGCCACCAGGGCTGTGAGCAACAACAGGAGGGACTTGAGAAAAAAGCGCTTAGTGGTGACCGTCGGTTCAGTCAAATCAGTCTCTTCAAGAAGTGTTTGCAATAATTAGGAGTTGCTGAAGGGGTACAGAATAGATTCGGTTCCCGGGATGCAGGTTGTCATTGCGAGCGCAGCGAACCGATCTCCAGTCCCGCGGAACACGAAAGGTAATAGAGATTGCTTCGTCGTTTAACTCCTCGCAATGACAGTCGAGGTGGTACATCCCCAAGCAATTAATGGGCTTTGGTGTCGGTGGCGAAGCACATTCTCAAAAACTGAAGCGTTATGCTGGGACATGACAAAACCGGACTCATGGCTCCGTGCCAAGCTTTATGCGTCCCAGCACGGAGCTAAGCACCAGCTAACAGCCCTCAGCAGGCGGTTTGACAGGCTTACTTGCCGCGCCCGCAGCCTTCATCGATTTTTCGGCGTCCTCCTTGGTCTTGAATGGTCCCTTGACGATTGACTTCTCGTCAGACGGCTTCTTGTCCACCACGGAAGCTTTTCCCGCGGCGTCCTTGACCACGTAAAAGTCGGCTGCGACAGCTAGAGTTGCCGTGCCGAAAGCAACCAAAGCGACTAGAACCACGATTGACTTCACAAGCTTGCTCACCATTCAGCCCTCCTTAAATGTAATTAACGCTAGTTTTTAGCACAAAACGGATTTCTTGACCGCGCTATTTGTCTGGTACGGTGCCCATTTTTCAGCCAGGCCGGCCAGCCAAAAGGCCATGAGCGCCATCACCAGAATCGCAGCGGCCATCAACTCTTTACTTATCCCAAACTCCTGCCACAGGGTAACCCTTCCCAAGGGGGAACTCATGTAGAAGGAACCCCAGGCCGGGAATCCCGCGGCAAATACCCAAATGCCCACGATCATGCCCAACATAAAGACAAGCGCGTCCAGTTTACCCGACACTATACCCACCGCGGAGGTGCCCGGGCAATATCCACCGATCACAAAACCGAGGCCGAACAAAATTCCTCCCACAAGTTGGGGCCACAGGTACGTCTTAAGTAACGAATAATCGACCAGTATCGAGTAGTCGAACAGGCCGATCCAACTAAGAACAATCAAGCCAAGCATCGCCGTGACCATGGCTGAAAACATTACCTTCAAGACCCGCATGTCCCTGAAGTAAAAGATATTAGTAAGGTTACGGGCATCGCCGAACCCTGCCCTCTCCAAAACGAAGCCGAAGAGGATTCCTACGGCCAGCGCCACCCAGAGGCTGGTTCCGTACCCGAACGCGTCAACAAGATAAAGGGGGCCGCTCATGACCACTCCCTCCTGACAAAGTATGCTGCAGCGAACGCCGTAGCGAAAACTGTCATCATGAATACCCAACTGCCTACCACCATTGTTGCTCCTCCGCTCAGCGCCTGGCCGCTTGTGCACCCCATAGCAAACCGAGTGCCTATGCCACCAATTATCCCTCCACCGAAGGCCATGCCCAATCTAAGGCCAACACCAGAGGTGGGTCCTCTGCCAACTCCCAGTCTGAACCTGCGCGTGGTCAACACGGCAATCAGAGCACCGAGAAAGACCCCGGCCACCTCTATGACCATCCAATTGACGAACGGGTGCTTGCCTCCAGGTTTGTAGAATTCCTTGTAATAGGGGTTTTGTTCCACTGCAGTTGGGGCTGCTTCGTGAGCAATTACTGCTGCGGTCCGCGCAACAGCGCCCGAGGCCCCGAGCCCCGTCCCCATGAGATAGAACGTCAGCAATAGCACCAAGCCGAGGGCTATTCCGGCCACTTACGGATTCCAGAATCCCTTGGCATATTCCAAGTCTCTCATCGTATCTCCTCCCATATGAACAATTATTTCCCTTCTTTGGCCTCGGCCTCGCTGCCCGATTCCTTTGGAACAGGGGCAGACCTCTTGAACTGCGTCTCTGCCCTCACTTTTTCGGGCAGACCGAGGCTTTGAATCGTGACCTTCTGAGATACCATCTCTTCCCAGAGCTTTGGAGATGGATCATTCACGGGCAAATCCGTCGGGCATGGTCTTAGCCACCTTAAGCCGAACTGGAACGTGCCTGCTACGAAAACAGCGATCAAAGATACTATCACCGCCGTCACCAGGCCCGCTGTTATCATCCGACCTCGTTTATGGTTCAGGCCAACTTGTGCTTGGACCGGCTCATTTTCCGTACTTGCCTCTTCGGCGGTATGCTGCGCCTCCGGTTCGTCTTCTGTTGACGCTTCAATGGTTTCAATATTTGGAGAACCGCTTTTTTCTTCTTCTCCCATGGCTCCATCCTTTCCGTTCAACGCAGACCGTTTCGCGCCGCCCTCAGGTTAAGATATTATCTGAGGAGGCGTAGCCGAAAAAATAATGAGTGCTCTCAGACTCATGCCGCCGACCAACACACACAAGTCCGCGCCCACAACCAGGAATTTGGACATCTCGCCATATTCATAGTATTCCACTATGCTCAGTACAAATGGGACAAGGATTCCCACCATCACAACCAGCGCCCAGAAGTACGGGCTCAAGAATCCGGAAAGCAGAATATTTGCAGACGCGGCTGCCTCAACAGAGCGTGTCAATGATATGAAAATAAACAGCATGAGCACAACAGCTTCGACGGCGAGAAATATAATGTGCCCGAGCGCAAAATTCGACAAAGTTCGAATTGTGCTGATATCTATGATTGCCGCACCAATCATCGCTACCGCCAGGCCCGTGGACACTGCCGACGCCATGAAGAGCACGGGCATAACCGGGGTGTTCCAAAAGGGAACACCGTTCACTACCGCAATGAGCACGCCTGTATATCCCGCTGTGGCGACCGCGAGAAACGCTGCCTATGGCTTCGAGAAAACGCACGTATTTCTTCGCATACCGCCCCACAAATGATATTTCATTGAGCGCTGCAGCATATAAAAGCGCCACAGGAATGAAAGCCGACAGAATTATAACGCCCCACGAGATAGCGCTCGTGAAGTTGCTCATAAGGTAGAGCTGGCGCCAGGGCTGCCAGAATCCCGCTTCGAGGTCAAATACCAGGCAAGCCGTGCCGACAATCACGAGAGGTCCGGAAGCTAGCGACCCCGCCCGTGCCAAAGCTTTGGACCAGTCAGGGGCCAGAAGGTCGCAGGCCACGGCCGCGAGGAAAGCACCGGAACCCGCACCCGCGAGAAACAGATAAGTGATGATCAGCCATCCCCACGCGCTTTCGGGCATGGTCAACTCCTTTTATAGAAAACTTTGGGACGCGTGTTGAGGTCCGGCCTCAACGGCTCGGCCCTGTGCTTGGCTATGAACCGAGAAATCCGGCTATTGGGATCGTCGAGGTCCCCAAAAATCCTCACCTGGGTGGGACACGTGGTTACACAGGCCGGCTCGCCTCCCTGTCGAACCAGGTCGATGCAGAACCAACACTTGACGACAATGCCTTCGTGGTGATCAAGGGTACGCACCTTATAGGGGCAGGCTTCTATGCAGGTACTTGCAGCCGACGCAGCGGTTGCGATGGACCAGCACCACACCTTCAGGCGAGGTGTAGATCGCGCCCGTAGGGCAAACTCTCTGACAAGGAGCGTCTTCACATTGGTTGCACTGCAAGGGAATGAACTCCTTGCCAAATGACTGGTTCATTCCTCGTTCCTTTTCCTTTATCCAGTTGAAGGTCTGGCGATATTCCAGCGTCTGCTGGTTCTGGCAGGCAACGCGGCACGAATGGCATCCGATGCACTTTGTTGTATCTATTGCGATTCCATAGCGAGGCATGTTTATCTCCCGCAAGGTTCTGTGTCGGCTGGAAAAGTTCGTTTATTCTCACTGCTCATTCCACAGTTTGGACCGTGACAGCAACTTGCTCCCTGTGTCCATTGGGAAAGCACCTAGCCCTACGTCTTTTCCACCCTCACGACGATTTCCCCCGACATGCTGTGTCCGAGGACCGGCTCAAAGTATGTGGGCAAAAAGTCGTTGTACGAAATGCCGTAGCCGAAGCCGGTGTGCAGGTTCCTGGAAAAAATCCCATAGCCGCTCGGAAGGAAGATGCAGTCCGGATGAATCCCATCCGTCACCCTTGCTCTTGCCCTACCCTTTCCGACTGAGGATCTGATCGTCATGCAGTCACCATCTTTTATGCCGAGAGCTTTGGCCCTCTCCTTGTGAATCCAAACCCTTCCCCAATCATTGAGAGTTGTGATCTCCTTAAGGTAAGGTTGGTTGATCGTCCTAGCGTGGGTGTGATGCGCCTGCTTGCCATGAATGAGGCGGAAGGAGTGAGCATCATTCTTGTCCGGCATCACAAGCGGCTCCTCCCACACCGGCACCGCCTGAAGATTCAGGTCCCGCATCGTGGATGAAACGAATTCCAGCTTGCCGCTGGGGGTCGCGAATTTGGGGTCACCCGGCTTCCATTTGCCTCCCAGATCTATCACGCCTTCTTTTTTCAACTGTTCCAGGGTCACGCCAAGATGAGCAAGAGCCGCCCTGTTCCAGTCGTCCAGTGTGAAGCTGAAATACTGGCCAATTCCAAGATGCGGAGCCATTTCTATGAGAATGTCCATCAGGGGCTTCGTATTGTACAGGGGCTTTATTGCGGCCTGCCTTATGGCCACCTGCTTAGTGTCGTAACAATGGTTGTTGTGAACCACGTCGTAGCGTTCCAAATAGAAGGATTCCGGCAGCACGTAGTGAGAAATGGAAGCAGTTTCAGAAAGCACATAGTCGAAGCTGACCAGAAGGTCTAACTTCCTGTAGCCTTCAATAACCCGGGCGGGATTCGGATTGGTCCGTAAGGGATTGTTATGGTACACAAAACCGGCCTTCAATTTACCCTCGATGGCCAATTCCGGGATCGCGTGCCACATTCCGTGCCCCATGGGAGTTAGTGGGTAACGCTCCGGATCGCTGCTCCCGTCGACCATCGGGCCCTCGACTTTCGGAGGCGCAGGAAACCTGGCAGGATCCGGTTTCCCAATTTGGCCTTTGGAGGCTCAAAGAGCCCCCCTGGTTGATTGTAATTTCCCATGAGGCCGTTGACGCAGGCCACTGTCCTTACGAGTGCAGGCTGTTCTTGTACTGCGTGCCCATGGCGCCGTGGTATCCAACGTGGATCACGGCCCTGGGCGCGGCCCCGCCCATCTCTCTTGCAAGGTCCACTATGACGTCTCTCGGCACCGAGGTCTTCTCTTCCGCCCATGAGGGGGTATACGGTTGCACCTGCCTGGCAAATTCATCGAACCCCTCGGTGAACTTTTCCACAAAATCCTTTTGATATAGGTTCTCTTTGATCATCACATGAGCCACAGCCAGCATCATCGCCAGATCCGTGCCCGGTCTGATTCGTACCCACTGGTGGGCCACCGCGGCCGATTCGCTGCAGCGCGGGTCCACCGCAACTATGCGAGCCCCGTGCTCTCCGCTGAAGCCAACTCCCTGAGTTGTCTCAAGTGCAAGCCCGCTCCGGGATTACGTCCCAACAGCATGATGAACCGCGAATTTCGCGAAGTCATGTTCAGGCTTCGCCGACCCTACGGTGAGCCACCAACCTATATTCCTCGGCAGAAAGCACGTGGTGGCATGCGAAAAGACATTCGGCGATCCGAGCGACTGCATGAACAGATGGCCCAGAGCCGCGTTCCCTTCAGGGTATTGAAGCCAAAATAGCGACTGAGCCCCGTGTTCCCCCGAGATCTGCTTTACTTTTGCCCCGATCTCCTTGGTACGCCTGCTCCCAGGAGATGGGCACAAACTTGTTGGGTCCAAGTCGTTTGAGTGGCGATTTGATCCGATCCTTGCTGTAGACCTCATGCAAAAGAGCGTGCCCCTTCGCGTAGACGCGGCCCATATTGTTGCCTGCAATGGGGTTGCCTTCGGCTTTCCATATTCGACCGCCTCGCGTGTATACGTTGATGGCGCACCAGTTACCGCACCCGTCACAGAGGGTCGGCGTCATCTTCACCTCAGGGGAGTCATCCTCTTTGGAAGCCAAAGAGCCGAAGCTCATATAGGAGCCTGCGACGAGGGAGGCCCCGCCGGCCGCGGAGGCTGATGAGGAATTTTCTGCGGGAAATGCCTGTCTTTTTCATGGTGCCTCCGCCGGGTGCGCAAGATCTTGGATATCACTATATTTGGATATTCATATTATGTCAAGATCTTTTTGAGGCCGGGGACAAAATTTGTTCCGAAAATCACCGAAGAATTGAGAAGCGCCTGTCCACGGAAATATGCATCAATCAGGCCGATGGCTGTCAGGCAGGTGGCGCTACTGTGATCCGCGGTGGGAGCCGCCTGCGCATTAAAATCCCCCGAGACCCAGTACCATATGGATTGCCAAATTATATGTCCGATTTGCCTGCCCTGTCATTGCGAGAGATGAAGCGACGATGCATGTGATTGAATGGACCAGCAGCTTGGAGGACATTCATCACCCCGCACTCCGATCCGGCGGTAGCGCTGGCGTCCCTGCCGGCGGTGACTCAACGACCCCGCGTCCCGCGGGGAGGCCGGTCCTACTGTGGATTCCCGCGGACGTGGGAATGACGACGGGCGGAATGCCCGTCCCACCGGAGATTGTTTCGGGATCTGGCCCCGCAACGACAGTTTACCGCATTCGTGCCCGTCCGTTTCTAGAACTCAAACGGCTATAGCACTATTGCTGTCTGAAATGGTCCCAACCGCCCGGACTCAGCTTCTGGCGACTGCCGTCAATTCTGACCAATTCCATTTCAGGACCCGCGATAAATTTACCTATGGCGAATAAGCTCCGGCCCTCCGATTCGAACTGCTTCTGAAGATCTCCGATCAATCCGGGCTCAACAGCCGCAAGGAGCACGTATTCCTCTCCACCGTGAAGCACCCAGTCAAGAGGATCTTTCCCCATGATCCCGGCAGCCTGAGACAACATTTCGCCTATTGGAAGCTGAGCCTCGTACACCACTGCTCCCACCCCCGAATCGCGGCAGATGTGACGTAAATCAGAAGAGAGGCCGTCAGAGATATCGATTGCCGCGGTACAAGCGCCGGAGCGAGCCAGTAAGCGACCTTCCGCTATATGCGCTCGGGGCTCAAGATGCGAGGCCAATAGAGGTCGGGCCATCTCCTGAGGCATCTCCGGCGAGCCGAGAAGAATAGCCAAGCCTGCCCCTGATTCCCCTGTACGGCCGGTAAGTACTATGATGTCGTTCGCGGTGGGCAGTGTGGCGTAGAAGCACCTCATCGACGGGTACCAGACCCGTGACCGCAATATTTATCGCGAAGTCACTCCTGGAGCCGGTGGTGTCCCCACCGAGCAGATTGACATGAAAGGTACGGGCAAGATCGGCCATTCCTCGATAGAGCCCGTCCAGCCACTCTACGTCCAGGGTTTCGGGTATGGCGAGGCTGACAAACGCGTCTCTCGGTATCCCTCCACATGCGGCAATGTCTGAGAGATTCGCAGTCAAGGCTTTGGCGCCGATGACCTCCGGCGTCGCCCAATGCATAAAGAAATGCACCTTCTCCACTAGAAGATCGGTGGTTACCAGCAGGTGCTCGGGTCCGCCTATTGAAATGACAGCGCAGTCATCCCCTATCCCCTTCACCACTCCTTCGGAACGTAAACTACCCAGGGGGGCTATCCGGTCAATAAAGCCGAATTCTCCGATCTCTTTGAGCTTCATACCAACTACCGTAGGCTGAAATCCAAAACGAAGCATAAAAGCCCAATTTAACAGGTAGGTCGGACCGTGTCCAACGCAATCGGCGGCCAAGGGCTGCTCTGGAGGTCGGGCTGGAAAGTTACAACGAAGCATGAAAATGATTGCAGCATTGGCGCGACGGACGTGCCGTCCGATTCGTCCGTGGCACCATGAGTGCGCTCTCACTCAACGCTGCATCAAGGCTTTTTCTGACCCAACAGCCCGCCGGCTTCGGTTGCAGTCCGGACCACAGGCTGTCGCGAGCGTCTGCGCGAGGGTTTGCGCCGCCACTTTCGTTGAAGCCAGAAGCCCTGTTCGGGACTGATACGCAGCCACTGTTCGAACAAGTCATGAAACTGCTGACTAACCGATGTCAGATCAAGGCGCTGGTCGCCGGTGAGTTGAATGCGAACCTCTTCACCAAATGTGCTCTGATAGCGGCCATCCTCGCGACGGTACGTGCATAGCGGTAGGATTCGGGCCTCCCCGTCAATGGCGATCTTAGCGAAAACCTCATTGGCAGGGGCCTGGGTTCCAAAGAAATCTACAAATATCCCTCTCTCCGGATCACCCCTTTGGTCGGCCAAGAAAGCCACCATTTCCCCGCCATGGAGGCAATGGATCATATCCTTCACGATACCCTTGTGAGGAAAGGTCTTGATTCCAGTGTCTTTCCCTGCCCGACTGAAAAAGTAGCGGGAAAGAAACGGGTTCTTAAGGCCTGTGACGATCACGTTCAACCGGATCCCCAGGAATTTCACTGTGGCCGCGCTGACTTCAAAGCAGCCGAAGTGCGAATTCAAAAGGCAGATGCCGTCATTTCCCGGCATCATGGCTAAACTCTGCGGGAGCTTCCCGTCCAGGACAATACGTTCAGCCATCTCCTTTTGGCTCCATCGCCTTATCCGGAAGAATTCCACCGCTACCAACCCCACATGCTCGAAACTCTTACGCGCAGTCCGTACGATCCATTCATGTCCATGTTCCCGACCGAACGCTATGGTAAGATTTTCAATGGCAGCTTCGCGGCGGTCCGGTAAGAGAACATAAACCAGTCTCCCTACGAAACGGCCGAATCCGAGCGCTGTGTGTTCGGGAAGCAGGTTGAGGACTTCTTCCAGGAAACGAGCAAGGAGATAGATGGAATAATCAATAAAGAGACTGAATTTCAGACGTCTTTTCACATCGCGTTGGCTATTCATCCGGTAACCACTTCATTCGGTGATGATGATAAGAAATCCCTGACCTCAAAAAGCTTCATTTTCCCCTTAATTCCCTTCAAAGCTCGGGAACCGACTTTCTCAACTTCGAACAGGTTCTTGTCTTGAATCTCATTAAATGTTTCCGGGCCGATGAGGATCTGGTCAGGGTCCGCCGCCTGGCAAATCTTCGAAGCAAGGTTGACGGCGTGTCCCAGGATTGTGTAATCCATCCGCTCGTCTGAACCGAAGTTGCCGACGATGGCGTTTCCGGTGTTGATTCCGTACCGGACTTGGAAACGCAGTTCCGGGTCCAGTTTCTTCACTTCCCGGACCAGCTTTTCCCTGAGACGCAGCGCGGAACGGACGGCCCTGACAGGCGCATCAGCCTGTGCGAAGGGCGCGCCGTAGATTGCCATAGCAGCGTCTCCGATAAACTTATCCAATGTGCCCTGTTCGTGGAAGACTATCTCATTGACCATCGTACAGAAGAGGTTGAGGATCTCCTGAAGCTGTTTGGGGGTAATGGTCTCGCACAGGGTGGTAAATCCGACTATGTCGCAAAAGAAAATCGTCGCGACAGTTTCTCTCACTTGCAGGTCGGCCGCGCCCTTGAGGATCAGATCAACGACCTGAGTCGAATGGAACCGGCTCAGATTCTGGCGAATAATCGCGCGATGAATTGCCTCTTCATTGAGCCTTTCCGTTAGCTTCCATCTCTGTATCGCCAGAGCGGTCTGATGTCCTATTGCCGTTAAAAGATCCAGGTCTTCGGCCTGGTAACCGGACGCGATATCAAGGCTATCCACATAGATTACCCCAAGAATTGTCCTCTCTTCCCAGATAGGAGCAGCCATCACGGACCGAATTCCGTCGATAACCACACTATCGCCCATCTCGAATCGAGGATCTTCCAGAGCATTATCCGTCAGGATGGCGACGCGATCATTCAGGATGCGGCTTATGATAGTATTGCTGACGGGTCTGATGTTCCCTTCTTCTGCTGCGGCTTGCTCCTTTTTGGGTACAGGGACATCTTCCCCGTCCCGGAGCAGGATCGTAGCTTGCGAAGGTGAGAAGATGTCGAAGACCTGATCCATTACGTAATCCAGGATCTCGTCGAGATCTTTAGTGATCACGAGATCTTCGGTGATACGGTAAAGAGTCAACAGGTTCCGGTTCAGGCGCTCTCTTCTGACTCTCGTGGGAACTCGTTCAACATGCTCCGTTGCTTCGGAAAGATAGCTGCTGATCATCCCCAGCGGTTTGACTATTCGCTCCGTCTCATGTTTGTGGACGAAGGGCTCCTGGTCGAGGCGGGTAAGATCCAAGATCTGAGTTTGAGCTAGCCCCGGAGAGATCTCTGACGACCCGGCCGGACGAAAGACTAGCCTGAACGGCCCTATCTGGATGACATCTCCTTCCTTGACGTGCCGCCGGTTCTTGATCTTGCGCCCGTTGACCCAGGTCCCGTTTCTGCTTTCCAGGTCCTTGACAACGAACCTCTTCCCCTCACCCAGAATAATGCAGTGATTTCGGGACACCATGCTGTCCACCAACCGTAGATCGCATTTCTCATGGCGACCCACAAGAGTCTGGTGGCCTGTAAAGCCCTCTTCCACCTCTTTGCCGTCCGGCCTGATTATTATAAGATTAAACATTATGGTCAGAAATAACCCATGAATATCAGCCGAATGCCACAGCCTCTATGAGCTTGAGCAGGTTTTTCTTCGACTCGTCATTCATTCTCACGATCTCAAAACCAGACACGTAGTATCCTTGAGGATTCTCTCTCCTTGTCCAGCGGCAAATTGCCTCGAAGATCAAAGGGGCCCCCTTAACGTAATCGGATGCTTGAATGACGAGAGTCTTGGTTGCATTTACATCCACCTTGACGCCGAACAATTGAACTCCTGTTTCATTAATGTCCTGAACCAGCCCCAGAAACCTCTTAGTCTCCGCGTCGTAAGCCGGGATCTTGAAAAGCACGTACTTTCTCTTGGACTTTCGACGGTCTTCCACCGCCGATTCCGTCGAACTCTCGTCACTCATTTTCCTCTCCTGAGGGATATACGCTTCATATCGGAGCCAGTTGTCTTTGCCGAATGATGCTGCTCTCGGGCTCCCACAAATGCCGTCCCATAGCCCTTGATGTCTCAATCGTTCTTTGGAATGGATCGTTTGAGATTCGTAGCGCTAGTTACGTTTCGCCTTTCTCTCAGGGCCCCTAGATTTCCGAGCATCTTCTTTAAGGGTGTTCTCCAGTATTCGATTGATTGATCGGCTGACCAGAAACCTAAACGATCGGATCACGTTTTCCGGATTCCCTGAACTTCCCAGCTTTTTCGAAAGGGATCGTCCGGCCCTCACGATTGTGGTGGCATGGCGTTCAACGAGCCTTGCAAAAGCATCCGTATCCTTTATCTCAAGTTGTCGCAGGATTGGCGGCCTGCGATCCGGTATTCCTTCGGCCTTCCTGACCGCGGATTTATACTTCTCATAGCGTGTGAGGATCTGGTGAAAGGCAACCAGGGGATCGTCTTCGGAAGATGACAGCTTCCTGTCCAAGTAGTCTGTAACCTCCATAAGGAAGCGAACCGACTCCGGGTGTGCGCGAGACATGCGCTTGACTACATATTCCAAAACAACCCTCATGGCCAATGCAGCGAAATCGACCGTCACGTTGTCCTGGAATCGTGCCCGAACTTTTTGGAGCTCGTTTGCCAGCGCGCTCACAGATCGTTTTGAGATTTCCCATTCCAGCGTAAGGATGGTTTCCTGGAGTTTCCGGAGCGGAAACGAGTAGGCCGCCTGCATCGAAGATTCCGGTCGGAGGGCGGCCTGAGAAGCACCGGCTTCCCCTTGGGCCGACGTTTGGCCGGCTTGGGCCTTTTCCCTGAAAAGGGTGTCCATGTGGCGTGAGATCTCTTTGGCCAGGACATCGTCGGCAGAGAACGCGGCCTCGGAGGCTACCGCAGGTCTGGAGGCGGGCCCCGCTGAATCCCGTCTGCCAGGCGGCTGTCTGCGAGACGGGGAAAAAGCTGAGATCTCGTTATATTCTATGAACTGCTCTGGTTCACCGCCGGATTCGGCCACCCTAACCTCCAATTCTGCCGTTTCCGGGGGAGGAGTCTCTGGTTGTTCTACAAAAAGGGTATCCACGGCCAAGTCTATTGCCCAGTCGGTTTCTTCATCTCCCGAGGTGGCGGATGCCGCTGTCCCCTTGAATGCCGTCATGAACAGAGTATCTACAGCCTCATCGAAGGAAGGGGTCTCGGACGCCGGATGGGATGGGGGAGAAGAGGGAGACGAACCCGGACTCACGTTCTCGGTTGCGATACGATGTTCTCCAGACGGCGGCGCCTCGACGAAAAACGTATCAACCGCTAAGTCGATAAGTTGGTCCATCTCATCAGTTCCGTCTCGCTTGGGCATGAACTTATCCGCTGGGGCCATTAAGCCCTCAGTTTATGATGGACAGATTTAATCGTGATTTTGCTAACTTCCCGCAACGTGTCAAACACGCCTGCTCCCTGCAGGGCGCTGGCCATGAGAACCGGTGCCGGGTGCTTGAGCATCGAATTCAGGTCTTCCTCCATCGTTTCCTTGGACAAAACCGGGATAACGCTCCCTTCCAGGTCTCGTTTGTTAAATTGAAGGACTAGAGGGAGTTCGTCCATGTCGAGCTGATCCTCAGCCAAGTTTTCGCGTAGATTCTGGAGGCTTTCTTTATTGGATGCCTGCTGCACCTCCATTGAATCTGCCACAAAAACCACTCCATCTACCCCTTTCAAGACCATTTTCCGGCTTTCGTTGTAGAGTACTTGGCCCGGCACAGTGTAAAGTTGCACCCTTATACTGAAATCTTTTATCTTTCCCAGTGACAGCGGAAGGAAATCAAAGAAAAGCGTTTTGTCACCTCGAGTGTCGATCGAAATCATTTTGCCCATGAACTGGGCGTTCATCCTTTCATTCACGTATAGCAAGTTAGTGGTTTTGCCGCACCTACCCGGACCGTAGTACACTATCTTGACCTGAATTTCCTTCGCGCTCTTGTTTATAAACGCCATCTTACGCCTCCCTTTTCGGGAGTTTTTTCTCAAGCACCAGAGCCACCTCCGCTATTTTCAGACGCAAGAGCCCCAGAGAGAGAGAGTTGTTGAAAATGGTGACGATTATGTACTCCGCCCCTACTCGGGTAAAGTGGAATGACTCGTTATGTCCCTTGTAAAACAGGAGCACAAAATCTCGTTCCCCGATAAGGCGCGCGATTTGTTCGGTTGCGGCAAAGTTAGCCGCTGCCACAGCAGCCAGGGAGACCGCGTCTAGCTCAATTTTGTCGCCTATATTGAGGATTAGAGAGCCAGCAGTATCGATGATCAAAAGCGAGGAGATCCCCTCGGTCATAATTTCCCGAGCCAAATAGCTCCTGACGTCATTCAATATTTCGACGTTGATTATGATGTCCGCGCTGCGACCGGTCTTGATTTTTTCGACTTTATCCAACTCCTTCTCAAGCACGACCTTGTCCAGGAAGCTCTCGCGGGCCACCGCAGGCCTTTTGCCGGCGATCTCTTCCAACCTGATGAGGCCGGCCATGAAAGAATCAACTAATTGACGATCCTGCGGCCCCTGTTTTGTGAGTGCCTGCAGCATTTGCGACTGCGGGTCCAGACGATCTTTCAGGTCCTTGTTTCCTAGATGGTCTGCCGCGGAGTTGAGAATGCCAAGAACTTTCTCGACCTTCACGATCGACTGGGAATAATCATCCTGTGGGGCCTCGACATCCTGCACCAATCGTCGGGCATTATCTATGTAGGCCCACAAGAAGGTCGGCAACTTCCCTAAGATCTCAACTTCTTCAGAGCCTCTGAAGATATCGTCAAAATCCAGATCTTGTGACGTCATTTCTGTTCAGTCCTTTGGTGGAAGGCTACATTCGGCGCTAGCAAACATCGTGTTTTGCCCCTTAACATTAGAACTATGGAGACTCTCTTCTACCGGAACATGCGGCCTGAATCGGCGGATTCTTACATCGGGACAAAACCCTTCTGCTCACGGGGTCTGCTACCCAGTGACTCGCATGGAACATTAGCACACTGTAAGGTTTTTTTGGAGGGGTAATCGGGAAGTGTCCCTGATTTTCTCTTCCCGGGATAGGGATAGCGACCCGAAGAATCCCGGCATGCGGCAGAGGCGAAGGCCAACTATCAGCCGCTTTTGGTCTCGGCAATCCGTCGGGCCTGCGTAGCCACCACTTGCGAAATGTTCTTGCTCTTGGCCAACTTTCTCAGATCTAATTCCCGGAGATGAGGTAGAAACTGCATGACTAAGGGAACCGGCGTCTTGGAATTATTGGCGAGATTGAGCTTGATGTGATACAGCTTCGCCCATTCTTTTGTGGTGGCTATTTGACGGAGCACGTCATCGCAGACATGCTTCGACTTGCTGATGGCATCGATCTCGGATTCTTGAATCTTGGGAGACCGTACGGCCGCAAGCGCCACCATCTTGTTAGGATCGCGAACGAGGATGTCACGAGCCTCCCGGTTTCCCAAAAAGGCAAGCTTCACCTTTTCGGCCACTCCCATTCGCAAGATCTGGTGGTAAAGGCTTTCGGACCTGACCCTCCGACAGCTCCCATTCGGGAAGTTCACCCGGTCTGGTAACCCGCGTGATTTCCTCGGGAATCAATCTCATGGCGTCGGTGAAGAAGTCGGAGAGGGGTTTGTCTACAGTTATGGGAAATTGTTGATTGGCCGCACGAACCAGAAATCTGGTGCTGTTCCAGGCGATCATCGCGGCCATGGCTTCCAGCGGCCCTTCTTTCCCTTCCACATGAGCATGTAGAATGCGAGCCCGGTCCCTGAAGATCTCTCCGGACCCTTCCTCGCACATGAGCGACACCTGCATGGGGACCGGCGAACCTTCCAGGGCTGAGAGCACCTCGAGAATGTCCATGGCCTCGGGACTTCCGGACATCAATCTTAGCCAGGTCTGCCCCTCCTCAAGCGGAATAGGTTCTGCCGCCGGCGTGTGGAGGAGTTCTTCAGCAGATGTGGGGTCGGCGTTTTCCACCTGGAAATGTGTGCGAAGCGAGTAACGAAACTTCAGATCAGGGACCTGCAGAATCGCCTCAATGGCCTGTAGTCCCTCCAGGGCTCCCCAGACGGCCCCTATTACCCGGCCCCGTCTGAAAAAAACCCGTCCGGATTGCTTCACACCTTCCAAGACTATCGTCCCCGATCGAGCCCCCTGACCGGCGGCCCGGATGAGCCCGCCCAGCCCGCAGAAGGCCAGCGGCCCTTCCACCTTGATTTCCCCCTGACCCTGCAGAAGCGACTCCTCAAGACCGTCGATTCGTTTTTTCAGTTCAGGTTCGTGTCTTACCAGGTCGGCAATCTTCGACGCCACCGCGGGGCTTTTTTCCAGGAGCTTCCGGTTGTCCAATACCGTCGTCAGTATCTGGCGGCTCTGCCAATTGTCCAGAATGTGGAGAGCGGTCTCTTCCATGATGGTGGGGGTCGAGACAGCCACCGTAATCAGGGATTCATCTCGAACCGTTTCCCGTATGAGGAAATCCATGACAGACGGATGGAGATCAGATCCGAAGCCCTTGCGGTAGGTTGGAAGATCCAGAGAAGCGAGAGTATTTTTCGCTTCTTCCCTGATCTCCTGCGATTCATCGTGAGAAAGGTAACTGAGCAGCACCAGTTTTTCGGTTGTGGACACCGGCGCCTTTCCCCGTGCCGCTTTTAGCCTGATATCGTGGTCGGTGGCTGGATTCAGATACTTGTGGACAGTCTTTGAAATTTTTACTCGCACGGCTTTGCGGACCAGCGGATTCGCGTCCGATTCAAGGGCTTCACGGGCCTGTTGATCTTCACCGAAGACCAACCGAACCTTCTCGAGAATGGGCAGCGTAACGACGTCCTGTCCCTCGAAGAGTTCGTTGATCAAGGCCAGTTCAGAAGCAATCCGCTCAGTGACGGTTACTCCTTCGTCGAGCAACCGCATCGCTTCAATAATGAGATTTTGCATTCCCGCGTGGATCACTTCCGGAACTTCTTGGCCGCACCGGCTGATGCGAAAGTGGGCGTTGGGCCAAGCTAGGATCTGATAGGCTGCCTCCGTGCCGCCCAGACTCCCCAGGGAAGCATTAACGATTCTCCCGCGCTTGAAATAGAGGTCTCCTTCTTCTCCATCCCGTTTCAGCCGGCACACCGCCTGTTTCGAGTTCATCTCGAATATCTCTGATATCTCAAAGATATTCATGACCTTGAGGTCACCTTCCACTGCCCAGCCCTTGCTGGCTTCGTCTTCGAAGGGATCCACATCGGGGGTGTGCTCGAGGGCGGCCATGACCAGATTGAGTGTGTTGATGTTTATCCTATTGCTGAAATCTCTCGGCAAAGCATGCACATACCGGAACGAGGCATCTATCCACCCGAAAGCCTTGTAAATAGCTCCGAGGCCGTCGTCTTCCCCGGCCACGGCCCCGACCACTTTCCCGCTTTCGGTGTACACCGTCGCTGTTTCTTCTTCATGGCTCAGGGTGATGTGAACGGTGCGGTTGTTGTGATCTATGGCCTGCAGCACCTCCCCGAGCCCCAACAACCCGATGTTTCCTCCTACCGTTTCGCCATAACCGGGAGCTACAGTCTCCGCCTTTTCACCTAAGCCGACCTTTTCTATCACCTTCAGGACAATTTCCCTGATCGGTTCAGGAAGTTCCGGCCTATCTGGCCTGTTGAACCAATTTCGGGCGGCGGGGATCAGATTCTTTCTGGCCTGTGATGATATCTGGGGATCAGGATCCCGCGACAAGTAGCACAAAATTATCAAAGTATCGTGTAGAGTGAACTCGGCTTGCATGGCCGCTGCCTGCAACTTCTTTTCCCGAGATGCCTTGGCGCCTATGAATCCCGCCAAGCGCGATCCTACCGCTACTATTTTTTTTTCACCGTTCGACATTGAGGTTGTTGAACCCTGGTGATGTAACTTTTGAAGGCACGTATTGTCGCGGATATTAGAAGTCAGCAGCTAATTTGTCAACATTGCAGGACATCCGAGAGCTTGCCACAAACGGTGTCATTGAGTATTGTTACCCCCCGTGGGCTACGCGAGGAGTCCCCGAAGCAGAGGTTGGAATTCAGCCCCACGACTTTACTCAGGGAATAGGCCATCAAGCAGTGGCCTCTCACATTCCCTGTTCTCCTGAGAAGAGAACTGATCAGCCCCTGAAGGTCACGCTCTATGTTAAGCTGGCCATGGTTCCGAGTTAAATCCGGAACGTGCACTCCTCAACCTGAATCGGCAACCCCAACAAACCGTTGCGGCATCTCTGCAGTTGTGCCTCGCCGCGTTGATCGTGGGATAACCAGGTCCCAATGCGGAACCGCAATTCCCAAAATCCCTTCGAAGAGAAAAAGTCGAAACGAGGTGGTGGGCCGCTGCCGCCCGGTCAGCCATAAGATTCCTGCTCATAGGAGTCTGTGCCGTGGTCGCGCCAGCAGGTTGCAGCAAGAAAGTCGCGCGCCAAGGAATACCATTTGAATTGGATAGAGTGTTCACGGGAATCCCGTCCCCCAAGGAGGGAACCGTGGAAGAAAAAGGAGTTCGTTTGGCCAAAGAGAAGGATTATTTGAGAGCCATCGAAGCCTTTATGCAATACGTGGTCGAGGAACCGGAGAATTTTTTCGGCTTCAACGCCATTGCGGTTTGCTACAAAAATTTGGGGGACCACACTAATGCAATGAAAAATTTCGAGAGAGCTTTCGAATTTACAGAGTCTCCGGAGGAGAGAGCAAAAGTGCTCGCAAACATCGGGAATCTCTACTTCTCTGTAGACAAGCCGCAAGTGGCGCTCGGATATTACAAAGAAGCAGCCTCGGAATTTCCAAAAGACCCCCTTTATCTCATTCTTATAGCCAGGACTTTCGTGATACTCGATGACTATGATCGGGCCAGGAAGGTGCTGGCCGCGGCGGAAAAAATTTACAAGAACCTCGAAAAATATGAACACGGTGAAGATAAGGGCCTGGGTTCATATCTGGCGGCATCTTGCTATCTGGCCCTAAATGAGGAGAGCAAAGTCTTCCATTACCTGGAAAGCGCTCTCAGGGCCAACCCGGCCAAATGTCCCGCGAATCGAAAAAGATACCGCGGACGAGAAAAATCTTTTGTACACCTTGAAGGACGATCCATTGCTCAAGAAGATCATGGCAAAGTACTCTGCGACAATTGGGAGCGCGGATTCGCCCCATTAGCAGTATGGCTTGCGCTTCAGCACCTCCCTATCCAGTACCATCATTTCTGGATCCCGGCGTGCTCGGGTATGATGGCATATGCCTCAATGAGGATTCTTCTGGACAATAGCTTCAATCATGATAATAATTGAATGAGAAGTTGGCGAAGGACCAGGCGGAAGGAAGCCACTGCCGGAGTGGGAATTTGCCAAAGGAGTCGACGAGGCAAAGATTTGGCGGACTACTTGACAGCGCCGGCCAGATGTTTCTGGGAACTTGACAGAAACTTCAGAGTAGTCTTTGCCAATGACCTCCTAAAGAAGGTTTTCGGAGACCCCATCGGTCATGTCTGTTACAAGTTCATGGCCGGGCTCGACGAGGTATGCCCCGAATGTCCGGTTCAAAAAGTCTTCGAGGGTCAGGACCGGGCAATGTCGGAACGCGTGCGATACGATCAGGACGGTCGGACTGTTTGGCTGGAGCATACGGCGACACCCATCAGGAACGATGCCGGGGAAGTAATTGGGGCAAATGAGTTGACCATTGACACAACACATCGCAAGCAAACGGAAGCGTGGCTGAAGGATTCGGAACGTCTGTATCGTAATCTGGTAGAGCAGGTGCCGGATGTCATTTTCTCCCTGGACCAGAGTGGCGTGTTCACCTTTGTGAATACTCAGGCGGAAAAATTCCTTGGATACCCTGTTGACGAAATCCTTGAAACTCCCTTGAGGCAGTATGTGGTTGCGCAAGACAGAGAAGTCGTGGACACCATATTGGACTTGCAACCTGAGGCTATCTGGGATGAAGAAGTCGCTATCTTGGATTCCCATGGTGGCAGAAAAGTTGCCAGGATCCGATGCAAGGCATCGTTCAACGGCGGACGGCGGCCTGTGGGCTTCGAGGGAGTCATGCGTGACAGGACTGTCCGGCGCAAACTGGAAGAAGAACTGAAGGCATCCAAGGAAGCTTTGGTCGAAAAAATAAAAATAATTGACGAGCTTTACGAGCACATAGTTCAGTCAGGCAAGTGCAAGGCCATCGAGGAACATACCGCGGAGGTAGCACATGAACTGCGGCAACCCTTGGCCATCGTGGGCGGGTTTGCCCGGAGAATGGCAAGGCAATTCGAGTCTTCGGAGCCGCCTGATTCGGAACGGCAAAAGCAGTACACAAGAATAATCGTTCAGGAGATACAACGGCTGGAGAAGATACTGGACCGGCTCATCGATTTCACCAAACGCGAGAACGTCAGGCTCCAAAGGATAAATCCGAACGACTTGATCGAATACATTCTCGACATCACTCATGTCCGCATGAAGGAAAAAGGAATCGCCTTACGAGTGAATCTAGGTCCTGAGATAGGAGAAATCCCGTTAGACCCGGGCCGCTTCCAGCAACTGGTGCTCAACCTGGTTTCCAATGCCATCGAGGCTTCACCGGTGGGCGGAGTAATCGAACTGGAAACTGGTGTTTCCATCCCGAGTGACAAGGCGTTGAAAACCGGCATGCTCGAATCGGCGGGATTTTTTGAAATGAAGATCCGGAACAACGGGCAGGCCATCCCGCCCGAAGCCTTGCAGAAAGTTTTCAACCCTTTTTTTACCACAAAAGCCCAGGGCACGGGCCTTGGATTAACTGTGACGAAGAAGATCGTGGAAGATCACACGGGTTCCATTTCAGTAAAATCGGACGTAAACGAAACCGTGTTCACGATCTGGCTTCCTCTTAACCATCCGGAAGATAGTAGCGTCTGCGGCTTCTCGCTACCGGCAATGGGACCTTCCGACTGAATCTCATTCCCGTCCGACGGCTCAGGGCTTCAACAAGTTCGTCAGCGATGCTTCTATATCGGCAAATTCGAATTTGAAGCCGTGATATTAAAGCGCGCGCGGAACTACCCTTTGTCCTGTAAGAATTACCGACCCGAACTCGCCCATCAACAACCTGATCATGAATGCCGGCGCGGGCATAAGCGAGGGCCGTCCCAGCACTTTGCCGATGGCTCTTGCGAGGTCTCTGTTCCTCACCGGTCCAGGCGCAGTGAAATTTATCGGCCCGTCAATCTCTTTATCGGTCATGACAAAGTATGCCGCACGACACAGGTCCTTGACGTGAATCCAGGAGAACCATTGCCTACCGTTTCCCAGACGTCCCCCGACGAACAACCGAAATGGAAGGATCATCTGAGGCAAGGCGCCGCCATCTCTCCCAAGCACGACCCCGAAGCGGGCAAGGGCCACGCGGACACCTTTTTCGAGTGCTTTTGACGCTTCACCCTCCCAATCACGGGCCAGGCCTGCAAGAAAATCATTACCCGGTGGAGAAGACTCACCCAGTTCCTCATCCCCTGTGAATCCATAATAACCCACAGCGGACGTGCTCAGCAGAGTAACCAAACTCCCGCTTGCTTCAGGAATTGCATCGACCAGATTTCTTGTCGTGAGAATTCGCGTGTCGTAAAGGAGTCGCTTGTAATCCGGAGACCACTTTTTGAAGATAGGGACGCCTGCGAGGTTTATCAGCACATCGTGGCCCGAGACTGCATCCTGCCATTTACCGGGCTTGGTCCCCTCCCCCAAGACATGGGACACCCCCTTGGGAAGGGTCTTCACCTTATCCTCGGTCCTCACGAGGCCCGTAACATCGTGGCCTTCGCTCACAAGATAGCGGCCGAGATTCGTTCCCACAAAACCGTTTGAGCCAGTAATGAAAATTTTCATGCTTATAATCCCCCCTTCCCCTGCAACGGCGGCGACGCCGGCACATTGCGTATCAATTGCTGTTCGGGTCTCCCACGCCGGGCGGTATTCCGCACGATTCAGAGCAACAGACTCCCTGCCGAGGCATTTTCTTCCCACTCAGAGCAGACATCTGTGGAGATAGCCGGCCGAGCCTCGATTATTTCTAGGTCGTATTGGAGAGCCAGGCCGGCGAGCGGATGGTTCAAGTCAATGACAATGGAATCTTGTCGCACTTCTCGAATCATGACCGTGTCCGGTGCCTCGGAACCGCGGAGTCACAAGCGGAAGTTCCATCCCCGGATAAGGCTCGAAGCCGGAGGGAAAGTGAAAATCCGCCTTGCTCTTCTCGATCACTAACTCCTGGTTTCGCTGCCCAAAGGCTTCTTCAGCCGGAACGGTGAACGATAGCTTTTCGCCCGCGCAGTGTCCGACAAGGCGTCGTTCCAGGCCCGGGACAACGTGTCCGTAACCGGTGACGAAGTCCATGATTTCTCGCTCTCCGGCCCCTTTGAGCACCGGGCCATTCTCCACTCGGACGGTATATCCTATTTTGACGTAACCACTTCGATCGGCAATTTTGTAGGTCCGCGGTACCGCGCCATCGGTCATTAAACGTTCCTCCTAAGGGCAAAATTAACTGCTTCTAAACCGAACATAGTCATCGCATCCAGCATCTAACAAGATGGCCGGAAGATTTCTTCTCAAGGGCTGGCGGTTCCTGGCATATTTCCTGAACTTCAGGGCATCGATCCTGGAAAGTGCAGCCCAGTGGAAGCTGCCGCATATCCGGCACCATTCCTTTGATAACATGCAAGCGGGATTTCCCTCCCGTCCCTTCATCTATCCTGGGAATGGACTGTAGCAGTCCAATCGTGTACGGATGTTGAGGAGACGAAAAAAGATTATCCGCCGGAGCCTCTTCCACAATCTTCCCCGTGTACATCACTGCGACACGGTCGGCCATTTCCGCAACCACTCCCAGGTCGTGCGTAATCAGGATGATTCCCGTGCCTTTCTCAGCCTTGATTTCGTTCATCAATTCCAGGATCTGGGCCTGAATGGTAACATCCAGTCCGCGGTGGTCGGTTCATCGGCCAACATCAGCTTGGGATCACAGGCCAGGGCCATGGCTATCATGACCCGTTGCCGCATCCCGCCGCTCATCTGGTGAGGATAATCCTTCGCCCTCTTTTCAGGAGAAGGGATTCCCACTTTTCTGAGCATCCCCATCGCGGCTTCTGCCGCCTCGCTTCTGCTCATGGCACGGTGAACTCGAAATACCTCTGCGATCTGATCCTCAACTCTGAACACAGGATTCAGTGAGGTCATCGGCTCCTGAAAGATCATGGAAATATCGTTCCCTCGGATTTTGCGCATGGCGGATTCGCTGAGTTTCAGCAAATCGGTCCCTTGGAACAAGACCGTTCCGGAGACAATCTCTCCCGGCGGGGACGGGATTAGACGCATAATCGACAGGGCGGTGACGCTCTTACCGCACCCGGATTCCCCAACGAGTCCCAGCGTCTCGCCGTGCCCCACATCGAGATCCAGACCGTCAACCGCGGCGGCGGTCCCGTCATCTGTGGTAAAGACCGTTTTGAGACCTCGGATACTCAGGAGCTGATTCGTCATTAGTAAACTCTTACGCTCTCAAAAAGAAAATCTCAAGGGCGTGACCGGGACTTGGCGGAGATTTCCAGCCTCTTTAGATGTCGAGGTGGGGGAGAACAAAGAACCGCCGAAGAATCCGCCTCCGAAACAGAGGAGAGATACAAGAAGCGCCATCACCAGGAAGGAACTGCGATAAAGAAAGGCGTCCAGAGCCGAACAGACCCACACACCCACCGCGATAAGCAGAGCTGGCGTCTGGACGCTGGTACTCGACAGTATGCGTTACGAACAGAGGGATAAAATAGAGCACCACATTGGCGAAAAACAGCAGTCCGGCAAAAATCCGGCCCCGCACCATCTGCCCCAGGCCGGGAATAACCAGTGACAGGAACCGCGGAATAAACCCTGGATCGCCCTTTCTTTTCCGTTCCGCGGTCTCTGTTGTCCCTCATGGCTGTATTCCGTGCATGCGTTGTGTTCCTATGCACCTATAGTAAAAGACCTGGCGCAAGTCAATGCCCGGGCCGGAATAGTCATCAGTAATCAATACCCTTTTGCGGTTCGATCCCCTCACGATAGGCGTGTTTGATTTCATTCACTTCCGAGACTGTGTGGGCCCTCCCGATCACTTCCGGGTGCGCGTCTCTCCCGGTCAAAACAAGGTGCGTCAGAGGAGGCTTGCTGTCAATAAGTTCCAGTACCTGCGGAAGATCCACAAGCTTCAGTTTCAGTGCATTATTGATTTCGTCACAGACGAGAATATCGAATTTCCCGGACAGCATCTTCTCCTTGGCGAGTTTGATCGCGTCCTGGGCATTGGCACGGTGCTCGCTATGGGGGTACGGATTCCCCTGTATCCCGCAGAATCCTTTGCCGGTAAGGTGATGCTCCACTTGAGGCGCGAGCGATTTCAACGCATCAATCTCCCCTGCGTACATGTCCCCTTTCATGAACTGGACCACACAAACACGCAACCCATGCCCCACCACGCGTAAGACCATTCCCAGAGCCGACGTGGTCTTACCCTTGCCGTACCCGGTTATGACCACAATCAATCCTATTTTCTCTTTCGGTTCCAACATTTGCAGTGCGGGTTCGCTCATGACCGTAGCCCTCCGTTGCTCGTTTTGTCCTTAAGATAATATAAGGCGCTGATCGGACAGGAGCGCTAGAGGTCTCACTTATGTCATCGTCTGAGGATTGGCTGGAGTTGGTTGCAGCAATTGTGAGTTCTTGGCGGTAAGGTCCGGGGAGGCTCTTTCTAATCGGCCTCCCCTGTGGTGATTGAAGAAACACAGAACGAATGTCCAATCCAAACAGAAGCAACAAAGCGCACCCGTATCACACGGCATAGCGCCTCTTAATTAAATCTCGTAATAATGCCAACTTGTCCTGTGGGGATTGTGCTGGTAATCTCTTCGTCAGAGCCTGAACGATGAGTTCACTCGGGGTGATATCTTTGAGATCGCATTCTTCCATTAATCTCTTAATCAGGTGTTCCGGCAGTCCCAACTCTTGGATTTTCTCTACAGACATTGTTCCTCCTTCCAATGTCGGTGTTAAGGGAAAATCCAGTGCAACCAGCACAACCGCCTTATGGCATCCAGTGAAACTGCACAGGCCGTGCTTTGATTGAAAACCCCTGTCCCTTAGCATGATGCCAACGGGGAATTGGCGCCTGCCCCGCCAGAGTTCTTTGCAAGGGTAATGCCAAGCGCAGCAATCTACTTAAGAATACAAAGACATACCCGCCATTGTGGCCAAATCGAAACGAAATGAACAGAGCAGTTCTTTCACACTATTTAAGCCGGAGACAACAGGTGCAAAGTATTTTCGCACTTCCGAGTGCCTTTTGAGCCACTGCTGCAGCCGGTTCCAAGACGTGACAAACACGGTGGGGCGATTATGGCCCAACCTGGTGAAAGGAGGCCACTAAAATGTAGGACTGATGATAGTATCTGACGACGACACGTTGAAACTAAAAAGTCGTTGACATGCTGGGGGAATGGGATGTTATGAGAGCACCGTGAATCGGTTGTAGGGCGGCTGATGCGGTCATCAAGCTAGCGTCTCGTTCGGAGTTGCAATAAATGATACGCTACGCAATCGCGTGGGTTGTGATGGTGTTCATCGCGGTTGCCACTCTTGACTTGACCAGCAGTTTCTACTCAGCAAAAATATAGAGAGGACGCTATCCCGATCAAATGGCGGCCACAGCTGGATACACCAAAGGAATATGCTAGCACTCTTACTCGGAGCAGGATTCTCGAAATGGGCTGCGGATCTTCCGCTAGCGTCTCAGTTGTTCGATTTTGCGATAGAACCCTTCGGTCTCCGCGAGCAAGGCAGGCTTCAGCGTGTGAAGTGCCTCAAAGAGCAGTGGGATGTAGTCCACGCTGGTGGACTCGCGGAGCAATTCATCGAAAGTGTGCTGGTTGCTGGGCATGTCCGGAACAAACAGGACCTACTGTGGTATATCGTTAGACGGCTATCGGAGCCCTACATCTGGGAGGAGTGGCGTGGTGGCGGAATGAGACGACACGTCCTCATGATCGACGAGAACAGGCGGTTTGACAGGGCTGGGGTTCGGTTAGTGCAGGGGTTCATTGCAAAGTGTGCTATGCAGATCTACGGGATCGTGACCTTGAATTATGATCTTCTCGTGGAATATGCGCTTGGGTCCCGCGGATTCAATTACGGAGAATTCGGAGAAACGTTGACGGGACGCGGTCCATATCCTGCTTCGCAATGGCTGAACCCGGTCAGGTTAGTCGGACGAATCCAGATTGCCAAGCTTCATGGAAGCATTTCCTGGGATGCGAATGGCAAATATACAGATGGCCGCAGAGGTCTAACTGGCAACGCCCTGATTGTCGCGCCAAGCCCGGAGAAGCGTCCACCACCGGAACTTGAACAACAGTGGGATTTGGCGCGACGAATCCTCGGTGGGGCATCTCGTCTACTAGTCTTTGGATTCGCTTTCAATCCCTTTGATGCGGCGGTGCTGGCTCACCTAAGAATTTCCGGCCAAGGATTGCGGGATGTAGGCATTGTGGATGTCTGCGATCACGAAGAGGCAGCAAAGGAGCTGTGGCCAAAGGCGCGAGTGCGCTCTTTTCAACCTCCGCCTAGTCAGACCGAGGAATTGCATGCTTGGCTCAAGGGAGGCAAGTTGTGAATTGTTACCTCCAGCAACAGCGGACTGGCAGAGACGATGAGGACCATTTCAGGGGTGCCACTGTTAGCCTGACGAGCAGTGATTCCTGAATGCTTACAGGGAGGACCAGTAAGCAGTGAAGATTCAAAAGAATGATGAGTATAAGGAAATTGCGATCAAAGGACAGCGCGACTCCTCAACCGCAATCGGAAATTGTATTTGGCAGTCAGTACGGGAGCTATTTGCCGCGGTTAGCTCGCGTGCCCGCGATTATTGATGGGGTTACTTGTCTGACAGAAACTGGTGTTACCATCTCATAAGCTCCACAGTTGCGTCGAAGACGGCCTGACTCCTATTCCCTCAAGGCAAACTCGATCTGAGCAGGAGCGTTTGCGGCAAGCGAGGCAATCAAGTTCAGTGCAGCGGATCACTACATGCCCCTTCCCGTACGGTCCCACCTTTGTGGGGTCTGTAGGCCCGAATAGCGCCACAACCGGAGTGCCGGCAAATGCGGCAATATGCATAGGGCCTGAATCCACCCCAACTGTACACATCCGAGGCTTCGATCAGGGCCACTGCTTCAGCTAGGCTGAGCTTGCCCGCGGCTATAATGGGCCGTTGCGTCATCCGGCCGGAAATTGAGCGAATGTACGGTTCATCGTCAGGGCTACCCGAAAGGACCACGGCCGCGGCGGCTCGCTCGATGAGTAGATCAGCAAGGGTGGCCCACGCTTCCACAGTCCAATATTTCGTCTCCCAGCGTGCCGCGGGATTCGCATACACAATCCGGGCGCCCTGCGCGACACCGGATTCCTGAAGAAACTCTTTCACCCGCTCCCGAGCCATCGGATCAATAACTATCCGGTAATCTTCAGGCCTGGTGGAACACCCGAGATACTCGGCAAAGGCCACATTCTTGTCCACCGCATGTCTGTTATCCGGGTTGTTCCCCACAAGGCCGCGCTGGAAGAGCGTGTTCAGCCTCCTTGGCATCCCGAAACCCCATCCTCAAGCCACCAGGATTTGTCAGGCCCAAAAGCCCGCTTCTGAAGGAGGCATGGAGGTCAAGGACAAGGTCATAGGGACGATCTTTGAATCTCTTCCTCAGCCTCCGAAGAGTGGCTAATGTAGCCGAAGTAGCTCGGATGAAGGCCCCTCGAGGAGCGTGAGGATCACTGGTGGATGGTATAGAGATAGGGATTATTTCGTCAATCGCGGGATCGCTCTGAAGGATGCCTTGGAAACCTTTCTGAACGATCCACCCGATAAAACAGGAGGGATATGCTCGCTTGAGAGCGTGCGCCACAGGGAGCGTGTGAACCACATCCCCCAAGGAACTTGGCTTCACAATGAGTATGCGCTTTCCAGTAAGATCCATCAGTTCAATTCCACCGCGCCCGATACGCTTAGCACGAATTCGCTTTCAAAGCGTAAGATTGGGGGAACCTTCTTTGTAAAGACGGTTCCCCCAAACCCCCTCCAAGAAACTCTAACACTTGCCGGAATCGTGATTTCCCCGCAGGAGAAATGACGATTCCGGCAAAAAATAGAAGTTCTTGAGGAGGGGCTCGGGGAGGAACTTCTTACAAGAAGTGCCTCCCCGATTCTCACCGCTTTGAAAGCGAATTCGTGCCAGGTTGCACCAAGGCTGGTACCAATGACGCAAGTGCAGCCCAAAATGCCTCCTCGTTATCAAGGACCATCTCTATCCTGAGTGCCGAGACTTGGTCTATGTCTTTGAACCATGCCGGTAGTTTTACCCAGTCTTTTTCAGTAGCCACCACCGGCAGTCCGGCTGCTTGGTCGAGAATCAACTGCAATTCCTTGTCTGTGAATCGGTTATGATCCGGAAAGGAATGGTGGTTCACGATTATCCAGCCGAGTTGTTTGGCAGTCGCTCGAAACCGCTCGGGATTAGCGATGCCTGACACCAGGATCACTTCACGAGCTGACAGCGAGTCTACGGGGAGCCAAGATTGAAGGCCGGGACCGCTTGCCAAGCCCGAAGCAACCGCCCGACACGTGAAAACCGGCCCTCGGTCCGTTAGCCCGCAGCAGCAGCCGGAACTGCGCTCCCTGCCATCAGCATAACTATATCGGCCCTTTTTAAAGCGGACAAGGGTTCACGGAGTCTTCCCCGCGGGAACATATGGTCTTCAGAGCCGTTCAAGAGGACTATATCCGCATCCCGTTTCAACGAAAGGTGCTGAAACCCGTCATCAAGGACAACCACATTACAACCGAATAGTTCATGAGCTGCCTGAACCGGACATATCCTCTTGCGTCCCACGATAACGGGAGTATCGGGGAGCCGCATTGCGATGAGGTAAGGTTCATCTCCGCAAGCATCGGCCCGGGCCAGAGGCTCACTCGAAGAACCATCTCCCACCACCAGATAGGGCGCTCGGTTGGTCCCCCGGTACCCGCGGCTTACCACCGCGGGTTTCAAGCCGCGATTTCTGAGCATCCCTGCCAACCGGATAACAAATGGGGTCTTGCCCGTCCCGCCGAGGAGCAGGTTACCGACTGATATCACGGGCACAGGTGCTTGACTCTGCGACAGAAGCCCCCAGTCATAGGCCTTTCCCCTTACTTTTTGGACCGCATAGTATCCTGCCGCTGGAAAAAGCAGTAGGGCGTTCACCGTTGAAAAGGCTGAATTCATTGTTGGATGGAAATGTTAGGGACGGCTGGGGCCTCGTCGGATGGCGCTGCCTGAGATGCGAACTGCATGTTGTAGAGCCGTGCAAACTCCCCATTCCGAACGAGAAGCTCATCATGACTCCCTTCTTCGGCTATTCTCCCGTCCATGAGCACGTAGATACGATCCACATTTCGGATGGTGGACAACCTGTCCGCGACCACGAGAGTAGTTCGTCCCTTCATGAGTTCTTCCAGCGCACCCTGGACCGCCTTTTCCGAATCCGAATCGAGATTGGATGTGGCTTCGTCGAGGATGAGGACCGGAGGGTTTTTCAATAGGGCCCTGGCTATTGCTATGCGCTGGCGCTCACCTCCGGAGAGTTTGATCCCGTTCTCTCCAATCATCGTGTCATAGGACATGGGGAGAAGCATTATAAAATCATGGGCATGCGCGGCCTTGGCCGCGTCAACAACTCTTTCCAGAGGGAGATCCGGCCGGCCGTACGCGATGTTGTTCCGGATGGTGTCATCAAACAGTATGGTTTGCTGAGTGACTATGCCGATCTGTTCCCGCAAAGACCGTTGAGTCAGGTCCCGCACGTCGGTCCCGTCAATCAGGATGCGGCCCGAGGACACGTCGTAGAACCGAGGCAGGAGATCCAACAGCGTGCTCTTGCCTGACCCGCTCTCACCCACAACCGCAATGGCCTCTCCCGCTTGTACCCGCAAGGTGATGTCCTTCAGAACCGGCTCTCCTTCATAACTAAAACTGACGTTTTCGTACACAATGTCCTGCTGAACCGTCTCCAGGGCAACAGATCCCTGGCGATCCTGAACATCGGGAGGCGTATCCAGGAGGGCAAAGATTCTTTCTCCCGCGCTTATTCCCTCCTGAATGGTGAGGTTGACTTCATTGATCCTCTTAATGGGTTCGTAGAGCAAAAAAAGAGCGGTCATGAACGAGAAGAAACGTCCCCGGGGGTCGATTGTCCGCTTATGACCTGGCTGCCACCGTAGTCCACAATAGCGCTCACGCCGAAACCGCCCAGCGTCTCCATCATCGGGTTTGACAGCGCCCGCACCTTGAACCGCCGCATGAATGCATTAAAGAGCGTGTCGTTGACCTCCGCGAATCTGTCACGCTCGTACAGGCTCCATAGCAAACGCTTTTACTATTCTGATCCCTGTGATGGTTTCATTGAGCCGTTCGGTGATGTCTTCGAGCGAGACCAGCATGCGTCGGGAATACCGTTTGAGTTTCTTGCCGAAGGAGAGGAGCGGATAAATCGCCAGAGGAAACACGACCATAGCAATCAGCGCGAGGGTGAAGTCTCGATAGAAACACTAGGAATATGAGGGCCACAACGGTGACCGCGTCCCTCACCATCCCCGTAATGGCACTGGTCATGGCTCCCTGAACCATGGTCACGTCATTACTCATTCTGGAGAGAAGCTCACCGGTGGAGTGACGCACGAAGGAAACCGACCGACATTTCCTCGAGCCTGACAAACATTTGTTCCCGCAGGTCACGAATAATGCTCTGGCCGATGTAGGACATGAGATAGTATTGGCCGAAGTCGCAGGCCCCCTTCAGCATATAGACAAGGCCGACCAGCGCAGGAATCCACACAAGCATGGCGGAGTTTTTTTCGACGAATATATCGTCCAGCGCCGGCTTCACGAGGAAAGCCAGGTATGCGGTCAGCCCCGCAACCCCAAGCATGCAGATCCCCGCCAGGACAAGCTTGCCCGGATAAGGCTTGAGGTATTTCAACATTCGCTTATAAACGTCCACAGATTGTCTCCGGCTCTAATGGTTCAGCGATCTTGCAGGGGACCGTCTGTCACAGCAGGGCCTTCGGCAGGAATGCCCACCACTGAGATTTTGGCCTTGTCCGCTTTGCGAATCATCTCTTCAAAATTTGTGATCATGGTCTTTCCAGCCTCAACGGCCAGCACTCGAGCCCTCGCAGATATCATGCTGCTAATCAGTCGAGGGCCCCACACCAGGGACGTCGAAGCGCATGTCCTGCTCAGGTTTCGCCATCTTGACCACAACTCCGTTCGGAAAGCCCAGATCGCCCAGCGCGCCGAATCGCCTTGTCAGTACCCTCAATTGCCTCGACCGCGATGACAGCGGCATTCTTGACCACCACGGTCTGGCCGATGTCCAGCGCACCCACGCCCCGAGCCATCGTGCGACCGAAAAGAATGTCCTTCCATTGCTTCTCGTTCGGAGATTTCTTGGTAAGTGTACCGAGAGGCGCCATAAGCTTTATGGCCCACGAGGTGATTTCCTCGACGACAATCCCGTCTTTCAGCAGCTCGGCCGCCAGGGCCTCGAGAAGCGTGTCGTCCCGCCAGTCGTCGAGGGAACGAACCATTCTAAGGACGCGACGGTCGGGCCTAAGATTCCACGGGCGCAGCAGATTGGATTTCTCTATCTTTCCGGCCATCACCACTCGATTGATGCCCCTGGACTTCAAGATGGAGATAGCCTTTTCAAGCTGGCCCAGTTTCAGCCAGAAAATTTCGACAGCCCGGCCTTCCATTGCGGGATCTGTAAACCCCGGAAAGGCTATTGCCACAACCTGGAATCCTCGGTCAACGGCTTCATCTGCCACGTGAAGCGGCAGATTGCCGGTTCCTGCTATTATGCCCAGGCTTGCCAAGATCAAACCGCCCGAAATGCGTGCCGACTTAAAGAGACGCGCGCTGTGCCTCGCTTGGATGTGGCCAGAAAATCGGCGAATTTCAGAGCCTCAGGTGTGTCCGTCATTTCCGCGCGGATTTTTTGCACCGCCTGTTCCACTTTAAGGGACGAGCGAAACGCTATCTTAAAAGCTCTCTTCAGCTGTCGGATGGTTTCCCTGGCAAATCCGTTGCGCCTTAGGCCGACTTCATTAAGACCATACACGTAAATTCGTGAACCCGAGGCAAGCGTATACGGTGGCACGTCCTTGGCCACTCCCGAGACACCTCCCACGAGAGCGTACTCACCTACCCTCACAAACTGGTGCACAGCCACAATTCCCCCGAGAATGGCGCGAGTGCCGATCTCTATATGGCCGCCCAGGTGAGCGGAATTCGCCATGATGACCCCTTGCCCGAGCACGCAGTCATGGGCCACATGGCAGTACGACATGAGGTAGCAGTCGTCGCCGATGACCGTTGCGCCTCGTCCCCTAACAGTCCCGCGATGAACTGTCACGTATTCTCGGACGGTGACGCGGGCGCCAATTTCTACCCTCGTCTCCTCTCCCCTGTAAGAGAAGTCCTGAGGAGGGCCGCCAATGGCTGCGAATTGAAAAACACGGCTCTGGGGGCCAATTGAGGTATTCCCCTGAATCGTAACGTGGGGGCCGATTTCGCACTCATCCCCCAGTTCCGCCTGTCCTCCGATCACCGAATAAGGGCCTATGGAAACATTGTTGCCGATTACGGCTCCCGGATCAATGATTGCTGTTGGATGAATCATAAACTTTCCTTGCGGTTGGATTGAACAAGGCGCTCCAGCTTTTTAATCCGATCCAGGAGTCTCCGGAAGCCGCTTGAAAAGAGACTGGACGCGCAGAAATACCTTGTGGGGCATAGCCGGAATGGACCCTGCCATTACCGAACCGTCCGGGACATTCCTGTAAATTCCCACTCTTGTGGCGAGGACCACTCCATTTCCCACCGTGACATGGTCTCTCACGCCTGCCTGGCCTGCAACCACGCAGTACCGTCCGATAGCTGAACTGCCTGCGATTCCCGCCTGGGAGGCGATAACGGTGCCGTCGCCAATTTCAACGTTATGAGCAATCTGAACTAAGTTATCAAGTTTGACTCCTTTGCCCAGGCGGGTTACTCCGGTCAGCGCTCTGTCCACCGCGACCAAAGCCCCCATTTCGACATCGTCGTCGATTTCAACAGTCCCGCTGTGGTACTTTTTGATGCTCAGGGGCAGACCGCTCTCATCAGCGGCCCTGGCATAGCCGAAACCATCTGAACCGATGACCGTCCCGGCATGAATAATAACCCGCTTTCCGATTCTGACCTTCGGATAGATGGTGACGTGGGGGAAAATGCGAGAGTCCTCTCCTATTTCCACATCCTCCCCGACTTCGACGTGTCCACCCACAATCGTGCGGTTTCCAATTACCGCTCCTCTCCCAATCACTGCGAACGGGCCTATTGATACCTCTTCTCCCACACGTGCCTGGGGATGCACCTCAGCTTTCTGGGAGATGCCCGCTGGAACATCGGGGTACGGGTAGAACAAGCTCGTCAGGCGGGCGAAATCCGCTTCCGGGTTGGCCGAACGAATATGCGGACGTCCGCCCGGATCAAGGTCATTAGTAATAATCACGGCCCCCGCGGAACTCTTTGCCAGTTTATCCAGAAATTGCGGCCCAGCCACGTAAGTGATGTCATTCTCGCGGGCGTATTCAAGAGGTCTCACACCCACGATGGCCGGCCCTGGTACTTCTGAAGACGTGGCGCCGAGAAAACGGGCGACTTCTTCCAAGGTGTAGTTCATCGTTGGAGCCGTTGGCACTTTCCTTGCTATTTCGGCGCCGCTTTCTTGGGGGCCGCCGGAGCAGGCGCATGAGCAGCTGCGGGTGCTTTGGCTTTGGGCGCCGCGGCGGGAGCAGACGCTTCAGCGTCGTACGCCTTGGCCACTACGTCGGTTATATCCAGTGCATCATCCGCCGAAAGAAGTGCCGCCTGGTTAAAGACCATTACAAGGCCCTTCTGAGCGCGAATCCGAGCAATTATTTTGACCAGATCACGCTGAAAGATCTCCATTGTATCCCGTTCTTCGTTCTGTAGGGAGTTCTGGGCCTCCTTTTCCGCCAGCTTCAACTCCATTTCCTTTATACCGATTTCCTTTATCTTCTGGTTCCGGGTGTCCTCTTTCAGCATGGGGCCCTGCTTTTGCAGTTGTTCCTGCAGGTCCGCCAGTTCCTTCTTCTTGTTCTCCAGAGCCTGCCGCTTCGTATTCATAAGGTCCATTAGTTTCTTCTGCATCGTCTGCGCCTTTATCGATTTTGTGGCAAACTTCTGCAAGTCAACGAACCCAACCTTCAACTCCTGCGCATGGCCTGTGACGACACAAACGAATACCAGCGCGGACACGGCGCACACGCACGCTAATAAATGCTTCCTCATAATATCACTCCTTTATTTTTTCGTAGGCTTCGGTATGAAACCTTATCGTAGTTACAGTGCGGCGCATTGAGTTTCCTGGATGAACAAGGTTTATCAAGATCCCCCTCACCTTTCCCTCTCCCGCCACGGGCGATCCCGCGTTTCGCGGGACTCCCTCGATGGGAGGTGTTAGGGAAGGGTGACCTTGGCACAAATCTCAACGCGTATCACTGTTAAACCGACTACCACTGTACAAACCCAGACTTATCCCCGACTTTACAACTGGGACCGGAACCGCGGCAAGTCGAAACGTTCGGTCAGTCTAAAGCCACAGATTCCAGCATTCCACCAAAATCAAAAGAGTTGACCCATAGCAAAAGCGAAAGCGCCCGGCTCCTCACCTTTCTGCGGATTCACCTTCCATCCATACTCTATCCTGATGGGTCCCATGGGTGACATCCACCGAATACCGACTCCTACGCCTGCCTTGACGTCCGTGAAAAAGGGGCCATCGGAAACGTTCCACGCATTCCCCGCGTCGAAGAAGGCCACGCCATTAAGTTTGAGTTGCTCTACAAGAGGGAAAAGACATTCGACATTTGAATACAGGGCCCTGTCTCCTCCCATGATGCTACCGAATCGGTCCTTCGGGCCGATCTCCCCTTGACGGTACCCGCGTATGCTCTGTATGCCGCCCAATAGTATCCGGCGGTCAAACGGAATAGGGTTGTCACCAACTTCCTGTAGAAGCGATCCGTTCCCACGGACTTTCAAAATCGCCTTCCAAAACAAGTGCTGGTAATAGATTGCCTCCGTGAAATAGCTCGAAAATGACACGTCACCGCCTAAACCCGAAAAGCGAGTCCCAAGGGTAATCTTGCTCCCTGCGGTGGGGATGACATTGTTATTACGCGTATCCCTGCTGAAGTTCACCGATATCGAATTCTCGGAAATGTTCAAGAACTTTTGCGCTGTGGTACCATAGTGCTTGTAATAGTCGACTACCGACCGAGCAAAGATCTGCTCCATCCCGCTCAATTTGCTGGAATCACGAGCAAAGCCACTCGTCATGCTCCACAAACCGTAAATGGGATAGCCCAGATGTACGCTGAACCCGTCGCTGTCTCTGACGTAACTGGCCTCTTTCGATTGGGACTTATAGCCGCGCACTGTCCCGCTGAGCGGCATGTCAAAAATCCAGGGATAGGTCAGCGATCCTTCGTAAGTGTTCCGTCGCCCCGACAAATTCCCCTTGGCATTGGCAACAATGCCCAGCCCTAATAGATTTCTTTCTTTGATCTCCAAATTGGCCATCGCTCCGTCCTGGGAAGAGTATCCAAGACCCGCGGCAAGGGAACCCGTCTTCTTTTCCATTACCTCAACGCTCACGTTCATCAAGTCAGGCCTTGACCCGGGAGAGGTTTTCAGCCGCACGGCTTCGAAGAAATCCATGCCTTCGAGCCTGCTCTTTGTGGCCTCAAATCTGTCGGCACTGTAGAGATCACCTTCACTTATTGCCAAAGACCGGCGAATAATCTTGTCACGGGTACGTTCATTCCCGACAATGTCAACCTTTTCGATCGTGACACGTTCCCCCTTATGTATCTTGTAAGTGAGATCCAGGAAATTATATTGATCGTTCACTATTTGGCGAGGCTCAATGTCCGTATACGCATAACCCAAGTTATTGTAAATCTTCGTGAGAGTCTTGATGTCCTCGGCCACCTGCGATCTCTTGAACCACGCCCGGGGCTTTACCTTAAGTTCCGCGAGCAATTTGTCGGCAGGGGCTATGAGGTCCCCTTCGACGTTGACTTTCCTTACCTGATAACGTTCACCTTCTCGAATTGGGTACGCTACCTTGACGGAGCCGTCTTTAATGTCTACCCGCGGTGCGCCTACCTGGACGTTGATGAATCCATTGTCAAGGTAATATGCTATAAGGCGCATTCTGTTCTCTTCAAGCTTCTCTCTCGTAAAGCTGCCAGACTCGTCCAAGAACCAGAACCACCCCTTTTCCTTCACGGTCATAATTTTCTTCAGGTCATCCTCAGGAAGACTTTTCCTCCCCTCTAGAACCAGATCTGTGAGATAGCTCTTCTGCCCTTCGTCAATCTTGAAGATCAACTTGGCTTCGCTTGGGGAGAGCTCTTTAATTTCGTAGTCGATTTTGGGTTGGTAGTATCCGTCCTTCTCGTACATCTTCCTTATTTTGGCAATGTCGTCACGGATTTTTGCTACGCTCGCTACCGCAAAGGACTTTGTCGTGAGGGCATCGATGATTTCATCCTTCGACAAGACCTTATTACCTTCGATCTCGACTGTCTTGATAGAGGGCCGTTCCTTCAAAGTTATGCGGAGGTCCACTTCTCCCTGCGCGGCATCTTCGGCCCGAATCTGAACATCGTCGAAATAACCCATCCCATAAATGTCTCGGATCTCGTCGCCGATGGCCGATCTGCGGAAGGGGCTGCCGGGTTTCATATCCAATTTATTCAGAATCGCATCTTTCTGGATTCTCTTGTTACCCTCGATCTTAATCTCATGGATCTTGGGCCTGCCCAGAGTCTCACTTCCGATCTCGACCGCCATTTCTTTCATCCGAGTGACAAGGCTCTCCACGTCTTTTCCCTCGGCTGAAAAGCGTCGTGGCTTTTGTGGCTCATTTTTTTGCACGACGGACACTTCCAGGGAAAAGCCTTCGTCCACCTTGGAGACGCTCCCCCATAAGGCTGCTTGGCAGTCCATCTTATCGGCCACTCTGGAAACACGGACCGGATCCACAGTCCGTTCCTGCATGATCGCAGCAAAAGGCATACCCGAGACGATCTCGACGTCCCCTTCCCGTGCCAATTCCGCGCCGAGCGCTCCAGCCAGTTCCTGGCCGAACGTTACTCCGACTCCTTTGTAATGGCTTTGAAAGGAAAGATCATGATCTTCTTGAGCTTGAGATCTTGTCCTGACGAGAGCAAGGGGAACAGTAGTAGAGCCGCTATTATTGCCGGAAGCCTCTTCATAGAAGCTCCTCTAGTTTACCGCTCACCAACCCCACTCTCCTGTCCATGGCTCGGGACAATGATTCCTTGTGAGTGACTACGATCAGAGTAGTTTTGAGCCCACGATTCAGGTTCTTCATGAGGACCTCGATCTCCTCGCCGGTGTCGGGATCAAGGTTGCCCGTCGGTTCATCAGCCAGCAGGACTTCGGGATGCATGACCAGCGCTCTGGCTATTGCCACCCGTTGTTGTTCTCCTCCGGAAAGTTCGCCAGGCCTATGGCTCGCCCTATCTGCCAGGCCGACATCTTCCAGCAGTTGCCGGGCTCTCTTTTTAAGGTCGTTTCTCGACTCTCCTGCTATCAGACCCGGCATGTAGACGTTTTCCAACGCTGAAAACTCTGGAAGGAGCTGAAAAAATTGAAATACGAACCCTATGCGCTTATTTCGGATATGAGCCCGATCAGCGTCGGCAAGCTGGAGTATATCTACGCCGTCCAGGAGCACCGTTCCGGTGACGGGCTTGTCCAGTAGCCCAAGGATGTGAAGGAACGTGCTCTTCCCGACCCCGGACGGCCCCGTAATCGCCACGGTTTCTCCGGACCGGACAGCAAAGTTGACCCGCGCAGAACCTCTACTTTCTTGGTTCCGTTGGAGTAACTCTTCCAAACGTCCCTTATTTCATAAAGCCAGGGATCACTCATACCGGAGGGCCTCCACCGGCTCGAGGCGGGCAGCTCGCAGCGAGGGGTACAGCGTCGCCAGGAAGCAGATGGTCAGAGCAACCACGCAGATGATCACTACGTCCGAAGCCTCAATGTAAACCGGAAGGGTGGAGATGGTGTAAATCTCTGTCGGCAGTTCTATGATCGGGTATCTGGCCAAAAGGATCGATCCGGCGATGCCGCCCACTGCACCCAATAAGGTCCCCACGACGCCCACCAGCATGCCCTGCACAATGAAGATCCTCATTATTCGGTCGGAGGTAGCCCCAAGTGCTTTCAGAACCGCTATGTCTCTGCTCTTCTCCATGACCAACATGATAAGTGATATGATAATATTGAAGGACGCTACGAGAATTATGAAGGTCAGAATGATGAACATGGCTATCTTCTCGAGCTTGAGTGCGCTGAAAAGATTCCTGTACATGTCTTCCCAGGTCCTCGTCCAGAAAGTGGTCCCCAAAGACGCCTCAATCCGATTTCCCAACTTAGGTGCGAAGTAGATGTCCTTGAGATACACTTCTATTCCCGTGACTCCTTGGCCCATCTCGAAGAATTTCTGAGCCTGGGTCAGTTCCATATACACTAGGTTGGAGTCAAATTCATACATGCCGGACTGGAAAATACCTACGATTCTGAAATTGCGCACCTGCGGCACTGCTCCAATGGGCGTTCTCTTGCCCAGAGGAGAGATCATTTGCACAACATCCCCCATGCGCAGAGAGTTCAGCAAGGCCACTTCCTTGCCTACGATGATGCCACCTAATCCATCCGGAACCGACGCGAGAGCATCAATGGAACCCTGAACCAGGTACCTCGGCAGCGAAATTACTTTTCCCGCGGTCACGGGTATCTATACCACGAACAACAACACCTCTCACCCTGCCATGAGTTGAGAGCATGGCTTGGCCGTACACGTAAGGCGTTGTGGCTTCCACTCCGTCAAAAACGCTGATCCGGTGCATTATGCGAGGCCATTCGGTCACCGTGCGGCTGGAATGGCTCATAACCACAAGGTGGGAGACGGTCCCCAGGATCTTCTCCTTCAGGTCTTTCTCGAAGCCGTTCATGACGCCGAGGACAATTATGAGCGTCATGACACCCAGCATCACCCCCAAAACGCTGAAGGCGCTTATCACCGAAATAAAAGCCTGCTTGCGTTTGGCTTTTAAGTAACGCAGGCCCACGCTGATTTCGAAAGGTAAGCTCATCCGATCCCTTTTTCCGGCCTCATGTGAGGAAACAGAATCACTTCTCGAATCGATTGGGAATCTGTCAACAGCATCACAAGCCTGTCTATTCCGATACCTTCTCCTGCCGCCGGAGGCATGCCGTACTCAAGGGCCCGGAGAAAGTCTTCATCCAGGAAATGGGCCTCTTCATCTCCTGATGCCCTTGCCTGCACCTGCTCTTCAAACCTGCTCCTCTGATCCAAAGGGTCTGTAAGTTCCGTGAAGGCATTGGCCATTTCCCGGCCGCAGATGTAAAGCTCGAATCGATCAGTAACAGTGGGATCCTCGTCGTTACGCCTAGCCAGAGGGGAGACATCTACGGGATACTTGTGGATGAAGATGGGCCCCCACAATTTTTCCTCCACGACCAGGTCGAAAAGCGCCATCCACAGCTTTCCCAGCGAGTCGTTCTTGTCCACCTCAAGGCCCATCTCCACAGCTTTGATAAAGACTGCGTTACGATCATCGACCTGGTCCGAATCCAGGCCGCAATGTCGTAGGAGGGCCTCTCTAACCGTCATCCTTTCCCACGGCGGACTGAGATCGATTTCACGGCCAGCGTATCGTGACCGTGAAACTCCCGATTATCTCCTTGGCTAAGCCGCAGAGCATCTCCTCTGTTATGGACATCAGGTCTTCATAGGTACTGTAGGCCTGGTAGAACTCCAACATGGTGAATTCAGGGTTGTGTTGGGTCGAAATTCCCTCATTTCGAAAATTCCTGTTAATTTCAAAAACTCTGTTAAAACCGCCCACTAGGAGTCTCTTGAGGTAGAATCGGGGGCAATTCTCAGATAGAGCCGGCGATTCAAGGCATGATGAAACGTCTCAAAAGGTTTGGCAGCGGCACCACCTGGGATGGTCTGCATCATCGGCGTCTCGACTTCCAGGAAGTCCCGTGCGGTCAGGAAGTTTCTGAGGTAGTTTATAATGCTGGATCTAGTCCGGACCAAATCCTTGGCCGCGGGACTGACTATCAGATCGAGGTACCTCTGCCGGTACCGTGTCTCGACGTCCGACAGACCATGCCACTTCTCGGGAAGAGGTCTGAGAGACTTGGTCAGTATCTGAATACTGTCAACCAGGATACTCAACTCGCCGGTTCGGGTCCTGAACGGCCGGCCCCGTGTTCCAATAATGTCCCCCACGTCCAATTTCTTGACCAGTTTGTAGTGTTCCACTCCTAATGTGTCGCGTGCCAGATAAGCCTGAAAATCGCCCGATTCGTCGCTAAGCCTGAGGAATGAGGCCTTGCCGAGAATTCTCAGGGCCATTATCCGCCCTGCCATGTGAATGGGCTTTTCCGACCCCGGTAAGTCTGCCACATCGTCAAACCTTTGCTTGAACACCGCGGCATTCACGTCCGGTACAAAGCCCGTGGTGAACGGCGGTATACCCAAATCTTCCAATTCTTCTATCTTCCGAAGCCTCGCCTCGGTAAGGGAGGAAGCATGGGGTATTTTCGATTTTAGGGAAGGATTCCGACAAGTTCTGGGGTCTCCTATTTATTGTTCAAAATCAGACCGGGTTTTTATCCCTTTCCCCCCAAAAAGTCAAGGCTATTGCCGTTCGGAGGACCCGATCAGCTATGAGCATAGCGTCGGGAACCGCCACCGTGTGCGACATCCGAGTCCGTAAAGACGAATCAAATGCCCCTGGGCTGGTTTCACAAAAAGGATTGTTTATCTTGCCCCGCTAGGAAGCCCCCTTGGGGCGACTGAAAGTAGCCAGGCGATCTATCGCCTGGATCTGGGTTGACAACGAAGACGGGTACCCTCATTGGGGACGACTGATTCCGTCAGTTCTTCTCACGTGTTCGGCCGTCCCTATGGGACTTGATTTCTTTCACACCGGGTCACTGCGGTCGATCTGTCGGGACCAGAATAACCCTGTTGGGACAGACAGGCGAATCGTGCTCCAGCGAAACAAACGAAATAATCCATTCCAAAAAAAAAGAGGCATTCTCAGCCTCTCCTCTGCCGAGCCCCGGCCTTAGCGGCCTTTGTAATGCGCCCATCGTCTATCTTACGGCGCTCCCCCGGTGCCTCCCATGACTCCTGCCATCGAAAACACGGGCAAATACATGGCTATGACCATTCCACCACAGACGCCGCCAAGGAACACGATCATGATCGGTTCCATCAATTGGGTGAGGGCTTCAACCGCTGCGTCCACCTCTTCGTCATAAAATTCTGAAATCTTTGCCAACATGGCGTCAAGAGCGCCCGTGGCTTCCCCGACTGCGATCATCCGGACAACCATACCAGGAAAGACACCTGTTTCCATAAGAGGTTCCGCGATGGTTCGGCCTTCAGCAATGGCGGTGCGGGTATTCATGATCGCCCTTTCGATAACAACGTTTCCCGCGGTCTTGGCCGTGATCTCCAGAGCGTCCAGTATTGGCACACCACTAGAAATCATGGTGCCCAGCGTTGAGCAGAAGCGGGCAACCGCAACCTTTCTCAGAAGGACACCGATTAGCGGGCTCCTGAGCGCCAAGCTGTCTACCGTAATCCTGCCCTTTTCTGTGCGGTAGAATTTTCGAAAGGCGAAAATGAGAATCCCCACTATTACGAGCAAGTGGATGATGTATTTCTGCAACCACTCGCTCATGTACAATACCAAAAGCGTCGGAGCCGGCAAGCTTTCGCCGGCTCCTTCAAACATTTCCTTGAAGACCGGAATAACAAAGACGAGTAGGATGACAACAACACTGTGGCAATGGTGATAACCACAGCCGGATATACCATTGCGCCTTTTACTTTCCGCTTCAGAGCTTCCGACTTTTCAAGGAACCCAGCCAACCTCCGCAGAATGGTGTCGAGGATACCACCGGTTTCGCCGGCATGTACGAGATTGACAAAGAGATCGTCGAAGATTTTTGGATGATTCTTCAGGGCATCCGCAAAAGTGCTTCCACCTTCCACACTGGACTTGACGGACGAAAGAATCCTTTTAAATGTCTTATTTTCCTGCTGGCTGGCCAGAATTTCCAGACATTGGACAAGCGGGAGCCCGGCATCAATCATCGTCGCAAACTGGCGGGTGAAGATGACGACGTCTTTGGTGGTGACCTTTGGCTGGAAAATTTCAATATTTTCCAGAAGATCCTTCGGTTTCTTCTTCACCTTAATGTCGGTGTAATTCAGCTTCCGCAATTTGGTAACGACCACCGACTCATTGACCTCATTCATCTCCCCCTTGATGACATTCCCCGCGGCTGACTTGGCTTTCCAAACGTATTCAGGCATTCATTACTCTCCTTGGGATACCGCAGCGACCTCATGCGACCGAGAAACGTGCTTATCAGGGCCTTATCCCTTTCTTCACGGGTTTACCCATGCCACCCATCATCTGTTTCAACTCATCGGGATCCGGGATCTGGACATGGCTTCATCAAAAGAGATGACTCTTCTCTGATAAAGCATCAGAAGCGACTGGTTCATCGTCTGCATTCCGGATTTTGCCTGACCGACTTGAATTTGGGAATAGATCTGGTGAACTTTGTCTTCTCTGATGAGATTCCGAATCGCGGCATTAGGCACCATAATCTCAAGTGAAAGTGCTCTCCCCTGACCGTCTATGGTCGGAATGAGGGTCTGGCTAAGAACTCCCTCCAGAACGAAGCTTAACTGCGCCCTAACCTGCGGCTGCTGATGTGCCGGAAAAACATCAATTATTCGGTTAATGGTCTGAACACAAGAATTGGTATGGAGCGTTCCGAACGTTAGATGGCCGGTTTCTGACACGGTTAGGGCAGCCTCTATCGTTTCCAGGTCTCTCATTTCGCCGATCAGCACAACATCCGGGTCTTGCCGCAGGATGGAACGAAGCGCCGCATGGAAGCCTTTTGTGTCCTGATGCACCTCTCGTTGATTAACAATGCAGGACTTGTGCTGATGGGTGAATTCAATGGGATCCTCTATAGTTATGATATGTTCTCGACGATCGGTATTAATCTTGTCAATCATGGAGGCCAGAGTGGTCGATTTACCCGATCCGGTAGGGCCTGTTACAAATATCAGCCCTCGTGGTTTCGAGCAAAGTTCATTGACCACCGGTGGGAGTCCCAATTCCTGGAACCTGCGGATCTGGTAGGGTATCAGCCGGAAAGCTCCTGCAAGGGCTCCTCGTTGGATGAAAATATTGGCCCTGAATCGACTCAAACCGCTTACTCCGAAAGAGAGATCCAGTTCCTGATCCTCTTCAAAGCGATGCTTCTGTGCATCGGTCAGGACGCTGTAGCAGAGTTGCCTGGTGTCCTGTGGTTTCAGAGGCGGGTACTCCAAAGGGATTAACTCACCCCGCACCCGAATCATTGGTGGAACTCCGGGAGTAATATGCAGATCCGAAGCTCCCCGTTCAACCATCTCTTTCAGAAAATCATGAAGACTTGCCAAAATTTGTTCCTTTCGGCGGAAAGTCCGTCGCACTCGGATATTCCGGCTTGATGTCGATCCAAGAGCCTTGCAACACGGCCTGAGCCATTGTGTAACCAGTGCAGAAGTCGGCCTCAGTCGGCCATGGTCGAGCGTGCCACTTCGTTGACCGTGGTGATTCCTTCTTTCAACTTGTTGACACCGGCCATACGCAGAGTGTCCATTCCGAGGCGGATGGCCTCTCTCTTAATCTCCATTGCAGATGCGCCTGCAAGATCAGTTCTTTGACTTCGTCACTGATGGTCATCACCTCGTATAACGCAACGCTACCCTTGAATCCAGTATTACTGCACGAGGCGCAACCTGTTCCCTGATATACTGGAAAAGTTCCTATCTCCTCCATTTTTACCCCGAGGTCCCGCAGGGCCTCTGCCGGCGGCTCGATTTCCTGTTTGCAACCGGCACATACTCTGCGTGCCAGCCTCTGGGCAATAATGGCATTCACTGAACTTGCCACAAGAAACGGCTCTATACCCATGTTCAGGAGCCGGTTTATGGTCTGGGGAGCATCATTGGTATGTAGGGTGGAAAGGACCAAGTGTCCCGTCAGTGCAGCTTTGACCGCGATTTCGGCAGTCTCAAAGTCACGTATTTCCCCTACCATAATGATATCCGGGTCTTGCCGGAGAAATGATCTAAGTGAGGACGCAAAAGTTAGTCCAATCTCTTCATGCATCTGAACCTGGTTGATACCATGAAGGTTAAACTCGATAGGATCTTCTGCCGTTGAAACATTCACATCCATGGAATTCAGCTCCGAAAGGGCGCTGTACAGAGTAGTAGTCTTTCCGGAACCCGTGGGCCGGTCACGAGCACCATCCCGAAAGGCTTGTGAATGGCCTCCTTGAACAGCTTCAAGGGCTTTTCTTCAAAACCCAGCTTAGTCATGTCGAGCTGCAGGGATGATTTGTCCAGCAGCCGCATGACAACTTTTTCTCCGAAAAGCGTAGGCAAGATCGAGACGCGGAAGTCCATGTCTCGTCCCTTTCCCAGTTTGAGTTTTATACGGCCGTCCTGGGGCAGGCGGCGCTCAGCAATATCCAGCCGCGACATGATTTTCATACGACTGACCACTGGAGCCTGAGCCTTATAGGTGGCTTCATGAACTCGTAAAGCGAACCGTCGATCCTCAGACTGATCCGGAAGACCTTTTCATACGGTTCAACATGTATATCACTCGCTTTCTGTATAGCTTCGCGAAAGAAGTAGTTGACCAGTTTAACCACAGGCGCTTCTTCGGCCATTTTGGCAACATCGGATACCTCCAGCTCGGACACCTCCGCGCCAATGGACTCCAAATCATCATCCTCGAACTCGTCCAGCATATCCTCAACATGTCGCCCCGTATCGTAATAGATATCCAGCGCTTTTCTGATTTCTGTCTCCGTGGCTATGCTCACCTCTACGGAGAAACCTGTCATGAAGTGGATATCATCGATGGCGTTCAAATCGGTAGGATCGGCCATAGCGACGTGAGAGAGGAATTTACCTGGCTGTATGGAATAGCCATGTACCTGTTGAGCTTTTGTAGCTGCAACCAACTTTACCGCGTCGGGGTCCACGTCAATCTCATCCAGGGATACCGTAGGCAGGCCAAGTTGCCTCGAAAGAAACTCAACCAAATCGTCTTCATCGAGATAATCCAATTTCACTAAGGCGCCGTAAACTTTGCCCCCTTGATTGCGCTGATAATCAAATGCGCTTTCAAGCTTTTCTTCGTCTATGATCCCCGCTCTCAGGAGCATTTCACCTATTCGATCTTTCATAGTCAGCTTCTTTTGTCCCTCGGATTATCTTTAAAACTCTTTAGTGCTGGACGTTTCAGTCCACCTTGCATCTTACCGCGCTGCCCAGCTTTTTTCAAAAGTTTTTTCTTGTATCTCAACTAGGCTGCGGGATAATTTTTGAAATTCTCATCCACAAAACCTTGAGGTGATTAACTCTTGCCTTCCACCGTTTTCATGACTGATTTGTCTGCAGACTGGAAACGTGCTCGGCAAAGTGGTGAATCTGTTCGACGAGATGAAGCCCGCCGAGATCTTTGGCAACGCGACCTGGTGGCGGTAAAGCTCCACTTCGGAGAAGCAGGGAATACCGCTCACGTTCGGCCCCAATATGTACGCAAGGTCGTTGACCGGCTTAAGGAGCTTCGTGCAAAACCTTTTCTGACCGACACCAACACACTCTACGCAGGACCCGAACAGAAGCGTGGTCACATCTAGCGACGGCTTTTGACAACGGCTTCACCCGGGAGGTCACGGGAGCCCCTGCGATCATCTCGGACGGGTTGCGTGGCAACAACGCTATTAGAGTATCGGTCCGAGGCCGCCACGTCAAGGTTGCGCACATAGCCGCAGATATTCATTATGCCGACGGCTTGGTCGTCCTGACCCACTTCAAGGGACATGAGCTTACGGCGTTCGGAGGCGCCCTGAAGAATCTCGGCATGGGTTGCGCTTCTCGGGAAGGTAAATTGCAACAGCATTCCAACATTTCTCCAAAGTAAGCAGAAAGAGGTGTATCGGCTGCGGGGAATGCGTAGTCTGGTGTAAAGGCCAGGCCATCTCGGTCGAGGGCGAAGGCGAAGACCGCAAAGCTCAAATCAATCCAGAGAACTGTGTGGGCTGCGCCGAGTGCTTACTGACGTGCAACCAGCGAGCGATTCAGGTTCAATGGAACGAGTCTATTCCAGTTTTCATGGAGAAGATGGTTGAGTATGCATCGGCAGTGCTCAGTCACAAACAGAAGAAGGCCGTGTTCATGACCTTTGTCACCGATGTCTCACCGCTTTGCGATTGCACGCCGTTTTCCGATCGGCCGATAGTGCCCAGCCTAGGGATTTTAGCCTCCTCCGACCCGGTAGCCATTGACCAGGCCGCGGCAGATCTGGTCAACGGGGCTCCAGGCAATCCCATCTCCATTCTCAACACGGCGATGGCTCCAGGCGAAGATAAATTCCGTGCTCTTTTTCCCAACATTGACTGGGAACATCAACTTGATTACGCGGAACAGTTCGGCCTGGGAACGCGCGATTACACTCTGGTCAGCCTTTGATGCGCCACCCGGATTCAATTGCTACTGTGATGTTATACATCAACCGGTAATCGAAATCACATCTTCAAAAAATGACCGTGACCACCGTGCCTCAACGAGCGGCCATTTAAAGCCATTGTTGAGATTATGTCGTCAGTTGCTCAATAAAATTCAAAGACTGCCTTGACAGAGATTGCGCAGTACTATAAAATACATCAGAATAAGGTAGTGATGCCTCTGCCTGTTCTCTTACACACACCTCAGCTCTTTCTCCATGGAGTGCGAGGAGAATGAAAAATGTTACGAACAGGACTGTTAACAATAGCAATGATCGTGGCCCTGCAAGGATTCTGTTTCGGACAGGGGTTTCTGGAATCTCTTCTGGGCTCGGGCGGGCTGGGCCTCTGGGGTGGCGATTCTACACAGCAATACAACAACCCCCAAATGTGGGGGGGTGCTCAAGGGCCGTCCCAGCAACCATACCAGCAGCCTGGTGCCCCCGGCCAGCAACAGATGACCTATCCTCCTGCCGGTGCCCAGGCTTACCCGCCGGGCTATCCTCAGCAAGGATCCGGTTATCAACAGGCCCCAGGGTATAGCTATCAGCAACAGGGAGTTTATGGTGACTGGCAGAACTATCCGCCGGCTCCCATTGGCGGGAACCAGCAGCAGTATTCTGCTCCACAGGAGTCTTCCGCTCCGCAGCAGTATGCTACTCCCCAGCAATACCCGGCTCCGCAGCAATACCCGGCTCCACAACAGTATACGGCTCCTCCGACCCAAGGCGCTCCTGCTCGACCCACACAGGGAGCCCAAGGACAGCCTTCCGTGCGGCCCGGTCAGTATGTTCCGGGCCAAGCGCCGGTCACCGCGGATGATCTTCCTCCTGGGGCCGTGAGAGTCACCACTACCACGCCTGAAGGCACAAGGGTCGAGGACTATCCGCCGGGTGGTGAGCCTGGTGCTCCTAGAGCCGCAGTCCAGCGTCCTGCTCGGCAGCCGAAGCCCAGGCGTGCCGCTGCAAAGCCGCAAACCACAAAACAGGCCCTGCCCCGTGAGCAGACTACGGGAGGAACTGAATCCCCGGGCGGCTCTTCCATAGCAATGCCCAAGCCCGTTGAGATCCCCCAGGGCCAGGATCCGCGGCACGGCTGGGACGCGGCTGTTAACAGGGGGCCGGTTGCCCCTGCCGCAAGGTGATCGTGGGACCGGTAATGAACTGTTTCGGACGAGACGCGGCCTAAGCCCCTACCGTGCTTGACCGCAGACCAGAGACGGGATTCGAAAGGCCGGCCCGGACCGAATTTGAAAAAGATCGGCCTCTGAGGAGTTCCAGCTATTTTGTGGCTAATTCAAAGTAAGTGATAGTCGTTGCGAACTCTCTTTTGTGAGGGCACGGCATGCCGTGCCCTTAAGTGACGAAGAAGCCAATTCCGAAAGCCCACGCTTTCTCTGCATCAACACTGAGCTTGGAGCCCGGGGAGCATTCTTCGCGAATCTCCGCGTCCACCTCAACTCTCGCCGCCCCACCAATGCACTTGACGGTTAGAGTATCGTGAGATACTTTCTAAGTATCCCCATCAAGAATGAATCTCGTATTGTTCAGTAGAGGCAATGATGTTTGACTCCCCCTCCAAGAAAGAGGCATGCGGGATATTCGGAATATATGGAGCGGATGATCCTGCTCGCCTCATATATTTGGGGCTTTACGCTCTTCAACATCGAGGACAGGAATCTGCAGGAATTGTTGTCAGCGATGGAAACACCGTTCGGTCGCACAAGGGAATGGGCCTAGTGCCGGATGTATTCAAGGAAGGATTGCTTCAGGATCTCAAGGGAAAGATGGGGATCGGACATGTCCGCTATTCCACTACAGGCAGTCGATGTTGCGCAATGCGCAACCGTTCCTCGTAGAGCAGATCGACCGGATCTTCGCTCTGGGTCACAACGGCAACATAGTCAATGTGGCCAAACTCCGGCGGAAGCTCGAATCCCACGGAGCGATTTTTCAAACTTCCACTGACTCGGAACTGATCGCCCATCTAGTGCTCCACAAGAAAGGATCGTTCGAAGAGCGCCTGGTAAAAGTATTTGATGAATTGAAGGGGGCCTGGTCTGTGGTGTTTCTGACCCCCGAAGGAGTGCTGGCAGCGCGGGATCCCTACGGCTTTCGGCCACTGTGCATCGGACGCAAAGGCGATGCAATTATTTTTACTTCCGAAACGTGTGCTCTGGACATCATTGATGCCGAATACGTTCGAGACGTGGAACCGGGAGAAATTGTAATAGCGGATCACAACGGTTTGCGATCCGTTCAGGGTCCGAGAAAATCCCATTCAGCTATGTGTGTATTCGAGTACATCTATTTTTCGCGCCCTGATTCGATGATTTTTCAGCACGGTGTGTACAAGGTTCGCAAGCAACTCGGCTTGCAGGCGGCTCTAGAGAGTCCTGCCGAAGGTGCGGACCTGGTGGTCCCCATGCCGGCTTCCGGTAATTATGCCGCGTCGGGGTACTCGCAAGGCAGCGGACTGCCGTACGAATATGGCGTCATCCGTAATCATTACGTGGGACGCACGTTCATACAACCTTCGCCTTCCGTCAGGAATCTCGGGGTAAGGCTCAAGCTCAACCCGGTGCGTGAGATACTCCAGGGGAAGAAAATAGTAGTCGTCGACGATTCCATTGTGAGAGGAACCACCAGCAAATTGAGAACAAGGGCTCTGCGAGAGGCTGGAGCCCGCGAAATACATATGCGGGTGAGCTGCCCGCCGATTCGTTTCCCTTGTTTTTACGGCATTGATTTTTCGAGCAAAGGTGAGTTGATAGCTTGTTCCAGCACGGTGGAACAAATATGCGACTTTATTGGCGCAGATTCTCTGGCCTATTTGAGCTTGGAAGGTATGTTCCGGGCCATGCCCTTTCCTGAGAAACATTTTTGCAGCGCATGCTTCACCGGAAGATATCCTATCAGGGTCGATGACGACTCCACCAAGATGTGCCTTGAAAGCGGATCGGTGGAACCCAGTCGATGGCCGTAAGCAGGCATAATCTCAATGGGGAGATTCTCAGTGCGGCTTCCCAACTCGGTTCGCTGTTTCAGAAATTCTCCTTCCAACCGATAAGATTGAAGCTTCGGTACGGCGCAGATCCCGCGGGACGCGGGATGCTGCCCACTCTTTCGGCGCACATGCAGGTGCGCCGTACCAAGGCCATGCCCTTTCCTTGAACGTGGAATAGTATCAGTAATAGGTCTGCGCTGGAAAACGGTTGTGCTACGTCCGGTCCTGGGAAGGCAGGCCGTGTCTGGGCTTGATTGTGTAATCCAATGGGGAGGTATAAATGAGACAGAAAAAACGGGAAATTCGTGAAAAGGCTCTGATTGAGGAAATCATAGAGAAAGCGCAAGTTTGCAGACTGGGATTGTGTAAGGACAATGTGGCGTACATTGTGCCGCTCTCGTTTGGCTATGATGGCTCGTACCTCTATTTTCACACCGCTGGCGAAGGCATGAAAATAGACTATATTGCCGCCAATAATCAGGTGTGTTTTGAGTTGGAACACGACGTAAGAGTTATTCGGGATAATAATGCCGGTTGCAAGTGGTCCATGTCCTTTTATAGCGTGATAGGATTGGGTACTGTGGAAGAAATAACGGATCACCACCTCAAGATTCATGCGCTAAGACAAATAATGAAACACTATTCGAACCTAGAATGGGACTTCGATGAACAAGTTGTCGGAAAGACAAGACTCTGGCGCATTTCAATTGATCGACTCACCGGAAAGCAGTCCAAAGACAGACTCGGGAGTTGAATAAACGCGGTTGCAAGAATTCTCGATTACTGCGAACATAGAGCAGCCGACGCACTTGGTGAAGTTTGGTGTTGCCACCGGAGCTTACAGCGAAACAACTCGCTCAGGAAAGCAAAGTCACTCGTTAGAGACAAGGAACCAGCTAGAATCCTCTTCTTGGACGACCAAGTCCATGATATTCGGGAGTACCTCAAATTATCCAAGCTGCGGGGTACGAGCCCTTTGAGCCCACGACAGGGCACGAAAGGAGCCTCTATGGTGCGCAACGTACCGAACCCAGGGGGTGAAAAGATTGCGTCGCAGAAAACAGATGTGAGGCATGCGCAGCAGATTCGGTTGAGGCGTTTCGGCATGGCCGCGGCTACATACTCGGTGGTGATCGCGGCGTCCTTCTTGGTCAGCCGGCTTGGGCTAGGTCAGATGACCGCCGCGCAGTGGGTAACCTTCATCGGGCTGGGGCTGATAGGCAACGTCGTGTTCTTCTTATTGTTCTACACAAATGTGAACTTGCGCTTTTCAGATGCCTCCCTGACCCGTGAACAAATCGTTTACTCGGCCCTGTGGGGCACGGTGCCGCTGTACGCATTGCCAGAGGCGCGTCCTGTCGTGTTGATGTTTTATCTGCCCGCTTTCAGCTTTGGCATGCTACGCCTGACGCGACCTCAATATCTCTGTGCGGCCGCATGCGTCATGGCACTTTACGCATCAGTCCTGGGCTTGGAATATTTTCAAGGCCGCCAGGGATTCAGGCCGCAATACGAATTATTTCTGTACGTTTTGTTCGGCATCTTGATGACATGGTTTGCTTTTTTCGGCGGCTTCGTGTCGGATATGCGGCGTCGCCTGCGATTGCGCAATGCGGAAATTCTAGAGGCTCATGAAGAAATTGAGAGGGACATAGCCGCGGCGCAAGCAGGTTGAGGAAGAAAGGGAACGGCTCATTCACGAACTTCAGGAGGCGCTGGCCAAGGTCAAGATGCTGAGCGGCATGTTACCTATCTGCTGCTCTTGCAAAAGAATACGTGATGACCAGGGGTACTGGCAACGGATCGAGGAGTATATCCGTGACCGTTCCGAAGCGGACTTCACTCATAGTGTTTGTCAGGATTGTGCCCGCAAACTCTATCCGGAATCTGTACGGGAGGACTCGTGAAAAGACTGTCATGAAGAGATCAGCAGGAACTGAAAAGCGCGGCGCCCCTCGGCTGCTGGCCCCGAAGCTAAGCGAGATGGCTCATCTGGTGCCGCACCTGACCTCCGCCCCTTGTACACTTTGTTGCTGGCATGTTATCATCGTGGATTAGTCCGGCACAGCAGACGGCAGTGTCTGCAGTACTTACCGCTATCCTAAAGTAACAGCTTTACATTTGAAATGGGTCATGTTACCCCGCGTCATACATGAGGAACACTGAAACTTTGTTAAAAGGCATGGGGGACCTAGCCGATGAATCTCACAAGACTCATTGTTGGCATGATAGCCCTTCTGATTCTTACCACGGAGGCTGTCGCGAAAATGAAACCTATCACCGGCAAGCCTGTGATCGACGCCCCGGAATTGTTGGAATGGCCTTACGACCATGATACGGTAACGCCAAACCTCAACGATCCGACTTCGAACACACTCCACGATTTTCACTCCGAGATATCTTCTTGCGACCTCGTCCTGTCATCAGAAGGGAATTACTATCCCGCTCAGGGACGTATGGCCGATTTTCCTTGCCAAGTTCAAGGATCGCCCGCTGCGGAATTGGTTTTACACTACAAGCCCGCCGGTGGCCCTGCCGCAAATTGATCGTCAAGTTGTCCAGTTTGGAAACCTGTACGCGAAATGCCGGCCGCAAGTAGTAGTAGCCACCGGAAAAGTAATCAAGCGGTTGGAAGATGCGGGACAGACCGAAGGGCAGCCCTACCCTTTGTACAACGACAGAGGATCGGTAATTCTGATCAAGAAAGGAAATCCCAAGAATATCCGTTCCGTGTGGGACCTCGGGCGCAAGGATGTCCGGTATGTATCCCCCAATCCCGCTCTCGAACCAGGCGCATTCGACAATTATGCCAACACAATTTACAACATTGCCAAGAATGACCCCAAACCGCCCGGCAACATGACTCCGGAACAATTAATCGACACCGTCTTCAACGGAACAAGCCAAAATCCATACAAATGGCTTGCTGGTCCACGCATTCACCACCGCGATGTGCCGTGGTCCATCGCTTATGGCAGAGCGGATGCCGGTCTGATCATGTACCACCTCGGGCTGTATATTCGCGACACCTTCACGAACCTGTTCGACATTGTGCCACTCGGGGGAACGGTCACCGATCCTCAACCGCTCAAGGGAACAATAATTGGCACAAGATTCGTCGTCCGCATCAAGGGAGACTGGACACCACGGCAGATCGAGGCCCGCGACAAGCTGATCCAGACGTTGCTATCGGATGACTTTACGAGAATTCTCAAAAAACGCGGAATGCTGCGCCCCGAAGGCTTCGTGCCAGTGAATGATTAGACATTGTAACCTGTAACGTTTCGTGTTACGATGCAAGCATGATCGTTGGATTCAAGCATAAGGGCTTGGAGCGCTTCTTCACTCACGGCAGCAGGGCTGGCATTCAGGCAAAACACGCCTCAAGACTGCGACTTATCTTGGGACGCCTGCATGCCTCGACCTGCCCCCGAGATATGAAACTGCCCGGTTTGAATCTGCATGAATTAAGCGGAGATCGCGTGGGTTGTTGGGCAGTAAAGGTCAGTGGCAATTGGCGCGTTACTTTTCGTTTTATCGGCGAGGATGCCGATTCAGTGGATTATGATGACTATCATTGAGGTGTAATATGCGGATGCACAATCCTCCTCATCCTGGAGAGATCCTGAAGGAACTCTGTCTAAAGCCGCTCGGTCTAACAGTAACTGAGGCGGCCAAAGCGTTGGATGTGAGCCGAAAGACGTTATCCGGCATCCTTAACGGCCGCGGCGGGATAAGCCCTGAAATGGCCATTCGGCTCTCCATTGCTTTCGACACCACTGCCGAGAGCTGGCTAAATCAGCAGGTACAATATGATCTATGGCAGGCAGAGCAACGCCGGGGACAGCTACGAGTCAAGCGCCTGTCAGCAGCTTAGGCAAGGGAGATTCACTTCTGCCACGTTAAAGCGGAACTGTCGAAAATGAGAGTTTTGGTGTACACTCCGATATGCTGGCGGCGGAGCCCTCTTGACTTAATAACTGTTGAGGCAAGATAAAACGGAGACTGGAAACCATGCTATTAGAATACATTCAGGCGGGATTGCGTCACGCAAAATACGAGATTCTGTCCGACGATGGCAGTTATTACGGTGAGATCCCCGAATTTACAGGTGTATACGCGAATGCAGAGACGCTAGAGGACTGCCGTGAACAACTCCGAGAGGTGCTTGAGGAATGGGTCCTGTTTCGCGTTCACAGGAATCTTCCATTGCCGGCAGTAGATGGAATTGAGTTGGCCATTGTGGAAGTTGCCTGATGCCTCCCTTTGGACCTATAAGCAGGCGTGGCCTGATAAGGCATCTCAGGCAATTTGGGTTTGAGGGTCCTGTACTCTGGTGGCAAGCATCAGTTCATGGTCATGGGTAATATCACTTTGTGGATACCCAATCCCCATCAGACTGACATAGGCAGAGAGCTACTGACTAGAGTCCTACGTCAAGCCGGAATAGCCAAAGACGAGTGGGAACGGCTGTAGACACCCTCTGAGTGCTTAACATTCAATCCGCCTCTGACCGTGTAGCCATGCAAAAATACGAAATCATCATCTATTGGAGCGATGAAGATCAGGCGTTCATTGATGACGTGCCGGAACTGCCCGGCTGCATGGCACATGGCGATAGCGAGGAATCAGGCTGTGCAGCAAGCGAAAGAGGCCATCCGGTTATGGGTTGACACCGCTCGAGAATTTGGAGACCCCATACCTGAACCGAAAGGCCGCGGCCTCATGCTCGCGTGAGTAGTCTGTACGCGCCGACGGCGCCAAACCATAGGACCGCTTCTTATCTTACAGTAATATCTTTACATTTAAGACGCACTGTGTTATCGCGGCGTCATCGCAAGGATGTCCAAACTTCCATGGTGACCATGGGGGAGTTATGCCAAGTGCCACCATAAAGCTATTCCTGGTGCAGGGAGACGCAAAGCGGCTTCGTACGGCGGAGTTGTCAAATTGGACCGGGAAAGCCATTGCCGGCCCTCGTAGCGAATTTGAAGACGTGCTGTCTCGTGAAGAAGCTGCAAACTCCGGCGTCTACTTCATAACCGGCTCGGAACCAGAAATCGGCAAGACAGCCGTCTACGTGGGGGAAGCGGAAAGCATCCGGGATCGCCTTCGCAACCATCTGGACAAAGACTTCTGGAATCACGTGATTTTCTTCATCAGTAAAGACGAAAACCTCACAAAGGCCCATATTCGATATCTTGAGGGGCGTCTGATCGAACAAGCAAAAAAGACGGGCCGCTCTGTAGTGATGAATGGACAATCGAGCGGGGCAAAACTCCCGAGTCCGACCGTGAAGACATGGAAATCTTCCTGGGCCGCATTCATCAACTCTTGCCTGTGCTTGGAGCCGACTTTCTTCTTCCAACCGGATCGACAGTTTCTGGAAAAGCCGAAATCGAGTTGCTTTTCTGCGAAATTAAAGGGCTTAAGGCCATAGGTCATTTAAGCCCGAACGTTTTCGTTGTGCTGAAAGGATCTCAGGCGGTTCTCAAGGAGCGGGCATCGGCACATCAGTGTCCGTACGTCATGGCTCTTCGAGAGCGCCTCAAAGATGACGGAACTCTGATCAAGGACGGCGAATGCTTTCGGTTTTCACGCGAACGCGGAGTTCGCTAGCCCGAGTGCGGCAGCAGCAGCCATCCACGGCGGGACCGCAAACGGGCTCTTGGTGTGGAAGAACCAAACAGGCAAAACACTTAAGGAAATCGAATCCGTATAACAGCAAGGCACAGCGGTCCGACTCCAAGAGTCGAGTCGGCGAGTCGAAGGGTAATACCCCTATTAGAGAGCGTTCCGATGCTTGCAATTGAGATCATTTGTTTCCAGAGGGTGGTGATGTTTATCTCGATCAATATTTGACGCACAGACAACGAGAAAGATATCTTGCAACCTACTCAGTGTTTTGTATTTTTGACTGTTACTCGAAAGAAGGGGAGGAATGTCAGGTTAGGGAATAGCATCATGAGCGCTGTTATAAGGAACTTTATGGACAAGGGTCGAGCGACAAGAGAAGCCAAAGAGTGCGACCATGTTTGATATTTTTCAGGACATTACGACCGAATTCGTTCTGCGTGCGGGCCTTCACGACGACGAGATGGCGATTATCTTGAAGGGACATCTCCTTGTTGAGTATTTGTTGAATCGAATAATGCGCCATCACATTTCAAAATCGGAAAAGGCCTTGAACTTGTCGTTTTACAAGAAGGTTTATATCTTGTACGAAAAGGAATTCATCCAGAGCCCTCTCTTAGACAACTTGAAGCGTTTGAATAAATTCCGGAACAAACTCGTCCACGAACTTGATTACTTCATTAAAGAAGACGAAATGCTTTTCACAAGGACTGACGGTAAAGTCATTAAAGTGATTCCGAAGAAAAAAAAAGTATCCGCAGAGACACTATTATAGGCTTCTCTGCAGATGCATACTCGGGCAAC
>CAWHDO010000007.1:0-30329 GCA_963828085.1 uncultured delta proteobacterium
GCTGACAAAAAAAGATAGTCTGACTTACAATGATTTGCGCAGAGGTAGGATCGGCGTTGGAGTGGGGCTCGAAAAGAGATTTCGCTGAATAGGCAAGGCAGTTGTCCTGGGGTTAATCGCGAGAAGTTGAAATCTTTCCCGAAGAACCTTTTCGGCGCATAAACGTGGCCTTGGAAATGAGCCCTTTATTGTACAGCTTTCTGAAGAGACTTTGCAGTCCGCGCGGAGAGAGTCTGTATCACGCATAAGCTCCGTGTCGGTCATTTCATTGGCAAGGTTTTTCATCACATCTGAGGCATCAACTGTAATTTTCTTGGCATTTTTGGTCTCGAAAACAACGCCGAGATCCTTGGTCGGCACCCCCATTCTTCGTGCAAGCGCTCGGCGGAAGATCAGTCCCTTGCCGAGTAATTTCTTGTACAACCTCTTCAATCCTCTTTGGGACAGATCATGTTTTTTCATCAACTCCTTGTCGGACAAATTATTTGCCAGATCGCCGAGCAATTCGCGTGCGCTAATGACCGGTTTGTCAGGAACGGCCATCACCACAGTGATGTTGGAAACATCTACGTAAGGTTCAATCTTAGGATCTACGTTCACGAATCGCACATACAGACCACGTCTCTTGATATCTTCATAGTAACGGGTCAAAGCGACGGTGAAATCCGAGCAGACGGACTTCACTCCCTCCAAATCGATCAATATGCCTTTTTCCGGGTTCGTGCTGAGCCACTCCACGGTTTTATCCATAAATTCTTCCACATGGTCCTCTTCGACTTCGGACTTGCCAACTTTCATTCGGAAGAAATCGCTTTCTTCATGTAATGAAAAGATTTGTTCCTCACTCTCAAAAAGGAACTTCATCCGGGGCTCCTGATTTGTTCGGCCATCCTTACTTTAACTGGGGTGAGATTGAACTGCTCTCGCCAGTTTCTCACGATGGGTAAAATATAGTGTAATCAGGGCGCTTTCTTCAAGCCAAAAATGTAGAAAATGATGCACACGATCTAATCGTCTTTGAGATCCAGATTGTGCCCACCCTCCTTGTACCGCAAAGCGTACCTCCTCCCGGCACAGCACGAGCATGCAAAACCAACGCTCGGTTGTTGGAAACTACTGATAACATGGACTTTGCGAAAGGGAACTATTCCCGTGTTTCTATGAAACGAGGTTTTCATGTACGCCATAAAAGCACGCGGCAGACAGGGTAGACCAAAGCGGTAGAAAACTTTAGGGGGAAAATGGGCGGTGGGTTGAGCTGCGGCATCATGAATATGAGGATGCGTGGTAGGTGGGGGCATCAAGAATTATCTCAGCGGTTCGCCGAGAAACATTACAAAAAAGGCGAAATTATAGTAGCAAAAGACCTTGGAGGAAAGTTACGATTATTCGGGAGGGATCAGTCGTGGAATGGAATCCATTCTTTACAACACTGGGTAGCGCCGCGGCAACCGTTTTGGCTCTTCTCTTTGTCGCGGTGCAACTCGTCGCAGATAAAATCGAAGGAGATCAGAAAGATCGCTGGTGGGCCATCGCTTTTTTGACTTTCTACCTGTTTCTCACGGTTTTCTTCGTGTCACTCTTCTACCTGAGCCCGACCCTCACAGGGCATGGACGAGCGGTCTTTACGCTCGTTCTGGTGATCGGGTATGTTTTGCGTATAACTCGCACATCCTTCTTGATTTGGCATGGCATATTCCGCCGAAGAGGAGAGCGACTGTGGGAAACCTTCTGGAATTTGGCGGCTCCGTTCGTCATTTACATTCTTCTTGCGTATCATGGTTTCAGCATTCTTCATGGCGCTCCTCCAGACAATCTAAATGAGAATATTGCGATGCTGCTGGCCATTCTGTTCGGGTTGGCGCTGCGGAACTCCTGGCATCTTGTGGTTGAGGGAGTGTTTCGAGGGAGGCCGTAGATCAAAGTTGACGGCAAAAACTCGATGAAATCCCGCACTAATTGCACTATATCAACTGGCATGGAGTCGGAGCCGCAGACGGTCTTCCAAATACCGCAACTCCCGACGATGACTACGGGGAGCCCCGAAAGAAGGTTAGGCCAGTGCAGCGGTCATGAGGCGACGCGGCGTTGGGAGGATATGATAAGGCCGACCCAAAGGCTTTTTCTGCTGTTCATCAGGGAGGAGGTTAGGATGGCAAGACTGGGGGCTCGTAACGGCGGGGTCGGTAACGAGTTCACGGGGGATTACCTCTCCTCGGGTGAGGGTCAACGAAATTCTGGTTGATGGAGGGGTGTATAAGGACCGCGTTTGACTCTGTGCCTCACACACCGTTCAAGCACTGGAGATCTCAGAGAACAAGCAATATTTACATACACCTATTCAATATCAAAAAGCGCGGCAGCCAATTTTAACGGAATTTATGCTATCTTGTCGCTACGCTGACATCCACTTTAACCTGACCCCAAGAGGTGTTCATGCACGTAATGGCCATCAATGGCTCACCCCGCAAGGAAAAGAGCAGCACTTATCATATCCTGAGCCCGCTGTTGGACGGTATGCGCGCCGCAGACGCCACCATTGAACTGGTGCATCTGGGCCATTTGCACATCAAATCCTGTCTGGGCTGCTTCTTGTGCTGGGTTAAGACCCCCGGGAAATGTGTGCAGCAAGATGACATGGCCGCGGTCTTGGAAAGGTTTGTGCAGGCCGACTTACTAGTCTTCGGAACCCCGCTTTACCACTATAACGTGTCCGGTCTGATGAAGAACTTCATTGACCGCACTCTGCCCTCTTTCGAACCGTGGCTGGTGGAAGATCCCGGCCATCCGGGTAAGAGCGGCCACCCGGACCGCTATCCCAAAGACCGGGGCATGTTGCTGGTCTCCCCCTGCGGCTTTCCGGAATTCGATCATTTTGCGCCACTGGTGCAATATTTCCAGTTTTTCGCCCGGAAGCTGGGCTGGGGCTATCTGGGGGAAATCCTGCGGCCCGCTGGTGATAGCTTGACCGATGAACAACATCAGGAGACGTTCGCCTCGTATTACAACATGGTGCGCCAAGCTGGGGAGCAGATCATCCGCCAGGGACGGATTACGTCGGAGGTGCAGGCGGGATTACGTCAAGACCTTTTGCCGGGAGGGCCGGAGATCTTCAGGAACGAAGCCAACCACTACTGGAGCGAAACCATGGCTAGGTTCGGGTTGACTGGCAAGCCGCCGGGCTGAGATGGACCCCGCGTTTTGGGATGGGGTTTTGATGATCTCCCCTCGCCCACAAAAGACTTAAACCTCGGTTCAGGTTTTCATCAAAAATGAAAGAGACTCTAAGCGTTCTGCTGGGCTTCCTCCCCTGGATCGTTTTTGGGGCTATTTCCGGGCCATCCCTATTCCGGTTGAACGCCGCCATTATTGCGGCCCTGGCCCTGGTGCTGGTCATGGGCTACAAACAGCTGGCCAAGGGGTTCATCCTGACCTGGGGCTCGCTGCTCTTCTTCGTCTTTAACCTGGTCATGGTGGTGCTATTTGCAAACCTGTGGGTGATCAACAATCTGGATATCCTGACCAACGGGACCCTGGCGGCCATCGCCTTTCTGTCTATTCTCCTGGACAAACCCTTTGTCCTGCAATATGCGCGGGAGACAGTGCCCCCGGAGCGGCAGGCATCCCCGGACTTTTACCGGATTTGTTGGACCCTCTCGCTGATTTGGATGGTGGTATTTCTAATCTCCACGGGCATGAGCGTGGCTAAAACCTACGGCTGGTGGGAAAACGGGATGGGCTATCAGGCGGTATCCCTGGGTTTGATCGGGTCGGGACTGTGGCTCAACCATTGGTATCCCCAATATGTGCACCGTAGGACAGAGACAGGAGTTGACTCGGATCATCCGGAATAACTTCACTCATTCTCGGGGGCTCGACCTGTCCAAACGCCAGCTCAACGCCAAAGAAATTCTGACTGACATCCCCTTCCGGGATGGAGGACACGGCGCTCATGGCTAAGCATTCTCTATCCTCGTAAGGACTCGAAAGCGCGTGCGACAAACTTATTCAAGTACTGCATGCTGGGAATAAACGGCAGGATGACTAGTTCCTGGTAATGAAATCCCCCTATTTCGTACCTCCTCTCTTTATCACCCGGATCTCCGTCTCTCCGGAATCCCATTTCATCCGGTCAATAGCGTCCAAGAGATCCACGTCGTTGATGGTGAGATAAAGGCTTTGCAAAGATTTCTTCTTGTCCCCATGTGTTGTTTTTCACATTAAATTGACTGAATTTTTCTGATTATTTGGGACGGCTTTTTGGGTTTTCATGTTATTTGGACCGAGCCGGCGCGAAGATCGTCCGGCCCGATGCGTTGTTTCAGAAGATTTCCGTTGTCCATCCGGTGGATAAGCCTCAATCAATCACGAAACCAGATCTTTGGGCTCCCATGTCCTTAATTTTCAAAGACTTTGTGTAGATCAAACAACATCCAGTCCGTGTATGTAGGGATTCTTACCCACATCTTTCTTTCCGACGGGCAGGTAACAACCTGAACCACGGTTACCTCATCCTCTTTAGGATTCTTTTCGATTACGGATGCGCCTTTCCCTGGAGAGCCGTCCTTATTGAACAGTCTTTCATCAAGTATTTTCATCATGACCTTTTCGTCGATTGTTCCTTTGTGGTCTCTTGCCAAATTCTCCAATCGCGTTCGTCTCTCTTCCGAATACCATATAGCGGGACTTTTCAAGGGCACAATATGCCACGAAGGTTCCAGAAATTGATTGGCTGCGGATATCAAAGTGTCTTCCTTCGCAGCCCTCTTCTTCGTCTCTTCAGTACCATTTTCAAAATGGCATGCAAACTCCGGTCCGGCAGACATGAAGATGTTAGGATAACCGGCGCGAATCGTCCTCAATCTGCTCTCAAACGCGTCGATATTGTCCGCGTCCAACAGCATGTTTGTCATTTCATCCCCGATGAATGCCCGGTCCGAATAGATCCTCAATCCGTCCGACCCGGCACCATTATTCCAGGTAACATAGAGCCCCTTGTCATTCATCGCATCAACAAACTCGATCATTCCGACCCAGCATACCCCCGCCACAGGATTACTTCCATCGTTTGGCTTGAGCACCAGGAGTATTGCAAATTTCTTGGCGAGTTCCCTGTAAAGGTTCGGAAAATCGAAATTCCGAGCGGTGTATGTGCGTCCACCAGCCGTGTAGCTCCCCCATGCCGCCATAGAAATACAACCGCCGCCACATCCCACCGCCGTCGTCATCCCCATCTTTCTGAGGTACACCAGTCCTAACACGTTCAAATTCAGGAGTGTGTGCTTTTCAAACGATAGACCTGTCTTTTCCGCCATTCCCTTTAACAATTCGCTTTGTCGTTTTGCTTGGCTTTTTACTGAGGGATCCACAACCAGCTTTCGGAAGTCTTCGTCATTGAGCAATCCAGTTCGGAGTAAGAATCTCTCGATCATCTGATCGTAATAAGCGATGATGTCGTCCTTCAACAAAGCCCCGTATTGCCTACCCATGTCTTTGTAGTTGCCCTGCAATTCAACCATTCTTATTCCGCCACAATCATAGAGCTTGCCCCCCTGGTATTCTCTCATGAGCTTGCAGGTCTCCTGTGAGCAAACGGGTGACGCACCCAAACCTATAGCCGCCTTTGTTGCCGCCCTCATGAGAATCCCTCCTTGATCTTCTCAACTTGTGCCCTGTACGCCGGAATTATGCCGCGGTCTTCCCAATCCAGGGTGTTTGCCTCGGAATCCGGTCGCGGTATGGTTCCCCTGACCCGGAAAAGGCTCCGTTTCTCGTCCTAGAAGACTCGACAGAGGCAAAAGCGTCGTTACGTTGTTGAAAAAGCGCGATTATTCCTGTTTTTGAGCGTACCTCTCCGTGCGCCCCTCCGTCAATCAAAATTTCTTGGCCCTCACCCGAACACAGCTTGGTAGTATCGGGCCAGGGGGAAGGCTGAAGCAATATGAACATACCACCTCCGACCTTGATCAGACGCTTGATGAGCCATTCCATTGACCGTTTGTCCTCTTCGCTCACGAGGTAGAATTGGCGGAGCATGTGGAGGAGATTGTAGGCCAAGACTCCCATGAGCAACCTTGCCTGGTTGGCGGCGAATCGATGGCAGCTCGTCTTGTCCCGGCGCAGCGTGTTCTTCCCCTCTTTGATTCGATTCTCAACGTCCCCGCGTCCGTTGTAAACCTTGACCACCTTCCCGGCAGGAAGCTTGGAATTGGTCACGATAAACCCGATCCTTGGGAAGAGTTCTCCGTGGTGCCACTCGATTTTGGCAACCACCCTGCGCTCTCTATCCCAAGTCTTCGCCTGGTACCGGAGATCAACCAGCCTGATCTGAATTCCACTCTTGGGAGGTCGCCCCACCGGATGAGTCAGATACTGGTCGATGAGTCTGTTCAGCACCGCATTGGCCGGAAGCCTGATGAAGTACGTGACCGGTTCGCCCTCGCAATAGTTATAAACCTCGGGCTGAGCAAAAGCCGCATCGCCCCGAAGCCAGAACGGGATGAATCGGGACCGATATCGCCTCACAATCGGATCGAGGAAGGCCACAACACCATAGGCTGAATGAACGTTGCCGGGCCTGAGCCTGGCCCCCAGGCAGTCTCCGTCACTTGCGAAGGCGAAGAGCGGATGAAAGTATTTCTTCCCGAAATGACCGTTGAACGCCACGTTCTCCTGCTTGCCGTGCGCCGGGTCTTCCATTGGCCCGGCACTACTATGCTGCTTTCGGATAGGGCGTCGCATGTAAGATTGGGCTTGACCGAGGGATGTGTGAAGGGATACGCTGAGAAACGAGAAAAACCACTTTTATCATCAACATGACAACGGTTTTGCCTCCGTCGGCGCACCTGGGAGACATGCGGGGCCTTGTGGAGGTCCAGGGAACCATCTCGCACCCCTCACCGGCGCCAGTCGCGCAAAATGGGAAGAGTGCAGCATAATTTGGGTAAAATCTGCCAACCGCGCCATGCGCGCGGATTCAAACATACAGGAAGAGCGAAACCTCAGATAGAAAGCGGGGGTTTGAAACTTATGCTCTTGCAAAGAAGAATGGTGGGAGTCACCAGTGTTGTACTCTTTGCGCTCTTGGCTTCATCTGCCCAAGCCTTGGAGTTCTCAGTGGTCGGGAAGTTCTTGTGGGAGTTTTGGCAATTCTCGCAGTTGGGCTCTCGCGGTTTTTTCGGACCATACGACCGGGATAACAGTACGGCGGCTGTGGGTGGCGTGGTGAACCTTGCCGCTCGTAACGGGTGGCTGGGGAATGAGATCACCGGCGATAATCTCTCCTCAGGATCGGATGCGGCGACCAATTACATGTACATGGCGATTCGCCCCAAATTTACACTGAACCCGGCCATCTCGTTGGAGGGGAGTTACCGGATCGGAAGCTGGGCCAACCCGTTCTTCGACACCTCCGTTGGCCAGCTTAACTATTCCCGGTACACGAATACCCAAGCCTATGGGACGGAACGATCGTTCTCGCCGGGCTATTGGAACACCTTATTTGCCACAGTCCAGCTTCCGTGGGGAGTGGTCAATGTGGGAAAGATGGCCATGCCGTTTGGAGATGGTTTTTTTCTTGACGGAGCAGACGAGACTACCACCGAAGGGCTAACTCTCACTGCGCCTTACGGCCCGCTCGCCATAGGACTATATTATTTCCCGTGGCGACGGGGCCAGTTTGTGAACTACCCTCTCCTGACTGACCGGAACAATGCCATGCAGCCGGATGTAGGCGGTTTTGTCCTGTATATGGCAGGAAATGTTTCGGCTGGGATGTTATGCGAATATTGGAACATGCACCAGGGACCTGAATCTCAGCTTCTGCAAACTATTGATCCGGCTAATCTTGATCCACTCAATCCTGGGAGGAGCAATTTCAACCCCTTGGACATCACTGTTCTATTCGGTGACGCATACTTGAATTATTTTGACGGCCGATTCTTCTTCAATACAGAAGGGGCATTCTGGCAGCAAACAGCAAGGAACGCCCGGAGCGAATCCGGCCTTTTATCGCCCCGAACCAGATACTGGGAGTTTTGGGGCGGGATGATCGAGTTCGGGGCAGTTAGCGGACCCGCCAAACTCAGTCTATTGTGGGCCTATTACCCGGGATTTGACCGCCGAGCTGGACAAATAATCGACAGACAACCTACGGTACCCGGTTTATTCCTGGATGCCGGAGTCAGCCTGTACCGACCATACAGCCTCTTACTCTCATACGACTACGGGTCAGGCAATGGTTCCAAGACCTCACTCCAACCACGGCTTCATGACGGACGCGATTTCCTGCGGGGCTAGATTGGATTACGCGCTTGCGGCAAATCTGAATCTTTACGCAACCTTTTTCCGGGCAGACCGAGTTTCCCAGGCCTATGGATGGGGATGGATCAGGCCGAACCCATCAACCACTCCAAACTCTCCTGCTCTCCAGTATGCTTTGAGCTTCGCCCGCCAGGGTCTTGTGGATATCTCGGTCGCCGCTGACGCACCGAACATCCTGGAACGAGATCTTGGATATGAAATTGGATGCGGATTCGACTGGAAGCTTATTGAAGGTTGCACCTTGCGGGCGAGCTTCGCCTATTGGAAGCCTGGCGCTTGGTTCAAGTACGCTTGTGTTGACCGGACACAACCGGGATGGGATGTTCCGGTGGCAACCAACAGATGGGGCATAAACCCGGAACGGACTATTGACCCGATTTTTGGAACCTACGTGAAGTTGGAAACAGAATTCTGACTCTCTCTGAGGTGTATGTCGTGTATAGGTCGTTTGAAAATGGCGGAGGCGCGCGTCGAAAACACCCAAGGCATGATCTTCTCGGCGGAAGAGACAGCCTAAGTTGGCCTCGACAATCAGACACCGGTCGCCGAGGGTATCGGCATCGGCCCGGAGACTCCCTTTACCGGCGAGATTGACAAAGTCACCGTGGAAGTAAGGGCGGTGAAGTAGCACCTCTTGATTCCGCCACACAAAAGAAAAGATACAAGATCCTGCAAACGACAACATTGAAAGCAGTCGCTTGCACGATGGCACTAGCGGGCCACTCAGTCATCGAGGTCAACTCAACACAAAACCGAAAGGAAACACACGCTGTGACAAGCAAACGCATTATGAAATTCAAACACCTCGCACTGGCCTTCGGGCTGGTATTGGGCGCCCTCGCTTCGGCGCAGGCGGCGGGCGCCAAACCCAATATCGTCTTCATGCTTACCGACAATCTTGGGTACGGTGAATTGGGCTGCTACGGCGGCGGGATTCTGCGCGGCGCACCCACCCCGCGCATTGACCGCCTCGCCACGGAGGGGCTGCGGCTACTGAATTTCAACGTCGAGGCGCAGTGCACCCCGACGCGATCGGCGCTCATGACCGGTCGGTTCCCGATTCGCTCGGGAACGTATGAGGTTCCGATAGACGGCAAGCCGGACGGGTTGACTCAGTGGGAGGTCACCATTGCGGAGTTATTGTCGGCGCGGGGTTACGCAACCGGCATATGGGGCAAGTGGCATCTCGGCAGCGCCGAAGACCGATTTCCCACCCATAAGGGGTTCGACGAGTGGTATGGCATCCCGCGCACATATGACGAGGCCATGTGGCCGTCGCTGAACGAAACAAAGGGCATGTGGCCGTCGATCGGCAACAGGCAGGGTTGGAACGCGAAGGTCGTTCACCCTGAACACATTTACGAAGCACGCAAAGGCGAAAAGGCGCGGCAGATCAAGGTACTGGATGTGGAGCAGCGGCGGCTCATGGAAGCCGAGATCACGCGCCGCTGCATTGACTTTATGCGGCGTCAGACAAAGCTCGGCAAGCCCTTCTTTGCCTACGTTTCTTTCTCACTGGTGCATTTTCCCACGCTTCCCAACCCGGAGTTCGCCGGCAAGACCGGCAACGGCGACTGGGCCGACTGTCTCGCCGAGATGGATCACCGCACGGGACAGATCTTGGATGCCATCAAGGAGCTGGGCATCGAAGATAACACTGTGGTCATCTTCACCAGCGACAATGGACCCGAAGCAATACACCCTTGGGAAGGCTGGGCAGGTCCGTGGCGCGGCACATATTTTACCGCGATGGAAGGCTCGCTGCGCGTACCATTCATCCTCCGCTGGCCGGGCAGAGTGCCGGTCGGTGGCGTCAGTAACGAGATCGTCCATATCGTGGATTGTTTCACGACGCTGGCGCGAGTGGGCGGAGCGGAAATCCCTCGGGATCGCCCAATTGACGGCGTGGATCAGTTGGATTTTTTCCTGGGGAAGCAGGAGAACTCGAACCGCGAAGGCTTCCCGGCCTACGTAGCCGATCGGCTGTCAGCCGTCAAATGGCGCAACTGGAAGGCGCATTTCATCTGGCAGGAGAACATGTATGACACGCCCCAGATCCTGCCGCTGCCTAAGCTCATCAACCTGCTCACCGACCCGAAGGAAGAGCACGACGTTGGGGCCAAGAACTCCTGGGTCGCCAGACCCATTACCAAGATGCTCGCCGAGTTCGAGGCCAGCCTGAAGAAATACCCGCCCATCCCGATGGGCACACCGGACCCGTACCAGCCTCCAGGCCCGAAGGACAGGTGAAACGCGAATCAATTGAATACAGAATGCTGTTGGATGGGCAAGGTCCCCAACATGCACAAACACTGAAAGCACAAGTCTCCTCTAGACTCACGTTGTGCGTGTTACTCGATGCCATAGTCAGGCTCATCCGTGCCGTACACCGCGGAGAGCGCCTTCCGGGCCACCAAGATCCAATCCTCGTCCACCACTGCGTCAGTCGGGGGCAACACGGTGACCATAAGGGGTGAGTTTGCGGGGATCTCGAACGGCTCATCGAGTACAGATCCGTTCACCATCGTAATGCGCTTTCAGGGTTACCGCAGGCATATTGCCTCCACACACGCGCCGGAGCGGTTCCAGCGGCAGGGGTCAACGACAGGTTTGAAACGGGCTGACAATCATTAGGTCAATCCGCATAAGATGCGGAGTCTTGGTTGTCGATCAGAATATAACACGACATTTAAGTGACAGCCAGATGGACGATGAGACCTCTATCTTTCGTGGGTCTCGTTTGGAATTGGAATTGGGGTCACCCATTTACTCACGTTGCGCGAGTTACTCGATGTCATGGTGCGCCGAAATGAGCCAAGAGCAGACTCTTCCCCTCTTCAGCCTCGTGATCAAGCAAAATCAAGCCTACTCTGCATCAGCCTCGACGAAGGGAAAGCTGTCCAGGATGTCCTCGGCCAGTTTATAGACACTTTCATAATCGTACTTTCGTCCCAGCTTGGGAGGCCAGTACCGTCCATGGGCAAGCCAATCCCTGTATCTGAACGCACCAATCAAATCGCTTAGCAGGCCCGTCCTAATAGTTGGCACTCGCTTCCAAACCGACAAGATGTCGTCCTTGAAGGAGGCCCTTGTTCCTTTTTCTCTGTAGGTACTGCGAAGCTCTTGCGAAATGTCTTCTCGCTTTTTCTTCTTCGCCTGACCCCGCTGCAAGTAGTCGATGCGAAAAGCTGCCTCCACCGCTGAAAGCAGGCTGAATACCGAGGCGCGGTCGATTTCGGCTATGCGGGTTTGTAACTCCTCGGCCACTCTTTCGGAGTGTAGCCCCCGAACCTTTCGAGGTAACTCCCATAAGCTTTGAAGTATCCCTTGAGAGCCTCCGTAAGATCGCTGTGGTGGAGAGCTATCTCGGCCAAATCCTGGTGCTGAAGCGAGAACTTCACCTTCCTACGCATTGATCACTTCCATGAGGGCGTCGAGAAAAGACTCAGCGTTCAGATCCAGGTATGTAATTCCAGGTGGCGGAGTGGCGATCTTCCAGACCCACTTTGGCATCTTCGTCTCTGCTTCCGCCCCTATTTCGGGTCGCGCCCTTACCCGGATGACATCCCATCCAATAAGGACGAATCGGACGGTTCCCGCGGGGCCGGTCATGTCTACACGGCCTCTTGCGCCGATCAGATTCGTTCCGACAGGATCCAGGATCACGTCCCGCCCTCTGATGTGGAAGTGCAGCGACTGAGCGGGATAACGCCCCACCAGTTCCTCATTGATATATTTGTCCTGGTACTCCGTGCTCACATCACCAGATGCAACATATTCGCTGAGGAACTCCTCGACCTGCCTGTAGAACTCTCCCAAGTATTCGAGCCACTCATCTCTCCTTTTGGTCCAGTCAACGCGAGGCTCGAGGTCGGCAACTGCTCGATCTTCCTTTAGGAATTCGTCGAAATCCTTCTTGCCCATGATTTCTCCGGTTGGATGTCTCGGAATGTTGCTTTGACCAAGACATTCCATAGTGGTACTTCGTCAATCCGTATTATAACAAATTCCTCGCCTTAATATCCAAATATGAATAAGAATGAGGGGGCAAGTCTGGTTTTGACTCACGTTCCGCGTGTTACTCGATGTCATGGTCCGCCAAAATGAGCCAAGAGTAGATCTGACCGCTTTTTCCAACATGGAACCGAAGATTTTCTGGTCCGCAATAAGCGGAAGGGGCAGGGCCTTCAAGGTCCGTGCCTTGATCCTGATGGGTGACTGGTGCGGTGAGGAAAGACTACCGACACTACCCGAGAGAAATACCGGCAAAGGTGAAGAGCAGGCGCTGACCGAGGCTTTACGCAACACGGCCGTACCCTGTGGCAAGGAAACGATCCTTTTCTTGCAATAGGGATGCTTTTTCCCTTGACAGAGGGCCTTTTAATGGGTGACCCCTTTTTTCAACCGTCGAGAGGCTGACCGGTAGGGACCTGAGCAAGCGGCAAACCTGTAAGGCCACGAAAGAGATCGCGGTAAAATAGTGTCGTGCCCCCCGAATTCCATGACCTATCTCGATGACATTCAAATCTGCTGAGAACCGCCCAGAGAGCCATCCTTAGCGCATTTTCTATTTAATGATTGACAAATTAGGTTAACCATGGTTTTCTGTAATGGAGAACACATGATCTCCTGATGATTTCAGCGTACATGCCTTACTGCGAAAAAAGGTTCTATTCATCCTGGTCTGATGATTTTAACCGGTCAAACCAACCAACTGGGAACGAGGCGTTGTTAAGTCTGAATCCGCATTTGATTTCATGAAGATCTGGCCCCAAAGCGACGAGGAGTCCTAATTCAACATGTAGACAGCACTGCCTCACGCCCTGGAATCCGTAGTCCAGAGACAATGTGATGGTGTTCAGCGGTTATCTGTCATGCGGGAGTTCATTCTTTATTGAAGCGAAAGGAGACCCTATATGATTGAAACAGAGGACCAGCGGCGGTGGTGGTTCGCCACGCATCCTGAGTACAGTTGGAGCCACAGAGGAATCAGAAGTGAAAACAAGGTAGATCCGAGAGACGTCGACAAATATGTTGACGAGGCCCTCAAGTACAAGAAAGGGCCCGTCGCGGATCTGCTGAAGTCCGTTAAGCGAAACTTTGGTACCGAGGCCTACCACAACGAGCATAACCAGCAGCCGAAGGAGCCTCAGGCAACGATTGGGCCGCCCAAACCGCCCGACCTTAGTGATCGTGCTCGATACGTTTTGGACATTGTGTGTCCCGGCCTAACCAAGGCGTATGATCGGTGGCGAACCGGTTATTACAAGGCATATCCGTGGGCCCCAGGTCCTCTTTATGATGCACTTCCAGATTTGATGAGCCTGGTGCCCATCGGCCTCGCGAAAATTCAAGCAGCCCTATCGAAGGCGGTAAACGCGGCTGAAATTGCTGCTTTACAGAATGCTCACCAAGAGTTACTTAAAATCTGGGATCTCGCAAATTTCCCCCCGAGGATGGGCCATGGAAGACCACCTTGGGCGGAATCTTCCCGTACCTTCAAGGGTATCGACTGGTTCGAGAATGGTGCCGCCAGGAGTAACAAGAGCATGCATCTCGGCCTGAACTCGTATCAAGATCCTGCCAGGATTCTCTCGCAAGGCCGAAAGTATATTGATCAGGTTGCCAATTTTAATGGAGCGCGCATGAAAGACACTATCATTACGGATAAGGACATATCCGAAAGGGTCTTACGCGTCGGTGTGCCCCCTGGTGCTACAGATGCTCAGAAATCGGCTCTCAAAAGTTTGATTGAATATGGTAAACAAAACAGCGTGAAAGTGGAGGTCATCAGAGTGCCACGGCTCTGAAAAGTTTAATTGAATGCGGTAAACAAAAACGGAGTGGAAGCGGAGGTTATTAGAGTGCCATGAAACACGCAGGAGCATACAAAAGAGAGAAGAAGATATATCTTAACCCGAGTTCGAAAACGACTATGGGCCTTTGGATCGGTAAGTCTCCACGAATCGCGGTGGATGAGACGGAACCTTTCTCTATAAAAGGGAAATATATAAGAGAAGTTCTGAGGCATTCACAAGAGGGCGTGCCCCATCCTACAGACCTGGACAGATCCTTCGAATTCTTTCTGAAGGAGATAGGCGTTAAATCATGGAGCAAATTCGCTAAGACTGCCCTCTCATGCACCATGGAGCTTGAAGGAGATCGGTTGGAATTTCTTCCGTGGAGGAATTCGGGCCCCAAGGAACATTACAATTTTGTACCAATTAACGATCAAAAAATGACCATTTCCTTCAATGCGTCCGATGAAGAGTTGGGCCTTCTTCTCGAAAAAGCCTTCGACGCTTGTGAATAGAAAGAACGAATCCAGTCTCGTCTTGGCTCATTTTTAAACCTGACTGGGAGCAACAGCCGAAACATGAGTCAAGAGCAGATATGACCCCTTTCCCTTGGGCACAGCATGGAACCGAAGATTTTCTGGTCCGCAATAAGCGGAAGGGGCAGGACCTCTTACGGTCCATGCCTTGATCCTGATGGGTGACTGGTGCGGTGAGGAAAACTACCGACACTACCCGAGAGAAATACCGGCAAAGGTGAAGAGCAGGCGCTGACGGACGCTGTACGCAACACGGCCGTACCCTCAGCAAGGAAACGACCCTTTCCTTGCCATAGGGATGCTTTTTCCCTTGACAGAGGGCCTTTTAATGGGTGACCCCTCTTACCCCTCTTAACGCAGGACATTGAAAGTGACCCCCGCAATGGAGGCGGGCATTTCAACTCATGTATGGACATTGGAAGAAATAGCTGCGTTGGCGGATCGTTGAACCAAGAAACCATAATCAAGAACCTTCAAGACTTCATCAACTACGCTACCACGCCGGGTTTACGACCTGGTGAGGGCATTGGGTGAACCTCGAAAGCTCCTGGCTGAGATAGTTTCCCACACAACGCCAAGAGCGGCGCAGGGCATCTTTCGGATTGACACCTCGGGCGACCAGGTGACGGGTCAATCTTGTCGTTGGCGAATACGTGTACGAGGCAATGATGAATCGGAGCGGGGATTACACGCTGAGACAGGTATTAGAGTATCTGCGGACGCATCGACCGGAGCCCGTGGACTCGACGCCGATTTACCTGGGAATTGACATATAGCATCATTCTGGAGGGTTAGAACCCTAGTAAAAAAGACCTTGACAAACAATTTCGCAATTGCGAAAACCACTTGACACAGTGAATATTGTTTACTATAGGCGCACACCAGGACGGCGACCAAAAAAAAACCCGATAGTCAGCAGCTATCGAGGTGTGGGCAAACGTCCCAAAACAAACAGGAGAGCGGGTTAGTTCCAGATCAGCCTCAAAATGTCGAGGATTGAATCTGTGTTTTGTATGATCCCCACCAGGATCACTTTGAGCAGCCACACAATAGTGTGGGACCAACAGGGTGCGAAGCTCAAGATAGTCATAGCTGCACCTCCTTAAAAAGGTTGGTCAGTAAAGCGGGCGGAGGAAGTTTTCGAAGGCACCCTCCGTCCGTTTACGTTTGCCTTGCCGAAGTCTCCTCTTGCACTCTTAACCTCTAAATTTACTTTAAGCTCGTGTTCCAGGAGCTTCGGGATTGGTTGATACTTTACCCATAACGTTCCGGGAATTCACCGGAACCGGGCGTGGGGTCAGCTCCCACGCCTGTTCCGCCCCATCGGCGCGATCTTTATCGCCACAACATCTAGTGTGTCAAGGGGAAAAGTTTCGGGCTGATGTCCGCGGGGGATAAGCATCCGAAATTGCGGCCTATCTTTTTATATCTAATTGAATTAATTAGTTAATTCTAAACCCTGGAAACCCTAGAATGCTCGGCTCCCCATGGGCGAGGTCCATGTGCCCCCGTCCTCAGTCCTGGCGGGGGGGGAAGAGGGATCGACCAGGCGTAAGCGTAAACGAAGTACAGCCATGTCTAGTTGAGGGGTGGAGAAGCCCCCGGTCAGGGGGATTGGAAGTCTTCCGAGACCGCTCCTCTTTTTACGCAACCTGTCTTCGAGTGAGGGCGGAGAAAACAATTGACTCAAGGGATTGTGATGCGGTACACGTAAAACGTCTTGAAATACCGGTCCATAAGGATGAAAGATAAACTTGGAATGGATAACAGTCAAGAAAGCTGGCTCTTTGCTTGAGTCAATAAAACTCAAGAAAGGAGCGGGCATGTCGAAAAGCGGCAGGTTTCTTCGACAAGTTTCCGAATCGTTCGCTAAGGCATGCACAAGATATTATGTTGCAGTGGGTGAGCTTCCTTTTGTTCATCGTGAGCGTCAAATAACCACGATGCTTTTATCCGCTCTTGTCAAGGTTTCTGACGCAGTGCTTATGGAACAACCCATTTCCAGAGGTACTAAAGGGAAATCAACTTATGGATGGTTGGACTACTGGGTGTTGCATGGTTCAACCACGTTTCTAATTGAATTGAAATATTCTTGGTTGTCCATTTATTCAAAAGAGCTTCGCACGGGAACGCAAAAGGCTTGGAGCAATGCAGTTAAGCAAGTGAGAAGTATTTCTCAAGGTGAAGCTCGTGATCTGGCTTTCGCATCTTCTGATCACGTGGTTAAATTGGCTATTATGATAGTACCATCTTATCGGGCATCCCGTGATTGTGCCAAGCTGGAAAGGATGGGAAGAGAACAAACCAGAGAAAATTCCAAGGAAATATTTGACCCATTTGTTAAACGACTGCGTCCTGCTGCTAATTGGTGTTGCCTTTGGTCACTGCACGAGGATCTTCAAGGTCCCCATGAGCTGGACGGAAAAGTGTACGAATTGTATCCATGTGCAGGAATTGTGGCGATGGTGGCAAATGCTATAGACACAAAGAGAAAATCCTAAAAAGGGGGCAAGTCTCGTCTTGGCTCATTTCCTAAGCCAGATAAGGAACAGCACCGAATCAAAATTCAAGAGCAGATCTGACCAATTGCCCTCTTCACTATGCCTCAACCAACTTGGACGTTTCTCTATTTTTCAAGAAGCGTCTCCACTCCTGTCCAATCGGGCGGGACGCCGTTCACCATGTAGTTGGCGCAGCGTTTCAGATAGATTCGGGCAGCCAGGTCCGCCGGATTCTTCTCCAGCACCTGGTTGAAATGAACACTGGCTTCGGAAAATTTCTTGCCATAGTAGAGCTGAATACCGCTTTCAAATGCGGGTTTCGTTTGCTCTTTCAAGCCGGCGATGCCTTCAGGATCTCCCTCAAACACCTCATAAACAGTAACAGAATCCTCTCTTCCCTTTACACGCACTTTGTCGATAAAACGATGCCTGTATCGGTCCGATTCTTTCATCGCAGAAAGAGTCTCGTCGCTCAGGCTGACGTAGGAGCCGTACATCTTGTTCAAACCCTCGATGCGTGCGGCAAGGTTCACCGCATCTGCCACCACGGCTCCTTGCATACGATCTTCACTGCCGATGACGCCCAGCATGAGATCGGCACGGTGAAGCCCAATGCCGATTCCGATGGGCTCAAATCCGTCTCTCTCGCGTTCCTTGTTGTATTCCGCCACGGCCTCCTGCATTCGGACGGCTGCCCTCACCGCATCATCCGGTGTTCCAGGGAAAAGGGCCATCACGCCATCGCCATAGTACTGATCTATGAACCCATTGCAGTCCTTGATCACAGGACTGACTCGTCTCAGATAGGCATTGATGAAACTGAAAGCCTCCTCCGGGGTCATCTTTTCCAGCAGCGTGGTCCATCCCCGAATATCCGCAAACATGACGGTCATTTTCTGGCTCACCTGATCGCCCAAACTGATTTCGAGAATGCTATTCTTCTTCAGCAAATCGATGAACTCCCTGGGAACAAAACGCTCATAGACGTTGTTCAACGACGCCAACTCTGCGGTTCGTTCTCTGCACCCTTTCTTCCAGGCGTTCGCTGTACGCCCGGAGTTCCTTGTTTTTCTCTGCAAGACTCTGTTTCAAACGGCTCATGGTGAGATGAGTATTGACCCTCACATGAACTTCTTCAGGTTGAAAAGGCTTCGCAGATGTAGTCCACAGCCCCTGTCGCGAACCCCTTTACCTTATTGGCAGTATCATCAAGGGCGGAAAGAAAAATGACCGGGATATCCCGAGTCTCCGGATCAGCTTTCAGTCTACTGCACACTTCAAACCCATCCATGCCGGGCATCATAATATCAAGGAGAATGATATCCGGTCGCGGTTCTGCGGCAGCCATTTTGAGAGCTTTCTCTCCGTTAATCGCCGCCACGATGGCATACTGATCCTTCAGCGTCCCCATGAGGACCTGGATATTTTCCGGAGTGTCATCCACAATCAAAACTTTGGGTTTTCTTTCAGCTCTCCAACATCGTATGCTTCCCTGTAGTACGTGTCCGATTAGGGCGATTGATACACCCATTGTCATAAGTCTTGGCTGATTCAAGAGAAAAAGCCCGTCACCCCGGACTCCGATCCGGGGTCCAGCGCCGGCCTCCCGAAACTGTCTCAAAATTCCTCGTGAGGTGCAAATCGTGCCACGATTGGGGCTCTTGCGTGGTTTACCTCCCTCACCCCAACCCTCTCCCAGAGGGAGAGGGAGAAGATCTGGAGCTTTTGAGCTTGCCTCGCCCTCTGGGAGAGGGACCGAGGGTGAGGGCATTCGTGCTACGATTTGAGTCGCTCGAAGAATTTTGCGGCAATCTCTCCCTGCCGGCAGAATTCGGACAACCGGCATTGAGGCCGGTCCTGCTGGATTCCGGCTCTTGCTCCGGACAACCGTCCGGAGCTGGCCGGAATGACGAGTGGGAGGCCCGCCGAGAGGGCTTCCTGAGTTCCTAGTCTTGTCCTTCCAGACGGACACTATTTTGGGCTACTGCTATAAGCTTTGGTACCTGTTTCTTTAAGGTATCCTTATCTCCAGGACAGAGAAATCATCCTCAAGCGTTTCTGAGCCTGCGATTTGCCGAACGTGCGCCCAAAGATCGTCCATGGTCGATTTGCCCCTGTCACCTGAATCCTCCAGGTAGGCCTTCAGGTCGTCGAACTCCCAACATGCGCCGTTTTCATTCATGATCTCATATACGCCATCGCTAAAGACATAGAGCCTGGCCGCAGGTTTGATCTAACCTGGTCATATTCGAAATCTATGCCCGCCAGGCCACCTATAAACAGGTTCGGCGTTCTCAATTCTCGAATCTCTGAGCTTTATCCGGCGTATCCTCTATCAACAGGGCCGGTGGATGCCCTCCGCTGGCGTAGGTCAAAACGCGAGAACGCGATTGTAAACGCCGTACCATATGGTAAAATACATTTCCTTGTGGTGTTCCATGGGAAAAACCGCATTGAGCCCCGCTAAAACCTGGTCCGGCCTCCGAAAATCAGTGTTCTGCAAGTTCTCGGAGCGGAGGACGTTGAGCACAGACACTGAATGGAGTGCTGCTCCCACTCCGTGTCCGCATACGTCAATCAGGTAAATCGCGAACAAATCTTCATCGAGCCAATGGTAACCTAAGGAGTCTCCTCCAAGAGTGGTGCAGGGCACGAAACGCCAATCGGCCTGCAATGGTCCCTCAGTGATTGGTTGCGGTAATAGGAACTTCACGTATTCGGCAGCCTCAGCAAGTTCGCTATTGAGCATCCCGAGCACAGTCTTCGAGCTTTGCCCGCTGAATTGCCTCGAGGTCACGCAGTATCTTTAGCTCCAGGTGGGCTTTAACCCTCGCTTTGACCACAGGAATGCTAAACGGCTTTGTAATATAGTCCACTGCGCCTAGCTCAAATCCCAGGGTTTCGTCTTCCACCTCGGTCTTGGCGGTTACGAAGATGATCGGGATGTGTTGGACTTGTTCGTCAGCTTTGAGTCTACGGCACACCTCGTATCCATCCATCCCCGGCATCATGATATCCAGGAGAATGAGATCCGGCCTCGGTTCCGCCACAGCCATTTTGAGCGCCTTCTCTCCGTTGATTGCTGCCACAATTGTATACTGATCTTTCAACGTCTCCATGAGCACCTGGATGTTTTCCGGCGTGTCATCGACAATCAGTACCTTGGGTTTTCGACCGCCTTCCATCATGTCTTCACTTCCTATAGCTCTATTTCCAGCTTCTCGGCGATGGTCTTCAGGCTATCCAAAGCACTGTCCGTATCAAAGCTTTCGACTTGCTTTTCCAGCCGTTTGAACTCTTCATAAACCGATGAATTAGCCAGGTGGTGATTCAAAGCTTCAAGCCGGTTCATGGCTTCGGTCAGATCGCTCTCCAGAAGCTGGGCTATTTCCTGGAGCAGAGTTTTTACTACTTCCTTATCGACATGCACCTCCGCCCCGAACTCCTCGGGCATTTGCCGGGCGGTCAGTCTCTCCTCGACTTTTCTTATCCCATCCATCACGACTTTTAAATGAGAGTCGAACTGTGTCATGAAGAGATCCAGGTTTTGTTCGCCTTCCTTGATCGCCTTCTCCAAGTCGGCCGCGGCCTGGTAGAGGTTGTCCCCACCGAGGTTTCCGGAGACTCCTTTTACCGTATGAGCAAGCCGGGCTGCCGTTTCCACATCCCCTGATCGGAGAGCAGCTTTGATTTGCTCGACGGCGTTTTCCTGTCCGTCCCTGAACTTGCACAGGAGTTTCGTATAGAGCTGCTTGTTTCCGCCTACTCTTCCGAGGCCGGAGGCTATGGAGATCCCGGGTAACTCGGAAGGGAGGATGTCCTCCACCTCCTTGGTTTCACTCAACGACTCACGCACGCCTCCAGATTTATCCCGCTCTCCCGGCTTTATCCATTTTACCAGTGCGGATATGAGCTGGTCCGGATCAATGGGTTTCGTCACATGATCGTTCATGCCGGCTTCAATACTTTTCTCGCGGTCGCCGGCCATTGCGTGGGCGGTCATGGCGATGATCGGCAAATCTTTGAACCTCTCATCCCTGCGAATCTCCTGGGTCGCCTCAAATCCTCCCATTACCGGCATTTGTATATCCATGAGCACCGCATCAAAATTCGCTGCCCTGACCATCTCCACGGCCTCTTTCCCGTTGTTGGCAATTCGCACAACCAATCCCGCTTGCTGCAAAATTTCCTCAGCAACCTGTTGGTTGATTTCATTGTCTTCGGCCAGCAACACCCTTGCCCCTCTAATATTTCCCAGCCCTTCCTCATCACTGCGACTAACCCGAGCAATGGCCTCACCTTCGGGAGCTTCCTTGCCAAAAGCGACCATGATCGCGTCAAAAAGCACAGATTGGCCCACGGGCTTAAGAAGAAAGCCGTCCAATCCCACCTTCTCGGATTTCTGCATGACCTCTTCACGACCATAGGCAGTTGCGATAATAATTTTGGGCTTCTCAGGCAGGCTCGGGTGCTTCTTGATCAACGCAGATGCTTTGATCCCGTCCATACCAGGCATCCTCCAGTCCATCACACCAGCCTATAGGGGCGGGTTTTTGCCTCTTTCTCCAACTCCGCTATTCCCTCCTCGGCAGAAGCTGCAACGGTTACCTCAAAACTCATCGTTTCCAGCAAAGACTGTAGAATCTCCCTGGATGACGCATTGTCGTCCACCACCAGAACCCGCATGCCCCGCAGGTCCACTGATGGCTCCAGGTGTCTCCTTGAGAATTTACTCGCCAAACCGAATTTTGCCGTGAATATGAACTCGCTCCCTTTTCCAGCTTCGCTTTCGACCCAGATCTCCCCTCCCATCATGTTGACCAACCGCTTGGAGATCGTAAGCCCGAGACCTGTCCCTCCATATTTTCTGGTAGTGGACGTGTCTGCCTGGCTAAAGGCTTTGAAGAGTTTTCCCTTCTGCTCTTCGGTCAGGCCGACCCCCGTGTCTCGAACGGAAAACTGGAGCATGACCCATTCGTCCTGTTTTTCTACCAGCTTGGTGGAAATAACGATCTCACCTTCTTCAGTGAATTTCACAGCGTTGTTGCACAGGTTGATCAGAACCTGCCCCAGCCTGAGCGGGTCACCGACCAGGGCAAGGGGCACATCCCGCGGAGTATCCATTAAGAACTCCAGCTCTTTCTCATGAACCTTCACTCCCACCACAGTAGATACATTGTCGAGGACTTCGTCCAGGCTGAAATCCACGGACTCCATGTGCATCTTTCCCGCTTCGATCTTGGAGAAATCCAGGATGTCATTGATGATCCCCAGAAGGGAATGCGCGGAGCGCTGGATTTTTCTCAGATAGTCCGCCTGCTTTGGCGTCAGCTCTGTCTGAAGGGCCAGGTGGGCCATGCCAATCACGGCGTTCATCGGTGTCCTGATCTCGTGGCTCATGTTGGCGAGGAAATCAGATTTCGCTTTGGTGGCTTCCTCAGCTATCTCCTTGGCGCGGCGCACCTGTTCCTCGGCCAGTTTCCGAGCGGTTATATCGGTGACGAGTGCGAAAGAGCCCTTTTTGAGCCCTTTTTCGTCAAGAAAAGGGCTGGCATTGAACAGACACGGCACGTTCACCCCATCAGGCCTTTGCAGGGAAATCTCATAGGCCCCCGACTTTCCTTTCTTCCTTTCTTCGAGCTCGGCCAGAAAAATCAGGCGGTTCTCCTCATCAACAAAATCAAAAATCTGACGGCCGACTATCTCTTCCTGCGGCCTGCCCAGGATCCCGCACAGGGCGGGGTTGGCAATCATAGTGACGGCGTCGTTGTCGACCATCCAGACCCCCTCGATGGCGGTCTCCAAAATCGTGCGTGTCCTGCGTTCACTCTCAGCAAGCGCCTCCTCAGCTCGACGGCGGTCGGTGATATCTCTAAAGGTGACCACAGACCCGACTAACACCGCCGTCCTTATGGATAGGGTTGCTGGAATAGGCTACGGGAAAACTGGAGCCATCTTTTCGCCACAGCACTTCATTATCGACATGGCTCGGCGGTTCCACCTGAAATGGACTTGTGCATGGGACAGTCTTCTCGCGGATATGGAGAACCATCCTCATGAGAATAGTGAATGAGGCTATGGAGTCCCTTGCCGCTCGAATTCATTCGGTGAGTATCCGAGCATCCGACAAGCTGCAGGATTGACAAAAGTCATCTTGCCGTCTACGTTCACACCGATGATCCCCTCGCCTGCAGATTCAAGGAGCAGCCGGGTGCGTTCTTCCGAAACTCGCAGCTCTTCCGTGCGATCTTTGACCAACTGCTCCAGATGATCCCTGTATCGCGCGATCTCGCTACGGGCCATTTCTGCATCTTCGGCCAGACTCAAAGCCGCGGCCTGGCTGCGGCGAAGTTCCTCGGCCCTCCTTTTCAGTTCCTCGGCTGCGTGTGAAGCGCGAATTCGGTCTAACGTGAGGGAGCCCACGATCTTGGCGAAGCCTGACAAGAAGCCGAGAATGCTGGGCAGCTTCTCCGCGGACATGATTGGCACTTCCTTGATGGATGCCAAATAATCCTCTTCATCGTAACCGAGGTCTTGAGCCTGGCGACGGAAGAAGTCCAGATCAGGTTCCTGCAAGTGGAACTGGCCGATAAGAATATTGGCCAGATGCTTGCCGTCTATGATCAGCGGCGAAGCCGCGTCCGTCAGGCCATTTTTGCATTGATAAATAGTGAAATCCTGACCTTCCATCGAGTCTGGAACCCAGTACTGCGTCGCTTTCGGCACAGCGTTGAGAGGAAATTTCGCCAACACGATGGAATTGGGTGCAAGCTCGCCGAAAATTTGCGAATGCCAGCAGGTTGCCTTTGAGGTCTGATATGGCTGAGGCAACCCCGACCGCATCGCAGAAGTGGGCTGAGAAGGGTCTGCAAATCCTCAACATTCAATAAGTCCGCGACTTGCAGTTCTTCAGGCTCAGAGCCTACGCCTTCACCTCGATCCGTCATGGGCTGGACCAGATTATCCAATGCCTCATCTTCTTCAATCCGGTCCAAGGAGCCGTAAGGCGCGGGTTTGCCGGCAGCTTGGGCCAACTCGTTAGCTTCTTTTTTTAGATCAAGAATCCGCTGCTCCCTTGCCATGACCAAGCGGTTGAATCGTTCGAATTCCAGGATTCTTTCCTGCAATTCAGTTTGGGCGATGCCATCCTTTTTCTGGGCTCTATCGCCGGATTCTTCCGCGTCGACGGCCAACGGCTTTTCTACAAGAAAGCGGTCCTGTTCAGTCATAGTGCACTCCGAAAATTGTTCGACGATTCACATGCGATGATTGGAAGTCGTTAGAGTCGTTGTTGTCTAATGTCTACTCTTTCATGGCTGCCAATGTCCACAAAGTCACGGGCACCAAAGGATTGAGGATCAGAGCTTCAACCTCTCATGATTCAAACAGAATTATGAAGCGACCTGGCATTTCTGTGGTCTTTGCGCCGGTGCCCGTGCGTGGGATGATTCCTTTGACCCCGAGAAGGCACCCGTGTTGTCCTCCACGAGGCCGAGCAAACCAGAAGTGTCCTCACGTTTCTCCAAAAGTCTGTTATGTCCTGTTGTTGACGGACCTCACCGGTTGCCACTCAGTCCAGCAGAATGTTGTTAGTGGATGCTTACTTGAACACAGTAGGTCAGCTTCGGGCAGAAGGGAACGATCAGGCAACAGAAACATGCCATCCTCTCGCCTGAGCGCAATTCGCTGTGATCTTGATAAGATGCTACCGTCTTTGAAACACGCTTCATAACCATCGAGTCGACCATCTGGCAGATTGGTTGAATCGAATCGGCAGAAAAAGCGGAGAAAAAGTCGTGGGGGAAAATGGGCGGCGGCAATCGAAGTGACGGCTCAGGAAGCTGCTTATGGGGATGAAGCCTCGTCTTGGCTCATGTGCGAACCTCGTGAGTTCAGGCGACAGCTTAACATGAGCCAAGCAAAGACTTGACCGCTACCCAATAGAGCACACTCGTGGCGGGTTCATCTGAGGCAGCTACTCGACCAGTGGACTGCTCTCATATCTGATAAAGATCTGGTGTCCGAGGAGCAGACCTATCCTGTGGCGGAGAAGGAGCAATGTCAGGCGGGCGTGTCTCGGGAGCTTTTGGGGGGACTGAAGGCGTTACATCGGGAGTGTCTGGAGTCACTAACGGAGGAGTCACCTTGGGACTCTCAGGGGACATTGGAGGGACAGCTTGAGGAGTCTGAGGAATTAATTGATTCTGACTGGACGTGATGCTATTCGACTTCTGAGGTTCAGGCAAAAAATACCATGTGCGGATTATTCCTACGCCTATGGCTATCACTGCAATGGCGGCAGAGGCTATAACAACTCTCAATGCTCGCTTACTGTTCTTCGCACTGGCACTATTTCCTTCCACCATGACCTCAATTGTTTTCTGCTGGGCCTTTATATACTCTTGCTGTTTTTCTATCTGTGTCTCTTGATTGTCGGCTAGAGTCTTCAGACCATTAATCTCATCCGCCTGTTTGTCGATTTGTATCTGCTGATTCTGAGCCAGTTTTTCCAGCTTCTCGATCTGCTCCCTCTGATTACTAATCTGTATCTCTTGATTATCGCCCAGAGTCTTTAAGACCATTAATCTGTTCCGTCTGTTTATGGATCTGTATCTCTTGATTTTCCCCAAGTTTTGCCAAACTATCGATCTGAGCTTCATGCCTCTGAATTATGATCTTTTGCCCCGCAACCAATTGCCTGCTCCTCTTTTGTTGTTCGGCCATGTACCTGATTCTCAGGGTGGCGGAGGCATTGGCGGCAGATCGAGCTCTTTCTAGGTACTGATCAATGTCCTTTATACTAACCATTTGTGGTTTTTGGTTTCTGAACCACTCCTCGAAAGAGTTTGCAAATATCTGAGGTTGATTTCCCGCAAGCCGGGAAACACTCCTTGTGTAGCAGTATCCAATACGACAGGATCTCCATTCAACTCTTCGTCATATCTTGAAACGACATAGGACTGCTGCACATTGGGGTTATTCTCTCTAAGTTGGTTCGTAGCCCGAATGACAGAGAGCAGATCGTCCGTATCCAGTCCGACAAAATAACCATAAACTACAACCCTTATGCCCGCCTTGGTTTCCTGATGGTCCAAGGATTCCTCCTCCACAAACGTGGAGTAATCTTTGGGCAGAATCACGCCGAGTGTTCTTGAACCACCTGAGTAGCCGTCTTTTGAGGATTATCTGAAGTCATGGCTTATCTCACTGGAAGATGGTTTACAATATTGGTTTTCCCTGTTGCCCGTCATCGTGCCCTACCAGGCTGTAGCGTTAGTTCCCGCATTTGAGAGGAAGAGGGGTCACGTCTGCTCTTGACTCACGTTCCGCGTGTTACTCAATGTCATGGTGCGCCGAAATGAGCCAAGAGCAGATTTACCTCCCCTTTAAGGCATCATCGTCCTGGAGTACAGAGGGATTATCACAATTTTTGAGTTCATCATACTTCATGCGAAATGAACGATAATCCGCGCCCTAACTCCGGGTGGATAAGTTCCAACCATCCGAGTCGTCATCTATATCATCCAGGAACATTGGAACTCGAGAATATTGCATAAACCTCCGGCAGGTTAAATGCAGCCATTATCCTGGTCATTGCAGCCTTGATAAGCCTATCGAACTGATTCAACAACTTCCCGTCGGCTTCCCTCTGGGCTATATGATGGCTACGATTGACCATGTACACTGCGAGGTCGGCCAATTGGAGTCCCTTCTCGTCACGTGAATCAGCGAAAATCACCCCCTCATAGAGGCCCTCCGGATAGCGGGAGGCGTGGATCTTGATTACATTTCTGAGCCGCTTAGGTGAGTCAACGACGACGGCGTAGTCCTCCCCCCGCTTGCGGAAAACCTCGATGAGGCAGTCGAAAAAGACCTTCCACAAAGCAGTCTTTTGGGTCAATTGCGGGGTCCTTCGCAGCCGCAGCCAGCATTCGATGGTAATCCTTCCCAGAAACGTAGCACAGGCCAACGAATTCAGCATTATCGGCTAGCAGGCCGATAAGTAACTCCAGAAGATGTAGGCGTATTTCAGGAGAAACGCTCTTCCATTCTGATTTAGATTTCGGGTTTACTATCTCTGTAGCATGAAATTCGTCAATACGTGGACTCAACTTGCCCAGAGCAGCGGTCATTTCGGCCTTTACACTAAGGTTTCTCTACCGATGGTATGGTGACCCCGCACACCAAAAAGAAGTCACGGGCTAGTTTGGGTAAGGGCTTCCCGGAAGTGCCACTCTCATCAACGAATACGAGAATTCGTCCCGGATCAAGTCTGCCCTTGACTCACGTTCCGCGTGTTACTCGATGTCATGGTGCGACGAAATGAGCCAAGAGCAGATCTGGCCCTTCTTGATAATGCAAGATAGTTGGAAATCGCCAAAGTGAGTGTTGCCTCATGAAATCTTATCATGATTGCGACGGATTACAACGTCACACGCACATTCTCATGGTCTGCGAACGGGATTTTCAGGCGCGCTATGGACCTCGATGTTGAAGTGGCTAAGAAAAGACGGCTTTCAAAAAGCGGGGGAAAAGTCTCGGGGAAAATGGGCGGTGACAAACGGCAAGCTGGCTCTGGAAGTTGGTAGCCCCAAGGGGTTTCCAACCCCCGTCTCCGCCGTGAGAGAAATCTTGCATAGTTTAGATATGTTATTATAAATGCCCCTTATGCTAAGAATTTACTGACTTGCCGATTTCATGCGTGAACTGTTTTGGGACCTTTTTTCCCTTTTTAGGAGGATTTTTTCCAAAAAAGGCCCCCAAGGCAGCCCCCAAGAAATGATAGGTCAATTGCCCTCCCTCTCCCGTCGTAGCTGCCATGCCACTTCCCCAACCTACGAAAAACAATCCCATATCTCCGAAGGATGACACCTCCCACGCAACCACGGCAGCAGGCAATGAACATAGAAGTGTCTGCGTTATTGCAATCCCTCCGCATTCCGAATATCCGGCCGATTCAACGTGAGGACTGCAATAGCCCCTTTCTGTTCGAAGATGATCTCCTGGTTTTTGTCTTACCAGCACGATTAGGTTTCCCAGAGCGATGTGGCGATCGGCTTTCCTCTTTGCGATTACCTGTTCATCACCTTTAGTCACCGATCCTCCTTAGACCTGCTCCGAAGTTGTGTACCACTTGCTTAGACCAGGGGTATAGTGTTAGGTCCACCCATTGAGGTTTTGCAGCCGTCTTGAGATGTCGAAGATGCCCAGAGAGAGTATCGGTGATTCAAGGGAATACTGAAATAGTCCCTATAAGGAATACATTTGCACATGAGCATGTAGTAGATCGGGGTGGTAATGTTCCTTTCTTCGTCCAGACTGTCGAAGTTCCCTCCTCCCTTCACAATGACCAGATCAGCACTTGACCACAACGCCCCAATCGCTCCGAACACCGTAACGAGACTGTTCCGGGCAAAGGACCATCGATGCCGTTTTCCACTATGCTAGCCACATCACCCATTCCAATCAACTCGGCTTCTCTAGTAGTGGCGTCGTTAAGCGCGGGGATGCTGCGGACTACGAACGCAACATCTATCTCATAATGGGCCTTGATCGTTTCTATGAGCAGCTTGTCGAAGACTATCTCGCCACAATTGTCACCCAAGTAAATTACAGCCTGCTCTTTTCCAGTCGGTCCTTCAGGTCCATGAACCCGCTTCGACACACGGCATGTCGAGACTTCCCCTTATCGCTTGCTCGACCTCCTGTGAGTTCAGATATCCATCGGATCGATAGAATTTCCTGCAATAGCGAGATTCACTGCTGTGAACAGTGAGTCTTCGGACTCCACCACAAGGCCTTTCAGCCAGGGGTAAAGTTCGAGGCATTTCTTATTCTGCCTGTTTTTTGCGTCCGGAACGGATCGGGATTTTCGCAAGCAGCCGTAATCCTTCTGAACACCTGTTCGATTAGTTGTGAGCCTGTTAGGCTCCAGTCATGCCCTAGCAGTGCCGGAATCTCCATAATCTGGCAACGAGTTCCCTCGCTGCGTTTTCTTCAGTGGTCAGTTCACGAATCACCTTAAGCGCTGCGTTGATGTTACACGGAATACAATCAGTCGTCAGTTTCACGGCCCTTCCGAAAAAGGTGGCTACGTGTATCGCTTTGGACGAACTTTCTCATGGACAAAGTCGTCAGGCGCTTTCCGGTGAGCCTTGGGAAAAGGACCTCATCGCTTGAAGTGGGTTCTTCATAGGAGATCTATCATGATGATACCCAACAAGAAGTAATGCTTCTCTTATGCGGTGCCGTGCCCTCCTCCGTCTCAATCCTGTTGGGTTTGGATAATAAGTGTCTCTCGGTAAGCAACCAGTAAGGACTTCGCTCTGCGCCGGGACCGGTGTGACACGCATTCCCCAGCTCATCCTGAACAGTGCAAAGGCGGCGAATTGTATCCAAGATGGGTTCAATTGCTTCGAGAAAAGCTGCAGAAGGCTTTCCCGTCTTGGCACTCCGGACGATAGATTCGGCGGCCAAAGTCCGCTCTTGAGCCCAGACCCAATCGCCTAAACTGATAGGGCGACAACCCGGCAGCGTCCCCGATAAGCAGGATATTTCCTTTGGCGGGCACAAATGCTCTTGACAGAAGTTGCTCGTGCAACAGGGCGATGGCACGACCGTCCTTCCATTCGGCTTTCCCCTCAGGATGAAACCCGTAAGGTGCCAGCGTCTCACCAATCTCTCTCCGCAAATCCGGAATGCCACTACCTTCGATAAGGAATACGTGGTCCTTATGATTAACGTTAACCGCGGCCTCGGACGCCCTTTGGAAAAGAACCAGTGGATGACGTTTTTCTCAAGTTCCAATGTGCCTCGGTAACATTCCCGGATCGGCACTGAATAGCGGACTTAATTGGGGAAATATGAAATTTCGGACAATCGAAGTGCCGCCATCGGCTCCTACAACGAACCGTGCCGGAAAGGCTTCCGTGCTGCCCATCCTTCCGGCCAATGACGAAACATGCACCATCTTCCGATATGACACGGACAACTCGTAGACCATCACGAACGATCACTCCGGCTTCCTTGGCCGTTACACCATCCAGAAATCCAGATCCTTTCTCCAAGCTAGAGGCGTATGCCATTCAAGGGTCTGAGGCTCTGTTCCCGGCAAGTGAATCCGGTGACCGCAAAGGCAAGGTGGATAAGCCAAACAGTCTCCGTGATTTGGC
>CAWHDO010000008.1:0-175278 GCA_963828085.1 uncultured delta proteobacterium
ATCCGAAAGCTTCCGGGCAACATCCACGAAGCAGTTCCTGCCGGTTACCCTATCCTCCGCGCTGCATTGCAGGGCCTCGGTCCGCTACTGAGTGCACGGTCAGAGCCTCGAACTATAGGTGGAGGATATTTCAGTGTTCAAGGCAGTGGTCATCAACTACGAGGGAGGTTTTGACTTCCCTTTCATTGAGACCTATTTCAGAATCAAGAGGAATCACACACAAATCGACCTGAGATGACTGCTTTGGCGTTGTTAAGAGCGAGAGACGCATGTATGATCTACTGTACGTAAGCGTCTAGTCTGGAGGAACGGCCATGAATGCCGTGACTTACTCGAAAGTTCGCCGAATCTTGCGAAAACAGTCCGGACAAGGTCTGTGATGATCACTCCCCCGTCATTGTTACACGAGAAACGAACGTTCTGTTGTAATGATGTCCCTGGAAGAATTACCAGGCTCTTGAAGAGACCGCTTGCCTTCTCAGGAGCCCGAAGAATGCGAAGAGTCCTGGAGTCCATCGCTGAACTGGAGTCCGGTGGTGGACCAGTGCGGGAGTTGGTTGAGTGAAGCTCATTTTCTCCGAACATGCCTGGGAAGATTACCTCTATTGGCAACGAACCGACCGAAAGATCCTTGACCGCATAAACAGACTAATCAGGGAAATCCTACGGTCACCTTTCGAAGGTCCTGGAAAACCAGAGCCCTTGAAGCCTGGCCTATCAGGGTCTTGGTCACGACGGATAACCGATGAGCATCGTATAGTCTACAAGGTTGAAGGGGACTCTCTTCTCATAGCCCGATCGAGGTATCATTACTGATCCGCTGCCTACTTCTCCGCGGGCTTCACGACGCGATTGGGGTTAAGGCGTAGACTCGTGCATGCTGTGAGGCTGCCTTCAGATCCCCCTTCTCAATTCCTCGCGCACGTCATCCAACTTCCTAGCATCATCCAGCGATAAATAGGGCGACCATCCCTCATCCGTGTAGATAAGCTCGATATCGACTTCAGCCACATATGCGCCCTCGTGGATGAGCTTCGTCTGATTCTTCTTTCTCACGATATTCTCCTCAGAAAATCTTTTGACCAGCGCCGCGGGTCCGGCCTGTAGGCTGTGACCAAAACCGCGGGAGATACTCGTCCTTTCGGTATACCCCAGACCACGTGGATCGGGTTGCCTTGGGCATCGTGTTGGAGCACCAAAACACAAGGTCCTTCGGGTCAGCCGGGGTAGTTGGGGATCATGACCGCCTCAGCAATCCCCGACTCTATGTCTCTCACCGGAATCTCATCAGCAGCCAATTCTTCATCCATTAATTCCTTAATCGAATATGAGGACTTCTCCTCGGTCAACCAGTTCGAGAATCTTCTCAAACGTTTCACTCACAGTTTAGTGTCGATCCTTTCAACGAAAGTTCGTCAGGACTTGCAAACGGTGATCCTACATTTGCCACGCCTTAGCTAAACTAAACGCAGCGAGGGTCGTGGCGGGCCCTAGGATGGCCGGCCCAATAAATCCAACCCAATCGAGATAGCTTTACCCTAAGCTGCGTAGTGGATGACCTCCAATTCCGCTGCAGCATCCACCCTTTGAAGGATCTCTTCCACGCGGCTCATCACTGCATCTTCCAGCAAATATTCGCTGCAATTGTCGCATTGCAGCAGCGGCAATCCTTTTAGGATCACAATGGTTGTTTCACTGACCTTGAATGGGAGGTCTGTGATCACGGGCTTAATTTGGACCCGCATACATGACACTTCATGATGAATGTCTCCTTGTCTTCAAATCCTCTTCCCACTCATCGGGGTCTGGGCGATAGGCAGTAACAACCCGAACGTTATCCCCTTCTACGTCCACAGCAAAGACTATATGGTATGGCCCTCGTGATCTGAATTGCCAGGGATGGTGGGCACTGCCCGCCGATACTCCAAGCGGGCTGCGGAGCGCCGCCGCTCTACCCACGGCGGTTTTTTCGCAGCCATTCATATTCGTCGATGCCGGTACGGGATAGATTAAAGGCGAGGTCGGCCATAAGCATGGTTAAAAAAAGATCTTTCAAGTCCGCTACCCATCGGAAATTTCCACGATCCTTAGATTTGAATAAATAACGATCGTGATCTTCCCACGCGGCGACCGTCCCGCCTTTGGCAGGGAAATTTTATCAGATGTATCTCCTTCCACTCAAGTTTCTTTGGAAGCGTGAAAGATATAGCCTCTCCATCGAGGCGGCAACACAAATGAGGACTGCTGCTCGAATTGCACTCATCAACGACCACGAAAGGAAACACGGCGGGATTGTCATTAAGCCGAACTGAATCACATCGTGGCATGATGCAGAGCAGAAAATGCTTATGTTTGAGCGACTGCACTAGAGTGCCTTGGGATAACCCCGGCCTGTAATCTGTGAGTATTGTTCGGTGACGTCCGCCTGCCTCCCTTCAGATATCGAGCAATGTCATGAGAACACTGAGAGTTTTTCATTATCTTTATAGATTTCGTGTAGTTTTTTGTTTGATACCCGATTCTTGAGTGATTTTGACTTTACATAGTTGGCGACGATCAATTGTTGTACCATGCTCAGGATCGAGCTTATCGCCGTTTGAATCTTCGAAGCATCTATGTTGAGAATACCAAGCTCTGAGAGTACCGATCTCTGTGCATTTCTTAGTCGCTCGATCTGCCTCAATTATGGTATGCACCTCATCACGGATCTGCTCCAGCAGGAATGCCGTAAATCCGTGAATCTGGGATTGTGGCGGCATGTACACAAATGCCGGATCGAGTTTCTTGTCGAAAAAGCTGAGAAGAGTGTGGCTGTGTTCCCGGACGGCGGCTACCGCGTTGAGCGCTACCATGGGAAGGATACCGTCAGCCAGGCGACTGAATTGGTCGATCAGCTTACCAGGAAGTTCAGCCGGTCCCACAGTATCTTCAGGAGTAAGGTCCCGCAAATTCTCCCTTTCCCTGGTCTTCCTGGCAAACACGATCCGCGCATTGCCTCCGGCTAATCCCAGTAGATCCTCGTTTTCATCAAGTCTTCTTAGTTCGCGGTGACCCAGACCGGTCAAATAGTTATGGAGTTGATCACGCAACGTATCAAGTTGATCTTCTCCAGTGTAAATGAGTAACAAGCGAAGCGGCGTTCCGGCCTCTTTGTCTTTCTTCAGCACCGTGTCAACAATTTCCCTGCATTTAATTGACGGGTCCTCGTTGCCATCTGCTTCTCTCCTGCCCAGTTGCCAGTCGACTATAGCAGCATCGGTTTGAGATATAAGGCTTACACAGGTTGAAACAATATTTTCATCACCTTCCTCGGGGTTGTACATGGCACAGGCAATGCCTTTTTGAGCGAAACCTTTAGTCAGTTGCAAGCCGGAAAGCGGATGAACCCCATTTTCTCCTTCTGGGAAGATTTCATTGTCGATAACGATGACGCTTTTGAGATAACGTTCAGCAGTGTCTTCAGCCAGTTTTTTGAGGTTGACTTGTGCACTCATAATGACTCCTGACATAGACCGCAGGCACTTTGATGCCTGTGGCTCGTTTCTGCAGTGCCGTCCCCTAGCCCCGCCTGACGGTAGTGATTCGAAAGCACGGATGGGTTTTGCGTCCTATAGTCTCAAGCCTGATGTCGTAGCCCGCTTCGCGGAGCGCCTTCCGAGCGATGGCCAGCCCCATTCCGAGTCCTCGCAGTTTTCGGGTGAAGGACATCTCGAAAATACGGTCTGCGTCTCGTTCTTCAATGCCAGGTCCGTTGTTGGTTATAAGAAATCCTTCATCGTCGGCGTCAAAGGAGATGGTGCGCTGCTCGTCATATTCCAATTTTTTCCCGGTGCTATCTCGAGTGAGCCAATAAGCGCGTTATCAACGATGTTGACAAACGGCGGCAGGAATACGGAAGGATAATCCTCTATCGTATGCATTTCAAACGCCTCCGACGTCTTCCAGTCAACACGGTGACGCTTGAAGCGATCGCCGAATATCTCGAGCAGATACGTTCTGATCATCTTTCCCGTTATGGGAACAGCCTTGCGATAGAGACGCCTTCGCAACGGTCTGAACATAGCAAGGTAAGCGTCAAGGTGTTCGAAACTGCTGCGGAGGGCATTGTAAGTCTTCTCGGTTTCAGGGTTCAATACTGCCCAGGAACGAAGGTCCTTCAGTCCTTGGTGGAGACTGTCAACGGTTGCGTTGAATTCGTGCTGGATGATACCGATAGCGGTACCGAGTTGGGCCAATTCCGTGTAATGATCCAGTTGTTCTTCCAAAATCTTCGAGCGTTCCTCGTAAGCGGCAGTCGTTTCTTCGAGTGAGACCCCTTGGCTCACGGCCTCAAGCACGGCCTGAATCTGATCCCTGATTCGCTCGAGCAGTTCAATCTCGTCGATAACGGCAGTATTCAATCTCTCTTCCAATTCCAGACCGAATCGGCGCACTTCTTCTTCATCCAGGTCCGCAAGCTGTTCGCGCTCCAGATCCATGACAGCCAATTTGAATGCTTGATCGACGGTGCTCAAGCTTTCCCTGGTCAGCCGCAAAACCTCTTTGCTGAGACTTTCCGCCTCTAGCCGTGTGTCGCGGACAATGATTTTCGCCTTGCGAGTTTCCCGCGCTTCCCTGGTTTGGATAACCAGCTTGATGCGCCGGCGGCGGGATACCAATGCACGTGCATCGGTCACCGCTCCGGAGATGCGTTCGTCAATTTCGCGTTCAAGTGGTGTGAAAAGTTCAGCTTCGAGGCGTAGGGTCACGCTGGCGCTTCGCTCTACATCCTTCTGCAGAGACCTGGTCAAGGCCAGATTACGGGGTCGGGGGATTCTGAAGCGTTCGCGCAGGGTGTGAAGTGCTTCACTCAATTGGGCCTCGAGTCGAAGGAACTCTCTCGCAGAATCCTCCGGTGATAGGGCCACGATGTGATTGAGACGTTCGTCCAAACTTTGGCGGATCGCGAGCGTTTCCCTGGCAGGGAGCCCCTGTTCGACTTCTTCAAAAAAATTGTCAACTCGATCTTTAAGACGTTTGCGTCGAACTGTGCTTTGCTTTTCTCGTTTCTCTATGACTTCAGCGCGCCTTGTCACTTCCTCTTTCAGACCCCGAAAGTTTCCATACGTGGCAGTTTTTTCGCGGAACCAGTCTACGGCAAGCCGTTTGAAAAAATTTTCAAGAATGGCACGGAACTGCCTGTATGCAATATTTCCGCGAAAGCCTTCACGCCCGGCTTTCTCAACCAGAGCGCCATTATGTTCGCGTGTAAGTTCCACCGCTCCGAACACACGACGATAACTAAAAAACCAATCGCTAGCCGATTTTGTTCTTCGTCTCTCGATGTTCAGGAAGTCATAATCGGAGTTGCCGTAAGGCAGCACCCGCACACCGTCCCGGTATACGTACAACCCACCGAATCTGTTGAGCTTTAACATCATGCGCACAAACTCTTCCTGGGGCAGCAAAGTCTCTTTCGGCAAGCCTTGCAGGTAGGCTATCTTGACCCTGAATGGTCCGCACCGTGTGGGTTCACCTCTGGCACCGTCCCAGGGCACAGTGTCCTTTGCAGGCTCTTCACGATAGACCTTGACAGCTCCGACAAACTGGCCGTATTCGTCAAAGGTACCCTCAAAGTGCTGATCAGCATTGAGGAATTCACCTGGAGTGAAAAATTCCTCATCTCCAATGAGATTGACCGTTTTACCATCACGGCCGTGGTCGTAAAACGAAGCCACCATGGGTGGAGGGATGTCACTCGGAATCATGGTGTTGGAAAACCCTCGCAACGTTTTGAGGAGAGGAGCGGGGAGTTGTTCTTCATCATTCTGTTCGTCGATATCGTGTTCTAGGATGGGATCAACAGGCAGAATGAGAAAAGCGGTGCCGCGATGACCGCTGATGGGGAGATCGCCGATTGCACGGAGAATATCGGGCATGTTATCGCGGTAAAGTTGTAGGTCGGCTTGAATACGTGAAGCCAGATCTAGGGGGAGTTTTTTTCGAATTACATCAAGATTCGATTCGGTGTCACTCACCATCCTCAGAAGTAATTTCTCATCCCGGAGGATTTTGCCGGTAACGGTTTCGACGGGAATTTCAATTTCTTCGAGGTTGACGGCACCAGCCTCGAAGAAACTCCAATTGATGAAGCTGGCAACCGGTTCGTGCAGACCGTCTTCCCTTTCAGCCCTGGTGATGATTAGTACCTTGCGGCCCAATGGTTGCTATAGCCAAGCGGCCGATACCTTTTTCGCCGAGTATTGGGCGCTCCGGCTTCTTCGGATCGCGATACGGCGGGGAAAGTCCGGCACCGGTACCGACTTTGCTTTCCGTCCCGAGAGTCAGCCAGCGTTCCACGAAGTCGTCGCGAGTCATGCCCACGCCATCGTCCCAAAGCACAAGAATGCCGGAGGAACGAAAGAAATCCACCCTCACGCTGTCTGCATAGGCATCGTGGGCATTCTTGAACAACTCATGAATTGCGCTTGGAATCCCGGCCATCTGCTGTCTGCCGAGCATATCCAGAGCCCTGGCACGGACGCGCATCCGGGGCATCAAGCTTCTCCCGTTTTCAGCGGAACGGTACTGCAAGTATGGCCTCTGCAACCGCTTCGACAAGTTTTAGAGGCACGGCATTACCTATCTGAACAGCAATTTCTTTGGGTGACCCCGAGAAACGGTATGAATCGGGAAAAGTCTGCAACCGCGCAGCTTCCCGAAGAGAAATCGCTCTGTCATCCCTCGGATGCATGAAACGACCCCGCGTAATGTCAGTACAACCAGTCGTAAGAGTTGGTGCGACATCCTTCCATTTCATCCTTCCATATACGTCGGGATGGCCCTTGTGCCCTTTGTGACACAGGAGTTCAAGCTCGGGTGGCAACGCGAAACGGTCACCACCGTCTCTGGGGATACGTTTCATACGTTCCAGTGCGATGGACCGATGCCGGCGTGCGAAGTGAAGAGGGTCCCATTCCCAGGACTGGCCGCAGGCAAGAGCAGGTAAATCTCCTATAGCATCCTCTACGGTTGGCCCTGCGCCCTCGCGATTAAGTGGATCTGCCAACTCCGGGAGCCTATCTTCCGTTGTCGCAAACATGATACATCGCAGGCGACGTTGAGGCACTCCGTAGTTAGCAGCGTCCACACGGACCGGCTCACTCAGCTTGTAGCCTTCCCTGCTCAGTTCCGCCCGTAAGCAATTCACGATTGAAGCAGTGCCGGGAGAAGCTAACCCAGGGACGTTCTCGAATAAAATCACCCGAGGCCTAAGCACGCGAGCAAATCGCGGAGTCTGAAGGACCAGTTGAGCGCGGGGATCGTTTTCGCGCTTGCGATTCTGGCTGCTGAAAGGCTGGCAGGGGGCGCATACCACTAGCAGATCAGGAGCGTACCCTCGCAGGTCTTTCTCCATAATCAACTTGGGAGCAATTCCGGTAATATCCTGACAGTAGAGCGACACGTGCGGGTGGTTCTCGCGGTATGTCTGGCAGGCGACGGGGTCATTATCCACAGCTGCGACAACTCTGAAGCCCTGGTTCTCAAGGCCCAGGGTGACGGTACCGCAGCCGCAGAACAAATCTACGGCGGTTAGTTGGGCGACATGATGAGGTGCTCCGCACAAAAGTAAGTCCCCGTTACCGAGTGTTCGAGAATGGCGATTATGCTTATACTGGCTTCATAAGCTCTGATGCTAGGCGGATGGAGAGTGCATCCAAGTCTCCCAGTTCGCATTGCCATACGACGACTACCCGCCATCCGGCTGCCTCCAGTGCCTGCTTGTTCCGGTGATCTCTTTCCACATTCTCGCTGAATTTTTGTTGCCAGAACTCTGCATGTGTCCCAGGAGGTTTGCTCCCGGCACACCCTTCGTGATGGTGCCAGAAACACCCGTGAACAAAAATCACGGTCCGATACTTAGGAAGTGTGATGTCAGGCCGTCCGGGCAACACCCTGGAATGGAGACGAAAGCGGCACCCCATACGGTGGAGTAGCGAACGCACAATGCGCTCCGGTTTCGTGTTCTCCGACCGGACGCGCGACATGTTCCAACTCCGCCGCTCTTTTGTCAATTTGTCCATAGCCATTCTTATTCGTCAGCAAGCAGGACCTGACGGCCGTTGCCCATACAGATCAGCCAAAAGCAGTTTGAACTATAGTGGAAATCGTCACTCTCATCAACATAGTAGATCGTATTATATTGGGATTTTAGTATCGAAAAACGGCTATAGATCGGCTGACTTACTTGGCCCCCCCCGAGCATTCTCAGTCCGCTAAAATGCTGGAGCTTACATGTATAGGGTTCCAGCCGGCATTCCTCCTGGCGTCCCAAGGACCTTGGCTCCATGCAGTCTGCATGAGATGGATCACAGCCCCAGCCAGCTCTTGCCCTCAGGTTCCCCTCTCCGCGTGGTATTCCCTCGCGAACGCAAGAAAATCCTCGTACGCACGGTCCAGGTCAAAGCCGAGACGATCCGAATGGGTGGCCATACCCTGATGAAACCAGCGATACCAGCGGTCGATCTTTGCAGGGTCTTCGAGAATGAGTTTATTGAAAATGTCTGTGCCCGGATAAGGTGTGACCATGTTTATCTCCACGTGATCTGGCTGGACATCCATGATCAATTTCTTGGAAAGCTCCACGTCTTCCAATGTCTCATCCGGCAGCCCAATCATGAAAAACGTGTGCGAGCATATGCCTGCCCCGCGCAGCAATTTGACGGCCCTTTTTACGTCCTCGTTGGTCTCACCCTTACGAATCATTTTCAGAATACGCGGGCTCCCGCTTTCGACTCCCAGAGTGACCCGCCTGAAATTGGCCTCTCGCATCTTTGAGACCAGTGTTTCATCCAGAGTGTCGGCCCGGACTCCTCCGGTAAACTCGAAACAATTAAGGCCGGCCGCGATGATTTCGTCAAGGAGTTCCAGCGTGCGTTTCCGGTTCACCGTAAAGGTGTCGTCCACGACTTTCACCACCCATCGGCCGGGCCGCGAGTCAAACGGGTCCTCCCCATGCCGGTCCTTGTCCACCGCGGTCCCTGATGATGGTTCCGAGTCGGCAGCTAGCCTGAGGGTCTGAAGCTCTTCGACAATGGCGCCAACCGATCTCATCCGGACTTTCCGGCCCCAGATGTTCCTCGAAGCGCAGTACCGCGCAGTTAAAAGGGCAGCCGCGTCCGGTGAGCAGGACTTCTCCGAAATACTCGGATCGGCTGATAAAAGAGCGGTCCGGAATCGGCAGGCTGTCGATTTCCGCTATCAGGTCTGCCCGTGGATTGACAATGATTCGCCCGTCTTTCCGCCACAGCGAAGCGACGGGATGTCCAAAGAGACCCTTTCCCATGCAGCGCATCCATTACTCGGACAAGGGTCAGACTCCCCTTCTCCAATCGCGGCCATGTCCGCGCCGGTGTAATTGAAGCTCTGTTCAGGAAGAACCGTCGGATGGCTGCCGCCGAGAATCACAGGCACGCCTCGACCCTTGAGTCGCCCCACCAGAATGCGAGCCGTATCCATGTTCCCTGAGTTACAGGTGATTCCCACGAGGTCCGGGTTCTCGGCTACGATCCGTCTTTCTGTTTCTTCCCAGAAGGCGTGCTGTGGGTCTTCGAGTATCTTCACCATGCGTGGAATGCCCTGGTGCATCACAACTTCAGGGTCTTGTGCCAGCCCATCGAGCGCTTCCAGCTCCGGGATCGACACATTTTCTCCATCCACGAGGGCCGCTTCGTACCCGCCGCGGTCTCTTACGTACGTGGCCAAGTAGAGGAGATTCAACGGGTACGTCTTCATCTTCGGGATGGTCATACCGAAAAGCGCGTAAAATGGCGGCCGTACGAGAACAATTTTCATGTTGCCCTACCGTTTGCTTTCAAAACAGGAAGAATCGGGGAGGACCTTCTTGTAACCCCCCGAAACTGGGGCTCCCCGAACTGCCATTTTTGTTTACTGAGGTAATCTAATCCAACCGTCATTCCGGAGGAAGCCGGAATCCAGTCCTGCGCTGGATTTCTGGACTCCGGCCTTCGCCGGGGTGACGGGGTAACTGTCTTAATCAAGATTTTTCCCCCAATCTCACCGTTCCCAATGCCAACTCTTATGCAAAGCCTGTTCCCGGTTGCCGCTAGATTGTATTCATGGTGCCACGGATGTGCGAAGCTCATCCTGTGCACGAACCGAGCCAAGGCGCACGTCCGTGGCACCAAACCGTGGTGCATTTTCATTCTGCGTTGTACTATTTTTCCGGTTATGGGAGTTGGTATCAGGATTTTTTTTGTTACAATTACGGAACGCCAGAAGACACGATCTTGCCAAACAGATCCACATAGATGTCAACCCTCTTATCCCACGAATGCTGCTCTGCCATGAACTGCATGACCTGGTCTCTCTGTGCGTCCAGCGGGCTTTCAACAAGTTCGAGGGTCTTGGACACGAGATCACCTACATCGCCATGGGAGAATGTCCTTCCAAAGCCAGTCTGCCGAATAAGTTCATTATTGAGTATGGGTTCCTCGGACACCACCGCCAGCCCGCCTCTCAAGTAGTTGAGGATCTTGGATACGTCGTTGTCGAACGTGTGCGGCCCCGCGGCCAGTGCTAATCCGACACTTGCGTAACGGATATAATCCCAGACCTTATCCTCCGATAACTCACCATGATCGACCACAAGAGGGTCCAGCGCACACTCTTCTTCAGCACCGCCGTAAATACACGCCTTGTTGGTTCCCACAAGGTGTACGCGGACTTGATCACGAAGGAAGTGGGCCGCTTGATTCAAAATATGAACCATGCGCGGAGCGGCAAGACTCCCCAGGAACAGCAACACCTGCTCACCCGGCCTATATGGATTGGGGCCTCGCGGGGGAATGTGCACGGGACAACCCTGTGGGAATCAAGGTGATCGGCAAGTCCGCACCATCGAAACTCTGCCACCGCTCTTGATTCGCAGTGTTGTTCAGGATCAGCGTGGAGGCTCGATCTCGAATCGCAGCCTGGCAGCGGAGCAGCCGCGCCCGAAATGGACCGTCCCTTTCAGGCAGCTCGTGGTCCACCACTCTCACGATGCGCGAAACCACGGCCCGCGATAACGCTCGATCAGCAAAATCGAGTCGTGGTAACACGTCTTGACCAGATCGTATCGGCCTGTTTCTTCGAGCGCCTCAAGGCGCCTGACTGGCACGATTCCTTCTAAGATGCCCTCCCGGTCCACAGGGGCAACAATTTCAGCGCTAGATGCCTTTGCGGATGAGCCCCAGAGAAATGGCTCGCAAACGGACAAGATCAATGCCTGTGGGAGAAGAAAAGGGATTCTTATGGAAGATGATTCCGACACGCATAATGAGGTAAATCTTCCCCTTCTTTTCGTGTGGATGATAGAAATATTTGTCAGAGGATGCAACTCATCGGGAGTGCCAGAAACTAAAAGAGAAGCCGAGTCGATGAACCAGGCCAAAAAGAGGTGCATAAAGGTCTGCATAACCACCCCCGAGTTTCCTCCGGCACAATGGGGCGGACTGGCCAGGACCGTAGGAAGGGTAGCCCGCCAGCGCACATGGGGCTGGAAGTCCATGTGGCCCACCTGCAAGTCGCAGAGGAAGGTTCTGTGCTCCTGGACGAGAACCGGCAGAGCAGCCTGACGGACGGCATCATTGTCCATCGATTGACTGTTGGGAAGGAAAAGATAACTGACTCCCCGCGAAGCCTGTGGGACTGCCCGCACACGTGGACACTACAAATGATTTACCAGTCACTGGAGATGCTCCATCGCGAAGAGGCGTTCGATTTTTTCCATTCCTTTTTTCTCTGGCCCGTTGGGTACGTGACCGGATTGCTGGCGCGTCGATTGGGTCTCCAGTCCGTGCTCACCGTGGTGGGCAACGACATCAAGAAATACATCTTTAGCCCCGAAAAAGTGGGGGCATGCCGAAGTGGCCTGGAAAACGTGGACAGGGTGGTCGGTCTCAGCCGGGACCTTGTGGATATGGCTAACGCCCTCACTTCTATTGAAGACAAGGCTCGGATTATCTACAACTCTGTGGATCTCCCGGAGCAAGTTTGGTCCCACGAGCGTTCTGACAAAGAACCTTTCCGGATAGGGTGCGCGGGAATATTCAAATATGCCAAGGGATTGCCTTATATCTTCAAGGCCGTGGCCCGGCTCAAAAAGCGACATAACTTGGCCCTGGAGCTTCTTGGTGAATTAAGAGAATCAGAGCGAGAAGTTTACCATCAAATGTTGGATAGAACCGGAATAGAGGACATATTAAGTTTTACGAGAGCTATTCCTCACGAACAGGTTCCGCGGTGGCTACAGAGCCTCGACGTGTTTGTGCTACCGTCTGTTTCTGAAGGGTGTCCGAACATACTAATGGAGGCAATGGCATCGGGTGTACCCTCCATCGCTACCCGCACTGGCGCCACGGAGGCCCTTGTGGAAGATCGAGTCACCGGTCTCTTGGCTCCCTGGGCGATCAAGGCTCTAGCAAGCGCGCTTGCGGAAATCATCGAAACCCCCGAGCTTGCAAAATCGTTGGGAGTTGCAGCGAGGCATAAAATGAAGCAGTTCTCCTCCGCAAGGGAGCGGGAAGCGTGGGAAAGTCTGTATCGGGAACTCATAGAGTTTTGAATGAATCTTCAAAGGAAGACATATCCAGACGACCACTGGCTGAGGTCCCACGACCCTGAAAAGGCACTTGCCGCGGTACCTGGATCAACAGCACAAGGCGTACAGCCTCGCCAAGAACACTTTTATCCGTGAACTACTCGGAGATTTGAAAGGAAAGCGTTTTCTGGACTACGGTTGTGGCGCGGGGATGTTCACAGTGCTCGCAGCCCTCGAAGGCGCGTCGGAAGTCGTGGGGGTGGACGCGGAAGACACAGCGCTTTCAACCGCGGTGCATTTTGCGCGGCAGGAAGGGGTGCACCATCTTTGTAGTTTCATCCACAGTGAGGAGTTCCCATCATTCTCTTGTCGCGACCGCTTCGACGTAATCCTCATGAAGGACGTGATCGAGCACTTACCGGATGACCAGGGCCTGCTTGGGGAGGCTGCGGCCTCTGTCGTTCCCGGTGGGCGAATAGTCTTGAGCACCCAGAATTCTCTATCTCTTAATTATCTGATTCAAGGGACATATCACCGCGTCTTGCGCGGAAACAAGGAATGGTTCGGCTGGGACGAAACACATTTGCGGTTTTACACGCCAATGAGTCTGCACAGAAAATTGCAAGCTGTCGGCTTTCAGAGCGTAGCATGGAGATCGGTCTATTTGATCCCCTACAAGCTGCCACCGTTGCCTTCTTCTGACAAAATGTTTCTTAGATTGGACGCGTTGAGTTGGGTAGACAAAAAACTTGGGGGAGTTTTCCCGTATAACCGCCTGGGATGGAACATTATTGTCAAGGCCGAAGCATCAAGGATGGTCCCTCAACGAGTCTCGCTTGAGCCCCTTACTATAAGGGAGTTACCTGCAGCCCCTGCCCTCATGACCCGGGAATCTGTCCAAATGGAATAGAAAGCCTTCGGTCTCAGAGCCGTTCGCGGACTGGGCCACAACGTCTTGCCGATCTTTAATCAAGTATATCGTATCATGGGGGCAATTGATCCTGATAGCGCACTCCGGATTCCAAGCTCAACCATAACTTCAGGAATACTCTGTTCACTCCGGCATGACCTACCACCAGAACGGGGTACTGGATGTCTTGTGACGTGATCTCTTGAATTAGCCGCGAACCCTCGTTTCTGCATCTGAATAACTTTCTCCACCGGGAGGCCTGTCCAGCCAAGTCTTTCGAATAAGCTCCTCACCCTCAAGGACTTCATAGCGTGACTTTGCTTCCCATTCTCCGCAGGAAAGTTCCGCCATGGTTTCCGTTGCGAGTATGGGAAGGCCCGTACCCTCCGTGTATATCTCTGCACTCAGACCGCGCTCTTTCCCCTAAAGGGCTTGAAAAAACTGTGCGAATTTTCTGCTGTTCCACTAGCCACGCCACCTGTTTCGCCACTGTGATACCGTCGGGGGTGAGTGGAGAATCGCTTCGCCCCATGATGAATCCTGCCCGATTAAAGACCGTCTCGCCATGTCTTGCGAGAACTATTTTTTTATCCGAAGGCTCCAGGGTCTCCTCCTGTAATTTAGTAGGATTTAATTCGGTAGACCTTGCAAAATTTTTATATAAGAATGTTCCTCACCATGGAAAATTTCTCTGCGTAGAGTTTCTGCCACGGAATCCGTGACAAGAACGTATAGCAGTTTGGGTTCAATAAAGTAACGCAGGCGCGTGGACGCGGCTATACCCTGAAAACACATGAAAAATTGGCAAGATCGCATTTGTGAAGCTCTCAGCACATCATTGTGGCTCGGCTATTCACCGGTCGCGCCCGGGACGGTGGGCAGTTTGCCTGCTGTGCTGATTTTTGTTCTCATCCAACTGTTTGCCCCGCGGCAATTCCAGACAGTGGTCATTGCGACGGCCCTTGCCGTGACCTGCATTATATCAATACCGCTGGGTAAATGGGCCGAAGCCTATTGGAACAAGAAAGATCCAAGACATTTTGTCCTGGACGAGCACGCGGGCTATTGGGTCACCGTGTTGCTGTTTGGAGTTCCCAGCCTCGCTTTGACGGTCATCTGGACATTTGTCGCCACCAGGGTTTTCGACATCATCAAACCGTGGCCGGCTTCCAAAATGGAATCGCTCCCGCACGGCTGGGGCATTCTCACGGATGATCTTGTCGCGTCCCTTTATGCAGCGGGCTTTTTGCACATTTTGGCCTGGTGCTTTCCGGTGATGCTTGGCCAGTAGGCCCGAGTCAAGGAATTCCTCAATTCGAAGTCTTCAGACCGGGTGCAAGAACTCCGGTTCACCTCATCCAAACTGCCCGATAAGCTAAGTGTACTCCGCGATAATGCCTAAGAATAATTGATCTATCTGAAGCTCCAGCATTAATTTCGGGATACAAAGTGGATACTCAGGACAGCGCTTCATAAATGAGGTGCCACTTTGGCAGTAGCGCCGGCATCTTGCCGGTAAGCCGAATACGCAATTGACCTGACCGGCAAGATGCCGGCGCTACTGATCCGATAGAGACGACGGTGCGTGACCGAACTTACGAATCACAGCACTTAGTCTGTAGACGGACCATCACGTGTGAGAATTGCTCGCTCCCCCATGCGTTTCTCAAAAGGAGCAATAAGTTGACATCAGCTTCAATCGGATTCATGGGCCTGTCCACGGATTTTTTGGTCGGTGTTCTCACCGTTGTCCTTATTGACATCGTCCTCGCGGGGGATAATGCCGTGGTCATAGCCATAGCCGCCAAAAACCTTCCTCTTGATAAAAGGCGCAAGGCAATAGTTTTCGGTTCGTTGCTGGCGGTTCTACTCCGCATAGCCTTGACGGTGTTCGCCGCGCAACTCCTTCAGTTGAGTCTGGTCAAGCTGGTAGGTGGGCTTCTAATAATCTGGATCGGGGTCAAACTGCTGGTGGTCGATGATCCTCGGGAGGATACGGAGCGAGCACCTGTCACCCTTTGGACCGCTGTCTGGATCATCATCGTAGCTGACGTCACCATGTCGCTGGACAATGTGCTCGCATTAGCAGGGGCATCCAAAGGTGATCCATTCCTTTTGTTATTCGGGCTCATTCTGAGCATCCCTTTGGTGGCAGGCGCGAGCGGCCTGCTTGCCAACCTGATGGACAGGTATCCGGCGATAATATATTTGGGAGCCGCTGTGCTTGGAAAAGTCGGGGCTGAATTGATAATGGGCGACCCGCTCGTAGTCGAGCGGTTCCAACCGTCTACAGTCGTGGAATACCTTGTGCAAGCTTGTTTTGCCGCAGGTGTAATCGTTGCGGCAAGAATCGTTCTGCTGTATTTGCGGCGGAAACGGGAGAAAGGCATGAAGACGCCGTAGGAAACGTGATATCTAAGCCGGGGACCTTTTGAACAAATACCAGTTCAGCCCTCGTCCGCTGGTGACCTTGATGTTGACCAGGTCGAAATCCGGGAATTTACCCTTAATGAACTTGAAAACCTCCTCCACAGTGGCGAATTCGTAAGGGTACCCGCCAAGCCAGTCCGTAGCATCGGTCCGCCAACTCATGCCCCTATGGGACTTGTAGTTCCGTACGTGTGTGACAGGATTTTCCCCGTGTGCAATAACCAATGCCAAGTAACGTGGACATGGCCAATGGTTCAAGGACGTAGGTCCCAAGGGCCGGAAAGGTGTTGTATACAGTTTTGACATTCAGCCAAAACGGATGTATCCACGACGCTGACCCGTTTCTTGCGAGAATCTTGTTGTAGATCGCGATGTAGTAATTACCACCCGGATTCACGAGCTTAGCGGAGCGTTCAATCGCATCCCACATTTGGCCCGTGTGATGGAGCACACCCCACGAATAGACTATATCAAAGGTCCCCAATCCTGAAAGAAAGTCCCTGTCCAGGACCGAACCTTCTCGCACCTCCCAGTGAGATGGATTGTTTGCCCTGGCGCGGAGGTGCTTGCAGCATTCCACGCTGAAAGGGTCCAGATCGAAACTGACGATTCTCTGTGCGCCCAGATTGAAGGCAGCATAGGAAAAGAGGCCACTGCCACAACCGATATCCAAGAAACTCTTGCCCTGCAACCCGGACACCCTCAGGAACTCCGTGAGGGACACTTCGGCAATTTTGAGCCGCTCTTCGTCAAGGCTCTTGAGAAAGGTCTGCCAGTTGCGGCCGAAGGAAAAGGTCTGTTTATGTTCCATCTAGATTGAGACTCGATTTCATTTTCAACCTCAAACCATCAAACCGCGCTCTGGCCTACCGATTCTGGATTCTCACCTCAGATTGCCGGCCGCTGAGTGTGTAAGGCGCAACTATAGCGGGCCACAATCGCTCCACCCTCACGCCAATTGAGCCGAGTTCGATGAGAGACCTGGCGATTTTGAGCGCACTTCAACCTTGCCCCGCACGAATGACAAATAGAGCCGCCCGGCCGTGCCGAAAAAAAACTCCAGACTTGCCGGCTCATCATCGCAAAATTGAGTACCCAGAAAAACCGCCTCTGGTCCAGCTATTTCTTGACGCCTTCTTTCAGTCCCTTGGCTGCCCGGAATTTGGGAGCGTTGGTCGCTTTGATTTTAATCTTTTTCTTGGTGCGCGGATTGATTCCAGTTCGAGCCGCCCTTTTCACCACGGAGAATTTTCCGAATCCGGGTACATAAACCTGCTCCCCCTTGGACAACTGTTCCGCGATAGTGCCGAAGACCAGATCAATAGCCTCAGCCGCGTGTTTCTTCGTTGTCTCCCCTTTTTTGGCCAACTTTTCGACAAATTCGGCCTTGGTCATGTTCCCTCCCTTTTTTCTTTTGACTGTGCAGGTCTCAGCGGTGTTGTAACTCTATAGACCCTCAAATTCAGGGGAGTCAAGCAAATTCGCATTAAGGAGACCCTGCCTGTACCGCGAGGGCTTGATTGAGCGTCCCGATAATTGATCGATCGTGTAACATAATAGGGGTTGACTGCGTAATCTGGAAGATGTAAAGCTCACAGAATAAAAAATCTCCCTCAGATCTCGTACAACAAAGGAAAGGAGAGACAATGGCAAAAACAGTTGTCATCGATGAAGAGGCTTGCTCCGGATGCGGCACATGCGCTGCCATAGCGGAAGATTGCTTTGCATTGAATGAAGAAACAGAGAAGGCTTACGTGACTGATCAAAGCGCTTGCTCCGAGGACGAGATTCAGGAAGCCATAGATACTTGTCCGGAAGAAGCTATAAGCTGGCAGGAGTAAGAACCTTCTTCTTTCTCCCTCCTGTCGCCTATTCCCATCCGAAGGGATGGCGTTCCGATTTCGTTGCACTGCCACCAGGCGAGGAACAGTCAGCCCCTAAAGATGCTTTTGCGACATTCTGGAGGTACGGACGATGTTTTCCGGGGAGGAATTGATACCCCGTCTCACTGAGCTTTATGGACTTATGGACTCCGCCTATGATGAGGTCAGCGGCCGGATCGGATTCTCTTGTAAAGGTTGCGACGGAGTGAAGTGTTGCACTGTGGATCTGATTCTTCACACCTCAGTGGAAATGCTCTGCCTGAGATGGGGTTTCAACACCCTGGACGTATCCAGACAACTGGAAATTCTAGGCCGTTGCCGGGGAATTATCAAAGCCAAGGAGGATGACGCCCTAGGCGATGAATACAGGAACGCAGTTTGCGCGCTGAATTTTGAGGGGCTCTGCATTCTGTACGAGTATCGCCCCATGATTTGCCGGTTGGCGGGAGTTCCTCATATTATTGTGAGGCCGGACGGCACAACCACAGAAAGCGGTGGCTGCATTCGTTACCAACAGGAGATTCAGCCACACAACCAGAATCTGAGACTTGACCGAACCGATTTCTATCGTCAGGTAGCAGGCATTGAAATTGAGATAGTGAGAGCAGCGGGGAAGCGGTACTGCCTCTCGCACGGTAGCCGAAACCCTAGGCCTGGAGTATCTTGAGGATACTGTAGCCTGAGCGATCTTCAGGTATTTGTTGGTTTCCGAAGGATAAAACCTCTCACGGAAGTTGCAAGCGGAGGGGCCGATTGAATCCGATCCGCGGCGAGACATGAGTGTGCATCCCGATCGGAGTTCTATGGCGAGAACTGTGATTCGGTAACAGAAGCGATCTTTCGATGATGAGCAATAATCTCCCCCACGCCGGGGGTCTAGTGACGAAGAACCCCCTTTTCCATGAGCGTCTCCCAATCCTTCTCCTTTTTTTTCCGGAATCAAAACAAATATGAAGCTCCTGTAGTAGCGGACCGCTCCTCGGCCCTGTGGGTTCCACTGTTGATTCTAATCACGGTTTGGACTGTCATCGTGGTGATAGTGAACCCGGTCGGGGAATTCATGGTGAACGATGATTGGGCATTTGTGCGGGCCCTGGAAACTCTGGCATTTGAGGGGAGAATGCCGACTACAGGATGGGGTCCGAGTTGGGCGCCTGGCGGGCCGTCTTTGATAGTGCACCTACTGTGGGGTCGTCTGTTCGCTTTTATGGGCGGCTTTTCGATCACGGTGCTCAGAATATCCGTTCTCACCTTAGGCATTTTAGGATCATTTGCCCTGCTCGCGTTGCTCCGTCTGGCGGGCCTCTCCCCCTGGGTGGCTCTGTGGGGAGCTTTGACCCTTGTTGTTAATCCCCTTTTCTTGTCCCAATGCTTTACGTATATGAGCGACATCACTTTCGCGGCGTTTGCGATCTTCGCCTTACTGTTCCTGCATGTGGGGGCTGCGCGAGCAAGCACGCCAATGCTGATAATCGGTTTGCTGTTTGCCCTATGCTCTATCCTCACACGCCAGTTTGGGATAATAATTCCGGTGGCCTTTGCTGCAGCGTGCTTCCTCCATCCACGCGGCAAAGATCTTGGCCGTTGGAAAATGGTCGTTCTTGTGACGGTGGTTGATTTCGCGCCGTGGGCCGCGTATGAGTATTTTTTGTTCACCATAGGCAGCACGCCGATTACCCAGCATCAGATCTTCTACAACATTTTGCTCTTTGCTCAAACAAAGGGCCTGTTCACATACTTGACGTTTCTCTACGAGAACTATTTGCAGGCGGGACTGCTCTACGTCGCGTTCCTTACCTCACCGGTATTAGCGCTCAGATACCGTCTATTCTTAGGGTGGAGGATCTTTAGGTATTTTTTTATTTTGTTGACGCTGGGCATCTTATTGTTCGAATCAGCCCTTCTCTTGGGCCTTATCGATCCTCCGGTAGAGTTTTTCCGCAATATAATCTTCGACCTCGGTATCGGTCCCGTCTTGTTGAAAGACACCTACATTCTCGGGATTAACCGGACCGCGACTATTCCGAAGCCTCTGTACTATTTGTTGATCTATTGGAGTATTCTGAACCTCGCGGCTCTGCTGGGCTTAATATTTTCCTCTTTGCGCCGGCTCTTGAGGACCGGCCGCGGGACCGCGGGTGAGGAGATAAAGTTCCTCCCACTCTTCGCTCTCCTCGCCGGCTTGTTGTACCTCGGAGTGATCACGCCCGGGGGATTCCACGATCGTTATTTGATACCTCTTTGCATGTTTTTCATCGTTTGGGTAGTTTCAGATTTGGAACCCGGTTGGGATCGATCCTTCAGACTCAGAGGGATCCTTGGCGGCCTCATGCCGTTCCTTCTTCTCGTCTCTGGCCGTACTGGGAACCCATGATTTCATGGATATGAAGCGCTCTTTAAAAAAAGCCCAGGATTACCTTGTTTACCAGATGAACGTGCCGCCTTGTGACTTTGATGGAGGCCTCGAATTTAATGGGTATCATTGTTACAGCCCCGATTTTAGCCCTCGTGACGGGTTGAGCTGGTGGTGGGTGCGAAAAGAGGATTATCTCATAACATTGGGGCCTCTTCCGGGCTATCGGGTGGTGAGCACCTTTCCATTCAAAAGGTATTTCGGGCCGGATGGAGCCATATTCGTCCTCAGGCCGGAGGGGTACGACCGGTGACACAAGCTGAAACATCCTTTGCCGCTAATGCTCCTTCCCTTGAATTCGGGAGACCGAAAAAAATCTTGTCGGTTCAAGCCCGTCTATGACTGAAATCAAGCCGCGCATAATTGTTATCGGAGGCCCAACTGCGTCGGGAAAAACAACAGTGGCCATAGAGCTGGCAGAACCCCGCGGCGGTCGGATCGTCTCTGCGGATTCGGTTCAGATTTACCGCTACATGGATGTTGGTTCGGCCAAGCCCACCAGAGATGAGAGGTCTCGCGTTGCTCACCACATGATTGACATCCGCGATCCGGATGAGGATTTTTCTGCCGGGGATTACGTGAGAGAAGCGCGAAAGTGTATAAGCGAGATTCTTCAAGAAGGCGGTCTTCCACTAATAGTAGGGGGAACAGGGTTGTATATAAGGTCGTTACTAGGGGGGATCGTAGAGCTTCCCCCTGCAAATCTTGAATTAAGAGGAGAACTCAGAGGTCTGGAGGAAAAAGAGGGGCCAGGCGCCCTATTCAAAAGGTTGGCGGAACTAGATCCCGTATGCGCCGGCCGCACCCAACCAGAGAATATAGCGAGAGTGATTCGGGCGCTTGAAGTCATCGAACTGACCGGCAAGAAGTTGTCTGAAATCCAAGACCGACATTGCTTCCGGAATCGACCTTATGACGCTCTATTCCTCTGTCTTGATCCGCACAGGCAATTTTTATACGAACGAATTGATAAGCGAGTTGACAGTATGATAGAAGGTGGATTATTGGAAGAAGTGTTGCAACTTTATGGCCGCGGATATTCCCTAGAACTTAAGTCAATGCATTCTTTGGGATATCGTCACGCAGGCATGGTAATGGCGGGACAAATGGATCTCCGTGAGGCTGTTCGCTTAATGAAGAGGGACACTCGACATTATGCGAAAAGACAGTTGACATGGTTTCGTTCCGAACCCGGGGTTTTATGGTGTGATCCTAACGACATCAAAGGGATCGGATTAAAGGTCTCTAATTTTCTCGGAGATTGATGTACAGTCCGGGATTTTTCCCCTTGAATCAACCTGGATGCGCGGCTAGAAACGCGACCTGGATGATGGGGATTAGCACACGGGGGTGCGGAAATGCCGAAAACTCACTTTAATATTCAAGACCAGTTTCTCAATCAGGTGCGCAAGGCAAGAATCGAAGTCGAGGTGCTCCTCGTATCCGGTGATTCCTTCAAGGGTTACGTCCGCAGTTTTGACAGCTTCTGCATAATAATCGAAAACGCGGACGAGATCAGGCTCGTTTATAAACATGCGCTCAGCATGATCCGACCCGCGGAACTCGGGGTAAAGATTCCCGGCCTAGTCTGACAAACCCCGGTGACGGGTGAAGTCGATCGGGATAGGTGAGAGCCTGCTACAGCCTCCCGTCGAACGGGCGGGGGACAATGCGGGGTTACGCACGAGCGCGCGGCGCTGTGTGGTCCGACAGAGCATCTCATAGAATCGTCCCAGCGTCAGACTACATCCGGCAACATCTATGTGTTCGCTAATTCCACGCCGACAGGACAATGATCCGAACCCGTGACGTCGCTAAGAATGAAAGCGTCCTTCACGGAATCAAGCATCTCCTGAGTTACGAACACGTAGTCGATTCTCCAGCCGACATTCCTTTCCCTGGCCCTGGTCTTGAGGTCCCACCAACTATATAGACCGGCTTCGGTGTGAAACTGACGAAAGGTGTCGACATATCCCAGCGATACCATCCTGTCGATCCATTCCCTTTCTTCAGGGAGGAATCCTGAAACTTTTTCGTTTTCTTTTGGTCTCGCGAGATCGATTTCTTTATGGGCCGTGTTGACGTCACCCAAGAAAATCAGCCTCTGTCGCTCCTTGCGTAAGGACTGGATCTGCAGGAGAAATGTTTCATAGAAGTCCATTTTGAACCGGAGTCGATCGCTGCTGGCCTTGCCATTAGGAAAATAGATATTGAATATGCTGAAATTATCAAAGTCCAGCCGGATGAACCGCCCTTCATCGTCGAATCGATTTGATCCCATAGCGGTTTCCACATTGAGTGGCTTTTCCTTTGTGTAGACTGCGACCCCACTGTAGCCCGGCTTCTGTGCCGAGTGCCAATATGAGCTAAAGCCTGACGGCTCAATCAGTTGCTGGGGGAGTTGATCGGGCCTGGCCTTAGTTTCTTGAACGCAAAGAATATCCGGAGAAATAGTAGCCAACCACTCAAGGAATCCTTTCTTATCCGGCGCGGATTCCGTTGACATTCCAACTCAGCAGTTTAATTATTTTCGTCATAGCTGGCGTCCCTCATAAGGATTTCCACACAAACCCTCGATACCCAGATCCCAGGACCGATTTTGCCGGTGATTCGGCGGGCAGCGCATCTTGCGCCGCAACCTACTATCGTCTCACGGACCGAAAATAGAAAACCCGGCGCCAAGGCCGGGGGTTATCCGTGTTTATGGTGCCGAAGGCCGGACTCGAACCGGCACGAGCTTTCGCCCGCCACCCCCTCAAGATGGTGTGTCTACCAAGTTCCACCACTTCGGCACGACAATACTGTACCAACCAGACGCGCGGGCGTCAAGCCCAAAGGAGGCTAGTGTCCTAATTTGGAACACCCTGGGTGGTACTCTACAAATCGTCACCCCGGACTCAGATCCGGGGTCCAGTCCCACGTTTCGCGGGATGGATTCCCGCGTTACCTGAAAGTGAGTGCCCATTATGCAGGACTCGACAGAAATTTGGTGCCACGGATGTGCCCCGCGCCCCGTGGGGCACATCCGTGCCGGGGCGGGCTGGCGGCACGTCCTCCACATAGGATTTCTTCCCTGCACAGATCCATCGGCCATCGGGCATTGACTGGCAAGCACGATGAGTCCCGCAAGGCAGAACACATCCGTGGCGCCAGAAATCATAGCAGATCTTTCACATTCCGTTCTGACCGATAGGCATGGTAGTTCGCCGGAACGACGGCCAGTACACTAAATTAGGACACTACTCAAAGAAGCGCACAGCATAATCTGCTTTTTCGGATCGACGTCTGGAGTGTCCTGGGGCGTCGCGGTCGGTCAAGGTGTCATTGCACATTAGCCAGAAAAAAACTTATTATTTTAAGAAGTAACTTAATAAATATCAAGTTAAAAAGAGCTTGACAAGTGAACATACCGGTTATAACGTATTTTTGAGACGACATGAATTTATGGAACCATGTGCCCGGCCAACCGGCACGTGCGCGCAAGGCCCAAATAGGGCCGCTCGAGAAGAGTCCCGGAGTTTGGTGAATTCTTCCCTGGCGGCCACAACTTTGAAATATAACTTATCAAGTTTACAGGGCTATCTACAAAGAGTCCTAAGATCCGGAGACAAAGGTTGCATGTCCCAGTTCTTTTACAGGAAATGCTCCAAAACCTCGGACCTCATGCCGGCGGCGTCTATCTTGATGGAACTCTGGGAAGAGGTGGCTACGCCCAGGCAATTCTAGATGCTTCCAGTCCGGACGGCGAAGTGGTGGGTTTCGATGCGGACCCCGAAGCTATTCGGCAGACAGCCTCGCGTTTGCAAACATACGGAGAACGGTTCCGTGCTGTGCACGGTGGATTTCAAGAGGCTGCAAGAATTCTCAAGGACCTGGCCATATCTGCCATAGACGGAGCCGTACTGGATTTGGGCCTCTCCTCGGAACAGCTAGAAGATCCGAAAAGAGGATTCAGTTTCCGTCTGGACGGGCCATTGGACATGAGATTTGACACGACTTCCGGAGAAGGCGCGCTGGCTTTGTTGGAGACAATTTCTGTTAATAAACTTGAAGAAATACTTGCAACATACGGAGAAGAGAGGTATTGCAAGAAACTAGCCCGCGGGATACTCGAATCCCGCAGGCGAGGGGCGTTGTCAACCACGCAAGATCTGGCAAACGTGGTCTCACGGATTCTCGCGAGGCGTCGGGGGAAGATTCACCCCGCTACACGGACTTTTCAAGCCTTGAGGATCGCGGTGAACAGAGAGTTGGAGCATTTGAGCCTCGCTCTGAGGGAAATACCTCCACTCCTGAAGCCTGGTGGACGTTTTTGTGTGGTCTCGTACCCACTCTCTCGAAGATCGGGCCGTGAAACTGTCGTTCCGAGATAGAAGCAAAGATCATCAAAGGTGGGTCATAGTTACGCCTAAACCCTTGACACCCTCTACTGAAGAGATGAGGAGCAATCCCCGATCAAGATCGGCGCGCATGCGAGTCCTGGAAGCCGTGGCTGTATCTGATTCAGGGCCGCGCGCGTAGGAGTGTGAGCAGACAGATGACAGCAGCCAAGAAATTTTCGGTGGATGCTCAAAATTTGTTCGCTCGGTTGGTTCGTGTCACCCGACAACGGGTCCGAATTGTCGGCGCGGGCCCATTTCTAGTCGTGGCCCTGTCAGGGGCCATCCTGTGCGTAGGATTCTTTTATGTTTGGACGAGGATGCAGCTTGTCCAGATTGGATACGAGGTGTCAAGTCTCGAAAACGAGAATAGTGACCTCAAGAAACGTAAGAGGGAACTGCTCTTGGAGATAGCCTCCTTACAGTCCCCCTCGGAATTAGAAAAGAAGGCCGGCAAGTTAGGTCTGGTGCTTCCCGCCATGGGGAAGGTAGTTCATGTACCGTAAGGCTAAGCCCATAAACTGGGTTGCGTTTCGAATTACTCTTGTAGCGGTGATGTTTGCCGCATTCACCGTGGTGCTTATCGTACGCGCATATAGGTTACAGGTCTACGATGCAGAGGTGCTTAAGAAGCGGGCAGAAAGGCCGCGGACTAGAGTTCTCCATGTCGAAGCTCGCCGCGGAATGATCCTGGACAGGGCGGGCGAACAGATGGCTGCCAGTCTGGAGGTCAATTCCGTCTATGCCAAGCCCCGCAAAATTGAGAATAAGAAAGGAACGGCCAAGACCCTGGCAGAGATTCTGGAGATGGACGAACAGGAGATTCTGCACAAACTGACTGAAGAAAAACCCTTTGTGTGGATACGTCGCCACGTTTCTCCCCTGGTGAACGAAAAAATCAAAGGAGCCGAGCTTCCGGGAGTGCTTACGGTAACCGAATATCAGAGGTTTTACCCACTGAAAAGTTTTGCTGCACATGTCCTGGGTTTCGCGGGAATAGATTCGAGTGGCCTGGAGGGCCTTGAACTCTACTACGACAACGATCTTAAGGCGGACCCGATTCCTGTCACCGCTCAGAGGGACGGCTTGGGGAGACCTGTCATATTCGCAGCAGCGAGTCAGGACCCCAAGAGGCGGGACCTGCACCTCACGCTGGACCGAAACATACAGTACGTGACGGAAAAAGAGATGGAAGACGGGGTACAAAAGAGCGCAGGCCAAGAGCGGTCTTGCCATTGTCATGGACGCTGATACCGGTGAAATCCTAGCGATGTGCGTTCGGCCCACATACAACCCCAACATTTTTCAAAAAGTCGCCGCTGATGTCAGGAGAAATCGTAGCGTTGCAGACATATTCGAGCCAGGGTCTACCTTCAAGGTGTTTCTAGCTGCTGCAGCGATGGATCTGGGCAAGGTTTCGCGCGATCAGGCATTCGATTGCCAAAATGGTCTTTATCGTTATAATGGTTCAGAGATCCACGACATAGTACCCCACAAGATTCTGTCCTTCGACGACGTGATAATCCATTCCAGTAACATAGGCGCGGTAAAGATTTCGGACACCTTGAACAAGAGTGAATTTTATAGGGTACTTAACGGGTTCGGGTTCGGAGCACTGACGTCTGTGGATCTCCCGGGAGAGAGGACCGGGCTCTTGCCGCCTCCGGGCCGATGGTCGGTTCTGACAAAGGGGAATATCGCGTTCGGTCAGGGGGTCACGGTAAATGCAGTTCAGACTCGTTGCAGCCTTTGCCGCGGCGGTAAACGGGGGCTCTCTATACAGGCCGCATTTGATGAAACAGATCACAAACGCCCTGGGTGAGATCGTCAGAGAGAATTCTCCGGTTCTCGTCCGAAAGGTTATCAAGCCGTCAACTTCCGAGAATTTGGTGGAGATACTGAGGTCTGCCGTGGCCAAAGGAACCGGCAAGGCGGCTGCCATTCCGGGTGTAGACGTAATAGGCAAAACCGGTACAGCCCAAAAGGCCAATTCATCGGGGGGGTACTCTCAGGACAAATACGTGGCTTCCTTCATCGGCGCACTGATGGGCATAAAGCCTCGGCTGGTCATCTTCGTGATGATTGATGAGCCGGCAGGCAAGAATAGGACGGGAGGAAAGATCGCGGCACCGGTATTTCGCAAAATTGGCCAAGGAATCCTTGCTCTATGCGGAAGCAAGCCCAGCGAAGACGATCTCATTCTGGCTTCCTCAATTAACGGACTCAGAAAGGCCGGTGCCCCTCTTCTGCGAAGTGTTCCCGTGCGGAAGGGACCTCGGCCAGGAGAGTGGATTGTGCCCGATCTCAAAGGTCTGGACATGCGCCGAGTCCTGGAAGTGTGCGGAAAAATCAAGTGCGATGTCACCTTGGAAGGGACCGGGCACGTAGTGAACCAGAGCCCTAAACCCGGGCAGATTTTGAAGGAAGGAGCGCCTCTCGCTGTCTCCTTTGAAGGACAAACATCTTGATCGTCGGACTGAAAGAAATCCTTGCTGTCTTGAGAGAACCCGATACTGGACGGGGATCCGTCTGTGGAAATCTCGGGTGTAAGTCACGACAGCAGGAAAATGAGGCTGGGTTGGCTGTTCGTTGCCATGTCAGGGGAGCACAGCGATGGTCACGACTTTATCGTTCAGGCGATCCAAGCCGGCGCCTCGGCAGTGATGGCAGAGAAGCCCCGACCCCAAATATTCGGACAAGTCCCCTGGATCCGGGTAGCGGATTCAAGATCTGCCCTGGGACCTGTTGCGGCCCTGCTGAACGGCCGTCCCACAACAAAAATGGTCCTGGTAGGCATAACCGGGACCAATGGCAAGACAACACTCACGTTTCTGATGGAAGCAATAGTGAAGGCGGCCGGCGGTAAGCCGGGCGTGATCGGAACCATCTCATACCGCTGGGGAAACGGGGAGCTCGACAGCAGCCAATACCACCCCTGAGGCATCGGATCTTCAGTTTTTGTTCAAAGAGATGGTGGAAGCCGGAGTGACCCATACTTTCATCGAAGTGTCGTCACACGGTCTTCATCGTGGCAGGCTCTTGGGTTGTGAGTTTGACGTGGGCGTTTTCACGAATCTGACGCAGGATCATCTCGATTACCATGGCAATCTTGAGGATTATTATCTCGCAAAGCAGACACTGTTCACTGAATTGCTTCCAGCTTCGTCAAAAAAAGACGCGGCCGCCGTGGTGAACCTCGACGATCCTTATGGCCGAAGGCTGGCTTTGGAAACGGAATCACTCCCGGTGCTCGGGTATGGACTGACTCAAGATTGTGAGATCCACCCTACGGCAGCCACAGTAACTGCTGATGGAATCTCCGCCGATGTCACCACTCCTCGCGGCCAAATCGGGATTGCCTCCCGTCTGACCGGTTCATTTAACCTTATGAATATTATGGCTGCGATCGCTGTGGCCGAGAAGTTGGGCATTCCTTTCGATGCCGTGAGGAAAGGCATCGAGTCCGTAGATGTCATCCCCGGTAGGCTGGAAAGAGTGCTTTCCGAGAATGGGACGATATTTGTTGATTATGCGCACACTCCTCACGCCCTCAAGAATGTGCTGGAGGCGCTGAAAATCATACGGGCCGGGCGTATCATCACCGTAATGGGGTGCGGTGGGGACAGAGACAAGGGTAAGCGTCCCCTAATGGGAATAGAAGCCGCGGCCGGGAGTGATTTTGTCATAGTCACTTCAGATAACCCCCGTACAGAGGACCCCCTCGACATCATAAGTCAGGTTGAAGACGGGGTGCGCTCCTACGGGTTCGCTCGTTACAGCGAAGACTCGAATGCCCGACAGCTCACGTCGCGCTGTTACAACGTAATTCCCGAGCGTCGCGATGCGATAGCGTGGGCCGTAAAGCATCTGAAGGGCGAAGACATCCTGCTCGTGGCTGGAAAGGGCCACGAAACATACCAGGAAATTAACGGTGTTCGCTATCCCTTCGATGACAGGGAAGTGCTCAGGGAAGTGTTGAAAAGGCAGTCGGCGGTCGAGCAAGTGCCGGTCGAGTCCTCAGCCCTAATTGACAATGCTGAACATCCCCATCGGGCATCCGGGAGAAAGCGGCAATGAGAGCCGAAAGCGGACCATATACGGCGCAGGAAATCGTGCGGGCTTGTAAAGGCACACTATTGTTCGGCGATCCGCAGGCCGAGTTCCAAGCCATCTCTACCGATTCCCGAGACATAAAGGATAACGATCTTTTCGTGCCGCTAAAAGGGACGAATTTTAACGGCCATGAATTTCTTTTTCCGGCCCTGGAAGCCGGAGCCCGAGGAAGTCTGGTGGACCGCGAAGCAAACAGGGAAATCCACAAAAACCTCTCCAATCATGTCCTGATCCAGGTTCAGGACACCCTCCTAGCTTTATCTGACCTTGCATCAGCCCACCGTAAGAAATATCCCGTCCCCCTGATCGCGGTTACAGGCTCCTCGGGCAAAACCACCGTGAAGGAGATGATTGCGGCTGTCTTGTTACAGTCGCATCATCCCCTGGTGTCACAAGGAAATTTTAACAACATGGTCGGCCTGCCGATGACCATTCTCAATCTGGGCCCCCAGCACTCCATTGCGATCGTGGAAGCGGGAATAAACAGAAACGGCGAAATGGACTGTCTGGCGTGGGCCGCTTCTCCTGATGTGGCCGTGATCACCACCATCGGTCCGGTCCATTTAGAAGGTCTCGGTTCGATCGAGAACGTGGCAAAAGAAAAGTTCAAGCTCTTGCTCAGGCTGTCGTCGGGCGGGACCGCGGTTGTCCCGGCAGGTAACCCTTACCTATTGCCGCTTCTCCGCGAGTCCTTGTGTCGCGTTGTGTCTTTCGGTTTGGAGCAAGGCGACTTCAGGGCCGAGAATATTCGATACGGAGTTGAGACGACATTTGAAATGAAAGCCCCGTCTGGAAGCCAGGAGATCCGTCTGCAAATTCCGGGAGATCACAATATAGCCAATGCTCTTGCTACGGCAGCGGCCTGTTCGGCAGCAGGGGTCGCGTTAAGCGATGTCAGCCGCTCTTTAAGCCAATTTGCTTCGCCGACATGGAGAATGGAAATTCTCTCCCTCCGGGGAAATCGAACCCTGATTCGTGATTGTTACAACGCCAATCCTCAATCCGTGAAAGCGGCCCTGGAAGTCCTGGCACGGCGAGGCACGGGTTCAAGGACTCTGGCCATTCTTGCCGACATGGCTGAACTGGGAGACCAAAGCGCGAAACTGCACGAAGAGGTCGGAAAAGAGGCTGCACGGCTGGGAATTGACCGCCTAGTTTTTGTCGGAGCCAACGGACGGTTCTTTGCTGACGGATACGCTGCCGCAGGAGGGGACGAAAGTGCGGTCACGCTGGCTGCGGATAAAGAATCGGCCTGGAATGTAATCGGCCAGGATCTTGAGGACTTTGGAAGTATTCTCGTTAAGGGTTCGCGTTTAATGAAGATGGAAACAGTCGCTGACCGTATTCTCGAGGAGAACTAGCCCATGCTTTACCACCTACTCTATCCCATGGGCTCGACTTTGATTCTCTTCAACGTGTTCAAGTACATCTCTTTCAGGGCCATCATGGCGACACTCACAGCCCTTATGATCAGTTTTCTGCTGGGACGCCCCCTTGTGGACTATCTGAGAGCGTTCCAGATCGGTCAAATGATCAGAGACGATGGCCCTCAGAGCCATCTTGAGAAAAGCGGCACACCAACTATGGGCGGAGTGCTAATCCTCTTCGCCATGACCATCTCGTGCCTGCTGTGGACGCGTCTGGACAATATCTACTTTTGGATAGGTACTGGGGATCACTCTAAGCTACGGAGCAATCGGGTTCCTGGACGACTACCTCAAAATTACGCGCCATAATCACAGAGGTTTGTCAGGAAAGCGCAAACTTGGTCTTCAGCTCCTCATAGGGAGTCTGGTCGGTTTCTTTCTGTGGATGGATCCTGCCTTCAAAACGACGCTGGCGGTCCCCTTTCTCAAGAACGTTCATCCAGACCTCGGGATCTGGTACATACCCTTCGCGGCGCTCGTTATCGCCGGCGCTTCGAACGCAGTAAATTTGACTGACGGATTGGACGGCTTGGCAATAGGCCCCGTGATGATTTGTGCAGCCACGTACCTGTTGTTTGCGTATGTTTCAGGCCATTTGAAGTTGGCGCATTATCTTCAAGTAGCGTACGTTCCGGGCTCGGGCGAACTCGCAGTGGTTTGCGGGGCAATGCTGGGCGCAGGCATGGGATTTCTTTGGTACAACACTTATCCTGCCGAGGTCTTCATGGGGGATGTCGGGTCTCTTTCCCTCGGCGGTCTCCTCGGTGGGGTCGCTGTGGTCACCAAACAGGAGATTCTCCTGGCCATTGCAGGGGGAGTGTTCGTCATCGAGGCAGTATCCGTGATCCTCCAGGTGGCTTCATTCAAGGCTACTGGTAAGCGGATTTTCAATATGGCTCCTATACACCACCATTTTGAACTCAAGGGTTGGGCGGAACCCAAGGTCATCGTGAGGTTTCTGGATCATCTCTATTTTCTTTGCGCTTATGGCAGTCAGCACTCTGAAATTGCGCTGACAATACTGGAGGTCTCTCGGGTGAACGCAAGCAAAAAAGAACATGACCAGGTGTTGAGATGGGGCCGAATCAACCGCGGATTTCACAATCCGACGGAGGCACTGGCAGCCAATGCCCGCCCCGGACCGCCCTGCGCAAAAGACAGTTCGGCTCTATCCGAGGCGAGTGAGGCGATGGCGGCGGCCCGGGTCCCGCAGCCTAAAGAACTTCCCGGGCGTTTTCCCGGGGCCGAACCGTATGTTTCCGCAACGTTTTACCGTAGTCGATAGCCCTGAGGCGATTGGGTTAATGAGCCGTTGGATGAGTCGGCCAAGGCGGGCTCAGACATTATTCAATTTCAGGAGAAAACGATGGGCGTAAGCCCAGTAAATAATTACGGATTAGGAACCACCAGGGCCGCGAGGGGCCTTGGACCGGACCCCTTCCTGTTGACGGTGATTCTGCTGATCCTAGCGGTCGGCGTGGTGATGGTGACGTCAGCAAGTTACATCATTGCTGCCGGAAAGTTCGGCGACGGGCTCTATTACACGAAAAAACAGGGCCTGGCCATGCTGCTTGGCCTTGCGATTATGTATTTGTTTTCTATAGTTAACCCAAATTTCTGGCGGCGTGCCGCTTTTCCCTTGATGTGCGTCGGCATGATACTTTTGGCCCTTGTTCTTGTCCCCGGCTTGGGAATCGAAATGGGTGGTTCACGCCGATGGGTGCGCCTTCCTCTCGGGTTCAACCTTCAACCCTCAGAGATTATAAAGTACGCTCTGATAATGTTCATAGCCGGCTCTCTGGCCAAGAAAGGCGCTGGAATCAGGGATTTCGCGGTTGGTTTTCTTCCGCATGTCCTGGTCATGGGAATTGTAGTCTTTTTCATTCTGAGACAGCCCGATTTCGGTACCGCTGTGATTCTCACCGTAGTGGGCTTCCTTATGCTGTTCATAGCAGGAGGGAGGCTCCAACACCTTTTGGGGTGCGCTGTACTGTGTTTGCCATTCTTGCTACAGGTAGCCGTGAGTGCGCCCTACAGAATACTCAGGCTTAAGACTTACATCGATCCCTGGCACGATCCGCTGAATTCCGGGTTTCAGATTATTCAGAGCCTCGTAGCTTTCGGTTGCGGAGGCTTTTGGGGTGTCGGTGTGGGCAAAGGGATTCAGAAGCTTTTCTATCTTCCTCAGCCACACACGGATTTCATCTTTGCGGTGGTGGGTGAGGAGTTAGGGCTTGTGGGAGTCGTTTTTGTCATCCTTCTTTTCTATCTCTTGATCTGCCGTGGTCTGGCAGTGGCCATCAGGAGCAGTGACAGCTTTCAGAGATACCTGGCATTTGGCATCACTTCTCTCATTGGGCTCCAGGCGACGGTCAACATGGCAGTGACGATGGGCATGTTGCCCACCAAGGGACTTCCTTTGCCTCTTGTATCGGTCGGAGGCACTTCCCTGGTAATGAATTTGGCCGGTATCGGTATACTTATGGCCATAACGAGGGCTACGCAAGCAAATGCAAGCGGAGAAAAGCCATGAGGCTACTGATTGCAGGTGGAGGAACGGGCGGTCATCTCTTCCCTGCGATTGCCATAGCGCAGGCGGCAAGAGTCGAGGACCCTAGCGCGACCATCGTTTTCGTGGGGACTCGCCACGGTATAGAGACGCGAATTATCGGCAACACTGGATTTCCAATACGCTATATTACTGCCAGGGGAATGCGCAAAACAGGACTTCTCAACAACATTTTCGGCGCTCTGGAGCTTCCACTGGGTTTCTTTCAGTCTGCTGCGATTATCCGAGAATTCAAGCCGAGCTTTGTCCTTGGAGTGGGGGGCTACGCGTCCGGCCCGACCCTGGCCGCTGCGGTCCTCTTGCGCATCCCCAACGCAATCCAGGAGCAAAATTCAGTAATGGGGACTACCAACCGCATACTTTCGCGGTTCGTGGATCGAATCTTTACCTCGTGGGAAAACACTGAGCCTCCTCCTCCGGCTGAAAAGACTCTTTTGGCCGGCAATCCTGTGAGGAGCGACCTGTTGCAAGAGATGGGTCATTACGACGACCGGGGCAGACTTCATATCCTTATCTTCGGAGGCTCTCGCGGGGCTCGGAGTATAAATCTCGCGGTTTCCGGGAACCTGGATCTTTTGGCGCCTTTGGCGGACAAGGTCCGAATCCTGCACCAGACCGGACTGGGGGCGGCAGAAGATATGAAAAGGTCCTATGATCGGCTCGGAATCCAGGCTGACGTGCGGGAATTCATTCATGAGATGGGCTCTGCCTATAATTGGGCCGATCTTGTGGTATGCCGAAGCGGGGCTGGTTCGCTCGCGGAACTCACGGCTCTTGGAAAGCCCGCGATTGTAATTCCCTACCCGTACGCGATAGGGGATCATCAGATGAAGAATGCCCGGGTGCTCGAGGCCCGCGGCGCAGTCAGAGTCATCGCGGACGAGCGTCTCAAGAATGGAGCGCTTGTAAAGGAAATCAGAAATATTGCTGAAAATCCTCAATTATTACGTGCCATGGCCGAAAGCTCGCGCAAATCGGGCCGCCCGGATGCCGCCCGGACCATCGCGATCGAGATACTGAAGGCCGAAAGGAGCCGGCAGTGATCGGGACCCTGTTCAAGAGGGTAAAAGACGTTCACTTCGTCGGAATCGGCGGGGTCGGCATGAGTGGCATTGCGGAGATTCTTCTGGCTCTCGGCTTTCGAGTCAGCGGATCGGACCTCCGCAGCTCTACCACCACTGACAGGTTACGCGATCTCGGTGGCCGCATCTGGATAGGCCATCACAGAGACCACTTGGAAAAGGCCGATGTAGTGGTCTTTTCTTCAGCGGTTTCCGAGGACAACCCAGAACTCCGTGCAGCCTTTGACCGAAGAATACCTGTAATCCCCAGGGCCGAGATGTTGGCGGAGCTGATGCGTATGCAGACCTCGATTGCCGTGGCCGGCATGCATGGAAAGACTACGACGACATCCATGATTGCTTCGATACTATCCGCTGCCGGGCTGGACCCCACAGTCGTGATCGGGGGAAAGCTGGATACGCTCGGCGGAGGCGCAAGACTCGGACAAGGTGATCTTTTGGTTGCAGAGGCCGACGAATCTGACCGGTCGTTCCTGAAGTTATATCCGACTATTGCCCTGATTACCAACATGGACCTCGAACATCTGGATTGTTACTCCTCCATAGAAGAGATCAGGGCCACCTTCCTCGAATTTATCAACCGAATCCCGTTCTACGGCTACGCAGTTGTCTGCCTGGACGATCCCCAGGTTCAGAAAATTATCCCGCAGATAAAGAAGCGATTCATAACCTATGGGCTCTCTTCCCAAGCGATGATCCGCGGCCACAAGGCCCATTTCGACGGAGAGGTGTCGGTCTTCACCGTTTACAGGGAGAACCAAGTCCTGGGGGAAGTGCGCCTCCCTATGCCTGGAATGCACAATGTAGTGGATGCTCTTGCAGCAGTGGCAGTAGCCGACGTATTCGACGTCCCCTTTGATAACACCAGGGAGTCTCTGAATTCTTTCCCGGGGGTTCAACGTCGATTCACTCTGAGGGGGAAAGCTGCCGGCGTCACAGTGATCGACGACTACGGACATCATCCCGCGGAGATCCGGGCAGTGCTTCAGGCCGCGAGGCAAATCGCCGGCCGTCGCATTGCCATCCTTTTCCAACCGCATCGTTACACGAGGACCAAAGCTCTTTTCGAAAGCTTCCTCACGTGCTTTCACGATGCAGACCTGCTCTACATCATGGACATTTATCCGGCAAGCGAGCCACCCATTGAAGGGGTATCCGGCCGCGCCTTGAGCGAAGGTATACGCAGCCGTGGCCACAAAACGGTTCGGTTTCTTGCAGATAGAGACGGTATTCCTGGAGAGGTGGCTCGGGACCTGGAGCCCGGAGACATGCTGATAACCCTGGGTGCAGGGGATGTTACGCATATGGGTCCTGAAATCCTCAATGAATTGCGGAAGAAGGAGGAACTGAAAGCGTGACCTTGACTCCTCGTCAGATCAGGGACATTCGCGATCTGCTGCACGGACGCATTCACACCGGCGTCCCCCTGAGTCGATTTACGTCTTTCAGAATCGGCGGACCAGCCGACTTGGTGGCTGAGCCTCAAGATGTCCGACAATTGGCCGTTTTGCTGAACTACCTGAGTGCGGAAAAAATTCCGCGCGATTCTTCTAGGAGCGGGAACGAACTTACTCTTTCACGATGCGGGTTTCCGGGGTGTGGTAGTTCGGACGGCTTCCATTAGAGCGTTTGACATACCGCAAAGCGGCTCCGACCAGGCCCTGATCACAGTAGCCGCAGGAGTGCCCCTCCCCGTGGTAATTACGAAAGCATGTGCGCTTGGCTGGACGGGCCTCGAACCCCTGTGGGGAATCCCGGGCTCGTTCGGAGGGGCCGTTGTCACCAACGCGGGGCAGAGGTTGCCTGCATTGGCCTTTTCCTGGAAGGGCTCAGGCTTTTGACTGAGTCGGGAGACGAAGTTTTCCTGGATCGAGATCAGTTGGACTACTCGTATCGTTCCATGAAGATTCCCCAGAGATCTGCCGTAGTGGAGGGAACCCTTCGACTCCAGAGGGGGGACCGGAGATCAATCGACGGGGATCTTGTGGAGGCTCGGCTGCTTCGTAGACGGCAGCCATCGGACAAACCCAGCGCCGGATGCGTTTTCAAAAATCCGAGTCCTGAGAACCCAGCGGGCGCAATAATCGAAAGGCTAGGGTTCAAAGGCCTCACCATCGGGGGCGCCCAGGTCTCTGAAATGCACGCGAATTTCATCATCAATCTTGGACAAGCCACTGCAGAGGACGTGCTGGAATTGATCCGAAAGATTCACGAGCGTGTTAAGTCAGAGGAAAATATCGACCTTGAACTGGAAATTTGCGTCATAGGAGCGGAGGCGGCCAATGACTGAAAAGAGCCGTCTAGTGGTTGCCGAAAAACAAGTACGGCGATCCACTCTCATGGACGCGGGAGAGACACGGTAAGAGGAATCGAAAGCTCTTGAAGTCGCTCCTTACGGGGTGCTTAACCCTTGACGCCATCCTTGCACTATTGCTTCTCTACATGCTTTTCTTGCACATGCCCTACTTCAATCTTCAGCAGGTGGATGTTACTGGAAACCGTCGCCTGTCTCGGGCCGAAGTGATCGAAGCATCTGAAATAGAGGAAGGGATAAATCTTCTGACCGTTGATCTGGGGGCAATTGCAGCCAGGTTGAGGAGGCACCCGTGGATCCGATTCGCTACGGTTTACAGACGATTTCCCGGCAAACTCATCATAGAAATCGAGGAAAGGACCCCGCGGGCGATATTAGCCGCAGGTAAGCTCTATTATGTGGACGAACAGGCCGAGTTTTTTACTAGACTTCTGCCCGGTGATTCCGTGAATTTTCCTTTGCTTACCGGTGTGACCGCGGAGGAATTGAAAGCAAACGCTCCCGAGGTTCAAGATATGATCCGAATGGGATTTGGAGTCCTGGACCTAATCGAGCGCACAGGTTCGGAAATAGACTCGTCGGGCATCGGAGAGATTCAGTTGAGTTCAAAAGGAGGATTAAGTCTCCAAACAAGAGCCGGCCGTGTGCTGGTTCTCGGAAAAAGTGACTTCGACTGCAAAATTCAAAGATACGAGCGGTTGAAAAGATTCTTGACCCGGAGAGGAGAATGGAATAACGCCCGTATCATTAATCTCGACTTCGAGGATCGTGCGCTGGTCCGGCCGGACAAGGCACGCCTCCAGGGGTGAAAATATGTCACGAAGCGAGAATATCGTTGTCGGTCTTGATGTGGGGACAACGAAGATATGCGCCATAACAGGCGAGCTGAATGCAGACGGCATGGTGGATATTATCGGAGTAGGAAGTTCCCCTTCACGAGGTTTGCGCAGGGGCGTAGTTGTTAACATCGACCAGACCGTATCTTCCATCCGAAAGGCCGTCGAGGACGCAGATCTGATGGCCGGCTGTAGGGTCGAGAGTGTGTACGCGGGCATATCCGGTGGTCACATAAAAGGGATCAACTCCCATGGGGTCATCGCCATAAAGAACCGTGAAGTCACGCAAGTGGAAGTAGCCCGAGTCATTGATGCGGCCCGAGCTGTGGCTATCCCCCTGGACCGCGAAGTGATCCACATACTTCCACAGGAATTTATGGTGGACGATCAGGAAGGAATCAAGGAACCCATCGGCATGGCAGGCGTCCGCCTCGAAGCCAAGGTTCACATCATAACAGGGGCAGTCTCCGCTGCTCAGAACATTGAGAGATGTGCGCACAGGAGCGGTTTGAAGGTGAATGACCTGATCCTTCAGCAGATGGCTTCGGCAGAGGCTGTCCTCTCAGCCGACGAGAAGGAACTGGGAGTAGCTCTGGTGGACATCGGGGGGGGAACTACAGACATAGCCGTGTTCTCGGACGGGGCCATTCAGCACACTTCGGTGATCAGCGTCGGCGGCGATCAATTGACCAACGACATAGCCGTGGGATTGAGGACGCCCATGGTAGAGGCTGAAAAAATAAAGAAAAGATACGGATGCGCGCTGGGGTCTCTTGTCGATAAAGACGAGACCATGGCTGTGCCCGGGGTTGGAGGACGCCAACCGCGGGTCCTTTCTAGGGCCGTGTTGGCCGACATAGCCGAAGCCGCGTCTTGAAGAGATACTGGGACTGGTGCGCGGCGAACTGGAAAAGCATAACCTGTTGCAAATGGTCGCGTCGGGGATGGTTTTACCGGAGGAACCGTTGCAGTAGAGGGTATCTGCGAGCTTGCTGAACAACTCTTCGATATGCCCGTTCGGCTGGGCTATCCCGTCGGAATCAGCGGACTCGTAGATGTAGTCAACTCCCCCGTTTATGCGACAGGTGTGGGCCTGGTTCTCTGGGGCGCCCGCAACAAGGATGAAGATGTTGTGGCGTCGTATCATGCCGGTGGACCCTTGGACCGATGATGGGCAGAATGAAGCAGTGGTTTGCCGAAGCGTTTTGAGAGACCTCGGCAAGGTTTGCAACAGCGAAGATTTTTAGTTTTGAGGAGGTGCCGGCCATGCTGGATTTTGAGGTGGAGTCTGATCGCAATGCTCTGATACGTGTCATTGGGGTAGGCGGTGGTGGCAGCAACGCCGTAAACAACATGATCAGGTCAGGGCTCAGAGGAGTCGAATTCTTAGCTGCAAACACAGATGCGCAGTCTTTGCAGCACAATCTCGCGGGAAATTAAATTGCAGATCGGCGGACAACAAACAAGGGGCCTGGGGCGCGGGGCGGATCCCGAAATCGGCAGGATGGCCGCTAATGAAGATTACGACAATATTCGGGATGCCCTGGAAAATTCCGACATGGTCTTCATCACCGCAGGTCTGGGAGGCGGCACGGGCACGGGCGCAGCTCCTATTGTTGCCCGTATTGCTCGACAAGACGTCGGCGCACTAACTGTCGCCGTCGTCACGAAGCCATTTGTCTTCGAAGGTAAACGGAGAATGCGGCAGGCCGAAGAAGGGATCGAGTTGTTACGCCGGGAAGTTGACACCCTCATTATAGTTCCGAATCAGCGGCTGCTTTCCCTCAAGAAAGATATTTCTTTCCTGGATGCCTTCCGCAAGGCGGACGACGTCCTTCTGCAGGGCGTGCGAGGCATCTCTGATCTGGTGACAGTCAATGGCCTCATCAATCTTGATTTCGCAGACGTAAAGACCATCATGTGCGAGAAGGGCGTGGCGCTGCTCGGCAGCGGCTCGGCCATCGGAGAGGGTCGTGTCGAGGAAGCAGCACGAACGGCGATCAACAGCCCCCTCCTGGAAGATGTTTCTATGGCCGGCGCAAGAGGGGTCTTAATCAACATTACCGGTTCCTCTTCCATGGGGCTGGCCGAGATCAACGACGCAGTATCCATAGTGCAAAATGAGGCTCATGACGAGGCCCACATCATCTTCGGCGCGGTTATCGACGAGGAAATGGGCGAGGCTGTCAGCGTGACAGTTATAGCGACCGGATTTGGCAGAGCAGAGAGCGTTTCGTTCACGAGGAACGACCTGCTTGCACCAAACCGGCCGTTGCCACTTCTCAAGGAACAATGCAGCGCCGAAAGGCCCGTCGCAAGGACAGTCATACCGCCGGAACCTCAAGATACCAATTTGCCTGCCTTCATCCGCAAAAGCAGGAGGGAAAAGAACTGCCGGCACCTCGGGCTGGTCGACAACTATCCTGTGGAGAGTGAGGAAGACCTGGATATTCCGACATTTTTGCGCAAGCAGGCTGAGTAAAGGCGGTGAGCGGAACTGTTGCTCCTCCGGGGGAAATAGTTGAGGCGCCTGCCGAATGACCAGGCTGGGTGAAAAGGGAGCGATTCGCAAACCCAGGGGGCCACACCATACCCGTGGCTATCGTTTACCCGAACGTGTACCGTGTGGGCATGGGAAACCTTGGGTTTCAATTCCTCTACCATTACCTGAACGCTCACCCCCGTTTTTCAGCGGAGCGCTTCTTCTCCCCTCATCCCCGGCGGAATCAAAAAGGGCACGAACGCGGACCATTGTCCGAAGAATCTCATCGGAAGCTCACAGATTTCACTCTCATCGCCTTCAGCGTCCCTTTTGAAAACGATTATCCTGCGATACCGGCAACTCTTCTAGCCACCGGTATCCCTCCGTTTCAAAAAGACAGAAACTCGTTAGATCCCCTCGTAATCGCCGGTGGTGTGTCCGTCTCCATCAATCCTGAACCGGTGGCCCCTTTCCTGGATCTAGTCTTTGTCGGTGAAGTCGAGACCAGTGGAGAGGAAGATGGCTTATTCTCAAGGTTGGCGGATGTCTTGTCGTCCGCGCCAAGGGGCGTTGGTCACAGGAGAGGAATTCTCGATCAATTTCGTGACGTGCCTGGGGTTTATGTCCCGTCCGCATACCACTTTGACTTCGGGAAAGACGGTCTAATCGAGGCTATTCGCGTGAAAGTCCGGTTTTCCTGACAAAGTTACCGCGGTCAAACGGACTTCGAAGGGAGGCCCGGTACCGGTATCAGTGCTCTTCTCGCCGGAAGCTGAATTCGGCGAAAGCCTGTTGGTCGAGACGTCAACCGCGGGTGCGGCAGAGGTTGCCGATTCTGTGCAGCGGGCTGGATTCACTTTCCGGTGCGTCACGCGGCGTTCCATCGTTTCCGCCGAGATGTGGACGGGGCTATCGAAGGCGGCAGAACCGTCGGGCTGATCGGCTCGGATCTTGCCGGGCATCCGGAACTGGAAGATATACTGGAGAGCATCGTGGACAGGGGGGGCAAGTTTTCCCTCTCCTCTATCAGGCCCGAAGGTCTTTCTCCCCGCGTCATCCAGCTTTTGGCCCGGACCGGGCAAAAAACAGCCACCCTTGCGCCTGAGGTTGCTTCCCCTCGCCTGAAAAAGGTCATCGGAAAGGAGATTCCTTCCGAGCGATTCTATGAACTCGTCGAGAGATTGGTCGTGGCCGGGATTCCGAACCTGCGCTTCTATTTCATGATCGGCCTGCCGACGGAAACGGACGATGACATCCGCGCTCTTGTGGACTTTGTCGTTATGAGCAGAAGAATATTTCTGGAAGCCTCAAAACCACTCAAGAAGATCGGAAAAATCGGCGTTCAAGTGAACCCTTTCATACCCAAGCCCTGGACGCCCTTTCAATGGGCCCCTATGGAGCGGTCCGCCACCCTTCAGAAGCGTGTGAAAATCATTCGTGCCGGGTTGGGCAAACAACCCAACATAGTGGTACGCGTCGAATCGATACGGCAGGCGACGAAGCAAGGAGTGCTATCGAGGGGTGATAGAAGTGTAGCCCATGCATTGCACCAGATGGCCATCCAAAATACGGCCCGACAGGACATTTTCAAGAGCGAAGGTGTCGACCCCGCGTTCTACCTGTACCGGGAACGATCCTTAGACGAAATCTTTCCGTGGGACGTGACAGATCACGGAGTGAGAAAGGACGTGCTTTGGCGCATATTCGTCAAAACAGCTAGAGAAGCAACCACAGTAATCAAAAGACATGGCTGAATTCAAGGAATCGGTCCACCAACCCTTGGCCGACAAAAACATACAGAACCGCGGCGGCACTGAGAAAAGGGCCAAACGGGATGGGAGCGGATGAAGCCATGCCCCTTATGACTATTCCGGCCAACGCGGTCAAAGAGCCTATGAAAGAGGCAAAGAACAACACAAAGATGACTCCGTAGGGACCGATGAAGGCTCCTATCATAGCCAGCAGCTTGATGTCCCCTCCCCCCAGCCCTTCAACACCTCGGATTTTTTCCGTACACGATAGCCGGAAGATAAAAAATCAGGACTCCCAAGATAAGACCCGTGAAAGAGTCCTGCCAGGTGAGGCCTGGTATGAGTCCCCCCGTAACTGTTGCCAGGCCGATCACGGTTCCGTTCAGAGAAATGACATCCGGAATGATCATGTCATCCAGATCAATCCAGAAACACGGCCACCATCGCCGAAGTGAAGACCAAGGAAACCCCGAAGGCGGGAGATAAATCATATTTCAAGTAAAGACCGAGTGATATGCACACGGTTAAGAAGTCGACTAGCGGATAACGGATCGAAATTCGTCCCCCGCACTCCCTGCATCTTCCCAGCAGGATGAAATAGCTGAGGATTGGGATATTGTCATACCATCGGATCTCGTGTCTGCACTCAGGGCAGTGCGAAGGAGGATAGACAATCGACTGGCCGGCCGGCACACGAGCGATCACCACATTGAGAAAACTGCCCACTATTGCTCCCAATAGGAAGGAACCAACGGCCCAAAACGCGTTCACGTATAGCTCCATCACAACGATCCCTTGTAGCAACCTGGAGATAGCGTCCAATCAACTTTTTTTCAAGGGGTAAAGTGAAGCCGTCGAACATCGTTCCGCTCCCTAATCCCGGCAAGCGCCGCTTTGCACCCAAATTCAAGTGCCACTACCGTTGCTTCATCATGGGCAGGGACGATGACAACCATTTGCTGAAAAATGGTATCCGAGAGGAGAAGGTCTCCCCGGACCCTCCACTCTTTCTCGGTGGTCAATCCTCAGACGAACTACGTTTCGCCTGAAATAGATGCTTCCGATCTGCAGGTCAGATGCTCAAAATCTTCTTTTGAACCGTAAATTACTGGCCCAGCTCCCATATCAGCAAGCGATTCCATTGGAAACGCAATCCCGTAAGGCTCAAAAGACCATCGGCATAATCCCTTCCTCCACTTGATCAGAGTGTCAAGCGCAGCAGGTAGAAGCTCGGAAAAAGAAACTACCTTTAAAGGTCCTCGTGTTAATCGGCTGCTCCCTCGGATCAGTCTTTCCCTAAGAACGCGGACACGAGCGTGTCGAAAGCGGTGTGGCATGCCTCCTTGTTGCCATCAATAAGCGACTGACAGTAGTCGGCTATTGTTTGACCCGGCCACGGGCCTGGGCAGGAACGAGTGTAATGAATAAGCCACGGCAAATCGATCGCCAGGCCCTCAAAACCAACCGATTGAAGTTGTACCTGCCGGGTGATGGTTTGATGCGCGGGCTGTCGATCGGGTTGCAACCCTTTCCTCTAGGGTTTTCCCGGACCGGTGAAGATAGAGGAAGTGTTCCATCCTTTGTTGACACTGTCGGAGACGGCTTATCGGAAGAACAGGCAGGGTAGCCGATAATTCTAGCCCTCCTTTTTATCGCGATGTCGATGATTTGTTGCATGTTGCCGCCTTCTCTGACTTCAGCGACCAAAAGGGCAGACGCGAGTGCCGCCACGAGACGGTCCCTTTCCGTATATCGGACATCTGAATTGGGCTGGACCCCCGGAGGAAAGGATGAAATGAACAGAGTGCTCTCGACATGAAAGAGGTCGTGGTAAGCGGACAAGAATTCAAGGGCCGTCTTCTCGGATGCCATAAAAGGAAGCACGTCGTCGCACACTACGACCAAAGGGAAGATTTTTGACAGCCAGTGACCGCGCAGATACGGAATGTTTCCGTAGCTGGAAACTATGGCGAAGCCCTCTGCAACGGCAAGTCGGACCAGCCTTTTTGTTTCCTGGAGCCATCTGTCGTCGGGGGTAAGTCGTCGAGGCTTTCTGGAATTCAAGATCGCGGCAGCGGGAAGCTGCAGTATGGACTTGTTTCCAAGGGCGAACAAGACAGGGGGCAAGTCATGCATCCACGCTGCCGGGGCCTTGAAATCTTCACGGGTCAATACAAAGATCCCATCGTGGAGCCATTGGTCCGTTTTTTTTAGGGATGCTCGGAAGATGTCTGCCCTGAGGTATCGACGAGCGCACGCGGATTCGCCGGCCTTCCGGAATGCCGTGACCATAGCTTCAGCAGCGTCATCAAGGGAATGAATGTCGAAGGCGGGAACGTGGGATACAATTGAAGAGCGAACACGATGGTTCAAGTCCTTTCGGACCGAGAGGAAAGCAGCCGCGAATAGGACCGCTGGAAGACAGTCGGGAGTCAAATTCTCGCCACTCACTTAATGGGTCATATTCCCCCCGGAATAAACAGGTACGTCATCAGACTGAGAACTGGGCCGGCGCAACAGCCTCCTAGACTCAAGCCTTAGCTGAAATGTTGTCTTCCTTCGAGCCCGGTTTGCGATCGATGAGGCTTTTTTTTCTAAAGTAAAAAAAGGGGTTGGAGGCTAAATCCGTCATGAATTCAACTCCCTTTCGGCGCCGCTGAATCGCGGCCATCCTCATTCTCATCCTAAACCTGGGCTTAGTATGCCTCATTGCACCATCCCGCCCCCGCATGTTAATCCGGCTCAAAAAACCTTTCCACGTTCCCCTCTAAAACTTACACTGAGCCGTCGGAATCGGTGTACAGATCTATCTTTTCTGAAATATTGTATTTTCCGTCCATTATTACTACCACACGGCCTCTGGCTTTATTCAGTGCTTTCAATTCCTCTTCCGTCGCTTTCCAGGGTATCTCATCCTGGTCCAGGACATAGTTTCCGTTCCAGTTGGTATTGTAGGAAGTGTCCGTCTTTTTAAAAAGATCTTTTACCGTGTGCCACCCCTCTGATTCTACGACAGGCAGCAGGTCCTCCTGAGTGCGGACAGGTATGACCAGAAGCAGTTTCTTAACGGGCTTTTTCAATCCAAACTCCATAACCTGGGATGCAGGTTTATTTTTTCCAGCACGACAATGTTTAGCGAGACTTCAACTATCGACTTGAATTTCCCGCCACGAGGGCGTTCAGGGCAACGTCAATGACAGCGTTTGATAGGCTTTGCCGAGGGTAGGCAATTCTCGCCCCTCAAATCGGAGCCGTATGCCACCCGCGTTACCGGTCTGCAGATGAAAACCTGTCTTAGCAGTAAAAATCTGGATATCACCGGGAGCCATCACAAGCTCCTCGGCGGGGCCACTGTCAGGCTCTATTCGTAGCCACGTATTAGCCAGGGCTTTGATTTCCAGAATTTTTTTCCCCTCCTGCGTACGAGCCGGCTCGGTGAACGCTGCGCTGTCCGCCGATTCATCCGAATTAACCCGGGCCGATGACGCGCTGTATCCTGACGGTTGCACCGTCCTAACGGACGGTTGCGGCCCTTCCGTGCCGGTGTCCCCCCAGAAGAGACGACTCACGCCCGTCAGCAGGATAATGGTGATAGATATCACACCTGCTGCGGTGAGGGCCAGCGTAAACCACGAGCTGTTAACAAAAGAACCGCCGGGAGCCGTTTGATGGAAAACCGGATGTTCCTCTTCTTCATAGTCCGGCAACTCCCCTACTTTAGTGAACTCGTCAAAACGCGCGGCGCTTTCGTCAGCGTTCAAGCCCAATTCCTGAACGTAGGAACGAATGAAACCCTTCACAAATACTCGAGGCGGCAGAAGGTCATAGCGGTCCTGTTCGAGAAACTCCAGATTTGTCATAGCAATCTTGGTGTTCTCGGCGATCTCTTCGAGGCTCTTGCCAGCTTCCTCTCGGAGATTTTTGAGGTATTGTCCGAAGGATTCCATAAGTCCAATAAATCCGTCAGATCCTGGTCGGCCCTGCGACTTTAATCTTGCCACCCGACAGGGTCTATGTGAAATTCATTCCTGTTGCCCTTCAAGAACCACCATTCCGATTTGGGGGAGTTTCGACCCCTTTGTGGCTAAGCATTGAGACAGCGGGACTCTAACTTTCGATTATCACTCCACGCGCGGATGATCAAGAGTTTATTGCCGGAAGACGCAACCATTTATCATGAAGGTTTTTCTACAAAAGTTGGAACGTTTTCCCACTGTATTCGCTCTGGTCTTCCTTTGTGTGGGAATATACCTTGCAAGAGGGGTGGATGGCGCTGACATAGCCTCTTGGTCGAAGCCTGCTCTGATCCCGGTTCTCGGCCTCTTGCTCCTGGCTTTGAGGCGGGGCAAAAAGCTGTTTCTTTGGCTCTCCACGGCGTTCCTATTCTTCTTGTTGGGATTTCACATTGCGACGAATCAACTCTGGCGCGGACGGGATTATGCGCCGTCCGCCGCCAAACATGTGGTACATGCCACTGTTTCAAAAATGTGGGCTTCTGGCCAGGGATTCCGCGTGCTTATCGTGGGATCGAGTTTTGACGTCACTGCTGGCGCCCCCTTGCCGGGTGACGGCAGACTGTTTCTCAGAGAGAACACTATTTCGCTATGCGCAGGTGATCGTATAGCGTTTCGTTCCCGAATCAGAAAACCTATTAATAGGGGAAACCCCGGTGAATATGACTGGGAAATCGACTGCAAGAGCAATGGGATCCAGTGGCTCGTTGCAACGCAGGGCCAAGATTCGGTTCTTTTGTTGCACAAAGGCTCGAAATTTCACCCCGCTGCGATCCTGTTCCAATTTCGAGAGGCAATGGATCGATTCCTGGAAAAGTATTCGGGGCGTTTCCTCGAAGCTTATTTAGGTCGGTTCCTAAGAAACGATTCTGTCGCGCAAATACGCGGGTTTCTCAAAGCCATTATTTTGGGAGATCTCGGAGAAGTGGATCCCGGCCTGTACAAAAGCTTCACCGATTCAGGTTTAATCCACGTGCTCTCGGCCTCTGGAATCCATGTGGCGATCGTGGCCTTGCTGTCACTGATGGTGGTCCGCGGCATGATTCGAATCGCGCCGCGGATTCTCCTCTGGATGCCATATAGAAAACTGGGGGCCCTGGCATCAGTGCCGGCCATGATTGTCTACTGTTTGTTGGTGGAAGCACGTGTTCCGGCTATACGGTCTACGGTCATGGGTCTGGTCGTCGCAGGCGCCATCATGTCGGGGAAGAAATGGAACTCATTCAACTCGCTCGCTTTGGCCGCGCTGCTTGTCCTCTTTCTCTATCCCCTCTCTATTTTTACACCAAGCTTCCAGCTTTCGTTCGCTGCTGTGGCGGGAATATTATTCGTTGTGCCTCATTTGACCAAAGTTTTGTTCCAAGCCGCAAGCCAAAATGCCGAACAACAAGGTATCGACGCGGTGAAAAGCGAACCGATAGGGCGAATGAAAAAGGCTATACGACCATTTGCCGCGGTAGTTTTCACTTCTTTGGCCGCAACTCTAGCAGTGACGCCCCTGATTTTGCAAAACTTCCATTCGTTTCCTGTCTACACTTTGTTCGCCAACCTTTTAACCGACTTGATCTTGACCGTGGCCCTTTCCCTTGGCCTGGTCGCGGCGGTTCTGGGAACGGTCCTTCCTGGACTCGCAGCCTGGATTTTGGCCCCCGCGGAAGTATGCACGTGGCTCGTAATCGAGGTGTCCTCTTTCTTTGCAAATTTGCCTTTCAGCACAATCCGACTCAGCCACATGGGGATTGCGCAATGCTTGCTGGTAACAGGCGCCGCGTTCTCTCTCTTATGGTATTTGCGGAATCCGTCCCGCAGTCGATTCTTCTCCTCCTGCGCGCTCATACTGGTCACCTCATTATCCCTTTGGCTGGGGTCGAACGCTCATAATGCACTCAGAGTAGTTTTCCTTAATGTCGGAAAAGGGGATGCCGCAATGGTCTATGCAGCTGGTTCCCGAGGTTTGCTCATCGACGGGGGAATCAAGACTGACTATTTCGATTCGGGACAGGCCATCGTAATGCCATTCTTGTATTGGGCAGGGGCCCGGTCACTGGACGGTATTCTGATCACCCATCCTCACATGGATCACATGGGAGGAATACTTTCGGTAATCGCTCAAGTCCCAGCGGGATGTGTGAGGTGGAATCCAATCGAAGGCGAGTATCCTCACCTTGAAAAAATCTTTACGATGGGCCGGTCCAAAGGAGCTGCAATTCTCCCAGCCGACAGAACGCGTGAGCCTATCCGGTTGGGCGCTGCCAGGCTAACATTTCTGAATCGTTCTTACTCGGCAATTACCCGGAATAATGCGCAGCGGGACGAAAATAATGCTTCAGTGGTTTGTCGAGTGGATTACGGCACGGTGTCCTTCCTCTTTACCGGAGATCTCGAACGTGAAGGAGAAGACGAGCTTCTGAACGCGGGGGTTCCTTTGACGACAACCGTCCTGAAGGTAGGTCATCACGGCGGTAAGAACGGTATACGAGACGTTTCCTCGAAGCGATCCAGCCGAAGATAGCAGTTATCCCCGCTGAATGTCCGCCGTCCGGGGGGTTGCCCAATCGTAGTGTGCTGGAAAGGCTTGAAGCAGCCGGCGTCGAGATCTTCTGGACGGGCAGAGACGGAGCGGTGACGATTGAGACCGATGGAAAGACGCTCTCTACGACAGCAGGCCGAAGCAACAGGCGCAGACCGCCAGGTTCAGACAACACAGCTAAACAGAAACACGCTACAATATCGCACTAGGAGGCTGGTTCGTAATCCCGCGTTCCGCCGGACTTTCCCGAATTCGCCGCACGAGGAAAGAACCTCGTACTGTATTTCATAAATACGCTTGCACATTCCCGCCGGTGGCCCTCCGAGAGGACTAGTACTTTCCCCGACTCGCTGATGCAATACTCAGTAGCGCCGGCATCTTGCCGGTCAGGTTAATTGCGTTTTCGGCTAACCGGCAAGATGCCGGCGCTACTGCCAAAGTGGCATCTCACTTATGAAACGCCGTACTTAGTATGTCAGGCTCCTGGTTCAGCCCATTCCTCGTGCCCTTTCGCTAAACTGGGGGAATATCGAGATCTTAGGTCGCCACGGCACATGCCGTGCTCCAAGATGGCTTGGAGACGAGTTATCCCCAACGGCTCTGAATGAATCGCATTTGGCCGTTGCCGCATCTTAATTATAGAGTCCGGTGAGGTGGTCGTTTGCCCAAGGCTGCTCAGCTTAAGACAGCTTGACATGAGGAGTCGAAAGTATGATAGAGAAAGCTGGGCCGAAGCCGGTTCAATAGAGCGATGTACAGCGAGAGTGGCGGAATTTGGCAGACGCACCGGACTTAGGATCCGGCGGGGCAACCCATGGGGGTTCGAGTCCCCCCTCTCGCACCAGTGTCAAGCCGCATCCTTTGAGAAGCTTAAAGTGATGCCGGAGATAGACACATGAAGGGAAAAGAGCTTCCTGTAGTAGTGCTCGTCGCTCTCTCACTCATGTTGATTTCCACAGTCGGCTCCGCTCAATCGGCCGGGGGAAAATCCGCCCCGGCAGTAGGGGGATCGCTCCCCCGTATGGAACCGCAAATGCCTATTTCCGAGTGCTACTATTGCGTGGGGCCGGATAAGCCGACCCTGTGGAAATGGCAGGTTGACAACAAGTTTCGGGACCTTGACGTAGCAACAAGAAGCAAGCTGAATCCTGAGAGCGACCTGGATTATATGATACGCACATATTGACATTATTGTGGACCATAGCCTGTCTAAAAGGGTCTCTGCACGGCTTGGACCTCGGAGATGTCGGGAGCAATAACATGATCGGAAAGTTCGCTATTATACTCTTTTTGAGCACGCTGTTTGCGGCCTCAATTCCGTTATATTCTTCAGCCCAGTACTATGGGCCAGGCTATTACTATCCGCAAAGTAACTCCGCCGCCTGCCTATTATAATCCCTATGTTGTCCCGCAAGGCCCGATTCCGTTGCCACCTTCCTACTATCGCGTGGCGCCGAACCCCTACACGTTCTGGAGGTGGAGCCAGGAAAACAGATATTCCGACTACCAGAAGCTCTTGCGAAGCCCGCTCGATAAGGAAAGTGACCTGGATTACATGTTGAGGACGTACTAATCAGTCCCTAACAAAAGCCTTATCTTCGTCCACGTGAGGGTTGCCCCTACACGGGAAGCTTGAAAGGAATTTTCATGGACCAGGCAGACTTAGCCGGTATTGTCAGCGCTCAACGAGCTTTCTTCAACACGGGGAAAACAAAAGATCTTTCGTTCAGAATTGCGCAATTGGAACTCTTGCGAAAAACCGTTGATGATCAAGAGGATGCAATTTGCGAAGCCTTAAAACTTGACATGAACAAGCCAAGATTTGAGGCTTATGTTGGCGAGATAGCAATGCTCATCAGTGAAATTGACTATGCTATCCGACATTTGAAATCATGGGCCAGACCGAAAAGGGTAATGACGCCCTTGGTTCATTTTCCGGCAAAGAGTTACATCTATTCGGAGCCTCTAGGAGTGGCCCTGATCATCGGTACGTGGAACTATCCGATTCAGCTTATCCTGTGTCCCCTGGTAGGGGCTCTGGCGGCCGGTAATTGTTCCATATTGAAGCCTTCTCGATTGGCACCGCACACTTCTGACCTTATTGCACGAATCATAAAGGAAAAGTTCGACCCCGGCCTGATAGCTGTTGTTCAAGGCGGGGCCGAAGCCGTGAAGACCCTGCTCGAAGACCGGTTCGACCACATTTTTTTCACCGGAGGAACGTCAGTCGGTAGGATAGTTGCCGAAGCTGCGGCGAGAAAGCTCACACCCGTCACCCTGGAATTAGGAGGCAAAAGCCCTTGCCTTGTGGACCGAGAAGTTCACTTGGACTATGCCGCGCGAAGGATCACCTGGGGAAAATTCTTCAATGCCGGCCAGACGTGTGTCGCTCCGGATTATCTGATGGTGCACACAAGCAGAAAAAAAGAAATCCTGGAGCGTATTAGAGGCTACATAGGAGAATTTTATGGTGAAGATCCCCATGAAAGCCCGGATTATGCCAGAATTGTTAATGGCAAGCACTTTGAGAGACTTTCCGGATTGCTGGGGGAAGGCGACATTATCATCGGAGGGAAAACGAGTTCGGTGGACAGGTATATTGCTCCGACAGTCATAGATAACGTGTCCTGGGACCACAAAATTATGCAGGAAGAGATATTCGGACCCGTGCTTCCGGTCATCGAATATGAGAATTTGGCTGACGCTGTCTCCACGATAAACCGGCAGCCTAAGCCTCTTTCTTTCTATTTTTTCTCGACCAACAAAAGGACGCAGGAACAGGTTTTGAGGGAAACCTCTGCCGGAGGCTGCACAATCAATGATACCATAGTTCACCTGTCCACCAACACTTTACCGTTCGGCGGCGTTGGGGACAGCGGGATCGGCAAGTATCACGGTCAAGCAAGCTTCGATATTTTTTCCAACAAAAAAAGTGTACTTTACCGTTCGTTTCTGCTTGATCTAAAATTGCGATATGCCCCGTACGGAAACAAACTGCCCTGGGTCAAAAAGATGTTGCGACATTTCGGATGAGGTTTTTGCCTGGCCTTGCGGCGGAATTTTGGGGCTCTTATAATAGAATTTGTGATTGGACAGCAGCCGCCCGGCTCCTATTTCCGACGGACTTAGGGCCGCAAGAGCTTTCGGACTTTAATTGCGAAGCGTCTGGTGGCGTCGTGAACATCCCGGTCTTCTGGCAAAACTGATACCCGAGTTGCTCATTCCTGATATGAGGAGGTACTTCATGCCCGAATTTTCAAACGCCTTTTCCGGCTTGGCCCACGGCCGCAAGGTTACTCATTCGGAACTAGTCCGTGCTGTCCGGTTCATGATAGCAGCGGAATATGAGGCGGTCCAGATCTACGAGCAACTTGCGGAATCTACCGACCATGAATTGGCGAAAAAAGTTCTGTATGACATTGCTCAAGAAGAAATGGTCCATGCGGGTGAGTTTCTTCGACTTCTTAGAGATCTGAATCCCGACGAGGAAAATTGCTACGCGGAAGGCCGTGAAGAAGTGGAAGAGATGATTCGGGACTTGAAATAACGACCATTCAATTGTCCGCGGAATGTGAGATCCCGTATCATTGCTGGTCTAGGCGCGGTTTTGCCGCGGTATTTCGGTTTCTTGTAATGAGAAAAGGAGCGCGCTGATGGAATCGTATTACGATCCCAAAGATCTGCCAAAATTTAATGAAATAGCTCAGGATGCACCCGAACTGGCAAAGAAGTTCTTTGACTACTATGCCACTGTCTTTGAAGAAGGTGAACTAACTGAAAGGGAAAAGGCTCTTATAGCCTTGGCAGTGGCACACACAATTCAGTGTCCCTACTGCATCGATGCATACGCGCAGGCATGCCTGGAAAAGGGCTCCAACTTGACCGAGATGACTGAGGCCCTGCACGTAGCTGTGGCCATACACGGTGGGGCCTCCCTGGTTCACGGCATTCAGATGCGCAATGTTGTCGCAAAAATCTCCTTGTAGCTCGGCGTTCTGCGAACAACGGAGAAGAAGCGACAGTCAACAAAAAGGGTTCAGAAATGACCGCAGAGCTTGTGGCGGAGACAGCGTCAACGAAAACAGCGGGAACAATAGATCCGTTTGCTGTCACGATCCAGCGGCACGGGCTGGAACTGAGACGCGGCCGAACCACCACGTTGCAAGTGAATGTGGGGCGTCTCTGTAACCAGTTTTGTAAACACTGCCATCTGGATGCCGGGCCGACACGCAGCGAGATCATGGACCTAGAGACCGTCAAAGATGTCGAGGCCTTTGCCCGGCGGGCATCATTTCAGGCTGTGGACATCACGGGCGGAGCCCCTGAATTGAATCCCAACCTGGTTGAGATGATTGAGCGATTCTCGGATTGCGTTCCACGGATTATTGTTAGGTCCAACCTCACCTGCCTGGCTGACGGAGAGCGCGAATTTCTCATGGACACCTGCAAGAGCCGCGGAGTGGCGATTGTGGCATCGTTTCCGGCGTTACATCCCTCACAGGTGGAAGCTCAGCGAGGAAAAGGAGTTTTTGACAAAAGCTTATCTGTTTTGCGGAAGCTCAATTCCATCGGATACGGCATACCCGGATCAAAACTTGAACTCAGCTTGGTTTCAAATCCTGCGGGCGCATTTCTTCCACTGGCCCAGGATAAGGCGGAAAAAAAGTTCCGACTCGACCTGCAAAGAAAATGGGGAATTTTTTTTGACAACTTTTATACATTTGCAAATGTGCCACTGGGCAGGTTTCGCAACTGGTTGATTGAATCCGGCAATCTAGACACATACATGCAAAAGCTGGCCTCGAATTTCAATCCGTGTACCGTTGAAGGGCTCATGTGCAGGAGCTTGTTGTCCGTCTCTTGGGACGGTTATCTGTACGACTGCGATTTCAACCAGGCGCAGGATATCTATGCGACTAACCATAAGATCCACATTTCTGAATTGAATGCGCCGCCACCGCCAGGCGCGCCCATTGCGATCTCAGATCATTGCTACGCTTGTACTGCGGGCACCGGCTTCACCTGAGGCGGAGCAATCTCCACCTGAGTTCAGGTCAAGACTCGGTAACCAGTTCAGTCGGCGTTCAGATGTGGCCGGGTATGCAAGACAAGAAAAAGTCACATAAAGCTGTGGTTCTTCTCTCCGGTGGGATTGACTCGACCACGTGTGTAGCGATGGCTCGGACACAAGGATTTGAGTGCTACGCCCTGAGCTTCTACTACCAGCAACGTCACCATATTGAAATGCAGGCTGCACGAAAGGTGGCGGAGCAACAGGGAGTGGCTGAGCATCTAATCCTGGATCTCCCGTTTGGACTGATTGGTGGGTCCGCGCTCACCTCCGATCTTGAAGTCCCCAAGAGCCCTAACGTGGATGAAATCATGCCGGGCATTCCAATAACCTATGTGCCGGCCCGTAATACCATATTTCTCTCCTTTGCGTTGGGATGGGCTGAAGTCCTGGACGCGGGTGACATCTTCATAGGGGTGAATGCCTTGGACTACTCGGGTTATCCCGATTGCAGGCCGGAATATATCGAGGCCTTTGAGAAGATGGCAAATCTAGCGGTCAAGAAAACAGTTGAAGGTCTGATGCAAATTCGAATTCATACTCCCCTGATTAGAATGACAAAAGGTCAGATCATTCGAGAAGGCCTAAAACTGGGTATAGATTATAGCATTACGCATTCATGCTATGACCCTGGCCCGGCAGGTACAGCCTGCGGTCATTGTGACAGTTGTCTACTTCGGAAGAAGGGCTTTTGGGAAGCCGGCGCACCGGATCCTACCGTCTACGCGGCCGACACTCGATCGTGATTCCCACTGCTGGGCTGACCGGGGATCAGATCTGCAGGACACTGGTGTCCACGCTTTTAGAGAGACGCTGGCGAATCGTCTCGAGCGAGGAACCGACATAGAGGTTAATGGCGGGCACAGGGGTGTGAAGTGCGGCCAGAAACGTCTGGTTCCTGCAATGGAGCAGAACCAGCCGGGCCTTGCGTCCTGTTTGAGGTGTTTCGGAGTCAAAATTTGCAGCAAAAGCTCGTTGCTCCAGGTATGCCGCCCATCCGCGACTGGATATAAAGTCCAGCGCTTCCTGTCTCTTCCGCTTGGAATCTTCCTTGCTCAGTCCCACATTTGCCAACATCTCGACGGACCCACGAAAGAGCAGTTGTTCAACGACAAAGGAATACTTTTTCCCGTGGAGATTCACCTTAAACTGGGCCCCCATGATTTTCTCTCTGTCGGTGGAAAAAAGTTGTAATGCCCAAGAGTGGTTTCTCTCGGGCTCGGTGATGACGAACGTTTCAACATTGTGAGATCTATCCACTTCCGGCAGGGCTTCGGCGCCGTCGAGATCCTGAGCGGTCGGCGCCGAAGATAAACGGTGTGACTTCCACAACTTGAAGTCTTCCTTGGTAAAGAGGCCCTTCCGAATTAATTGTTTCAGAAGAGACTCAAACTGAGTCATCGTGAGACCGTACTCTTGCAGAAAAGCCCTTGGTACGCATGCCTCCATGCAGATCTTTGAGGACCTCCTCGACGCTAAGCTTCGTGCGAGACCCAGCTTTGGGGGGGCCGATACCTGCTTCAAATTCTTCGCTGGGATCGTCTGGCGACTTCATACCAAAATACCAATGAGAAACTCTGAGACAAGGTTTCGCCTTGTGTTGCAATCAATCGGTTTGATAAAGCCTGCCATGAGCACTACACCACACTTGCAGATCACGGGGGCCCGCTCCGCGTCGGAGCATTCGAATTCACACGGACCAGTCCTGCCGAAAACGCTAGCAAACGATCGGCACTGGACCCGCTCATAAGCCTCTCTCGGAAATAACTCAGGTCCTTATTCTCAATAGTATTTTACCGTTGTTTATAAGTACATTGAAGCACAAAATTCATCCACCCCGGACAAACATGAGTCCAAAGGCCCGAACAATAAAAAAAGGAATGACCTCCAGCGTCGGAGACCGCTTCGAGCGCTTCCCTGCCCAGTCTAATCCGCGCAAACGGTATCCACACAAAAGCCATGGTCAGCTGCAAGCTTTTTTCACTTTACGACACTTATCTTATATGAGAAACTTTTTTGATTGGGGGCAAGAGGAGTCGCAAGAGTGTTCACGCAATTTTACTAAGGCAATATGGCGCCGTGGATGGTCAGGAGCGAAAGAGGCGGGAGAATGAAAAAATATTTCGAGGACAATTTGGCCGCAGTGGGACGCACGCCCCTTGTAAAACTAAACAAGATCATCGGATCGACCGAAGCCATCATCCTGGCCAAGATAGAAGGTCGTAATCCCGCATTTTCGGTGAAGGATCGCATCGGGGTCTCAATGATCCAGGATGCCGAAGAGAAAGGCCTTCTTCACGAGGGCGTTGAAATCATTGAGCCCACCAGCGGGAACACAGGCATTTCTCTCGCATACGTGTGCGCCTTCAGAGACTATTCTCTTACTCTCACAATGCCGGACACAATGAGTATTGAGAGGCGTAAAGTCCTGAAGATGTTCGGAGCCAATCTGATTCTCACGGAAGGCGCCAAAGGGATGAGAGGTGCGGTAACAAAGGCTGAGGATCTCCTAGCAGAGTCGCCCGGAAAGTATTTTATGCCTCAGCAGTTCAAGAATCCGGCGAATCCTAAAATCCACGAACTCACGACAGGCCCTGAGATCTGGGAAGACACAGATGGAGACATAGACGTTTTCGTCAGCGGAGTGGGAACAGGTGGAACCATTACCGGCGTTTCGCGGTTCATCAAGGGCCAAAAAGGCAAGAAGATTCATTCCGTAGCGGTGGAACCTGCCGAAAGCCCCGTGATATCGCAGACCTTGCAGGGCAAAGAACCTATGCCGGGGCCACATAAAATTCAGGGCATTGGCGCAGGCTTTATCCCCGATGTCCTTGATCTGGGATTAATTGACGAAGTTCAGCAGGTGACCAGTGACGAGGCCTTGTCCTTCGCCCGATTGCTGGCACGACGCGAAGGCATTTTGAGCGGAATATCGTCTGGGGCTGCGGTGGTCGCAGCTATTCGCGTGGCCCAGAGAGAAGAGTTCAGGAAAAAAACCATTGTGGTGGTGTTGCCGAGCGCAGGAGAAAGGTACATTACTTCAGCCCTCTTTGAAGGAATATTCGGGTAAGCTGCCGAACAAGACCGACTGAATGCCCTGTATTGGGGGCGCGTCAAGAAAACCGCGGTCCGGTACTCAAAGCAACGTATCACCAAAAAAGGAAAGGGAGGCGCATGACTAAGAGGGAAGACTGCATCTTCTGCAAAATTGTTGCCGGCGAGATACCTTGTGCAAAGATTTTAGAGGATGATGCAATATTGGCGTTCATGGACATCAGTCCCTTGAACAAGGGCCATCTATTGATCGTTCCCAAAGAACATTTCGAGAATATTTTCGAGATTGAGCCGCAAGCATACGGACACTTGGCCTCGGCTGTGTGCAGGCTGTCCAAGGCCGTTGGGGCCAGTCTGGCGCCGGATGGCTTGAACGTCATGCAGCTCAACGGTAGGGCGGCGAACCAAGTAGTCCCTCACCTTCATATACACATTGTCCCTAGATGGAAAGGGGACGGCCTGACCATATCTGCATGGGAACCCGTGATAGGCGACAAGGAGGAGATCTCAAAGAACGCCGAGCTGATCAAGTCCAAACTTTGAATTGCCCGGATTCATCACACGTCCTCAAAAAGCCAACGGGTGACGGAGAGTTCCCACTTACGGTAATCGGATCGAACCAGCAACTACCCGTATTGGGACAGTAATTCAGGGGAACGCCCAGTTGGCCGGCATTTCCCGAGATCTCCAAACGGGCTACTTCGCGACGTGCTGTGCCGCGCTTGGAACATAGGGAGAGATCGCAGCCTTAATAGATTGGATCGCCTGGACAATTTGTTCTTAATATTCCATCCGAAAAATGGTAGATGCGGACTGTTGAGGCGCACGCGGCCGGTTGTCTTGCAAGGCACACCGAACACTAAGGAGCCGTGGCACTGGTAAGTTTTTTTTCAGCCAGGGAAACATGGCACAGCCCATTTTTTTATTGATTCCCCGAGTATGCCAGAAACAACAAGAAACAAAGAAGACAGCGGCACGGGCGGCTTCAAGACAAAGGCGCCTTCAGATTTCCTGAACTACTTCGGTAGGGATCGTTGGATTCATCTGCTGTTGCGGGACAAGCGCACTAGACTGATATCCGCAATCTTTCCGCCTTTCGTACGTATCGGATTGGTTCCGGACACTATCTCGTACATAGGGATCTCTCTTCTCACGGGCGTTGTTCTCTTTTTTGTAAGGCGGCCGATGGTAGCGGTCATCTTCTTGGCCGGCCACGTGATATTCGATGGGTTGGACGGGGCTTTCGCGCGCCATACAGGCAAGGCGTCACAGTCCGGGGCTTTTACCGATCTTGTTTGCGATCAACTGGGGATGGTTGTGGTGGTCCTTGCGGCCATTTTCCATCATATGGTGTCCCCGGTGCTGGGTGCTGTTTACATAGCTCTTTACCTGATTGTGGTTGTGTTCGGCGTGATCATAAATGTTATGGGACTGGGGACGCGAATTACGATCACCAGCAAGTATTTTTTGTATTCCGTCTACGCAATCTGGGCGGGCTGGGAAGTGAATCTTTTCCCGTTGCTTATGTCTTTTTTTTCAGCGGTCATGGCTGTGGAAGTTACTGTAGGGTATGTGCGTCTCAAAGGGGGAATCAGAAGAAAATTCGACTCCGAGGTGCGTTTCACCCGCGGTGACCCTTACTCCGGAAGGCTCAATTATGCGTTAAACGTAGCAGTTCCCGTCGCAGTTTTGGCGGCAATCCTCATTGGCGCGAATTGGATCCCGCTTCGTGCGATGGTCGAGCAGCCCAAGCTTCGCGTGTCCTGGGGCCAAGGACCATCAATTATTCCTGAAGATGAAGTTGGCGAGATTCGAGGGATGGGGACGCGTGACAAGAAATTTCTGGTCCTGGTGCGCGATGAGGACGGGGCCCAAGCGATCAAGCAACTTCCAATTCAGCCTGGAGAGCATCAGGAGTCGTTTGCGGTGCCATCCTATATTTCGCCTGCGGTCGGCACTTTTCCCATTGATGAGAACGTCCTCTTGTTTGCGGATAGCACGACGCATCTATTGATGGGAGTTGACCTAAACGCCTCTTTTGCCTCGAAAACCGCTGTAATTGTGCTGACTCTGCCCCTGGAATATCTTCGAGTCACCGCGATCTCCACGGGCAACTGGAACGGGAAGAAGGTATGGCTGGCGGCTAACTACCTCTATACCCGGAAGACATACGTGGTTGACCCGCAGAAGGCGTTCAAAAAGGGCAATCTCCTCGGCGGAGTAGTTGCTTCTTATACGAATGGAGGGTACCCTTCTGGAATGACCCTCGAAGACGGCATGGTCATCGACTTTAACAAATCACCGTTTCAGGGACTCATCTACGTGGCCTCTCTCAAGAAAATGATCGCAGGATCCAACCTCCTGGATGTGGGGAAGATATCTTTTGCCCCGCCTGAAGTTGATGCATTCGGCCCGGTGGTCGACGGAGAGGATCTGGTCATGCTCTCCAGGGATGGAACAGTGTACCGGCTGCCCTTGAAGGCATTTTTGCCAAAGCCCGCCGGCGAGTCGAAGTGACCTGGATCTTCGGAGCGGCACCTCAGCATCGAGCCGCTCGTTTGAGCCGAAGTTCCTTCGGCCCTAAGTCATACCAGAGGTCATTGGTTCAGGCGTAGCCTTGGGGTTGCTGGCTTGCCTTGTCTTAAGTGGGTGGCGTTGTTAATGTATTAGGTTATTGGAACAGCCTGGAGCCTTTCTATGGTTTATATAAGAAACTTCTGCATCATTGCTCACATTGATCACGGAAAATCGACCCTGGCGGATCGGCTACTACAGTTGACAGGGGTGGTCGGGGATCATGAATTCCGTGAGCAGATGCTGGATACAATGGATATTGAAAGGGAACGCGGAATTACCATCAAGAGCCAGACAGTTGCTCTTCCCTATCAGGCTGCGGACGGAAAAGACTATATCCTTAATCTCATCGACACGCCGGGTCACGCGGATTTTTCTTATGAAGTTTCCCGCGCTCTGGTTTCGTGTGAGGGGGCCCTTCTGGTGATCGACGCTTGCCAAGGCATTCAGGCTCAGACGCTGGCGAACTTCTATATGGCCCTTGAACAGGAGCTGGAGATAATACCGGTCATTAACAAGATCGATCTTCCCTCCGCGGATGTCGAGCGCGTTAAGATTCAGATCGAGAAGGACCTTGGCCTTGATGCCGACATCGCGGTGGCAATTTCAGCCAAGGAAGGGATAGGGATCGAACAGGTTCTCGAAGCAGTGGTTCACAGAATTCCTCCCCCCAAAGGTGATCCCCGTGCGCCATTGAAAGCGTTGATATTTGACTCTCACTGGGACCCCTATCGCGGGACCATCGTCCACCTGAGACTCTTTGACGGTGAGGTCAAGCCGGGAGACGTCATTCGATTCTGGTCCAACGGGGCCACTTATAGGGTCGAAGAGACGGGTGTTTTCTTGATCGACCGGACGCCCCGCAAAGTGCTCCGTGCCGGTGAGGTCGGTTATATGATTGCCGGTATCAAGACCGTGAGTGATACGAGAATTGGTGACACGGTCACGATTGACAATCGACCCTGTCTCGAACCGCTGAAGGGATTCAAGGTTGTCAAACCGGTGGTCTTCTCTTCTTTGTATCCAATATCCTCAGACGATTACGAGGAATTAGCCGCTTCCCTGGAAAAACTGACTCTAAATGACGCATCCCTCACATTTGAGAAAGACCATTCCACAGTCTGGGACATGGCTTCAGATGCGGGTTCCTGGGTTTACTGCACCTTGAAATTGTGCAAGAAAGGCTGGAAAGGGAATTTAACGTTTCAATGATCCTTACAGCGCCGTCGGTCCAGTACTTGCTTGTACTCAAGGACGGGACGGAAACGATCATCGACAATCCTGCCAAATATCCGGATCCGGTCTCAATCGACCAGGCCAAAGAGCCTTTTATCAGGGCCTCTGTGATCCTTCCCGAACAGTACCTCGGCAACGTTATCAGCCTGTGCATCGACCGACGCGGGGTCCAGAAAGGCATGCATTATCTCGGCTCGAATCGCGTGGAACTCACTTTCGATTTGCCTCTGGCCGAGGTACTTTTTGATTTCTACGACAAGCTCAAATCTGTCTCACGGGGATACGCTTCCTTTGACTACGAGTTTCTGGAGTACCGACCAACCGAGTTGGCCAAGGTGGACATACTGGTTGCAGGGGAAAAGGTGGATGCACTCTCCATGCTCGTCCACAAAGAGCGCGCTCAGCAGCGAGCTCGGCGCTCCTGCGAACGCCTGAAAAAGGAGATTCCCAGACAGTTGTTCAAAGTGGCCATTCAAGGGGCAATCGGCGGCAAGATCATCTCCAGAGAAACAGTCTCGGCTCTGAGGAAAGACGTTACGGCCAAATGCTACGGCGGGGATATCACGCGCAAGAAGAAACTGCTCGAAAAACAGAAAGAGGGTAAAAAGAGGATGAAGCAGGTCGGAAATGTGTCTATTCCACAGTCAGCGTTTCTGGCCGTCCTCAAGTCCGAGGAAGATGAATAATCGTGGCTCGCCCGCGGGCGAGGTCACGTGCAGTGTTCGCGGTTCCACAAGCCTAAAAAAACCACTTTATAAGCGCGCTAAGCACTAAGATGAGCACTGCGCAGAAAAGCACGTAAGGCCCGGCGTTCACTTCCTCCGCGATCTTCTCATCCGTGTGCCTTTCGGTGCACCCGCCGGTGCACCCGTCACAAAGGCGCTGATCGCTTGCCATGGGTTACCTCCCGATTACTTCGTCACACATTTACAATTTTACATTAATCAATTCTATTGTTCCATAGCAGGCGGGGAGGATTCCTGTCCAAGCAGTTGCACGAGGATTTGATAGAGATGCAACCGATTAACCGGCAAAATTCTCTTTGGCAGGTTCGTGCTGACTTTTCTTGGCCGCTCTCTTCCTGCTGACTCGAAGCCCCAGATAACAGACGCCCACGGCAACCCCCGGTATGCAGACGTAATGCAAGAATAAATACGGGAGGCTCAGTTCTTGGGACCCCGTCAGCCCCCACATTAGGAGGAGGACGCACAAAAGAATTCCGGCAGGCAACTCCCACACTATTTCGGAAGGTGCCAGATTCCCCAGAATCCATCCTGTGAAGAAATAGCCCGTAAACGTTGTGGGAACGCCAAAGTATGCGGGGACCTTTAGCCCCAGATAGCCCAGTACGCAGGCGATAAAGAGGGTGTCGACAAATCCGAGGAAAAAGCCGAAGACGACGCTTGCAGCTACCCACTGCAATCTGGAAAATCGCCACACAATGGGTTTGACATGTTCGTCGGTGATCCCCATGAATCCTCTTCTGTCAGAAGGCATTCAGAGTTGGAAATTGGAAAGCAAATGAGATCAACACACGCTCACCGGCCCGGCTCCAACGTCAACGTTCGCGTGCGGACTTAGTTCTGCTTTCAGAGAAGAGCGAGTCGTGTCACAATTGATGGGAAGAGTAAGGAGCGGAGGAAAATCCCTGAAAGCGAGGTGCCCGCCCCGGCGGGTTCGGTCATACAGCGACCGAACAGCCAAAAGCGCCTTTCTCTATACGGTATCGGTGCTTTCGAGACGGGTAGCCGCTCGCATCGCTCCAGGCAAGGTTGACATAATTCTCCTCGAAACCTAGAACCACATAGTCTCCGTCGGGCAGCGTACAGGTAGAAAAGCGGTCGCGGCCGAAAAGGCTGTATTCAGCCCGCAGGCCATCCAAGTGTATGACGTCTCCGATTTGCATAATCCCTCCGTTTAGCAACTCAATGGGTCCATAATCCCAAAAGCCGGTCACAAATTTACCGGCTGACACCTAAAATGATCAGCCCGTCCACGATACGCCAGGATTCGGCTCGAGACGAGCCAGATTAGGGAGCCCGCCTCAGCCCTCAAGGCATATTACGCTTGACTTAAATATTATTTATAAGTTAGTTTAGAAGTTTTGTCTATAGGGAATTCTTCTAGCACCTTTCTACACGCGCTCACCGGCCCGCGCGCAAAAGGCTCCCAACGCGGCTACATCCGCTTGCGTGCGCCCCTCATTTCCGGCAGTCCTGTTCCCTTCAAATCGGATAACCGTACCGCTCAAAGTTTTTACCCCACGTACGCCTCACCTTTTCGCGGTCTGCCTCGGTCACATGGTAAGTATTCTTTTCGTAACCGTCTATCGACCTCATATAAACTTTAAGGCGCTCTTCAAAATATTCAAAACCAGGCAGCCCAAGCCCTTCGTACATTCCTCGTAGAGTTTTGATCGGTTCGGCTTCCAAATCTTCGAACTTCATTTCATAGAGCGAGCCAGCGGGAATAAGTTCCCTGTCCCTTTCAAAGAGTGAGAACAGTTCAACGTACCAGGACATTATAAGCTCATCCACTAATTCGGGTTCGGGAATCTGGAGGTGAGCTGGGCCCAAACCGTCAGTCCAGAGCTTACGGGTAGACGGATAGACTCGGTACGGGATCCCTCACGATGTGAACGAACTGAGCCTGTGGAAATATCTCCAGCAGCGTACTAATTCGACCAAGATTCGGCGGCGACTTCAACACGACTCTGCCACGGTTCGCGAGCATCAACTTTTTCACGAACAGAATGAGGGATTTTTTCCATTTCTCGAGCGCTTCTTCCGAAAGAAGCTTGGGGTCAATCTCGGAGTAGCCTGGGTCCCCCGTAACCGGAAACAAGAACTTCATATAGGGTGACACCGTTGAGTGAGCAGCGAGGGCAAATTCATCTTCGTGTGGAGTGTGAGCAGAAAAGGGCATATTGTCCATGGGCCGTTTGTCTGGGGCGACCCAGTTGAAAAAGGTCGCTCCGATTCCAGTGAAAAGGAAGTGATGTGGAAAAAGACCCTGAAAAGCTGTGGGGGCTGTAAAATTCTCGTCCAAGCTTAGAAGATTGTGTAGGTGAGTTGTTCCGCTGCGCCAATGGCCAAGAATGAATAAAGGAGGGGGGGCAATCTCGACACCTCGAATTTGGCGCGCGTTGAAGATGGTCTCGCATGTGCCGTAAATAGAATTGAGCACGCCTACGATCAACAGGTAAAATAGACGCTCAGCGCATTTAGTGTCCACCCGAAAGTCATTTCTCGCAGAACTCGCAGCAAATCGCCCAGGGTCATCCCATGAATCACCTGGGGACGCACCCCTGGTTTGAAAAACGATAAATCAATGTTAGTTAACCACACCTCAACACCTCATGGCAGATCATTATTTATTCTCCCTATATTAACCGGAATTTCTATGCGGGCGCAAAGATGTTAAGGGAAGCTCACCTTTACGCTCAAGCTTGAGTCCCGGAAAAAAGCAAATTTCCCTGTTTTTCTTCTGCCTCATCGGGAAGGACCCCTTGCAATGAGAAATCAATAATGTCAAAAAGTGTTTTGGAGCCATTACCGTCCGGACTGAAATGCATTCCCCTCGTGATTTTCAGTTGGAGCGTTTGTCAGCTTGATCGGAACTACCGGGGAACTTCGACGGAACAAGGAGAGAGCTATGACCTTCATGGGCAGGGCATGGAAATTCGGCGACGATATCAACACCGATGAAATCATTCCCGCTCGCTATCTCAGTCTTACAGATCCCGTAAAGCTGGCCGAGCACGTTATGGAAGACGCAGATCCAGAGTTTCCATCCAAAGTGGGGCAAGGAGATATCATTATTGCGGGAAAGAACTTCGGGTGCGGGTCTTCGAGAGAAACATGCTCCGGTGGCGATAAAAGCCGCGGGGGTAGCCTGTGTGATAGCCAAGAGTTTTGCCCGAATCTTTTTCCGCAACTCATTCAACATGGGGCTTCTTATCTTGGAATCTTCCACCGCGGTGGAGGGTACGAGGGAAGGTGACAGGCTGGAAGTAGACGCGGACGGCGGAATTATTCGAAACGTCTCCACGGGAGAGAGCTTTGAGGTGAGGCCCGTTCCTCCTTTTATGAAAGAGCTTCTGCAAGATGGCGGCCTGATTGAGCACATTAAGACAAGGCGTGAAGAGAGCCGGACTGGACAACCTTGCAAATGACGTGGAACGATCGCGGAGGATCTAAAAAGTGCGGGTCTTGATGATTACGCCGGAAGCGACGCCTTTCGCCCAAACTGGTGGTTTGGGGGAAGTCTTATCGGCACTGCCTGGAGAACTGGCCGAGTTGGGCATTGAGGTGGATGTCTTTATGCCCAAGTACCGCGGAATTGATTGCGACCGGCACGGTTTAAAAGAAACAGGTCTAAAGATCAACGTGGATCTAAACGCGCGGACGGTTCCTGCCGCTTTGTGGGAATTTAAAGACGAAAGGGGAGCGCGCTACCTTTTTGTGAAATCTGACGAATACTTTGACAGAGAATATCTGTACAGGTACGCCCGAAGCAGACTACGAAGATAACGCGGAAAGATTCGTGTTCCTGTGCAGGTCCGCAATCGAAATAAGCCTTGCCGCATCAACTCACTATGACGTCTTCCATTCACATGACTGGCAGGCCTCACTGGCGCCTGTGTATCTTAGAACGCTCTACGCGGGAGAGCCGCTCCTTGAAGCCAGTGCGTCGGTTATGACTATTCACAATCTCGGGTATCAAGGAATCTTCTGGCATCTCGACATGCCCTTGGTGGGAGTGGGATGGGAGTTCTTTACACCCAAGCACATGGAATTTCATGGCAAACTTAACTTCCTAAAAAGCGGCATTGTATTCGCCGATGAAGTGAATACGGTATCATCGGGATATCGTGACGAAATCCTCACGCCAGAGTTTGGTTTCGGCCTGGAAGGAATACTTCAGGAGAAGGGACCTCGTCTTACCGGGATACTGAACGGTGTAGATTACAAGACCTGGAATCCGGAAACCGATGCTCTGGTTGCAGCGAATTTCAGCTCAGAGAATTTTTCCGGAAAGGCGATTTGTAAAGCCGATCTGCAGAGAATCTCTCATTTGCCCGTTCGGCCGGATGTCCCCGTAATCGGCATGGTGAGCCGCCTTTCGAACCAGAAGGGGATAGACATCCTGGGCGGGGCAATGCAGTCGCTAATGGAGCACGACCTGCAACTAGTTCTCCTGGGTACCGGCGAGACGAAGTACCATCAGTCCTTCGGGGATTTCGCCGAACGTTATCCCGACAAAACGGGTGTTTTCCTCAGCTATGACTACGGGTTGGCACACAAGATATTCGCGGGCGCGGACGTTCTGCTGGTCCCGTCGAGGTATGAGCCCTGTGGACTCAACCAACTATATGCCTTGAAGTACGGCACGGTCCCCGTTGTGAGAGCCACCGGCGGCTTGACCGACACCGTCGAAGAATTCAGCCGTGAACAGGATTCGGGTACTGGTTTCAAATTTAAGGACGCCGAACCTTCAGCCCTTGGAGAAACGCTCTTGAAGGCTTTGGGCCTGTATACAAAAGAACCCGAAGTCTGGAAAAGATTAATGATGCGAGGAATGAAGCGAGATTTTTCCTGGAAGCGCTCGGCCATGGAGTATGTGAGACTCTATAAGAAAGCCATCGCCGACCGAAAGAGTTATCTGAACCGTTAAGGGCCGGTGTAGCGGGCCGTCGCTTAAATCTTTCTAGCCAAGTCAGTGTAACGCGGCTCCACGATCCGATTCTCCACGGCCATCTGTAAGGCCTTGCGGCTTCCAAGTAACACTACCAGTTCTTTGCCTCTTGTCATAGCCGTATAGAGTAAGTTCCGCCGTAAGAGCACATAATGTTGGGTGCTTAAGGGAACGATGACTGCTACGTACTCGCTTCCCTGGGCCTTGTGAATCGTCACAGCGTAGGCGAGTATCATCTCATCCATCTCGGAAACATGGTATTGCACTGCACGGCCCTCAAATTCGACAACAGCTTCATCCAATTCCGAATTAAAGGAGGCGATTCTGCCGACATCACCATTGAAAACTTCTTTGTCATAGTTGTTTCTCGTCTGCATAACGCGATCGCCGACACGAAATCTGTCCCCCCTTATCGGCCGACCGTCAGGATTCAATATGTCTCTCAACTCCCGGTTAAGGTTCTCTGTCCCGACAGTTCCCTTGTGCATCGGGCTCAAGACCTGCAGATCCTGGATCGGGTCGAAGCCGAATCTCTCCGGAATCCTTCGGCTGACCATTTCTTTTATGAGACGCAGGGATTCCACAGGATCTTCCTTTTCGATGAAGTAGAAGTCGGATCTGGCCATGGTTTCTGAATCTTTTATAGGCATCTCCCCCTGGTTCACCAGATGGGCGTTGGTGACGATTAAGCTGGCGTTGGCCTGTCTGAATACGGTCTGAAGGCGCACGACAGGGATTTTTCCCGATTTTATGACATCTCCAAGCACATTTCCCGGCCCCACAGAGGGCAACTGGTCAGCGTCCCCCACGAGCAGGAGTGTGCTCTGAGAATTTATGGCGGACAGCAAGTAGTGCATCAGGGATATGTCCACCATCAGAAACCTCGTCCACCACTATAACCTCAGCTTCCAGCGGCCTGCCGATTCCCCGTTGAAAACCTCCTTCGGCCGGAGAATACTCCAATAGTCTATGGACAGTCTTGGCCGCCCTCCCAGTCGCTTCGGAAAGCCTTTTGGCCGCCCGACCTGTGGGCGCGGTAAGCAAGACCCGCAGCTTTTTGGCTTCGAGGATCTCAATGAGGGATCGCAAGAGCGTAGTCTTGCCGGTGCCGGGGCCTCCTGTGATCACGAGCACCTTGTGGTCCATCACCGATGCCACGGCTTCGCGCTCGAGCTTCCGACAATTTCATCCCGGTGCGCGTCTCGATCCAATCGATCGCCGCCTTGATCTTGATTCCCGGGAGAAATCGCGGCGCTGAGATCAGGTTTCTCAGCTTCAATGCCACAGAGTTTTCCATAGTGGCCATCAGGGATGGATATACGCGATCCTCCTCGATAACGACTTCCCTGCTCTGCGCGAGGTCTTCCAGGGCTTTCCCCAACATTTGAACGTCTATGCCCAGCAGTTCTCTAGCCTTTTCCAGCAGGACGAGTCGTGGATAATAGACATGGCCCTCGGATTGAACCACATCGAGCACGTATAAAATACCCGCCCGCGCCCTCAGCGGGGACCGCATGTCTATCCCGAGGCTGCCGGCGATCCTATCCGCTGATTTGAAGCCTATTCCCCGGATGGCAGTGGCGAGGCAGTAAGGATTGTTGGATACTACTTGAATGGCCGTTTTGCCGTATTTCTTGAAGATTTTGAAAGCATAGGCAGGTGATACGCCGTGAGTTTGCAAGAAAAGCATTACGTCTCGGATGCTTTTCTGTTCCTGGAAAGCATCGGAAATTTTTTCGGCTCTCATCGGCCCAATCCCGGGTACCTGTCGAAGCTCTTTGGGATGCTTCTCAATCACGTCAAGGGTTCTTTCACCGAAGACCGTAGTTATCCTCCGGGCCATCTTCGGCCCGATTCCCTTGACAAGGCTCGATGAAAGATATTTTTCAATGCCCCTAACTGTGGAAGGAGCTCGCGACTGAGCGCTCTGGAATCGGAACTGCTCGCCGAATTTCTTATCGAACTCCCATTGTCCCTGAAGCACGAGCGTTTCGCCGGGGTGAGGGCGGGGGAGCGACCCCACCACCGTTACAGGATCTCGTCGTCCGCGCACGACTAGTCTGCCGACTATGAAGTCGCTTTCTTCAGCCGCGAACACGAGACGATCCAGGACCCCCTCCAGAGTCTGGAGGCGCTCGGAAGATTCATTGGGTGAAACAGCCATTCTGATGCTCGTGGAAAAGACCTTACCGCTCCTATATTAAGGATGTGCCGGACCCGCGTCCAGCGTAAAGCCATTGTCACACAGGTCGTTTCCAAAAAAAATGGGGACCGTAGTCCCCATAGGATTGGAAGGTTGAAATATTAGGTTATTTATTGCTGAGGATTGATCTCTTTAGTCGACCTGACATACAAGGCGACCGGTCCCTGAAGCGCCGGCCTGGACTGAGCCTAATACAGAAATCCTGCTCCTCCGCCTATGCTGCCAAGAATGCTCGAGCATAACTCCAGGCAGGGAAGTCCTCCAAAGATGCTGCCGCCCGCTCCATAAGCCGGACCGCATCCCGCGGCTGGCGGCGGGCAATACGTCCTAGGAGGGCAAGGTGGTGGAGCGCAATTGTAACCGGGGCCGGGTGGGGGGCCGTAGGGTCCAGCCGTATTGCCGCCCAGAAGGCTTCCTACTACCAGAAAGGGCAGGGCGACCACTCCGCCGCACAATCCCGGGAACGGAGCATCTCCCCAGTATGCCGAAGAAGGTCCGGGAGGTCCGTAAGGTTTTGCTGCATACGGATAAGGACCGCAGGGAGGAGGAGCACAGCCTGCGACCGGCCCGCCAGCAAAGGCTAGGGATGCCACACCAAGCATCATTATACAGATGAAGACACTCAAAATTTTCTTGACCATCATACCCTCCTTTTATTCCGACAGTTCCGCGAACCGTACGAATGCGCCGACTCAGGAAGCGCATGAGCCCGGCTTCCCGTTCTGTTCCTGGTGGCGGGAGGTATCATGGGCCAGAATACGTGTCAAGTAAAATATTTGATGTTGCGGTGTTATCCCTTACTAGAGATACAACTACTGAGTTTAAAACTTCAAGTTATTGATAAACCGGGTATATATCTTACAGATAAATAAGCCGGCAACTCTTCGAGCCCTTGCCGCGGTATGAGCCCTCGGTGGGCAAAGTACCCCTGGACGTTAATGCGTGGTCTAAGGTATTAATGCATTTAGAAAGGAACTCGCTCCGCAGGCCGATGAAAATCGTTTGTAAAAAGCCGATAGTTCGCACTTGTGACAAGAGATTTCCATAGGCCGCCCAATGATTGCAGGTGGATGTCGCCGATATAACATTGGAGGATGAATGAAAATTTGGTCAGGTCTCCTTTTTACAATTCTGATGCTAGCCTGGCACGCGATTCCGGCAGCCGGAGCGGGAGGGATTGCCCCCGAACAGATTTTTCAGCCCGTAATAGATGTGCAAAGTTTGATAGGGACCTGGGAGGTGCTCCCTGAAGTGCATCCCCTTGAAGAGACAGGTAAGGCTAACGTAAATTCATCGTACAGAACTCTCATGGCCCTCAGGAAGGACGGGACGTGCAGGTTCTTCAACAAGGAACACCCCACCGGATCGGATGGTCTTTGGACATTCGACAACCACGAGATGTCTATCACCTTTAAAAATGGATCGCAGGTTGGGTACTATGTTTATGGAATAAAAGGAGAATTCATGGTCACCCGCACGCCTGTGAAGGAGGGAAAGGATCAACTCTGGTCCCGAGTCAAATGACGGGGACCAGTGAAACCATTGAGTTACGGGGAAGGGGTTTAGCCAAACATGTCATTGCGAGCGCAGCGAAGCAATCTGCTCCGATACACGATTCAGAAACCAAGGATTGCTTCGTCGCTTCGCTCCTCGCAATGACACTTCGCCTGGCATCTTCAAAACGGACCACTCACGACCCCTTGCGGTCTTGTTTTACAGACCTTGTGTCACGGTTTAACTGTCGTATACAAGCGCCCTTCTTTGCTTTTGACAATGCCGCGCTGGAGGAAGCCCTTCATTATGTCATCATATTTATTACGATAATCTCCTTCGAAATAGAGTTCCGCAGTCTCTCTGAACCAGTGCGTTTTCATCAGGTCTTCAAAGAATGAGCCTTCATTCACTTGTTTTCTCATCATGAGCGTGTAAATGATAATCTTCTTGATAAGATCGTTCCCGATGCGCTTTGGATTGGCTATATACGCGGTCAGCCTTCGCTTAGCTTTTGAAATGGCATCCGACATGTTGCTGAAAGGTCGGCCGTGGCCGGGATAGACTGTCTTCACATCCAGATCTTCAAGCTTTTCAAGAGATTCCAGCATAGAAAAACATGTACTGCTCCCTTCCACGCGTATGGTCATAACTGCCACGTCGTTCTCCCATAGAGTGTCCGAGGATATGAGGACTTTTTCCTTTGGGTTGTATAAAACCATCCCATCCGAGGAATGGCCCGGTGTATAGATGACTTCAAATTCATGGGGGCCGACTGACAATTTATCCCTGTCCTCCAATGCTCTGGTGCAATTAAAAAAATCCGCGTCCTGATGATAGTATTTCCACCATGTGGACCAGTCGTCCCGTGAGTCAATGAAGTGTTTGCCGATCTTATGCATTGCAATGTCGCAGGATGACATCTGCTGTATTGACTTGTTGCCGCCAATGTGATCGCAGTGGCAATGTGTGTTGACAATCAGCCGGGTCTTGGAAAGGTCAACGCTCAAGCCTTTGATGAGCGTCGCGGTTGTCTGAAAATCGGATACATATCCTGTATCAATGAGAATCGGATATCCCGAGCGATACACGAAATGATTCCCATTCAGATAGCCCCTCTGGATAAAAAACAGATCTTCCATGATTTCAACAGGCGGCATTCAAACTTCCTTGTAGCTGTCTCTTGTTGTGGATAAGATTCGATTTAGCCCTTGGGCCAGCTTGACTTTATCCAATACCAGGATATTAATATTCCAGCAATATCGGGGTGTGAAGCTATGGACATGCGTCGCTTGGAAGTCTTTTGCAAGGTGGTTGAACTGAAAAGTTTTACCAAAGCCGGTGAAGCTCTGCTTCTAGCTCAGCCCACGGTTAGCGAGCACCTACGCACGCTCGAGGACATTCTGGGAGAAAAGCTGGTGGATCGTCTCGGACGGGAGGTACTTCCGACCCCTGCCGGCAAGATTTTTTACCAGTATGCTCGAAACATACTCCAAATGCGAGAAGAAGCAATTCAGGCTCTGGGGCAATTTAAGGGAACCCTCTCGGGGCGGTTGATTCTCGGAGCAAGCACGATACCAGGCACCTACATACTCCCCAAACTCATCGGTTCGTTCAAAACTGCCCACCCTGCAATACAGATAACACTCCGGATCGCGGACACGGCTCAAATCGCAGAAGATGTGCTGGAAGGGAACCTTGAGGCTGGAGTGGTAGGGTCGAAGTGGAATGACCGAAGGCTCGTCATGGAGGAGGTTTTCCGCGATGAGCTCGGTTTTGACGGTCGTTCCCGAGCACCCCTGGGCAAGACAGGGCAAGATCAGCATCGAAGAACTACCCAAGCAACCCTTTATTCATAGAGAGCGAGGTTCAGGTACACGCATGGCCATGAGCCGGATACTTGAGGATCACGGCTTCGATCCTTCCCGCCTAATGGGGGTTGCAGAAATGGGGAGCACCGAAGCGGTCCGTCAGGGAATAAAGGGTCGGATAGGGGCGTCCATTCTTTCCCGTGAGGCAGTGGCCGAAGACCTTCAACAGGGATCCCTGATAGCGGTGGAAATAGAAGGCATTTCCTTCTTGCGACCGCTATACTTGATTCAGAGGAAAAATCGTCAGATGTCTCCGCTTGTTACGGCTTTTCTGGCCCATGTCCGGACCGCAAAGGAACAAACCTAGCCTATCCGGCCCAGAAGCTTGATCTTGGAGTTGACGGTGATCGTTCATTTACCGAACACTCGGTAATGAAGGCACAATCCCGCGATGAGAAAAGATGAATAAACCAGATTTCCCGCAACAGGGCACCCATCCGGTTTTCCGCGGCCAAGAGGAACTGAAAGGTATAGAGGCTTGCTGGCTTATCGTTCCAGTCGTTCTGTTCGTCGTTATGGTGATGTACGTTTTCTCTTTCACTATCGACGATGCTTACATCTCTCTGAGGTATGCCGAGAATTGGGCGAACGGTTACGGCCCGGTTTTCAACCCGGGTGAACACGCGGAAGGGTACACGAACTTCCTCCTCATTATCGTTGAGATGTTGCTTTTTCGGTTGGGCCTGGGAGACCTGTTCTACGTCAGAATCTTCTCCATCCTGTGCGGCATAGCGCTGGTGGGGGTTGTGGAGTACTTCACCTGGCGCAGACACAGGTCCATCTTCGCCGCGACCAGCGCGGGGCTTCTCGTCGGAACAAGTGCTCCGCTCGTGCTATGGACTGTGGGCGGCCTGGAAACCTTGTTATTTGCCTTATTGGTAACCATAGGCATCATTTTGGAGACTCTGTGGCTTCAAAATCGCGTTTCAGACGCGTGGTGCCTGGTAAAGGGGCTCGTTTTCTTACTGGCCGCGCTGGCACGACCCGATGCTGCAATCTTCGTCGCTGTAGTGGTGATTTGCGATTTGTTGCACAGTCGAGGGCGCAAATCCTGGTCGGGATTTGTTGCCTTCGTTGCCTCGTTTTCTTTCCTTGCACTCGTTTATCTGGCATGGAAGTTCCATTTTTACGGCCAGATCATTCCTCTTCCCGTTTATACAAAAATTCCTACTCATAACCTTCTCTATACTTTTGTGACGGGTGGGGCCAGATTGCTGTCATTTATCGCAATCGACCTGAACACGGTTTTTGTTGTGGGCATCTTGTACGCAATGGTGATTGCGTCTTCCGACAGGCGGATTAAGCTTCTAATAACCAATTTGCCTTTCATACTCGTAGCGTCCGCTACCTGCGCGTATGCGCTCTATCTTATGTTTTTAGGCTTTCACGTAGCTTCAGATGAAGCTTTTCGATACTATGTCCCCCTCGTCCCGCTCATGACGCTTGCGCTGGTGTTGGCCTGGCCTGAAGGAGGGTTTTTCCCGTCTCGGCGGACTGCTTTAGTTGGTGTAACCCTCGTCTGCGCAATGGTTGGAATAAGACTATTTGACCTGTGGTGGATGTGGAACAAGGATTGGGACTTTGGCTTGGCGACCTGGTGCTATTCTGCCAAAGAACAGGTTGACATCCTTGAGCACGCCAACATAGCGGCCGGGAAGTGGTTGAGGGCCAACGCGAATCCGGATGATTCTATTGTGTTATACGACATAGGCGCGGTGTCTTATTTCAGTAAGTTGCGCACAATCGATACCTGGAGCTTAACAGACTACGAAATAGCAAGGTTGAAACGCCTTTCTTTAGCAGCCCGTTCGGATGAGGAGCGTTCCAAGTATAGTGAGGCCATAAAACAATATGTGCTTTCGCGCAATCCCACTTTTATCGTCCAGGACAAGGGCGTATTGTTGAACGACCCGGCCGTGCAACAGAAATACAAGCCCATCGGCGTCGAATTCTCCTCGGTCGATCCTGTATTTCTAAAGCACACGTTGAATCCCTTTGCTAAGTGCAAACCGGGAATACCTTACATCCTGGAACTACGAAGACGTGTCAACTGACATTATTCCCGAAATTGGCCGTCGCTGAAAAAAATGTGCGAAACAAGGATTTAGCCAATCCCGCTATTGTAACGGCCCAGGCGACAAGTGCCACGTAAATGAAATAGCTTGAGATTATTGCAAGAGCATCCAAATCGATCACTTTCGACAAATAAGCGGTGCACGTGGTGTACATTCCAAGAGGGAACACGAGGCTCCAGGTACCTGGGGGGTATAAGACAGCTTCACACGGTGAACCACATGCCTCCAAACTTCGAATGATACTAGAAGCGGTATCCACCATGTTGCAAAAGCCCAGAAGGAAACGGTTGATCCGAGGATAAACGGCAATATGGATTTCAAGAGTGACGATCCGTTACTGTTTAAGGCCAGAACCGTCCCGGCGAGGGTGGTGATGGCCGCGGCGCCCATATTTATCCAGTACGGGGGCTCAAATTCCTGCGGCCTCAATGGAAAAAACATAAAGCGATAGAAAACAAGCGTGATAATAATCAAATACAACATGCAGCCAATCAGGAACATGCACAGAGAGAAGAACAAAAGCACGTGCTCATGGCCGGCAAAGTTTGGCGCGAGACGGCCACTCAGTATTGATACGGATTGTGTGCTCACCGTGGCGACCAGCCAGCCCCCCGTGATGCCGCCTCCCAGGGGCGGCTTGTCAGGCCGGATGGCAAATGCTATCCATACAGCGTAGATAAGGATGGCCCAAAGAGCCACGCCCACTACCAGAAGACCCCCCCCCAATTCTTTTGCCCCCATTAGAGCCACGAACTGGTTCCCCAGTATGCAGGTTCCGGCTACCGCAGTGAAATATCCAGTGCCGCGATTGTGGTCACCTATGTCAGCTAAAAAGTGGCGCGGGTACAAAAATATACGGCTGAAATTGAGCAGCCAAAGAACTATGTAGAACCCGACGTTAAGCCAGAGCAGAGGCCGTGCAAGATACTCGAGACCCGTAAGATCCGAGGCAATGGAAACGATGCCCGTTGCCATGACCATGGCAAAATACGCGGGGGACAACTCCGCTATCATGGATTTGATCTTACCGTTTTGAATGGGAATTCCTCGCAAATCAGTCTCAGGCAAGGCGCCCACCGCGGCCGGCTCACAAAAGTTCGGCTGCTCTTCGACGGAACACAATATACGAACGGATGAGATACGGGAAGGGTGCGCTCCAGATATGCACCAGGCGGCTAAACGGTGAAAATCCCAGAAGAGTCAGGGCCGCGAGGATATGAACCTTGTAGGTCCAAGGGGCGTCCACCATCAAGTTCGGATCGGGCGTAAAGGTCAAGACTCCACGAATCCACGGAGCAACCGTGTAAAGCGCCGCAGTCCCGTAACCTCCAAAGAGAGCATTATAGAGTCCTGCGCTGACAACAAAAAGAAGGAGGCCCAGTGTCACAAAGTCATTGATTGAGGTATGGACAAAAATTCGCTTCCTGGTCAATCGGCGACTGATGAGAAGAATGAGGCCGGCAAACGCGAGCGATCCGACAACTATCCCGACAGCGATAGCAATAAATTCATGTATTTCAGCCTTGATACCTACAACGTCAAGAATATGCTGCGGTGTCAAGAGACCTGACAAATGGCCCAAAAATGTGACGATTATCCCCCAGTGGAAGATCGTAACTCCGTATTTTAGGCTGTCTTTGTCGAGAAGTTCACTGGATTTCGAGTTCCAATTGTACGGATCCGTAAAATAGCGGTACGGGTGGCCCACGACAAATGTTGTCAGGGCAAGGTAAGGATAGACAACAAATGCCAGCATATTGAATGTATCCATATTCTAATCTCCTTTGCCCGCAAGTTCGTTAACAATTGATGAAAGCGCTTCCAAAAGACCGCCATAGGCGCTTTTTTGCTCCAGAAGTCGGGAGGCTAGGCCCAAAATGTGATTCTCATACTGTACCAGAATCTTGGAACACGTCTCACGACTACACACCGAAAGAAATTCGAGGATCAACGGGAGGTAATCCGGCAATTCTCCAGTGGCCAACTCGTAGCCTGCGTCTTTGTAGAGTTGACTCAGATTAACCAGGGCAAAGCCCCGCCCCTTGGTTTCTCCACACTCGTGAAAGGTCAAATTGAGGCAGGTGGCTGGATTGAAATCGAAAAGCCTCGTGTACTGTTCTTGCAACTGGAGCAGCGGAGTCGAATCTAGTTGGGCGAGAAAGTGGCCGCAGTTCTTTTTTGCAATTGAGTCTGAAAACCCTTTAACGGCTTTGCCCAGCTCCCGGCCAGAGGCGACGAGTCGCTCCGTGGGATAGTCAAGCAACAGGGAGAGCAATTTGAAGACAGATCGGGTTTCTGCCATGACTTTTGAGTCATCCCTGGTGGCTGGTGTAGCGCCTTGGTCGGTCATTTCGCATCCAAATGTTTAGGCAGCGCAGCATTAGGCCGCGTCAGTTCTGCCGCGGTTAATTCATGACTCGGGAAAACCGAATTCGCCTTGGGCCTGATGAAGGTTCTCGGTGTCTTCTCTCTTTACTGTCGGAATTACGTAACGATCTTCATGCTTTGCAATTGCCAAAAGCCGGTACATTTCGTCAGCCGATGATGCTGTCATCCCGACCTCTTCCAGCCCCGAAATGTCACGCTTCTTGTCCACCCGAATGGAGCGTCTGTACGCTCGCAGGGCCTGAAGCCGGTTGAGCGCCATCCGCACCGGAGCCTCATCGCCGGCTGTCAGCAGATTGGCCAGATAGGTTAAGGGAATTCGCATAGCGTCAGGTTCCTGAGGCCAGGCATTAGCTCCTTCAGCAGCTTGGACCAATGGGCTCAATGGAGGCACATACCAGACCATGGGCAGAGTTCGGAACTCCGGATGCGGTGGGAATGCGATCTTCCATTCCACTGCCAGCTTATAGATTGGTGAAGCCTGGGCCGCGGCAATCCAGCTTTCTTGAATGCCATCTGAGATTGCGGTTTGGATCACTTCAGATTCGTGGGGATTCAAAAGCATTTGAAGATGGGCCTGGTACACATTTCGATCATCGGGCACAGCCGCGGCCGCTTTGATCTGGTCCGCGTCGTAAAGAATCACTCCAATATACCGTATCCGCCCGACGCACGATTCCGCGCACAGAGTTGGAAGTGCTGCCTCAATCCTGGGATAGCAGAAAAGGCATTTCTCAGACCTCCCGGATTGCCAATTATAGTAGACTTTCTTGTACGGACATCCCGAGACACAATAGCGCCAACCGCGGCATCGCTCCTGATCCACAAGCACTATTCCGTCCTCGTCCCGCTTGTACAACGCGCCTGACGGACACGAAGCCACGCAGCCGGCATTCAAACAATGCTCGCAAATTCGGGGGAGATAGAACATGAACACTTTCTTGAACTGGAGATAAACAGCATAATCCAAATTCGTGAAATTCACGTCCCCGGGCCCTGTCTTAGTCACACCGGCCAGATCGTCTTCCCAATTCGGGCCCCAGTTTATGTCCATGTTGTCGCCGGTCAGCAGGGATTTTGCCCGCGCCGCAGGTTGATTGGATCGCGGAGGGCTTGAAACCAATTTTTCGTAGTCATAAGTCCATGGTTCGTAATAGTCGTCTATATGCGGCAGATCCGGATTGTGGAATATCCCAGCGAACTTTTTGACACGGCCTCCCGCACGCAGAAGAAGCTTGTCGTTTTTCACTTCCCAGCCGCCCCGGTGAACGTTTTGGTCTTCCCATTTCTTGGGGTAGCCAATGCCGGGTTTGCTCTCAACATTGTTGAACCACATGTATTCGGTGCCTGCTCTGTTGGTCCAAACGTGCTTGCACGGAATACTGCACGTGTGACAGCCGATGCATTTGTCCAGGTTCATCACCATAGCTATTTGGGCTTTAATCTTCATACCATTCCACCTCCCGCGCTTTTCGCACAACAATTAAGGTATCCCGCTGAGCGCCAGTCGGTCCGTAATAGTTAAAATCATAGCTAAATTGAGCATAGCCGCCGATCATGTGAGTGGGTTTCACCATGATCCGAGTCACACTGTTATGCATGCCTCTGGTGTGCTTGGAGAGCTTGGAGCCAGGGGTATCAATTATTCGCTCCTGCGCATGATACATCAGGGCCTTTCCCCGCGGGATCCGGTGACTCACCACAGCCCTTGCCAGGAGCACCCCGTTCACGTTGAAACACTCGAGCCAGTCGTTGTCCTCCACGCCGATTGCTGTTGCGTCCTCATTGTTGATCCAGATGGCCTTCCCCCCTCGAAAGAGGGTCGTCATCACATAGTCCTCAGAGTACGTGGAGTGGATCGACCATTTCGAATGAGGGGTCAGGTAGTTCAGGATGATTTCCTTTCCCGGCTCTCGGCCTACGTCAGTCTCACCCAATGCCTTGACGTCAACAGGCGGGCGGAAGAGCGGTAAGCCCTCCCCAAAGGCTAACATCCATTCATGATCGTTATAAAACTGAGCCCGGCCCGTGAGGGTTCGGAACGGAAGTTTCTCCTCGGTGTTGATGACAAAAGCGGAATAGGTCCTGTCTTCAGCCTCGATTCCGCTCCAGATCGGAGAGGTAATGACCTTGCGAGGCTGGTCGCTAATATCCGCGAAACTCAGCTTTTCACCTTGTCTAGGTTTACTCAGGTGATTCAGTCTCAGTCCGGATTTCCTTTCCACCCCTTCCCACGATTTGACTGCAACATTGCCGTTGGTCTCCGGCGCGAGCGTTAGAATGGCCTGGGCCACCTGTTTACCGGCTTCCAGGCGAGGCATGCCCTGGCTCACTCCCGGCGCTTCCACCACCCCAAGCTTCGCCTTTAGCTCATCATGCTCCTCAGCGCCATCCCACAATACGCCCTTTACGCCTATGGTCGCTTCCGCGACCAGCGGTCCCAGCGCGGTCATCATTTTGTAAACATTGGCATAATCCCTGGTCACCACCGTGAGATTGGGCATGGTCTTCCCAGGGACCGGCTCCGCTTCCCCTTTGTGCCAATCTTTGACAGTCAGCTGGGCGATTTCTCCCGGCGAATCGTGAAACAATGGAGTGGCCACCAGGTCCTTGTGCGAGCCAAGATGAACTGCCGCCAATTCGGAAAACTTTTTTGCGATGCCCTTGAACTGGTCCCAATCGGTCTTGGCTTCCCACGGAGGATCTATGGCTGGATTAAACGGATGGATGAATGGATGCATGTCAGTGGTACTCAGATCGTGCGTTTCATACCAGCTTGCCGCGGGTAGGGCTACATCGGCAAACAGAGCGCTCGTGGACATGCGAAAATCAAGAGTGACCAAAAGGTCGAGCTTACCTTCCGGCGCTGGATCTCTCCATAGAAGCTCTTCCGTCCTTTTTTGACATTCCTGTCCGAGTACCTGAATTGTCTGTTCCCAGCATGTGCTTCATAAAATACTCGTGCCCCTTGCCGCTCGCCCCTAGGACGTTCGCGCGCCAGAAGAATTGCACACGAGGGAAGTTTTCCGGGCTATCCGCGTCTGACAGGGCGAATTTCAATTCACCGCTTTTCAGCTTTTCCACGACACTGGCAACGATCTCCTGGTCCGACGCTGCGCCTGACTCAGTGGCTTCTCTACAAAGATCAAGGGGGTTGCGATTGAACTGTGGATAGGAAGGGAGCCACCCAAGCCTTGCCGCGATGACATTGCAGTCCGCTGGGTGTTTAGGGAGCTCACAGCTTGTCAGCGGGGACGCCAGGGTCCTCGGGTCGAGCGCGTCGTATCGCCACTGATCGCTTGCAAAATAGAAATAAGACGTGCCGTTCTGCCTCCTCGGGGGGCGTATCCAATCCAGCCCGAAAGCCACGGTTGCCCAGCCTGCCATCGGGCGGACTTTCTCCTGACCGGTGTAATGTGCCCAGCCGCCGCCGCTAACCCCCTGGCAGCCACACAGGGTAGTCAGGTTGAGGATTGTCCGATACGCCACATCGCTGTGGAACCAGTGATTCGACCCGGAGCCCAGAAGAATCATTGATTTGCCTTGTGTTTTCTCGGCATTTTCAGCAAATTCGCGTGCCACCCGTATGGCATCCTCTCTGGGCACGCCGGTTATGGACTCTTGCCAGGCCGGAGTGTACGCCGCGATGTCATCGTAGGTTCGGCCTACATCTCCACCTCGGCCCCTGTCCACCCCAACGTGCGCGACCATGAGATCGAAGACCGTTGTCACAAGAATCTCACGGTCCCCACTGCTGAGTTTTTTCACCGGGACGGTACCAAGCTTCACCTTCGGCCCGTCAAACTCAAAGAGCGGAAACCCAACCGTGACCCAGCCCTCGTCATCTTCGCCGAAACTGAGGAGAGGGTCCGCGTCAGAGCCATTCATCGAATCCTGGGCCCGTAGATTCCAGCGTCCCTCCTCATTCCACCGAAAACCTATGCTGCCGTTTGGCACGACGAACTTCCGGCTGTTTGCATCGAAATAGACTGTCTTCCATTCCGCATTATTGAGGCTGAGCCCGAGGTCGGAAGCTCGCAGGAAACGGTCCGATACGAATTGGTCACCTTGTTGCTTCAGGATCACTGCAAAAGGAAGGTCAGTGAACGCTTTGGCGTACGAGGCGAAATAGTCGGACTGGCGATCAATATAGAATTCCTTGAGGATTACGAAGGTCATGGCCATTGCCAGGGCTGAATCGGTTCCTGCCTTCGCCGGCAGCCAAGTGTCGGCAAACTTTACGTATTCCGCATAGTCAGGCGCCACCGCGGCTGTCTTCGTCCCCGCGTACCGCCCCTCCGAGTAGAAATGAGCATCCGGAGTTCGAGTCATGGGGACGTTCGTCCCCCAAACAATGAGGTAACCGGCTTTGTACCAGTCCGCGCTCTCAGGGACATCCGTCTGTTCTCCCCAAACTTGAGGTGACGCGGGCGGCAGATCTGAATACCAGTCGTAAAAACTGCACATGGCGCCGCCGATCAGCGAAATGAATCGTGCCCCCGAAGAATAGCCGACCATAGACATGGCAGGGATTGGGGTGAACCCAAAAATCCTGTCCGGTCCGTACTTCTTGATGGTGTAGATGAGGGATGCGGCTATGAGAGTCGTGGCCTCATCGTGTGTGACACGTACGAATCCGCCCTTCCCTCTGGCCTTCTGGTATGTCTTCCTCTTGGTTTGATCTTCTACGATGCTCTGCCAGGCAGATACCGGATCCGGGTGAGACTTGAGAGCATCTCTCCACATTTCGAGTAAAACTGAACGGACATAAGGATACTTCAGCCGGTGCGGGCTGTACGTGTACCAGGAGAAAGTGGCACCGCGCGGACAGCCACGGGGTTCATGATCGGGCAGATTAGGTCCGCATCCGGGGTAATCTCCCCTCTGAACCTCCCACACGATGATCCCATTCTTAACGAAGACATCCCAGGAGCAAGATCCCGTGCAATTAACGCCATGAGTGGAGCGCACTTTCTTATCGTACTGCCATCTTCTGCGGTAAAAATCTTCCCACTCCCGCTCCCCACAGCGCACCTCGGCCCAATCCCCGGAAATATTTTCCGTGCGGCAGTGTTGAGTTTGTTTTCCGGGTCGAAGGAAGTTGAGAAACGACAAAATACTCTTATTAGACATTGCTTCCCCCATAATAATTAGCGCTGGCGAACACAATCTACAATATTGTAAGTGAGGAGAAAAGTCCCCTGTGTGTAAGCCGGCATCTATTCAGTCACGCGAGCAAGTTGCCGGTCCTGTGTCATTGCGAGGAGTGGAATCCCGCGGAATGCGAGAAAGCAATCTCACGGGGCTATGGAGCAACCGTTGGAGATTGCTTCGCTGCGCTAGCAATGACAAAGCTGGTTCCCTTCTTTCTCGATACGAGCTCCCGAGAGGGACTCAGGTGGCAGGTTATGTAAGTTGTTTGAGGGACGAGACACCATCTCCTTGACCGAGGTAGTTCAATGAGCTACTCTTCCATAATGGAGTTCGAGTGGGACGAAGGCAAAAGCGACGCCTGCTTTGCCGAAAGAGGCTTCGATTTTGCTTACGTTGTTCGGGCTTTTCTGGACTCGAACCGGGTAGTGCGCCCGGATTACCGCCGGTCGTATGGTGAGGACCGCTACCAACTTCTTGGCAACGCCGAAGGCCGGGTGTTCTGTGTGGTCTATACTTTGCGTGGGCGGACCATTCGTATCATTTCTGCGCGCAAGGCAAATCGACGAGAGGTTCGTGACTATGAAAACGCAACGCATTAAATTAGACCCGGACGTGCGAACCGGCATCCCCGCAGGACGAATAAACAAGCGCCGTCTGGACGAAACCACCGAAGAAGAGATCGCTCTCCAGCAAAAGGCCGATGACGCCGAGTCCATGCAAGACGCGGCCCGTTTTGCGAGGCGCGTGCGCAAGCGGCTCGGACTCACCCAGTCGGAGTTCTCGCGGCGGATCGATGTGCCGCTAGACACCATCCGCAACTGGGAACAGGGCAAACGTCGCCCAACCGGGGCAGCCAAGGCGCTCCTAAAGGTGCTGGACAAGGTCCCCGAGGTGGCTCTTGCGGCTCTGGATTGACGCATCAACTCTGAGTGCTGATCTTCACACAGGATTCCGGGGACTCCATACCCAATTTGCTGCTCAGCCAGAGAGTTAAGTAAGGTGTCCCCAGATTTAAAATCAAAGACGATATGAGTCAGAGATAAAAGAGGATGCCTGATTCCCTGACTCCAGTGTCTCAGATTTACCAGTTTGCTTCTACTCTACTTTTCTATCTGGTCTATCCATCGGAGCAATAGTAGGTTTCTTGATAAAACAGATTGTTGACTGGTATCTAACCAAATCCAAGCTGGTATCAATTCTTCAAACAGCATTATACTCCTCACCCCTCACTGTCCTCCTCGCTTATGTGATTGATGCGCCCGCAAGAATTCCGATTCATTCGATACACGGCGACTGAAATGTTGGCTCATCTTCCCATTCCACAAATGATGTTCAAAATAATAATGGAGATTACCCTAGGTAATTATCCGCGGATAATTCCGGATCACAATCACAAAGCGGCATCGCTGCGAGGGAAAGCCGCTGCTTCTCAATTCCCGAGAGCAGAAGGAATTGATCATGAGCAATTTGGTTGTTATCGGCTATGATGATCAGCTCAAGGCTGAAGAAGTCCGTCTCATGCTGTGGAAGATTCAAAAGGAACACCTTATCTACCTCCAAGACTCCGCTGTGGCTGTCAAGGATGGATGGGGAAAGGTCAAGTTGCTGCATAAACCCTTCAATCCTACCACCGATGATGCTGCCGGCGGTGGGTTTCTGGGCAACCATTCTCGGCGCTCTTTTAGCCATTTTCGGCGCGATTCTTCTAATTTTTTATATAGGATATGCACGGGGCGGAGGCCCCGAACAAGCAATCTCGGAGGCTCTCACTGAGGAAGGCATCAATGACAAACTTATGAAGCAACTGGCTGAGACGATGAAACCCGGTAGCTCAGCGCTTTTCATTTTGCTAAGACGAGAAACTCCGGACCAAATTCTCGAAGAACTCAAGGGAATGGGAGGAAAAGTTCTAAAAACTTCTTTTGCTCACGACGATGAAGCCAAAATTCAGGAAGCCCCCAGTGCAACATAACAATAAAGCCCGATGATCTATAGAAGCGACAAATTCGCAAGGGAAATCATCTATGTCATACGCGGCGAGCGATGAGGATATAATTATCCTGGAATTATGCGGCGGTTTTGCCGATTCTGGGGTGTTTCCTCCGGAATCGGGTCTCGCCAGTGTGCTCCTGCCACCTCCAAGGACCCAGGACTGTCTCAAGAGGCAGGAGGACGGCAAGACCGTCGTCAGGTTGTCATAAAAGATCCTTTTCTTCCTCTTTTTGAGCGTACCTCACCCTCCGTCACTCCGGCAACCGTTTTTTCCACCGCGCTCGTCACCCCAACACAGCGCGGTAATGTCGAGCCAAAGGAAACGCGGACGCCACATGGACATACCACCTCCGACCGTGATACGCGACTTTCGCCCCCACCTTGATCAGACGTTTGATCAGCCACTCCATTGACCGTTTGACCTCTTCGCTCATAAGGTAGAATTCCCGGAACATGTGCAGGAGATTGTACGCCGAGACTCCCATGAGCAACCGGGCTTGGTTGGCTGCGAAGCGGTGACAACTCGTCTTGTCCCAGCGGAGCGTGTTCTTCCCTTCCTTGATCCGATTCTCGACATCGCCCCGTCCGTTGTATACCTTGATCACCTTCCCGGAAGGGAGCTTGGAATTGGTCACGATGAATCCGATCCTCGGGAAGAGTTCCCCTTCGTGCCACTCGATCTTGGCAATCACCCTGCGCTCTCGATCCCACGTCCTCGCCTGGTACCGGAGATCAACCAGACTGATCTGAATCCCGCTCTTGGGAGGTCGCCCCACGGGACGGGTCAGATACGGATCAATGAGTCTATTCAGCACCGCATTGGCCGGAAGCCGGACGAAGTACGTCACCCGTTCACCTTCGCAATACTCGTACACCTCGGGTTGAGCGAATGCCGCATCCCCGCGAACCCAGAACAGGATGAAGCGAGACCTATACCGCTTCACAATCGGAGCCAGGAAAGCCACCACACCATCGGCTGAATGAACGTTGCCCGGCCTCAGCTTCGCCCGCAGGCAGTCTCCATCGCTGGTGAAGGCGAAGCGCGGGATCAATTCGCAGAAAGTCAGCATCGTTACAGTCCTCATACCCGGCTGCTATCTGATACACCCTCTGGCGAGCCATTTGAAGTTGAGAGTGTTTGCTGTGAACCCAGGACCTGGTATCCTCCAGTTCACTCTCGATTGGACCCAAGATGCCGAAACGCTCGTCTATCTCTCTCAGCAACAGGAAACCCGTGTCCGAGGTAATCTTAGCCCCCTGAAAATCTATCATGATTGCAGGATTGCAATTCGGGTCGAATTGTCTCTCTTTGCTCTTCACCACTCCCGGGCATCTGATTTCCGTCGATGGCGGTCTATTTCCCTCACCATATCATGAGGTTGATCGGAAGAACATATATTTCTTTGTTCACCCGCCGAACAATCCAGGTCAAGACAAGGCGCTCAGAAAAAGAAAAACGAAGATTAGGTAGCTATTAACAGATGCTTGAATTTGTAGGGGACTTTGATGGAAAGAATCGATTACTGCGATTCAGATTGTCTCATAGAGATCAGGAGGAAGAAGACAGAATCGTTCAACAGGCTATTAAAGAAGGGAAAGACCCCAAACACACACTTACGAACTCTATAATTCCAGAGAACAAGCCTGAAACACTGATAATAGAGATGAGAAAATGCCTTGCCAGGATTGGAGACAGTACGGCCGAATTGTTAGCATCCGATTGGACTAAGGCTCTTGATTCCTGTATGAGCGCACAGATTGCCTTTGGGAAAGTTAAAGATCAAAAGTTGCTATCGGAGAAATGGACCGAACTTTTGAAGAGCATGGAATCAGCGTGGGAACGAGAGATCGAGACCAAGAAGCCATTATTGAAGTATTTGAGAGGTTGTCTCAGATGAGTCAAAACCGAATTCTGGGAATTCTGGGAACACCATACTTTATTGGTGCCTCGCATGAAAGCGGTGTTCTTTCTTACAATGTCCAGACTAGCGCAAGTCGTGGCTCCCGGAGTTCCTCACCACATCACACCGCGCGGTAATCGTCGGCAGATCACTTCCTTTTGGACCTTGAGCTAGCCCTGGGCAGAGGTGTGCGGCGCGGGAAACCTGGTGCAAGAGACTCGGCCATCTGGCCGGCGATATAAGTATGGTGTCCGCGGAATTGGCGGACGAAGCAGATCGGCCCACGGCTCCGAAAGCTGCCTCGCATCACCCTCCGGTTTTTTTGAAACATTGTATAGTCGTAAGTGGTCCAAGGAACCAATAGTTATTTTGCAGGCTACAGGGCGATAAATTATTTGCGTTGCAGAATTGGTGCGCCCGCACAGCAACATGGGAGAAGATCATGGCTATGAAAGAGGTCGTTCTCGCTCGGACCGATGAATTGCAAGACGGGGAAATGAAGGCCTTTTCTTTCGGGGAAAATAAAGTACTTCTGAGCAAGATCGCAGGCAATTTCTACGCGGTGGGTGGTCTTTGCCCTCACTATGGTGCGTCCCTGGATGAAGGCATACTGCACGAGGGAACTATTGTATGTCCTTGGCATCATGCCTCTTACGATGCGAGGACCGGAGACCTGAAAGAACCCCCTTCGCTGGATTCGCTCCCCAGTTACGAGGTGACGATCAAAGGACAAAATGTGGTCGTAAAGCTACCGGAGACCATCCCGGATAGGCGCGTCCAGGCCATGACCAAACACGACCCCAAGGCCGACCACAGGCTGTTTGCCATAGTTGGAGCCGGGGCCGCGGGCAATGCTGCCGCGCAAACCCTTAGAGAAGATGGCTTCAAAGGGCGCATTATCATGATAACCCGCGAAAACAGCGTCCCATATGATCGCCCGATGTTGAGTAAGGAATACATGGAAGGCGCTGCCGAAGAAGAATCAGTACCTCTCCGGACTGAAGCCTTCTATGAGGACCACGATATCGAACTCATGTTTCATAGCGAGGTCAGACGGGTCGATATTCCCAAGAAAATCATAACCTTCGAGAATGATGAAACGCTGGCATACGATGCCATTCTCTTGGCAAGCGGGGGAGTGCCTAAACTGCTTGCGCTGCCGGGCGCAGAACTGAAAAATATATTTACCTTACGCAGTTTCGAAGATTCCAAGGAGATCGTCAAATCCGCGCAAAAGGCCTCACATGTGGTCATTATCGGGGCAGGGTTTATCGGAATGGAAACGGTCCACAGCCTAACCAAACGGAAAATTCCGATTACGGTCGTTGCGCGCCAGGATGCGCCGTTTCAGAATGTCTTGGGAAAAGAAATCGGCAAGATGTTTCAAAAATTGCACGAAAAAGCGGGCGTACGTTTCAAGATGGGTGCAAAAGTGGCCAGGTTCGAGGGGAATGCACAGGTTCAGTCAGTGGTCCTTGAAAACGACGAACGGATAGAAGCAGATCTGGTTATTGTAGGGATTGGCGTCAGGCCGGCCACTGATTTCTTGCACGGCATAGACCTGCTGCCGGACGGAAGTCTCGCTGTCGATGAGTTTTTCTGCGCAGCAGAGGACGTTTATGCAGCAGGCGATATTGCTACGTTCCCGCTACCATACACGGGAGAGAAAGTCCGAATAGAACACTGGAGGACGGCGCAACAGCACGGCCGCGTTGCCGGGCACAACATGGCCGGCAAGAAGATTTCCTTCACAAGCGTTCCCTTCTTCTGGACAAATCAGGTGGACTTATACTTCCGATATGTAGGATACGTAAGGGAATGGGATGACATCATTATTCATGGTGATTTAGCCTCACAGGATTTTATTGCCTATTACGTGAAGAAGAATAAAGTGTATGCCGCGGCAGGTAACAACATGGAGAAAGAAATGGCCGCAATTGAGGTATTAATGCGGCTAGACAAAATGCCCAGCCCGAAAGAATTGAAGGATGAAGGGATTAACGTGATAGAACTCTTGAACAAACGAGAGGGTTCATGAATTCGCCATTTTCAATACCCACGCTCCTGCGCTCGTAACTGGATCGGAAAGGTCAGTTTTCTATCTCCGTCAACGATCAATGGCGCATCTGCTTTCGGTTCGTCGATGGCGATGCGTACGACGTAGAACTCACGGACTATCACTGAGGCGAGTAGCACCATGAGCATTCCGAATACAAGAGAAAGGACGGTCCGTCCGACCCATCCCGGAGAAATGTTGCGGGAAGATTTCCTGCCGGATTACGGACTCACCGTGACGGGCTTCGCTAAGGCGCTGGGAGTCTCGCGGCAGACTGTCAACGAGTTGCTCAGGGAACGCAGGGCGGTGAGCCCCGAAATGGCTTTGAGGCTCGCCCGCTTGTTCGGGAACTCGCCCGAATTCTGGCTGAACGCTCAGCGGGCTGTTGACCTCTGGGAGGCGCAGCGGAACATCAGGGAGAAGATTGAAGGCATCACTCCCTTGGATGCAGCGTGAGAGCCGCAAGCAAACTCGATTTGTTCCGAAATCAAGCAGCAAAATTGTAGATGATGAAATACGAACGACGATTTGAGATTCAGTGGAACGGAGCAACGCATTGTTACAAGGGATTCTAGGCCTTGTTGGTCACAAGGAGCTACCGTGGAAGAGGCTATTGAAAATATTTGGCTGCGATCTACTAATAATTAGCAGCCACAAAGCATTGGTGCCCTGTTGCTGAAATTCGCGGAATGGACGTGGCCGTCTAAAATCACGGGTCTATGTCTGCCATGAATCACTCTTGAACGGCCCTCTCGGGAGTTGGAGAATGCATCGGAGAGCCAACGTGACATCTGAGAGAACTGCAGCGGACATTCATATCCAGAGGCGTGTGGTCCGGCCGTTACCTGCCTTCCGGGAGCGTTCCGATGCCGGTCGCAACCTGGTGGAGTTCGTAAAGCCCGAACGTCAAAAGCTCTCAATTGTGCTGGCGCTTCCTCGCGGAGGAGTCCCGGTGGGGGAGCCATTGGCAGAGGCTTTGGGAGCTCCTCTCAGTCTTGTTCTGTGAGGAAACTTCCGATTCCGAGTTCGCCGGAAATGGGCTTTGGTGCGGTAGCCATCGACGGCACCAGCGTCCTGAATGAGCGTGTGGTCTCCGAATATGGCATATCCAAACGGGAAGCGGAGGCCATAGCCCAACGAGTGAAAGAAGAAGTAATACGCCGAGCCAAAGAGTATTTAGGGGATGATTGGCGGCCCGAAGTCCAAGGGATGGACGTGTACATGGTGGATGACGGCCTTGCCACCGGTTATAGCGTGATAGCTGCGGCATCCATGATTCGGAAGCTTGAACCGCGGTCGCTTATTCTGTGTGTTCCAGTTTCGCCGGTGGATTCCGTCCACGCGGTTCGGGCGTACTTCGACAAAATCTACTGCCTTATTGCGCAGGAGCGTGGACCCTTTGCAGTGGCCTCCTTTTACGAGGATTTCCACGAGATGTCCGACGATGAAGTGCGAGAGGTCGTCAAACGGAGAAGCGCAGCGCTGCAAGCTATCTGAGGAGAAGGAGAGCGCAGCCGAATGCCTAGAGATATCCCGGTGGGGAATGGAAAACTTCTTGTCTGTTTTGATAGCAACTATTGCATTCGTGACCTCTATTTTCCCCATGTGGGCAAGGAAAACCACGTCAGCGGCAACTATTGCCGATTCGGTGTCTGGGTTGATGGCGGCTTCTCATGGGTGGGAAAAGGTTGGAAACTGGACTTACTATATGTACCCGATACATTAGTAACGGACGTAAGCCTGTACAATCCGGATCTGGGAATTCTTCTCCGCTGCAATGATGCAGTCGATTTTCATGAGAACGTTTTCTTGAAAAAAATATCCATTGAGAACCTCAATGCAAAAAAGAGAGAGGTGCGCCTGTTCTTCGCCAATGATTTCAGCATATCCGGCAATGACGTTGGCGACACCGCGGCATTTGATCCCAAGACAGGAGGGATAGTTCATTACAAAGATGACATATATTTGCTAGCTAACGGAAGAACCGAACATGCTAACGGGCTCTCGGGTTTTGCTGTAGGCCAAAAGGGCCTTGGGGACTTGGAAGGGACGTTCCGGGACGCGGAAGACGGCGTGCTTTCGGGAAATCCTATTGCTCAAGGCGCAGTGGATTCTGTTATTTCGGTGAGCCTCGAAATTGAAGGGACATCGACCGGAACAGCTTATTTTTGGCTTTGCGTGGGTCAGAAGTGGGAAGAAGTAAGGACAACTGATAAGATCGTAGAAGAAAAACATCCTGAGAACATGATATTGCGCACGTCGGACTATTGGCGCCTCTGGGTCCGCAAAGAAAATCCCCGCCTGGAACTGGTCCCTGACAAAATCGGCGAGCTTTATCGACGAAGCCTCTTGATTTTGAGAACTCAAATTGACTGGGAGGGGGGTATCATCGCTGCTAACGACTCGGATGTCATCAGGTTCAACCGCGACACGTACTCTGGTACGTGTGGCCAAGAGACGGAGCGCTGGTGGCAAATGCTCTTGATCAGGCAGGTTTCCCCGAGCTTTCCCAAAGGTTTTATCGGTTTGCGGCCGGTATACTTGAAGCCGGGGGCTACCTCCTCCACAAGTATAATCCGGATGGCACCCTCGCTTCGTCATGGCATCCGTGGTTGAGTGACGGGCATCCGCAATTGCCCATACAGGAAGATGAAACCGCGCTGGTGATCTGGGCATTGTGGCACCATTTCGTTTACCGCCGTGACGTCGAATTTATAAAGCCGCTCTATAAATCGTTCATCAAAAAGGCAGCGGATTTCCTGTGTGATTACAGAGATAAAGAAACAGGGCTTCCTGCGCCTTCTTACGATATATGGGAGGAACGCCGCGGCATTTTAAGTTTTACAGTCGCAGCAGTCTTCAGTGGAATCACGGCTGCCTCGCTGTTTTGCACGGCATTCGGAGAAAAAGACCTGGCCGACCATTACGTGCGAGTAGCCGCGGAGATTCGGGACGGGGCTTCAAACTTTCTATGGCGCCCTGACCTTAACCGTTTCTGCAGGATGATTTTCCGCGATGATCACGGGGCAATCGAATTTGATACCACAAGAGATGCAAGCCTTGCCGGTCTGTTTGCCTTCGGCCTTTATTCCTCTGATGACCTGAGAATAGTCTCTACCATGGAAGACCTCAGGGAAAAACTATGGGTCAAGACGCAGGTGGGTGGGATGGCTCGCTATGAAGGCGACAAGTATCATCGGGCGAGCGACGATTTGCCGGGGAACCCCTGGTTTATCTGCACGTTGTGGCTCGCGGATTTTCTTGCTGACAGGGCTCAGGCTGAAATAGACGTGGTGCCCGCCCTTGAGTTGATGAAGTGGGTAACCGACCATGCCCTTCCTTCAGGAGTTTTGGCAGAGCAGGTCCATCCTCTTACCGGTGAACCGTTGTCGGTTTCACCGCTAACCTGGAGCCACGCCGCATTCGTCGCCACGGTACATCGCGTCCTCAGACACCTAGGAAGGATCAGGAAATGCCCTGAATGCGGAATGGAAATGGCTGACGAGGCCCCAAAGGAGCACTGGCTGGACAAACTTTATGCCGATACTTGCAATACTATCTACGGATTTTGCCAGGTGAGATAGGTATGTGGAAAGGCCCCCTCTCCCTTCCCTCTCCCGCCAGGGGAGAGGGTTTTATCATCCCCCTCCCTCGACGGGAGAGGTTAGGGGCGGGTGATCTTTGACGCAATTCTCAATGTCAGAAACTGTGAAAACTAGCACCTCTTTCAGGTGATAACATGAGCGGTCCTCATCAACCAATTGCCTTAGCCGGCGACATCGGTGGAACGAAAACCAATCTCGGTCTGTTCACCCGCGGGAAAGATCGCCCCATAATGCTCGTGATGGAATCATATTCCAGCTCGCACGCGTCCGGTTTGTCCGAATTGATCACACAATTTCTCGAAGCTCATCCCGCGTCTATTTCTTCTGCGTGCTTTGGTATAGCAGGTCCTGTCATTGATGGCCGGTGCAAGGCCACCAACCTTCCGTGGGAGGTGTCCGAGAGCCGAGATAAAGCAGAATTTCGATTGGGGACAATGTTCGCCTTATCAATGATCTGGCTGCCACCGCGCTGGCCATCCCGCTCCTTCAAAAATCCGAGATGTACACATTGAACGATAAGCATGCTGAAACGAGGGAATATCGGACTTGTAGCGCCAGGTACAGGTCTGGGGATCTCCCTCCTTGTGCAGGCGGATGGGAAATTGCATCCAGTAGCATCAGAAGGGGGCCATGTCGATTTCGCCCCCAGAAATGAGCACGAGGCAGACCTGTGGCGCTACTTCCGACAGAGACAGGATCACGTCAGCGTAGAGAGGCTTGCCTCCGGGCCCGGCATCCACACCATCTATTCCTGGCTCAAGGAGCGAGACCGATTATGAGGAACCTGAGTGGTTCATTGAAAAAATGAAGGCCAATGATCCACCTGCTGTGATATCAGAGGCCGCCCTGGTACGAGAGGTTGGAGCCGTGCGTTAAGGCATTGAAGGTGTTCGTGTCGATACTGGGAGCCACCGCAGGGAATTTGGCCCTCACAGGAATGACTACCGGCGGGATGTACCTTGGTGGCGGCATCGTCCCGCGAATTCTCCCTATTCTTGAAGAAGGCGGACTTCATGGAAGCATTTACCGACAAAGGGAGATTCAGGGAGTTGCTTTCCATGATACCGGTACACGTGATTCTCAATGACAAAGCGGCCTTGCTGGGTGCAGCCTGGTGTGCGTTGGAAGGGGTACAAGGTGAAACATGGAGCCAGATCTTGAAAGCATCGATCGGTACGTTGACATAGCTGTCAAAGGCCAAGCCCCGGATCTTCAAAATTCCCCCTGGAGCATGCGTGGTGGATCGGCCGGTTGATCCCTGCTCGATAGTGATCTTCGGCGCCACAGGTGACTTAACTATGCGAAAGTTGGCTCCCTCTCTCTACAATCTTTATTTGTCCGATGCGTTTCCAGAGTCGTTTGTGATATCTGGGTGCGGCCCGTTCGGAAATGTCCCATGAACAGTTCCGACGACGAGATAAAGAGGTCATTGGCAGGAATGGACTTGGCTAAGTGGGACGATTTTGCTTCGCACCTGTATTACGATCGCGTGGATCTCGGCTCCATTGAGTCTTTCGAGGAGCTTTCCAAGAATCTGAAGAAGCTTGAAGGCAAGCATAATACCGCAGCCAACAAGATTTTCTATCTCGCCATACCACCTTCGGCTTATGGAAGCGTAGCTGCTATGCTAGGTAAGGCTGGGCTCTCCAGAGAGCAGGACGGATGGCAATGGGTGGAGCCGAATTGTCGTGGAGAAGCCTTTTGGAAGGGACCTGAAATCCGCACAGGAATTAAATCGACAACTTCACGAATACTTTAACGAACGACCAAATCTTCCGGATCGATCATTATCTCGCCAAAGAAACAGTCCAAAATGTATTCGATATTCCGCTTTGCCAACGCGATTTTTGAGCCACTATGGAACAGAATGTTTATAGACCACGTGCATATCAATGCTGCTGAATCTATCGGGGTGGAAAAGAGGGCTGCTTATTATGAGGAATCCGGTGTCTTACGAGACATGTTTCAAAGTCACATGATGCAGCTTCTTGCAGTGACCGCTATGGAGCCACCGGCCCTTTTCGAGGCGGACCAGGTCAGAGATGAGCATGTCAAGGTGTTCCGGGCTATTAGGCCGATTTCATCCTGATGATCCATCCAGAAGACCTTGTTCTGGGGCAATACGGTCCGGGGAACGGTGGACGGGAAGCCAGGTTCCGGGTTATCGAGAGGAACCGGGGGTCAGTCCGGATTCGCTCACCCCGACTTTCGGCATGATGACGGTATTCATCGACAACTGGCGATGGCAGGATGTTCCTTTCCATCTGACATCAGGAAAAAGGCTTGCAAAAAAGCTGACGGAAATAGTCATTCAGTTTCAAAAAAGTGCCTCATTTGCTCTTTCAGAATGTTCTCGGGGAGTCCATAACAGCCCAATCTTTTGACACTGGGAATTCAGCCCGAGGAAAAAATAAACCTCACCTTTGAGACAAAAAATCCGGGCGCCAAAGTTTGCCTGCGCTCGGTGACAATGGATTTCAATTACCAAGAGAATTATCAAGGGCCGTTCTGGACGCCTATGAAAAGGCGCTCATTGACTGCATACAGGGGGACCAGATGCTCTTCTGGAGGCAAGACGGAGTCGAATTGTGCTGGGCTTTCCTCGACCCGGTCCTGGAGCAGTGCGAAGCTTGCGAGGACAGATCATGCCGCCTGCTATCGTATGAATCGGGAAGCTGGGGACCGGATGCGGCAGAGGTTTGGCGGTCCGGCAGGTGATTCCGCCTATTTAATACTGAGAGGGGGTTCATGTGAACAAAGAATTAGATGAACTTTGCATTAATACGCTTCGATTTCTGGCGGTAGATGCCGTTCAGAAGGCTAATTCCGGACATCCCGGCTTGCCGCTTGGGTCCGCGGCTACGGCCTACACTTTGTGGGACCGCTTCCTCCATTACAACCCTCATGATCCCAAGTGGCCTAACAGAGATCGTTTTGTTCTCTCGGCAGGACACGGGTGCGCGCTGCTGTACGCTTTACTGCACGTGACGGGATTTGATCTGCCTTTGGACCAAATAAAGCAGTTTCGGCAGTGGGAAAGCCACACACCAGGCCACCCGGAATATGGGAAAGCGCCGGGCGTGGAGGCGACTACCGGCCCCTTAGGACAAGGATTCGCGAACGCGGTGGGTATGGTAATCGCCGAAGAGGCTCTTGCAGCGAGGTTCAATCGACCCGGTTATCAGATCATTGACCACTTCACCTACGTCTTAGCGAGTGACGGCGACTTGATGGAAGGCGTTTCCTCCGAGGCGGCTTCCCTCGCGGGGCATCTGCGTCTGGGAAAACTGATCGTGGTCTACGATGATAATAGAATTTCTATTGAAGGCGGAACCGACCTTGCGTTCACCGAAGACCGTCAAGCCCGTTTTGCCGCGTACGGATGGCACACACAGCAGGTAACGGACGGCAATGACATCGAAATGGTCGCAATAGCGATCGAAGCGGCCCGCCAAAACAAAGAACGGCCATCGTTCATTGATGTCCACACCCACATCGGCTACGGCAGCCCTCATAAGCAGGATAGCGCGTCAGCCTCACGGTGAACCCCTCGGAGAAGAGGAAGTCCGACTAACCAAGCAGCATCTAGGCTGGCCGTTGGAGCCGTCTTTCTATATTCCCGACGAAGCGCTGAAGCATTTTCAGAGTGCCGCGAAGCGTGGCGAAGCGCTCCAAGCCGAGTGGAAATCCCTTTTCAAAGACTATTCCCGGGAACACCCTGACCTGGCAGCGGAATTCAACAGAGTCATGCAGCGCAAACTTCCCGAAAATTGGGATCGAGATTTACCCTCATTCACTTCCGAACAAGGCCCTCTGGCAACAAGGGCGGCTTCAGGAAAGGTCCTCAACTCGTTTGCTCCGCACCTGCCCGAACTGATGGGAGGATCTGCCGATCTAGCGCCGAGCACTCTTACTCTGATTAAGGATGCCGGAGATTTCAATGCTGATAATCGCGCAGGCCGAAATATGCATTTTGGAGTTCGCGAGCATTCCATGGGAGCCATAATAAACGGCATGGCCTTGCACGGGGGATTGATACCTTACGGCGCGACTTTCCTTATCTTCAGCGACTACATGCGGCCCCCGATGCGTCTTGCGGCTTTGAGCGGCCTGGGGGTCATTTACGTATTTACGCATGACAGTATCGGACTTGGAGAAGACGGGCCTACCCATCAACCCGTCGAACAGTTGCTGGGGCTTCGGGCCGTTCCGAACATGGTCGTGATACGACCGGCCGACGCCAATGAAACTGCTGCCGCGTGGAAAATCGCCATTGAGCGTCGAGACGGGCCGGTGGCTTTAGTGTTGACCCGACAGAAATTGCCGATCCTGGATTTAGAATCATATCCTCAAATTCCAGCAGGCGTTCGTCACGGAGGGTACGTTCTTGCCGAGGCGCCCGACAGCGGCGAACCCGAGGTAGTGCTGGTCGCCACTGGATCAGAAGTGCATGTAGCGCTGGGCGCGGGGGAGATGTTGATGCGTGACGGCGTGGCGGCCAGGGTAGTGAGTCTGCCAAGCTGGAATCTCTTCGAAGGGCAATCTCACGCATACCGCGATCAGGTTTTTCCTCCCGGCACTCCGATTCTGGCAGTGGAGGCGGGAGTTTCCCTCGGCTGGAGACCCTATGTCGGTGAAGGGGCTGAAGTCATTGGCGTAGATCGATTCGGAGCTTCCGCGCCGGGCGATGTTGTAATGCGCGAATACGGCTTCACAGCGGAAAACGTCCGCAAGCGGGCCCTGGATTTATTGAATCAAAGGAAGAAATGACATGGCGAAGGTAGGAATAGCTGCTGATCACGGTGGATTCTCCTTGAAAGAAGAGGTCCGCACCGCTCTTGAATCCGCAGGGCACACGATAGTAGATTTCGGGGCCTTCTCCTTACGGGAAGCCGATGACTACCCGGATTTCGTTATCCCATTGGCCCGCGCGGTCGCAGCCGGCCAAGTTGAACGGGGGATTGCAATTTGCGGAAGCGGCGTAGGCGCGGCAATAGCCGCAAACAAGATTCTCGGAGTGCGGGCCGCATTAATACACGACACTTTTTCAGCGCATCAGGGGGTCGAAGACGACGACATGAATGTTATATGCCTTGGCGGGAGAGTCATCGCTTTTGCTATGGCGCTGGAATTGATTCAGGCATTTCTTGGCGCAAAATTCACCGGCGCCGAACGCCACAAACGGCGCGTCGCCAAAGTGGCGGCCTTGGAAAGACAAGGAGAAGGATGATGTCCAAGAATCCATTATTGCGAATACAGGACTTTGGCCAAAGCATCTGGCTGGATTTTATCCGGAGACGCATGCTGACCTGCGGAGAACTCAAGCAACTGATCGAGGAAGATGGACTGCGCGGAGTAACTTCCAATCCTGCTATATTTGAAAAGGCCATTTCAGGCAGCGACGATTACCTTGCGGCGGTGAGATCGCTGGCTCTGGAGGGCAAAAAGAACCAAGAGATTTACGAAGCGCTTGCAATTGAAGACATGCAGCAGGCGGCTGACGATTTCCGTCCGGTATTTGAGGCGACGGAGGGGCGACGGTTTTGTGAGCCTCGAGGTATCGCCCCTTCTGGCCCGTGACACGCAGGGAACTATCAAGGAAGCTCGCCAACTGTGGGGTGCCCTGAATCGACCCAACGTCTTCATCAAAGTGCCGGCCACCAAGGAAGGGCTCCCTGCAATCACGCAGCTTATCAGCGAGGGAATCAATGTCAACGTGACCCTCCTCTTCGGTCTGGAACGGTATCGAGCCGTGACCGATGCTTATATAGCCGGATTAGAAAAGCGTGCGGCCGATGGGAAGCCCATTGATCGGATTGCATCTGTGGCCAGCTTCTTTCTCAGCCGTATCGATCTTCTAGTCGATCCGCATGCTTGAAGAGCGTATAAAGCAAGGAGGAAAACAGTCTGAAGTTGCCGATCCGCTGGCGAGGTGAAGTGGCCATCGCGAGCGCCAAGATCGCCTACCAGATTTATAAAGAAGTCTTTTCCACGGAGCGGTTTCAAAGACTTGCCAACCAGGGAGCACGGACCCAGCCGGTGCTATGGGCCAGTACCAGCACCAAGAACCCCAGCTATAGCGATGTGAAATACGTGGAGGCCCTTATTGGCTCGGACACAATCAATACACTTCCGATGGAAACTCTGAATGCATATCGCGACCACGGCGATCCGGCTGCCCGTCTTGAGCAAGGCGTAGACAAGGCGCGAAAGGTCTTGGAAATGCTGCCGGAAGTGGGAATCGATTTGCTGGAAGTGACCCAGCAACTCGAAGATGAGGGCATCGAAAAGTTCGTTAAGCCGTTCGATCGGTTGATGAGCGCATTGGAAGAAAAGCGGAGAGAGGCGTTGGCTGAACCGGTGGACGTGCAGGAGCTTCATCTTGGCACATAAAGATCAAGTGGAGAGCCGCATGTCTCGAAAATGGAGAGCAGCGGCTTTGGAAAGCGACTGTGGCGCAAGGACGCGGGTCTCTGGAAGCAGGACCCTGATGCACAAAAGATGATCTGCCGCTCGATGGGTTGGCTCCACGTTGCGGAAAAGATGGTGCATCATGTGCCTCACCTTCAAGAATTGGCAATTCAAGTAATTGATGCAGGTTTCAGCAACGTGGTTCACATGGGCATGGGCGGGAGCAGCCTACGCCCCTTGTGTTTCAGCAATCTCTCGCCCACGGGAAAACACGGTCTGCCGCTAAGGGTCCTTGATACAACCGATCCTGCGACCATACTTAAGATCGACGCGAGAGGTCGACTCAGTGAAGACGCTTTTCATCGTGGCTACCAAGTCCGGGACAACGGCCGAACCTCTTGCCTTCGGAGACTATTTCTATGACAAGGTGAGGTCCTTAAAGGATGATCGAGCGGGAGAAAACTTCGTCGCCATCACCGATCCCGGATCACCGCTCGTGGATCTGGCACTGAAGCGAAATTTCCGTCGCACGTATTTCTCAATTTTGAAGATATAGGAGGCCGTTACTCGGCTCTATCTTATTTCGGCTTGTTACCGGCGGCGCTCAAGGGGCTGGACGTGGGCGAATTGATCGAACGGGCCTTACGAATGGAGCATGCATGTGCATCTGCAATTCCTCCTCCCGAGAATCCGGGTTTGGCGCTTGGCACGGTCATCGGAGAGTTGGCTGCACAGGGCATGGACAAGCTGACCTTCCTGATCCCGGAAGCGCTCTCTAGCCTGGGAATGTGGCTTGAACAATTCCTTGCCGAAAGTACGGGCAAGGAAGGTAAAGGGATATTGCCCGTTGCTGGTGAGCTGCCGGGGGAACCAGCCAGATTATGGTAATGACAGGACCTTTGTTTATTTCAAATTGGAAGACAGACGAGGATAAATTCCTTGACAAAAAGATGTCGGCATTAACAGATTCCGGTCGGCCGGTAATAACGATTCGTCTGAAGGACTTGCTCGATCTTGGGCAAGAATTCTTGAGATGGGAGATTGCCACAGCAACCGCCGGCAGCGTTCTGGGCATAAACCCCTTCGACCAACCCAATGTTCAAGAGAGTAAAGAAAATACCAACCGTTTGCTAAAACAGGTCGAGCAAGCAGGGAAAGCTGCCGCGAAGAAAAGCCGGCTTTTGTAGCAGGGGCCGCTTGCGGTTTTTTTCAAATGAAGGAGCGTCTGACGCTAAAGGGCTATTGGCTCCTCCTTTTCGGCACGTGCGTCAGGGGGATTATGTGGCGCTTCAGGCCTATCTGACTGAAGATCCCGAAATTGATTCCATCGCTGCAAGATTTGCGTATGCTGCTGCGTGATCGTCTCCGTATGGCCACGACCCTGGGTTATGGACCGCGTTTCCTCCATTCCACAGGGCAATACCATAAAGGAGGCCCTAATAGCGGCGTGTTCTTACAATTGACATCGGAAGAACTTGGAAGACGCGCCAATTCCGGGGCGTCCGTACACTTTCGGGCTTCTCAAAAAAGCCCAGGCAATGGGCGATTTGGAGGCATTGCGCAAACATGACCGTCGCTCGGTAAGGGTTGATTTGGGCAAGGATGTGCTCAGCGGGGCTTGCGGCCCTTAAAGATGCCGTGCAGTCCGCGCTTTAGCCTATCGTTCCTCGTAAGATCAGATTTGAGCTTTCGTATCAATTGCAAAAGTGACGGAAGAGAATAACCATGACAAAACCGTCTCGAATCAACACGTTGTTTTTGGATATCGGCGGCGTGCTCCTCACCAATGGCTGGGACGGCGACGCCGCGCCTCCCGCGTGCGAGCAATTCCACTTGAACCACGATGAAGTCAGCGATCGCCATCATCTGACCTTCGATACTTACGAAGAAGGCAAGTTGAGCCTGGACGAGTATCTGAATCGCGTGGTCTTCTACCGGCAGCAGTCTTTTACTATCCAGGATTTCAAGAGTTTCATGTTCGACCAGTCCCGACCCATTGAACCGATGATCGAGTTAATCCGTGGCTTGAAGACCCATTATGGCTTGAAAACATTGGCGGTGAGCAATGAAGGCCGGGAATTGACTGAATACCGCATAAAGGAATTCAGGCTGTACGAATTTATCGATGCTTTTGTTTGTTCCTGCTTTGTTCATTTCCGCAAACCGGATGAAGACATGTATCGCATTGCGCTGGACATATCGCAGGTGCGTCCGGAAGAGGCCGCATATCTCGACGATCGGAAGTTGTTCGTGGAGGTGGCACAAAGCCTGCGGATTCAGGGAATTCATCACACAGGATATGAATCGACCGTCGCGGTTCTCAAGGACATGGGGCTGGAATTGCCGGGCGAGTGACATTCCGAAAATGGCAATCCTTCACCGCGGAGATCGCGGAGACCGCAGAGAGATTCTGTTTCATCTGGATCGGTGTCGGTTGCGGCTTAGTGCATTTGGGTCTGTCATAGTGGCTAGGTCGGGCCGTGCCCGACAGAAACCGGCGGCCATGGGCCACTCTACAGGCTGATTTGCAAGACCCTTTTGGTCTCTGAGTTCTCCGCGCACTCTGCGGTGAATTCTTCATTCCTGGTGAACAGTTACGAAGCAACGTCAGGAGCTACAAAATGAACACCTTATGCGATATCGGTATGATCGGCCTAGGAGTCATGGGGCGCAATTTGGCACTGAACATGGCAGATCATGGCTTCGCGGTGGCGGGTTACAACAGGCATCTCGACAAGGTTGATCTCCTCGAACAGGAGGCAGAAGGACGAACCGTTGTCGGCACCAGATCCGAGGAAGAGCTTGTCAAATCACTGCGAAAGCCTCGCGCGGTCATGATGATGGTTCCAGCGGGCAAGGCCGTGGACGAGGTGATCCGCGATCTTCTGCCGTATTTAGAGCCGGGGGACCTGATAATTGACGGCGGGAATTCGCATTACAAGGACACTGATATTCGTGGGAAGGCATTAGAAACGAAAGGCATAAAATTCCTCGGGGTTGGGATTTCCGGCGGTGAAAAAGGCGCCAGGTTCGGACCGAGCATGATGCCCGGGGGGACAAAGGAAGCGTACGAGCGAGTGCGGCCTATATTTGAGGCCGTGGCCGCCAAGGTGGATGGAGACCCGTGTGTCACGCACCTCGGGCCCGGGTCCGCGGGTCATTACGTGAAAGTGGTGCACAATGGAATCGAATATGGATTGATGCAGCTCATTTCAGAAACCTACCACTTCATGAAGCGCCTCCTCGGTTTGAACGATGATGAGATCTATGATGTTTACTATGAGTGGAACCAGGGGGAGCTGGAATCCTTCTTGTTGGAAATCACGTACCAGATCTTTCACTATGTGGACGAAAAAACCGGTCTGCGACTCATTGATGAAATCCTGGACAAAGCCAAGCAGAAGGGAACAGGAAAGTGGACCTCCCAGGATGCTATGGATCTCCAGGTCCCTGTGCCCACCATCGACATGGCAGTGTCAATGCGTGATTTGTCCGGTTACAAGGCTGAGAGAGAAGCATCCGCGAAAAGCTTGTCAGGGCCTGAGCCAAAGCTTGACGGTGACAAGAAAGCATTCATCCAACAGCTTCATAATGCGCTCTTCTTTGGCATGATTGCGACTTACTCGCAGGGGATGGCACTCCTGAAGACCGCGTCCCAAGCGTACAATTACGGATTGCAGCTTCACGAGGTTGCCCGCATCTGGAGAGGCGGCTGCATAATTCGGGCACGATTGCTGGAGGACATTCGTCAGGCGTTGAAATCCCAACCGGACTTGCCCAACCTTATTTTGGATGGCAAGCTCGCGCAAAATGTCGTGCAGCGACAAGGCGATTTGCGTCAGGTGGTGCGGACTGCGGTCGAATCAGGCATTCCCTCGCCGGGGCTCATGGCCTCGCTGGCCTACTTCGACGGGTTCCGCAGTGGTTGGTTGCCTGCCAACCTGATTCAGGCTCAACGTGACTATTTCGGCTCTCACACATACGAACGGATAGACGAAAAGGGTGTCTTCCATACCCAATGGGATGAGGGCTAAGGGGAATTCGCAGTCAATCCGTGGAGCGAATGAATAGGGCCTCCAGGGTTAACTGATTGTAGTACTCACCGGTAGTAATGGCTTGCGATTTTGCTCACCGTGTCCCTGTCTGACCTGAACGGATTTTCAACCGGCGCAGGCAGTTCCAGCCGGTGTGTATTGCCAAAAGGGGTCTGCCTCAGCTTCAGGTTGTAAGCACTAACCATCAAAGTTTCAAGGTTTACCGCATCGAGCACGTTGTATGCCAACAACGTTTCAAGGGCTTTATCATTATGGTTCCGCTTGAAATCGTCCCAGAGCAGGACCGCGAAGTAACCGTCCACGCCGTCTAAATCTTCCCTGTCCAATCCCAGGGCTTTCTCGCATCCCTTTAATCCACCGCGGTAACCGAGGCTGTGCAATACGAATCTCAGGTCAATGTGCGCGTGGTTCATCTTGATATTGAAATAGCTCTCGATGAACGGGATATCAAAGCATCTCCCGTTATACGTAACCACCACCTTAAACCTGGAAATATCCTCCACAAATCGTTCCAGGTTCTGATCTTTCACATAGTAGCGAACCGAGGTCCCGTCATACAGGGCGATGGTTGTGATGTAGTTTCCCGAACCCGCGAAGCCTGTAGTTTCAATGTCAAGATACGCGGCCTTGTCTCGAAACTCCGGGAACAGCCTCCAGTGGTGGTTAGAAGAGAGGGAATCGGTGAAGTAACGAGGATCGTTGTCCTCAAGGTGAGCCATAGACTCGTCTATACGACTTTGTAAGAAATGGCGCCTCTCTTTGGACGACTCAGCTTGCGAACGACTCACAAGATCGTCCCAGCATAGAATGCCCCGAGACCAGAGGTTGTATTCCGACTTGGGTCCTATGCCCGGTATGTGGCAAAACGTATTCCGTAACATCCGCGCTCCTTCGCATTATTACGAGAGTTCGTGTCTCAAGTATTCGTCTATCCTATCGTACGCAGCCGGCTTCAGGTTGTTGTTGAAGTCCAGCAAGCCCTCCAGCGAGCCCCCGACCAAAAGCTCTCGGATGGCCCACCCGGTTGCGAGCTTGTCATGGCCCCATCTCCTGAATTCTTTACTGTACCTGGTGAGCAGATATTCCGCAATAGCCACGGCTGCCTTCGGGCCTTCCGGTCCTTTTGTCTCTATTTCCGCCTCATAGTGGTGTATTTCGACTTGAGAAAAGTAATAAGTGACCGAATCTACTGCCAGCTCTGCCTGAACCATGCCGTCTGTTCCTGAGATTACCGCGCTCGCGACTCTCCGTGTATCTCGACGCTGGATCACGACGAGTCCCGCTCGTATCATGATCTCTAAGGGAACTGGATTCTCCAGGTCCTCACTTGGAAGATTTATTCCTATGTCCTGGCGGGAGAGCTCGGCCTCCACTCGGGCCAGGATGGTTCTCGACCAACGTCCTTCTATCTCCGCACGTTCCCGTCCACCCCACTTAGTCTCCCTGGCCGGACCTTTGAGGGTGATCCAAGGATCAGCTCCGATCAGTCGCAATCGCAGGCCCCATTTCTTTGCCGTCAGTTTCAGGTCAGGAGTATCGAAGTAATGGTCCTCGAGGAGTTGGGGCTCACCGAGTATGAGTTTGTACGGACCAACCGCAGTGAGACCCGCAATTTCCTGATAGACAGTTTCAGGTCTGTCGGAGCAAATCAGGAGAGTGGCTTCGCGTTCCAGTGGAATCGGGGATTTTTGGTTCATGGCCGAAATTTTCTGATCTTAAAGATTGCTTTTGTCAACGATTAACCGCAATCATCTCATTCGTGGAGTGGGTCGTCGGCCTACAGTTGTTTGCGACGCCCGCTAAGGAGGAGGGGAGAGATCATGGCAAAGAGGGTAGGAATTGTCGGCGCTGCCGTAACGCCGTTTAAAGCCAGTTGGCGCGAAAAAACATATTATGAATTGGCTCAAATGGCCACGCGGGAGGCAGTAAAAGACGCGCAAATCTCCATCAAGGATGTGGATGCGGCCTTCTACGGAATTTATAACGATATTTTTGAAAGAGCCGCCATTCCCGAACATGCCATCCACGGCCTGCTGGGCATGCAAAACAAGTTCGGTACAAGGATTTCAACCGGGGGGGCCACCGGCGCGTACACGATGTCAGCCGCGCACGCGTATCTGGCTGCGGGGCGATTTAAGACCGCGCTGGTGCTTGGGGTGGAAAAATGCACCGACTGCTTCGATTTTTCATCCATGTCTGCCACCCCTGAAGTGATCAAATCCATTGGCTGGTCCGGTGACTCCTTTTTCGAGCAATCCATCGGTTGGTCGGCCTCCGACAGTTACGCGGAGGTGGTGCTGGCTTACATGGATGAGCACCCTGGCGACCTCAAGCCCGAAATCACGGCCCGGATCTCTTCACAATTGAGCGAGCAGGTCAAGGGGAACAAGTTCGCGCAAAGGCAATTTGATCAGGTCACACCTGAAGAGGTCTTGAACTCAAGACTGGTAGTCTATCCCTTCAAGGAGCTTGAGATCTGTGTTTACACCGAAGGCGCGGCAGCTCTGATCCTGGCCGAAGAAGAGACCGCCACGGCCATCTCCAGGAACAACGGCTCGCCGATAATTTGGATCACAGGGCTGGGGGAAGCCAATGAGCATTCGTACGCGGGCAAGAACCAAAAAATCATGTCGAGGATAATGTCGGATCATTATGCCTCTCATCGAGCTTACGAAATGGCCGGCGTGGCAGATCCGACGAAGACCATAGACGTGGTCGAACTTCATGACGCGTTCGTGCACCAACTGGAGATCAGCATGGCAGAATTCGGACTTGTGCCCATAGGAAAGGCGGATTCTCTCATTGAGGACGGGCTGATGACCCCAGGCGGCAAGTACCTGGTGAATCCCTGCGGGGGCTTGATTTACTGTGGGCATGCAGTGGGCGCGAGCAATATCATGTCCGCGTGGTCGGCACGAAACGAACTCACAAACAGAAAGCTTCGTACGGCGCTTGTCCATGGGACCGGCAGCACCATCGCTCAATATACTTGCTGCCTGATACTTGAGCACGAGTAGGAGAGACGAGACATGAAAACGGAAAAAGCCAAAGTGATTCCTGACAAATATATCCCTGATGTCGCATCGGAAGTGGTAACCATCGAAGGAGAAAATTATTTGATCTCCAATGATGCCATGTACACCTTTTACAGGAGATCCAAAGGAGAATTTTCCCGGTTCTTTCTGGCGCTAAGGGACGAGAAACGGCTTCTCGGCTGCAAGTGCCAAAAATGCGGCTTGGTGCGAGTGCCTCCATTTTTGACCCACTGCCCGGACTGTGATTTCGCGCCTACGGAACTCATCGAAGTGGAGCAGCGTGGTGTCATGAACAGCACGCCCCCCATCACCTATTTTGCCACTTCACTCTTCCAACACATGGCTCCTTACGGACGGGGGAGAGTGATCTTTAAGGGCGCGGACACGGCCATGAGCGTCAACCTATACACCACCACCGGGATTCTTGTGCCGGGAATCTTCACCAAAGGGACCGAGGTGAAGCTCGTTTTCAGGGATAAACGGCTGGGTGAAATGACCGATGTGTTCTGTGTCCCGTCCTCGGAACTTACAGAGGAACAGCTTCAAAAAGAAGGGGCTGACGGAATCGGAGATCGATTGGGAGGCGCCTGTGGAGCCGAAATTAGCTGCACCCTCACCTGAGGACGTCGCGGTCCATCAACAGGCGGTCAAAGAGATGCGATCGGTTATCGCGGCAATGAATACCAACCAGCGAGCCCGAAAAGACATTGCGGGTTGGAAACGGGACATTTTGGTAAAGACCCGGGGCGGCAGTTTTGCCATTTTCATAGATGACGGGAATATATGGCTGGTGGAAAGGGATCCGGCGCATGCCGATTTCGTCGTAGTCTCCGAGGACCCTGTCACACTGCTCAACGGTTTGTCCTATAGGGGGGCAATCACCGACTCAGTCATAAACAAAAAGCTTTGGATAAGTAAGAACATGGAGTTCACCACCATTTTCAAATTGGACAGGATGGCACGGTCTGTAGCCAGGTCGAAGAAAGTGATGAAGACTTGAGGTGTTATAGGAAAGGGCAGTTGCATGTACGCAGGTTCATGAACCAAAAAAGGGAAGTGAGTCAGTTTCAATTTTCCAGCCGCAAAGTTCCCGCTATCAGTAGTGGCCTTAATCGGTAAGAAGTAGTTAGCGTTGAAGGTGGCCGAGAGCATTTTGATTGACTTAGGAAAGAGTGGTGAGATACGCTCAGAAATAGGTAGACGCAGTCTTATAAGGGAGAGCGCACAAGATGGCAGTCCTCGCCGATTCCATGCCTCAACTTATTATTAACGAAGCGGAATTGCGGATATGGGGTCAGCGTTGGCTGTCAGAGGTCAATGAAGAAACGGGCAAAGCCAAGCACCCAAACGCCTTAGACCGCAAACAATCAGTCAATTTTGCTTCCTTCATTGATCAGAATTTTGCTGAGTGCCTTGCAACCATGTTGGGAGGAATTCCAGTATAGACAAGCCCCCTACAGGGGACTTACCCCACCTCAGCCAGATTGTGTGGAAATTAAGGATGTGAGAGTAATAGGGGGCGTACCGGCCGCAGAACTTTGACGTGGTTTATCGCCCTGATGGGCCGAGGATGGCTTTTGATAGCAAGACGCTTAATGACGCAGCCAGTGTACGCAAGAATTGGCAAAATATGATCAACGACTTGGCTACCGAGGCAACTACGGTTCACACGCGGTTTCCTTTCGCAATAGTCGCTTTTATGGTGGTTATTCCCAAACCAGCGCTACCGCGCCAGCAGGAACTGGATATAATCAGAACATTAGAAACGACTTGGCACCAGAAAGGATGTCCTCGATCAGGCCCAGCTTGCTGAGGCAATATCGCTACTAGTATGGGACCCTGTCACCGGCGCTGTTGATACTGTATACCCAGCACCCCAATCCATTCTTCGGGTGGAGAATCTTTCGGCAAGACTCTTTCCGCACTATGTGGATCGGTATAAAGGCCTACCGCCCCATAACATGACCGAAATAGAGCCCGAGAATGATCAAGAGGAAGGAGAGTAAGGATTTGTGCTTTGTTTGACACTAACAAGAAACGGGCTGGCGATCTGAAGCTGAGAGGCGGTTATTATACGCCCCAGGAGCTTGCCAATTACCTTGCTAGGTGGGCTTTGAACGGGACTCAGCAGAGAATTTTGGAACCTAGTGCGGGTGACGGTAATTTCGTTGTTGCATGTCTTGAGCACAGTAGCAACGGGCAGAAGAGTCCTGGCGAGACTAATTTGGAAATTGTGGCCGTTGAGATTGAGGAAGAAGAGATCAAGAAAGGAAAGGACAGGATTCGAGCCCAAGTCAGCGGTCATCACGATGTCACATGGGTCAAAGATGACTTCTTCACGCATTATCAAAGCTTGAAGAACGAGGATCGGTTCGATGCAATTGTAGGTAATCCTCCGTTCATCCGCTTTCAGTATTTCGATGACAGAAGCAGAGAAACGGCTTTCCGACACTTACGAGAGGCTGGATATGCCCCGACTAAATTGGCCAATGCTTGGGCAGCCTTCGTGCAGCTTAGTATAGAGCTTCTTAAAGAAGGCGGACGCTGGCTTTTGGTTTTCAGACGCAGAGACTTTGAAAAGTACGCAGAGCAACATCCGGCTTACCTAGTTAATTTGGCAGGAGTTGGTGCGAATGCTTTTCCGGTTGCCTTGAGAGCCTACATTGCAAGCGGGGAACAGGAGGGGTACACTTAGGTTTCAAGTGCCGGATGAGGCCGCGGTGGTTTGACGTTCCTTCTGTCTACGTGCCGGAAGGATTGATGTTCAGACAGATCCACCGTTATCCCTTGCTAGTGGTGAATGACGCTGCGGTAACCTCTACGGACACCATACATCGCGTGCGGTTCAAGGAGGGTATAAACCGTCCCCTTTTAGCCGCGACGTTTTTTAATTCTCTTACGCTTGCGTGGGCCGAGGTTTGCGGCAGGAGCTACGGCGGTGGAGTGCTAGAACTTGAACCTAGAGAAGCTGAGGAGTTACCGATCCCGTATGACCAAAGCCTTAATCTGGACATTGAAAAGGTTGATGATCTGTTGCGCACCGGCTGCGATGAAGAAGCTCTCGATTACGTTGACAGAGTTGCGCTTCAAGAGAATCTCGGCTTCGACGCAGCGATGACCCGCAATCTCCGCAAAGCATGGCAGGAGTTACGCGACAGACGGATCAACAGGAAGTAAGTACGATCTTCTTGGTTCAATGGTCTGCTAACTCCGCTATTTCTTCCAGAGTCCACACATGGTCCGATATCTTGGCTTCCATTGCCGGTGTTACTCTTAGTGTCCGGTGAATCCGACCAAAGTTCAAAGAGTCTAGAGTTGAACAATTCGAAGAGGAAAAGCTATAATATTATTTTTTAGGGTTGCCAACTGAGCCGAAATTGGTTGGGAGGCGTAACAATTGAATATGTTGACCGCGGATAGTGCTCTCTGGCCCTTGGCCGTTTATTTTTTCGTAGTCATTGCTCTTGTGACGGCCATGATATTGATCTCATTCTTTCTGGGCGAGCGGCACAAAGAAAGGACCACGGGTGAACCTTACGAGTCAGGTATCATAGCAACCAGTTCCGCCCGTGCCCGTTTTGACGTCCGCTTTTATCTTATCGCTGTTTTCTTTGTGATTTTCGACCTGGAAGCACTTTTCATTTTTGCGTGGGCCGTGGCGCTTCGTGAGCTCGGCTGGACGGGATACGTGGAAATCCTCATATTCATCGGTGTTCTTGTGGCCGCACTCGTGTATCTTTGGCGGATTGGCGCGTTGGAGCTGAGGACAACAAGGCAGAAGGCACGTGGGGCCTAAACTACGATAGTTCTGTGAAAGGATTGCATGCTCTATGCGCTGGTCGTTAACTAAACCTTTAGGTTCGCTTTCGGCAGATAAACAAGAAGGTTCTCTTGAAGATACAGTCCGCCGAAGCGTTATTTTAACTCGGCTGCAGGACCTTCTTGCATGGGGCCGCAAGTATTCAATATGGCCTTTCAATTTCGGTCTGTCCTGTTGCTACGTGGAAATGGCCACGAGTTTCACGAGCCGATACGACATAGCACGGTATGGATCTGAGGTCCTGAGAGGGTCGCCGCGAGAATCGGATCTGATGGTAATTGCAGGAACGGTCTTCATGAAGATGGCCCCGATAATCGAGCGGCTGTATCAGCAGATGATGGAGCCGCGTTGGGTAATTTCCATGGGGTCGTGTGCCAATTCCGGGGGCATGTACGATATCTACAGCGTGGTTCAAGGGGTAGATAAGTTTTTGCCGGTGGATGTTTACGTACCGGGATGTCCCCCTCGTCCGGACGCATTTTTGGAAGGCCTTTTGTTGTTGCAGCAGGCAGTAGGCCACGAAAGACGGCCCTTGAGCTGGGTGGCAGGCCGACAACAAGTGGAACGGCCCGCGAGGCCCGCGCTTAGAGATTCCAAAAGGGAAGAAAGGCGCAACATAACGGAATTGCGAACACCGGACGAAATCTAATTACGTTACGGTGAGAATAGATTGATAAAACGCGGAAATGCGTAAGTATGAGCATTGGTACCTACGCGTGGGGTGAAGGAAGTCACTCTTAATGACCGATCATTCAATCATCGTTGACGAATTGCAGACGAAGTTCCCTGACTCAATTGTCGCAATACAGACAACACACGACGAAGTTCCCACAATTTGGGTGCAAAGTAACAAAGTGCGTGACATCTTGCGTTGGGTAAAATGCGACGCGGAAAATCCATATCGAACACTTTACGATCTCACAGCCATCGACGAACGAGTCCGCTCGAATTACCACGGACTGCCGGATTCCGACTTCACGGTGGTTTATCATCTTCTTTCTTACGACCGCGACGAAGACCTCCGGATCAAAGTGCCTCTGAAGGGGGAGTTTCCTACTGCTCAGAGCGTGGTGGACATTTGGCCTTGTGCGAATTGGTACGAGCGTGAAGTGTGGGACATGTTCGGGATCGGATTTCAGGGTCACCCCCATCTGAGGCGAATCCTTATGCCACCTTACTGGGATGGCCATCCACTCCGGAAGGAACATCCTGCTCGAGCCACCGAAATGGAGCCGTTTCGCATGCCGGAAGCTCGAGCTATCTCGGAAGAGAGCCAACTGAAGTTTCGTCCGGAAGATTGGGGTCTGACGACTGGGGGACCGGAAACCGATTATATGTTTCTCAATCTGGGACCTCAACATCCTGGAACGCACGGCCTTTTGCGAATTGTGCTCCAGTTGGACGGCGAAGAGATCGTGAACGCTGTCCCGGACATCGGCTATCACCACCGCGGCGCTGAGAAAATGGGTGAACGCCAGTCCTGGCACACTTACATTCCCTATACGGACCGAATCGATTACCTGGGCGGCGTGATGAACAATTTGCCGTATGTCCTGGCGGTCGAAAAGCTGGCCGGGATAAAGGTGCCCGACAAAGTTGAGGTTGTGCGAGTGATGATGGCGGAATTCTTCAGGATTGCCAGCCATCTGGTCTGGTACGGGACTTTTGCCCAGGACTTAGGAGCAATGTCCCCCGTTTTTTTCATGTTTAACGATAGGGAACGAGTTTTTGAAATTGTAGAAGCTATTTGCGGCGGCCGCATGCACCCTAGTTGGTTCCGTATTGGCGGGGTGGCCCAGGATTTGCCAAATGGGTGGGGTGGTCTGGTCGGAAGCTTCTTGAACTATTTCCCCGGGCGTTTGGCCGAATATGACAAGTTGGTAATGCAAAACCGGATATTCAAAGCCCGTACCGTAGGTGTCGGTAGCTACACGCTGGATGAAGCAATAGAATGGGGGGCGACAGGACCGGGTTTGCGTGCATGTGGCTTCGAGTGGGATTTCCGCAAGAAGAGACCTTACTCGGGCTACGATCAGTTCGAGTTTGATATTCCTACCGCGACACATGGTGACTGCTATGACCGCGGTGTTGTTCGAGTCGAGGAGATGCGCCAGAGTCTCCGCATCATCGAACAGTGCATGAACAACATGCCTGACGGGCCTTATAAGTCGGATCACCCTCTCGCGACGCCTCCCATTAAAGAGCGCACAATGCACGATATAGAAACTCTTATTACCCACTTCTTGAGTGTGAGCTGGGGGCCGGTCATCCCGGCCGGTGAAGCATTTTGCGGCATTGAGGCCACGAAAGGGAATAACGGATATTACCTTATCAGTGACGGCAACACCGTGTCATACCGCACACGTATCCGGACGCCGTCGTTCGCTCATTTGCAGATGATACCCCTGATCAGCCGCGGGCTCGACGGTCGCGGATCTGATTGCTATCCTGGGCAGCATTGATTTTGTGCTGGCCGACGTCGATCGTTGATGCGGTGACCGAGGATAAATAAGGGATTATGCCTTTGAAAATGAATCAGAAACCTAAGACCTGTGTCATTGCGAGGAGTGAAACGACGAAGCAATCCCGTCTTCGGTTTGGGAGATTGCTTCAGGCTTGCGCCCTCGCAATGACAGTCGCATTCTTTTCCAAGTGCGTAATTCCGGAAATATATAGACATGAGCAGGGATGAATTGATGCTCAGTGAAGAGATAAAACGAGAAATTGAAGCTGAATGCGGTCGTTTTAAGAGCACACGGTCCGCCTGCATCGAGGCTATGCAGATTGTGAGGCGGCATCGCGGCTGGATCTCGGACAAATCAATTCGTGAACTTGCTGATTTATTGGATATGACCGCCGAGGAACTGGACGGCGTAGCTACTTTTTACAATCATCTGTTCAGGAAACCTGTTGGGAGACATGTGATCCTGGTATGCGATAGTGTCACTTGCTGGATTATGGGGTATGAGCGACTCATGGATCACCTGAAAACAAGCCTCGGGGTGGAGTTCGGTCAGACCACCGCGGACGGACGGTTTACCGTGCTGCCGATACAGTGCCTCGGAGCTTGCGACCAGGCTCCGGCTGTGATGATCGACGACGAGCTTTACGGGCACTTGGACCCCGCCAAATTAGACAACATTCTTGCAAAATACGCTTAGGAAGCGAATTTATGGAACGACCGCTCACAAAGAACATCCGACCGAGTGCAGCGCCTTTGAGTCTGAATGCATACGAAAAAGCAGGCGGGTACCGGGCGGTTCGCAAAGCGCTCAGGACGATGACTCCTCAAGAAGTTGTCGAGGTGGTGAAGGAGTCCAAACTGCGAGGCCGTGGCGGCGCAGGATTCCCTACCGGCATGAAGTGGGAGGCAGTGCCGTCGCTGGAGGAAGTCCCTGGTACCGGGTACTTTATAACTAATGCTGATGAGATGGAGCCTGCCACATTCAAGGATCGCCTTCTCATGGACGGAGACCCGCATCAGCTTATCGAAGGCATGATCGTTTCCGCGTATGCGACTCAAGCCGACGTTGCGTTTATTTTCCTACGGAGGGAGTACACGCTGGCCAAAAAACGGTTGAGCCAAGCAATTGCTGAGGCGTATGCCAGCAACTACCTGGGAGAAAATATTCTGGGTTCGGGTTACAATTTGAAGCTGATTCTTCATCTCAGCGCAGGGCGGTACATATGCGGCGAAGGGTCAGCACTGTTGAATTCTCTGGAGGGGAAACGGGCCATTCCGCGCGACAAAACACCTCGTCCGACTCACGTGGGCCTGTGGGGCAGGCCGACCACTACCAATAATGTTGAAACCATTTGCAATATTCCCCATATCGTCAATAAGGGGGCTAAATGGTTCAAAGCTCTGAGCCTTACGGAGTGCTCCGGGACGAAGATCTACGGAGCCAGCGGCAAGGTAAAGAAGCCTGGGGCGTGGGAGCTGCCTATGGGGACCACCATACGGGAAATCCTCGAAGAGCACGCTGGCGGCATGCGCGCGGGGCTCAAGTTCAGAGGCGTGATGCCGGGAGGCGCATCAACCGAGTTTCTCCTGGAGGACCATCTGGACGTCCAAATGGATTTCGATTCCCTCCAGAAGGCGGGCAGCCGCCTCGGAACAGGCACCATAGTCGTGCTCGACGACCAGACCTGCCCCGTAGGCATGGTCCACAATCTGGAGCAGTTCTTTGCACGCGGTCCTGCGGCTGGTGCACTCCCTGCCGGGACGGTTTGCCGTGGACCGCAGCAATCCTCAAAGCCATTGAGGACGGTAAAGGGCAGCCGGAAGACCTGGACCGCCTGCAATTGCATACAAAATTGTTGGGCATGGGCCGTACTTTTTGTGCTCTGGCTCCCGGGGCGATGGAACCGCTACAGAGCGCTTTGGTCCTCTTCAGAGAAGATTTTGATAGGCACATCAGAGAGAAGCGGTGTCCGTGGAGATCGTAGATGGCAACAATTTATATAGATAATAAACCCTACCAGGTTGAAGACGGACAGAAACCTTCTCGCCGCGTGCCTATCTTTGGGGTTCAACATTCCCTATTTCTGTTGGCACCCGGCCATGCATTCGGTGGGAGCCTGCCGCCAGTGCGCTGTCAAGGTGTTCAAGGATGAAAAGGACACGCGCGGCCGCATAATGATGTCGTGCATGACTCCCGCGGCGGATGGCATGCGCATCTCAATTGACGATCCGGAAGCCTTGGAGTGCCGAGCGGGCATCATCGAATTTCTTATGATGAATCATCCGCATGATTGCCCGATATGCGATGAAGGGGGCGAGTGCCACCTTCAGGATATGACGGTGATGACCGGGCACAACTACCGTTCTTTCCGTTTCAAGAAACGTACTTATCGCAATCAATACCTTGGCCCGTTCCTTAACCATGAAATGAACCGCTGTATCCAGTGCTACCGCTGCGTCCGGTTCTATCGCGATTATGCGGGGGGGCGCGATTTCAATGTTTTTGGCATAAATAATCGTGTCTACTTCGGACGTTTCGAGGACGGAATTCTGGAGAACGAATTCAGCGGCAATCTTGTGGAGATCTGTCCCACGGGAGTGTTCACGGACAAGACCCTGAAAAAGCATTACACGCGTAAGTGGGATTTGCAGACCGCTCCATCGGTGTGCGTCCATTGCGGCGTGGGATGCAACACTATTCCCGGCGAGCGTTATGGTCTGTTGCGGCGCATATCCAATCGGTATAACGGTGCGGTCAACGGCTATTTTCTATGCGACCGCGGGCGCTACGGGTACGAATTCGTCAATAGTGACAAGCGAATTCGTATACCTCTGATCAGGTCTGATGAGAGCGGACCGCAGGTACCTGCACGTAAGGAGCAAGTCCTTAAGCATTTGCAAGCCGTGCTCAAAGACAACTCTGGAGTCATCGGAATCGGATCGCCACGAGCGTCACTGGAAGCAAATTTCGCTCTGCGTACGCTTGTCGGTCCTGACCGTTTCTTCGCAGGAACGTCGGATGAAGATTACCAGCTAGTTTCACTAGCGCTGGACATCTTGCAAAATGGGCCGGCTCGCTCTCCGTCGCTGCATGACGTCGGGACCGCGGATGCAGTGTTCGTATTGGGTGAGGACGTAACGAACGTGGCTCCCCTGTTGGCCCTTGCACTGCGCCAATCCGTCCGTCAAAAGCCTATGGCAATCCCGAAAGAGCTGAAGTGTCCCATGTGGAGCGACGCCGCGGTCCGGCAGGCAATTCAGAATGAGAGGGGACCACTGTTCATTGCCACTCCCGCTACGACAAAGCTCGATGACGTAGCCACCCACACCTTCCGCGCCGCGCCGGCGGATTTGGCGCGCCTCGGTTTTGCCGTTGCACATGAGTTGTCTACAGAAGCACCCACGGTGCCGGATCTTCCTGATGAATTGCGCTCTCTGGCCCAAGCCATTGCCTCTGCCCTGAAAGAGGCCGACAGGCCACTTGTCGTCTCGGGCACAAGTGGCAGCTCCAGGGCGATAGTGCAGGCTGCCGCCAATGTTGTCTGGGCACTGTGCAGTAGTGGCCGTCAGGCGGATCTATGCTTCACGGTCCCTGAGTGCAACTCGCTGGGCCTGGGATTAATGAAGGCTAGAGCTCTCGGAGGCTTTCAGCGAGGTTCTGGACGGAAAAGCCGACACCGTTATCATTCTGGAAAACGATCTTTACCGTCACGTGGGGGCAGAGTCCGTAAAGCAGTTTCTTGCTCGCGCGGAGCATCTCATCGTCATCGATCACCTCGAAAGCGCCTCGACATCGCAAGCCGAAGTTGTAGTCCCTGCCGCAACTTTTGCTGAAACCGACGGAACGCTGGTCAATAGTGAAGGAAGAGGACAACGATTCTTTCAGGTCATGAGCCCCACAGGGAAACCCAACACAGCCGACAGTGGCTGACGGAAATCATGGGCGCACTCGGGCGGCCAGAGGCGGATAAGTTGAAGACGCTGGATGACATTATCACAGCCCTTGCTCAGAGTATGCCCGCATTTGAAGCGGTTCCAGGCATCGCGCCTGCGGCAAGCTTCCGAGCGGACGGGATGAAAATCCCCCGCCAGCCGCATCGATATAGCGGGCGTACATCTATGCATGCCAATGTGAGCGTTGATGAACCTAATCCGACTGACGATCAGGATTCAGCCCTCTCTTTTTCAATGGAGGGGTACGGAGGCCAGCCACCCGGAGCGATCATCCCTCGCTATTGGTCCCCTGGATGGAATTCGGTACAGGCGCTGAACAAATTCCAGAGCGAGGTCGGTGGGCCATTGCGCGGAGGTGACCCCGGCATTCGACTCATTGAGCCGGTACCAATTGGGCAACCATCCTATTTCCGTGAGGTACCCGAACCTTTCCAGTGTCGTGATGGCGAATGGCTGATTGTCCCGATATACCATATCTTCGGTTCAGAGGAATTAAGCGCCGTTGCACCGGCCATCGCGGAGCAGGCGCCTAAACCGTATCTGCTGCTAAACAATGAAGATGCGGCGGAGCTCCACCTAGCCGATGAGTGGGTTGCCGATGTCGAACTGGCAAATACTTCTCAGCGTCTCACGGTGAAACTCGATCCTTCTTTGCCCAAGGGTGTGGCCGGCCTGTCAGTGGGTTTGCGGGGATCGGAATGGGTTGATCTGCCTTCATGGGGAAAAGTGCGTGCTGGGAAATGAGCGGAAACTGATATGAACGAAATCGTCATGCCCCTGATAACAGTCGCGGGGGTACCTGCTCGCCGTGATCAGCATAGCTGCCGGACTGATCTGGGTGGAACGGCGGCTTCTGGGCCTCTGGCAGGATCGGTACGGCCCGAACCACGCGGGGCCTTTCGGATTGTTGCAAGTTCTCGCAGACATGATCAAGATCTTCACCAAGGAAGATTGGATTCCGCCTTTTGCCGACAAACCTGTGTTCGTAATCGCTCCTGCAGTCATTATGGTGACAGTGCTGCTTTCTTTTTCGGTAATCCCTTTTGCACCGGGCATTGAAGTTGTGCACATCAACATTGCACTCCTATTCTTTCTCGCGATGTCTTCTTTGAGCGTCTATAGTGTGGCATTGGCCGGGTGGGCCTCCGACAACAAATATTCGTTGCTTGGCGGACTTCGCGCCGCGGCCCAGATGTTGAGCTACGAGGTGTTCATGGGGCTGTCGCTCATGGGTGTGGTAATGCTTGCGGGCTCGTTCAATCTCTCGTGACATTGTTGAAGCTCAGAAAAATGTCTGGTTTTGTGTGCCGCAGTTCCTGGGGCTCTTAATTTTTTTGATCGCCGGCCTTGCTGAGACCAGACGACTGCCGTTCGACCTGCCCGAAGCTGAGAACGAATTGGTCGCCGGTTACCACACGGAATATTCAGGAATGAAATTCGGCATGTTTTTCGTCGGCGAATACCTGGGCATTACACTGATTTCAGCCTTGACGGTGACTCTGTTCTTTGGCGGATGGCTAGGACCTGTGTTACCACCCATTGTCTGGTTTTTCCTAAAGACCTTTTTCTTCATTTGCGGCTTCATTTTGGTGCGGGCGTCGCTTCCCAGACCTCGTTACGATCAACTGATGGCGTTTGGCTGGAAGGTGATGTTGCCCCTGACCCTTCTGAACCTGCTGGTGACCGGTGGAATAGTGCTGGCGGCCGGCCGCTGAGGAGTGTTTGCTTTGGCCTTGCTCAAAACTATTTGGACTATATTATTGCACACGTTTGCCAAGCGGGAAACTATACTCTATCCCGAAGAAAAGCCTTATATACCCCCAAGGTGGAGGGGCCGGATCATATTGTCACACGATCCGGACGGTGGAGAGCGATGTGTAGCCTGTTACCTGTGCGCTGCGGCATGTCCGGTGGATTGCATAGCGCTACAGGCCGCGGAGGATGAACATGGGAGGCGCTATCCGGAATTCTTTCGCATCAACTTCTCAAGATGCATTTTCTGCGGCTTTTGTGAGGAGGCATGTCCTACCTATGCAATTCAACTTACGCCGGATTTCGAAATGAGCGAATATGAACGGCAAACATTGGTTTACGAAAAAGAAGATCTGCTGATAAGCGGACCGGGCAAATATCCGGGATATAACTTTTACAAGGTGGCCGGTTTAGCCATTGGTGGAAAAGACAAAGGCGAAGCTGAAAATGAAGAGCCCCCGGTGGATGTTCATACCTTGGTGCCATAGAAGTTAAGCGTCTGAGTTGAGGACATCATGAACGCCGTTTTTTACATTTCTGCCGTGATCGCGGTTATCTCAACGATCATGGTCGTGACACGAGCGAATCCTGTGCATGCCCTTCTATACCTTGTTTTATCCCTTTTTTCGGTGGCACTGATATTCTTTGCGCTCGGGGCGCCTTTTGTTGCAGCTCTCGAAGTCATTATCTACGCGGGTGCGATCATGGTGCTCTTTGTCTTCGTGATAATGATGATCAATCCCGGCCGTCGCGACTTAGACCGGGAAAAGCAATGGCTCAACCCAAGGATCTGGATCGGGCCGTCGATTTTGGCCGGAGTCCTTTTGGCTGAGCTCATATACATTCTTACACGCGGAGCCTGGCCCATGGCCGGGATCGCGGAGGTCACCCCCAAGGAGGTGGCTATCGCACTGTTCGGTCCCTATATCTTGGCAGTCGAATTGGCTTCTATGCTCCTCCTGGCTGGACTAATAGGAGCATATCACCTCGGCAAGCGCAACGATGCCACAGCATCGCAAAAAGGGGAGCAATCGTAATGCTGGCAGTTCCAATGGAACACGGACTTCTCTTGGCCGGGATATTGTTTGCCGTTGGCACTGCAGGGGTTCTGATGCGGCGCAATATTATTTTTATGTTGATGTCTATTGAAATAATGCTCAATTCCGCGGGATTGGCCTTCGTGGTGGCCGGGTCCGCCAGGCAACAGGCCGACGGACAGATTATGTTCATCTTGATCCTGGCAATGGCAGCGGCTGAGGTGGCAGTCGGTCTCGCTCTTGTGCTCCAATTGTACCATCGCTTTAATACTTTGGACGCTGATGCTGCCAATACGATGCGAGGGTGAGATGTTTGAGTCCCTGTGGTTGATTCCCGCGCTCCCCTTGGCTGGTTTTGTCATATTGGTTCTGATAGGACCGAGGCTTTCCCGCGTCGGCGTAGCAATCGTGGGTGTCGGCTCAGTTGGCCTGTCCGCGCTAACAGCGATACTAACGAGTGTGGCTTTCGTTACTTCTCAGTCAGCAAGTCAGGCTTATAGACAGATCGTTTGGCAATGGATGGAGGTTGGAGGGTTCGCTCCGGACATAGCGCTCTATTTGGATGCCTTGTCGGTAGTTATGATACTTGTCGTGACCCTTGTGAGTTTTCTGATCCATTTATACTCGGCGGAGTACATGGCCGAGGAGGAGGGCTATAGCCGATTTTTCGCATACATGAACCTTTTCGTAGGTTCTATGCTCGTGCTGGTGTTGGCGGACAACCTGGTATTTCTGTATCTCGGCTGGGAGGGCGTCGGGCTCTGCAGCTATTTGCTCATAGGCTTCTGGTACAAGGACGCGGCCAATGGACAAGCGGCCATCAAAGCTTTTGTCGTGACCCGCATCGGCGATACTGCGATGGCCATCGGCCTGTTCTTTCTTTTCACCAACCTTGGAACGCTACAAATCCAGGAACTCATGCACCGCGCGGTAGAGCAATGGCCTGTGGGTTCCACTGCGGCTGTTGCCGCGGCCGCTTTACTCCTGGGAGGGGCCCTGGGGAAGTCGGCTCAGTTGCCCCTCCAGACCTGGTTGCCTGACGCAATGGCCGGTCCTACACCGGTAAGCGCCCTCATACATGCCGCGACCATGGTAACTGCGGGAGTTTACCTAATTGCTCGCACTAACGTTCTTTTCACTCTGGCGCCTCCTGTTCAATTTGCAGTCGCGATAATCGGATGCGCCACATTGCTCATCGCAGGATTTAGCGCCATGACGCAACGCGACATCAAGAGAGTCCTGGCCTATTCAACCATCAGTCAGATCGGCTACATGTTCCTGGCTCTCGGCGTCGGGGCCTGGTCCGCTGCTATGTTTCACTTTGTAACTCACGCTTTTTTCAAAGCGCTTCTGTTTTTGAGCGCAGGCGTGGTTATCATGAGTCTCCATGAGGAACGCGACATGTTCAAGATGGGCGGCCTACGAAAACAACTGCCTGTCACTTTCTGGACATTTCTCGTTGGAGCAGCATCTCTGGCCGCGTTGCCTCTCGTAACCGGGGGCTTCTACAGCAAGGACCCTATTATTTGGCATGCGTGGGTATCTCCGAGGGGAGGGTTTTGGTTGGGTGTGGGAGGCCTGATAGGCGCGGGCGTTACTTCGATTTACTCCTTTCGAATGGTCTTCTTGACGTTTTTCGGGGAACCCAACGCTAATGTAACCAAGCGTCCTACGTGCATAATTCGTTTCCCTTTGATAGCGCTGGCGATCTTATCGGTGATCGTAGGTTTTATCGAACTGCCCCAGTCATTGGGAAATGTCCGGATCTTTTCTGATTTCTTGAATGCTGTATTTCCGGCCGCGGTCGTGACAAGCCATCCGCCACAAGGCGAGACAATTTTCGAGATCTTCTGTGCAGCAGTATCTCTGATTGGCATCTACATTGCGTATGTTTTCTATCTTCAGAGGACCCGGTATGCAAACGATCTGGTCAGTCACGCCTCGGCGGCGACGCTTCATCGCCTATGGTTCAGCGGGTGGGGATTTGACTGGCTTTACGACAAGCTATTCGTCGGACCTTTTGTCTGGATTGCTCGGGTAAATAGTTCGGATGTCATCGATCTGATCTACAGCGGTCTTGCCGCCCTGGCTCAGGTTTTTCACGGCATCCTAAGTGGCACTCAATCGGGAATTCCGAGACGGTACACACTGGGAATCGGTATCGGGGCCGTGTTGGTTATAGCAATCATGGTGTTCTCATGATACTGGCCTGGCTCATCATCATTCCAGTGGCAGGCGGTCTTCTCGCGTGGATTCTTTCCTGTTGGAATTCCAGGTGGCCCCGGTGGTCTGCGCTGACAGCGCTGACCATCGACCTTGCAATCATTCTGAAGATCTGGCTGGAACAGTTCTCAAGTATTACCAACCCGGGAGCGAGCACCTGGTTGATCGAGTCTGAATCGAGCATGGATACCGCAACTGGGCATTAGTTTTCATCTTGCGATGGACGGTCTGAGTCTCCTCCTGGTTCTGCTCACAGTTTTTCTCGGTATTATGTCAGTGGTTTGTTCCTGGAGAGAGATACAGGATAGCGTCGGATTCTTTCACTTTAATCTTATGATGGTCCTGGGGGGGATCGTTGGCGTTTTTTTGGCGTTGGATCTGATACTTTTCTATTTCTTCTGGGAATTGATGCTGGTACCGATGTACTTTCTCATCGGGATATGGGGTCACGAAAACAGAATCTATGCATCAATCAAGTTCTTCATCTTCACTCAGGCCGGCGGCCTATTTATGTTGATGGCTATCCTGGGGCTCTATTTCATACACGGCCAGAACACGGGCACTTACACATTCAACTACTCCGACTGTTGGGGACCTCTATGACAGCCTCCACCGCTCTGTGGCTGATGCTCGGATTCTTCGTCGCATTTGCGGTAAAGCTGCCAGTGGTACCGCTTCACACCTGGTTGCCCGACGCCCACACTGAAGCGCCAACCGCCGGGAGTGTGATCCTTGCAGGTTTGCTGCTAAAGACCGGGGCGTACGGTCTCCTGCGGTTTGCTATCCCTTTGTTTCCAGAGGCGGCCTTGGCATTCGCACCAGCGGCTATGATGTTGGCAGTAATCAGCATCATCTACGGCGCTGTAATGGCTTTCGCCCAGACCGACATGAAGAGGCTCGTGGCTTATACCAGCGTCAGCCACCTTGGATTTGCACTCCTGGGGATTTTCGCGTTGAAAGCGATCTCGCTTCAGGGCGCAGTGATGCAGATGATTTGCCACGGCCTCAGGTACAGGAGCCCTCTTCATTATTGTGGGTATGCTCCAGGAGCGAATTCATACTTGCGACATGAATCAGATGGGCGGACTCTGGACCTCGGTGCCTAGAATGGGAGGCACTGCTCTCTTTTTTGCTGTGGCCTCGCTGGGCTTGCCCGGGCTGGGCAATTTCGTGGGTGAGTTTTTGGTGTTAATGGGAACCTATAAAGCGAACTCGTACCTGGCGGTACCGGCAGCATTGGGACTGGTGTTGTCCGTTATTTATGCGCTTTGGATGATTCAGCGAGCGTTTTACGGGCCCCCTCAAAAGGTTTGGCGCTTGCCCGATCTGTCGGTGCGAGAAACCGCGGTCACAGGTGTAATGGCGGTGTGTCTGCTGTGGTTGGGGCTCAACCCACAGCCTGTGCTTGACACCGCAAGCCCAGCCCTTTCCGCTCTGCAGAAGAAGGTGGCCACGGTACAAATTGACTTTTTGGAGGTAAAACGCATCGGTAATGACACCACATCACCCTCCCCCTTCCCCCTCCCGTCGAGGGAGTCCCGCGAAACGCGGGATCCCCTGGCGGGAGAGGGTAGGGTGAGGGGGGTCAGCCAATGAATTCAGCAGACTTCGTGGCTCTCTCCCCATTCCTTCTGGTCGCGGCCACACCTGTGGCGATCATGTTGGTGATCGCCTTTTACCGCAGCCATTTCTTGACCGCGTTGATGACGGTTACCGGCCTTATCATTACACTTGCTGCCATCTTTCTCATATCCCCGAAGGCGCCCCGCCGCGTGACATCTCTCATCCTTGTTGACGGGTACGCCCTCTTCTTTTATGGCTTTGATCTTCGCCACGAGCTTGCTCGTAGCATTATTGTCATACGGCTACCTGAAAAAACATGGAGGCGATAGCGAGGAATTCTATGTCCTATTACTGACCGCGGCTTTGGGCGCATCGGTAATGGTGAGCAACAGCCACTTCGCTTCCTTTTTTGTCGGCCTGGAGACACTCAACATCTCGCTTTATGCGCTTATTGCATACCTGCGCAAAGGGCTGAAAGATATTGAAGCCGGCGTAAAATACCTGATCCTTGCCGCCATGTCCGACGCCTTCCTTCTCTTTGGAATGGCGCTGGTGTACGCGGAAGTCGGCAGAATGGATCTGGGCAGCCTGGAACTGTTGCGAAACATGAGCACCGCGAACTCGATAGTAGTGACCGGCCTGTCTATGCTGGTCATTGGTATAGGGTTCAAACTCGCGGTGGTGCCTTTCCACATGTGGACTCCGGACGTGTATGAAGGGGCCCCTGCACCGGTAACAGCGTTCATCGCAACTGTTTCAAAAGGGGCAATGTTTGCGGTCCTGTTCAGGGTACTTGCATCAGTCGAATGTTCAAGTTGAAACCCCATTGTTTCTAGTGTTTAGCATTATAGCGGATCGCGTCGATGTTCGTCGGCAATCTCCTGGCGCTGCTGCAGACCAACGTGAAGCGCATTCTCGCATACTCATCCATCGCTCACATGGGTTACTTGCTGGTAGCCTTTCTCGCAAGCCGCGCAGCCGTAACCGCGGTGAGTTATTATCTGGTCGCGTATTTTGTGACTACCTTGGGTGCTTTTGGGGTTATCACGGTGCTCTCCGGCAGTGAAGCAGATGCGGACCGCCTGGAAGAGTATCGCGGTCTGGCGTGGCAGCGGCCCTGGTTGGCTGGAGTCTTCATTGCGATGCTCCTCTCATTGGCCGGTATTCCTCTGACTGCGGGGTTTGTGGGGAAGTTCTACGTAATGGCTGCCGGCATCGGCTCGGCCCTCTGGCTGCTGGTAACGGCTCTGGTGATAAATGGCGCGATAGGGCTTTTCTATTATCTGAGGATCATTGTAATCATCTTTTCGGTGCCATCTCCTTCAGGAGCAACTCCGCCGGCGTTTGCCTCCGTGCCCGTTGGCGCAAGCGTAGTCCTGGTGGTCCTGACTCTGTTGCTGGTATTGCTTGGCGTCTATCCGGCCCCGGTTATAGACCTTATTAAAACAACAGCCGCTGGATTGATTTAGAGTTAGTGCCCGGCATGGCGGGGGATGCGACGATTCGCCGGCCGCGGTTTCAGTATGGAGAACAAGAGAAATCTCTTATTTTCATTGACTCACCCCATAGATCGGCATTATTCTGATTAGACTTGTCGGAATATCCCTAAAGATTTCAGCTAGGAGGTAGAGCATGCTGAAGAAGCGGTCTTGGGCTTTTTTGTGCGGGTGCCTCGCGGTCCTATTACAGGCGGTGACAGTCGCAGGTCCCGGTTATTGCGCAACGGTAGAGCTCACTTACTCCATTTTCTTTCCCGCCACACACGGCCACACCGTGTTGGCCACCGAATGGGCCAAGGAAATAGAAAAGAGGACCAACGGAGCGGTCAAGATCAACATGTATCCAGGCGCCACCCTGACCCCGGCCGACCAGTGCTATGATGGAGTGGTCAAGGGGATTTCCGACATCGGCATGTCTGTCCTTAGCTATACGAAAGGACGATTCCCCCTTACGGAAGTCATTGATCTTCCGCAGGGCTACAAGAGCGGCTCTCAGGTAACTCAACTGTGCAATGCGGTACTATGAGAAATTTAAGCCTAAAGAGCTTGCTGACACCCAAATCATGTACCTTCACGGCCACGGTCCGGGTATCTTTCATACCAAGAAGCCTGTTAAGAAGATGGAAGATCTGAAAGGCATGAAGATAAGATGCACAGGGACAAGCGCGAAAGTAGCGAGTGCCCTGGGAGCCACTCCCGTCGCGATGGCGCAGACCGAAACCTACGATGCGCTCGAAAAGGGCGTGGTAGACGGCCTTCTCTCCCCTCTGGAGGCCCTCAAGGGGTGGAAGTTTGTTGAAGTGACCAAATGCACCACTGAGAACCTTGGATCTTCGGTACTCACTCTGCTTCTTCGTTGCCATGAACAAGAAGAAATGGGATTCCCTGCCCAAGGATGTCCAGGAAACCATCCAAAAGGTGAACCAGGAATGGATCGGGAAAACCGGCGAGACCTGGAACAACATGGACAAGGAAGCGTTGGAGCTTGCCATTTCCAAAGGGAATCAGATAATTAAGCTTTCCCCAGAGGAGGACGCTCGTTGGGCCAAAGCGGTGGCTCCCGTTCTCGACGAGTATGTCAAGACCACCAAGAGAAAAGGCCTGCCGGGCGAAGAAGCCTTGAACTTTTGCCGTACCTGGTTGAAGGAACACCCCTAATATACTTATCAAGGGCTGGCGTTCCCGCTTGAGCGAGACTGCCGGTCCTCTGGGAGGAAAAAAAGCAAACAGGGAGAAACTTTCTTTCACAAGAGTTCCTCCCTGTTTTCTGTTCGGACGGTGTGTTCGGCCCAACGCAGCGAGGCCACGTGCTCTGGTCCGGTATGGCGGCTCAGATAAAACTCTTCACCAGGGTGTTCCAGCCCATCTCCTTGAATGCCCCATACACATCGGCTATGGGCTCGCCACCTGTCGCGGCTGCGGCTGTGGGGTCATCGGTGATCATGGAGAGCAGCCGTTCAGCTTCCGCTTCTATGAACTTTACGCTGTCAACTCCGAAGCAAAGTTCCTTGAGATCGGATTTCACTCCAAAGGATCGATTAGCAACACCCAGCCTGCGCTGTAAGGATCGGCATTTGCACACTGGGGCTGATCCATAAGCTTCTGATTAACTGCTGTGACTACACCCTGGAGAGGGGCCTTTACGCCGGCCTCATTGCCTTCCCGTTGAAGAATGAAAGATTCATCGCCTGGTTTGAAGCGAGTCCCCAGAGACGGCAGCCGGACTTGATCCACCTTGCCGACAAGTCGGTTCCCGAAGTCATCCAGTCCCACGCGGACACGACCACCGTATTCCAGCCGGGCCCAACCATGACCGGTGTGGATGTAGTAGTCCCTGGGCACCAGGAAACCGTGCGCGTTCAGATACTGAGGCGGACCGAACAAGGTGTGATCCACTTGTATCATATCGTCCAGCATTTGATCGTAGGGACAATCTCCGCATTCATAGTTGCGGGCGCACATCTTGTTCTGAGGAGCGCGTCCGGTGAGGGCGTGGCGACAACGCTGATCTTGAACCGCCAGGTCGAACATCTTGGTGTCCCATCCAGCCTCATGGGATTCCATGGACATCTTTCGGGCCATACCTTTGTCGAACGCGCAGGTTGTGCAGTCGAATGCGTTGTCGCAATACTTGGTGGGCACCACCTTAGCCCGCATCCAGATGCACTCCTTTTCGGAGAAGTTGAACCCCGTGAGCACGCTTCTTTTTTTGTCTACGGTTGCCATCGGGAGCCTCCTTTGAAAGTATTCGTCGTTAGGTTGATCGGCCGGCAGATTATTGTCGACCGCGGTCACCTTAATTGTTCCCCCTTCAGCAAGAACGTCACGTCTCGCAAAAGGAAGTCCGAAGCAGTTTTCAGACACATTAGTTGTGCGGGTTAACATCCATCCTGTTGCGTCAGGAATTTCCCTAATAAACCTGTCGAACAAACGGCTCGAGTTCACCTTCTCCGGTGCGATTCCAATGCTTAACTCAATCAGCGATTCGCCTCAATCTGGTCGTGGCGGAACGCGCTTTCCAGTGCCCGCCGGAATTGGATGCCTTGCCACCCACACACGTAACCGGCCTCGTAAAACGGCCCTGGCAAGGCGGCTGGACGGCTGCCAGGGGAGGGGATCCCCCGGAGCCCAATCTCAGGCGGCCCTAACCAATGCTTTTGGAAGTTCAGAATGACTCTGGCGGCTGTGAACCATGTCGTCGAGCATCTGATCGAAGGGACAGGTCCTGCATTCGTAGTTTTGGGCACACATTTTGGTCCAGGGGGCCCCGCCTGTGAGGGCGTGAATGCAACGCTGTTGTTCAACCGCCGGCTCTAATAACCTCTTGATTTGTGCTGTTGCCATGAGGGGCCTCCTTTTGTGTCAGAAAGTACTGTTGATAGTGTAACGGGGTTAATCTCCCGTGGTTTCCTTCTCTTTGGTCATTGGAAGAAGCATCTTTTGTGCCAAATGACACCTATAAAGCTATGTATAAGTAATGACGTCCTAATATAGGAACAGGGTTGTTTTTTATCTGGCATCTCGATATGGCAAAAAACCACACACCTGTGTGGCACAATGCCCCTTCGGCATATAACTCGCCAATATAATGAGACATAATGGAATGTTGTGTAAAACCACAACAGGTGTGGCGAAACGCCATAGCCATTTGGCGGATCACACGAAAGTCCTATGAATCAGTGAGAGAGCGCGCAGGGATGATGAAAGGTGGGGAAGCTGAAAGAGAATCAGGTGTGGTATGTTCGAATGCCTGGGCTCTTCATAAATATTTTAGGTGCCCGCATTTTGCCGATCATCCTGCAAAGCATGTTTGAGCGCGTCCGAGAGGAAAATTTCACAATAGTCACAGAGATAATTCAGTTTATCATCCAATTCGACCAGGTTGTTGGAGGCACGCATGACGCATCGGCCAGTGTGGCAGTGAGGAATGTTAAAGGTGTGGCCGATTTCATGCAAAGCTACCTTCACGACCCTGTCCAGGAACCGTTCTCTGGAGAGCGGCTCCCCGGAAGGGGTGGAGCTAAGACGCGCACTGGACATAACTGCGGCTCGACCCCCCATATATGCCTCGCCAAAAACGTATGTGATGATAGGGTTGCAAATATCTTTGTCCATTATGCCGAGGACTTTGAGACTGCTGTCAGAGTGGTTTTCAGCGAGATACCTGATAATGGCCATGGCATTGTATTGGTTGCGGGATCTAATAAACGCTTCCTCTGGGATGGGCATCGCATCCCACACATCTACGGGAAGCCGTAAAATGCCCTGAAGGCTGTCAGCCGCCACCCTCAGCACATCTTCTTCCACCCGGCCGAGGGGTACGACTGCGATAAGTCCCTTTCCAGTCGGTGAAGGCCGAGGATTTTCCCGTTGTTCAAGCATTGAACCCCAATGGAGACGATTTTAGCTCGAGGAGATGTCAAACCAATTCGTTTTCATCATTCCCAGCGAAGGATACCTGCTCACCCATTACCCACAGCTATCAGCATCCGGCCTATCGCCGCGCGTGCAGGACTTTTCATGACCTGTCGTGGCTCAATCTAAAGACTTGATCGTTCGAGGCCGTACCTGCGGATCTTCTTGTGCAATGTGGTCCGATCTACTTCCAGGACCTTCGCAGCATGGCTGATGTTCCAGTCCTGTTCGTCAAGAATCTGTCGGATGTGGGCGATCTCGGCCTCTTCAAGGGACCGAGGCGAAAACGGGACTCCTGCGCTTGCGCCTGCGGGATTCAGGTAGGCGAAACTCTCTGCTGCCAGGATTCTCTTCTTGGCAGTCACTACTGCGCGTTCCACAACGTTTTCCAGCTCTCGGATGTTTCCGGGCCAGTCATACTCTAAAAGCATTTGCATGGCATCATCGCTTATGGAGTCCACCTCCCGGTTGGTTTCTCGGGCAAAGTGCCTGAGAAAATATGTCACGAGAAGGGGAATATCGTCTCGTCGCTCCCTGAGAGGAGGGACTCGCAGTGTTATCACGTTGATACGGTAAAAGAAATCTTGCCTGAAGGACCCCTGAGCGGCCTGTTGAGCCAGGTCTCGATGTGTGGCGCTAATAAGCCTAAAATCGGCTTTGATTGCTTCAACACCGCCTACACGGTAGAAAGAACGGTCCTGTAAGACTCGGAGCAGGTCCACCTGCATTTTGGGTGTTATCTCGCCCACCTCGTCCAGAAAGAGAGTCCCAGCTTCGGCAACTTCGATCAGACCCTTTTTGGGGCGGATCGCACCTGTAAAAGAGCCTTTTTCATGGCCGAAGATCTCACTTTCCATTAGGGATTCCGGGATCGCGCCACAGTTGATGGGAACGAAGGGTCCTCCCATTCTCTTGCTATTGGCGTGGATCGCCCTGGCTATAAGTTCCTTTCCCGTACCAGTCTCGCCCAGAATAAGAACCGAAGACTCGCTGTTTGCGATCTCCATGATGGTATCGAACAGTTCGATCATTGACGTCGATCGGCCGATGATCTCGTCCGGTCCAGCCCAACACCGGGAGACCTCATTACGAAGGTACTGAGTTTCTTCCAGAAGTCTTTTGTGTTCAAGCAACTTGGCCACGAGCAAGCCCAGCCCCTCCGGATCAAAGGGTTTGACTAGAAAGTCGTTCGCACCCAGTTTCATGGCTTCTACCGCATGTTCCACAGTGCCGTATGCGGTGATTATGACTACTACCGTCGTTGGGAAGAACTTCTTCACCTTTTCCAGCAGCCCGAAGCCTCCCATCCCAGGCATTTTGATGTCCACGAACAGGATGTCGTATAGATTGCCTTCCATCAGGTCCAAGGCTTGCTCGCCCGACTCGGCCCTGTCGACTGCTGCGCCTTCCTTCTCCAGCCAAGCTGCCAGAGATTCTCTTACGATCAGTTCATCGTCCACCACCATGAATCTATTCTTGCGGCTCATGAGCGGATCAATGCCTCCTCACTGAAGAAAATTCAAGAGAGGTTGGACTTGCGGAACTTCTTGACTACAGGGAAAGTCAGGACAAACTTTGCGCCATTCCCCTCGTCGCTTTCCACCTCGATGGAGCCCTCGTGCTGCGCGACGATACCGTAGACCACGCTCAGCCCTAAGCCCACGCCCTTCCCGTCGTCCTTGGTTGTAACAAACGGTTCAAAAATACTGTTCTGGACCTTCTTGGGGACACCAGTCCCGGTGTCGGTCACACTTACGCCTATGTGTTTCTTGTCAGGGCTCAACTTCACGCAAACGGATACTATGCCTCCACCGGGCATAGCTTCTACCGCGTTCAGAATAAGATTAAGTATGGCCTGTTTGATGTGGTCCCTATCCCCGTACATACGAGGAAGGTCTTCTGCTATGTCACGGTTTAGAGTTACATCCTGAAGTTCCATACGGTTGCCCGTCAGCAAAAAAAGCTCTTCAAGTAGCTCATGAATGTCGAAAAAATCTTTTTTCAACTCGCCCTGACACGCACGAAAGAAAGAAGGTTCCTTAGAATTTGCCCGCATCGGGAGGACTCGGATGCGATAAGCTCCAGGTAACGGCGAAATTTGGCCACCTCCTCCGGCGGGATGTTTTCCCGGTTCAGGGAGCTTATCATGAGCTTTGAAAAGGTCAGAATTCCCTGGATAGGGTTGTTGATTTCGTGGACAGCCGCAGCCGCCAACTTTCCCAAGGCGACCATTTTGTCCTGATGGAGAAAATGCAAAAAGTTTTTCCGAATGCTCTCTGCCTGACGGTCCAGCAAGGGCGTCATCACACGGGTGACGTCCTTCCAAATCACCAGAGTGCATTTCTTGCCCCGTTCGTCCTCCTTGAGCGGATATGCGCTGACGGTGAAGTATCCCACTGTTCCGTCTTCTCTTATCTCTTCCCGGACGTGATGCGAAGAATGACCGGTTCGGAGAACTTCCGCCACCGGACACTTGCTTCCTTTATGGTGACATGGTTCCAGGTATCGGTTTATGACCCAGTGACATGGCTTCCCGATACACTCGTCTTTCGACATCTTGGACCTGGCAAGGATGTCATTGTTAATTTCAAGTACCTTGAAGTCCTCGTCGATCACCTTCATGCTGATCTCGGAACCCTCCATGAGGACTTCCTTGATCAATTCAACGCTCTGAAGCTTGTGTTGAGTCTTTCCTAGCTGCCCGGACACTTTCTTGAGCGTCTGGAACGCGTTCAGGGCAAAAGAATCCAGTATTCGGGTGTGAGGTGGAATGATCTGGGTCAATTTCTTGCGGAGGCGATGATCGTCCGACGTGATGACCAATAGGTCGGGAGCTTCTTCTTGAATGGGTTTGTTGTAACCGCTAAACACTCGAATGTCTGAATGTGGGGCAAGTTGTGACGCAAGGTTCTTTCGGCCCCGACATACAACTCCGATGAGATTGAGAGCGAACCCCATAATTGCCAGCGAATCCAGGATTTGGTGAGTTGCCTCCAGGGCCTCTTTGCCGCCTATTATGAGAACGCTCAGGGGTCTTTCTTCACGTACTCCGGCAAAAGCTTCCTTTATGTTGCTGTGCTGCTTTTTGTTCCTCATCGCCCGCACCTGATCCACCAGATTCTACCATATACGTGCCTCAGGCAAGTAGTGGACAGACAAAGTTGGCGGCCCGATTGCCTACCGCGCAGCTATCCCATGCGAGGACTTGGTCCTGTAATTTCGGTGAAGATAACTTATGAGATCTCCTGAGGCGCCAACAAATGAGATGGCTGTCCCTGTGGTTGAACCTAGCTGTGTTATACTCGCAAATCATTAACTACGATAGTGTGGTGATTGCTTTATGGATGCTCACAGCGGAAAAACAATTTGGTTTACGGGTTTATCGGGTTCTGGAAAATCCACGCTTTCTTCCTTGCTGAAAATAGCCCTCGAATCGAAGGGCGAGTCTGCGGTTCTCCTCGATGGCGACACGCTCCGCTCAGGCTTAAACAGAGATCTGGGATTTTCCGCTTTGGATAGAGCCGAAAATATCCGTAGGGCCGCAGAAGTGGCCAAGATCTTCTGTGATGAGGGTCACACGGTGCTGGCGGCCTTCATTACTCCTTTGGAAAGCATAAGACAGGCTGTTCGTGGATTATTCAGACCCGATGCATTTGTTGAGATTTTTCTCGACTGCCCCCTTGCAGTCTGCGAGACCCGGGACCCAAAAGGTCTTTACGGCCGCGCACGCAAGGGTGATGTTCATGAATTTACTGGAGTTTCATCTCCTTTCGAGCGCCCCTGCGCGTCAGAGCTAGCCGTTCCAACCGGGAGACAGACAGTTGAAGAATCTTTGAATGCGATCCAGTGTTTTCTGGAAGGCCGATTTCCGCATCGGGCTTTTCAGTATTCAACGAGTCGGGGCCAATTGTCCCACAAATCTCAACGAAAAGTGGCGGTCATCGGGTTGGACTGCGTGCCGCCGTCTCTGATCTTCGGCGAATGGGGCAGTGACCTTGTTACATTGCGCGCCTTGATGGAACACGGCACATGGGGATCGCTCCAATCCACGGACCCCCCAATCACCATTCCCGCGTGGACCGCCATGACAACCGGCAAAGACCCTGGAGAACTGGGCCTCTACGGATTCAGGAACCGTCAGCGGAACGATTACAGGGAAATGGTGACCGTGAATTCCACTCACGTTAAGGTTCCAAGAGTTTGGAGCTATCTCGAGGACGCGGGCAAGTCCTCGATCCTCCTGGGAATACCCCAAACATATCCTCCTCAGCCACACAACGGCGTTACCGTCTCGGGATTTCCAATGCCGGATTCTTGTGCTGATTTTACCTATCCGCCTCAACTGGCTGCTGACCTCCAAAGCATAGCCGGCGGAGAGTATTTGTTGGACGTCAAAGACTTTAAGAGCAAGTCCAGAGAACGCCTGTTGTCTGACATCTACAGCATGGTGGAGCGACGTTTTCGTGTAGCGGCGGATTTCCTAATTCACAGGCCGTGGGAATTTTTCATGATGGTTGAGATTGCGCCGGATCGACTTCATCACGGTTTTTGGAGACATCTGGACGAGAATCATCGAGGTTACAAACCTGGTAGTCCCTCTGGCAACGTGATCAAGGATTTCTATAAGTTCCTGGACTCTCGTGTCGGTTCACTCCTGGCACTGCTGGGAGACGACACCACCGTCATTGTTGTCTCCGATCATGGTGCTCGAAGCTCGGTAGGAGGGGTGTGCATAAACGAATGGTTGCTTAGGAATGGGTTCCTAGTACCTCGGCAAATTCCTTGCACAGAAACGCCACTCACAGCGGACCTCATTGACTGGTCTCTGACAACCGCGTGGAGCGAGGGGGGATACTATGCGAGAATATTTCTAAATGTTAAAGGGCGGGAGCCCGAGGGAATTGTAGAACCGTCACAGTACGAGTCACTACGCCGGGAATTGGCGAGCCGTTTGCGACAAATGACTGATGAAAACGGAGAGCCTCTTGCGAACTGCGTTCTTAAGCCACAGGAAATTTACCGGGTTTGCCTGAATGTGCCTCCCGACCTCATGGTCTATTTTGATGGTCTTAGTCGACGGTCGATCGGGACAGTGGGACACGGCGAGATTCTGCGGCCAGCGAACGGCGCGGGACTGGACGACGCAAATCACGATCCCCAAGGGATCTTCATCACCACACGCATGTCCGACCTGCGCGGTGGAATAAAAAGAGGGAGGCTCGTCGAAAAAGTCTCGTGCCTGGATATCACCCCTACCATATTGCGAGAATTTGATTTGCCGATTCCCCCGGACCTGCACGGGAGCCCCGTCGATATTGACGGGACCGGGGATACGGCCAAGGAAGGCGGCTCACCGCTCTGGTGCCCCTGCAATGCAGATCAGCCGACCGTAGAATCTGAGGCTGTAGGATTCACTCTGGAGGAAGAAGAGATGGTCAAGAAGCGGCTAATGGACCTGGGGTATGTTTAGGGTCGTTTATCGCCACGAGAAAACTGGGTTATGGTATGATAGGGGCACGGGAACGAGACAATCTTAAAGGTCCCGTCCCCGGAAAACTTAGTTGAAGCTTGACCTTGGCCCACGCTACTTCTTCGTGGGCGGCGGCATTTCTTTCTTGGTCTTCTCTTTCTTGGGACACAATTTAGCCTTTTCCGCCTCAGCCTGCTCCTTCGTCGCGAAAGGTCCCGCAATGGTTTTTTCGGTCTTGCCGTGGGTAACCGCGCGCACCGCGCATTTACCGTTCTTATCTTTGATGACTACCCACTGCTTCTCTGATTTCTGTTGTTTCTCTGTTTTGTCAGCAGCCAGCGCAATCACCGACGTCAGCGAAAACACTGCCACAACGAGAAGTACCAACGTGTTTCGAAACGCTTTGCCTCTCATGACCCACCCTCCAAGCATTTGGACTTGATCTAAAATTGGCTCTAACATGAATCTTGCTGGGCCGCAAGTTGTAAATCGTCAGGCGCGAGTCGACACCACACCCGCCCGGCTTATCTTGAAGGGGATCACCTCTCCACCCGCATCAATTATGGCCTGTTCCACCGTATGTCTCCGCGGCGGATAAACCAAAGTCAACATGCATCCTCCTCCGCCGGCTCCGCAGATCTTGCTTGCCGTCGCGCCCGCGGCGGATGCCCCGGCCATGATTGATTCAATCGTGGGGGTGCTTACTCCAGGAGCAAGCATCCGTCTTAATTGCCATTCCCGATCCACAAGTGGCCCAAGATCGTCCCACCCTCCGGAAAGTACTGCTCGGCCCACCTGCCTTGCCACGTCCCTGATCTGAAGCAGGTTATTTCGGATGTCGCCCACGTTATCTATGAAGCCCTTGGTTATCTCCCAGTTATTCATCCCGGAGAAGCGTCCCTCGCCTGTGTATGAGAGAATAATCATTTCTTCGAGACGCTCAACAGCAGCATTTTCGTCGGAAGCGGTGTGCCGCACAAAGTCTCCATATCCAAAATCAATGACGGAGACACCCCCGTAAACCGCGGCAATATGGTCTTGCTTTCCAGCGGGGACTCCGAGTGCGGTGGTCTCTATATTAACGGCAAGGTCAACAATATTTCGCGGATCTTCTTTGGCCGACCGCAACTCAAACAGTCCCTTGAGTAAAGCCACAAGAGCGTGCTCGACGCGCCGAGGCCCGAACCCGCAGGTGCCTCATTGCGCGTCACAATCTCAACACCTGTTTGCGGCGGCGTGACCTTCACGGCCCTGGCTATCAATCCCAGAGGACCTCCGGGGGAAATAGCCTCTGGATTGGACGCCTCCACAGATTCTTTCAAGTCTTCTGAAATGATGCGGATGCCGGGCCGCTCGCTCTCTGAGAATTACGCGGCTACTCAGAGATATTGCCAGGTTGACCGTGTATCCACCCTCCATGAGCAGATAGAGAGGGTACAGATCCGTGGTGCCGCCTGCCAGGTCAATCCTATTTGGCGCAGTGACCGTGATCTCCATCGTTAGTACCCGAGATCCTCATCCAGGATGCCCACGGTAATTTTCGTGAAGATCGGCTGACGATGGATGATACTGGTTATCCGGCAAATTCTTTCAGGTGAATCGCAATCCATGCAGTGGCCGGTTTGTACACAAGGTGTTTTTCGATTGAGACTCCGCGCTCGGATAGGGGCAGCGGTCTTTTCAATCCTTGCGATTGCAGCGGCCAGGTCCGGGACGATTTTGTTTCGTCCGACCACGAGCATGACCTTTGCGGGGCCGAATGTCATGGAATTCGTCCTGTTTCCGCAGCCCTCCCTGTTGACTATCTCGCCTGTCATGGTGAGGGCATTCACCGAAGATAGGAAAATGTCTGCTGTCATTTGGTTCCTACGGCATTGCAACTCTTCAGGAGTCCCGATTTTTAACTGCCAGTGGTCTGTACAGGGTCTTCCCTGCTTTTTCAAGCAAGGGGACTATACCCAAGGCCCTAGCTGTGTGGGTGCCCGCAATGCCCACAGTTTTGCAGTCCTCGGCCATACCCACAATGAATTTACAAGCGGCTTCCCGAGACGGAAAGAATTCTGCCCCAAAGCCATGCTTCTTCAGTGACTCCAGAGTAGTATCCACAATAATCTTACGATGGGCCTGAACGAACTCGTCCATGAAATGCCTCCTTCTTTTTTGCCAGAAGTGTGTAAGCCCGGTTTCCAAAATAGCTCAAGTCCAAAAAAAGGCTTTAGAGATGCGGGTGGAATTTCGCCAAATAAGACCAGGCTGTAGATTCTCTACCGTCTATTTCTTTGTTTCGGAACTAACAGCGTCTGAACCATGTCTCTGGGAGCACCATTCTTCCGGCTGAGTTCCCCTCAGAAAAGGCTCACGGATGACGTGGGGGCAGACGGATGTCGCACGTAAGCCGGACTGAACACAGATTTTTCTGAACACAATTTCGTCCGGAACAACAGGGAGCCCTTCGGTATTCGGGGCGGTTTTTGGTAGGAGCTTGTCCACTATCCCATCTATTTTCGGGCCGCCGACCTGACTCCCGGGAATCCTTGCTAATAGAAGCGCGTCAGTGCGATATGCTATCTTCCAGAGCCCCTCTTTATCCCGTGCCGTAAAAAGAGCCGGTTCTTCCGACCTCTCACCGTGACTCGTATCTCCAACTTCTGCGGCGCCCATGCCTTTCAGCAGGTAGTTTACCAGGAACAGAACGGCTGGCTTCACCGAGACTCGCCTTCTATTGATCGGCTTATCGGCTGAGGGTTCGCCCATAATCTTGATACCGGCTCCCAAAGGAGCAGCATTTCCCAGGGTCGCCATCAAGGAATACGTCTGCGCCATTGCCATAGGGGAAACGGGATCCACGGGCTAGCGTTTGTTCCCCCCGGTCGTGCGCTGATACCGAATTCCTTGAGAACAGAGAGGATTTTGTCCCCATCCGCGGCGACTAATCGCTGCGTCAAGAGGGTCGGTTCATTGCGAAACGCTGCTCGAAGAGTGACAGGTCCACCAGTCTGCGTAGGGGTGAAAAGCTGTGACGTCAAGGTGTATTTTGAGCGATGTTGCTTTTCCGGAATTAGCGCGGGGATCATAAGCAGGGGCAAGAAACTCTGCAAGCTCCCCCCATTCCCGGACCACCGGCCCGGACCCGGGCTTATGAACGCCTTCAAGTCGCCTGTAACCGGATTTGCCAAGATCAGATGAGCTTGGTTCCCGGGCTCGCCCAAACGCTTCAGTGCGAACTCCGCCTCGGTTTGCATAAGCGGGTCCAGAGACGTGATCACGTCTTGTCGAGTCCCCACAGCGGCCTGCATGGGCTTCGGGATGCCGTCTTTAACCAGGTCCAAAAACGACGCAGCCTTGACGGGCGGCGCGCCAGGCTTTTTCATCGTGACCGGACTGTTTATAGCCTCTTCGGTCCTGCTCACGTGAAATCTTGCCCGCTTTGAATAAAAGCCCGAGCACCATATTTCGTCTGGTTAGGGTCCTCTCAAGGTGGCGATGCGGGTTGATCACACCCGGAGCTCGAATGGTGGCAGCCATCAGAGAGCACTCCGCCGCATCCAGTTCACTGACGTCCTTTCCAAAAAGATGCCTTGCGGCTTCAGCAACACCTTGAATGGGGAAAGGCCCCCATTGCCCGAAATAGACGCGATTTAAATACGCTTGGAGTATGGTCTTTTTGCTGTAAATTGCGTCCGCGACCAGTGCCAGGGATATCTCATTGACTTTTCGCCCCATAGTCTTCTCGGGGGTAAGGATCGTCATTCGGATAAGCTGCTGAGGTATAGTACTCCGCCCTGAACATAGCGGCCGGCCTTCAGGTTGGTCTTGAGAGCCTGTGTGATAGAAAACATATCTATGCCCTGATGGGAAAAGAAGCGCGTGTCCTCGGTAAAAACAATCGCATCGACCAGCAACTGAGGGATCTTTTCTAGCGGCATTGGCCGACACAACTCGGGGCCGTAACCTGGAGCCGGTATAATGCTGAGCAGACTCCGGTTCAAGCACGATCCTGTTCACTTTTTCACGAGAACGCATCAGTTCAATAGACCCGACGCGATTCCAGTCCAGGCTGATGTTGACGGGACCAGTGGAAATTCCCTCACTCACGAGAGGGGAATGCTTGAGAAACAAGCTCAGGCTTGATCCTGATTGGCTCCACTGGCCCGGCTCGGGAACTAGAGAAGGGCCCCTGATATACCCCAACCTCACCAGACGTTCCATAAACCGTACGTCGGCAAAGTCATCCCCAACCTGGAGCGAGAAAGGAGCCGCGTAGACAAATGTGGGCCATCGATGAAGCTTCACTTCAAACGTCCACAGCACTACTCCGATGAGCACGAGCAAATACGCGAGGCAGAGAATGAACAGCCCCTGAAGCGCCCTGACCACGACAAAGACAGTTTGTTTCGCTTTAAGATGCAAATTCCCTCTGCCTGAGCCTGGAAATCCTAGGCCACCGGGTCTTTTTCCCAAACGCTCATTCAGCATCCGCCACGTATCTATATCAAACCTGCTCGCAGATCAACACCGGCCTTGCACCGAACGACGCGGGATCTCTTTTTTGCGCGACATAATCTGTAAGGAGAGTTATCAAGACAGTCCTTTCTCATCGGAAACCGAATACGCGCCGCGCAAAATCAAGAGGCCGGTTCCTTTCTCAAAAAAATCATCCGTACGAAAGCATGCCCCGGAAGGGTGGAAGTTAACGCGGAGCAGAGTAGTAAAAGGACTTAGTTGCGGCTCATCAAATGAGCTACGGCCTCTTCCAGACCTTCCAGGGTGAGTTCAAACATGGAAAAAATGTTGGAAACTATTCCGATAGTCCTTGTCATGGACCACAGGCGCAAAGGCGTGGGGTTGAGCCATGCGGCATGGGGAAACGACTCAACCAGCAGGTTGAGTCTATCGATGCTGGGGAGTCCACTGCGCTCTTCGATATGTATGGACCCATCGGTGGCCATGAGTTTGTACGGCGCCATGCTGGCGTCCCCAACAATGACCAGTCTAGTATCCGGGTCCCACGCCGCAAAATCCTGCACACGTTGAGGCTTATACCTCCTCGGAGGATCCTCCCACACAAAATCGTAAATAGTATTGTGAAAGAAAAACGTTTTCAGATCCTTAAACTGGGACCGGGAATAATTGAACAGCGTCTGAACCACGTCCACATAAGGATCCATAGACCATCCGCCGTTGTCTATCATCAAAATCACTTTGAGGCGGTCGCGGAGGCTCCTGTCAAAGACGATTTCAATTTCGCCAGCATTGTGAACGGTAGCCCGGATTGTTTCGTCAACGTTTACCTGGTCTTTGGGACCGACAGGGATCATCCTGCGTAATCTCTTGAGAGCCTCTCCCATCTGGGCCTGTGTTAAAGGACCGTCAATTGAATAGTCGCGATAACGTCTGTCCAGTGCGACTTTTATCGCAGACTTACCCATGGAGCGGCCCCCTACCCGCATTCCTCCCGGATGGAACCCCGAATGTCCCACCGGGGAGGTGCCGCCGGTTCCTATCCAGCGGCTGCCGCCGTGATGGGCTTCGTTTTGTTCTTTGAGGCGCTCCAGGAAATACTTGATCAACTCTTCCGGCGACATCCCTTCCAACTGTTCTCGACTTATTCCGAGAGCTTGAGCCAGGGCCTCAGGTTCCTTGAGCCACTCCTCCAGCAATTCCATGGCAGCGGAGTCCAGATCGATTCCGCGGAAGTCAGGGAGTTCCGCACCATGAAAGAAATGTGCAAACACCCTGTCGTAGATGTCAAAATAGCGTTCGCTCTTCACCAGTATGGCACGCGCGGCTGTATAAAAGTCATCCAGACCGGTGACCAGCCCGTTCTTGAGAGCCTTCTGCAATCGAAGGAACGACGTCGGAGAAACAGGAACTCCCGATTGCCTAAGTGAGTAAAAAAAGTCAACAAACATAATTTACCTTGACCGATTAGATTCAACCGCGAGACCGCCGCGCCTGCAAGAGTGCCTGCTGATAATCCGGACTCTTTTTGAAGAGTATGCCGAGAAACGGAATCTTCCCCGACAAGACGTCCTTCGGTCTGAAGTCCGCATCTTGTCGTAGTGCCCTCACCCAGTTAATAAGCTCCCTGGTGGCAGGCTTTTTTTCTATTCCTTGGAACTCGCGGAGGCGATAGAACGTTTTCACGCATATATCGAGAAGCTCTTTGTCCAGGTCGGGAAAATGGACCCGGATGACCGCCCTCATCATGTCCGGCTCCGGAAAGGCAATGTGGTGGAAATTGCACCTTCCCAGAAAAGGGTCGGAAAGATCCTTCTTCGCGTTCGAAGTGATTATGATCACCGGCCTTGTTGTGGCCTTCATGGTCTTGTCAATTTCAATTATGTCGAATTCCATCTGATCTAGCACATCCAGCATGTCGTCCTGGAAATCCGTGTCGGCCTTGTCTATCTCGTCGATAAGCAAAACCACCTTGGTCTCCGAGACAAAAGCCTGTCCTATCTTACCCATCCTTATGTAGTCTTCAATGTTGCTCACGTCTCGACTTGAATCTCCAAATCGACTGTCGTTGAGACGCGTCAGAGTGTCGTACTGATATAGCGCGTCAATCAGCTTCATGCTGGACTTCACGTTCAGCACAATTAACGGCATGCCCAGACTTTCCGCGATTGCATGCGCTAGCATGGTTTTTCCCGTTCCCGGCTCTCCTTTGAGCAGTAACGGCATCTCCAGTGCCATAGAAATATTTACGATTTTGGCGAGTTCCTCATCCAGGACATACTTTGACGCGCCGGTGAAAACAGGTCTATCGGAATGATCAAACATGAATTTTGGGTCCTCCTGTTTTTTGAATAGCCTGATATCAAAAAGCTTTTCAAACATGCCGTACAATCCCTGGGCAGTTGCTACCCTAACATTCGCGGGAGCAAGGTTCGAGAGCCTGACCTACAGTTTTAGCTGTCCAACGAGGCGGAGTCAATCTCCTTTCCCTGCAACGCCAAGAGATAGACCGGACATAGATTAGTCGGATCGCCCTGTTCCCCTGGTCTCAGGCTGCCTGGAGTGCACGTGGCACTTTCAGGCACACAGATTGCTCCGACTGCTTCAACCTCGATCGCGCCGACCGGGGCAATAATATGTCCTTCTGAAAGCCCATCGGTATCGTGTCCTTACCGTCTAACCTAATTGTCAGAATCAATTCGTAAGCATTGGTCTTTCGAACGATGCGCGTTATAGCGGTAATGCGGATTTGGCTTCAACGATCTTAAGACACCCTCCGCGAGAACAAGAAAAGCTCCCCGGGGAAACAACTTTTGTGAACTGCCAAATCGGGTGGACACCGGGATTACAGCGACCAAGACCTCGCGACGCGCGGCAGCAGCGATTTTTTCACTTGACAATCCATTTTGATGACGGCTAATCTACCTCCAAACTCGGGTGCAGTTCGGCCCCGCGGTCGACCGGATGGGTATCGGGAAAAAAAGGTTGACAAGAGGGGTTATTTCTGCAATAAACTTTAAGCACATCCGGAGTTATATTTTTTGGAGGCAATCCAAATCTGGTTTGTAAGCTTCCTTTGAAAAGGATTGATGAAAGGAGGATGAGGGTATGGTCAAGAGAACTCTAGTTGTTCTCAGTGTTCTGTCGCTGATGCTTGTGGCTGTGGGAACTTCCTCCGCGTTCTTTGTCGGGTGGCCCGGTGGAGACTGCGGCGGCTGCAAGCCTTTGTATCTTCCTGCGGACTGTCCGTCGCCGGAATTCAAGACAATAGTTAAGACTTGGCAGTGCAAGATCGAGGGCCCGTGCCCCGCGGCCGGCCCCATGTGTTGTCCGTCTGCTTGCGATACCAAGATGCCTTTCGGACTTTGCGATGCGGTTGCCAACTTGCTCGGCTTCCCATTCGACGTTCTGTTCGATGGCTGTGACGGCGTATACGGCTGCGGACTTGGTGGCCTCTGCGGCGGCGACGGCCCCTGCGGTCCTTGCTACGGCCCGCTTTCCGGCGCGATGGCTGCTGTCCCGATGTTTTTGGGTGCGCCCTCAGTTATGTTCGGCACACTTTGGTAAAACCGGGACCTTTGGTTGTAAGGATGAATGCGTGAACTAGAGGGACCGGGCTTTCTCAGTCCGGTCCCTCTTTAGTTAAGTGCAAAAGAGATGGATGGGAACAGCCAGCCGCGTCGGGCTCTGTTTGACGAGAAAATGCTTGACAATGGGCTGTTTTTCAGATAAATACAACGCAATATCTTTTGTGCAAAATGATGAATATCCGTTATTTCCGGTTTGAAACTGGAAGGTCTTGAATGAAAGGAGGATGAGGGTATGGTTAAGAAATCCGCTGTAATTCTTGGAATCCTTGCCATGCTGGCGCTAGGTGTGGGGATGTCCTGGGGTTACACCGTGGCAAAGTGGCCCGTGCCGGGAATTCCTAATGAGGTCTTTTGTGGTGGCAGACTCTTGTCTGGTAGGCCCGGAAGACTGCACCCTTAGAGGCCCGGTGGCCCCCGCATGTGAGCCCCCGCTGGTTCCCGGTTTAATTCACGCCGCCTTGAGCATTCCTTTCAGGGCGTTGGCGATCGCAGCTACCCCGGTTTTTAGTCGGTGCCCGGGTGATCAGTGCTGCAAGGTTGACCTTGGCGAGCCCGCTTATGTGACCGCGGCCGTTCCTTGCACGCCTGTTAACGTTTACATCCCTCCGAAGGGGTGGTAAGCGGGGAAGCGCGTAGTTTTTATTCGATCTAGACGAGATAGATGATCCGAAAGGCCGGGAGGCTAGTGTAATCCCGGCCTTTTCATTTGTCCAAGCCGCCGAGGGCGGTCCTGCCGGCGTCGAGATATGCTGAGAGCAAAGTTTCCGCTCCTCTTTTCCCTATGTGCTTATGTGCTACCGAAGGTTGACTTCCGCGATAGCGACTTTTGAGGTGCCTGGAGTCTGAATGAAGTGATTCCTGCCGCGAATCATTCAGGACAAGTCCGCACTTCCGTCTCCTTCTCGAAGCGGCCAGCCAGTCCAGACCATTGAGAGGTACGCTGTCAGCCGCCACCGACCAGGAGCTTGTCGCGGAACCGCACACATTCTTGTCATCGTGCTATGCCGAGACTACGCGCCCTGCCCGGTCACATTGTGAGCTCCCAGGAGTCTGACATACTAAGTTTTTTCCTTGACAGCCCCTGAGATCTGCAGACACAACGGGAACCACTGAGCCACGAATTATGGAAAGTTACCCGGACCGCGGGATTAAGCAACAGCCACCAAGTTATAGGGCAAGGCCGTCCCTTGTTCAGGTTCGAATGAAAACCAACTTAATCTTGCCCGCCATAGTTCAGGTTTGGGTATCCAAGCGCGGCGCGAATTGATCGGATTGGAGCTCGCGATCCTTCAGGCGCGTCTGTCGAGACGTATGTTGCCGGTCCCAGCAAGACTCGGGATGACGCCCTGTTCTATGACGGAACAGTGGCGCCGACGGTGCGGTTGGCATCGTGACGCTCAGGGGGGCTCTGCCACTGGCGGCAGGCTTGGTCGTACGCGAACATGCGAGGTGTTTGAAATCACAACAGGGCCGTGGTAATTGAGTTCCATGCCCGACCACGGTAATCCCACTGATCAAGAGCTTGTCCTTAGGGTCCAGGCCGGATCCGAAGAAGATTTCAACGCGCTGGTGGATCGCTACGCAGCCAGCGTCTACAGGATCGCCCGAGGCATCACGGGTGGTGCCGAGGATGCGGAGGACGTGGTTCAAGAGACTTTTCTGAGGGCGTTTAAGCACCTCGGCAGTTGGTCCCCCGCGAGGGCTGCATTCAAAACGTGGCTTTTCGCCATTGCGCGTAATCAGAGCATTAACATCTTCGGGTCGGTGAAACGGCGGGCTTTGAGGTTTCTCAACGAAGCCGACATCGACGAGCGACGGCCGGAACTGTCCGTCAATCCGTTCCCGGGGCAGTTCAGGGATAGCGAAAGCTTGCTAGCGATGAAGCAGGAATATTCGCGGGTGGAGCAGGCGCTGAAGAAGCTGCCGGAGCGCCAGCGTACCGCCGTACTCCTGAAGGCGCAGGAAGACATGAGCTACGATCAGATCGCGCAGGTCATGAATACGTCTGTGTCGTCCGTGGAGTCGCTTATATTCAGAGGCCGGAGAAGGCTGCTGGAGATGCTGGAAGATTAAGCGGCGAGTCCGCGGGATTTCGCCGGGAGGAAGGTATAAAGATACGGAGGGTCCGTCCATGGACTGCAGCGAGTACCAAAAGTATGTGTCAAAGCTGATAGACTACGAACTTGGAGAGAATTCCGCGGAAGCACTGAAAAGCCACCTTGCTGCCTGTTCCGCTTGCAGAAAGTACTTACGAACGCATGGCGGCGTTGAACAGGTCCCTGACAGCCAGTGGATTATATAGGCCGCCGTCCGCGCTAGCGTCTAGAGTCAAGAAAAGACTCGCCAATGGGAGCGCGCAGCCCGCAGGATGGCAATTGCCTCCTGCATGGAGCCGGGTCCCACTGTTCGCGATTATACTACTTCTCGCGATTGGTTTGGGAAACCTTGCCGGTCGTTCAATGACGGAAATCCTGGCTGGCGACCAATCGGAGGCCAAGTTGGACTATCTTCTTGCGGATGCAGGCCAATCATTTTCCGACATTGTTTTGGACATTGCCGGTGAGGAGAATTCCCGATGAAGAAGGCTCTCTGGATCGGCATTTTTATTTTCTCCTTGGCCCTGAATTTGGCAGTTGCCGCAACTCTGGCCCGGCATCTATGGCTTCAACATCGGTCCACTACTCCCGGCGAGACCGGTGCTGCCGCTTTGACAAACGATGACGTCCGGCAGATTAGGAAGCTCTGTTTGGAACACAATGGAGCGGCAATGATGGGAGCTAGGAATAAAGTCCTCGAAAAGAATTTTCAGCTCCTGGATCTTATTGCAAAGGATCCGGCTGATAATGTCGCGGTGGAGCGGAGCCTTAATGAACTCACTGAACTCAAACGCGGAACGGAGAAAGAAGCGATTGCAAGGATAAGTAACGTAATGGCCGCGTTACCGCCGCAAAAGCGGCAAGCATTAGTCGTTTTCTTGAAGAATCGGTCTTGCATGATGTCTGGCATGGGCGCCTGCCCTATGCGACTTCCCGCGCAACAGGAGTCCTCTCGCTAACTTATCTCGCTGAATCTCTCCGGTTAGCCTCCCCAGCATTTGGAAGTTTCTGGTACTGGCTGATTTCACGCACGTAGAATCGCCTGTCTTCCAAAGGCAGGCAAAACGCTTGGCAAGTGCGGCTTCCTGGGAGGATGGGCTTCCCAAACGGAGGGACGCAGCGTGAAGAGCTTTGTAGAAAGTTTTTTCGCGAGTTTCTTCCCCGACTCTTGTAAGTCTAGCTTAGATACCAAAAATCCCTCGAAAAAGGAGACGCAGAAATGTCATTTGCCAGGGCCACTGTATTGGCAGTGTCAATGATGGTTTTGTTGGTAGCTTCAGCAGCTTCAGCGCAACAATTGGGCTGCTGTTCCGGTGGCGCAGGCTTAGGCGCTGCTGCATGGGGTGACCTGACATCGGAGCAACAGAAGCAGGTGACCACGCTGAGAAACGACTTTTTCAAGAAGCAAGAGACACTCCGATCAGACATGGCCAAGAAGAGAATCGATCTGATGGAACTGGCGTCCAAGGACAAACCTGATGAACAGGCTATCGAGAAGAAGAAGCAAGAGGTTTGGGCTGCACAAGACGCCATGCGTAACGAGGCGAGAGTGATGAGCACCAAATTCAGGGCCCTGCTGACCCCCGAACAGAAGCAAAAGCTGGGCCCCGGCGGTCCTGGTTTTGGCGGCATGAACATCGGTGGCGGCTGCGCCCTTGGCGGAAGTGGCTGCGGTTTCGGACGCGGCAGAGGTTGCGGAGGATGCTCCGGAAGGGTTTCCAGCCTCTAAGATTCTCAATGAAAAGGCCCAAACAAGGCCCTCGGGATCGCCGCGGGCCTTGTTCTTGGCCCACGGCCCGGACCTATGTCGAAGCTGCCACTCTGTCCTATCCGAATTTCACAGCGCTTAACCCTTGTTATTCCTCTCTTTGCCTGTCCCGCCGCCCCATGATATGCTAATATTTTCCAACGAAATAGACGTAGCGCCAATGCAGGAAGAGTTGCAATGCCTCAGCTTGAGATAATCACAGTTTCAAACGCTTCAGACTTAGATGCCTTCATCAACGTTCCCTGGAAAATCTACGCGGGGGATGACACATGGGTGCCACCTTTGAAAAAACAGGTCCACAGGCTCCTGGATTCCGCAAAGCATCCCTTTTGGAAGTTTTCGGAACGAGTTTCTCTTTTTGGCTCGGCGAGGCTCTGAGACGGTCGGCAGGATAGCCGGGATAATCGATAACAATTACAACAAATTCCACAATGAGAAAATGGGAGCCTGGGGGTTTTTTGAGTGCCGGAAAGATTCCGAGGCGGCCGCAGGCCTTTTTTCGGCGACGGAAGAGTGGGTATCGAGCAAGGGGATGACCTTCTTGCGAGGCCCGCTGAACCCTTCAACCAATTACGAAGTGGGTCTGCTCGTCGAGGGCTTTGAGAATCCTCCATCATTCATGATGACCTATAATCCCAGCTATTATGCCGATTTGGCTGACGAATACGGGTTCGAGAAGGAAAAAGACCTGTTCTCGTTCTTGCTGGTTAAGAATGACCACGCGAAACGCGAGGGTCAATCGATTGGCCCGCCGTCTCCGAAGAAAAAGCAATATCCGGATGCGCGGCGCGGAAAAGAGGAATTTTGATTCGGAAATGGCGTTGATCCAGGAGATCTATGATGAGGCTTGGTCGCCAAACTGGGGGTTCGTCCCCATGACGGAGGACGAGGTGCTCGAAATGGGGAGAGAACTGGTCCGGATCGCGGATCCGAGCGTGATTTGCTTCCTCTATTACGACGAGAAGCCCGTTGGGGTATCGGTCATGATGCCGGACATCAGCCCCGTCCTGAGACGCCTGGACGGCAAGGTCGGGTTGCTGGGACTGCTGAAGATTCTCATCCATAGAAGAGACGTCAAGGGCACGCGAGCTCTCTATCTATGGGTTCAAGAAAAGCCACCAGGGGCTCGGGCTCCCGGTCATACTCTACGACTATATAAACAGCTTCCACTGGGATAAGTATGACTACTCAGAGTTCGGGTGGACCCTGGAAGACAACAAGGACATTAACCAATTTGTGACTGAACTGGGAGCAAAACTCCGCAATAGATACCGCATATATCGGAAACCGCTAACCCCATAGCCGGTCTATGCCAATACGCTTCCAAGCGATCAGTACTTGATCACAGAAATTCATGCCGGTTCGGGTAACCCTTTGGCGCCATGGTCGGCACTGTGGCGCAGCCTGAGTGCGGTCTCAGACAGGCGGACCCGAAAACCGCCCGCAGGTCAGCCCAAAGGCGGCGGCTCGTGGGATTACTTGTTTGACGGCGCATTGGTGTTAGTTCTCCAGGGTCATACCCCGATCCTTCCACGCGGGAAGAACCCCGAGACCATCAGCCCTCTGCACGGCTTTAATGACAGACCGCTGAAGAACTTCTGCGGCCAACAGCCCTATACGGTTTGGATCCGCGTCCTCGTCTCCTACACTCAGCACAATCGTCAAATCTCCGTCGATGTGGCTGTGGAAGGGACGAATCACCGCGGCCATCCCGAGGGTGGCCTGAGCGGCAACTCTTGATGCAGCGATTTTTCCAAGACGCGCGTTGACCGCTACTACCGCCAAAGTGGTATTTTCTACTGAAACGCGGTCTCGATCGAGCCTTTCCCTCCCTCAAAAGTCGTGCCGAGTCGGCCGGTTCCAACGACGCGGGAGAGACTCGGCAGCCGGAAAGCACATTTCCCTGCATGTCGATGATGTCCCCGTATGCGTTGACCACAACGAGTCCCCCGACCACAAGATCATCCGAAAGGCATGAAGCTGAGCCAAGCCCGCCCTTCATGGCCTGCTCTATCCCGAACAATTTCCCGACACTGGCGCCGGTACCCACGCCCACACTCCCCTGTGCCACAGGTCCCCCGGATGCATTTTCACACGCGCGCCGGCCCATTGACGCGTCAGGTCGAATCGATCCGTTGCCTACATTCAAATCGAAGATCGCAGCAGACGGAACAATGGGTATGGTCCTCCCGACCACCTGGAACCCCACCCCTTTTTCCTCGAGGTAGGCCAGCACCCCACCGCCGGCGTCCAGACCGAAAGCGCTGCCCCCGCACAGACAGATCCCGTGAACACGGTCCACCACATGGGACGGCCTCAGAGAATCCATCTGGCGAGTGGAAGGCGCACTCCCGCCCACATGGAGTCCGGCCGGAGCGCCACTTGAAGGAGGTAAAATCACGGTAACGCCCGTTTTGGAGTCTTCGTCCTGGGCATTGCCCACTCGAATTCCAGGCACGTCCGTGATGTCGTCATGAAGCTTGGAAGTTGGAAAGGACATGACTTGACGGTTCTTCAATTAACCCTTTGAAACATCTTATTCATGCAAGTGACTATGGTCCTGCGGCTGTGCTGTTCCAGCGGATGCTTCATCAGCTTGGACTGCATAGGACCGCCTTTGACTGCAACGATCTCTACGGGATTTTTCATAGCCCTCTTTTGTCCTCGCACACAAAAGAGAACAACACGAATTTAGCCTACAAAACAAGAGTAACCTTAGCAAGCAAAACATCCTTTGTGCGCAGCCGTAACCGACAATTTGTCAGAAGGAGAAATTCAAAGCTACCCCCCTGTCAGATTATTTCGGTAAAGATGACATTCTGTCCTTTGACCAACTCGATTTTCAAATCGGGATGGGTGATTTTGACTTTGCGGAGGCTTAACTCTTCACAGGCAGGCAGACTGGGTATAGCTGAGTCCAAAAGCCGGGAAGGGCTACCAGCGCAGACCGGATGCAATGGCTCCAAATTTGGCTTGTCCTGGGAGTAGCCGGGATTCTGAAACAAAGATAAGAAACGTAAAGAGAAGAAAACAGGAATGGCTATGGTAAAGGGACCTTTGGCATTCACGCAGATTTCCCGCATTCCCCAACGAACGGCGCTGTAACACATTGCCCTTTTGAGACTAACGGAAACCCCATACGATTGTTACCCAAGTCACTATAGGAGGGGAATAATTGCAGTTGCCCCTCGGGGTAGCTTTCTGTTATGCTGAATACAGTTCCTTCCAACGGAGCGCGGAGAGGAATTCCCATTACTGCCCGGAGATCTCCGAAAACATGGATGTTATGCACACGTTGCCCGCAAGGCAGGGACATCGAATTGGGCGAATCCTTGACCCACAAAAGCGTATCGTCTGCAGATTATTGCAGAAAGGGGGCTCGTAAATGGAGGGGGAAACACGATTGTTGAAGCGAGAGAGGATCAAAGCCAAACTTAACAAGATCCTTATAGCTCAGGCAATTGCCGTAACAGTGAAGGCTATTTTGACGGCCGTTGAGGCGGAACCTGACGACTATTGGGTCAATGTGGATCTGAAGGTTCACATCCAGGGAGGCCGGGCATTGGAAAAACGCGCCAGGATTGACGTGTATGGAGATCTAGTTGACCCTTACAAAACAAATATTTTCCCGAACTTGGAACTGACCGAAGTCCCCTCCGAGATTTTGAAAGCCTTTTGCGAAACTTAGAATTGTCCGCCATGGTGCTTTAAGATGCCGCAAGTTGATGTGCAGTCGCACGAGTTGTTGGGGTATTTTGTTGCCGTTGCGCCTTCCCAGCCTTTGAAAAATGCGGGTTGAAAGGATCAGAGCCGTCTACCCTATCTGCTCTTAGACCGCGAAACTAGCTCCGGGTTAACGCCTATCTCTCTCAAGCAGCGCACAGCGGATCAACGAGGGAAGAGTCGAGGTCCACATGGGGCCGGAGGACGAAAGGGCATACAGGGGGTCGGAGGATAAACAGGCACACACGGGGCCCACTGCCGACTCTTACCCGGCTTCGGCTGTTTTTCGGATTTCCCTGTTTTGGGCGTAGCCGGTGGGGTTTCTGATACCCCTGGCGTTGGAGGCACAGGGACTCTGCCCGGTGTCTTGGCTAGGCTTGGCTCCTGGGGAACCGTTGTGCGTTTCTGTTCAGAGGGTGTGGGCTGCTTGGGACTAGCAGGCGGTGGCATGGGTTCACTCGGACCAGGCAAGATGTCCGGTAGTTTTGGCCTATCTGTCGGCGTCCCGGGGACCAATAATTCCCTCTGCGGCGGGATCTCTTTCTGAGTCGTTACCGGTGGAGCGGAGGACGGGGTTTGGGGCGGCAGGCCCGGCGGTCTTTCAGATACACCAGGGGTCGGAGCTTTTCTGACGCCGGTACTTGTTTGGGGTGGCTGGCCGGGCGGTCTTTTGGAAACACCGGGCGTAGGGACTTTTCGTATGCCGGGTCCTGGTACGGGGAGGTCGGCACCGCTTCTTGACGGGCACGCAGCTCAATCTCCTTTTGTGCGGACATGTGCAGGGCTGTCCGCCATCCGTGCCCAAGCACACAGCCAAAAGGCTGCACGGGGCCGTCACTATATCCACAAGAAACCTCCACCAACCCTCCGGAGGAGTCTTCAGCCTCGGCTTGGTATCCCCAACTGTATTGAAAGAACAAAGAACGCAGACCAAACTAAAGATAACGACTCGCTTCATAACGCACCCTTCCTGTCTAATAAAGAGAAAACCAGGGTAACGTTAGAAGCTATTTCTGGAAAAGTCAACAGAGGGCCTATAAACCGGCATTGTGCAAAGCCGATCAACTACAAGAGCGAAGGGAGGGGGTTCTTCGCCCTCAGGACCCAAAGACCTTCGGGGCCAGCGGTTTCTTCTCCCAGTAACCGGGATCATGTGAAGGAACCACCTCAGCGCCCATAATCTTCATGGCTTTGAATATGTAAAGGGCTTGCACAGCTTGAGGCAGATCCCAGTACAGACCGGGAGGGATCGCGTCCTGCATATTTTCCAACGTGTACATGCCGTCTGCAGCCAGGACCATGCTTCTTCCACCAGCCAGTTTCACGAGCAAAGACTGATGACCTTCGGTATGGCCAGGCGTCGGAAAAGCCACCATCGTCTGATCGCCAAAAACATCAAAGACACCATTGACCGTCTTGATGTTCAATTCTTTGATGACCTTAAAATCGTCTGGGATATAGGCCGTTTTCTGACCGGAGTCCACGGCTTTCTTGATGATTTCAAGTTCTTTTTCTTGAAGGTAGATAGGGACTTCAGTGCCCTTGAAGTTGTCTATAGCTCCAGCATGATCCAAGTGTCCGTGGCTTAGGATCACGGCCTTGAGATTCTTGGGCGCAATCCCCAGTTTCTTGATCTGAGCCTGAAATTCCTCATAGTCTTTCATGACCGGGTAATAGGCCTTTGTGACGGCCTCACCCCAGTACGCAACAGGGTCTTTCGCGCACATGGCGTTGTTACCCGTATCAAAGGCTACCCAATCTTCTCCGTGTTTTATGAGGAAAAAAGTCACAGGAATATTAAAAGGTGTGCCCACACGCGTATCCTTCAACAAATATTGCGTCTGGGTTTTAAGAATTCCGCAGACGAAGGCGTAGGCCGACACCTTTGACGCCGCCGCTGCAGCCTCCTTTTCAGCGGCTCGGCTGGTTACTTCCGAGGCCATGGTGAGAGCGCTGACTGACACAGCAGCCACTCCCGCGCACTTTAAGAAGTTTCTCCTTGAGATCTCATTTGCCATTGTCTTCACCTTCTCCTTTCCTGACTCGGAAATCAGCTTGGCGAGCTTAAGACAACCCCTCCCTTCCAACTGCCACTGCACTTTTGGCCACTTGAACTCGCTCTTCCCTCAGAAGAGCCCTTCGAAATAGCTTTCCTGTCAACGTCCTGGGAATCTCGGGCACGAATGGAGCATGCCCGGGACATTTCTAAGCCCACACACGATTCTTTCAGAACGAGAAAACCTGCATCCGACGTCATCTTGGCCCCCTGAAATCCACTAGAATCGTAAGGTTGAAAGGAGGTCGAATTGCCTCTCTTCGGTCTTCAGCACAGCTGAGCATCTGATGGCCTCCCACGCCATTCGATGTCGCCCTATGGATAAGTTGGTTGACTTAAAGAACGCACATCTTATTATCATCCTGGCGTATAATCCCTGATTAACGGCCTATCGTAGGATCAACCTTGCGACCACTCCTTGTGGCCGCAAGGTTGATCATCGCGGTCTCACTGGACCGTTCTAGGGTTGGCCCGATCTCTGTTACAGCCTGCCCGCGCCGACAGAATTACGATGTCTCGTTCGGGGGACGACCCTGTTCATCCCACCCTCGGGCCGAGTAATAATCTTTGAGAAGGGCATCCATCTGCTCCTCGCTTATAATCTTGCCCGTCTCCGGCAGCACCTCATTGCAGAAGCGTTTGGGAAGTTTGTCCTCTTCGGGCGTAAGACCCTCCCTGACGTTGAAGCGCCTAGTATTGTCGGTGATTGCGCCTGCGATGGACCGCATGTCCGGCTTTTCCAGATCAAGCCCTGTGACACCTTTGATCATCGCAGCCAGGTCTTCCCATTGGTAGAGATCGCGGTAAAAGCGGCAGAGAATTAGCGAATCGAAGATCGTCAGGCGGTCCTCCCATTCTGTAAACATCACGGCTTTACCCGGTATCTGGTCCGGATCGATCATCTTTGCAAGCTCGGGTTTGTAAAACGTGGCTCTGAGATGGCATGCCCCACGGTCACTTGTGCCGTACGCCAAACCCATCCCTTTGAGGCACTCGAGGGTCGTAGCCCGCGGGTTCCAGACCTTTGACATGAATTGCCTGGTCAGCCATGCCCATAGCCTCTGCCGCGGGTTTGATACCGTCGGCCAAGGTGTTGCCGATTCCGCGGCGGTAAGCGATATCATTCAGGAGGGCAGCCACATTATCCACCTGGCCGTAGTCGATCGGATAGTCGATCTTCCCTTGACGAACAGCCTCGATCGTAAGGGCCGCCAGGTTGCCGGCACTGATAGTGTCCATTCCCAGCCTGTCGCAGATGTCATTCAGGTATGCGATCTCCTCAATGGAGTCCACCTCACACAGCCCCCCGAATGCGTAAATAGTCTCGTACTCCGGCCCCTCGATCTTGAGCCCCTTGTGCCTCCCCTCTTTCACAGTCGAGAGCCGCCCGCAGGCTATGAAGCATTTGAGGCAAGCGTGAGGAGTGACGTCGCAACGTTCGTGGAGGGCAACAGCGTTGATCTGTTCGCGATGCTCCGCGGTACCTTTGTGCCAGTAACGAGTGGGAAAACTGCCCACGCGACTCATAATGTCCACCATCATGGGTGTTCCCATGCTTTTGTACACTTTGACCCCGGGATCATCTTTGGCCCGTTGTGACAGACCTCTGGCGAAGTCCTTCACGACCGCCGAATCTGCCAGTTCTTTAGTCCGGTTACCCCAAAAGGCTATCGCCTTGATCTTCTTTGAACCCATTACCGCGCCGACCCCGGTCCGTCCTGCGCTGCGCCAGCAATCGTTCTCTATTACCGAGAAAGTGACTCCGTTCTCTGCGGCCGGACCGATGACAACCACACCACACTTGCTTGCCGCGGGGCGATTTTTCTTGATCCATGCCTTGATACGCTCCTCCGTGGCGTACGTCTCGAGGCCCCACAACTCGCCGGCCGGGTGGAATTGCGCTGCTTCCGGGGAGACCTCGATCCACGTCGGCTCATCGCTCGTCCCGTGGATCATGACCGCATCAAAACCCGTGCGCGCCATGTATTCGGCAACAGTGCCACCGGAATAGGATTCGGAATAGTAACCGGTCTGGGGGGACTTAGTGTAAACGCCGTAGCGGCAAGAACCCCAGATGGGCGTTCCGGTGGCAGGTCCGGTGGCGAAGACGAGATGGTTTTGCTGGCTCATGGGATCCACACCCGCGACATTGTGCAGGAGCAGTAGATGAGTGGCCAGCCCTTTGCCTCCCAGGGTCCTGGTGAGCACTTCGTCTGGTATCATCTTGAGGTCGAAGGACTGTTGGGTGGCATTGATCCTAAGAACCATATTGTAAAAACCGAACATGGGTTACATTCCTCTTTTGTCAGATCACTCGGCGGTAGATCTCCTCTGCATCTTCAAGTGTCAGCTCACGCGGATTGTTGGCCAGAAGCCTTGTCACTTTCATCACACCCTGCGCCAACGCGGGGACGTGCTCGTCCTTCACTCCGAACTCTTTGAGACTGCTGGGGATCCTAAGATCTTCAGCCAACGTGCGCAACCCTAGCACCGCTGCGTGAGCCGCCTGGCGCTCGCTGATTCCCGCTGTATTCTCTCCAAACACCCTGGCCATGTGTGCGAATTTCGACAAATTGCCCAGCATGTTGAACTCCATTACTGCTGTCAGCATGATGCTGTTAGCGATGCCGTGAGGTATGTGAAATTCCGCACCGATAGGGTACGCGAACGCGTGCACCGCAGTGACCCCAGCGTTGGCAAAGGCCATGCCTGCAAGCAGACTCCCCTCCAACATGCCGCCTCTAGCCTCAATGTTTGACCCATTGGCGAAAGCCGTACGTATGTGCCGGAAGACCAGCCTTATAGCCTCCAAGGCAAGCATATCCGTGAACGGAGTGGCATTTCTGGAGGTGTAAGCCTCTACAGCGTGTATGAGGGCATCCATGCCCGTTGCCGCGGTGACGGGTGCGGGGAGCCCCACGGTGAGTTCGGCGTCCAGCATGGCCACGGCCGGGAAAAGATACGGACTCACAATGCCTTTTTTCAGCTTTTCACCATAGTCCGAAAGGATGGCGATGGGGGTGACTTCGCTCCCGGTGCCGGCTGTTGTGGGTACTAAAATTGTGGGCAAGCCGGGTTTCGGCACCATATCCACGCCAAAATATGCGCTTACCGGGTCGCTGTTGGTCACAAGTATGGAAGACACCTTTGCAATATCCAGAGACGAGCCTCCACCGATACCCACGACAAGGTCGGCTCCTGCCTCTCTCGTCAGATCCGCAGCCTGGGACGCGATTTCATAGCGAGGGTCTGACTCCACAGAGTCGAAACGTGCCACCTTGACGCCAGCCCCGATCAAAAGTTCTTCCAAACGGCCGACAATCCCTGTTCGGACCAGCCCTGGATCAGTAATGATCATTATGTTTTTTCTGCCCAGCCGCTTCACTTCGTCCGGCAGCCCGTTGAAGGAACCGGGTCCCATCACGATGCGAGGCGTCGTCTGAAAGAAATTCACGCTATTCATAGGCACTCACTTTCTTGAGTTGCTCGTACCCGCCAGACTCTTAGACCGCAAGGTATTTCTTTTGAACGGATTCTTCGCTTTTGAACTTCTCTATGGTCCCTGTGTAGACCACCTGACCCCTGTCAATAACTACCACCCGGTCAGAAACCCCCATGGCGAAACGTATATTCTGTTCGGACAGAAGTATGGTCGTTTCTGCCTGCTTCAGGCTCATTATGAGTTCTTTCAAAAGCGCCACAATTACCGGGGCGAGTCCTTCGGTGGGCTCGTCCAGGACCAGGACGTCAGGATTGCTCATGAGAGCCCTGGCAATGGTGAGCATTTGCTGTTCTCCGCCGGAAAGAGTTCCCCCAAACGATTCTGCATGCGGGCCATGGTAGGAAATTGGTCCAAAACCGTGTCTATGGCCCAGCGTCCTTTGCGGCCTCTTATCCTACCTAATTCCAGGTTTTCCCAAACCGTAAGCGACGACAAGATACGGCGATCCTCGGGAACGAAGCCGAGCCCCATCCTTGCCATCTTGAACGGGGCCATTCTTGTGCAATCTTTCCCCTTAAAAACCACCTTGCCTTTGCGTGGCGGGGTGAGCCCCATAATGCTTCGAAACGTGGTGGTTTTCCCGGCTCCATTGCGTCCCATGAGGCAGACGGTCTCGCCCTGGGCCACTGAAAGGCCCACATCAAAGAGAATGTGGCTGCGGCCGTAGAAAGTGTTGAGGTCTACCGCCTCCAGAATGTAACTCATGAGAGACTCTCTCCCAGGTAGGCTGTAATCACCTCGGGATTATTGCGTATCTCGTCCGGTGTCCCCTCGGCCAGAAGCCTGCCCAGATGCAGGACGCGCACAATTTGTGCTATGCCGAAGACCGTGTCCATATCATGTTCGATGAATAGCAGAGTCAGACTGAATTCCCGCCACAGCCGTTGGATCAATTCTCTTGTGAGCTGGCGTTCCTCGGGAGACATACCCGAGGTAGGTTCGTCCAGGAGAAGCAACTTAGGCTCCAATCCCAATGCAGTGCCGATGTCTAAAAGTTTCTGGTCTCCGTGCGCCAGTTCGAAGGCATTCCGTTTGGCCTGCTTTTCAAGGCCGAGGCTTTCCAGAATGGCGTAAGCCTTGTCTGTCGCTTCCCGGAACCGCGAAACGGGTCTGAAAATTTTCCGAGTCTGATCAAGCCTCGACAGGCAGGCCAGTCTCACGTTGTCCAGGACTGTTTCTTCCTGAAAGATTGACGTAATTTGAAAAGCCCTCCCCATACCGCGCCCCACTATTTCCTGGGTCGTAAGACCTGTTATCTCTTCGCCCTGAAACGTTATGCGCCCCTTGTCCGGCATCAGATAGCCTGTAATCTGGTTAAACAGGGTGGTTTTGCCTGCGCCGTTGGGTCCTATTATGGCCGAGATATCCCCGGGCATCAGCGTAAAGCTGACCCCCGATGTCACTCTGAGGCCCCCGAAAGCCTTTTCCACATTATTCAGGACCAGCACCGGTTCCATCTCAGCCTCTGTTTTCACCGAGAATTGATTTGAGGCGGGTTCCGAGGAGCCGGGCTTCACCTACCAGCCCCTTTGGAAGCAGCAGCACCATCACCATCATTGTCAACCCTATAATCAGCGGCCAATATTCCGTTTTGGCACCTACTACGTCCTCAATGATGATGATTGCCGCCGCACCTACAAAAGGCCCGAAAAACTGGCCGATGCCGCCGAGCACCGACATAAGAATGACCTCACCGGACGTGGTCCAGTAAAGCATGTCAGTGTGGATAGAGTTGTCCACACCGGCTATTAAGCTGCCGGCAAGAGCAGCAAAAAAGGAGGAGATCACGTAGATTCGCAGTTGGTTGCGCCTCACGCTACGCCCCAGGAAGCGCACCCGGTCAGGGTTTTGACGTAGGCATCGCAAGGTGAGCCCCATCGGTGAGTAAACCAGCCGCCAGAGGAACCATATTGAGAGCAGAACCAGGCACAATGTGAAGTAGTAGTAAACAATGCGATTGCCCAAGATACCGGGAGGAATGATCCCCTGTATCCCGTCGTCTCCCCCGGTAAAGTTGTACCACCTGAACGTTACCTGCCAGACCAACTGCCCGAAGGCCAGAGTGAGAACGGTAAAGAACACGCCGCTCACACGGATAATGAGGAGTCCTACCAGGACAGAGAGCACCACTGACCCGATAAGTCCCATGCCTATTCCAGGCAAGAACCAAGAAGCCCCCAGATGCTTGACCGAGAGACCTACGCCGTAAGCTCCCAGCCCATAATACAGAGCTTGCCCGAAGGAGAGCATGCCTGCGACACCGAACAGCATGTTGAAGGCAACAGCGAACATGCCCCAGATCAGAATGTGGTTTGCCAGGACGAGTTGATAGTTGGACGTCATGCGCAGCGGCGCGAGGGCGAACACCAAAATAAACACTATCCAGAAAGCCGCGGTCTTGTAAGACTTGGTATCCGCCACGGCTACACCTTCCTAACCCCGCGAGGGGCAAACAGGCCCTCGGGCCTGAAGATTAATGTCAGCACCATGACTACGTAGCTGACCACTGAAGCCCATTCGGGGATGATAGCTACAGCAAAGGCGTTAACCTCACCCAATATCAAGGCGCCCAGCCAAGCCCCCCAGAAATTGCCCATGCCACCTATGACCACCACGATGAGAGAATCGATGATGACCTCGACGCCCGCGCCGGGAGTGACCGACCTGAGCGGCGCCGCCAAAGCTCCCGCGAAACCGCCCAAAGCCGTCGCGACGCCGAAGACCAGCGTCATGGTCAGAGGTACGTTGACGCCCATAGAGCCGAGCATTTCACGGTCGAGAGCGCTCGCCCGGGCAATGCGTCCAGGCCGGGTTCGAGACAGTATGAGCCAGGCTAAAACCACCACTATCAGTCCGATGACGATGATGGCCAGGTTGTAGGTTGGGAGAGTAAGGCCCGCTATCTCCACTGAGCCGCTAAAACCCGCCGGTCTCACGAGAGATTTGTATTCGGTTCCCCAGATCAACTTTACGAGATCATCAATTACCAGGATGAATGAATACGTCAGGAGAATCTGGAACCCGCTCTCTTCGGCACGTCCATAAATGCGGCGAAGGAAGAGGGATTCGGCTAACATTCCCAGAATCCCTGCACCTGCCGCGGCCACGAATATAGCGGCCCAAAAGTTGGTGTGCCAAATCGAGACGGCCTGGTAGGCCAGGTACGCCCCAATCATATAGAAAGAGCCGTGGGCAAAGTTGAAGACATTCCCCACGCCAAAGATCAAAGTAAGCCCGCTGGCTACCAAAAAGAGCAGTGTGGCCATAGTCAGGCCGCTCAAGAACTGCCCTATGATGAATGAAAGGTCCATTTAGACGTCTACCGCTGTCAGATCGGCCAGTGATTCTTGGTTAGAGTGAAACGCATTGAGATTTGGGCAAGGCCACCCTCCCCAAGCCCCTCCCGTCGAGGGAGTCCCGCGAAACGCGGGATCTCCCCTGGCGGGAGAGGGCAGGGTGAGGGGGCTTTCAAACCACTTTCGAAGGTGAAATTCGGTACGCCGCGATTCAATTCTCTCTAGGACGCCTCACTTCTTCTGCTTGGCCTCCATGTAGTCTTTTGGCGGCGGCCACAGCTCCTCTGCCTTGTACACTTTCCAGTCACCCAACATGCGTTTAGCCGGCGGGAATTGGTCGTTGGCCACAGTGACGCCGATAGCCTGGACCTGGACTATTTGATGGGTTTTAGGATCAATATACGACGTGAATCCTTCCGGGTCCTTGGGCAAACTGATCTTCATGCCTTCCAGGGCCTTCACCAGAGCCTCGGTATCGTCGGGGTTCCCCACCTTTTGCACGGCTTGAGCAATGGCGAGGATCCCTGCGTAAGCGCCTTCGGCTGAGTACGTCGGATAACGGCCAGTCCGCTTGAAGAACTTCTGGACATAGTCCTTGTTGGCTTGTGTGTCAGGCCAGTTATTGTAATGGCGAGCGCCAAGCACCAGCCCCAGAGGCAACTCTGAGCCGGTGGCGGACATGACCTCATAATTGCCGCCTGCGTCGGGTGAGCAGAATAGCGTCTTAGTAAACAAGCCGTAAGGTGTGGCCTGCTTGATAAAAGCTACCGTGTCGCCGCCCCATAGACCGCAAACCAGGACGTCGGGCTTGTCCTTGAGGATCGAGGTTACGTAGGCCGTGTAATCCGGAGCATAAAGCTTAGGCCAGTACTCGCCCACAACCTTGTATTTGGTTCCCAGACGGTCCAGGTTGTATCTTAGTTCTTCCCATTGATCGTGGCCGTAGGCATAGTCAGGTCCTATGTAGGCCATTGTCTCCCACGGTTTAGTTTTCTTCAATTCTGTCAGATACATAGCGCCCGCGGCCATGGATTGGAAAGTATTGTTAGAGACACGGAAGTAGTAGGGCTGGAACTTGTCCACCGTGAGACTGGGTGGACGCATGATCCGTGCCAATGAAGATCTTCTTGTTCTGCTTGGAAACTTCGGTCAGAGCGAGCCCAACAGCCGAACTGACCACTCCGAAGAGGAAATGCACCTTGTCCTGGTCGATGTAACGCTTCGCGACCATCACCGCGTAATCAGGTTTGGATTTGTCGTCAGTGTTGATCAATTCCAGCTTGTAGCCAGCGACCCCGCCCTTGGAGTTGATCTCTTCGATAGCCATCTCCGCGGCGTCCACTGAATCCAGACCATAAAGGCCGGCTCGACCGGTCATCGGGTACATGGCTCCGATTTTGATAACCTTTTGATCCGCGCTGATAGCGAGCGGCACCACGACCAGGGCCAACAAGGCCGATAAGAAGACAATGAAAAATCTATGCTTCCCCATAATCCTCACCTCCTATGCCAAGTTGTTCTTGGATACTCTTCGGCAAGGACGTAATGAGCAATAAACATGCCACGGTCGCATGGCCGGTCCAATTGGCTCTAAGGGCAGGCTAAAGAGAGGGAGACATAGGCATGGGGAGGGCTAGTTAATTGCAGAATTGCAATAGATACCCCACCTGGGTTGAGGACTATTCAATATAAAGAAGTAAGACGGCGAGTTAGCTATATTGCAATGTCGCAATACTATTGCTTTTTTGCAGTAGCTGACGAAATGCCATACCTCGTCATCTTCCTCCATAATGTTGTGGGATGGACCCTCAAAACCCGAGCAGCTTCAGCCAGCGTCGAGTATCGACGCAGCGCTCTCTCGATCATCCGCGCTTCCAGCGCGGTGACCGCACCGTTGAGACTCACTCCATCATCCAATGGATCCGGAAAGGTAGGATCCGCTTCTTTGATCTCGCGCGGCAGGTCAGAAAAAGATATCAGATCACCTTCGCTCATGATAACCATTCGCTCGACAATGTTTATCAGTTCGCGCACATTACCCGGATAGTCGTAGCGCATGAGCCTGTCGAGCGTTTCCGATTCGATGCGCTTGTTGAGACCCATCGTGTAGTTCAACTTTTCCAAGGTGTTCAGGGCGAGAACCCGAACATCCTCCCGTCGTTGCCTCAGAGGAGGGATGAGAATGGGGATTACGTTGAGGCGATAGTAGAGATCTTCTCGAAACAACCCCTTCTGAGCCAAGTCCAACAGGTCGCGGTTGGTCGCGGCAATAATGCGCACATCCACTGAAGTCGGACGTGTGCTTCCCACGCGGTTAAATGTCTTTTCTTCGATCACCTGCAATAATTTTACCTGCATGGCCGGTGCGAGCTCACCGACTTCGTCGAGGAATACGGTGCCGGTGTCAGCGGTCTCGATCAACCCCGCTTTCCCTTCCCGCGCTGCACCTGTGAATGCGCCCTTCGAGTATCCGAATAGTTCGCTCTCCATCAGTGAATCAGGTATGGTTCCGCAACTGATCTTTACGAAAGGGCGCTCCTTTCGGCGACTCATAAAATGGATAATTCGGGCCAGCATGCTTTTGCCAACCCCTGACTCCCCTTGGAGCAGCACAGAGGTGTGGACTCCCGCCACCTTTACCGACTTCTGCACCACTTGGGTCATGGCGTTGCTTTTCACCACCATGTCCTGCAAAGCGTGTTCGAACTGCTCCTGCTCAAGGAGGGACTGATAAAATCGGGAGCTAAGGCGCCTGCTCTCGTTGAGTTGAGCCCGGAGATCGTTGAGTAAGGTCATGTCGCGAACGTTGGTTACGACCAACGCAATCTGGTGGTCGTCGTCAAAGATCGGCGTGCCGGTGACCATCACCTGCTTGTCGCCCTTGACACTCTGCATTAGAGTCATCGGAAATCCCTTTTCGAGGACTTCCAGCGTAACCGAGTGGTCGAACACTTTCTCATTAACGAGATCTTGCATGTTCCGGCCGATAAGGTCTTTGCGAGACAGGCCGGTGATTCGTTCGTAGGCGCTGTTGACGCGAATTGTATTAGCTGTGCCGTCGGTGATATACAGGCCGTCCTGGGAGGACTCGAAGATCGCCTCCAATTCTCTGTGTAACTCTTTGTACCCCTGCATTTCGGAAATGATGGCCTCGTATTCCGAGATGTCCTGGAATACGCTGATGACCCCTACTACTTCTCCGCCTGCAACAATGGGGTTGCGGTTAGCAATAATGGTGGCCTGGGGCAGAACCAGCCGTCTACCGATCTGAGATCGGCCGGTCTCGAGAATTTCTTTCAGGTCCGGCCACGTTTCGGGTCGCACTTCGGAGAAATGGCGCCCCACCGGAGCCTGGTCGCCATCGCCAAAAATGCGTTTTGCCCCCTGATTGTAGACCAGGATTAGTCCTTGACGATCAATGATGACTATACCATTATGCGAGGAATCGAAGACGGTATCCCACAACGCCGGCAATTGTTCGGGGAATCGTGCTGATTTCTTATGGGAATCGGACTGCATCCGAGTTCGCTCTCGAATTGATGTGGAGAGGGTTACACCTTGATATCCGGGCATGCCCCAAAAGGCGCAACCGACTGCAACCTAATGAGTTTTCATCACTATGCCACAGCCTTTGCCTCACAGTCAAAGCACTTTCTTGCCTTTATGGACAACGGCAGGGCCTGGACCTTTCATCCGGTCGGAGCGTAGGTAGGAGATTTGCCTGAAACGGCAGGACCCGCGGTGATAAATTTCCTCTCGTTTGGATGAGCATTCTTATGAACTACCATGACCTATCGGTCACGACGGAAGATCAAAGTGCTGCGACAGTTTCTGGTGCCACGGATGTGTTCCGCCTTGCGGCACTCATCCGTGCCGGTTACTGCCCGACTGCCGATAGATCTCTGCAGCCAGGAATCATGATGTGGCGGACGTGCCGCCGGCCCGTCCTGGCACGGATGAGCCCCACGGGGCGAAGGGCACATCCGTGGCACCAATCTCTGGAGCATTTTCATTCTGCGTTGTAGCTCTCCAGCCATGGGAGTTGGCCTAACATTCCGCTCTTTGACCGAATGGTTAGCTCTCGGCGAAAATTTAAATTGACAGCGTGTCAGCACTAAGCGATACTTCTTAAATTAAGAAATACTTAATTCTCAGGCCACCCAATATCTTATGGCGCTTGAAATAGACATAGGGCAACGGATCAGATCGCATCGACAGAGCAATCATCTGACCCTCAAGCAGCTCGCAGAAAAGGTCGGCTGCACCGACGCGTACCTATCTCAGATTGAGAACGGCCGAGTATCTCCGTCCATAGCCAGCCTGAAAAGAATCGCCAGCGCGTTACAGAGCAAGATTACAGACTTTTTTGTGGAGGGTCAGGATGATGATCCCGTGGTCCTTAGGCCGGATCAGCGGATCACTCTCTCCTTGGACCGATGGAACGCGGAAATACAATCCCTCGTGGTGAACCCGAAGAACAAGCGGATGCACCCATTTTACACTACCATTCAGCCTGGTGGCGGGTCGCACGGCCTTTATAGCCATGTGGGCGAGGAGTTCGGCCTGGTTATAAGGGGGGAGTTGGAGATCGATCTTGACGGCACGCTCCATCTAGTGAAAGAGAATGAAAGCTTTTACTACAATTCGTCCCAACCTCACAGTTGGACGAATCCAGGCAATGTCGAGACCGTGGTGGTCTGGGTAATCAGTCCGCCCACTTTTTGATTTCCGATTCGTCCCGGTGAAGAGAAATGAGGACAGTTCCGGTCAGTTAAACGTTTTTCAATGAAGAGAGGAGGGTGACATGTATCGCAAAGCTGTCATGATAGTGGGGATTCTGTTGGCCACCGGCCTGCTGTTCGGCACGGCCACTCAAGCCAAGGATGCTAAACCGTTTCGCATCGGAGTGTCTGTTTCGTTGACCGGGGTTTTCGGCAAGGACGGCAGCCTCGTAAAAGATGCGTACACTCTCTGGATGGAGACGGTAAATGCGAAGGGCGGCATTAACGGCCATCCGGTGGAGTTGATTTTCTACGACGACAAAAGCGATGCTTCCACTGGCGCCAAGTTGACAGAACAGCTAATAGTCAGCGACAAGGTGGACCTCCTCCTTGGCGGGTTCGGGAGCAACGCTCTCTTTGCAGCCAGCCCGGTTGCAGAGAAGAACGGATACCCACTCATCAGCGGAGGCGCAAGCTCAAACAAGCTGTTCGAAAGAGGCTTCAAGTATTACTTTTCCACCTTGGGCAAGGCCACCGAGGAAGTTCGGGGCTGTGTTGAGATGTTTAAAGCGGTGAATCCCAAACCCAAGACAGCCGCAATCGTAGGGGCCGATATTCTGTTCACTTCGCTGGCGTGCGAGGGATTCAAGAAATATTGTGCTGAAAACGGCATCGAAGTAATTCATTATGAACTCTTCCCCATGGCTCTGGAAGACTACAATTCCTTGCTTGCGAAAGTTAAGAACAAGAATCCCGACGTCCTGTTTGTGGGGTCGCATCTACTGGTGGCCATGAAGACCATAAAGGCCATGAAGGAGATCGATTTCAGCCCAAAGGCTGTCGCGTTCAGTTACGGGCCTACTGTTCCAAAGTTCATCGAGGATTTGAAGGGCGATGCCGAGTACGTCATAGCAGCTTCCGAGTGGACCCCCAACATGCCGTACAAAGACCAGATCTTTGGAGCAGCGGCAGATTTCAACAAGCTTTATTTTGAACGCTTCAAGAGGCACCCGGATTACGTTGAAGCAGCTTCAGACGGCGGGGCAGAGGCGCAGCAGATGGTGATCCAAGAACTGGGTCTCAAGCCACCACTCTCCAAGAAAGACCGGCAAGCCATCATGGAAAAGCTCCATGCCGGGACCTTCGACACTTTTTACGGAAAAATCCACTTTGGTCCTGACGGGGCCAATGTGGCACATCCACCCGTTGCCGTTCAAATTCAGGATGGGAAGCTGAAAAACGTTTTCCCGCTGGATTATGCTGAATCCAAGATCAGGTATCCGTTCAAGCCCTGGAAGGAGCGGTAACGACTGGAATGGGAAGAGGAGATATGAATGGTTTTGATACCTGAAGTGAAGCGACATTACGGAAAACTCAAACTGCTGATCGACGGTGAGTGGGTGGATTCTGAATCCACCCAAGTCCATGAGACTGTAAATCCAGCCACCGGAGAAGTCATTGCGGAGTTTCCAACAGCTACCGAAGAGGAAGCCAGGGCCGCAGTCGAAGCGGCCCAACGTGGCTTTGAGGCTATGAAGAGAATCGCCCTGCGCGAGCGTGCCAAGATGCTTTTCGACATGCGTCAGAATTTTGAAGAGCGTTTTGACGAACTTACTCGCGTCCTTACCCAGGACCACGGCCGGACTATCAAGGAGTCCATCGGCTCGGTGCGTCGAGTGATTGAAAACATCGAATCAGCTTGCTCAGCGGCCTACGGCATGGCGGCCCGGAACGAGCACATAGACGATCTGGCCAACGGCATTGATATGTGGCTGACCTGGGAGCCTCTGGGCGCATTTCTTATTGTCACGCCGGGAAATATTCCCATGCACGCATGGTCCTCCTTTGTGCCCTATGCCTTGGCCGCCGGCTGTTCGGTGGTGGTCAGCCCGAGCCGTCAAGATCCCGTGGCCGCGGAATACATAGCTCGAGTCGCCTTGGAGGCGGGTTGGCCCAAGGGGGCGATCAACTTGATCCACGGGGGCCGAGAAATCAACAAGTACATCCTTCAGCAGGCCGAAATTCAAGGCCTGGGCTTTATCGGCTCATCACATGCCGGCTGGGAGCTGTTTTAAACTTTGCGGCGAACTCGGCAAGAACTCCTCTATCAACGGCAATGGGAAGAACACCGTGGTGATCATGCCTGATGTCGACGTCAAGAACATCATTCCCTACGTACGTCAGGGATGTTTCGGCATGACAGGCCAGCGTTGTCTTGGTTCGGACAACGTAGTGGTTGTAGGCGATGTGTACGATGAATTCAAGCGGCAGTTCGCCGACGAAGCGGCGGGAATGAAGCTGGGTTACGGACTGGATGAATCGACAGACATGGGCCCGTATTGCACGGCCTCGGGTCGGGACAAGGTCACTGCATGGGTTCAACGCGTGATCTGAGTGAAGGTGCGACGATTGTGCACGATGGCCGAGTCCTCGGACCGGAAAAGTCTCGTGGCTTTTTCATGGGGCCCACCATCGTCGAGAACCTCCTGCCGGATATGGAGATAGCGAGAGAAGAGGCCTTCGGCGCAGTGGCCGGCCTTATGCGAGCGGACAATCTCGACCAAGTGATCGAGTGGATCAACACCAAAACCGACCTGGGCCATTCCGCCTGCATAGTGACAGAGAGTGGCCGATGTGCCAGGAAGTTCGCGCGAGAAGTCAACGTTGGAAACGTTGGAATCAACGTTGGCGTGCCCCAGCCGTACGCCTTCTTTCCCCTCGGCTCGAAACGCAAATCCTTCCTTGGCGGGGCAAAGAGCAGGATGGCTTCCATGAGGCTCTTCTTGGATGAAAAGACGGTGACGGCGCGGTGGGTATGAGAGAGTCCGCAGTGGGGTCGTCGCCAACAACTCTTGGTTGCAAGTGGTTTCGGCAACCGTCGTGTTTTAAGCAATGGACACTGTATTACTTCAAGCCATCATAAACGGCCTGCTTCTGGGCGGAGTATACGCTGCTTATTCAGCGGGCTTTTCTCTGATCTTCGGGGTGATGGGTGTGGTGAACCTGGCCCACGGTGAATTGATAATGCTGGGGGGCATTCACCTCATATTGGATGTTCGTATACTTCAATATGGATCCCTATGTGACAACTCCGTTCGCAATGGTGTTTCTGTTCGTATTCGGTTATTTGTTGCAGAAATACATAATTAATCGCGTAATTGAACAGCCTCATATAATGAGCTACATCCTGACCTTCGGGATTCACCTCATGGTGGCAAATCTGGCCTTGAAGTTCTGGATGCACGACTTCAGATCGATCACCACGGCCTATTCAGGCATGAACGCAGCCTTTTGGGGGCTTAACGTGCCTCTCTCCAGGTTGATTACATTTTGCCTGGCCCTGCTCATCATAGCGGCCTTGTGGTTTTTCCTTGCTCGTACCGAAACCGGACGCGTCATTCGCGCCACCTCGATGGACAAGGAGGTGGCCCGGCTGATGGGAGTCAACATCCGGGAGATATATGCCATCACCTTCGGGATCGGAGCAGCCATCACAGGGTTGGCAGGCGCTTCGATGAGCCCGTTTGCGATCATTTTTCCTGAAATGGGCCTTCAGTACACGATAATCGCATTCTGTGTCGTGGTCCTCGGAGGGATGGGATACATGCCCGGCGCGCTCTGGGGTGGGTTGATCCTGGGAGTGGCCCAGGCCCTGACTGCTACGTATCTGAGTGCAGGGATTTCAGTGGCCATCACCTTTTTGATCCTCTTCTTCATGTTGATCTTTCGTCCCACCGGCATTGTGGGTAAAGGCTTGGAGGCCTGATGCCAATGCACAGTCGATTGAGCAATGACGCCTCAGGCGGGGCTCATCGTCGTTTAGGGGCGATCTCCGGAATCCTATGAAGCACGATAGGTCCATGAAAAAATTTTGGGTACCCTTCATTTTCGTTTCTGTGGCGGTGAGTCTGTTTCCGTTGGTCACCCCTTCTGAATATTCTCTGCGCGTGGCCACCATAGTGCTCCTATGGATCGGTATGGCTGGTTGTTGGAACCTAATGAGCGGCTACACAGGCTATATTGATTTTGGGCCTGTGGTCTACTACGGTCTGGGCTCATATACTACCGCCATTGTAATGACCAAATACGGGGCCCGTTTTTCCCATCAGTAGCGCTGGCAGGAGTGGTGGCCGCTCTGATCGCCCTTCCCATAGGTATTCCGACACTTCGTCTCAAAGGAGCGGTACTTTGCCATTGCGACTTTTGCGTTCGCTGAAACCATGAAACAGGTCTCATTAGAATTCGATCGGACGTTCGGCGTGACTTTTTTCGAGGGAAGCTACGGTATTACCCTGCCTTTGAGCGGTCACGACAACGCGTTTTCTTTTACTGTGTTTTGGCGGTAACCTTTGTAATCGTGCTGCTCCACTACAGCATCGAACACTCGAAGTTCGGGTACGGGCTGAAAGCAATACACGAAGCGGAGCACGCGGCGGAAATCGCGGGAGTAAACACCACGGGCCTTAAACTTAGGGCCTATGTGACGAGCGCATTTTTTCTTGGAATATTGGGAGGTATTGAAGCTTACTGGATCACTTACATTACTCCTACGGACGTTTTCAACGTTCAGAAGACCGTGCAGATGGTCATAATGACGCTGCTGGGAGGAATGGGAACCTTTCTTGGACCCATTGTGGGTGCTTCCTTTCTGACTCTATTGTCGGAGGACCCGGGTGCCACATTTGTGGAAGACTACATGATTTTGGTGGGAGCCATTATCATTGTCATAATCCTCATTATGCCGAACGGCATAGTAGGCACCATCAAGGAGCGGAAAGGCCTTCGTTTCATCTGACAGCAGGGTAAGGTCGTCAGCTTTTTTGCGCGGCACGGACGAGCCGGAAGGCACGTACGAGGCACCAACGTTTTGAGCGTATTCATGCTTCGTCGTAGCTTTATGGCTATGGAGTTGGCATAAGGCAGGTTCATGGTAGTTCTCGAATGCATCGACATCAGTAAGAGCTTCGGCGCCTTGATGGCCGTGGAAATGGTGAGCTTTTCCCTTAAGCGTGGGGAAATTCTCGGCATGATAGGCCCCAATGGCGCAGGGAAAACCACGCTCTTTAATTGCCTCATAGGCATATACCGACCTGATACGGGCCGAGTGCGCTTCAACGGTCACGAAATCGCCGGGATGAGGCCCCACAAGATTTGCCGGCTGGGAATGGCAAAGACCTCTCAAATTATGGAACCTTTCAGGGCTATGACCGTATTCGAGAATGTCCTCGTGGGAGCCCTTCACGGCGGTCATCTCAACATGTCGGATGCCGCAAGAGAGACGACAAATGTTCTTGAATTGGTGGGACTGGCCGAACATAGGCACAAACCGTCCACATCCATTTCTGTTCCGGCGCGCAGACGGTTGGAATTGGCACGGGCTCTGGTCACCGGTGCAGACGTGCTGCTTCTGGATGAAAATATGGCGGGGCTCAACCCCTACGAGATCGATGAGGCCCTGGAATTGTTGCGTAAGATTCGCGATTCAGGAAAGTCGCTCATCGTTGTCGAGCACATCATGCGAGCGGTCATGGGCATATCGGACAGGATCATTGTGCTTAATTACGGGGCGAAGATAGCAGAAGGATCACCCGGCGATGTGGGCAATGACGAGCAGGTTATCCAGGCATATTTGGGCTGCAAATTCTCCTCGTGCGCAACGACATAGGGTATACACCGCATGGACCAGGCGCTCTTAAAAGTTGACCGGATCAACGTGTCTTACAAGGATGTTCAGGTCCTGCGGGATGTAACCCTGGAAGTACACAGGGGAGAAATTGTCACGGTCATCGGCCCGAACGGAGCCGGCAAGAGCACCCTTATGAATACAGTGGTCGGCTTTCTGCATCCCGAAACGGGGTCGATCAACTTTAACGGCCGCCCCATTGAACGTGTGCCTCCTGAAAAAGTGGTTCAGCTTGGTCTTACCATTGTGCCGGAAGGAGCCCGAGTCTTTGCGGAGATGAACGTTTTGGACAACCTGAAAATGGGTTCATACATCAAGTCAGCACGAGCAGAAAGGAATAATAGCCTGGAGCAGGTATTCAGTTTCTTCCCGAGGCTGCACGAACGTGTAGACCAAAGAGCCGGCACCCTGAGCGGCGGCGAACGACAAATGTTGGCGATCGGGCGGGCCTTGATGTCCAGACCTTCACTGTTATTGCTCGATGAACCATCCCTGGGGCTGGCGCCGATATTGGTGGGCAAGGTTTTCGAGACGGTCAAGGAGATCGCTGCCACCGGCCTCACTGTGTTGCTAGTGGAGCAGAATGTTCATTCTTCCTTGGAATTGGCGGATCGAGGATACGTGCTGGAGAACGGGCGGGTGATAAACGGAAGGATCCGGTTTGGAACTAATGAACAACGCCCATATCAAGAAGTCGTATCTCGCAATATAATAGGACATTCCTAATGAATCGGAATCGTCAGGACAAGACCCCACATCTTTTGAGAATTTCTTTTACCTTGAACGGAAAACCTGTGGATATCGAGGTAAGACCGTGGGACACGGCTCTTATGGTGCTTCGAGATCAGCTAGGTCTGACGAACCAAGGAAGGCTGTGGCATCGGTGAATGTGGGGCCTGCACTATTCTGGTGGACGGCCTTGCTGTGGACTCGTGCCTCATGTTAGCCCCCAAGTTGGATGGCAGGAAAGTGGAGACCGTGGAGGGATTGCGGCAAGGCGAAGCTCTGCACCCGCTTCAAGAAGCGTTTTTGTCCAGGGGGCTGTTCAGTGCGGGTATTGCACGCCCGGTATGTTGATGTCGGCCAAAGCTCTCCTGGATCGGAACCCAAACCCGGAGCGTGACGAATGGGTGGAAGCCCTTTCAGGGAATTTGTGCCGCTGCACGGGCTACGTGCAAATCTTGGAGGCCGTTGAGGACGCGGTGAAGACGCTTGGCAAGGCTGAGAAGCCGTCGTAAGAATTTTATGAGATCTCAATTTGAATACATCCTGCCGCGCTCCCTCAAGGAAGCCTTAGACTTTCTCGTGGACCACGGCCCCCAAACATCCATACTCGCTGGTGGTACCGACCTTATGATTGCGGCGAGAAATGGAGACGTGGCGAGCAGATACGTGGTGGACGTTTCCCGACTCGAGGAGATGCGGGGAATCGCAGTAACGGAAGGGGCTCTCTCGATCGGAGCGGCCGTGACCTACACGGAAATCATAAACAGTCCCCAGATAGCTCAATGGGCACCAATATTGGCTCAAGCCGCCGGATGCGTAGGGAGTGTGCAGATCCGCAACGCCGGAACACTCGGTGGAAACGTCGCCAATGCATCACCGGCAGCGGACAGCGTGCCGCCAATGTTGGTCCATAAAGCTCAGGTTCAAATTCGGTCCGCCTCGTCGGAACGCAGCGAGCCTTTGGAACGTGTCATTGTTGGTCCATACCGCACCAGCCTGAGGCCCGGCGAAGTGATAACACGATTTATCCTTGAGCCATTAGGAAATAAATATCGCTGGAATTTCCAGAGGATCGCCAGGCGCAAAGCACTCTCCGTGGCAAGAATCAATGCTGCGGCGATCGGACGCCTCGACTCAAGGGGCGTGGTGGACGATTTGAGGCTCTCGATGGGGTCCATCACACCGGAGCCTTCAAGGATGACTGAAGCGGAAGATCATTTGAAAGGGAAGGTCCCTGATCCCTTACTGATTCAAGAGGCCGCGAAGAAAGTTTCAGAGGGCATGGTCCGCAGGAGTGGAGTGCGTGACTCGACAGAGTATAAACGTCCCGCGGTGGAAGGGTTGGTCGTGAAGGCCCTTACCGAGCTATTTATCAAGTAGAATTGCAATGTATAAGGCAATCTTTAAAACCGTCGGTACGAATTTTCTAAGAGTGGGAGCCTTGGAACGGGTCACGGGCGAAGCCCTGTTTGCCGGCGATCTGCATATGGAAGGAGTGATAACGCTCGTAGCGCTGCGAAGTGATCGGCCGCATGCCCGCGTCGTAAATATCGACCTTGCACCGGGCCCTGGAAACACCCGGTTGCATCCGAATATTCACAGCGAATGACATCCCCGGCCGCAACCGCCTAGGTATTATCAATAAAGACCAACACTTATTGCAGACCATAAGATCAGATGCATCGGCGATCCTATGGCATTGGTTGCCGCTGAAACTCCGAAGCCGCAGCAACAAGCGATCCGGTCCATACGAGTCGTTTACGAGGATCTCCCGGCGATATTTGATCCGGAAGAAGCTTTAAGACCGGGCGCCTTGAAAATCCATGACGGAGGGAATCTGTTGGGCCGGAGGGTGACCAAGCGAGGGAATCCCGACGCCGCTTTCAAAGAAGCGGATGTCATAGTGGATAGGATTTATACTACCCCGCATATAGAGCATACTTACCTTGAGCCGGACGCCGGTCTGGCTTATATGGATCACGACGGTATTCTCAATATTTACGCCTCGACTCAGAATCCTCATTACGATCAGAAGGATGTGGCCGATCTGCTGGGGCTGGAAGAGAGCAGGGTGCGAATCATTCAAGCCGCTACAGGCGGGGGGTTCGGCTCCAAGCTTGGATCTCAATGTCCAGGGTTTTGTAGGTTTGGCGGCCTATCTGCTGCGAAGGCCTGTCCGGTTGGTTTACACCCGAGAAGAGGCCTATCTTTGCACAGCCAATCGCCACCCTCTGCGAGATACACTATAAGAGCGCCGCGACCAGGGACGGTCGGCTTATCGTGGCCGATGATCGCATCATTGGAGACACCGGGGCTTACGCCTCATATGGGCCTGCGGTGTTGGCTCGGACCGCGACTCATGCCACCGGCCCGTACGAGGTGCCAAATGTGTATATCGAGTCGGTTTTCGCTTATACAAATAATCCAATGGCCGGGGCCATGAGGGGATTCGGGGTCCCTCAGATAGCGTTTGCCACGAGTCTCAGATGGATCTCTTGGCTCGAAGACTCGGGATAAGCCCCCTGGAAATCCGCCTACGGAATTGTTTTCGGATAGGCTCCATTACTGCGACGGGGCAGGAACTCCAGGCGAGCGTGGGTATCCGGGCTACACTTGAGGCCATCGAGCCCTATTATGAAATTCCATTCGGGCAAGAAGAACGGATGCCGGAGCGTATATTCGCCGTGGCATTGGACTGGCGTCCATGGTTTACGGCATTGGCAACACAGGAATGCAGAATCCTGCGACGGCGGAAATCGAACTGAATGATAGGGGTGAATCACACTATTCACTGGCGCCGCCGATATAGGCCAGGGCTCCTCGACCGTGCTGGCACAGATCGCTGCCGAAGAATTGGGTCTCAGGCCGGAAGACATCAGTCTGGTAGTGGCGGATACGGCTGCTGACTTCTTCGGCGGCGCTTCTTCGGCCAGCAGGCAGACTTACATTTCAGGCAACGCTGTGCTGGAGGCCGCGGGCAAACTTAAAGACGTGCTCCTAACTGAAGCCGTCATGATGCTGAAGAGCGACCGAGCCGAGCTGGCTTTGGAGGCGGGCGCCATCCACGTAAAGTCCCATCCCGAAAAGATTGTGTCTTTCAAGGAGATAGCAGATCGAGCGAACCGATTGGGGTTGCCGTTGAAATGGCAAGGTTATTTCGATCCGACCACTACAACACTGGATCCTGAAACAGGGCAAGGGATTCCCTACTCCACCTATGCTTTCGCCACTCACATGGCGGAAGTTGAAGTGGATATCCTGACTGGAGAGGTCCGAGTTTTCAGGGTGGTGGCCGCTCACGATGTTGGAAAGGCGATCAATCCGTCTAATGTGCGCGGCCAGATCTATAGCGGTGTGGCAATGGGGATAGGGTTCGCTCTGATGGAGGAATTCACTCCCGGCAGGACAGAGTCCATGAAAGACTACCACATACCGTGCATTGCCGACATGCCGGAAATAATTTCCATCATTGTGGAGGACCCCGAACCTACGGGCCCATTCGGAGCAAAAGGAGTTGGAGAGCCCGCGCTGATTCCGACAGCGCCCGGCTATCCTGAATGCTATCGCAAACGCTTCGGGCGTTCGGATATATGATCTTCCGGCGAGCCTGAGCGAGTAATTAAGAGCGAGCGTTGCGAAACCGGTCCAAAGGCACGTCAAACCGGCTAAATATAAGGAGGCGCCATGTCCGGAACATTGATCAAGGAATTAGGAACATTAGTGAGCGGAGACATAACCAATCCGATACTGGATGCCGACGCAATATTCATATCTGACGGCAAAATTCAAAAGATCGGAAAAGTCCAGGAACTCGAAAAATTGGGCGCGGAAACGTAGTCGACGCGGCCGGGAGCACAATCACGCCGGGCTTGATAGATTCCCATTGTCACGTGGTCTTGGGTGACTACACGCCACGCCAGAGCCAATTGGGATACATCGAAAGCGAAGTCCATGGCGGGGTGACGACATTATTTCCGCCGGCGAAGTCCATTTCCCCGGAAGACCTAAAGACCCCACGGGCACCAAAGCGTTGGCTATTCTCGCTGCAAAGTAGTTTCGCAAACTTCAGACCGGGCGGAGCAAAGATTCTCGGAGGATCGGTAATACTCGAAAAAGGACTGACGGAAGAAGATTTCGCCGAAATGGCCCGCGAAGGCGTGAAGGTTGTAGGCGAAATAGGTCTGGGTTCGGTGAAGTTTCCGGCGGACGCCGTCCCGATGGTTCAATGGGCGAAGAAGTATGGAATGACAGTCATGATGCATACAGGCGGCACTTCAATACCCGGCAGTGACACTGTCACCGCGGAGCAGGTAATAGCAGTGGATCCGCACATAGCCTGTCACGTCAACGGGGGGCCTACGGCGGTTTCTCCTGAGGAAATACGAAAGCTGGTCCAGGAGACGACGTATATTCTGGAACTGGTGCATTGCGGCAATCCGAAAGCAATGCTTGAGGCTTTGAACCTGGGTCTGAAGCACGACGCGCTGGATCGATTTATCATCGGCAACGACGCGCCGTCGGGAACCGGGGTTGTACCCCTCGGTATCCTGAGAGTGATCTGTATGGCCGCTTCCCTGACCGGCGTGAAGGCCGAGCAGGCTCTTTGTATGGCCACGGGGAACACGGCCAAAGTATTCGGCCTGAACAGTGGCTTCGTCCGTGAGGGGCTGGCCGCTGATCTCGTGGCAATGGACGCTCCAATGGGGTCGGTGGGTGCAGACGCACTGCCCGCCATCAAGGCCGGAGACGTACCGGGCGTTTCCATGGTTATGATCGACGGGAAGATAGAAGTGAAGGTCAGCCGGAACACTCCACCGGCCGTGAGAAAGGCTAAACTGGTTTGATGCCCTTTAGGTTCTGTTGGATAAGCGCATGCAGGTAATCATTGAAAAATGCAAGGGCTGTGGAACCTGTGTTCTGGATTGCCCGCAGGGAGCAATAACCGTATCCAAGAAGATAGCGGTCATCGGGGACACGTGTTCTCAGTGCGGAGCGTGTCTCAAGGTTTGTCCGGAAGAAGCGATCTTCTCGGAGGATGCGCCATCTCAGGCGGCCGCAACCTGTGAAGCCTGCCCCATCCGTTGCCGAATCAAAGAGGGTTATACCGGTGCCTGTCAGCGGTTCATGAATCGGGGAGGTATTCTGGACGCACCATCCCTCTCAAGACTTACGAAGAGGTCAAACATCTGGTTGGTCCCGATTGGAAGCCTGCGATACGGCAGCCGCTTATCACCGGTATCGGGGCAGGGACCACGTACCGGACTGCAAGCCCGCGCCCCATATCGTCCAATCAAAAGTTGACGGAATTGACGTTGTAACCGTGGTCACGGAAGCTCCGCTCAGCTATTCCGGCATAAAGTTGAAGGTGGATACGGACTCCTCCATAGGCCGGGAGGGCGCACGGAATATTCTTTCGCAAGAAAAGGGTGGGACATCTTACTACCGAGGAATACGGTTCAAAAATGCTTTCCATAGGTGGCGCCAACTTGCTTACGAGCAGTGAGGGTCTAACCGTGGCAAGACTGGTGTCCGATCTCGCAAATCGGAAGAGCGTCAAGTTGCGTATTGAGGCAGGGAGTCGGCTTGAACTTCAGGTGGGGAATCACCCGATCATTGACGGAGATATGGACCAGGCGATGCGTGTCGGCTGCGGCAGCGCCACCTTGGGGCTGTTTGCCAATATCTTCAAGGAAGTAGCCGATGAGGTCATAGTTCTGGACTCTCATCTGACTGGTCTTATAAGTGACTTTTGAACCGCGCCGCTAGCTTTCACCGTTGGCCGGCCCTGGTGGTGAAATTGGTAGACACGCCATCTTGAGGGGGTGGTGGAGAAATCCGTGCCGGTTCGAGTCCGGCCCAGGGCATTGCCAGGACAGTTGTGAGACGCAGAGTTGCGAGGGGAGGGTGCGCGACCTGCTGTCGTCTTGGGGAGCTGTGCGGGGTGGCCGCGGAACTCGGCATCTTGCAACTCGCAACTGTCTTGAGGGCGTCTCGCAACTCGCAACCAGTTTGTCGCCGGTGTAGCTCAGCGGTAGAGCACTGGTTTCGTAAACCAGGGGTCGTGGGTTCAATCCCCACCGCCGGCTCTGTGAGAAGGTGATGAGGTTATGAAGTGATGGCGTGATGAAGTGATGAAGGCGCCGTCGCCCGGTAGCGTGCATCCGTCGCAGGTTCCGCCACGATCCTGCCCTCCGCGCCTGGTGACCTCTTGTCATCCTGGCGACTATTATTGGAGCATGCCAGCGGCCATTGACCGCCGTCAGTTCCTGCAGGCCGCCAGTGCCTCCGCGCTGGTAAGCCTAATCCCCACAACAGCCTATGCAACTAGTGGACCAACGGCTGAGCCAGGCCGTGTTCGCGTGGCCATTCTCAACGAGCCTGGCTTTCCTTCCATGGATGCCCCCGATCCCCGGGCCGACCTCATCGGCTCGGCGCTCGCCGGGCTCGACGTCACCTCGCTGACGGTCTCGGATCTCGGCGAGCGACTTTCCCGGATCGGTACGACGTTTTCATCACCCCCTACGGCAGCGCCTTCCCGAAGGAGGCGTGGCCGGCACTGCTCCACTACCTCGGCGGCGCCGGCAACTGGGTGAACCTGGGCGGCGTGCCATGCGCCGTGCCGGTGGAGCGGGTGCCAGGGGCCAGCGGCGACGGCTGGCACGCCCTGCCGCGCGAGGTCACGTACCACAAGCAACTCGGCATAACGCTCGCCTGCGCCGTGCGCACCGCCGCGGTCAAGCAGTGGCGGGCGAACGACGCACTCCCGTGGACCGCGCCGCTTGCCGCGGGCGTGGCGGCGGAACACCGTCTGGGAGCCGTGCTGGCGGCTCTCCAGCATCGCGGACACGCCCGACGAGTCAGGTTCCTCCGGACCGCGCGAGGCGGTGGTGCTGCCGCTCGTCTCGGGGCTCGATGACGCCGGCCGCGCTGTCGTGGCGCCGTTCCTCCAGGTGGACCGGCTCGAGCGGGAGTTTGTCGGCGGACGCTGGATCTTCGCGACGGGAGACGGCGCGGTCGCCCCGGCGGCCTTGCGTGCTCTCGTTGAGGCCGCGTCGCTCGGCTCGCGGGAGTTGGTCGTGCGGCCGTCGTTCGCTTGCTACCGCGACGGAGAGCGGCCGTCGGTCTCGGTCGCCGTCCGCGGGTTCCCCCGTGCGGGAGCCGCTCCCCTCGCCGCGACCTGCCGGGTCGAAGTGTTCGACCAGCACGGTGCCGCGCTCGCGGATGTCTCCGTTGCCGTCGTTGGCACAGAGGCGGACGCGAGCGGGACTTCCGATCTCGGGTCCAGTCTTCCCGATCCACTCGCGCCCGGCCTGTACCGGCTCGAGGCGACTCTCACCGTGCCAGGCGCGCGGCCGCTGGAGCTGCGCCGTACTACCGGCTTCTGGGTGTGGGACGAGAAGCTGCTGGCCGGTGGCTGGCCGCTCGGGGCGGGCACCGGCGCGCTGACGCGGGGCGGCGAGTCGTTTCCGGTCACGGGCACGACCTACATGGCCTCCGACGTGCACCGGAAGTTCCTGCTGCAGCCGAACCCGTGGCTGTGGGACCGGGACTTCACGGAGATGAAGCGCGCGGGCATCAACCTGGTGCGCACCGGCATCTGGACGGGGTGGAAGGCGGTGATGCCGAAGGTCGGCGCGCTCGACGAAGAGGCGTGCCGCGCGCTCGACGCCTACCTGCTGACGGCGCGGCGGCACGACGTGCCGGTGATCTTCACGCTGTTCGCCTTCCTGCCCGAGACGTGGGGCGGCGAGAACCCCTACCTCGACCCCGCCGCGGTCGCGGCGCAGCGCGCGTTCGTCTCTGCTCTCGCACGCCGCTACGCCCGGATGCACGACCTGATGTGGGACCTGATCAACGAGCCGTCGTTCTGCAACAAGGATCATCTGTGGAGTTGCCGGCCCAACTACGACCGGTTCGAGACCGCGGCGTGGGCTGCGTGGCTGAAGGAACACCATCCTGACCTGCCGGCGGCCGAGCTTCCGCCGCTCGAGGACTTCGGTGAGGGCGACAAGGCCGTGGACCGCCCGACGCTGGTGCTCGAGTACCGGCTGTTTGCGCAGGCGATGTTCCAGCGCTGGGTGCGCGAAATGCGGGCGGCGCTGCGCGACGGCGCCAACCCCCGGCAGCTCGTCACGGTGGGGCAGGACGAGGCCGGCACGAGGGACAGCCCCAACAACCTGTTTCTCTCCCCCGACCTCGACTTCACATGCGTTCACACGTGGTGGCTCAACGACGCACTGGTGTGGGACGAGGTGCTGACGAAGGCGCCGGACAAGACGAACTTGATCGAGGAGACCGGCGTGATGTTCGCCGCGCACCCGCCCGGCGTCGAGACACGCTGGGAGGAGTACGCGCGGAATCTGCTCGAGCGGAAGATG
>CAWHDO010000009.1:0-35306 GCA_963828085.1 uncultured delta proteobacterium
AGTCAAGTGCGCGAGATACTCCTTCGCCTTTGCATGCTCCGGATTTACTGCAAGCGCAGCCTTGAGATGCTCCACAGCTTCAGAGTTCCAATTCATCTTTGCACATGCTAAGGCCAAAGTGTAAAAAACATCAGCATTGTTCTTGTTGAGCGCCACGGCCCTTTGTAGAGCATCGATTGCCGGCACAGTCTGACCGTCCCTGAACAGAGCAACACCCAGATTCGCCTGAGCAGCGGCAAAGTCAGGCTTCCGTTCCGCGATCTTCTTGAGGATTTCGATGGCTTCAGCCAATTCTCCACATTTTAACAAGCTGTGGGCAACTGCATATTGCGCGTCGATGGAACCGGGCTTGAATTGTGCTGCCGCTTTGAAGTACTCCACGGCCAGCGAGTTGTTTCCCGATTTCGCAAGGGAACGGCCAAGGAACTTATAAGTCATTGCGGAGCGCGGGTCGAGCGCCAGCGCAATCTTGTATTCTTTGATGGCCTCTTCCAGATTTCCAGTATGCTCCAACGCCAGGCCCAAATTGATGTGAGTCCGCCACCAAACGGGGAGCCAGGCTCAAGCGTTTTCCGGTATTCTGTCATGGCTTCCAGTCCCTTGCCGGAATTGGCTAGGGCCATGCCAAGATTGTGATGAGAGACAGCCGACTTTGGATCAAGCTCGACGGCTTTTGTAAACTGTTTCACTGCCTCCTTTAAGTTTCCCGACTTCTTGAATGCTCCTCCCAGGAGGTTGTAGGCCATTACCGCGTTGGGCTCAATTTCGAGGACCTTGGAGTACTGTTTCATCGCCTCGGAAAAGTTGCCCAAGTACTCCAGGGCGAGGCCCAGGTTGCAGTAAGCAACCGTCAGCCGGGGATTGATTTCTATAGCTTTCTTATACTCGTTTATCGCTTCGGTGGCGTTTCGGGCGTTGGCCAGAGCCATGCCAAGATTATGATGAGAATCTGCGGACTTGGGATCTATGTCGATGGCCTTTCGGAACTGTTCCATGGCCTCTTGCCGCTTACCCGAATCCTTGAGGGCACGGCCCAACAGGTTGTATGCGATCACCGACCGGCCATCAAGCTCTAAGGCTCTCTTATAGAGCTTGATCGCTTCCTCTGGCTGACGGCCCTTTTGCATCACAAGCCCGAGCCCGTAGTGTGCCGGCGCGGACATGGGGTCTATCTGCATTGCCTTAACGTATTCCTCCATGGCTTCCTTCAACTTTCCAGTCTGAGCCAGATACCCGCCGAGGTTCAGGTGCGCGTTCTTGTTATACGGATCTACCTGAACTGCCTTTCTATACGCTGTGATTGCCTGAGAAAGGTTCCCGGTTGACGTCAGAGCGCCGCCGAGGGACATCAAACCCGACGCAGCCTTTTGCGGTCTCTGTTTGAACTTCTGTATAAACTTTTCCGCGGCCGCGTCTATTTGCTCAGGTTTGTAGATTGTTGCACCAGGCTTTGGCACAGTTGCTTCAGGCTCTATGGCGGTTTCGCTTACCTTTCCAAAAAGCTCAATGGCCTCGGAATAATTCTTTGAAACCATCAGGTGGGACATGTAGTTAAGCGTGATATCGAGATAGGGGACACTTTCCACATTTTCCGAATACGTAGGCAACTTAGATGCCTGGCTCTTCCAGAACTGGAGAGCTGTCCAGCTCTTGGCCAAAGAGAATGTTACAGCCCCCATGCAAATCAAAGGCAAAATCGATGCCAGCGCAACAGCGGGCCTGAAGGCTCTCGCGGACAAATTCGCTCTTCCCCACTCAAGCAGGGCCAATGTAGCGGCCCCGGCCAGCAGGAGGATTCCGGCCATCGGCAAGATCGCCCTGTAACCGAAGAAGAGGTATTGCGGTATCAAAAGACTTTCAGGTATCAAGACTACAAAATAGAAGAGAATGCCAAACGAAATCAGGGGCTTCTTTCGTAGAAGCGCAATGGCAATGCCGATCAGCGCCAGCACTCCTGCGCAAGCGGCCAAAGTAACCGGCGGGTTCAACAGCGATGTGGAAACCGTCTCCGCCCTCACGAATTCCGGAGCAAAAAAGAAAGGCGCCAGGCCCATAAACAGATAGGAGAACAACACCCTTGACTCGGTGAGTGCAACTTGGAGAGGGGTTTGTCCGCTATATTTGTAATAGCCGGCAATTCGGCTGAAAATCTCCCAGCTATTGGCGCCGACAACCCCGTGAAGATATCTGGTCACCAATATGTAGGCCACTATGGGCGGTAAGGTTATTAGAGCTACTATCAGCGCCCTTTTGAGCAGATCCCTCAAGTTTTGACGAATGAGAGTTGCTTCGGCCAAGCCGAGCACAATCGGTACTGTGGCCAAGTTCTCCTTGCTAAGAATTCCAAGAAAAAAAAGTATTGCAGTTATGACGTATGCGGGCATCGCGTGGTGGAAACGCCCTGAACGGACTGCCAGGTACATGGCCAGTGTCGAAAAATAGAAGAAGTAGGCCATACTGGCCTCTCGCTGCCACTCATACAGGATCACGAAAGTTTGAAGGGGATGGGCGACAAACAACAGCCCAAGTAAAATGCTCACGCCCTGTTTGTCAAGCCGCGTGCCTGGTAACCTCAGATCCGGGATCTCGAAAATGATCATGCAAAGCAAAACGAGAGCAAGACCTCCAGCAGCGACTAAAATGGTGTTGACGATTCGGAAATAGTAAGGTTCCACTCCGGACAGCAAGTAATTGCCGTAGATGCTCAGCATGAATAACGGGCGTACCGGAACCAGCTTCATGATTTTGACCGGGTCGCGCTCCGCAAACTTGTCGGCGTTGTTGTAGATGAGAGCCGCGCCGTCGTAGACCATCGCTGAATTAAAGCCCTTGTGCTGGAGCGCGAAGACGAGGGCAAAGAAGACTAAGAAGATCAAGCAGAGTGCAAGCACCGAAAAAAGAGGGCGTTTCGTGTCAATCTGCCTTTCTAAATTTTCTGCGATATGTGATTCCTGTAATTCAGAGGGTTTGTTCACCATACAATTCTCCTTCTTCATCATTTCCCAAATTCAGACGTTCCAGCGTGATTTGGGCGAACATGGCTAATTTGTCCATCCACGGCTCCAGGCGTTCTTCCAGCCACCTAACCGGTCCAAAAGCTTTCGCCGGCGCAAATCCCTTTAAAGATACTCCTCCGGAAAGCAGATAACTGATCGGCATTTGTAGCTCGATGCTCTCGACCCGCCATTGCGGAAACTCAGCAGCAAACTGCAACCGATCCCGCTGGAACAGAATCCAGGGAAGAGCTCCGTTAGCTCCTGACAGGGGCCCTTTCAGCGGAAACTCCCACTCACTCGATTCCGGGTCGAAAGGTTCATGATGCAGCCGCGAATACACCAGCCGTGACCATTTAGTCACCCAAGGTTCAATCATCACCAGCCTGCCCAGGGGCTTCACACAACGGATTGCTTCCGTGAGAAAGCGCCTGGGCCGGCAAAGGTGATGCAGGACGTCTACCATGACGATTGCCCGGAGCGAGCCGGTTCTGAATGGTAACTCGTTAGCGTCCAGCACCACAGACAGGTCGTTCAAATAAAGAATGTCCGAGGTTATCAGTTCGGGAAACAAATCTCTCATGAATCCCGCGCCGGAGCCCAATTCCAGGATCGGACCGTCCGTCTGAGGCAAGGCGGACAGCACCTCTCGGTACCAGTCGTGGTAGATTTGCCTCAAGAATCCTTTGCTCTGAAGGATCGTCCGGCGGACTACAGTGGTCTGAGGATCGTCCAGATCCAGATTTCGTGCAAGGGGATGAGCCAGCAAACGCCTAATCATGTTCTTGGCTCCGGTCTCACACAAACTTCAGCCGTAGAGCGGAGATAATCGCCATTCTCACGAGCAATAAACCGTGCTTCCAGCGCTGGATATTCGTAGTTCCGTACCGGCGTTCCCGGTACCTTATGGGCAAATCGAGGATATGGAGGTTCAGTCGAGCTCGCTCCTAAGATAAGATCAAAGTCTCCGAAGGGGTCCAAATATCCGAAGTATGATCGATTGGCGGCTATGGTTTCGTATTGCCCTTTCCAGAGGACCTTGGTTCCGCACAGTGTGTCCTTGATCGGCTGGCCTAGTGTCCAGGAGAAGCAGAGACTGAACAGTTTGTTGCCAATCAGATTGAAAAAACGCATTGCCTGGTCCTCCATCGGATAAACCAGCCTCACTCCGTTAATGAATTCTCCCTTACCCGATACAAGCGCCTCATAAAAGCGGGGCAGGTCCTCCGGAGGAACTGTCAGATCGGCATCGAGAATCATTAGGATGTCGCCCTCGGCCCGGGCGAATCCCAATCGCACCGCATCTCCTTTTCCCGATCCGCTCTGTTTGTAGAGTTTGCACCTGCGCCCGGAGCCGGAGTTCATTGCCATTTCAATGGCCTCGTACGTGTTGTCGGCCGAGTGCCCTTCTACGAAAACAAGTTCCGTCCCCCGGCCCATTTCCGGGACTCGTTCCAAGATTTGGTCTATATTTCCGGCTTCGTTTCGAGCAGGGACAATAACAGAAACTAGAGGTTTCTTAGTGACAGGACTATCCAGCGGGAGCGGACGAGCCACAACAAAATTGGATAGGCCGCCAAGTCTGAACGGCCACAGCTTGACGAGAAATCGATTAAGCAGTGATTGCAGTATCGGGATATTGGCCGGACACAGGATTTCGCTCCAATGTCGGACCACCTGAAAGTTCGTGAGCTTCAGGAGGTTTGTAATGTCCTCCACTGTGAGCCAATTCTGATAGAGGGTCGGCTTGGCCAGATTCAGCCGTTCTGTTACTTCCAACGGAAGCTCCCAGAGCCGGCTGTACGTATTTATAATCAGCCTGGTGTGAGGCTCTGCAAGAGAGGCAGCCGTCTGAAATACCTGCTGAACGTCCCATAGATCGTTCACGAGATCCGACAAAATGATTACGTCAAATGTGTCTTTGACATCCAATTCATGCGCATCAGCACGGACAAATTGAAGTTGCGGGTGGCGAGTCGAAGCGAATTCAATCATTTGAGAAGAAAAATCCACGCCGATCCCGACTGATGGCTCAAGCGCGGCGAGAAGATCCCCGTACGCGCAGCCAAGTTCAATTATTCGCTGCCCCGGGAGCACGAGCGTCCGAAAAATCTGCGTCACTCTCTGGTGGTAAAACTCACCCCATCCCGCGGCCCGGCTCATTTCCAGAGCAATGGAATCCCAGTGAGCCCGACGCTTTTCCGTGTAATCATCTTTTTCCGCTGTCATCAGGCGGAAGCCTCATAGCTCAACATACAGCATTTATGATCGTTCAAAAGGCCAATATGCATGCTCGGGGCAACGAAGGCTGGTTTATTCAACCCCACTAATTCCGAATAAATACTGTGCGCCCGCAACATATAATCGTATTGAAAAGAGTAACAGTTGCGGTGAGATCGGTCAATAGTTTTGCGTGGGGTTTGCCGGACCGGCGTGCCTGACTTCAATGGGTGATTCGAGAGAGCGTTGGTAGAAGCAGGTTTGAATCTTGCTCGACCGGGATATGAGCCAACTAGGGGAAGGTGTGAGAAACTGTTGCAAAATTCTTTGAACGACCGAGATCGTAGCACGAATACCCTCACCCTCGGTCCCTCTCCCTGAGGGCGAGGGAAGAGCAAAACCGCTTTAGACTCTCTCCCTCTCCCTTTTGGAGAGGGCTGGGGTGAGGGGCCAGAATTGAGCTGCCACTCTCAATCGTGGCACGATGGGGACATTGTGCCGCGTTTTGCACCAGTTTCTTGCAACCCGCCTCTTCCGAGTACTAACCCACTAACCTACGGTTTTTGCACTTGCGGGGTTTTGAGATGCTCATCACTTCTTCCCCGTAGCAATTACGGGTTTCCCTTTCTTTATCCTGACGTCGAGCACATTGGTTTGTTCTGAGGTGATGCGCACATTGGGAACGATTCTCTTTGACGGGCTCAAGCCTGCGACTACCGGCAGAGTCAAAGTATAAGTCCCGGGAGGGAGCGTGATCTCCTCGTCAGGATTGATGCTGAACACTCCTCTCTCACCGCGGACCTCAATCTTCTCCACTTTTCGGGTTTTGAGAAGTTTCCCATACCTGGCCAGAGCACCGTCCATATCGGCCGGTTTGTCTACTTTCAAAAGAAGACCGTTACTCTTCTTGACAAGGTTGGAATAGGCTGACTGACCCTTCTTCCCGATGCCGAACGCGACCACGTCGACCCCTACCTTGTCTTTAGCGCCGTGTTGTTCCGCAGCCTTAACGACTTCTCCAACGGCACACTTCGCAGTACCCGCGGTTACCACCAACACCCGCTGCCTTAAGTTACCGGCCCCACCAAAATCTTTCTTCAAGGCATACGCAGCAGCAGCGCACGGATTGTTGTGGCCGCCGGCGCTGACGCGGGCCAGTTTCTCTTTCAGGCCGGGGAAAGGAGAGTCCGCCCACTCATAAAGCATGTGGCTAAGACACGTGGTTTCTTTTCTGCTTCTTGCCGCCGTTGGATTGCTTGCAGAGAAAATCTCTTACCGCAATTCTGGACCCTGGAGTCAGGTATCCTGTCAGCTTGGCCACGAAGCTTTCCGCGGCCTGGCTCCGTGAAGGGGTCCAAGGCTTGGTCTTGCGAGCCATGACTACGGAATCGTCAAGGATCACCATCAGACCCCATTGAGTCATAGCCCCTGAATAATGATGTATTTTGACAAGCAATGATCCGGGCAACTGAAACTGTTCCCGTTTGCTGGCACCTTCAGATGCCTGTCCTTTGTCTTGCACACGTGCTCCAGAAACACTCTCTTTCGGCGGTCGAACCGCAACCATCTTGCCTGTCTTGGGGCGACCGGGTCCAGGCGCCGTGTCCCAATAGGAGGAATCCGGGCCGGGAGTTTTTTCACGAGAGCGCTTGTCTCCCTTCTGTGCTTTTCCTTCAATTTCGGTGCCAGGTCCGCCAGGCTCACGCGTTACAATTACCGGTGTCTCAACCGGCTTCGGGCCAGGGACGCCAGTTGCGCCGGCTTCCGGCGGCACTGATGCCCTCTCTTCAGACAAGGCTGGTGCCTCGGGCCCGGCTTTAGGGGCCGAAACGGCAGGTTGTTGCGGAGGACCTGCCTGTGGCTCCTTTTCATCAGGGACGCCAAGCGATTTTTCCAGAGATGGAAAAAGAACTTTGGAGGAGTCCACAGGACTGCCACCCACGCCCTGGAAAAGATCGTTCGAGGAGAAGAGATTGTCCGGCTGAACCCGGTTAAAAACCGGACCAATTTGTGGGCCGAAACTTGACGAACTCCCACGGTGGGTAACGGGCGCTAAGACGCCCAGAACGTAACCCAAAACAAGCCCCGCTACCAGTAATGCCACCGCTGCACCTACTGTCTTGACGGGCATAGCCTTGTTCTTTTTTGTGGAAGGTTGAGACGACCTTGCTTGCGGGCCGGCGCTTTGCCGGCCGTCGAGGGGTTTATCCGTCATGGTAGCCCCCTTGTGGGGTCCGGGGCGAGCAATAAGCCGAATCCTGTTCCCGATAAACCGGGCGGCGGTCATTCATCTAGGACGACGGTTACCCGCCGCCTCCAGCGACCTACCCGGAAGCATCGGACGGGCCATCCTCAAACGCTTCCCTATTCGGTCTTGCTCCGGATGGGGTTTACCTGGCTTCCCGTGTTACCACGGGAACCGGTGAGCTCTTACCTCACCGTTTCACCCTTACCTCCAGGAATCCCGGAGGCGGTTTGCTCTCTGTGGCACTTGCCTTGGGGTTACCCTCACCGGGCGTTACCCGGCATCCTGCCCTGCGGAGTTCGGACTTTCCTCCCGCGCTCAGTCGCGCCGGCGACCGCCTTGCTGCCCCAGACACTGCGCTTTATATGACATCCGGCAAAAAAAAGCAAGCAGTGCTCCACTCCGAAAATCCTTGAAATACTCACAATTGTATTGTAGGATCTAAGCGGTTTATGAGCTTCTTTTCAGAGGAAGCAGGTTATGCTTAGATATCAATCAGTTGCCACTGTCCTCCTTTTGATAATCAGTTTTTTCCCACAGGCCAATGCTGCAGCCAGCTTGCCGGATCAACTGAAGGACCACAATTTCAATCTCTATTCGGTCCCATGCCCTGCAAATGAGATGACGCTGCGAGACCTCAAAGGCCGCGAAATCACCTTATCTGCGCAACGGGGGAAAGTGGTAATCCTAAATTTTTGGAAAATTGATTGTCCCCCGTGTTCCATGGAAAAACCGATTCTGGAGAGAATCTACCGGAAGTATGCAAGCCGTGGCCTCGAAGTTGTGGCTGTGAACCTTGTTGACAGCCAGGACCGGATACTGCCTTATGTGCAACACGGCGGGTACAGTTTCACTTTCGCGTTTGATCCTTCAAATAGGTTTTCGGTCCGACAACAGGCATTGAGATCGGGCACTCCGGCCACTTTCGTAGTGAATTCCCGTTCAGAAGCCATCTACGAAATTCCAGGTGTCCCGACGACATACGTGATAAATCGGCAGGGACAGGTCGTAGGAAACGCCGTGGGGCTTCTCAACTGGGAAGAAGGGCCGTTGACGGAATTGTTGGAATCTTTACTCGGACCGCCTCCCGCGGCCATCGCACAGAATTCGCCGGCCTATTCTGAAGCGGCGCGACAGGGTTCGACAACGGCGCCAAACCTGGAAGTTTCCGGCCCAAGAAGAGGCCAAACGCAACGGGTCTTGCGGGTAGCCCAGGCCCAGCCGACTCCGTCCTCGACGCGTCAGGACGTGCCGGCACTCCCCTTTCAAGGGGCCGTAGGGTCCCAACAGCCGGTGACGAGTAATCCGCGCGTTTCCCGGCCTTCGGCCGGCCCTAGCTCGGTTCAAGCTCCTGCCATGCCCCAAGCCTATGAGCCACCGGCTGCGGCAGTGCGTCCCCAAAAGAAGGCGGAGCCGCCTCGAACCGTTAAGCCTGCCCAAAGAACTCCAAAACCATACGATCCCGCGGCGACCAGAGTTTCCGCGTTCCCATCGCAGTCGCCTGCCACCGGAGCAGTCCGCTCAAAAAAGGGCACCACGTCAGCGAGCCCTTTCGCTCCGCCGGCATCGCAACCCTTCGCTTCCGCCCTTTCTCGGGCTGCCCAACCGGCAGCACCGATGCCGTATCTTCCCCCCGCGACGCCATATGCTCCGTCAGGCTCGCAAGGCGCGCCGGGAAATGTGGTCCCTGACGACAACGGCACTGTGACGGCAAGGATCCCTTCAAATGCGCCGGTTGCCGGGTTTGATCGCTTTGGTACCGCCGGCCGCTCCACCGGGAGTTATCTCCCTCCGGCGCAGCCTCTCAGCACGAGAAACCCTATAGGCGGTTTTATACTGGACTCATTCGGGGGGTTCGGGACGCAAATTCAGGACACCAAGCCGACGCGGGCTTCTGCCACGCCCGCGTCGTCGTTATTCGGCCAGATAGGTCAGGATGTTCAAGACCTGGGAGCGGGGATCAAGGACACGTTTTCGCGAATTGTACCTGGCAAGTGATTTGAACGCGCCGGCATGGGAACTCCCAGCACTTCTCCCTAAAGGGGCTCTATTTTGGTCCAAGGATCGAGCTTGACCAACACGCTCTGATTAAACATTTCGACGGATAGGGCGAGCTGGCGCTCGGTTCGGCGGTGAACCACCACGCCTTCAGTCCCCTCTAGAGGACCCGAAAGGATCAACACTCGCCTCCCGGGAACGAGTCCGGGCTTTACGAGCAAATCCTCCCCCGTTTCAATAGCCTGAGCAATAGACTGTAGCTCCTTTACAAACCTCTCCTGATCGTCAACCTTGATGATTCGCACAAGCTTTTTGGTGTCGTAAAGCAGATTGTGCCTTTCCTTATCGAGAGCAAAGCAGAGATATCCGCTGAACAGTGGTGCTTGGGTTATTCGAATTCTACGCCAGTACCCTACCTTTGTCTTGCGTTGGTAAAGAGGTAAGTAGTAGCTGATATTCCGATTCAAGAGGTAGGTGGCTACTTGCTTCTCGCAGTTTGGTTTTACATGCATTACCCACCACGCGCCCAAATCTTCGTTCAGGGGACGGTCTTCGGGGTACCTCGCTTTCACTGTTTCTTTAGCTACTGACACGGCTTCTCTTTGACCAACCAAGTGCTCGACCCTCGCATGAAATTCCGCTGCTTCCTGTTGGGAGCGGCAAACAATGCTCTTAAGCATTCTACGTCACTCGCCGACTTTGCCGATCTCCATTTGCGCCGGCGAGCTTGAGCCCAGAAGGGGGGCGCACCTCCTGCACGATTCTGTCGATGCTTTCAACTATCTCACTGAGTTCTACCACTAACTGGGTCGTGCGCTTAGTCCCCTTGTTCTCCAGGCTACGGTACCATTCGTCTATTCTCGACACTTGATCCTCGAAAGCGAGGAGTTCCTTCTTTGAAGCTTCCTTGGCCTCACCTTCTGTTGTGGCAATGTTGCGACAGATGTCTACGCCGGCGCGAAGGGCATCCCTTAGTCGTTTGTAAAGCTCCCCGGTTTCCGCACCGGCCGCAGCGGAGGCTAGTGAAGCGGATCGCAATCTTGATTGAAACTCAAAAACCCTCGTAACAAGTGACTTCAAGGCAGCGCCATCGGCGGAAGCCAAAGATTTGATCACCTCAGAATAGTCCTGGGATAGTCGAATCCATTGTTCTGCCGAGGGTATTGGACCTGTCTGTGTCAAGAGAGGTTTGCGCCTCTGCTCACCTATTAGAGCCGCCAGCAAAGGTGCTCCGCCGGCTAAAAGAATGAAAATGAAGGAGATCGGCCCTCGGAAAATGGCTGCTAAGAGCAAAGAGACCACAGACACTACGAGACCTGAATTCCATAGTCGTTTGGCCCAGGACTCCAAGAGGTGGTCCACAAGCCGCGCCGGAACTTTCATACTTTTCAGGACCTCCAAAAGCCTGTCTCCGGTTTCTTCATCTATACCGGCTACTAAAATGGCCGGCCCTTTTTTCAGCCGGCTTTCAGCGCGGAACGTATCGAAGTGAGGAAACCAGGTTTTCAAGAGCCGCAACAGATCTCCTCGAGCGTTTTGAGACGGGATATCTCCCAACTCCAGGGCCAGCGCTCCTTTGGAAACAACGGAAAGAGGGAGTCTTCCACATTCCGGACAAAAGGGAGCGTCTTGCCGAAGACTGGTGCCGCACTCGGAGCAGACGGTGCTTCTCTGGTTTTCCATATTATTCTCCATTAGCCGAAACAAGTTAAGACCTTGTGAAAGCGATGTCCGTCCAAAGAAGCAGCTTGCGACCCGAATCTGCCTTGACCGTAACTAGCCTACTTGAAAGTACATCGAATCATAAACAGCGGCGACGCACCACATACCAGCGGCTCGTCACACGGAGGGCGCTTTCGCTATGGCCAATTCCATCTGGGTAGCGCTTCTCCATCTGTTTGCGGGCTCCTTCTCCAGGCACTTGAGGATCATAGCATCCAACCAGGCTGGTAGTGTGTACCTATGTACTCTTGGTGGAACCGCAAAAGTCTTCAGATGCAGAAAGCTGTATTCGTCTACGCCTGAGCCCAAAAAAGGAGACTTGCCCGTGGCCAGCCGGTAGAGCACTGCGCCCACAGCATAAATGTCCGCGGAAAACGCGTTGATGAATTTGGATCCCAGGATGAAAGCTTCAGGCGCAAGGACGGCGGGATCGACGCCCGGCTCTTCCCAAAGGCGACGCCTGTAACCTCTAAGATCGACGAGCGATTTCCATACTCCGCAGTCTACCAACTTAACCAGATTCTTGCGATCATCGAACAGGAATGAAGAGAGTTGGAGGCTGAGGTGCGGCAACCGTCTCACAACCCCGTCTCGTCCTCGATGCATGTGAGAATAACCGACACTGTTCAGGATCTGCCGCAAAATCTCTACCAGCAACTCTCCGGGCAACCCCTCCGGCTCCCGTTGGAGATATGTCTCCAAACTCATGGGAACGTATTCGTAGACAAGCGCCCGGTCCCCGTGCAGACTTGCCGACCCGTGAATTTTGAGGACGTTGGAGTCAACCATTGCGGACTGATATTCGACTATCTTGTCGAGTAATCGGCCAAGATCTGTCCCCTCGGCGAATCGGGAATCAAACACTCTTAAGGACAACGGTGGACCGTCCCCGGACTCCGGTTCTGCCTTAAAGAGAGCAGCGTTGGAGCCGGTCGCGATGATCTCGGTAAGTTCGTAATGGACCGAGGCCGTAACATCGAGGGTCCCGGGAAGCAACGATAGCTTCTCCACCCGCTTGCCCAAGAGATTGCGCCAGGCTGCCGGGTCGCTGGCGGGACTTGGCGCTGCCACCCCCCTCGTAACAACGGAAGAATCACTGGCTGACTCCACGATCAAAGTGGTTGGCGCGGGCTTCACAGGCTCGGCCCTCTCGGGCCGAACAGAAGCCCCTTGAGAAAGGGTGTTCTCTTGGACCTTCGCTCCAGCACTAACAGGGGGGGCGTGAAACGGCTTCTCCTCACGGGTTCGCGTTGGCCGCACCTCGGAGATCTCTGTGCCACAGGCCGGACACCGGTTGAAAGGGCGAGGATGCAGGTGGCTACAAACCGGGCAGTGATACAGTGACTTTAGGAAAGCTTTTTCTTCATGGATTTCGGCTTCTTCGACCAGTCGGCTGCGAGTGAAATATTGCTCCTTGGTTATAACTCCTTGACCTATAAGCTTCTTGACAACTCCAACCAGTTCCTTAGGGCTCAAACGGTGCTTTGCAAGCAGATCTCGATCCTTCACACCTTGGCAATAGTCTGCAACGAATTCCTCAATATCCAGCTTGACCGTCATCTTTCATCCCTATGGTCGCTTGTAGCTCCCTAATCACGCTATGTACAACGTAGCCAGAATTGCCGATAGGCGTGAATCTAATGCCCCCGAAGCTGATGCTCCCACCACCGAATATCCGAATGAACTAGGCCCGACGTATCATTTGCCTTCAGAATATTGTCAATCCACGCCAAGGATTCATTCGGAGTGTGACTGTAAATCCTGTCCCAAGCGTTTCCTCCGGCAATCCCGAAGAGAAGAATCGTCACTACGGCATTGGCAAAATCCTCGGGAACCTCTCCTGGAATATGTAATCGGCGCTCAGAAGCCATGATCCCGGCCTTAACAATCTTCGCGACAATACCAAACTATAAAACCGTTATCGCGGAACTGCAAGTTTCGGGGTTGAATGCGCCTTGTTCACGGAATATAAATGCAGCCGCGGCCTTGACTGTGCAAATTGCGGCCGATTAAGGCTTTTGCTCAGCAGATTGTGGTTTCGAATTGCCTCCAGTACGCACTGGGCCATCACCCCCTGACCATACTTGTTCGGATGGGAGTCGTGATTGATCTTGTAGGGGTTATCACCGTTCCGTATAAAAGCTCTCAACGCGGGAAGAGCATCTACGAATTCGATCCCGTGAGATTGCAAATACTTCTCGGTGGTTTCCCAGACCAACTTTTCATCCTTTACCAGCCGTTTATAGTTCTCGGAGACATTGTGTTTCCCATTATTGGCAATTTCCTCAAAAACAAGCTCTTTCGTGGGTATGAATAGTACCAGAAACTTCTTCCCGACTTTCTTTAAGCGATCGTCCATGCGACGCAAAGCTTCGAGACATATACGAAGCCCTTCCACAACAGCCGGATCGCGCTGGTCAAGTCCATAGAGCCTATATCTGGGAGTAAATACGGTTCTAAGCGTTCCCTCTTCGAAAACCTCAAATGGCTTAAAACTGGATGCCTGATATTTAATCCAAAACCAGGGCGGTGTGAAGTTAGGTGCAAAGACTTTCTTGCCCAGCCATAACAGATCGTAGATCTTGGAATGGTCAGCCAAGAAATTCTTGAGACCACGATGGGGTTCGAACATTGTGTTCATCATGTTATCCAGCTCGTCCCTCTTCTCCTTTCCCGACACCACCTTAACTATGGATTCGTCCGGGTTTTTCAGGTCGGGCGGTGCTCCCCCATGATAAACGTCGGCTATTGCGTCTTGCAGATCGTTTCCGGAGTAAAAAGTGGCCACTATCAGCTTGGGCTGGAACTCCAGTGCCTCGTCCAATAACATCAGGTAGCTCACCGGACACCATCCTGCAAACGCCATATTGTAGGTACTCATACCTCCTATGCGTTCCAACTGCTGAGGCCAGGCATCTTCCCGTCTGACCCACGTTCCATAGGTCATCGAATCGCCTAGGCATACGACGTCAACCCGAGAGGGAACAGTTCGGTTTCGAAAGCCTTTGGCGTCGTGGCCAGGAATTGCCGGTTTTGGTCGATATCTGAGTTTGTCGTCGTGTATACCAGCGGCCGGAGAAGAACCCAGTAATGCGTTAGCCCGGGGGACAAGTAGACATGCCAGACGCAGCACCAATTCCACCGAAACGACTCCAACAAGAATCAGAACAACCCAAAATATTATTTTTTTTGCCTGAGACTTTTTTATAGCCATTTCCCCCTCCATCAATTGTTTCGAATTTCTTAGTCACAAACATTTGGTTCATCCCGTCAGAGCGTGCCCCTCATCCAATGTCGGTCTCACAGAAAAAGCGACTACCCTGATGGTACTCTTGCAACGACATGACCCTGAACCGATCTCCGCGGGTCAGAGAGCGAAGCCCGAGAGAAAGGGCATTTGCACCGGCCAAAGTTGTGAAATAGGGTACGTTGTGTTGCAGAGCCGCCAGTCGAATATGCACAGAATCCCGGATAGATTTCTTTTCTTCCGAGGTGTTTATCACAAGTGAAATCTCGTGGTTTCGGATGAGATCCGTAATATCCCTCCTCCCATCTTCGTGAACTTTGCCAACGAGAGTTGCATCAATCCCGGCAGCTTTCAGCACAGTCGCGGTTCCCTGGGTGCACACAAAGGAAAAACCACACTCCTTCAGACGACGAGCCACGATGATAGCGCCGCCTTTGTCGCGGTCAGCAATACTCATCAGAGCCTTTCCACCCTTCGGGACTGGAAATTCTGTCCCATACTGACTCTTCAAAAATGCGGGGCCAAACTCGCAATCGATGCCCATGACTTCCCCGGTCGATTTCATTTCCGGCCCAAGCGACACATCTACCCCCGGAAACCTTATAAAGGGGAAGACAGCCTCCTTTACGCTTATGTGGCTGGGGAGCACTTCTCTGGTAAACCCTATTTCCTTCAGGCTCTTACCCGCCATTACCCAGGCACCCACCTTTGCCAGGGGGACCCCAATCGCCTTGGAAACAAATGGGACGGTTCTTGACGCCCTGGGATTGACCTCCAGAACGAAGATCTCTCCGTCCTTCAGGGCAAGCTGAAGATTCACCAACCCCTTGACCCCGAGTTCCATGGCCAACAGTCGGGTGATCCTGCGTATCTCGTCGAGGTGATATCTGCCGAGGCTGTATGGTGGCAGAGAACAGGAAGAGTCACCCGAGTGCACACCGGCCTCTTCGATATGTTCCATAATCCCGCCTATGACAACGTCTTCTCCGTCCGACACAGCGTCCACATCAATTTCCACTGCTCCGGTGAGGTAGCCGTCCAACAGGATCGGATGACCGGACGAAGCCCTGACCACGTTGGTGAGATAGTCCTCAAGATCGTCGGGACCGTGGACTATCTCCATGGCCCGACCACCTAGGACATAGGAAGGTCTTACGACCAAGGGATATCCTATACGCCGTGCGACTTCCAGGACCTCCCTGTAAGAGTATGCTATGTCGTTGGGCGGCTGCTTTAGACCAAGCTCCAGCAACAGTTCTTTGAATCGCTTTCGGTCTTCAGCGCGGTCTATCGCGTCAGGGGATGTCCCAATTATCGGGACCCCTGCTTTCCACAGTGGCACAGCCAGTTTGAGCGGAGTCTGTCCGCCGAATTGAACTATGACTCCGTCGGGCGCTTCCCGTTCGACTATTTCCAGCACATCCTCCAACGTCAGAGGCTCGAAATAGAGACGGTCCGCTGTATCATAATCGGTGCTGACCGTTTCCGGGTTACAGTTGACCATAATGGTCTCAAATCCGGCTTCCTTGAGGGCAAAGGCCCCGTGAACGCAGCAGTAATCGAACTCGATCCCTTGGCCTATCCTGTTGGGCCCACCCCCTAAAATCATGATTTTTCTTTTCCCGGTAACGCCAGACTCATCCTCCTCTTCGTACGTGGAGTATAGATAAGGCGTGTGCGCCTCGAACTCCGCGGCGCAAGTGTCCACTCTTTTGAAGACGGGCCGCACGCCATAGCTATGCCGAAGGGCTCTTACGTCGTCCTCTGTTCGGCCTGTCAGGGCGCCGAGTCGCACATCCGAGAATCCTAACGATTTGGCTTCTTGCAGTTTCTCAAGCCTCATTTCTCCATCAAATGCGCCAGGTTGGGACATCTCTTCTTCCATTCGGACTATGTCACCAAGTTGTGCGAGAAACCATGGGTCTACGCGAGAGGCTTGATAGATGTCCTCGATAGCGATTCCAGCCCGTATCGCGTCGGCAAGATGGTACAAGCGATCCGGAGTGGGCTGCTTCAGGTGATTGAGTATTTCCTCGCCGGAGAGTCCCTTTTCAAGACAGGGCTCAAGGCCATAAGTATCAATTTCCAAAGAGCGGATTGCCTTCTGAAGTGATTCCTTAAAGGTTCGGCCGATAGCCATCGCCTCCCCCACCGATTTCATCTGCGTGGTGAGGGTACGATCCGCGCCCGGGAATTTTTCAAAAGCAAAACGTGGAATCTTGGTGACAACATAGTCTATGGTCGGCTCGAATGATGCCGGAGTTTTGAGCGTTATGTCGTTAGCAATCTCATCAAGCGTGTAACCTATCGCCAACTTGGCCGCGATCTTGGCTATAGGAAATCCCGTGGCCTTTGAAGCCAGTGCGCTTGAGCGGCTCACTCGCGGATTCATCTCTATTACGACGACGCGACCGTTTTCAGGATGCACTGCGAACTGAATATTTGATCCGCCCGTGTCCACTCCGATTTCTCTTATGATTGCTATAGCCTGGTCGCGTAGGATCTGGTACTCTTTGTCCGTCAAGGTCTGGGCCGGGGCTACAGTAATCGAATCTCCGGTATGCACGCCCATGGGATCAAAATTCTCAATTGAGCAGATGATCACAACATTGTCCGCCCGGTCCCGCATCACCTCCAATTCGAATTCTTTCCACCCCAGTACCGATTCCTCCACCAGGACACGCCCCACAGGAGAGATCTCCAAACCCTGCTTTGCAAGTGTTTCGAACTGCTCCATCGAGAAGGCGACACCCCCTCCAGAGCCTCCGAGAGTGAAAGACGGCCTTAGAACATTCGGAAATCCCACATGCTCGGCTATTTGCCGCGCCTGATCCACCGAGTCCGCATAGCCGCTCTCCAGCATATCCAGTCCAGTGTTACTCATAGCGGCCTTAAACAGGTCTCGATCTTCAGCCTTGTTAATGGCCTCAAAACTCGCGCCGATAAGCTCTACTCCGAACTTCTGAAGCACACCCTGTTTGTATAATTCCACAGATCTATTCAGGGCGGTCTGGCCCCCCAACGTGGGCAACAGGGCGTCAGGACGCTCACGCTCTATGATGGCGGCAAGAATGTCGGTCGTGAGAGGTTCGATATAGGTGGCGTCCGCGAACTCCGGGTCAGTCATTATCGTGGCCGGATTGGAATTTACAAGGATGACGCGGAAACCTTCTTCTTTGAGGGCTTTTACGGCCTGAGTGCCTGAATAGTCAAATTCACATGCCTGGCCGATAATTATCGGGCCGGAACCTATAAGCATGATGGACTTGAGATCTGTACGCTTAGGCATCGAAGTCTCCTGAATTTCAATAAATCACACGATAAAAACTGATGCGGGCAGACACAGGGAGTCCTTGAATGCCTAAGATAGCGGTGTGTATGCGGATGTCGCGGCTCCTCAACAAAATTGGAGACGTTTCACCAGGTCAGATCGCACCGGCTCAGGAAAGCAGTCTCAGGCGCCGGCTCCACTTCTATTGGAACCAGCGATCATTCAGTCCGGCACCAGCCATCCTGAAACCTCTTTGCCGCTACTGTCTTTTCCCTTGAAGGCGACCATACGTCTTAGGATGTCAGCGATCTTCTTGGCCTGGTCGCATTCGAAATCGTCGCAGGTGTAGCCTTGTTTGCAAGGAGCGCAGATCCTCGCTTCAACCCATTCGGCCAATTGTTTCAGATCCATCGGTGCCTCCTGACAGAAAACCTGTGTTCGAAACCGCAAACTCTCATACAGTTCAAGCCCCTCTCTCCACGATCTCTCATCGAAACGTCCCACGACCATTGAGCCATTTGTTCAGAATTCACATATGGTTCCCCTTTGCGCTTCTCTACGGGCCAAAATTGACGTCGCCTCAATTCGGGGTCAGGTCCTGTATCCAAACGCGGCCGATTTAGCGAAATCGCTCATTGCCAAGCCAACTGCACAAAATATAATTATTAACCGGCCCCCTCCGACGGAGCTCAGCTTACCACATCATAGTGCACTCAACCTCTCTTTCACAAGCGACCCTGCAAGATCGCCTCACAACTTTCGAGCGCCCTAGTGACGGTGGAGATAGCGATGGTTAGAAAAAACGGGGTTCACTCAAAAAAAATAGATCTGACCTTATTTATATATTAGAATAGCCTCAAGTGGGTGGTCCTGGTTCATCACTATGATGGACGAGGGCCTCTAAGGGGAAATAAAACAGGGAACCCCAGATATTTTCTAACAATAACTCGAGACGACAAGAAAAGGAGGGTGTCATGTGTAAGAAAGGGCTCGCAGCCGTTTTTGTGGCCGCTATCCTGGCGATTGTTATCGCCGGGCCGCCAGTCGTGAGCGCTGCGGAAGACAAGTTGCCGTCCAAGGCTGATGCTAGCTGCCTGAAATGTCATGCCGACTACGAGAAGACGGCCAATCTCCTTGCTGGAAAGTTGGTGGACGTCGCTATCAAGGCGGGAACGATTCAACTCCAGATCGATAAGGACATGGAGGTGATCCATTTTGATGATTCGACCGAACTGCGGAACGCGCCTGCTTTCAAGGAAATCCCGAAGCAGGAGTCGGTAAGGATCACCTACTTCAAGAAAAACGGCAAGAACTTCGCGAAGTTAGTGGAGGTAAAAAAAGGTATTGAGGTGCCGAAGGATCAACTCGCCGGAGTTGAAGAGGTCGCGAATTTGGTTGCCAAGGGACCCGAAGCGGGAAAGTACATTCTTCTGGACAGCAGACCGGATAATCTCTTCAACGAAGGGCACATACCGACGGCAGTGTCCATGCCACTTTTCGCGTTTGACAAGCTGGCGGAAACAGTTCTACCGAAAAATAAGGACATTGTCCAAATCTACTATTGTTCCGGCTTCTCCTGAGTGATGAGCCCATTGGCCGCCAGGAAGGCGGAAAAGCTCGGTTACAAGAATGTCAAAGTGTTTCACGCAGGGCTCCCGGCATGGAAGAAGGCCGGCCACTTGGTTGTTTCGGACATCGCGGGTATCGAAAACTACAACAAGACTGAAGCTTCGGTACATTTTGATAGACCTGAGACCGGCAAAGCTAGCCAAACAAGGCCACATTCCCAAGGCCGTGGCAGTGGCCGAAGGCGGACTTGATAAGATGAAGGAGCAATTCCCGAAACACATGGCTGCTCCCATCATACTTTACAATCAAGACGGGTCTCTTGCTTCGGCAGGAGAGGCATTCAAGAAGATATCGGACTGGGGCTACAAGCAGGTAAGCCTCCTGTCCGGCGGCTTCCTGGCCTGGAAAAAGACGGGCAAGCAGATCGCGAAAGGCCCTACCGAGAACAAAATCACCTACGTCCGCAAACTGCAGCCCGGCGAAGTGGACATTGCCGCGTTTAAGGAAGAGGTGGTGAAACCCGCGGCAGGGTCATTGATCCTCGACGTTCGTACGCCCAAAGAAGCTGCCGACGGAGTCTTCCCCAACGCGCTGAATATTCCCATGGAAGAATTGGAGCAGCGTTTCTCCGAGGTCCCCAAAGGAAAGACTTTGTTCGTTCATTGTTCCACAGGGGTCCGAGCCGAGATGGCCTACAATGTCCTGAAGAAAGCCGGATACGATGCAAAGTATGTGAAGGCTAAAGTTGAATTCGACCCTGAAAAGAAGGGTAAGTACAAGATAGAAGAATGATCTCCCGGGTCATTGGGATGAGCCCTTTACCGAGGGGCTCATCCTATTTCTTGCACCCCGTTGGAGGCTCTCGAACTCCGCTCTCAATCCCCTTTCGCTTCAACACAACCTGCTTGTCAATACCCGACCGAGGTGATAACGTTGGCCAAGGGCCTGTCGTTAGACACTATGCATTCGGATCATTCTGCTACGAATTCGGAAAGGTCCCGCGGAACGCCGGATTCCGCGGGGGCCTCCGGAGCCAGATTTTCCGTCGAGGATCTGTCGTATTGGCACAGAGGTCAGCTAGCTCGCGTTTCAATCAATGCCGAATCAGGTTGAGAGACTTGCACTGAGAAGGAGATAGCCATGGGTATCTGGGACCTTATGAAGGGCGAACTTATAGAGGTTATCGAATGGCTGGATGACACGGGTGATATCCTCGTGTGGCGCTTCCCCGATCAGGATCACCAAATAAAGATGGGAGCCAAGCTTACTGTGCGGGAAGGTCAGGCCGCAGTCTTCATCAATGAGGGTCAACTTGCCGATGTCTTCACCCCTGGACTTTACAGCTTGAGCACTCAAAACATGCCCGTGATGACCACCTTGCGGTCATGGAAGTACGGGTTCGAATCTCCGTTCAAGGCCGAGGTTTATTTTGTCAGCACGCGCAATTTCCTCGATCTGAAATGGGGAACACAGAACCCCATCATGATGCGCGACCCTGACATGGGAGTAGTCCGACTTAGAGCTTTCGGCACCTACGGCGTCCGCGTCCAGGACCCGGGCGCGTTCATCAAACAGGTGGTAGGCACTGATGGATGCTATACCACCGAGGAAATTGAAGGGCAACTTCGGAGCATGCTCGTATCCTCGTTCAGCGGCATGCTCGGCTCCTCAAAGATCGCGGCCCTGGATTTGGCGGCAAACTACAAGACGATGTGCGACCAGGCCAGGACGTCTATGGAGCCGGAATTTCAGACGTACGGGATTTCTCTCAGCCGCTTCGTGATCGAAAACATCTCGGTCCCACCCGAAGTCGAGAAAATGCTGGACACTCGCTCCGAAATGGGAATCGTGGGAGATATGGGACGCTTTACCCAATTCCAAACGGCTCAGGCTATCCCTGAAGCGGCTCGTTCGGGCGGAGCGGGAGGATTTACGGGAATGGGAGTGGGCATAGCAATGGGACAACAGATGGCGGGCGCCATGACTGAGGGCCTTACCCAATCCAAGGCGGAGCAAATGGCTCCCGCTGCCCAAACACAGGCGGGCGGAAAATACTGTAGCCAGTGCGGGAAAGCCGTGTTTCCGGATGCAAAGTTCTGCGCTGAATGCGGGGCTCCCCAAAAAGCCAATTGCCCTAAGTGCGGAAAAGCGAATGCCTCGGACTCCCGATTCTGCCAGGAGTGTGGAGAGAAGCTCAAATGAGATGACGCTCACAGAAAGCGTCGCAGGGGACATTTCTCACAGAGGGGCATTCTCTTACAGTAATGATGGCCCGCGGCGACCAATTGGGCGTGAAAGTCATTGAATAGAGCCACTTCCGATGGAAGATTAGCCTCAAAAAGGCGTTGCATAGTATCGTAATCTGCGTTTTCTCTGACGAGACCGTGACGATAAAGGACTCTCCTGGTATAAACATCCACCACAAATATGGGCTTGTTTGCGGCATAAAGAATAATGCTGTCCGCGGTTTCTTTTCCGATGCCCTTTACGGAAAGCAATTCCTCTCTCAACGCAGCCAGGGGGGCGGAAAAGAGCGAATTCAAGTCCCCGCCGTGCTTCTCCACGAGATAATTTACGAAGTTCCGCAGCCGAGTGGCCTTCACATTAAAGTAGCCTGCAGATTTGATGAGATGTGAAAGCTCCTCGTGATCGGTATGGTATATCTTGAACGGATCGAGCCTGTCGGCTGCGTTGAGACTGTCGATGGCCTTTGCCACATTTTTCCATGACGTGTTCTGGGTCAGTATTGCGCCGACGCACACTTCAAATGGGGAGTTTGCAGGCCACCAGTTTCGGTGGCCGAACTGCGCGACCAGTGCCCGATACATGCTCATTAAGAGCTTGCCGGTGACGGCCCTCTTTTTGGGCGGTTTGTCTTGGTAGGTTCGGAGCACGACCTTCTTCATACACGATATTCCAGTTGGTTATTGTTTGCAGGCATCAGGCCGGCGAGAAAATCTACCGGCTCAGAATTCTGCTGTCAACTTAAAGGATTTTCCCATCAAAATAGACTCTTCACGATCCTTTTGGTATAAAGACACTCTCCCTTAATATATTTTTTCCTTGGAGTTCGTTGTGCTTAACATACAGGTGCTCGCTCTGGCGCTAATCCCGCTCCTTTCCGGCGTGGTTCCCCGCGACGGTAATATGGTTTCTCCCCTCGCTCTACTGGGTATCGAAGAGCGTATTTCAGCCGACTTCATGGCAGGGACCTGGAAATCCTCCGATGAGTTCTTTCGGTGGGGAATTACCGACAAGGAAAAGGCCAAGGTCAGGCACTTCAAGGGCCAAGCCTTTATGTCGCTTCATAAGGACGGCACGATGAAAATGGTCAATCTCTTCAGGCCGAGCGCAGGGCGATGGGATCTGTCGGCCGACGGAATAGTCATTTATGATCCGAGGTATCCGGAGCGCGGTTCCCAGCTCCTACCTGTAAAGAAAAGGGATAAGGACAGAATCTGGCTCTTGTTGCCTTTCGCGGGGGGAGCGACGGGCATAGGAATGGTACGGGTTCCCGACGGGGAAATGGCCGTTATGGGGACGCAAATTGTCAAGGACCCAAAGAAACGCTTCAAGAGTTCGTACCGCCCACGAAGTCCCGTCAAGAAAGAAACCTGGAAGCTCGACGGCACCTTCTGATGAGCTGAAGACCGAGACTCCAGGGTAAGCGAACCCGGTACAAAGCTTCGCCAGCCCCTACCCGCTTCGCTGCACGCCCCGGAATGGCGTTGGAGAAACTATCTGTCCCCTGGCCGCTACCTCTCCCCTCGGCACATCCGTTAGCTTAAAGAACTCGAGGCTCTGACTGGCGACGGCATTTTAACTGCCGATCTTTTTCGAGTATCCGCTGCAGGACCCGTTTGAGGTGTTCGTCCCTGACGGGTTCCAGCACCTGACGCGCCATTCTGATATCCTTGTCAGTGGGTGGGGACGGAGGGCAACGGCGGGGCTCATCAGTCGCCTTGGAACCCGCCCAGGAACGTTGATGAAAACGAATGTCCGTGATTGCCGCAACACGTGGAGGGAGGCATGAGTTTATCTTTTCCAGGAGCACGTTCTTTATAGCGGCAATTTCATTCATCCAGACCGATGAATCAACTACCACGTAGAGTGTCGAGCCAACCAGTTTTTCCCGCGAGCATGGCTTGACACAGGGGCTTCCACAATCTTCGGCCACAATTGGATGACGCTGTGACGGGAAAGTGCAGCTTGCAGTCCCATACCACTGAGAGCACTTCGGAGCGCCGCGCCTGCTGCAACCGGCTTGTTGTGGTTGTCGTATTTCATGGCGAATTACTGATAACGGAAGCAGGAAGAGGCTCCCCGCGTCGCAAACGTGGCCAGCCGTTCAGGAGCATTCGGACGGATCTCCCTGGATCTTGGCGATTGCATGCTCCAGAGCAGGCAGGACGGCTTCCAGGTTCTCGATGGCGCCTTTGGGGCTCCCTGGGAGGTTGATGATCAAGGTCGTGCCGCGAACGCCGACTACCGCCCGGGAAATCATGGCGTGCGGTGTTTTCCTGAGACTAGCCATCCGCATTGCCTCGGCCATTCCCGGTACAAACCTCTCGACCACTGCCATGGTCGCCTCGGGAGTAACGTCTCGAGGCGAGAGACCGGTCCCGCCAGTGGTCAAGATTAGGTCTGCACCACTATCATCAGCCCATGAAATCAGCATCTTACTGATCGCGTCTTCGTCATCCGGCACAACCGCACTCCAGGCCACCTCTATGCCGAGAGATTGAAGCATTTCAATCAGCTTGGGCCCCGAGGCGTCGTTTCGCAGCCCCTGGGCCGAGCGATCGCTAACGGTTAAGATTGCTGCACGCAACATCTTTGGCGAACCCCGTACCACCCTCGGCGTACTCCGCATTCCGGGGAATGCCACGCTGGAAGTCGCGCACCTGCATGTCGCCCGCTTCAAGTTCTTGTCTTAGGAATCCCGCGGCCTTCCACGGATCGACCTTTGATCCGCACGTGAAAATATCGACCGCGGCATAGCCATGTTCGGGCCACGTGTGAATTGTCAGGTGAGACTCCGCGATAACCACTACGCCGGAGACGCCCTGAGGATTGAAATCTTGAAACGCTGTTTTCAAGACAGTAGCCCCTGCGACCTCAGCGGCCTGGGACATGATTCTTTCCAGGTAATCAAGGTTGTCGATTTTTTGCCTGTTACAGGACCAAAGCTCGATCAGAAGATGAATACCCAAGGTTTTCATCGTCATCCCCCGTACCGAGTCGGCTGTTTGCCTCTCGAAGATATTGGTAATAGAAACGCACGGCCAATAACCAGTCTTAACCGCGTGGTCGACTGCGTAACATGGCCTACCTCCCTTGTCCTTGATTTTGACCGATAAACAGATAGCCTTCAGGGTTCTTCCCCTACTCTGGGCACGCGGTCAAAAATTTGAGGAAGCGAGCTTCCTCACCCGCGGAGGTCAGGGTCTCAACCTTACGAGGAGGAAACCATTGGTTTCCCCACTCAGGTTATACCCTCCAGTAAGAGATTTCGCGTCGATGTGAAGAAGAGAAAAGGTACAGGCCTGTGAACCGGAGAGGCAGTCTCCCCCGCGAGGACGATGCGGAGAAAGTATGTACGCAATTTTCCAGTTCATTTGCCTGTCCCGGGGCAGGAGCCCCTTCTGATGATTTAAGCCTACTTATCTGTCTTTTTTTCCTGTCACTTGTCAAGCAAAAAAGATCCCGCGGCGCTCGCTTTCTCGCCGAAAAAACTACCGTTTTTTCATCGCCTTCAGGGCCTACCGGCAGCGCTCAGAAAAAAGGAAGCACGGGTCGGAGCACAAATGGAAACGACCTATTGGGTTCGTGACGGAGCACCTGTCGAGAACTTTCTCGAACTGGGAACAATACCTCAAGTTTCACTCTTTGACAAGAGGTCTGCCCCAATTTTTCGACACGGCGGCGGTCGGCCGCACTCGTTAGTTTACGTGGCCGGGGGGCATAGTCTGGCAAGGTTCGCTGATTCCCCACATCTCGCACAAGTTCCGCGGCACGGATCGAGCAGCGCTCTGCAGCGGCCGCAATATCTAGGCGCGTCTGTTTCCAGAAGAGGAACAGCGAATCCGCAGCGGCCGCACCTGTCAGAACTCTCCAGCGTGTACGCCCCGCAATTCGGGCAACAGATCAGTGCTCCCTCTCCCAGAGGTGGAAAGGGATATTTCTTACGAAATTCCTGAATTCTGTGGTTCATGAGCCAGCCCATGAACGCCATCAGAGGGATCAGGGAGAGCATAGCAGCCCCTGGATAGACCGCGACAAGAAAATTGTACGACCCATGCAACGAGGCCGCTATGAGGAACCCTTTTGCTATGGTCAGCAGCTCCCCTTCACGCCGGAAACGCGCCAGCCCCATCGAATAACCCCACATTGAGGCAAACATTACGTGAGCCGGCGTAGCAAACAAGGCCCGCGGAACCACAATGGCGGGCCCGAGAAGCCCCATATATATTGTGTTCTCCACGGAGGCAAAGCCAAGAGCGGCGGTCGCGGCGTAAACGATGCCGTCATTGGGTTCCTGAAAATCGCTTCTCCGGTAGATTGATATCCATACAGCAACGAGCTTGAAGAACTCCTCAATGGGACCTATCAGTAAAAAGCTCGCCTCTGCAGACCGAACGAGGGTCTCCTGACGCAGCCCCGCACCGGTGACATTCTCCACAATAAAAGTGGGAATGGTACAGGCGCATCCCCACAAAAACACGCGACCAACATTCGCGAACGACCTCGGATTATGGCCGGCCCTCCGATAAAAATACAATAACCACAGAAGGCCAGGCACCAGCCCGAGAATCGGAAGAGCCATCACCAGATCATTACCTCGAATTGACTTTGTTGACCCTGGACCGTATAACACAGAGCTATCCAAGAGCCAAGGCTTTGAGGGAAAGCGGCCTGCTGGCAATTTGCGCAGGTTGCCGCTAAGTACTTACGGCCACAGTGTGAGGGCAGATCCGCGGGCTCCGTCCCAGAGCTAGCCCCCACTGAGCACCGACTGGCCCACTACTTTAGAGAACCATTATGATCGAATCTGCCGTCCAGTATCAATCTACGTGCTCTTCGAATGAGCCACTGGTTCAGGTGGAGAGCCTGGTAAAGTATTTTCCCATTAGAGGAGGATTCTTTCAGCGGGTAGACCTCCAGGTTCGCGGGTGGACGGTGTTGACCTGGACATCTGCAGGGGAGAAACGCTGGGGTTGGTCGGAGAGTCCGGTTGCGGCAAGACCACGCTGGGAAGGCTCATTTTGAGGCTGGAAAAGCCCACAGCAGGCCGAGTTCTATTCGAGGGACAGGACATAAGTAACGCCGGAAGAGTTGAAATGAAAGAGGTCCGCAGCAAAATGCAGGTCATCTTTCAGGATACCGTATTCTGCATTGAACCCGCGCCGAAACATCGAGAACATTATCATGGAACCATTGATCATTCATCGGATAGGGACACGATCTCAACGACGGGAGAAGGTCCTGGCTCTGATGGACGATGTAGGTCTAAGGCCCGAGTACCCTGAAACGGTACCCTCACGAGTTCTCCGGTGGCCAAAGGCAGCGAATCGGCATTGCACGGGCGCTGGCCCTGAATCCCAGCCTGATCATCGTGGACGAACCGGTATCCGCCCTGGATGTATCGATCCGTTCGCAGGTATTGAATCTAATGGAGGACTTGCAAGAAAAGTACGGGCTGACCTACCTCTTCATTTCGCACGATCTCTCTGTCGTGGAGCATATCTCAGACCGGGTTGCAGTGATGTACCTCGGGAAGATTGCGGAGATAGGATCGAAAGAGGATATATACCAACAACCGCTCCACCCGTACACCGAGGCATTACTGAGTGCGGTGCCTATTCCCGATCCGAAAGCGAGACGAAAGAGGATCATTCTGGAGGGGGATGTTCCGAGTCCGATCGATCCGCCTGCAGGGTGCCGCTTCCACCCACGTTGCTGGTTGAGGATACCCGCGTGCGCTGTCGTGGTGCCGCCCCTCCACGATGTCGGAGGAGGCCATAGCGCTGCCTGCCACGTCCGGGCCCCCGCGTTTCCGGAAAAGGAGTTGGAAGCCATGAGGCTGGCCGCAATTGGGTGATCTCCGTGAAATCTCCGCCGCCTTGGCGGGCCTGCATCAGGAGCCGCCAGAGTCGCCGTCCAAACCAAGCGCCTGCATCAGCCAACGGACAGATTCCAGGTGCGCACTCCAACGCTCCTCCGAGAGAGGCGGGCATTGATCGATCCTGAACTTCCCAGTGAAGAGCCCGGTTGCGAATTCCATGCAGTTTTGTTTCCCGCACCGGCCGCAGTCGCTCGATGGGAGTCGCTTGAAGATCTCGATGGTCCCGATTCCTTGGCGGCGTTCTGTCTCGGGTTCAATCGCAGAGCGCAAATCCCAAGCTGAAACCGCGAGATCGACGAAAGAACGCAGCATTACCCACGCGTCCAGCAGGTCGTTCGCCCGGCAAATCACAAAACGGCTCGGCGAAATGGCCAGCAGCCGGTGCTCCTCCTCAAACGCGAGGACCAGGCTCTCATATCTATATGAACCACCCCTTATCAATCTTGCCATCAGCGGTATCAAGGGGGCTAAACTTCGCTCGGGAATCACCTCGACACTTAACCTGATAGGATCTGTGAGACTTGGCCGAACGGTTGACACCGTAAGGCTGCCGAGAACCTGCGTCCACGTCTTGGCAGGCGGAGAAGCTTTGGGTATTCCTCTGCTAAACGGGTCATAGGGTATAACACCGCTGATCCTTATGCCTGCTCGCTCAAGCTCGTTGACCAGTGACGTCGGCCCGCCGGTTACTACTATGGTAGGTGCAACAAGACCACGACAAAATTCCGGAGATTGTACCACAGCCGCGCTTGTTCCAAGCGGCTCGATGTACTTCAGACTATTTTCAAATGAGATCTGATCGGGGAAGATAATCAGTTGAGCCATCCATAATAGAAAACACAAACCGACCGCTGAAGTCAATCTCAGGCGGCGAACCACATTCCCAACGGCTTTGGAAGCGTTTTTTAAATACCCATGTCAATGGCTACAACATTTCGGACACCACTTCTTGACAAAGCCCCTAAAATGACCCCATTCCAATCAGGCAGACAATAGCAACCTATCAACAGGTGTTTATAACTTTGGAGGCACGGGAGGCTGTCCGTTAGGACGCTCTCAGGATTCCGGGTAGTTAGCTTTGTAGCTGTTTTGACAGGTTTTTTTGCATGCCCTACGTTAGAGCAGTTTGCGTCAAGAGCCTGGGAATAGCGGTCCTCACAGAGTTATCCACAGGGTTACAGCCAAGTTATCCACAGGAAATGTTGATACTGCTGGACAGAGGTTTTCCTTTGTTTGTTCAAGTAGTTACCCTCAGTCCGCTATCAACTTGACGGCTGTGCACAAATTGTGCCTGGCCCAAGAGCCGCTGGCCGTATCAGACCAGATCGCTGTCAAACGCTGAATATCGGTTGAAGACAAAACCGGCGACCCGGTAGCCTGTCACATAGTACTTGGCTTGAAATCGGCCGACCGCGCAGGAATCCATGCTGGGGACATTAGGAGGTATCAGAACCAGAGCGCTTTTCAAGGAATAATTAACTTAATGGTCCAAGGTCTCTTTAATTGCTTCGGTCTGAAAATGGATGGCAAGGGGATCAATAAGCTCATCCAGCTTGCCGGACATTATGCTTTCCAACTTATAGAGGGTCAAACCGATGCGGTGATCTGTGACACGATTCTGCGGAAAGTTGTAGGTCCGTATTCGCTCTGAACGATCTCCCGAACCCACTTGGCTCTTGCGCTCCTTGCTGATTTCAGATCGGCGTTCCTCTTCCATTCGGTCCAGCAGGCGCGCCTGGAGGATTTTCAGAGCCTTGGCCTTATTCTTGTGTTGCGACTTCTCATCCTGGCAAGTGACCACGAGATTGGTGGGCAGATGGGTCACTCTTACCGCGGAATCAGTGGTGTTGACGCTTTGACCGCCAGGCCCTGATGACCTGTAGACATCTATTTTTAGATCTTTAGGGTCTATGCCTACTTCGAGATCATCAGCCTCGGGGAGCACGGCCACGGTCACTGCAGACGTGTGAATGCGTCCCTGGGCTTCGGTCGTGGGTACGTGCTGAACCCTGTGCACGCCTCTCTCGGTACTTTAGGCGGGAGTAAGCACCCTGCCCGTGCACCAGAGCAATCACCTCTTTGATTCCTCCTGCTGCGGCCGAGGACAGAGACATCATTTCGACTCGCCACCGCCTCAACTCCGCATAGCGGCAGTATGCCCTGAAGAGATCTCCTGCGAAGAGAGCCGCCTCCTCGCCCCCTGTGCCCGCCCTTATTTCGAGAAAAGTGTTCTGGAGTCGTTAGGATCTTTTGGGAGAAGGAGTATGCTGAGATCCTTCTCGATTTGCGCCTGCCTCTCTTTGAGCGGCTGGAGGTCGTCGCGGGCCATTTCCACCAGTTCAGGATCCTCCGCATCTGCCACGATCCCCTCAAGTTCCTCGATTTCGCGGACCACCCCTGTCAGTCCCCGGTAGGCTTTGATAATATCATCGAGGTCCGCTTGCTCTTTTGCGGCCTTCTTCAGCCTGCTGAGGTCGGACATGGTTTCAGGGCGAGCGAGTTCGTCGCCGAGCCTCTTCGTACCGTCGGCTCAATTCTTCTAGTTTATCGAGTACTTGCATGAACTGGAATCAGGCGGGGAATTCGCCCCTGGCCCGTAGCTCCTCTTTTTCCAAAGTGGTCTTCAGTGCTACCAGCGCCACCTCAAGTTGAGCGTCGTCGGGCTCCCGCGTTGTGAGCTTCTGTAGCCAAAGTCCCGGCAGCAACAACAAGTTTAGCAACGGATTATTCACTCTCTCTCCCATGCGTATGATTTCGTAAGAACAACCGGCTATGGGGAGGAGGAGCACCATCTTCACTACTATAAAGAATATGTTGGTAAGAATTTTGTTCCCGAAGAGGTCTTTCGGTAGTAACGGGAATACCGCTGCGAAAAGAAAGATACTGAAAACAAGCACTAACAGCAGAAATGCAGTTCCACAGCGATTATGGAGTGTTGGGTACTTCCCGCGTTTTCTACGGTCAAATCGTCGCCTTTTTCGTACGCGTGAATCGATTTGTGCTCAGCCCCGTGATACTCGAAAACGCGGCGAATCTCTTTAAGGAGAGAGATGAGAACAATATACCCTACAAAGATGCTGACCTTGATTATACCGTCAATTACGTGAAACCATACGGACCGGACACCGATATCGGTTCCGGAAATCACCCCTATCCCTAGCGTGGCGAGGTGCGGTATAACCACAAACAGAACCATAGCCGCGCCAAGGGCAAAGGCAATGGTCCCGCCAAGCGCCCAGGGCCCAAGCTTCTCCTCCTCCTCTCCCAGCGCCTCCTGAGCGGAATAGGTCAGAGCCTGAATTCCATTGAAGAGGGCTTCATAGAGCACTATACATCCACGCAAGAGAGGTTTTTTCAGTATAGGCCACTTCTCCATCGGGGAGTGCCAGCGATCTTCGCGGACAGCAAGCTCGCCGTCGGGTTTCCCGTACCACCACGGTAAAGGTTTTCGGGGCCCTCATCATGATGCCTTCGATGACAGCTTGGCCACCGACCTTGATCTGGCTGTTCTCATCGCCTGGATTCTTGTTGATTAACATGAAGCTCCGTTGTGTCTGTCTCGAATCGTCCCCGATGGGATTGCGCCTGACTTGCGGTGATCGTGCTCACATTGAGGCACTAGCGATTGGGGCGTAAACCGCGCCTTGTTGTCAGGCGATCATTTCTTCGCAGGTGCTGCTTTTTCCTTTGCCTTTTCTTTTGGCTTGGCCTTGGTCATGCGAGCAGGTTTTGCGACGGTCTCCGCCTTCTTTCGTGATACCTTAGCCGGCTTCTTGCCAGTGGAGATCGGCTTGTCACCGTACTCTTCATAAAGCGTTCGACACGACCGGCGCTGTCTATGAGTTTCTGCTTGCCGGTAAAGAAGGGGTGGCAAGCAGAGCATATTTCCAGCTTGTATTCGGGCTTGGAAGAGCGAGTAGCAATCTCCGCGCCACAAGCGCATCTGAAAACCGAATCCTGGAATTCGGGATGTATGTCCTTTTTCATTCCCTTTCCTCCGTCCATCAGTTTAACCTTTTAACATTAGCAGATAATGCCCTCAAAAGGAATAGAGATCTCTTCCCGCGGTCCTCTACAACCCTTACCGCGATCCCCGGGTTCAGCGCCGGATGTGCTGGAATAGCAGATCAGCCTATCGTTCGTTGGCAGGCGGGGCGAACTGAGGATACCGTCAATGATTCCTTTACGCCTACTTGTTCATTATATCCAGAAACTCTCGGTTGGAATCCGTCTGCATTATCTTGTCCAGGAGGAATTCCATTGCGTCCACCGAGTTCATATCTGCAAGAAGCTTTCTCAGGAGCCAAACCCTCTGGAGGTCTTGCTGGCTCAGTAGGAGTTCCTCTTCCGCGTCCCGGAACGGTTGATATCTATACATGGGAAGATGCGGCGTTCCAAAAGCCGCCGGTCGAGGTGTATTTCAAGGTTACCGGTTCTTTTAAACTCTTCGAAGATCACCTCGTCCATCCTGCTCCCAGTTTCTACAAGTGCGGTCGCAATGATGGTAAGGCTTCCACCTTCCTCGATATTCCTCGCCGCTCCGAAGAACCGTTTGGGGCGGTGCAGAGCATTGGCGTCAACACCACCGGAGAGGATTTTGCCGCTGTGGGGAATTACTGTATTATGGGCTCTGGCAAGGCGGGTGATGCTGTCCAGAAGAATAACAACATCCTTCTTTGCCTCAACAAGCCGCTTCGCTTTCTCAAGAACCATGTCCGATACCTGAACGTGACGCTCCGGTGGCTCATCGAATGTTGAACTCACCACTTCGGCAGCCACAGTTCGTTCCATGTCCGTCACTTCTTCCGGCCGCTCGTCGATCAGAAGAACGATCAGCTTCACTTCGGGATGATTCCGAATGATGCTATTCGCAATTTTCTGTAACAGGATGGTCTTGCCGGCCTTTGGCGGAGAAACGATCATCCCGCGCTGGCCTTTGCCGATCGGGGAAAGCAGGTCCATGACCCGCATCGAGTATTCGCCCGGCACGGTTTCCAGCTTCAGGCGGTTTGTCGGATAGAGCGGTGTGAGGTTGTCAAAGAGAACTTTATCCCTGACCTTCTCAGGATCTTCAGTGTTTATGGTCTCCACTTTGAGAAGAGCAAAATAGCGTTCAGTGTCTTTGGGCGGACGTATATACCCTGAGATGGTATCTCCGGTGCGCATGTTGAACCGCCTGATCTGGCTGGGGGAGACGTAGATGTCATCAGGCCCCGGCAGATAGTTGTAATCGGGCGCCCTGAGAAATCCGAATCCGTCGGGGAGGGTCTCCAGCACACCTTCACCTCGAATCGGCGCCTCCTTTTCAGTCTGTTGATGCGCCTGGAGGATGGCGAAGATTCAGCTCCTGCTTGCGCATGCTGCTCGCGCCCTCGACTTCGAGAGAATTGGCTATGGCTAAAAGTTCACTGACTTTCTTTTCTTTCAGTTCTGCGACGTCCATGAGGTCTCCTGAATCTCTTTATCGTCAATGGGGACAAAGATGATCTTTTGAGGTTCGGTCTGAAGACTTTTTCAAGATGGGCCAGATCAATGTCCGGGAGCCATTCTATTATAAAAGGCCCCTACCCTCTTCTAAAGATTATTCCTTCGGTTGGAAGCGTGCTCCTGGGAGGGAGTTCTCGTTCGCGGCTGATATTTTTTTAATCAACCACACGTTATCTGTCAAGTGTTTTGTTTCAAAGTTCATGGTTGATTGCCGCCCGTCCCCCGTCCTACAATGCCACCCCATGACCCAACTTCTTTTGCCGCTGAGGACTCCGCCGCGCTTCACGTTCGAATCCTTGATCGTTCACGAGGGGATTCGAACCGCAGTGTCCACGATTCAATCCGTGTATGGTCAACGGGGGACCTCCCTCTTCCCCGCTTTTCCTTCACGGACCACCGGGAACGGGGAAAACCCACATACTGAACGCGGTGGCATCCCTCCTGGAGAGCCGGTTTGCTCCAAAAACTGCCCGCGTCAAGTGCATCTCAGCATCTGTTAAGCCCCCCCGGTTTCCTGACCTGGAAGCATTGGTCTCCGATCCCATAGATCCCGCGCACGGACTGCTTGCAGTGATCGTCGACGATGCGCACCTTGCAAATGAAGAAGACTCGGCTCATCTGTGGAGCTTATCCAATAAACTGACACGATCCGGCGCACCCCTGATATTGGCTGCCCGTACGCCGCCTGAAGAGATTTTTCCGGCCAACGCCCATCTCCGCTCGCGTATTGTTTCCGGGCTTATTTTAGCCCTCGAACCACCGGAGGATCCGATCCGTATGCTGATTGTGGACAAGATGGCCAGAGACAAAAACGTTAGAATCTCCCGCGAGGTCTGCGCGTACCCTGGTGAGCCGAAAGTCTCGAAACGTCAAGGAGCTGGAAAGGCTGCTCGACATCTTGGACCGGGCCTCTCTCGAACTCAAGAGGCGCATAACTATTCCGCTGGCCAAGGCGCTCGAAAAAGACGGTCTCCTTTGACGCGAGTTCATACGCGGTCCAGCCCTGATGTTGCTGCAAAATCAGCTTGAACTAAGTGCCGGAACGAGATAAACAGTCCGCAATCGGTCGGGTCGATTAGAAAATCGCGTGAGGTGCCCGACATAAGAAAGGATGCATGCCCGACTCTCGTAGATGCGAGCCCTGACAAAAATGAACAGACTGACTCTCTATAGTAGGAAGCGGTTTTGCTGTCTCGCAATTGCGGGGTTAATCAGTGTTCTCCCTTTCTTCGGTAGTCCTGAAGAGCCACCCGCAGCGCTCCAACGCTTCGTCAAGCTCTTTACGAGCCAGGACGCCGCGGGAATGGCAAAGATTATTCACTCGGAGATAACCACCGAGATTGAGGTTACTACCGAAGACATGGAAAGGTTTTTCAAGCGATACCAAAGCAATTCTTTGAGCCTGGAGAGCGCGCGCGTCGACGAGAGGTTCAAGTCCGAAGACGGAACAACCGAAAGATTTCAAGCTACCCTCTCGTTCCCGCGGGCCTGTGCTTTCTCCCGAGTACCCTGCCCCCTCGAAGCTGAACATGACCCTACTTTGGGCAATGCAAGATGGAAAATGGTGGCTTGAACGCCCGTTGTCTATCACGTACACTGTGGTTTCCAACGACGCTTATCCGACTGAAGCTCAGAACGAAACATCTGCACGTTTTGAGGCGGCCATTGCGGTTCTGGATCAGCTCGGACTCCCTGGGAAAGAGGACCTGCCCTGGGTGGATTACCCGTCTGCCGGCGACGCCGTTGCAGAGTACAAGAATTGGAGAAGCTGCACTTGCAAGAACGGGGCTCTAAAGGGGTAGACCCGAGAGCTTCAGGAGTCCAAGTGCTCTTGAAGGCAGCGGGCAGAAGCCAGGGCGGTTTGCTCAAAATCTATCACGGAGATTTCGCAGGCGGACCGGAAGACAAACGCCGACCTGTTCCGTGGGACATGTTCAGAGACTACGTCCAGGCTGCGATCAAGCTCGGAAACATCTACCAAAAGCAGGCGAAACCAAAGGACGCGGAGAGGATTTACCGCGACGTAATTTCCCTCGGGAGGCAATTCTTGGACGAACCGGGTGGGCTGCAGTTTGTCAACTGGGGCATGACCTTTCAGAAACAGGGGATAGAGGCATTGGCTAGACTGCTCACGTCCGGCAGAAGCGCTGAAAAGCAAAAGGCAACTGCCTTTGCAAACCTGACGTCTCGACGGCTTGACTTGCTCCAGACCGCGTTGAACTCTCTCGACGATATGGCGGACTACAAATCACTAAAGGCTGCAATACTGGCATCACGGAGGACGGGAGATGCTATCTTCGGACCCTGGGGGATCAATACTCTGGCTATCCTGGCCTTACGGGACGCGCCGGCTGGGTCGAAGGCCATGAAAGCCGCCGGCGGCATGGTGTTGGTGAAGAACCCGGTGATGGAAAAGAACGCCCTGGCGG
>CAWHDO010000010.1:0-22099 GCA_963828085.1 uncultured delta proteobacterium
TGATAAACGAATTCAAGTTCATCAGGCGCTTCCTGTTGTTGAACTTCCCCGAATATATGGACGAACAGGAAAAGAGCGAGTGGCTGAAATTTGCCATGAGGTTTCAGCAATACACCGGGCCGCTCATGGCAAAGGGAATGGAAGACACCGTGCTATATGTATACAACAGGCTGATTTCACTCAATGAAGTGGGTGGAAGACCGGATCGGTTCGGGTGCTCAACCAAGGAATTCCATGGCTTTAACAGGAAAAGACAAACGCTGTGGCCCCACTCTTTCAATGCCACGTCCACTCACGACACCAAGCGAGGTGAAGACGTCAGAGCGAGAATAAACGTCCTTTCGGAGATACCCAGAGAGTGGGAAAGGAACGTGCGGAACTGGAGCCGCATCAACAAGGGGAAGAAGATTCGAGTCCGTGACAATTATGTCCCTGACAAGAATGACGAATACTTCCTCTACCAGACACTGCTTGGGGCATTTCCATTTGCCGAGGCCGAATTTCCCGAATTTGTGGAAAGAATTAAGGAATACATAATCAAAGCGGTGAGAGAGGCCAAGGTACACACCGAGTGGATAAAGCCCGACGTAGCGGACCAGTCCGCGTACCAGTCTTTCCTGGAAGAGATTCTCAGTCCTTCGGTGGACAATGATTTCTTGAAAGAATTCTTGCCGTTCCAGAAGAAGATCGCTCATTATGGGGCACTAAACTCGCTTTCTCAGGCCCTCATCAAGATCACTTCTCCCGGGGTCCCGGATTTCTACCAGGGTACGGAACTCTGGGACCTTAACCTCGTGGATCCGGACAATCGCAGGCCGGTAAACTTTGATCAGAGGATCGCCTTGTTGGAGGAAATCCGAAAGCGAGCCGAAACAGACCGGTTCAAATTGATTGAAGACATGATGGTTGGAGTTCAGGATGGCAGGATCAAGCTCTTTCTAGTGCATCAGGCGCTTCAAGCGCGAAGGAGAGCCCCTCTGGTTTTCCAAAAAGGGGGCTACATCCCATTGAGAACCGTGGGAAAATTCGAGCACAACGTGATTGCGTTTGCGAGAAGGCATAATGATACCTGGGCTGTGACGATAGCTCCAAGATTCCTCTGCACTCTGGTGGAAGAGGGGAACTTCCCGATTGGCTCGCAGGTCTGGCAAGACACACGGGTGATCGTTCCCGGCTACTCGCCCAAAATGTTTCTGAACGTGTTTACCAGTGAATTGGTTCCCGGAGGCGATTCCCTGGCCGTGGGCGAGGTTCTGAGAATTTTTCCTGAGGGATTGTTGCTAGCCGGAGCTGAGCAGCCAGTGGCTTGACTCCAAAAAAACTTTCCCAAAAGTCTTGACACTGAGACCCTCAGCGAGTATACTCCGGCGCTGGAACTCGCCGTCATGATTGCTGATCTCCGACAGTCGGCGTCCAATCACGGAAAAAAATTGTAAGTCGCCGGTCCCCACGGCTGAGGGTTGCCCAGGGGCGTGCCTGCGATCCAAATGCAGAGACCGAGCCGGCGAACACGGTTTGTGTGCGTGACCCGGGCCGTTGAACAGAGTTAAGGACCCCGGTATTCGCAGGAAGCCGATGCTCATTGCATTACAACGACGACCGTGACGGTGAATGATTTTCGATGCAAGCGCTCCGACAAATTCAAGGATAAATGAAACACAAGATGTTGGAAGAGTTTCTGGTTAACAAGAGAACTGCCATCTTGGAAAGATGGTTTGAACTTACCGTCGATACCTACCCCGCAGACTCTAGGAAATTCATAAAGAGCCGTGGCGACCGTTTTGCCAACCCGGTGGGCGCGTCTATCTCCAAAGGACTGGATGGGATTTATGACCTCCTTGTTAAGTCCGGGGGCGCGGAACCGCACGAATTTGTCACGTCTCTGGACGAAATTGTACGGATAAGAGCGGTGCAGGATTTTTCGCCCGCCAATGCCGTGGGTTTTGTATTCCTTTTGAAAAAGGCTGTAAGAGAAGCCCTTGGCAAGGAGATTCTCGAAAACCAGATCTTAGATCAGGTTGTGGCATTCGAGTCTAGAATAGACAGCCTGGCCCTCCTCTCGTTTAACATCTACATGCAGTGTCGCGAGAAGCTTTTTGAAATCAGAGCTACCGAGATCAGGAACAGGACGTCCAGAATATTGGAAAGGGCCTGTCAAAAATACGGGAGGCCTCAAGAGTGGATGGCTCCCGAAGACGGCAGTAAGAATAGCGTAACATAAATCGAGGTGATGGCAGATGAACTCTTGGTCTTCACTATTCTTAGCACTGTTCGCAGTGATAGTCCTGGTTTTGCTTTCCCTGCTGGGAGTGGGGGCGGTGGGCCTGGCTACTCTGTTCGGGGTTGTCATCCCCTATGCCGCAGGAGCTATATTCCTCCTCGGCATTGTATGGCGAGTAGTGCAGTGGGCGAAGGTGCCGGTTCCTTTTCGGATCCCCTCAACCTGCGGACAGGGCAAAACGCTTCCGTGGATCAAAGCTGACAACCTTGAATGCCCGTATAATACCTGGGGCGTGATCGGACGGATGTTGCTCGAAGTGCTCCTTTTCCGGTCGCTCTTCAGGAACACCAGGGCGGAACTGAGAGACGGACCGCGCCTCACGTATGCGTCAGCCAAGTGGCTCTGGCTTGGCGGAATCTTGTTCCATTATTCATTTCTAATCGTTGTTTTGAGGCATTTCCGGTTCTTTATCGAGCCTGTGCCTCATTTTGTCGAACTTCTTTCTTCGGTTGACGGGTTTTTCCAGATACTTCTACCTACGGTCTTTCTAAGCGATGTCGCCTTTCTAGCGGCCGTGTCCTACCTCTTCCTGAGAAGAGTGGCAATTCCGGAGCTTCGGTACATTTCGCTTACCGCGGATTATTTCCCTCTGTTTCTTATCCTCGGGATCGCGACCTCCGGACTTTTGATGCGGAACGTTTGGAAAGTAGATCTTCTGAGCGTGAAGCAACTGACAATGGGTCTGGTCACCCTTCACCCGACGGTGCCCGCGGGTATCGGTGTCATCTTTTACGTTCACGTTTTCCTTGTGAGCGTGCTCCTGGCTTATATACCCTTCAGCAAGATCATGCACGCAGGCGGTGTGTTTTTGAGCCCCACGAGGAACATGATAAGTAACAACCGGAGCGAGAGGCACATCAATCCGTGGAATTATCCGGTCAAGTTACATACTTACGAGGAGTACGAGGACGAATTCAGGGACAAGATGAAAGAGGCCGGAATCCCGGTTGATAAGGAGTAAACATGGAGCTGCACGACCTTCCCAAACCGGAAGATTTGATGAAGATAGATTTGGAACGCCCCCCTGAAACGGCGTGGATGGATACTGCTGCCGATTTCAGGCCTGGCACTTTCAGCTATCCGGCTGCGCCAAAAAATCTCAAGTATCTTGGCCTTCCCAACCCGAGGGAATGGTCGCCAGCCGACGAAGACTGGAAACTGCCGGACAACTGGAAAGAGATCATCCTGACAGGGTTCAAAGAGCGGCTTGAAAAGTATCGCTCCTTCCGCCTTTTTATGGATATCTGTGTGAGATGCGGGGCCTGCGCAGACAAGTGCCACTTCTTTCTCGGATCTGCCGATCCCAAGAACATGCCGGTCCTCAGAGCAGAGCTTATCCGCTCCGTGTACAGGAATGACTTCACCACAGTCGGAAGGATTCTCGGTCGGTTGGTCGGCGCAAGAGAATTGACCGTAAACGTGCTCAAAGAGTGGTTCTACTACTTTTACCAGTGCACGGAATGCCGCCGGTGTTCGATCTTTTGCCCCTACGGCATCGACCAGGCAGAAATCACGATGATAGGAAGGGAACTTCTGAACCTGGTCGGCTGCAACATCAACTGGGTGAAAGAGCCAGTGGCCAACTGTTTCAGGACCGGAAACCACCTTGGAATTCCCCCTCACGGCGTCAAAGACATGTGGGAATTCATGGTGGACGACATAGAGGACATAACCGGAATCAAGGTCAATCTTCCGATAAACAAGAAGGGCGCGGAGATCCTGTTCGTCACTCCATCCGGTGATTACTTTGCCGATCCGGGCACATACACCTGCATGGGCTATCTGATGCTCTTCCATGAGCTTGGGCTCGACTACACCTGGAGCACATACGCTTCCGAAGGTGGAAACTTTGGTCTGTTCACCTCGCATGAGATGATCAAACGGCTCAACGCAAAGATATACGCGGAGGCTAAACGCCTGGGGGTAAAGTGGATCCTGGGAGGTGAATGCGGCCACATGTGGCGGGTCATTCATCAGTACATGGACACCATGAACGGCCCGGCGGACTTTCTTGAGGAGCCGGTCTCACCCATAACGGGTACAAAGTTCGAGAACTCCAAGTCATCCAAGATGGTTCATATAACCGAGTTCACCGCGGATCTTATCAAGAACGGAAAACTGAAACTTGATCCGAGCGTGAACGACCAAATAAGAGTCACGTTCCACGACTCGTGCAACCCTGCCAGGGCCGCCGGTCTCCTCGAGGAGCCGAGATACGTCATTAAGAACGTGTGCAACAACTTCTTCGAGATGCCGGAGAATACCATCAGGGAGCAGACTTTCTGCTGTGGCGGCGGCGCGGGACTGGGCAATGATGAAAACATTGAAATGAGAATGAGAGGCGCATTTCCCAGGGCAAGCGCTCTTAGACACGTTCGCGACAAGCATGATGTGAACAGGCTTCTCTGTATGTGCGCCATTGACAGGGCAACACTCACGGCGCTAACGCACTACTGGGCTCCGGACGTTTCGGTCGGCGGCATACACGAGCTGCTTGCCAATGCACTGATCATGGACGGTCAGAAAGAGAGAACCGTCGATCTGCGCGGCGAACCTCTGAAAGAGGAGGATGATGAGTGATGAACGGAAAAATCGCCATAGGAATAATCATCTTTGTCGTGCTGGTCACGTCCCCTTATTGGTACAATATGGGGAAAGCCTCGGTGCCACCCAAGCTGGTGGTGGGGACGACCGAAAAGGCATGCGTCGAGCCGACTCCTTACATGAAGTCTTCCCACATGCAGTTGCTGAACGACTGGAGAGATCAGGCGGTACGGGAAGGTAAGCGGGAATACGTTAGCTCTACCGGCAAGAAATTCGACATAAGCCTGCAGAACACTTGCATGAAGTGCCACACAAAGAAGACCGAGTTCTGCGACCGATGCCACAACTATGTGAATGCAGACCCCAAATGTTGGGATTGCCATATAGCGCCTTTAGAAACCAAAGAGGCCGGGAGGAGTGACAAGTGATGGATAGCACAAGAAGACGATTCCTGCAAATCGCCGGCCTCTCCGTGCTGGGACTGGGAGTCAAGCCGGTGATCGACGCTGCCGCCCAGGGCGGGCAGCCGGAATTCGAACGCGGCCCGCAAGCCCTTAACGGGAAAAGATGGGGCATGGTGGTTGACATAAAGCAGTGCCTCAAGGCAAAAGAGGGGTGCAAACTCTGCGTGGATGCCTGCAATATTGCCCACAATGTCCCGCAAATGGATAATCCCAAGCATGAAGTTAAGTGGATCTGGCAAACCCCGTTCGATCATGCTTTCCCCGACAATGAAAACGAATTCATGAAAGAATATGTCAAGGAAAACATGAAAGGGCTTCCGTTCATCGTCCTGTGCAATCACTGCGACAACCCTCCTTGCGTGCGTGTGTGCCCAACCAAGGCCACGTTTAGACGCCCGGACGGTATTGTCATGATGGACTACCACAGGTGTATCGGATGCAGGTACTGTATGGCCGCGTGTCCTTATGGTGCCCGCAGTCTGAACTGGAGAGACCCTCGTCCGTTTATCAAGACGGAACTTAATCGCGAATACCCGACCCGCACCCGCGGTGTCGTGGAGAAATGCACATTCTGCGACGAAAGGCTGTCGAAGGGGCTAATGCCAGCCTGTGTGGACGCTTGCAAGGAGTACAAGGCACTGGTGTTCGGAGATCTGGGAGATCCCAAATCCGAGGTCAGCGAACTGCTTCGCAAGAATCCGTCAATTCGACGCAAACCACAACTTGGAACGCACCCTTCGGTCTATTACATACTGTGAGGTAGTCATGCTTGAAAAAGCGTTAACCGGAAGTCGAAGCTACAAAGTATGGGTAGTCTTTCTACTGATCGTCTTCGGGATAGGTTTTCTAAACTATCTCAGGCAGTTGCAATTCGGATTGGGGATAACGGGCATGAGCCGGGACATCTCCTGGGGTCTTTACATCGGCCAATTTACGTTTCTGGTCGGCGTGGCTGCCTCTGCTGTCATGTTGGTCTTGCCTTATTATCTCCATAATTACAAGGTCTTCGGAAAGATTACCATTCTCGGGGAGTTCTTGGCCGTGGCTTCAGTGACCATGTGCCTTTCCTTCATCATCTGTGACCTCGGGCAGCCGGCCAGGGCCTTTAACGTACTCCTGTACCCGACGCCCAATTCTGTCCTCTTCTGGGACATGGTCGTGTTGAACGGGTATCTTTTCCTCAACATCGTGATCGGCTGGGCCGTGTTGGGAGCGGAGAGGAGATCGGCGCCTCCTCCTAAGTGGGTAAAACCTCTGATATACCTATCCATTCCCTGGGCCATCAGCATTCACACTGTCACGGCGTTTCTGTATGCAGGTCTGCCTGGGAGGAGTTTCTGGCTTACCGCTATCATGGCGCCTCGATTCCTTGGTTCCGCGTTTGCAGCAGGCCCTTCGCTGTTGATTCTTATATGTCTATTTTTGAGGAAGTACACGAAGTTTGATGCAGGGTGGGAAGCCATTCAAACGCTGGCCAAGATCGTCACCTACGCAATGATCATCAGCGCATTTTTTATCCTGTGCGAACTCTTCACGGTGTACTATAGCCAGATACCTGAGGAAATGAACCATTTCGGGTATCTCTTCACCGGCCTGCACGGCCAATCGAATCTCATGCCCTGGATGTGGATTGCGGTGGTGCTCGGGCTGCTCGCGATAGCCCTGCTCATAAACCCGAAGACCCGAAACAGCGAATCGGTCCTTCCCATAGCCTGCGTCTGCGTCTTCGCCTCTTTGTGGATAGAGAAGGGCATAACGCTGGTCCTTACAGGATTCATCCCCTCGCCTCTGGAAACCTTGACCCAATATGTCCCCACACTCCCCGAGATGTCGATAACTCTCGGCGTGTGGGCACTGGGCTTCTTGATACTCACCATACTGTACAAGGTGGCTCTTACCGTGAAAGAGGAGTTGGCACAGTAGGCGCGAAAGTAAGACACCACGTGCTCTGTACGTGGTGTCTTACTCCATAGATTGTACATCCGTGATAATCGCAAAAACCCTTTGAGAGAAGGTGTGTTCATATTTTCTTGTGGTCCAATATCCTTTGACTCCGATTAAAGCAGCTGCAACTCCCATCGCTACGATGCTCCCATCCAGCAGAGTCCAATAACCCACACCGAAATAACGAATGAGGCCCAGGCCCAGCGCTATTAGCGCCAGGCCCGTGCGAATGAACGCGAGTTCCGTCCGTCCTTTGGCGAGAATGGAACGGTAAGTGGACAATACAGTACGGGTGCTGGCGAGATCGTTCCGCCCCTGCGCCAAGTCCGTTCGTTTTTCTGAAAGGCCTGTTCGTTGTACCGCCAAGCCGGTCCTCTTGTCGGCTAAATCGGTCCGGCTGGTTGCCAAAGTGGTTCGTTGCGCTGCCAAATCGGTACGTTTGTCCGCCAAGGAAGTGCGGTCTTTGGACAAGCTAGTTCTGAATTCGGCAAGATTAGTGCGCTTCTCGGCCAAATCGGTTCTATTGGAGGCAAGAGTGGTTCGTCCCTCCGCAAGTTCAGTCCGCTTATCCGCCAGGGAGGTGCGGTCTTTAGACAGGCCAGTTCTGAATTCGGCAAGATTAGTACGCTTCTCGGCAAGGTCGGTTCTGTTAGTGGCAAGAGTGGTTCGTCCCTCCGCAAGTTCGGTTCGCTTATTCGCCAGAGAGGTGCGGTCTTTGGCCAGGCCAGTTCTAAATTCGGCAAGATTCAGTACGCTTCTCGGCAAAGTCGGTTCTGTTAGTGGCAAGAGTGGTTCGTCCCTCCGCAAGTTCGGTTCGCTTATTCGCCAGAGAGGTGCGATCTTTGGCCAGGCCAGTTCTGAATTCGGCAAGATTAGGTACGCTTCTCGGCAAGGTCGGTTCTGTTAGTGGCAAGAGTGGTTCGTCCCTCCGCAAGTTCGGTTCGCTTATTCGCCAGGGAGGTGCGGTCTTTGGCCAGGCCAGTTCTGAATTCGGCAAGATCCGTACGCTTTTGGCCCATTTCAGTTCTCTTGCCGGCCAGGTTTGTGCGATGCTCGGCAAGTTCGGTGCTCCTCATGCTGAGTTTTGTCTGGTCTCTCACCAATGTGGTACGCTCTTCGGACAGAGTAGTCCGCAATTCAGCGCTTACAGTTCGCTTTTCGGCCAGATCGTTGCTCTTGCCGGCCAGGTTTGTGCGATGCTCGGCAAGTTCGGTGCTCCTCATGCTGAATTTTGTCTGGTCTCTCACCAATCTGGTACGCTCTTCGGACAGAGCGGTTCGCAATTCGGCGCTGGTAGTTCTCTTTGCGGCCATTTCGTTCGTCTTACCGATCATGCCTATCATGCTCTCTGTGAGCCTGTTCTCTTCTTCAGCAAGCTGAATCAGGATTTGCATGATATGCTCTTCATCTTTAGGCTTGACCATATTGCCTCCTTGCTGTGTGCGATTTGTTGGCCAGGTACTATAACTTCTAAGGACGCAATTGGGAAGCCAAACTCCCCGCATCGGAATTCACGGGAGTGGGCTATCCACCTAGCTGCCGGCACGGCCAGGCGTCTTGCATTGAATCTGCTCTCAACCAGGCGCGGGTAGCGGTGTGCTACTGCGGTTTTTTGCTAAACAGCCGATGGAGAAATTATGGCCATTAGTGTTTCCGTTTACTGTGTACACGATTATGCCTATGGGGCAGCAAACGGCAGATGTGGACCGTGGAGTGACATCCGAATTACCGTGTGCTAAAATGTACACCAAGCCACCAAACATGATCCTGACCGGAAGCAGGTGACTTGTTTCTTTGTCTGTTGTAATCAACCATGATATTATTTTTCCCGGGGCACCGGAAGGTCTGACAGCATCTGTTTCCTGGCGAGTTCGTCTTGATGCTATCAGAATTAACTTCAGGCCGCGGCGGCCGTTTATCAGTCCGGGTTACGCTGCGGCTCACGCCTAAGAATGGAAGGGAGAGCGCGAAGCAGTTTGCCGCGGCGCCGTGGTCGCGTTTTTGATTCTATGAGGTGAGTCCATGTTGCGGTATCTGAAAGAGATGTTCGACAGAACGTTCCCCCCTAAGCGCGAACCGATCTCATTTTCTCAGCTTTTCGAGCGCCTTCAGAATATGCTGCTCCAGGATCATCAGAGGGCGATGGAGTTGATGGCTGATCTGAGTGAGAAGTCTGGGGGAGATTTTATATTTGACCGGAAATACCTTCAGGATTCTGTGCGCGAACTTCAGAACGTTTTGCTTCGCATGGTAAAAGGGCTAAATCTTATAGGATCCGATCGGTATATGAAGCTCTATTCGACGTTGGACCACGTTCTCCCTACAGAGGCTGAACTTGAAGGTCGCTTGAGAATGTGGGATGCACCGTACGTGGTTGCTCTTCGTGACGCCCCCGTGGACAATCCTGAACTAACGGGAGGCAAGGCGAGCACGCTGGCTGAAATAATTCACCGCCTTCACCTGCCCGTGCCCGACGGATTCGTGATTACTTGCCGGGCCTACTATGGATTCCTGGAACATAACCATCTTCGAGATCGAATTCACACCCGGCTCGCAGCATGGATGGCAGGGGAACAGAACTTGGACCAGGCGTCCAGTCAAATTCGAGACAGCATCTTGGCCGGAGCGATTCCTCAGGACCTGTCTAAAGCCATTATCCACCGTGCTCGGAAAGGCAAGCACAATTGGTCGGTTCGCAGCAGCGCATACGGGGAAGATGGAGAACTCTCTTTTGCGGGGCTTCACGAGACCTGCCTAAACGTTCCTCCCGAGCAGATTCTAGACGCATACAAGACAGTCCTGGCAAGCCTATATTCTCCAGAAGCCATCAGCTACCGGCATCAAATGGGCAGCTTGGGAGACGAACTGGCCATGTCGGTCCTTTGTCAGGAAATGATTCACAGCCAGGCCAGCGGAGTACTTCAAACCGTTTGCCTGGATTCCACCGAGCCCGATTGCATGGCCATTTATGCATCGTTCGGATTGGGGCGGACTACGGCGGAAGGCAGAGATGTTTCTTGACCAGTACATTGTCACCAAGGAATCTCCGTTCGAAATCAAAGAGGCAAAAATAGCCGAGAAAGAGTTCCTATTGCAGTCCGCAATGGGCGGCGGTGAGGAGGAAGCTGTACTTGCCTTGGACAAGCGGACGCGATCCGCCATCTCGCAGGACGCTGTGCGTTCTCTGGCGAAATGGGGCGTAGCTTTGGAACGCTATTTCAAACGCCCACTGGAAATAGAGTGGGCTGTGGATGCGACGGGCCATTGCGAACTCCTCCAGAGTAGACCGCTGCTGTTACCCGAGACTCCGGGACCGGCTCCGGAAGAATCCTCCGAAACCTGCGCCAGTTACAGAATACTTCTGCGAGATAGGGGAGTGGTGGCGCATGCCGGTGTGGGCTACGGATTGGTGCGCATTGTGCAATCCAGCGCCGACATGGCGGAATTTCCTGACGGCGCTGTGCTGGTAACGCGCTACACAGCACCCTGGTTGGCTCGGATAGTGCCTAAGGCTCGCGCGATCATCTCTGAACGAGGCTCGGTAGCCGGGCACCTCGCCACTATTGCAAGGGAGTTTCGCGTTCCCACACTAATAGGGGTGGAAAACGCGGCCGATATCATTGCCGACGGAATGGTAATCACTCTGGATGCGTACCATAGGATCGTTTATGAGGGACGGGTTGAGGATTTGATTCGCTATGAGCTGATGCAGCCTACGGTTTTCGAGGATGCGCCCGAATTCCGTCTGCTCAGAAGAATTCTGAATCGCGTAGCCCCACTCCACCTTATCGACCCGCAGTCTCGCAACTTTACGCCGGAGGGGTGCCAATCGGCCCATGACATGATCAGATTCATACATGAAAAGGCCGTTCAAGAACTGATGGAACTCCCGACTTCTTTGAAAAACTTCAAAGGCGCCAGAGTGTGGACCCTCGTGTCTGACGTCCCGATGGGCCTGAAAATCCTGGATCTTGGAGGAGGGCTCGATCCTCTTGCTGAAGGCAACTCCGTCCCGCTCGATCAGATCCGATCATTGCCTCTCAAAGCTCTGTGGGGAGGTCTGTCCCGACCGGGCGCATGGAGCACCGAACCGGTTGCAATGGATTTCAAATCCCTAATGTCGGGCCTGTCAAGGACCCGAGATCAATCAGGCCCGTCTTACGGAGGATTCAATCTTGCCGTTGTAAGCGACATTTACATGAATCTCCACCTGCGCCTGGGATACCACCTGAACCTCATTGACGCGAGGATGGAGGACGAAGACAATCTCAATCACATATACTTCAGATTCGTTGGGGGCGCGGCAGATTTGACCCGCCGTTCCCGAAGGGCCCAATTACTGGCCGATATTCTGGCGCACTATCATTTCAGAGTGACAGTCAGGGGCGATCTTGTAGTGGGCAGAATCTTACACCTTCCGAAAGAAGAAATCGCACGGCGCCTAGAGGCTATTGGAGCATTGGTCGGTTTTACGCGACAACTCGATATGCAGTTAAGCAACGATCAGGATATTGCCAAACGCATGGATGCTTTTTTGGACAACCAAGATGATCCGACGGTCGCGGCAGGTGGGCGTAATTAATTACACGATTCCGCAAGTTCGGTGTCGCACGGCCGCTGGTTTTCGTAGGATGTAGTGACCCCGGACGTGATCCGGGGGAGCCGCATCTTACGAGGTATTCCCGGTCAGTACGGGGCCGATTGAAGCCTCGACCGGTGCGGTTTCCACGCCACGGGCGTGTGCCTACAAATCAAAATGAAATCTCGCGAGATGCCAGCTTCCGCTATCCATCCAGTTCATTCTACGCCGGCTTTACATTTTTGGAGATGAACAACCCGGCAATGCTGAAGTTGCCACGGTCCCGCAGGAGAATGATGAGCGATACAAGGAATACGACAGCATCTCTAACTATGTGGGTGACTCCTATCCGCCCTCCGGATGAAGCCGCGGATACCGAAGCACCCGCAATCAATATCGAGGCCGATGGAATAGGCGTAGATAATGGCCCCGAGAAACACCCCCAGCATTCCAGTGGTGAGCAGAGCGGATGGTCTTACCTGTACACCGAGAATAAGGAACACTCCGGCTATTACTTCCACCCACGGAAGCGTAACCGCAACAATATTGCTCCATAAGGCCGGGATTATCAGGTAGTTCCGTATAGACGCCGCGAAATCCGCAGGATCGAATATCTTGTAAATGCTCGCATAGACGAACATCCCGCCTATGAGCAATCGGGCGGCAAGGACCAGATATTTCACTTCTCACCTCTCACGCCTAATGATACCTGGACCGTCTGATCTGGCAATCGCACAGAAACAGGTCGGGTTTTTGCTTGAACAGGATTTCGACCACCTTTTCATGCCCCTGCTCGGATGCAAGGCTCATGGCAGTGAATCCTTTTCTGGTCCTTCCATTGACATCTGCGCCGGCGTCGATAAGCGTCTCCACAACCTCCGCGTGTCCCTTGAGGGACGCACACATCAAAGCAGTCTGGTGATATTCATCTTTGGCGTTAACGTCGGCTCCCCTGTCCAGCAGCAGTTTGACTATTTCTTTATGTCCTGCCGCGGATGCGGGCATCAAGGCGCTCTTGCCGTACTGCCCCCTGGCGTCGATGTTGGCCCCATTTTCCAACAAGAACTCTATTACTTGTTTGTGTCCATTCTCCGAAGCCTTCATCAGAGCAGTCTTCCCGTTCCGATCCCGGCCATCAACAGGCGCTCCCCGGTCGAGAATAGACTTGGCCAGAGGAAGATCGCCGGCAGCCGCGGCAAGCGTCAATTTGTCCACCAGGTCATGATGAGTGCCGTAGCTCAACGCCACCATTACACCTACTACCAAAAAAACTGTTGCAGTTGCTAATTTATACTGAAGTTTCAAGCCAATACTCTCCTTCACAAAGATTACAGCCCTTCCGGGAGATCAAGCCCGCCGAAGGCTAAGGTCTGTACCGGATTTTTTGCGCCTAGTCAATACTACCATTGCAAACGCCAATTCTCGCGGTAAAGGCGAAATTTCCGATAGCCTGATCAACGAGCTGCGAGGGTAATCCCCGAGTTACTTCGGGCAATAACAGAGACGACGAAACGTCGCGGCGTAAATGAATGGTCACCCCCTTAGTTTGGTATTGCTCTCGAAAGGACAGAAAAGTCTTGACAAGAGAAAATAGGCAGTTTATTATTTGACTAATTGGGAAAATGGAGAACCAGTTATGAACGCAAATGAGAAAGAAAAAGAGAGGCTCCGCTTAAAAGCAGAAGTTTTCAAGGCCCTGGGGCACCCCCTTCGTTTGGGAATCGTCGAGTTCCTGCAACATGGCGAAATGTGCGTCTGCGACATAGTTACACACGTGGGAACTGAGATTTCCAACGTCTCCAAGCACCTTTCCCTACTTAAGAAGGCGGGTGTCGTCGGGGACCGGCGAGACGGGCTCAAGATTATGTACAGATTGACCATGCCTTGCGCTGTCGATTTTGCCCGATGTGTGGAAGGCGTCGTGATCAAGAGGCTCGAAGACCAGCGGGCAGTATTGGTAGCATGAATCCCTTGAGGTTGAGCGTTGAAGCAGACAGCGACGGGTTTCGCGATTGTCGAGGGTTTATTGAAATTGGCGCCACCAGGATAACGGTGCGACAGGGTTTCAAATCAGAGAATCGAAGAGGACAACATGAATTCCAATAACGAATTGGCCCAGCTTGCTAGCCCAGATTCGCGCGGGCTTGAGATAGCAGCCCCATCAGAAGAACGAGCCGCCACCTTTCTAGGTCTCAGCGATACGCTTCGGTCGAAGATCATTTATCTCTTTTCCGGCATCGTTCTGTTGGCAGCATGGTGGCTGGTCTATGACAATTTATTACCATTTGCTCGCGTGGTCACCTATCACGCTCTTCCTCTCCGGGAGGGCACACATCTCGGGGCCACAGTGGAGTTTTTTATTTTTGAAGTTCCCAAGGTGCTACTGCTCCTCACCCTCATAGTGTTTTTCGTCGGGATAATTCGGTCTTTTTTTACGCCCGAGCGGACACGAAAGATTTTGGCTGGCAACCGCGAGTCCGCGGGGCATGTTTTGGCCGCATTGCTCGGCGTCGTAACACCATTCTGTTCGTGTTCCGCCGTGCCCCTGTTCATGGGCTTTGTCACCGCAGGAGTGCCTCTCGGGGTCACGTTCTCATTTCTCGTTTCCGCTCCCATGGTGAATGAGGTCGCTCTTGTTCTTCTCTTCGGCTTGTTCGGGTGGAAGGTCGCGGGGTTATATATGGGAACAGGGCTCCTGATTGCCTTGATCACCGGGTTTGCCATAAGTCGCCTTCACATGGAACAATATCTTGAAGACTGGGTGCTGGAGCTGATTGCCGACAAACCCGCGACTGCGCAACTTGAAATCGAAGAAGAACATATTAGCTGGGAGGAGAGGATTCGGTTCGGGATCGACGCCGTAAAGGACATCGTGCTGAAAGTTTGGCCGTATGTGGCGATTGGTATTGCCGTAGGAGCCGGCATCCACGGCTATGTGCCCGAGAACTTCCTCGCGGGGATAATGGGTAAGGAAGCGTGGTGGGCGGTGCCTGTTGCCGTATTGATCGGGGTCCCTATGTACAGCAACGCGGCGGGAATTATCCCGATTGTGGAGGCCCTGCTCTCTAAGGGAGCAGCATTCGGCACGGTCTTGGCATTCATGATGGCTGTTATCGCTATCTCGACGCCGGAAGCAATCATCCTGCGTAAAGTCCTCAAGCCACGCCTAATCGCTGTGTTCATGGGAGTGGTCACCGTAGGGATAATCATCGTGGGTTACCTGTTCAATATTGTCCTGTGAGCATGAGCGTCATGGGCTTCAAGATAACCTTCGTTTTCGTGTCCCTTGTCTGCGTGTTGTCAACTATTGCGAGAATGGGTTTCGGGGCGTTCGTTGATTAATTTCGCGGGAATTGCCGGTCACGCTTGTAGATTCTGTTAAGGGCAAGCGAAGAACAAAGCGTGACAGGAGTTTTGACATCATGGTCAATAGCCTCCTAAAAACGAAGTCAGTGAAGTCAAAATTGGTCCTGAAGATTTCCGCTGCATTGATCTTTGCGTCTGTCGGGGCGTTCCGCTCTGTGGCATACGGGTCTCGGGCGGAGAACCTCAGAGGCAAATTTCTCCAGGCATGAGTTGCCGGGGAGTTCTTTATGATCAGAGGAGTACCTTATGAGGAAACTTTCTTTCATTACGCCATTATGTCTGATCTTTTCTTGTGCGATTCACGCCACCTTCGTTTTGGCTGATGAAAACAAGGGGCTTGCGCTCGTAAAAGCGGCTCAGAATCGCGATTTCAAGCTAACTCAGACTTTGCTCAAGCAAGGAGCCGACGTGAACGCAAAGGGGGAGACGGGGATGACGGCTCTCATGTATGCTTCCATGTATGGAGAGCTTGAATTGGCGAAGCTCCTGATTGATCGTGGCGCCAATATAGAATTCAAGGACGAACATGGAATGAGCCCGCTGCTTGCTGCATGCATGATGGGACACGCAAATGTTGTGAAACTCCTGCTGGACAAAGGGGTTAACCTTGATGGCAGAAGTGGGATAGGCACGACTGCATTGATGTCCGCAGCTTTGTACCACAAAATTGACGTTGTGAAACTCTTGCTGGACCGAGGAGCCGACATCAATGCGGTTAATAGTGAAGGTATGACGCCGCTAAAGATGGCGGCCAAGGGTTCAACGGCTAACCCTGAACTGAGTCAAGTATCTTGAAAGCCATGGGGCCAAAGAATAGGGGCTCTTTTAGATACGAAAATACTGATCGTTTTCAGACGATCTCCATAAACAGGAGGATTTGATGAAGAAAGTAGAAGTCTTAGGTGTAGGTTGAGCGAAATGCCATAAACTCTACGACCTGGTTCAGGACGTAGTAAAGAAGCAGGGCCTGGACGCCGAAGTGCTGTATGTCCAGGATATTAAAGAGTTCGGCAAGTACGGGGTTTTCATGACGCCGGGTGTTGTCGTAAATGGCGAGGTGAAGGTGGCCGGCAAGGTCCCCAAGGAGTCGGAAATACTGAAATGGCTCACTTCTTGAGTAGCGCAGTCAGCGACAACGAGAACGGTCTTTTTTACAAGCCTGGCAAGGGCTATGAGGTTAACCATGTCACCGCCGAAGAAACCCATACTAATCAAACGGGGATTCTCCGGCGGTGACGCGTGGCTAGCGGCACCCGGCGCAGTCGTCGTTTCTGAGAAACGGGCTTCTAATGCTCAGGCGCAGGTCCGTTTATTGCAAAGCGGTTCAAATCCGGTCTTGACTGCGCTGGGATACAGTGATAGGAAGGCTTTCAAGGCACAGCGAAATGTTGCGGATCACCGTCCAGAAGAGCGCTGACAAATGACGGTTACTCAAGGTTTTCAGTAAGACTCGGACGGCGAGAAGAGGGCAACACTCAGTGACCGCGGTGAATTGGAACATGAAGAGAATCAATTTATACAGAAGATCAGCACGCCTGGCCATGGCATTCGTGATGAGTGTCCATATATTCAGTGGCTTGGGGCTCTTCTGCGCCAATGTGATTCTTCGCCCGTTCCGTGCTCTTGGAATTGACCCCGTTGCCCTTGGGATCATTTCATCTGATGGCCCCGGAGAGGTCACCGGCAGCAGTTGGGATAATGCTGGGAGCCAAGATGGGAATTCCAAATGTTGCTGCAAGAAACACAAAAAATGTCCGGTAATTCCCCGGGTCGCAATCACCTCAAATCCGACTCATCGCTTCCAAAAAGTTCAATGCCAAGCCAAATCAGTGTGCTATGAATCTTTCTTCCCAAATGTTGCGGATCATCATTTTGCCAAAGGTGGTGACCCGCCATTAATAGAATGGTGTCGTGCACGCCTTTTTACTCCTCCAGTCCCCTTGAGCTTACCTCATTCTCTTGATCTGATACCCACTCAAGAACGCCGGCTGAGTTCCCTCAATTCCAGGGAAGACCACGTGTGCCCAGTCCACGTGGCGATTTCCAAGTCCCGAAATTGTGAGGGATTCTTCCCATTGCCCAATGTCAGTGGGGTTCGCCGGATGATCGACCGCGGTCACTTGATTTGGCCGCGTGCAAATCGGATGAAAACATCCATTGAAATAAAGGGAGTTATGGTCAAAATGAAGAGAAAGGCTTTAATGTCGATAAAAGCGCGGGAGCATTCCACGATCATCGCGGTCGCGATCTCGGTGGTCCTTGTGGCGATGCTATCACCTGCACGGGCTGTTGAAAACGGAGGATACCCGAACGCTGGTTTTCTCGTAACGACTCAGTGGGTGCAAGACCACCTGAAGGATCAAAACGTCAGAATCGTTGACAGGCAGGACGTTGAACCTGGGGAGGAATTCTACGCCAAGGGGCACATCCCGAATTCCATACGAATGACCACTGATGCAATCAAGGGGACGAGACTCGGCATTCAGGAGATGCTGCTGGTGAAGGACCTGATTCAGTTTTTCGAAGAGAACGGCATCTCCTCTGACCATCACGTTGTCTTCGTTAGCCGCTCCGACCGCTTTCCGGCGGCAACCAGGTGTTTTTGGGCTATGGAGCTTTTGGGGCACAAAAAAGTATCTGTCCTCGATGGAGGAATAGACAAATGGATGGCTGAAAAAAGACCGATGACGTCCGAAGCACCTCGCTTTGACAAGACGTCTTATAAAGTTGATTTGAAGCGAGATCGGCTCATGACTGGGGATGAGTTGGCCGGATACATGGGATGTTTCAAGGAGCTTGGCATCGTGGTGGTTGATTCCAGGAGGCCCGAAGAACACGCGGGGACAAAGATGAGCCGAGAATCAGAAAAACTGGGACGCATCCCAGGGGCGATCGGCCTGTTCTTTCCAAAAATTCTGGTTGGGAGAGATTACAAAGAGTTCAAATCCGCTGATGAAATCAAGAAAATATTCGATTCGAAAGGTATCACACCGGACAAGAATGCGGTTTTCTCTTGCGTGAGCGGCTGTTTCGGGACGGTGCTCTACCTTGGTGCGCGGCTGCTCGACTATCCGAAAGCAGCCGTGTACGACGGCGGCTGGATCGAATGGAGCCGGAAGGACTATCCCGTGGAGGCAGCCGGAGCCTTCCGGTGCTGGAGAGAAACCGCCAACTCCGCCCGTAAAAGCCAGCCCGCCGGCATCGCGCCCCTCGGTGCCGCAACAGGGCTGTTAGAGGAAGACAAAACTAGAAGAATGAAGATCAAAGCTCGAACGAATTCGACTCAGATTTAAAACAAAAGGAGATTTTCGTAATGAGAAAGCTGTGTGTTACCGTAGTGTTGGGCCTCATGATGGCCTCTTATGACAATGCATTTCAACAAGTGCTTCGGCAGAACCAAAAATCAATCTGCAGGCGCTCTGGCGCAAACAGGTGCCCGTCCTGCTCGAATTCGGAAGAGGCTGGTGCATACCCTGCAAATATATGAAGCCGATTCTCGAAGACATGTGAACAGGCTTACCAGGGCAAGGCAATCGTCATGACCGTGGACATGGACGCCAACAAAGACCTTGTCGCGAGATTTCCGTGATCAGAATGATGCCGACGCAAGTGTTCCTGACGCCTGACGGCAAGGAATTTTTCAGAAATGAAGGAACACTTGAGCGGAACCAGATCGCATAGGTTTTCGCCAAGATGGGCCTGCCCGAGATCAATCCGAGCGGCAAGGTGCCACTCCTGGACAGTTCCCTCAGGCGGCTGCCCCTCAGGCCCCTCCCGCGATATCCGGGCAGCGGCTCGTCGATGAAAGGCAGGCGGCGTAAACGGGATTCCTTGATTCCCATGCCGCCCATGGGAATGCAGGGTCCTTCTCTGCCGAAAGTCGGACATAAATAGCTGCCCAATCCTGGAAATTGGCTGCGGACAGAGTTGTAGCGACACAATTTTGAACTAAGGAGACAACAATGGAATCTCTTTTTGCGATAGTTCAGCAGTGGGTTTCATCCGGTAGCATTTGGCTGGCAGCCGGGGGTTCATTCGTGGGCGGCGCATTAACTGCCCTGAATCCCTGTGTCATCGTCATGGTCCCGTTGCTGATCGGATTTATCGGAGGCATGGACGAAGAAATGACCACGTGGAAGTCATTTCTTTTCACGCTGGTCTTTATCCTCGGCTTCAGCGTGGAGCTGGCCGTTCTCTTCACCGTGGGCCTGGCTGCTGCTCCGTTCCTACAGTCCGAGTACATGGTCTATGTGGTGGCTTTATCTGCATCCTGCTGGGGCTCCATTTTATGGACATTTTCCATATTCAGCTCCCATTTCGCAGGACAAGCTGCCCAAGTACACCGGATTCTTGGGGGCCGCCTTGTTCGGTTTCATGTTTGGCCTCGTTTCTCTTCCCTGCACCGGCCCGGCTCTGCTACTGATAGTAAGCGTCATTCCGCTGAAAGGGGCCTTTTCGGTGGCGTAATGATGCTCTTCTACGGCGTCGGCCATTGCTTGCTGATCCTCGCGGTCGGCACATCTGCGGGCGCGGCCAGGCACCTCATTGGTTCCACGCGAATGCATGCCGCTAACCTGGTGCTAAAGAAGGCCGCAGGGGCCCTCCTCGCCTGCGGTGGGGCTTTACATTGCCGCAGGGGCCCTGTTTCCCAGCATTGGATTCGCGTTTTAGCTGTATGGCTGAGTGAGTTGAAAATGGCTGACGACTTTACTCAAATTCGGGTTGGTGAAGACAAGATCGGTCTCATGGGATTGAAGGGGGCAATTGAAGAAATTGCCGAGTCTCATGCTGAAAGGACCGACGATGAGATCCAGGATGCTCCTTCTGGAGAGGTTATCCAGAGAAGAATTACATCGCAGGTTCGGCGAGAAAAGAATATGGTACGGCATTCCTCAGGGAGTTTAGAAAATTCCTGGGCCAACCGTACGAAGAAGCATTGGGAACATCATTGCGCATTGTAGTTCTCGGTCCGGGATGCTCCCAGTGCAATCAACTGGAGCAAACCGTAAAGCAAGCGTTGTCCGAGATGGGCCTTCCCGCATCTTTAGAACACGTAACAGATATCAAAGAGATGGCCAAGTACGGCTTTGTCAGCACCCCGGCCCTGGTGATCAACGGCAAGATTGTGTCAAGGGGCACCGTGCCGTCGGTGAAGAAGATAAAGGAATTACTTGGTAAAGCCTAAGGCAGGCCAGGCGGAGAACATGGCTGATCGTGAAGAAATGCGGGTTGCTCGCGGGCATTGTTTCACCATTTGACGAAAGCCGAAAAGGGCTGGCCACATGTTGCCGAGGTGGTTGCAACAGAAAGGAAGGATCGATCAGATGGGACAAGAAGAAACGTCTAACCTGTGGCAACTGGCGGTGCTGATTATTGGTCTCATCATTGTCATCGCCATGTCATGTTGGGCCGGGAATTGCTGATCCCGCTGGTGATATCTGCGGTCCTGCGATGGCTGCGGGGCATAAAGAACAAGGCCACCGGGGTTGTTCTGCATGATATCCGTCGCATGAGGCAATCCATTTTCCGATATGAGGCGATCCTCAATACCCTTAGTTATTACCAAAGCCATAAGAAATGGCTCCTAAATTAGCTGAATGTACAAGATAAGGAATCAGACATGACTCAAGAATGCTGCACGGAAAATAAGGACATGATGATCTTGGCGTGCTCCGGTGCATCCAACCTGGGGCAACTTGCCAATCAAGCGGCCGTCGAGCTGACGCGGGAGGGGTTTGGGAAGATGTCTTGCCTAGCCGCTGTTGGAGCACATCTTAAGAGTTTCGTCCAATCAGCCCAGAATGCTTCTCACCTGATCGCTGTCGACGGTTGTCCGGTGGGATGCGCTCGACACATGCTAGAGCACGTCGGCATACGCGCACAATCTTATGTGGTCCTCTATGATCTCGGGATTGAAAAGAACATGGACACCAACCTCGACTCGGCAGAGGTGGAAAAAGTCAAGACAGCAATCAAGGAGTCGGCCAATGGCCATACCATCACAGTTGCCGTCAACCCAGGACCATCAAGGAGTTGTTGCGGGTGAGAGGCTCAGTAATCACCCATGAGTTGAGAACCACCGTCAAGTTAGGAGGGCTTGGTGAAATCGGGAATCAACATGCGGACAGGCGCAGGTCTGTGCGCTGGCCTACGGATCTCGTCGGTCTTTGTGATTCCCATTGCATCAGATCAACGCCGAGAAAAGAGAGGAAGGAGGTAAAGCCATGATTTACATCGTTTATCTCGTGGTCGGCCTTCTGGCAGGGATTATTGGCGGCCTGCTTGGCACGGGAGGCTGTGCCTTGATCATGCCTGTGATCCGTTTTGGCTTCAATTTCGACCCGGCTTTCGCTGTTGGAACGACGCTCACTGCGGTCGTGTTCACAGCAGGCTCTGGGGCGATACAGCACTTCATGATGAGAAACGTGGACCTGGCGACAGCGCTGCAAGTCGGTCTGAGCGGGATCTTAGGGGTGATCGTCGGTTCGTTCGTTTTCGGCTACATCAAAATGTACGGAGAGCTGATCGACCTGATAATCGGAATAGCGTTTATCATCGTTTCCATCAGAATGTTGTACGAAGGCTTGTTGGGCACCACGCCGCCTCCGCAAAACAACGAAATGCCGGGCACGTTTGTGTCTAAGTCTCTGCTGGGCTCAGCAATCGGTTTCCTCACCGGAATCATCGGCTTGGGAGGCGGGTATGCCCTTGTTCCATCTTTTATCTATTTCTTCAGGGCGCCTATGAAGCTGGCAATAGGAACGTCCATGGCCGCCTTCGTCTGGATGGCTCTGGTTGGCGCGATTTTCAAGATCTACCAGGACGTGGTGAATCTTCCAGTGGCTATAGTTCTCGGTGTTGGTGCGCTAGTGGGCGCGATATTCGGGGCAAAGCTCGTGGCAAAATTTAAGCCCAATCTGT
>CAWHDO010000011.1:0-42960 GCA_963828085.1 uncultured delta proteobacterium
GCTATGATACCACGCGGCCGGTGAGGCCGGAAGATGGATTCCTTGACGGCACAGAGCATTGGGGGCGTTGCCCTTGTCTAAACGGATGCCCCATCCTTGTCAGTGTGCGAAGACGGTGATATCGTGTTAAGAAATGACAGACCGCGTCACCCAGCTTCCCCAATACTCCGGAGAAGAATTCATGAGTGCCCCGAAAGCAGGAGTAAAGGCACAGACAGACGGGGAGGAGACAGTGGATACCACCACCTGCCCTTTCACACCCAGACCCGAAGCCGAGGCCGAAGAGGTCAAACACAACCGAGGCGTGGGCAATTGCGGTAGAGAAAGCTCCCGTTTACAAAACCGAGCTTTAGAAGGTGCGAAGGAACTCCAGCGGGCCTGGGAGGAGCCGGAGGGCCGGTATCGACGGATTGTGGAAGATCAGACAGATCCGGTAGCCAGATTCAATCCCGGCGGGAACTTGACCTTCGTAAACCGAGCATACTGCCTCTTCTTCCACCGTACCGACGCAGAGTTACTTGGCACAAACTTTTTCGACTGCATGACTGATGAGCTGGCCCTGGAACTGCGAAACCGGATGGCTTCGCTGAGACCCGCCCAGTCCACTCTTAAGTGTGAGCATGAGATCATCCTGCCTCCGGCGGAATTCCGATGGGTAAACTGGACTTTCCACGGAATATTCGACGCTGAGGGGATGCTCGTCGAACTCCAGTCGGTGGCGCGGGACGTCACGGATCGCAAACAGGCGGAAATAGCGCTCAAGAAGAGCGAAGCCAGATATTCCAACCTGGTAAAGTCTATTCCAGATGGAGTGGTTGCGTACGACCCCCAGGGGAAGGCTACCTATGCAAACGATGGGTTTGTCCAGCTTTATGGATGGTCTCAGGAAGAAATCATGGGTCGATCAATAGGCTTTGTCCCTCCCGAGGAAGAGCAGAGAACTCTCGCCGCATGGCAAAAGACTTTCGAAGGCGAAAAAGTGCTTCTTGAAACTAAACGCATGACCAAGGAAGGTAAACTACTCGATATCCAACTCAGGACTGCGATCTTGCGTGACCGGGAGGGTAACATAAGTGAAAGCATCGTCATTCACCGTGACATCACCGAGCACAAGAAAGCCCAAGAGGCGTTGCAGAAAGCCTACGACGAACTTGAACATCGAGTGGAGGAACGCACCGCGGAACTCGCCGAAATAAACGAGCAACTAAGACGTGAGATTGCCGAACGGAAGCATGTTGAAGAGAAGTTAAGAAAGAGTGAATCGCGCCACAGAATGCTGCTCGAAAATGCTCCTTTGGGCATCATCTGGTGCGATTCGCAAGGCCGAGTCCTGCAGGTAAACTCCAATCTCTTAGCTATCTTGGGTTCATCATCGGCTCAGGAAATAAGAGTCATCAACATGCTCGCCCACCCGCCACTCGTCGAGGCCGGAATCTCTGACGAAATTCGCCGCTGTATGGAATCCGGGCCCCGGGTTTTCGAATGTCCCTATACCAGCCAATGGGGGAAATCGGTATGGTTGCGACTCCAGATGGTTCCTACGAGGGATAATCTCGGCCGCATCGACGGGGTTCAGGCTATCATGGAAGACGTAACCGACCGTAAACAGGCTCAAATCCAATTGTCTGAGAGCGAGGAGCGGTTCCGGGCAGTGTTCGAGACCGCCCAGGATCTGATTTTTCTCAAGAATCGGGACCTGGTGTTCACTCATGTGAATCCCGCCTTCCTCAATTCCTTGGACCTGGAGGAATCTCAGGTCATAGGAAAGACCGCGGCCCAGATTTTCACTTCACAGGAGGCCAACTACGTCACGGACCTCGAGGGGCGTGTGCTCCGTGGACAGGTTGTGGAGGCGAGCTACAATTTGACAACGCATGGATTCCCCAGGACGTTTCAATGTGTCAGGGTTCCGATGCGAAATGCCTCAGGGGAAACGATCGGTATCTGTGGCATTGCCCGTGACGTTACTGAGCGAAAGGCATTGGAACGGGGATGGCCAAAGTCGGCAGGACGATACAGGTCCACGCTCATGGAAGGCACTCTTGAGCAAGCGCGGCTTGCAGCCCAGAGTGAAAGCATAGTCCTCTTACTGGGCGAGAGCGGCAGCGGAAAAGACTATCTGGCAAAGTATCTCCACGATCACTCCAGGCGCGCGGGCGGACCGTTCTTCGCAATTAACTGCGCGGCTCTCGCTGCGTCCATCGCTGAGTCCGAACTCTTTGGACATGAGCCGGGATCCTTCACCGGGTCTCGCGGCCGAAAGCGCGGGCTGCTCGAGATGGCAGAAGGCGGGACGCTCCTGCTCAACGAGGTGGGTGAACTTTCGCAGGAGCTTCAGGCCAAGCTCCTCACATTTCTCGACACCCAATCGTTTACTCGCGTGGGAGGTGAGAAAACCGTTCAGGTCAACGCTCGGATAGTCGGAGCAACCAATCGGGACTTGGAACGTGAAGTCGAACAAGGCAGGTTTAGAGAGGATCTGTATTATCGACTTAACGTTTTCGTAATCCGCGTGCCGTCTCTGCGCGAGAGGAAAGACGACATCCCTTTCCTGGCGCGAGATCTGCTCGAAGGCCTTTCCGTAAAACTGGGACGATCCGTCCCTCCGGTTCTGGACGTTTCTGCTCTGAACGCTCTTGCCGGATACGAGTGGCCCGGTAATGTCAGAGAACTCAGGAACGTATTGGAAAGGGCTCTCATCTTATGTCGTGGCCACGCAATCAAGTCAGGCGATATCAGCATTCCGAAGAGAAAGGCTGACGAGTTGAATGACGAAAACGAGGTTCTTTCCTCAGGGGGCGCGTCGGGACGGAACAACCTGAACGAAGCCCTGGAAACGGCAAAGCGGCAGATGATTGTCGGAGCGCTCAGGCGTTGCAGCGGAAACGTTTCCGCAGCGGCCAGGGTTCTTGGCGTATCTCGAGACGCTCTTAGACACCACATGAAGATGCTTGAACTTGAACGGCGACAACCGCCCAAGCATGCTCGAGGTGAATGGGTGTAGCCACCCTACCGTAACTGGTTGATGTTTAGTGATTAGTCACATCCTTGGCCTTCTATGTGGGTGTATTACCACCACTTGCGGGGCTTCCGTGAGCTATCGCGGCTAGGCGCCAAAACACCTTGTCAGCAACAACATTATAATATCATTGGCCATTATCCATGATAGTACATTGCGCCACTTATTGGCACCGAGATTGCAATAAACTCAGATGCTCCATTAGTAAAGGGGGCGTCGGCTCTGGTGCAAGCGATGAGGTTAGTCATTCGGGCGATGGGACAGCCACGAATGTCAGTGGCGGAGGAAGTCCTCCACCCTCAAACTTCGCCATGCCTTCTTGCATGGAGAGGTCACCCCCAATTTAGGGGGTGACCCGGCCATTTCGACACAATGCCGCTCAAAATCTCGAAGGCGGGGGTTGCTTGACAAGCGTTCATGTGACCGGCCGCCTCGCGTCAATACAAAGATCTCAAAGGCATTCTGGAGGAGACTGATGACGTACAAAGAGGCTTTTAGAGAGTCCCTGGAGAACCCGGAAGCTTTCTGGGGACGAGCTGCCGAGGAAATCGATTGGGACAAGAAATGGGACCGCGTGCTGGATCAGTCGAATTCCCCCTTCCTTAAATGGTTCCCTGGAGCAATGCTCAACACGTGCTTCAATGCCGTGGACCGTCATGTGCTTCGGGGCCGAGGCGATCAAACCGCAATCATTTACGACAGCCCTGTAACCAACACCATACAGAAAACGACCTACTCGGAACTGAAAGAAAGGGTGGCAAAAACAGCGGGGTTCCTGAAGAGCCTGGGTGTCGAAAAGGGGGACAGAGGTACCTGATTTACATGCCCATGATTCCAGAAGCCCTTGTAGGAATGCTGGCGTGTGCTCGCTTGGGCGCGATTCACTCCGTGGTGTTCGGCGGTTTTGCACCGAAGGAGTTGGCGGTGCGCATCAATGACGCGTCCCCTAAGGTGATTCTCTCTGCATCATGCGGGATTGAGGGTCAAAGAGTCATCCCGTACAAGCCGTTGCTGGACGAGGCAATCGAAATTGCAGGGCCGAAGCCTGAAAAGTGCGTCATATACCAACGGCCCCAGGCCAAAGCGGACATGAAACCGGCGAGGGATCTTGATTGGACCGAACTTGAATCCAGCGCCGATCCGGCGGATTGTGTTTCCGTCGCTGCTACCGATCCCCTATACATACTCTATACCTCCGGCACCACCGCAGTACCCAAAGGAGTTGTCCGAGATAATGGCGGACATGCAGTGGCGCTCCTGTGGAGCATGAAGCACATCTACAACGTCAACGCCGGTGAGGTGTATTGGGCCGCTTCTGACGTCGGTTGGGTCGTGGGCCATTCATATATTGTGTACGGTCCATTGTTCGCGGGGGCAACAACGATTGTCTACGAGGGAAAACCGGTGGGCACTCCCGATCCCGGCCAGTTCTGGCGCGTCATTTCACAGCACGGAGTCAAAGCCCTATTCACCGCGCCTACCGCCATAAGGGCAATAAAGAGAGAAGATCCCAAAGGAGAATATCTGAAAAATTATGATATCTCCAGGTTTGAGACGCTGTTTCTCGCCGGTGAAAGGCTGGACCCGGACACCTATCATTGGGGTACCGAACTGCTCCAACGGCCGGTGGTCGACCACTGGTGGCAGACCGAAACCGCGTGGGCTATTTGCGGCAACTTCAGGGGCCTGGAATTCTTTCCTATAAAGCCCGGGTCGGCGACAATGCCTATGCCGGGTTACAATCTAAAGGCATTGGACCCCTTCACGGCACAGGAACTGGGGCCTAACGAAAGCGGCGCTCTCGTGGTGAAGCTTCCGCTCCCACCCGGTAACCTGCCGACCTTATGGAATGATGACAAGAGGTTTGTCGAATCCTACATGGCGCCATTTCCAGGGTACTACATCACCGGAGATGGCGGATACGTTGATGAGGACGGTTACGTATTCGTCATGGGGCGCACTGATGACGTTATCAACGTCGCGGGGCACAGACTCTCCACGGGAGGCATGGAGGAGGTTTTGTCGAACCATCCGGACATTGCCGAGTGTGCGGTGATCGGTGCTGCTGACGATCTCAAGGGTCAGCTTCCATTGGGTTTTGTAGTGCTCAAGGCGGGTGTCGATCGCTCACCGGACGAGATCATTAACGAGTTGGTTCAAATGGTTCGCAAAGACATAGGCGCCGTCGCTTCTTTCAAGAAAGCTGTTGTAGTCAAAAGGCTTCCGAAAACGAGGTCAGGCAAAGTGTTGCGTGGGACCATGCGAAAGATAGCCGACTCGGAATCCTACAGCGTCCCGGCCACGATAGATGACCCGGCGAGTCTTGGTGAAATCGAGCAGGCTTTAAAAACAATTGGTTATGCCAAGGTAGTCGGCTAAATCCAGACTGGGTTTATAAGCTTTTCAACGGCTCTAAGCAAAAAATGCCGGTGTGTCTTCCAGATGAGGACACACCGGCTTTTCTTTTTCGTACCACTGAAACGGCAAAACTATAAACCCTGCGGAACCTAATGGATACATTTCGCCGGCACCCATGACGTTTCGTAGCATAAGCGCAAATTTCTCCTTCCCTACCCTTTCAAACATTGAATGGAAGAGGATTTCAGTTACTGCCACGCCACAGATCCGGAGAGTCGGCGACAGCGGCCATTACACGTCTCATCGTCTTGACATCACGGCATGCCGAATGCTATTTTCAACGATGTATGGCGGTGTAGCTCAGCAGGTTAGAGCATGCGGCTCATATCCGCAGTGTCCGGGGTTCAAGTCCCTGCACCGCCACCAGATCCCACCCGCGGCTCTGTTCCCACTAATTTTGACACTGGCATCTGATAATGGTATTTCAAGCATGGAATCATGACCAGTCAACACCCACCACCACCGACCAGCACGGAGGCGCAGGAAAAGCAGATTACTGTGGTCATTCCCGCATTTAACGAAGAGGAGACCATTGGGGAGGTGATACGGGGAGTCAGGAAGAACCTGCCCGAGGCCAGAGTCCTGGTGATTGACGACGGATCTTCCGACTCCACTGCCTTAACCCCGCGAAACGCCAGCGCTGAGGTGATCTCACATCCACTAAACAAGGGAAATGGCGCAGCCGTTAAGACAGCGTTGCGTGCCATTCGCGGTGGATTGGTCGCGATTATTGACGGCGACGGACAGCACGACCCTGAAGAATTGCCGGCACTTTTGGATAGGCTGACCACGTATGATCTCGTGGTCGGGGCTCGTTCTTTCAGCACGGAAGAGGGATCTATTTTGAGGAACAGCGGCAATTTTGTGTTGCGCAAGCTTGCTTCGTTTCTTGCGGAACAAGAAATTCCGGATTTAACTTCAGGGTTCCGGGCGTTTCGGCACAATCTGGCGACCAAATTCATGCACATTTACCCGAATGGCTATTCTTTCCCGTCCACGATAACACTGAGCTTTATAACGGCCGGCTATAATGTGAGTTTTGTCCCCATTCGAGCCCGCCGACGGCCGGCCCACACCGAAAGCAAACTACATCCTTTCCGCGACGGCTTTCGGTTCATCATGTTCATACTTCGTATAATAAGCATGGCAAATCCCAATAAGATTTTTTTCCCGGCCGGACTTGTGATGGTGCTGGCGGGAATCGCTCTTACCATCCGAAACCTTGTCCTTTTTGCCCAGTTCTCTGGCGGGACCGTCTTGTTTCTGGCCGGCGGCATCAACATTATTTTCTTCGGCCTTATCCTTGACCAGTTCGCGCTGCTCCGGCTGCGGGATCGCGACTAAGAGCTTCGAGTAGAGCCCTCTGTATGTGCGGAATTTGCGGTATATTTCTCCTTGATCCCGGAGCTGAACCGGAACGTCACCTGCTCAAGCGTATGAATCGGACCATGAATCACCGAGGGCCCGATGACGAAGGTTATTATGTGTCAGGACCGGTCGGCCTGGGCATGCGCAGGCTCAGCATAATAGATCTCCCTGGAGGTCGCCAGCCCATAACCAACGAAGACGAGACAATATGGATAGTTTTTAATGGGGAGATATATAACTACCTGGAATTACGATCTGAACTTGTTTCCAAAGGTCATCGATTTCGAACCCGGTCGGACACGGAGGTCATAGTCCATCTTTATGAGGAGATGGGAGAGGATTGCGTCACGCGTCTGAATGGCATGTTCGCGTTTGCGCTCTGGGACTCGAATCGGCGCTCACTTTTCCTGGCTCGGGATCGACTTCGGGATCAAACCGCTCTTCTATTCGTACGAGCCAGGCCAATCATTTTATTTCGCCAGCGAAATCAAGGCAATTCTTGCGGCCCCAGTCAGCAGAAGGCCCGATTACCAGGCCCTGTACGACTACCTCTCGCTCATGTACGTGCCCACCCCGTCTACGGCCTTTGCTGCGATAAGAAAGCTTCCGCCAGCCTGCGTTCTAACCTGTTCGCGGGACGGATTGGAAATCCGGGAGTACTGGGACATCCCGCTGCCCGCGGATGGTGAAGAGGAATCGGGAACGCATGATTACGAAAGAGAGATCCTGGAGCTTGTTGAAACCTCAATTCGCCGCCAGATGATTTCTGATGTTGAACTGGGCGCGCTCTTGAGCGGTGGACTCGATTCTACAATGGTGGCCGCGGTGATGGCTCGCAAGCTCCAGATACCCTTCCGGACCTTCACCATCGGCTTTGACCAAAAATCGTATGACGAATCGCCAGAAGCCAGGCTCGTTGCCCGGACACTTGGAACCGATCATCTGGAAGAAACGGCCAGTCCAGCAATGATCGCATCCATTCCCGAGCTTCTTGGCTCCTTCGACGAGCCGTTCGCTGACTATTCAGCCATTCCAACATTCCTGGTTTCGCAACTGGCGGCACGTTATGTGAAGGTGGTCCTCACTGGGGACGGCGGAGATGAGGTGTTTGCGGGATATCCAACCCACGTGGCATACAGAGTCAGCCGCCTTTTCACCATGATCCCTCGATGGCTCCGGGAGGGGCTGATCAATCCGATGGTCATGGCATTGCCTGCCTCCATGGAGCGGATCAGCTTCGATTACAAGGCCAAGAGATTCGTTTCAGGCGCAGACCTCCCCCTGGAGCGCGGCCATTATTGGTGGAAAGTTATCTTCAGCGAAGAGGACAAGAAGGACCTGTGCAAGCCGGATTGGCTACAGATGGGGTTGAGGGATAGCTTTGAAGTTTTCGATAAGTATTTCCGCAAGACAAAGCATGCAGATCCGCTCAATCGGCTGTTGTACGTGGACGCCAAGACCTTTCTCCTGGATGACAATCTGGTCAAAGTTGATCGCATGACTATGGCCAATTCCCTTGAGGCGCGAGTGCCCCTTCTAGACCACGAACTCGTGGAGCGGGTGGCGCTGATACCTCCGAGAATCAAATCCAAGGGGCTCCAGACAAAACTGCTTTTGCGTAGAGCAGCACGCAATCTGTTGCCGCCTCAGATTCGCAAGGGGAAGAAGAAGGGGTTCACTCCTCCCCTCCCCTTCTGGATAAGGAACGAACTAAGAGACTTCCTCGGCGAATACTTTGCCCCGGAAAGACTGAAAGCTATTGGCATGTTAAACGAAAACTACTGCCGCGGGTTACTCGACGAGCACCTTCAGGGGAAAAAGGACAATAACAGACAGATCTGGACCATCTTGGGACTCGTCTGTTGGCTGGAAAAACATGGGACCTGATTTGCCGGGTATCGCGTCGGTGTGACCGCGGACAAGCGTTAGACCGATGCGTCGTTTCTTGATGCCTTCTCAAACCATCGGTGCAGCCATACCGATAGAAAGGGGCGGTGGACGGCCATGAAGCACAAGGTCCTGATCATGAGGTGCGATGATTACGATCCTGCGAAAATCGCGGGCATAATCAAGGAGGGGATGGAGGAACTCGGTGCAAAACCTTTCGGGAAGACCCTCCTCAAGCCGAATTGCGTCATCGCCCACCCCGAACTCTTTCCTCATGCCTTTACGCGCAAAGAATTCCTCGAGGGCGCAATCCTGGCCGCCAGAGAGAAAGGGGAGGCGATAAGCGAACTTTCCGTCGGGGAGAGGTGCGGTATCACCATACCGACCCGCTTCGCTTTCAAGAAAGCCGATTATATTGAGATTCTGAAAAAGCATGGAGTGAAGACGTATTACCTTGATGAAGCCAAACACGTCCCGGTGAAACTGGCTCGTAAGGGGCGCTTGCGGGATTTGATCTTCGTCCCGAAACCCATAGTCGAGTCTGACTTCCTCATAAACTTGCCGAAATTCAAGGCCCATCCCTGGACTCGACTGACGCTGAGCCTAAAGAATTTCATCGGCTTGCAGGATGATCGCCACAGATTGGTCGATCACAACAGCTTCCTCGAACATAAAATAGCCGACCTTCAAGAAGTCATTCAGCCGAGTTTCATAGCTATTGATGCAATCACCGCGGGACAGAAGATGATGCTGACGCCCACGCCGTTTTCAATGGGTGCCATAGTCATGGGGGTGAACTCATGCGCGGTTGACACAGTTGGCTGCCACATGGTCCACGTGGAACCCCGCGATTTGATTCATCTTCGCTTTGCCGCGGAAAGAGGCTACGGGCCGATGAGCCTCGATGAAATTGAAGTCAGCGGGGATTTCCCGCTGGAAGAAGTGCGAGACAAAACAAAGACCTTCGAATTCTGCATGGAACATATTGACCGATACTTTGGCAAAGAGAGCAACCTGAGCTGCACGGTCGGGACTTTCCCGGAAGAGCATTCCAGGGACTATTGTTGGGGTGGTTGCCCGGGAGCGCTTCAGGAGTCGATGCACATAATTCAGCAGTACTATCCCCACGTGCATCAGGAGATGAAAAAGGTGCGGTACGTGGTGGGAAAAGTGGAAGCGCCGCTAAACCTCGCTCCTGATGAAAGAGTTATATTCGCGGGAGATTGCACGAGTTGGCAAGGGAATATCAACGGCGAAAAGGTCCAGGTTCAGGGGTGCTACAAAACCACTGCGGAGGTCGATGCTACAAAGACCAAGTCCAATGATATGATCCTGAAGATTTTCGGCTCTCTTATCGACTGTTTTCGGTATCGGTCGTCAAGACACATTCATGCAAAGGGATGTCCTGTTTCGGTCGCTTCTCATGTGAACTATCTCTCGTCCTTTGGAAAAATCAAGAATGCGAATTTCGATCCCAGAAACCTCGTGCCTGTCAATGTGGCGTATTGGCAGATGCGAACGATGCGGTTTTTGAACCGTGTTTTCGGCTGATGTGAGTATATTCGGCTGGACTGTCTCTGACAGTGCGCTCCTAAGCGGCCGACCCAGCCGTCGCACGGGGAGTTACTTCCTTATTGACCCTTTCCGTCAGTTTGTTGTCTTCGGCCACTTCAAGTTCATAGTGGGTCTGGAGGTTGATCCAAAACTCCGCCGAGGTGCCGAAGTGCCTCCCCAGCCTCAGTGCGGTATCTATGGTAATACCCCGCTTGCCGCGAACGATTTCGTTTATCCGGCGCGGAGGAACTTTGAGATCGTGGGCAATCTGATTCTGGCTTATCCCGAGAGGTTTCATGAATTCCTCAAGAAGGATTTCTCCCGGATGGACTGGTGGCAATACCTTCTTTGTCATCGGCCTTTATCCTTTATGATAATCAACGATCTCCACTTCGTGTGCTTTGCCTTCAGCCCAGACAAAGCAGATACGATACTGATCGTTGATTCGTATGCTGTGTTGTCCTTTCCTGTCACCTTTGAGCGCTTCCAAACGGTTTCCTGGAGGCTTTTCAAATCCTCAAGATACCCAGCAGCGTGGAGCATTACAAGTTTTCTATGTGCCGCACCTTGAATAGCCTGCGGCAACTTCCTGGAATGCTCCCGCTTAAAGACCTTCTCGGATTCGCTGTCCTTGAAGTTCTTTATCACTGGACAAGTCTATGACGGCAAGCGTTGTCTTGCAAGTGCCTATTCCGTGATGAGCCGGGAAATTCTTCTCTCCAGCGACTCGGATTTGAGCTAAAGGGATTCAAGGGGTCAACCCGTGTTTACTGGTCAGTTTCACCCAGGAATCTCTATGATCGAGCAACGGTATAAACGCGAAGTGCTCCGAACGCTTCACCGCTCCTCGGCAGCCACAGTGCGCTGAAATGGCTGGGGCTCAAATCGCTCTACACGTATTGGCACTCCAGCATTCATCTTCGTTGGCGCGGGTGGTCTTTTTTCACCGGCCTGGATGCCCCACTTGAATTTAGGGTGGCCTTCTGAAGGTGTGGCAGTGGGACCTGCTGTCCTGCGGGGACCCACGTCTGAGTTGATGGACTGTATGGAAGTGTCATTGTTGGATTTACTCGCAGTAAGATCGAACCGTTTCAAATGCCCCTGGCTGTCACTGACGCTCGCCTGTCGAACCAGAAGCCTTTCCATGTCTAAATCCACCACAAGCCGGTACGTGCGCTTGACGTCCTTCTTGTTGGCCAATTCAACAAATACCTGACCGTCCTTCACTCCCGCAGTCTTTACGGTAACCAATGAACTGGCGGCGTTCGGAGTGCTCGGACTTGAAGCAACGGCTTTCGGTTGAACCGGAACTCTCTGCACCTGGGGGGCCGGCTTCGGCGGTAGGTTAGCTCCTGCGCCTGGCAGCGGCGCAGGAACCGTGTTTCCGAAGTTCACCAGGATGGCGTTGATCTGTTTCTCGATCTTGAATGGAGGGACAGGATGGTCCCCGAAATCTACTACTACTCGGGCACGCGAGTTCGCGTATCCGACACGGATTTCATTCAGGGGCTTCCGCCCTACGTTGATCCGAGCAGGAATTTTCCCCAGACCCGTGGATTCGATATCCACCACAAGCCTGTGGGGCTTTGGAATCACAAACGCCGAGTGTTTGCCGATAGGGCCGTCGCACTTGATCGATATCACCTTGAGATCCGGGGAGACATTCACGGAAGTGATATTTGCCGACCCCGCGGCCCACACGTGGCCGCAATTGGCGATAAGAAACAAGGAGATCAATAACGTGGATCTATATGTTGGTGCTGGAGGTTTCATGCCAACTCCGACGGGGCGAAACTTCAAAATTGAGTTTCAACGTGCCTAAGATGTTTCCCGCGGCTCTGTCGGCCGGGAGAATCCTCATCGCGACATTACCACAATTCAGATAGTTATGTCAAAAGAAAACGTATTTAAGCCATGTTATAGTGATTTGTTAAAGTTATGTGGCAGGCGTGGCTCGATGCGAGATTGGGGCTGATTTGAATGTGAACGGTCCCCTCCGGAACCTCCATGACCTGGTAGTCTCAACGGGAGATCGCAGTGCCGCGACGGGGACTGGTGCCACGGATGTGTTCCGTCTCGAGCGGGACTCATCCGTGCCTGCGGCTAGCTAGCCTCTGGCCAGGCACGGATGAGCCTTCGGCACTTCCGTGGCACCAAATGACTCTCAACTCCTGCAAAATGGACCGGCAGTTTCAAGAAAAATACTGGACCGTGCCCATACTGGCCGCTGCCTTGCAAGCCGTTGGGTGGCGGATGCAGAGTGATGCCTTATTTCACCTTCACGGCCTTGGCACTTTCCCACAGCCCATGAATATTGCAATACGAGATGGCAAAGAGTTCGCCGGGCTTCTTGATCTTGAGCTTCGCTGTCACCGAATGATTCGTGTACACGGGCCCGTTATTGGGACCGTCTACCGACTCTCCGTGCGCGGTAAATTCGAAATTGCCGACCTGATAGGCAAACTTCTCCCCTTCAGCTTTAAAAACAAGCTGAATCCATCTGATGTGGTGTTCTGTGGTATTGGGATGCGCTACATCCTTCCCCACTGCCACAGCTACTTCGAACATCTCGTCGGCAGTGACTTCATCCGGGCATTCAATTACCGGCACATGTTTTTCGGTTTTCCAGTCAGCGGTCTGGTACAATTCGCCAATCTTGCTCATTTGTTGCTCCTCCTCCCGGTAGTGTTTTCCATTCATCAAATGAATACAATTATTATATCAGCCGCCATGACTGCGTGCAACAGAAGCATCAGCCTCTTGAATTCCCGTTCAATTAAGCGGCGTAGAATCTTGACTTATGCTTCAGAAGGGATGGCAGGGCTGGCGTCTCGCCGGAACATGACGAAAACCAGCGATATGACGACTCTACTGAGGCTTGGGACTCGTTCAAGACAAGCTGCTTCGCCAGAGATGAAGGAATTCTTTCGTGCAAAAAGCGCTTTTGACATCCGCGTGACCGGGCATTAAATTATTACTGGGGAGGTGCCTCGTCTTTTGCGCAGGGGCGGGGAGCGAGACCACCGTAATTACACACGAGAGCGGTGTCACTCGTTTCTTGAATGAGAGAAAGGGGGAACATGAATTGGAAAGGCAAGGAGAATATGAACGTAGAGTTGAAGCCATGGTGGAGCAATGTGACGATCGGATAGCGCAATTCGAAGCCGACTTGGAAGAGGCCGGACCCGAACAGAAAGAAAAATATGATGAGGAAATGAGCGTTTTGATTGCGAACCGCGAGGCGGTTCGGAGGGGTCTCTTACGGCTTAGCCCCGAAGGGGACGAATTGTGCTCGGCTTGTCCCGAGGAAACAGCCGCGGCGGACCCGGCCGCGGGTTCGGACGAGACGGGCGACTTATAGTCGGACAACTTCGCTTGATGTAACTCCAATGTTAACGGCCTGCGGGGAAATCGTCGAGGAGATGTAGCATCGCGAGTCAGTTTGCAACAAGCATCCGTGCCTTGCGGTCTTGATTTGCATCGTCACTGTAGGAGGTTCGCTAAGAACCAAGATGTTGATATTCTAGCAGAACTGGAAGCCGCCAGGGGGTAGATTGGGATGATACCACCCGAGACACGGCTCCTAATGCCGCCGGCACGATCGATTGGATTGGCTGATCTTCATTTCGAGAAAGGAGCATGAAACATGAACCTTTTGAACGCAGACGAATTGAGGGCTCTGATGGATGGACGTGAAGGTCCTTGCGTATCGATTTTTATGCCTACGCACAGACGAGGACTAGAAATCCAACAGGATCCCATTCGGTTCAAAAACTTGCTCAAGCTGGCCGAGGAGAAGTTGCTCCATAACGGTCTTCGCGTCCCGAATGCTAAGGAGTTGCTCCAACCGGCTCAAGCACTGGTACAAGATAGTCTGTTCTGGTCCCACCAGAGCGATGGACTGGCGGCCTTCTTTTCGGTGGAAGGTTTCCGGCAATACAATCTTCCATTCAATTTCGAGGAGTTGGTGGTTGTGGCAGATCGGTTCCATATAAAGCCCATGCTTCCACTCCTAAGCGGAGATGGGCGATTCTACGTGCTCGCACTCAGTCAAAACCAGGTGAGGCTCCTGCAAGGGACCCGTTATAGTGTCGACGAGGTAGATTTGGACGGCGTCCCCCAGGGTATTGAAGAAGCTTTGCGGTTGGATACTCCTGAAAAACTGCTTCAGTCGCCGGCCCGCCCTCAGGGGGGGACAGGAAAGGGAGCCCCTGTATTTCACGGCCACGGGGGCGCGCCCGATGACCCCAAAGAGAACATCCTTCAATACCTTCGGCAAGTGGACAAAGGCTTGCATGATTTAATCGGGAACGAGCACGCTCCTCTGGTGCTGGCCGGGGTCGAGTATCTCTTCCCTATTTATAGAGAAGCCAATACGTACCCGCATTTGCTGGAAGAAGGAATCCCCGGAAACCCTGAGGGCCTGACCGCACAACAGTTGCACAGGCAGGCATGGAACATCATCGAGCCTCGCTTTCAGAGGGAAGAACAAGACGCAGTCAATCAGTATGATAGATTGGCCGGCACAGGCAGAACTTCCAAGGATCTCGAAGGCATAGTCAGGGAGTCTTCGCGCGGCCGAGTGGATGTGCTCTTTGTGGCGATCGGAGTGCAGCGGTGGGGATCATTCGACCCTGATACCGATGCGGTTCATTTGCACGACAAGGCCGAAGCCGGTGATGAAGATCTTCTTGATTTCCGCGGCGATTCAGACCATTCTGAACGGAGGCAGAGTGTATGCTGTGGAGCCGGAAAATGTGCCTGATGACAGACACCTGGCCGCTATATTCCGGTATTGAAAGAAAAGAGATTCGTGAAGCAAGAAGAAAATTCTCTTGCTATGATTTCCAATTCGTAATTCGTATGGCACATTTTCCTGGAAGCAGCGAAGGATGGTACGAGGCCATTGTGTCGGTGGGACAAGCATCTTGCCCATAGGCTTTAAATACGGTTGATCGATTTCCGGCCGGTTAGTTGTCCCGGAGGGACTTCCCGATAATAGCCCGGCGATTTAGAGATTGTCTCAAAACTCGCAGATATGCCGGAACCGTGGCACGATGCGTTGGTAGGGGCGGGTTTCATGCCCGCCCTTGGTCGGAAGAGCTTAAGATGGGCGGGCATGAAACCCGCCCCTACTTTGGCTATCGGCAATTACCTGGCAGAAGCCGGTACCGCAAATGTGGGGAGCGCTACGGGCCTCAAGCGAGATCGTGTCACGATTTCGCGAACCACATGGATTTTGAGACAGTTTCAGATGCCCGTCCCACTGGCAATCTCCAGTGATGGGATGTGTGAGATTGCCACGGGCTGCCGCCCTCGCAATGACATGCCTGGGAACCTCTGCTCCCACCTTCGGTGTAACTATTCACTTACCTGGTGGAAGGCTGAATTCTGAGCCCCGCAGGGGCGACCCAACGGTAGCCGTGGGTGGAACCCACGGAAAAGCAGTCCCTGCCCAAAAGGACCCTGAAAGGGTCCCATTGATCCCGCCGGTAATAGTGACGTTCGGTCGACCCTTTCAGGGTCAGCAATTCAGACATTCAGGTCGTATCTTGTTCCACGGGTTCCATCCCGTGGCGGGACTACTGATGGTACGCCCCCTTGGGGCTCAGAATCCTCTCTTGCCCCTCGTGAGTGAATGGTTATCGTTCAGTGCTTAATATCCTTGACTAAATGCCGTTTTGCGTGTATTGATAACCTATTGGTTTCTTTATTTTCTTGTGATTGTCTCTTGAGAAGGCTGTTCCCCGCATCCTGTTTCGGCGGAGGAGGGTCTCCCAGCCATCTCAGAGGCATGCTGTACATTATGAGGTATGGTCATGGGCTCCCGCAGTTGTCGTTGTGGTGTCCTCTCTTGGGTCGTGCCTGCGCTGCTGCTGTTTCTTCTGGTTTCTACAGTAGGGGCACAGGGTCTTCAGACATCCCCGGTACAGCGCTCCCTCGATGCTCAGAGGATTATCGAGCGGGGGGCTCGATCTTGCTCCGTCGAATCCTCTTGGCCTGCCTGGAAGCTCCGCGACCGGCGCTGAGAGGATCGGGTTCACTTTATCTCTCCGAAGGGATGCTCCGAGGCATACTGCCTCTAATTCCCAATCTTCAGTTCGGTTATTTGTACGATTTCGGCAACAACAGGGTCAGCTCAGGGCGTTTCACCGCGGATTATCTGTTGCCCTTCAGTTTGAGCCCGGATTCCATGATATTCGGAGAGGCTCACACGGAATTCCAGGATTTCTGGAAGACACGCAGTTTCAATAACAGAGTGGATATGTCGTTTGGAGGGCGGATACCGCACGCTCCTGAAGGCGCAATACCCTGTTGGGAGTAAATGGTTTTTACGATACCTCTCGTTTAGGTGGAACCTGGTATTCATCGGGAAGTTTCGGATTTCAAATGGCAGCCCTTGTCGGCGGGAGTGACGCCATTGATCTGAATTTCAATTGGTACGGGCAACTCTTCAACAGCAACGTGATCCGGAACGCATTCAGGTATGGTCCGTCGAACTATGATTTCGAGGCTGGGTATTCCCACGAGCTGTGGAATGGAGGCCCTGACCTTCGTCTGAAGATGACGGGTTACCAGTTCGACATAGGAAACAGGGTTTACGGTTGGAATGCCGGCGCGGAACTCAAGTCACGGGACGGGGTGTTCGTTGTCAAGTACGACGTGGGTCACGACAAGGTAAATCAGACGTACCAGACTGTCGGTGGGTTCGTCAATGTGGGATTCCAGGTGGAGAATCTGTTCAGGGGTGAGAGCCCCTTTACAATGCCGGAGCCCATCTTCAAGAGTCCCCGCAGCCTGCGGTACATGCTGACGGAGAAGGTGAAGAGAGATTGGCATCAGCCCGCAGCAGCGATAGTGGTTCAGCAAGCGCTGAGTCAGGCGCAGAGCAGCAATCCTCGCAAGCCTTTCTTCCTGTTCGAGCTGCTCGATAAGCACTCGTTTCCATCCAACCCAGGCGTGTACCATCAGCCGATCGACACTCCCCTCACTGCGCTCACATGGCCGCCACCCAACGGTAACGCCGGCGCAGCATGGTATGCGGTGATCATCGTGGATCCGGACCACACCTTGCCGCCGACCATCTCCATCACTCTCACTCCGACCAGGGGAACCTTGGCCAACTTGCAGATGGGCCCTGATGGTATCCCCGTTACGTACACCATCCCCGCCGCGCTCACTGACGGCACGTCCAACGAGGTGACCTCTGTCTCCGATGGTTCTCCCCAGGCTGGTGTCACCGGCTTCGGTCAGTCCGGATTCTTCACCATCACGGACGACACCACGGGCACGGTCCCGCCGTTGGTGGTGACGGTGACGGGACCATAGGATTGCAGGGAATTGATCACCGCGATTCTAGCTTGTGGCGGAAGGGGACACGCCAGATATCCGCCGACTTGCCCTCCCAGCCGCTTCATGCTGCCGTGACGCAGCCATTGGTGATGGGGGTTGTGTGACTGAGAAGCCCTGAACAGACGCCTGAATAGTTTGGTCTACCGTAATCCAGGGCATTCCGTTAATAACATCAGCAATATTGTTGGGGGCACCCACAGGGATGTGTAACCATTTGCGGCCTTTTTTCGTCCTATATACAAAAGCTGTAAAAGGAGGTCTCATAATGGACGAAAAGACAAAGCTCCTGGTAAGTATCGGCTCCGCGGTCGCGGCGAACTGTGTCCCCTGCTTTGAGCATTTCTTGGGAAAAACAGAAGCCGCGGGGTTGACTCCTGAAGAAATTCGAGAGGCAACGCGGAGATCGCGGATCAAGTCAAAAACGGCGCGCGGATCACCATAATGAATAGTATCCGCGGTATGATCGGTGGGGGCGCATCGCCGTGCCAAAGTAAATCCGATAGGTCATGTTGTGGTTGACTCGAGCAGGTTGGGGAAATGGATTTCTGGGAGATCTACGATCAATGCTACGTCAGAGTCTGAAGAGTTATCCTGGGCCTTGTCCGCGACGAATGGGTCGCCGACGATCTGACTCAAGAGACGTTTGCCAGAGTTCAGGTCCACCTCAGTGACCTCAGGGACCCGGCAAAGGTCTCTTCATGGGTATTTCGCATCGCATACAACCTGTGTCAGGACCATTTCCGCGAGGCGGGCAAATTCCTCATGACTGAGGGCGCCGAGGGGGAGGAGATGGACTTCGCTGTGGACGAGTCGGTTCAAAAGGCATTCGAGCAGCACCAGATGTCGGAATGCGTTCAGGTCGAAATTGACCGCCTTCCTGAATCGTTGCGAACTGTCCTTCTTATGGCCGACAGGATGGAATTCAGCCATCGGGAGATTGCCGAAATTCTCGGAATAACCGTCGAGAATGTTAAGGTGCGACTGCATCGGGCCCGAAAAAGGCTTAAAGAGCTTCTCGAACGAAAGTGCACATTCGAAACCGATGAGAGAAATGTTCTCGTATGCCAGCCAAAGGCAAATCCAACGGGTGAATAAAGCAGCTACAAGAAAACGCTTTGAACTCCGGAAAGGAAGTGATTCAGATGTGGGGATACGACGGTTTCATTTGTGGGATGGGATGGTGGTGGGTAATCCCTGTCGCCATGATAATCATGATGGCTCTTTGCTTCTTTATGATGAGGGGACGCATGGGGTGGATGATGTGCGGCCCTTCTTCCCGCACGCCTAGCGACTCGTCTTGGAACGGACGTTCCGAATCGGCAAGGGAGATCTTGGACAGGCGTTATGCAGCGGGCGAAATCGGGAAAGAGGAGTATGAGGACAAGAAAAGAGACATGGAGCGAACTGAGAGTTGATCGACCCAGAGCAGTTACCAAAAATAGTGTCCAATTGGAAAAACGAGTCGAAGACTCAGGAAGCCCGCCCACGGGCCTCCCCCTCGTCATTCCGGCCAGCTCCGGACAGGAGTCCGGGGCAGGAGCCGGAATCCAGAATCTGGACCCCGGATCGGAGTCCGGGGTGACGGTATGGCTATCGCAAATCGGACAACAATTTTGGCATTTGCAATAAGCACACGCTTTCATAAATAAGGTGACATATCCTCCGACTGGAAGACAATGAGAGATGATTCGAGGCCACTGTATCGGTGGGACGGCATCCTGCCTGTCATTTCTTGATCGACAGGCAGGATGCCTGTCCCACCATTTCTCCCCGAAATGGTGACGTATGAAATGCGGTATACGGCCTCAGTGACGCACCAAATTTACATATCACTATTTACTTCATTGGAAAGGAATCATCATGGCCCTTATTCAGACGACCCCACCGGAAAAGGCTGAAGGAAAACTCGCAGAACTTTATGCGGAAGTTGAGCAGATGTTTGGAAGGGTTCCCAACAATGCTCGAATGCTCGGAGTCAGCCCTTCCCTTCTTGAGAACCAACTGCAGATCATGGAGCACTACATGGGGCATCCAAAGTTGACCACCCCGTTTCTTGCCATGGTACGTATGTTGGTTTCCAAGGCTTGCCGTAATCCGTACTGCCAAAACCTCAACTCAGGACTTCTCATGAAAGCGGGTTTCACCGGGGAACAGATAGCCGCCATGCAGGCCAATCCCACGCAGGCTCCTTTGGATGAGAAACAGAAGGCACTCTTGGTGTTTGTCTTGAAGTCCTGTGATAATCCTCACTCGGTTACCGCGGAAGATATGGACCGGCTTCGGTCTCTAGGATGGAGCGAAGTCGATATCGTGGACGCCGTGGCTCATGGTGCAAGGATGGTCGGGACTAACATCATTTTCAACACGTTCAAAATCGACAAAGAAGAATAGTAATCGTTCATATGAGAATACACGGGAGCAAGCGCAACTGTTTATCTCGAGCGAGGGTACACCGCAGAGGCATCACGCGGAGCCTCCGGCTGGAGAAAGCCACCTCTCGCTGGTTTGCTCCCAGAGGCCGCTAAACCGGAGTCCCTACTTCCAGACTGCGGAAGCCCCACCCTCTGCCTTGATTTCCTTCTTCCAGGCGGATTCCACCAGACCCTACACCTCCTCGGGTATCGGCACATAGTGAAGTTGAGCGGCTAGATCTGCCCCATCCTTGAAGCACCAGTCGAAGAATTGGAGCATGGCTCTTGCCTTTTCCGCATCCGGTTGCTCTCTGCGCACCAGAATATATGAGGCACCTACGATAGGCCAACTACTTTTCCCCGGCTGATCCCTTGGCACCATGTAGAATCCGGCAGTGGCGGACCAATCAGCGTGCGCCGCGGCTGCCTGAAAGGTCTCGGTGGAAGGAACCACGAATTCTCCGGACTTGTTCTTAAGCGACACGTAGGGGAGCCCCTGCCTGCTAGCATAGACGAATTCTACGTAACCTATGGAGCCCTCGGTCTTCTTCACTGACAGGGCAACTCCTTCGTTTGATTTTCCTCCGACTCCGGTGGGCCATGACACCGTTAATCCGCGCCCCACTTTCTCTTTCCAGGCAGGCGAGACATCGGTGAGGTAGCTGGTGAAGATCCAGGTGGTCCCTGACTGGTCCTTTCGGTGACAGACGGTGATATCCACATCGGGGACTGTCAAATCAGGGTTCAGCGCCATGATACGGGGGTCGTTCCACTTGGTAATCGATCCGAGGAAGATTTCGGAGAGAAGTTCGGGAGTCAGCTTCAATCTTCTCTTCCCTAGGTTCGAGATATTGATTATCGGCACCACGCCTCCTATCACCATTGGGAACTGGGTGAGGCCCGCTTTGTCCAGCTCCTCAGGTTTGAGAGGCACGTCCGACGCCCCGAAGTCTACAGTCTTGGCTTTTATTTGAGCGATTCCGCCATCAGACCCGATTACTCGGTAGTTCAGTCCGAAGCGTATGCTCCCCTTTTCCTTGAGTATGCTCCTCGAGTAATTGTCACCCCACCTGGCGTAGAGAGGATAAGGGAATGAACCCCCTGCGCCGTTAATGGTAACCGCTTCCTCCGCTTTGGGTGCCGCCTCAGCCGCCTGTAGAACCAGTAGAGATAAGGCCAGGATGGCCGATCCCACCAACCACATCAACGGCAGCGCACCTGACAGTCCATTCCGTTTGCGAGCATCGATCATTGGGTGCCACCTCCATCAGCATGGTATGAGGTATAAGCGCACTGCGCTATGAAAGTTCTCTTCCCGCACAACCGGCGTGTTTGACACCCGGCTCGGGATTTCGGTTACCCTGTGTACCGTCAGGCAGGTCGATTGAGTTGTCTTGAGATTCACACCCCGATGTTAAGAAGGAATGTTCAAGTTATTAGAAATATGTTTATCGATAAAATTGCTTGGTAGCGGTGTCGGTGCCAGGTAACTGATGTCCCTACCGCGACCCCCTCGATCCATCAACTGTGCCAAGAGGCTCAAGATGGCAAGACCGCTGCATAATTCCGGACAGTAGCAGGGTGAGCCAAGTGCATACCCAAACTTTTTTTTTGATGCGCCATTAAGGAAGGCATGTTATAGGGAGCGAAAATTTGTCTTGTGAGGGTTCACAACAATGACCAAAACCCGTGTTTTATTCATTTGTACAAGTAATGCCGCCCGAAGTCAGATGGCAGAAGCGTTTCTTAGGATATATGCGGGAGATCGTTACGACGCGTTCAGCGCAGGGCTGGGGCCAGGCCCGATAAACCCCTTGACGCTAAGGGTCATGGAGGAAAAGGGCATTAGTATGAAAGGTCACTACTCCAAAGGAGTGGACGGCTTCCTGGGGTACGATTTTGGCTTCGTCATTGTTGTCTGTTCCAACGCGGAGGCTGTCTGTCCGGCTTTTCCCGATCCCTGCATTCAATTGTACTGGCCCTTTGATGATCCTGAGGCTGCGACAGGCTCTGAGGAAGACAAACTCGCCAAATTCAGAGAAATCAGGGACCAAATTGATGCCAAAATCAGACAGTGGCTAGCAGACTGTCAGACTTAACCCGACCTGTCCTGATTCTAGCGACCTATATTTGTTCAATACGCTTATATTACGGAACCTGAGTATGCACATTACTCCGGTATCCCATACATATTGTGGCGGGATGCCCGGGGGTTGCATGTGATTTCTTTTCCCACGACGGGGGAGACTGCCAGGGCTTCCTGCACTAGCCAAAAGAAGAGTTTACCCTTAATTTCGCCGTTCCGCGATTGATACGAATTCGCTTTCAAACGGTCAAGATTACTTGAACCCAAATCAGCACTGACCCGGCACCCGGGTAAGTGGCACCCAACAGCCAATCAGCGTCCGCTTTGGGATGCCACGGACCTGAGTGACCTTGGGTCCGCGCCGGATCTATATGACTCTTCACTGTTTAAACGCAACCTCGTAGAAACGGTATCTTTGTGTTGAAGCCCCTTGAACGAAGAAGCTCCTCGTGACTACCGAGCGCCTTCCCGAGGCTCAAGCCCGCAAAAGGTCAGCTTCTCAGGGTGAGATTGCATTTGGCATTGACTATTGGGCACTCTGCAGAAGAGCTTCTAGGCACCGATTCCAGCAATATTCTACGAATTCTTTGACATTCGGCGCCGCACCGCTATCATACAAAAGATGGAATGTTCGGCTGAGGGGATAGGCACGTTTGCTGAAATTTGCTTGATTTGGTTCTAACGAGGCGCCTTCCTCGGCCATTCGGATCCTGAGTATCTTAACTTTTGCCGACGCAGCTTTGTTGAATGGGGCAAAGGTTACGCCCCATTCGGTCTTTGAGACCTCTTCCAGAGTCTGTTCGTAGTAATCTCGTACCTCTGCTGTCTTGGAAAACGGCCTCGACATCAAAAGGTAATCCTGAATAAATTCTGCTGTTCCGGACATCGTCGGCGGTCGAATGAAGAGTCGAATCGGTTCGTTAGGACCGCCGAGTTGTTTCCAGTTGGTGAAATCCCCGCTGAAGAGATTTGGCAACTGGCCAACGCTGACTTCGTCAAGAGGGTTCTTCTTGTTGACCACAATGGCAATCCCTTCAACTGCGACAGGAAAGTCAACTAGCTTGATCCCGCGTTTGCCCAGTGCTTCTTTCTCAGTGGGGTGCAGTGTACGAGACCCCATTGCCACATCGGCTTTCCCTACTGCGAGGTCCCTGAGGCCCAACTCGCTTCCGGCGTGCTCTCACCACTACCTGGACGTCAGGGTGCTGCTTCATGTAGTCTTCGGACAGAGACCTTATTAAATGCTCCATGCTGGTTGAGCCCTTAATCGTAATGAGTTTATTCTCGCCCGCCGCCGCATGGGCTACGGCTAAAGTCATGCTAACTCCAACAAGTAACGCCGCGCACTTCAACAGGACTCTGTTGAAATCATTTCCGGGCCTCCTCCAATGGTCGAGCCGGTTCGGCTCGGCCATGCATATGTACTGGGATCTGGGTCTATCCACATGGCGGCGTTAGCGTGAATACCGGCTGCTCTTCCGGCTTCGCCCTTGATCAACTGACCGTCGATAGTCGTATCTGCCGCTCCGGTTACCGAATGGCACAATCCTAAAACGAAGCTCGTCACGTCCGGACGCACGATCTGTCTTAACACGACTTTTTCTATCAGAGGATTCTTATTCCCTGCGCCCAGATCCCATTGACCCGATGGATTGGTAGCACTGAGGACCTTGACGAGGGCGCCGTCCTTTCGTCCGAGCCGTTCTGCATCTTCGGGATTTACCGGGATGCACTTCCTGAACGCTAGATCGGCGTGATTTTCACGTAGGTGTCATAAAACGATGCACTGCCACCGATTGGGTCGGTAAGACAGACATCGTGTACTACAGTGTCCTCCAACATGACTGGATTCGGGCAAAGCCGCGTGATCGTCTCGGGTTACCCTTGACCAGATTTCCATCAACGGTCATGTCTCGAGAGCCGCTCGCCCAATGGCCAAAGTGCCAGGACGCCGCGACGACCCCGGGTCTCAAGCCCTCAAGCACCTTGACGCGCCCTCAACACGGCGAATCTCGCCGTTTCCCAGATCGAATGATCCGTCGGGATTGGTGGCTGAACTTAGTCGCACACGGTCGCCGTTACGTAGACCTAACTTCTCTGCGTCTACACGGTTCAACAGGACAGCATTCTCGGGCCAGAGTTCGGTCAACCATTGGTCCGGTAGGCATGGTGCGACTCTGCCCACCGAAGATCGATTTGAAGGTGATCAGGCGGAATGGGTATTCCTCTTTCTGTTCAACCGGCTTGCCATCCGCGAACCTGGGCCCTTCCAGGGCCGGCAGGCCGTCGAAATGGTTGGCCTGACATGGAATTGCGGCCCTTGGCTACACTTTCGACGAACAGTTGAAAAATTCCCGAGTAGGGGTGAGCCTGCGTGTCGCCTTTGTATATTTTGTCCGAGTCTTCGAAACGTCCTCCGCGGTTGAGCACGTAAACCGCATGGGGCCAATAATCGGCACCTACAGCATTCTTCCAGCGCTCTTCGTCGAAAACGCTTTTCGGTAGGTGCCTTCGAGCCTTGCGGAAAATGTCCATCTCCTTCGGGTCCGCGGCTGGGACTGAGTCTCCCTTCTTGTCGCCCATTGCGATATTGGCCACATTCTTGAGGTACCAGTCGTCTTGATGGTCGAAGTTTTTGCCGGGTCCCAAGGCGTCCTTGCCGAAGCCGGGCAGCCCGAGCTTTTTGCCGACCGCAATAAGGAACGCCTCCATATTGATCGGCATCTCGATGCCATCAACCTTGATAGTCTCCGTCAAAGGCGCCACAACAGGCTGACGCACTTTGCTCAAAGCGGCTAGCATCGCAGGAGAGCCTCCGCCTGGCGATCCCCAGCGTTCTAAATATGTTGTGTCAGGGAAAACGTAGTCTGCGTACATGCTAGTTTCGCCGATCAAAATGTCGCAAGCGATGAACAGCGGAACCTTTTTCGTATCTCTGAGAATGGCGATTTGCTTGTGTCCCGCCGGCGTAGAAAGGACGGGCGTCCCCATGTGCAGGAACAAGACCTTTATGGGATAGGGATATCCGTCCTTCGCTGATGGGATCACTTCCTGGTAGAGGTTGCCGGTAAACGGATACCACGGACGCTTAGCTGGATAGCCAGCAAATAGGGTGCTTTCCTCGTACGTGGCGCGCTCACGATTCACCTTGGTCCCGAAATCCCAATGTGGTGCCGGGTGCATTTCCTTGAAATCGTAAGGGTTCCCAGGTGCCCCACCGAACTCGTGCCAGTGGCCGCCGCCCTGTGCCAAGCCTCCCTTCCAGCCTGAGTTTCCGATGAGAACGTTGAGGAGAATGATCGCCTGGCCATTGTAGTAGCCGTTGGTATGCTGCACCGCCCCACGGTACAACTCCGCTGCGGCCTGCTTCCCGTACGAGGTGAATCGACGAGCCATGTCGACGATGGAATCCTGAGATACCCCGCATATCTCAGCGTATTGGGCGAGCGTCTTCTCGTGCGACTCTATCGCGGAACAGATCGTAAGCGGTCCGCGCGACAATCCCGTCCTTCTCCACTTTAGCTTCCAGGTCACCTTCCACAGCGTGATCTTTGTCGTTAGGATTAACTGCCAGGAGTGTTCCTCCACGTGACACGACAAATTCAACGTTGCTTCCAACTCCAACCTCGTCAGCCCGTCAGGTAACGTGCGGGGCGGCCTCCCTCGATCTTGACCATGTAGGAAGCGGTGCTCCAAGCGGTCTCGCGATCCGCCCTGGCAGCGGCCTGATTTGCATTTTCTAGAAAACGGCGGTCAATTCGGGCGTTATCGATCATCCAACGGGCCATTCCCTGCGCAAAGGCCCCGTCGGAACCGGGCTTTATTGGGATCCACCAGTGAGCCTTGCCCGCGGAACGGGAAAGCCGTGGATCCAAGACAGCGATCTTAAGATCCTCATTTGCTAGACCTTCTGCCACGAGTTGAGAGAGAAGCGGTGGGCCAAAGTTGGCATCGCTGAAACCGGTTCCGAAGAAAATGACGAAGCGGGCGGAGCCAAAATCCGGCTTCATGTGGTCTTTTCCCCCCGTCCAGTTTCCGTTTCGCCAGTTGTTTGTAGTTTCCTTGTAAGCGATGTGATGACTTTGTTCACAGATCGTCGTGTGCTCGAAGAAGTTTAATGACCCAAAGCCGTCAGAGGTAAACCATCTCATAAGCTCGGCCCTGCCTGGCTGAATGCGGCCCGCCAAGAATACGAATTGGTTATTCTTGGGACCCAGGTCCGGGTGATCTGGGTCTATGAGTGTGTTCAGTTGAGCCGAGTGCTTGCTTTTAAACTCCTCAACAGTCATTGACTTCTTCCTGATTTTCGCCACATCCTCTGCCATGGCCTTGGCTACCGAGCGGTCACGAAGAACATAGACCTCTTTCAGTCCTTGGACGTGGCCTTCCCCGAATAGGTCGCCCCCCTCAACGATTTCATTGATCGCAACGTTGAAGTCGATGGTGACCCATTGGCCGCCGCCCCGAGGCGTTCCTGCTTTGCGTTTCAGCACTTTAATGATGCGATGGGGATCGTACAGCGTCTCGATCCCGCTTTGGCCTTTGGGACAAATTCTCCCTTCCTCTAGTGCCGCTTTCGCAAGGTCACCTGCGTAGGGCAAATTGCGGAGGCGCGTCTGCGCACAGATCGGGCTGCCGTCGATTTTTACGAGGACACCATCGACCACCTTGCACCTGAGCGAGCAGCCTGTGTGACACTGGAGGCATGTCGAATAGATCGTGTTCTCCGGATTGTTGTGAAGGTACTTGTATTCACCCTTGTCCAGTTCTGCCATGCGCTGAGCGTGAGCCAAGCGTGAGAAGACTGGCGCTACCGTTCCCGCCAAGAGACCGCAGCCGCCGAGCAAGGCTGTAGAGCGCAGGAAGTCGCGCCGATCCACTTTATTTCCATTCTCCTTACTGGTTTTCCGTGCGTTATGTTTCATGAGGTAACCTGTCCTCCTTGCTGTGCGCCTTCGTGAATCTCAACATCCATGGGGAGGTACTTTCCTGGCTCCCAGCATCATCCAAATGCCGATGGCAAAGATCCCCAGGATCACCAGCAGGTCGCTGGAGCTTGGGGCGTAACCGTATGCATATCGAATATGGTTGTAGGCCCCCAACTGCATGTCGAATAGGGGCTTTATCTGGGGCGGAATGCACGAGTGTCAAGCGGGCACCGAACAGGCCTACTATCACGAGCAAACCCGCAAGACCAAGCCAGCGTAGGTCCTTGTTGGTTCTTGGGCTGCCTACCAGGAACAAGGGAATCACGAAGCCCAGGACTACTTGACCAATCCAGAATATCCACTTGTACGGGCCGAAGAGAATAAGCTTATCCGTGGAGGCCGCACTTGGAATGGCCGTGTAAGACGTCGTGAACATGTCCGCAAACATGAGCAGTGCGTCGAGAAGCAAGAAACCGATTGTCAACTTCGCCAGAAAACTTACAAGCTTGAGCTTCCGTTCACGACGGCATCTTGCCAAAGGCCGCTGTCAGGAAGGTCAACAGTGCTCCACCAGAGGTTAGAGCCGAAATAATGAAGATGAATGGAAAGAGCCCACCTAACCAACTGGGGCGCGGCTTTGGCCACAGCGAAGATAGTGCCGACGCCACCGTGGACTATGACTGCGGCGGGTATTCCCAGTATGCCCAAGATCATCAGCCATTTCCGGTCTCTAACGAAACTTTCTCGGTCCAGGCGAGTGCTGCCCAGGGACATGAGACGGTACAGCCATGTGGGTCGCTTGCCCGACTGTACACTCCGGACAAATCCCGGTCTCATGACCAAGTAAATCTCTGCAACAACGATGGCAATGTAAACGTTGTAAAATAACCCCATATAAGCCATGACGGAAGTTGGATTGAAGTAGAGCAGGACCTTATACATCCGCTCGGGATGACCCGCGTCCAGCACTATTAAGGCACCGCCCAGGAGCAGACACCCCAAGGCCTGAACCAGGGCCGCAGGTCCCGCTTCCTCCAACTGCTTCACCCCGAAGACGTAAATCAGAGTTGAGATGAGGAACGAACCGGCCGAAAGGCCAAGGAAAAAGATGTACCCGGACACCCATATTCCCCACGTGACGAGTTGCGTTGTGCCTTCGTCTATAGGGCCATTCAGGAATTTGGCCGCCATTTCCCACAATCCTACCGCAGTCACGATGATGAGCACGATGTAGCCGATCACTCGGATCAACGGACTTACTCCATTGTTATTGGTTTCCATGATTCCGCCCCTTATGTTAGGTAGTACACGCTCGGATTGTTCCCCAGGTCCTCCTTCAGGCGCATATGATCGCGAGTAGCCAGAAGAAACCGGAGCTTTTCCCCGTGAACTGTGCAGAGAGCATCAGGGTCATTCAAATTGCCGAAATGGATTGCATTGCCGATGCAAGTTGACGCACAGGCCGGGCTGAGGCCTTTTTTCACCCGATGAATGCAGAAATGACACTTCCGCACATTACCTCTGGGCGATTCGTTCCCCTTTAGATGACGTATCCTGTTCTGGCCGTACTCAGGAGACGGCTCCGATTCGTACAGCGGTAGGGCTGTCATGGTAGTTATGACCGTAATCGAATGCCCGCACGCCGTAAGGGCAGGCTGAGATGCAGTATCGGCATCCAATGCATCGATCATAATCGATGGCTACAATTCCATCGTCGCGGATGTATGTGGCCTTTGTCGGGCACACGACCGTACAGGAAGGAGTGGCGCAATGCATACATGGCCGAGAGATGAACAGGCGGCGCACGTCTGGATAAGTGCCGACCTCCTCCTCCATCACGATGTTGTAGGCGACACCCGGCGGAGTGTGGTTCTCAGCCTTGCAGGCCGCGGCACATGCCTTGCACCCCACACATCTCTTCAGATCGATGATCATGCCGTAACGGATGGCCTGTTTGTTCGCCGCATTAGGCTCCGAGGCGTAAACGGGCGCCGTTCCAGCCAAGACGCCGGCGCCGGCAAGTCCTCCCAGACGAAGGAATTGACGCCTATCCATAGGATCTTCAGGTTTACTCATTGCTGCCTCTCCTTCTGTCCTCTTGTTTGATGATTGCTATTTCGACGCTAACGAAAGGCGTTCCATTCATTAGGCACAGAACAATCTTTGGAAGTTGTCTCAGTGTGGAAAATGCTTTTCAACCAGTAGACTAGCTCCTCGGGATCTACCGGTTTGCAGAGGCAAGCGTAAATGTAAGCTGCCATCGCCTCCTTCAGCCTCAGGATGGAACGAGCGGTCGGAAACCGCCACAACGTATAAATCTGGAAAGGTCTTTTTGATATCGCGCAGGTGGCGATTATTCACAGGCACAGTGTCCAAATCCAAGATCACGGCTCGGCACGAACTCCCTCGAATAAGGCCGGGGAGACCGGCCAAGGAATTCGAGGGTATGACATGGTAATCGTGTGCTTCCAGCAGATTGCACAGTTCGCGGCGGCTTGCTTTATAAGCATCGATCACGATGATAGGTCCTTTCATTGGAGGGTGCCCCAAAGCGGGAATTTCCGTTAGGCAAGTGCAAACCTTATGCCATTCGAGGCGGAGCGGGACTATGAAGGCTAAAGCAGGACTGGGAGGAGAGGGGATCGGCCAGAAGATGTGTCCCGAATCTGAACACGGGGCAAAACGGAGCGGATTAGCTCGAAATTATAGCAGGTTGTCGTGTCCCGAAACGAGACACAGTCCATAGGGAGGCGAGACATTCAGCACCCGTTATTGCAGAGTCGGTTTCACGATGCCGTATTTCTTGAGTTTTGAATAAAGTGTGCTGCGACCCATACCAAGTCGACGTGCGGCCTTTTTCTTCTCCCACTTGCACTCGGCCAACACCCTTTCAAGTAGTGCTCGCTCGTTTTCTACGATAAGCGGCGAGGACGGAGCCGGCATCGACGAACCGCGGATCGCCGTGGGTAAATCCGCGGTTTCAATTCGACTCCCTTTGGCCAGGGTGACAGCATGTTCCACACTATTTTCCAGTTCCCGGACGTTGCCGGGCCAGGAGTAGTCAAGTATCTTCCGCATGGCCTCGGGGCTAAAGTCATGGATATCCTTACGCTGCGCTACAGAAAAGCGATTCAGAAAGTAACCGGCCAAGAGAGGAATATCATTGGGGCGATCTCTGAGGGTAGGCAAAAAAATCGGAATGACATTGAGCCGATAAAAAAGGTCTTCGCGAAAAAGGCTCTTTTGGACCTCTCTAAGAAGGTCTTTATTTGTGGCAGCCAGTATCCTCACATCGACTTTGAGGCTGCGTTCGCCGCCCAGACGCTCAAACGTGTGTGTCTGGAGCACACGCAGAAGTTTTATTTGGGCCTGGGGAGGGATTTCTCCGATCTCATCCAAAAAAACCGTTCCGCCGTCAGCCTGTTCAAAACGCCCCGCCTTCTGTCGTATTGCTCCTGTGAAAGCGCCTCTTTCGTGCCCGAAAAGTTCGCTTTCCAGCAGAGTTTCAGGGTAGGCCGAACAGTTAATGACTACAAAGCTCTCGTTTTTTCGCTCGCTCTGCCGGTGAATCGCCCGCGCCACGAGTTCCTTTCCTGTGCCGCTCTCGCCCTGGATCAGGACAGTGACATCAGTGGGCGCTATGTCTTCTATCAGTCTATAAACTACCTGCATCTTGGGATCCTTGCCGATTAGCCCACAGAATTCGGCCGTGGTTTCGATCCTTGCTCGGAATTCGCTGACGGACTGCTCGTGAACTACCGCACGCTTAATGACCCCAGCCGCTTGGGTCAAGATTAAACCCACCAATTCAATGTCTTTGAGATTACACTCACAATTCATAGGGCAAGCGATCACAAGACCTCCAAGGAGTTGTGTCTCACTCCTCAGCGGCACAAGAGCCTGTTGGGGTGACGAAGAGAAGGGCTCCGGTACCATGGGAGGGCTAAAAATAGACCCCGCAAAGATAGTGCGACCATTTGTTTCCTGGATGGCCTCCGCCGCAGCCTGTATCATTTTCATGTCTTTGAGCATCCGGACATGATTCTCTGACACCGAAAAAAGCACCGTCCGGTCTTCGTTCAGGACCAGCAACGCCATCTGCTCGCAAATCAGTATCCCTTGAAATCTCTTGATGAGTGCCGGGCCAATTTCATTAAGTGTGGGCAACGCACCAAGTTCACTTACAATCTCGCAAAAGGTCCTTGTCTGGTTATGGCTTCGTTCCAGTTCTTTAGCCTTTTGCTCAAGTCGGAGGGTGTAGTCCTTCAGTCGTGTGACCATTTGGTTGAAAGAAGCGGCCAGCGTTCCAACTTCATCTTGCCCCTTTACATCAACCACAATGTCAAGTTCGCCTTTGTCGATTTTCTGAGTCGCGCGGGCAAGCTCAGAAAGAGGTAACGTGATTCGCCGCACGAAGATCAGGCTACCTATTACGGCCAGCAAGAGAATCCCAAGAGTGACCAGACTCATTTGGATCCAGAGTCTGTTTATTTGCTCTCTAAAGGGCTTTTCTGAAAAACCCAACCGCAACACGCCGGCCCGGCCCGAGAACACCGGCCAGGCAATATCTAAATAGTGTTCGCCCGTCTTCGAGACTATTCTCTGCAATTGTCCCTGGTCCTGAGAGAGGGCTCGGTTCGCATCTATCAGCTCAGCCGGAACACCCTTGTTAAACGTGTGGGCCAGGATTCGGCCATCTCTGTACACAAAAAGGTAGGCCAGAGAAGGATTACTCCGCATCTGGTGCTCCAGCATCTTTTGCAATGCCACCAAGTCGTTGGTAAGAATCTTCTCCGTTGCCTCAAGTGCGACCGCATGGGCTAGGTTTTCGGCTTGGGCCGTGATTGCCGTGAGAAGAGTGTCGCTATAGCGTTGGGTGACCAACAGAGATATGAGGACCCCACTTCCGATTACAAGCGCAAAAACAGCCGCGAGCAATCTGCTTCTAAGGCTTTTCATACCCATGACTGCTTCCTCGACTAGATGTGGATTTGCGTGATATTTCTCTGATGCCTTTGTACCACTCGTCGCGGGGATCAATAAAGCGGTCGATCATGAACTGATCAAGGATGCTTCTGCCTTTGACATCCTCGTGCATCGAAAGGAGTAATTTCCGGATTGGCCCTCTGACTTGAGGTGGCAACGTCTTGGATGCGACCAGAGGCGGGGTGCCATAGAAGCCCGACTTTAGTATCACCCTAGTTGTGTTCGTTATCTCCGGGTTCCTTCGGTTGTAGAAATCCCAAATCAGACTATCTACCGACGCTCCGTCCACCATGCCCTTTGCTACAGCCATAATGGAATTGTCGTGACTGTATGTGTAAATAGAATGCTTGAAAAAAGTTTCCGGGCGTTTCCCTAGCTCCTCGAGCCAATAGACAGGGACCAATTTACCTGTATTGGAATCCGGGTCGGTAAATGCAAAGGTCTTCCCACGAAGATCCTCTAGATCCTTGAAAGGGCTTTCCTTGTTGACTATCAGGTAAGCCTGGTAGAAATGACTCCCGTTGATCTCGGGCGTTGCCAGCAGTTCGAACCCATACTTGTCTTTTTCCATCGCATACGGGCCGGAACAGATGAACGCGAGGTCGATCTCGCCTTTCCCCAGTAGTTCGTTGATCTCGCCGTAAGTCTTGCGTTGGACGAGTTCCACTTCCTGATTCAGCTTCTCACCTAGATATGAGAGTAATTCCCTGTAATGAACGAATGTCTCTTTCGGCGACACCATAGCTGCCACTGCTATTCTCAAATGTCTGTGGCCGGTTGAAGGTGTCTCTGGGCGGGCCACCGCTATGGTCTTCCCAAAATCAACCTGCCGAGAGTCACCATCGCCGGTACAACCAGAAACAACAAGGAGAAATAGGAGAATAAAGGAAAGTCGTATTTGACAACCGTGAGACGGAAGCCGGCGTGCTGACCGAAGTCGAGTGAAGACCATCGCCAAAACCCGTAAATCAGTAACGTGTCGATATTGAATACAATCTACGACTTCGGCTTCAATGGGTCAAGCACCCGGTCGGGCCGATTTCGGGATTACCGTCCGCCCCGCAAGACTGAACGTGGCACCAAGATCAGAATTCGGACTGCGAAACGGACTTTCAAAACTCGATGGATCCTCGGCCCATTTCGGACTACTGTTCGCGGTTTGTAGGCGGTGCTTGCTTGAGCCAGGATTCGATTTGTGCGCCTATCTTGTCTCGAATCTCTCTAAATTTGTTTAGTTTCTCCTCTTCATTTCCGGTAAATGCGTCCGGATCTTCGAAAGACCAGTCCAATCTAACACTTGTACCCGGGAAAATCGGGCATTCCTCTTCAGTCCTTTGGCATACCGTTATCAAGTACGCAAAAGAGTTTTCCCGAGGAACTGTTTCAATGGTTTGGCCTGATGACCGCTCATGTCAAAGCCGATCTCCTCCATCACCCTTTTGGTAAAGGGATGGAGTTCGGTGGGCTCAAAACCAGCGCTGTACGCATCGAAACGATCTCCGGCGAACTTTCTCAGAAACGCTTCAGCCATCTGGCTTCTCGCTGAATTGTGCGTGCACAGAAACAAGACTTTCGGTTTTCTCATTTCGCTTCCCTCTTGATTATCTGTTTCACGAATTGAACACTCCAGACCTAAAACCACCTGTCGAATTATTTTACAGGGCCGACAACCCGTGCAGTTTCTTAAACCAGGCCTGGGCCGCCATCTGAATAGGGTCCCAAGGACTACTCAAAGGAGGTGTGTAGCTCAAATCAAGGTCGCTCAACTGTTCAACCGTCATATCACTGAAGAGAGCAGCGGCAAATATGTCGATGCGTTTAGAGACTTCAGACTTGCGATGTCCGAGAATCTGAGCACCTAAGACACGTCCGGTTGTTCGGTCGCCGGTAATGCAAATTATCATCTTTTCAGCGCCAGGGTAGTAAACTTTATGATCCCAGGTTTCGAATTGATCGGTGAAAGGATCAAACCCGGCCTCCTGAGCGTCCGTATCGTTTAGCCCTGTGCGAGCCGCCACCAGGTCGAAAATCTTGACAGCTTGCGTGCCGAGCGATCCCGCGAACTCACGATTGCCGCCAACCGCGTTTTCTCCTGCTATGCGCCCCTGTTTGTGGGCCGTAGTTCCCAGCGGAAGATAGGTGTACTCATTCAGAAGGCTGTGCCATGTTTCTACACAGTCGCCAGCCGCATAGATATCAGGCACGTTGGTTTGCATGCGTCGATTGACCTTGATAGCACCTTTGAGCCGCGTTTCGATTCCAGCTTCTGTAGCCAGGGTTGTGCACGGTCGGCACCCTACAGCCACAAGGACCAGGTCCGCCCTAGCGCTGAATCCTTTTGTCCCGCTCACGGTAAGGCATTTCCCGTCCTCCTCAATCGATTCGATTCCTACGCCGGTGGCCACGTTTACACCGTGTCGCTCCAGCTCTGCAGCGACTTCCTCCCCTAATGGCCTGTCAACGGTGGTGAGAACTGTTTCTGCAAACTCCACAACAGTCACCGACAGACCTCGAAGAGACAGAGCGTCAGCCATCTCCATGCCGATATAGCCCCCGCCCACAATGAGCGCTGATTGCGCCTTGTGTTCGGTCAGTCGCTTATGGAGAGCGAAGCTGTCACCCATCCACCGCAGAAGGAAGACTCCCGGCAGATCCAGCCCCTTGATCTTAGGTTTGATGGACTCGGCGCCGGTTCCAATTATAAGTCTATCATACGTTAGTTGGCTCGCACGCCCTTCCGCATCGACCACCTGAACCATCTTTCTGTCCGCATCGATCGCCGTGCCGCGGTGGTTCAGGAGTAATCGAATCCCTGCCTGCTCGATTTCGCTTCTGGTTCTATGGGCGAGAGTTTGCCAATCAGATACTTCTCCGCTCAGGTAGAATGGAAGGCCGCAAATGCTGAAATTCGGATAACTGTCGGCAACCACAAGGGTCGGCTCGACAGCCGGGTCTATTTCGCGCGCTCTGAGAGCCGCGCTAACTCCAGCATCACTTCCTCCAATGATGACCAGGCGATTCTTTGTCATTGTGCCTCTTTCCCCTGCCTATCGCTGTCAGACGGTCTTACAATGTTTTCGTTAGCTTTTCGTTAATTCAGCGGCAGAAGAGAATGCCTTGTCCCGGAAGCTCAAGCCAACATTCACGAGTCCTGTGAGGGCCTAAACTTCAGTAATGGCCAAATCATATCTATTATCAAATGACTGGAGGTCAGTGCTCAGCCTACTTCGCAAGCAAAGAAACGTCTCTGGAAGTACAGGGCCACATTCACCAAAAGGATCAGAACCGGCACTTCTACCAGCGGACCTATTACAGCCGCAAAGGCCGCACCCGAGTTGATACCGAAAACCGAGACCGCCACAGCGATGGCCAGTTCAAAGTTGTTACTGGCTGCGGTGAAAGACAGGGTGGCGGATTTGCAGTAATCACCGCTGATTTTGGCCGCCATCCAGAAACTGACAAAGAACATCACAACGAAATATATGAGTAGCGGAATAGCGATGCTAACGACATCCATAGGGATTTGTACAATCAAATTCGCCCTTCAGGCTGAACATGACCACAATAGTGAAAAGGAGGGCAATGAGCGTGATGGGACTGATCTTTGGAATGAAAACCTCTTGGTACCAGTCCTTTCCCTTGCTTTTGATCAAGGTGAATCGGGTGATCATTCCTGCGATGAAAGGAATCCCCAGGTAAATAAATACGCTCTCCGCTATTTGCCTCATGCTGACTTGAACAATACTTCCGCTGAGACCGAAGAATGGTGGCAGGACGGTAATGAAGAACCAGGCATACACACTGTAGAAAAACACCTGAAAAATACTGTTGAACGCCACCAAACCTGCGGCATATTCGGTGTCGCCTTTGGCGAACTCGTTCCAGACGATCACCATGGCAATGCACCGAGCCAAGCCGATCATGATCAGTCCGACCATATATTCCGGGTGATTCTGGAGAAAAACGATCGCCAGAAAAAACATGAGGATCGGACCGATAATCCAGTTCTGCACCAAGGACAGGCTCCAAAACCTTCCAATCCCGAAATACGTCTCCGAGTTCCTCATACTTCACTTTGGCCAGCGGCGGATACATCATGAGGATCAAGCCGATGGCGATCGGTACGTTGGTTGTTCCGACTTGGAAGTAATGAATGACAGCCTCCACACGGTGGTAAAAAATATCCGGCCGCAACGCCAACCGCCATGGCGAGGAAAATCCACAACGTCAGGTAGCGATCAAGAAACGAGAGCTTTTTCAAGAGGGTCTCGGTTTCCGACATGAATGTGGGACTCCTTTTTTGTGTTTCTCAAATTACCGGGCAGTCTGCCCGAAGCTTCTTGCTAGCCATGAGCCTGGTCATTATCCACATTAGTAATTCTGACTACCACAAGGTACCCAGACTGGGCCCGACCGCAAAGATTTCTGTTATTGCCGACGCGCCCGGCCTAGGATGCAACGCAGATTGAGGTTCGCTTCCACAACATCCATTTGTGGTGTTTGTTCCAGGGCAGCACCCCGTCCCTGGAGCCCCCGTCGAGACGGGAGGGAGTAGACGCTGTGGGTTTCCGCTTTGATTAACCGTGGCCGACCATGGCATAGGATTTATTTGTGGCTCAGGCTTGTTCGCGGTTCCTACCTCGGCATAAGAGGGACTCCCTGAGGATGCGCGTGGTTGCTGACCTCCCGAGATATTGGGCGTGCTGTAGCATCCTGCTCCAGGATCACAGCAGCTTGCCCCGGCATAACTGAAAGAGACCAGTGTCGCGAAAAAAAGAATCAACATCAGAGTGCTCACATGTACTTTTTTCATAATTCCTCCATTTTCTCCACCCGATTCTTGCTCATCAGATTGCTCGCCTTCTTGAGGCGCGTACAGTTCTCCTCGCGTTCGAGTCTGTCGCACGTTCACCTATGGATCTGTCAACCTAATGACCAACGTGTGTAGAGCCCCCAACTGGAGGTCAGGATGATCCTTGTCGCAATCACCTCACCCGAAGGCAGATGATGCACCGATAGACACCACAGCTAGCAAAACAGCCAGTAAGATTCTCAGCTTCCTCATGAATAAACTTCTCCTTTATGAGAGGCCAGTCGGGCTTTTCCGGACTACGCATCAAGAAGGCAGCCGCGATGTGTTGCCGGTAGAATCTGCAACCACGTTCCAGCCTTTTAGGTATGCTGCAAAAACGGCTTCAAGCCTTCTTGGCCCATTTAACATCCTAAAGCCGATGACAGTGTGGCGCTTGCAGAGTAGAAGACGGTCTACGCGACGGACGTCAAACCTCTGAGGCGCTTTTCATGTGAGATTTTTCCGTTATCCAATCTCAAACACCTTTTGGTTTTTTGAGCAACCTGCGGATCGTGGGTCACCATTACCACCGTCCGCCCCTCTTGGTTCATTTCCTCCAGAAACGCTATTACCTGAGCGCTCGTTTCTGGGTCGAGACTCCCAGTGGGTTCATCGGCCAGGATGACAGAGGGGTTATTGGCAAGCATGCGAGCCAAAGCCACTCTCTGCTGCTGTCCCACACTCAGTTCATACGGTTTGTGTTCCAGACGGTCGCCCAGCCCCAGACTTTCGAGCAGCCTAGCGGCTCGCGCTTTTTGTTCCCCTCCAGTTGCGCCTCCCAGAAAGAGCGGAACTTGAACGTTTTCCAGAGCGGATAAGTAGGGAACAAGGTTAAATGTTTGAAACACAAATCCTATTTTCTCTCCCCTGACTGCGGCTCTGAGGTCCGGCGCCAAGTCATAGAGTGATTCTCCGTCTAGTTCAACTCTTCCAGAAGTTGGCGACAGCATTCCGCCGAGCGCGAGGAGAAGAGTGCTTTTTCCACTTCCGCTGGGGCCAACAATAGAAACGAAATCACCGCGATGAATCTCCAGAGTCACGTCACTGAGGACCGTCACCCCCGGGCCTCGATGATTGTATGTTTTGGTTACCGATTCCATCTTCAGCATAAGTCATACCTCCTGAAGGGTGGCAAAGGGGTCAAGGCAGGCGGCACGGCGAGCCGGAAAATAGCTCGCAACAAGCGCAATCAAAACGGATATTCCTATTGCCCATAGTACCAGCGTCGGCATCGGCAACACGACGATTCCGGCGAGCTTAGGTCCTAGAAGCAGGGCCAAGACTGTGCCCAGCACGTAGCCCGCTGCTCCTCCGGCCAACCCCAGCAACAATGCCTTCATGAGGAACAGCTTCAGAATAAAACGCGAACCAGCTCCCAAGGCCATGAGAGTCCCTATTTCACGCCTACGTTCGTGGACGTTTCCATACATGTAGTTGGCGATGCTCGCTCCCCCTACCAGGACGATGACGGCAACGAAAACCATTGATAGATTCGACATCATGCGGTTTGTCTTGATCTGAGTATCCACGACTTGCGCAATGGTGACTACTTTGGCTTCAGGCAGCAGTCTGTTGATCTTGGGAACCAGACCTTTGGATATCTGATCGCAGCACCCAACAATCTCGATCACGTTGATCGCACGGCCTTTTCCGGCAATCTGCTGTACCGTGTGGAGGTGTCCAAAAATCCGGGAGTCATCAACAGTGCCGGTCTGCGGGAGAACCGCAGCCACTGTGAACGTCTTCCCCATAACTGAAATGCTATCGTTCGCTTTCAAGCCCAGAGTGCCGGCAACATCTGCACCAACCAAGGCCTCAGTGCTGTTCAGGGTTTCGATAACCCTTGTACGCACCAAGGTCTCCTTGGGCTGGACCGGAGTCAGTCCAGGAATGGAAACAACGGTCCCGCAGCCTTCGGGTCGGGAGAAGACTCCGGCCATTTGCCAGACAGCCTTGGCCTGGAATTCGCTTTTGGGCAGAATCCCGGTGAGCGTGAATTTGTGACCTTGGATCTCCACGGGAAGCGACAGCTTGGGAGACAGGTTGTCCACCCCTTGAAGGTTCGACTGGGTGAGTCGCTCCACGTATTCTTCCGGGAACTCCTCGCCTTGCATGTCAGCGCTGTAATAATTTTGAAGGGTGACAGACTTCGGGAGCACAAGGATGTTGGCTCCCAGAGCGTCCAGTTCTTGGGCTACGGCTTTCTCTGAGTAAAAGGTGATGTTTTTGATGGCCACGATCACCGTTATGCCAAGCAGAATCGCGAGCAGCCCCGTGACGACCTGGCTCTTGCGTTCAAAGAGTTCTTTCCAAACAAGATTTCTTAGTCGCATGCCTTCTCCTCCCTAGTTTCCGACGCCGCATTGCCCAGGCTTGCAGCCTGCACCGCAATTGGAGAGAGCACTCGTGAGGGTTGTTACTATCTGATTCTTGTCCGTTGCCCCTTTGAAATTTCCGATGACCGATCCCGGAGGCGCCAGGAGAATCGTCGTGGCTTCCTGGATAGGGGCAGTCATTCCCAACTTGGCTAAAATAGGCCCCTCCGCTGCTGCGTTCGGGTCCAGCATGAGCACTTCGGTAGCCGATGTGTAGCGTTGATCGGCTTTGAACGCCCGCACTCCATTCATGGCCTCTGCATTCCATCGCGTCTTCCCATTTTGGACGCACAGGAGGACCAGCTTGCCTTGTTGCAATGCCCCGAGGAGCTTTTCCATGGAGGGAGGTACCAAAACCTCCGAGTAGCTGTTCTTTAGTGAAACTGGTGGGGAAACTGGCAGTTACAGCTCCGTTGGGGGCAAGAACCAAGACGAGAGGCATCGGGGCCTGGCTCACTCGGAATCTGGTCACAATCCCTGCATCTGAAGGATCAGTAATGGGTACGACGACCGAATCCGCTCGGCCGGCAACCGCCGCAACGGCGCTGTTGAATACCTCTCCCGCGGCCCGTGTCTGTGCGTCGTCTTGACGATAGAAGAAAATGAAAAGGTACTTGTTCGCTTTGGCAGCGGCATCGATTGCGGCCAGACCCTTGTTCGGCGCTGACTGAGTCGCTTGAGCCGTAACTTCTGAAACAAGAACCGTGGATATCAAACTCACCAAGGCCAGTATTAAAACCGCAGTCAATTTCTCATGAAGCATGAAGAGCCCTCCTTTGACCCAACGCGTGATCCAGCCAAATCGTGTGAAAGACATTCCGAATTCACCATGTCCCAAGCCCTATCCTGCGTTCCCCAATCACCTAGAGTTGTATTAATGAATCCCCTGGGAACCATCCATCACTTTTCTCCAGCCGCTTTGAGCAACGAGTACCTCGCTCAGGCCCTCAATGGACCGGCGACCGATCAAAAGATCCGCCATCAGTGTCACAGTCTCTCCGTCAACCCAGCACTCGGTGTACCGCCCCTTCTTTGCCACGTGAATCAGTCCAACCCTCCTCAGTTCCTTGACGTGATGGGAGATCGTAGACTGCACTATATTGAGACCTTTTCCGAGGTCACCAACACATTTCTTCATCTCCTCATCGAAACTGCATGAGGTGCCTGGTGGGCAGCACGAGACCAGGTGCAGGAAGATAGCGAGGCGGTTGGGATTGGCTAGAGCCTTGAATGCCTCAGCGCAAGCCGTCAGGTCATTTAATCGATACATCGACATGAGTCGATGTATCTCATCTCCCGGCTTGGTTGTCAAGAAAAAACCTCGGGATGGCCTTAACGGAATCGCCATCGCCGCGTAGCCGATTCCACCGCTCTTTTCAAACTGGCTACAAATCAAAGTGGAATTGGCCCAGATATGATTCTAGCTTGGCTTTGTTATTGGCATCCAGCTTGGGGCAATTTTCGGGACCTTTTACTCCTTCGGCTGCTCTCAAAGCAAACACCGTGCATGTCGGCTCGCCACATTCACCACAATTGGTCCTGGGCAATAGCCTTAGGATCTCCATCATTTGGGGCACAGGTGGGGCATCAAAACTTGGCTCAATTTCCTCTCGGCGCTCCCATGCATCGTTTATTTCTTTTTTGAGCCACTTCAGAATGTTTTCAGCCTCGGATTCGTCCTCCAAGGCGTTCACAAATATCTCACGAGCGTGCAAGGCGATCAGCTTTCCGTGAATTCTTAAAGTCAGCGAAGGCGGAGACTGGGTATAATTGCTTCCGCCGAGTGTTGTATTCAAATACGGTAAGGCCTCAGAGATATCCTGTTCCAGATGAGCAACGCAGTGCACGGACTGGAAATTGGGGTTGCACTTCGGTCAGAAACATTTCCTTCTTGTATCCTGCTAACAACATGACGATTTCTCCTTTTCCACCTCGGACTACCAGTCACTTCGTCTGATCAAGGCTCACATTTCGTGTCACTTTATGAATGGGATAGATGTTTCCGGGACGGGGCTGGTAGCTGAGGTTCACTTCGATTACAGCATTCCTCAAGCCTGGCGGCAACGCCACCTCGATAGTCTCCTCCTTGGGGGCAAAAGGTTGGATACTTGTGTCCCGTATGATGCCCAATTTGTTCTCCGGACCGAGAACCATCTGAGTTGAGCGGGAATCGGTTGACTGAGGCATGTAGATTTTCGAAGTTTCGAATATTTTCTTGCCGTCCGGCGTGCTGGCGGTCACATCCAGGACCACCCGATTTTTAGACGGTCAACCGTCCGGGACACGGTGTCCGGCTTTGCTGGTGATTTTCGTCTTGACCACTACCATGGGGAAGAATGCCTTGTCATCCGGATGGAACGTATAAGGCAGAGTCTCAACCTCCATAGGGAATGATTGCCGCAGACGGTCCGATAATTCGTCTCGGTCATTGAAATTGGGGGGCATGTGATGGTCAGCATTCTTCATGTGGCATTGTTGGCAGGTTTGTGTGCCTCCGGCTGGTATGTAAGCATGCAGATAACTCCCGTAAAGGGTAGCGCATTGAACTGGCATCTCAGGAGAATCCAAGACCGGCCCCAATCCGTGGCATTGCCCGCACATCAAAGAGTTCTTCAGCAGCGGACTTTTCTTGACAGGATGACCCTCATGGTCGGGCAGGTCTTTATTGCCATACACGACCCCTTTCTCCGGCCGACCATGAACCACAGCTTTCTCGTTGTGACACATCAGGCAACTGATGTTCAGCTTCCTTACCGTGGACTTGTCACCCATTCAGCATAGCTTTGGCGATTTCTCCCGCCACTGCATCTGTTCCGTATTTTATCTGGGGGAAATGGCACTTGAAACACGGGAAATCCTTCTTGATAGGCTTGATCGGCTGGTTTGTCGGGCCGATTAACCCTCTTGAGGTACTGCGTCAAAAGCATCATGTCATTCATGCCGATCAATGGTCTCGCGTGGTGCGACTTTTCCCACTGCTCATAGATTTTCTCATGGCATTCCTTGCAGCTTGACGAGTCGAACATCTTTATCAGCTCATCAACCGTGGAAGCCTGAGTGGGACTCTCTCCACGGACAAGGGTGCTGCCTAAAAGCAGCAAAACAGTTACTATGAGACCAACTATCGGCCGAGCGGGCATATCAACGTAACGGCGTAAGTTCATCTAGTTATCACCGATCCTTCCGTTATCACATTACGTCTCGATATACGAGTCCTTCAAGACGATCTGCGTTTCGTCCCAACTCATGCTGGCTTGGGACATGGGTCTTTCCTCTATTTCTGTGGGACGACGTAACCATCAAATATAAATATGGAAATAGAGAAGTATGTACTTGAGCGAAACGTAACTAAACAGAAGTCCGAAAAGTGTCTTCAACATATTGGGCCTAAATTTTGCCACGAGCTTTGCCCCGAATATCGCGCCCACTAGCGCACCAACACCGAGAACTATAGCCACTGGAAGATTCACCACGTCCTGGTAAATCTTGAAAATCGCGCCAACCAGAGCCATCCAGACGAAGGCGGCCATGGACGTTCCTATTGCCAGCTTCATAGGTGCCCTGAAGAAATAGATAAAAGATGGAACAAGAGCATAACCGCCGCCCAGCCCGATGATTCCGGTGAGGAAACTGATGGCTGAGCCCAACAGAGACTTCGACACAACCGTGCCCGGCATTTCGTTGTTTTGCGGAGGCGGCGTGGTGCCCAACAAGCCTTCGTAC
>CAWHDO010000012.1:0-90491 GCA_963828085.1 uncultured delta proteobacterium
CTATGTCGTTAACTGGTACGAGTACCGTATTGCAGACCCCAGGCTTGCGCGCCTGGTTGACCGCAACGCTGCCATAGGGGAGCGCGTTACGCCCGATATCACCTCGCGCATACCGCGAATCGTCCATCCCGAGGACTACCCGCCGCTCGTTGCCGTGCTGCTTGATCCCAAGGACAGCGACACTGCGCGCAACGAAGTGGCGAATCTCCTTGAGCGCTCAAACTATCCCGGCGTGGCCGACGCGCTCTGCAATGTGCTCGACAACCCCGCGGAGAAGCCCCGCTTCCGCTCCTTTGCCGCCCAGCACCTCGGTGGCCTTTGACGTCGACGCGTGGACCGAGGGGCGGGAGACGCCTCCCGGCAGGGAGGAACGCGGCGGACCGCGCGGAAGCACAACGCGAGAAGGCCGCGGCGAAGCTGCAGAATGCCTTGCGGACAGGCATGTCGAGGTGCGCCGCGAAGCCCTCCTTGCTTTGGTGCGCATAAAGGATCCGCAGGCGATTAAACTGGCCGTGCGGTGGCTCCAACCAGAAACCACAAACCTGAAACCTGAAACACGATGTCCGCGACCTCGCCATCCGCTGCGTGCATGAGCTTGGCCTGCGCGAGCACATACCCACGATCCGAAGTACCTGCCCGACCCGAACGAAGTGGTCCGCATCGCGGCCATCGTGGCGCTTTCTCAATGGGGCGATGAGGAAAGCCGCCCGGCATTCGAGGAAGCGGCGAACTCGCAATCCGTGCGCCTCCAGCGCGCCGGCAAAGCCGCATTGCAGCGGCTCGGGGAAAAGCCGTGACACCACATGTAATCGGTAGGTTGGGACAGCGACCGCCTTCGTCTTCCCTTTTCTTCATCGCTGCCAGATTGGCATCAGCTCAAACACCTCCAGCCGGATGAGTTTCACCTGTCCGCCTTCGCTGAACGCAGTGACAGTCTGCGGCCCGCCGGGGTTTTTGAGCTTGTGTCAGCATCACGGCCGTCGTTGCCGCAGACTTCGAGGCCGAGCGGTCCACGATGGCCAGCACGCTGATCTTCCCGTCAATGGGCTTCAGCGGGCATCTTCATGAGCGCGTTCTGCTTTACCTCATAAACAATCTGAGCGCCGGCAACTTCGAGGCCAAAAACGAGGCGCGTCGCCGGCGGCGAATTCAGCGCGAATCTCAAGCAGTTCGCTAGCCTGTGGGCACTGTCACGGGCTGGCCCGGCGCAAGCGCGGTCTGCTCACGCGAGCATGCCTGGTTTTGCGCAGCGCCTGGAGTTCCCGGATGGGCGCGGCGAACATGCGGAGGCCGTCGTCCGTCGTGCGCAGCGTCAGCTCGCAGGGGAACGACATCACTGGTTGAACGGCATGCCCGGCATCGCGATCTGACCCCAGCCGATCTGGATGCGCCGGCCGTCGGGCAGGTCGTTGAACGTCTGCGAGGCGTAGAAGCAGTTGCCCTAGTGGAACTGGTGCTTGCCCGTGCTCGGGCGTGAACGTCTTGCCGTCGAACGGCCGATCGCGTACTGCCGTCGGCGGCGTAGACCACCCAGCGCTTGTCCTGCGCCTTGTCGCCGTCCACGGGCAGCTCGAAGATCTCCGGGCATTCGAAGAAGCCCTCGATGCGGCTCTGGACGTCCACGTCTTCAGGTCCGTCGAGGTGTAGAAGGCGATCCGCTGCTATTCTCGCGTCTCGTCGTAGACGGCCATCACCCAGTGCTTGCCCGGCGCGTACCAGATGAGCTTCGGGTCGCGGCCGCTGTGCTTCACGACCGGGTTGCCCTCGTATCGTGAAGGTGCGGCCGCGGTCGTTGCTGTAGACGATGCACTCGCCGCGGCCGGTGCTGGTGTAGGCGGCGACGATCACGTCCTCGTCGCCCTGTCTTGAAGCCGGCCGTGTTGTCCTTGTCCACGACGGCGCTGCCGGAGAAGACCCAGTCGCCGAGCTGGTGCGGATAGATGGCGATCGGCAGTTCCTCCCAGTGCACCAGGTCCGTGCTGACGGCGTGGCCCCAGTGCATGTTGCCCCAGTTCCAGCCGTACGGATTGTGCTGGAAGTAAGAGGTGATACTCGCCCTTGTAGAAGACCATGCCCGTTGGGGTCGTTGTTCCAGCCGCGGCGCGGCGAGAAGTGGAACTGCGGGCGCAGCGTCTCGCGGTACAGGTCCGCCGCGCCCGGGACTCGTCGGCCTGCGTGATGGACGCCAGCGCCTTGCGAGTCCTCCGGCAGCGCGGTCGACTCCAGCGTGGCCTTCTTGCCCTGCCAGCGGCTCAACGTCGAGGAAGACCCAGAAGTCGGGCTGGCCGTCGGCCAGCTCGATCTCGAACTCGCGCACGATCTCGCCGTCCACCGACACGCCACGCGCCGCTTGCGGCGCGCCGTTCTTCACGGCAAATGCAGGTAGCGCTTCTCGATCGTCGATCTCCCGCGCTGCCGGCCTGAGCGGCTCGGCCTGGCGCTTCTGGTCGCTCTGGACGATGTGGTCCACGTTGATGTGCCCCCAGCCGCCGGTCGCCTTGTCCACGATCTGGATGACCGCCGTCTTGCCGGCCAGGTCGCCCACGTCCCACGACGTGCCAATCGAGCCGCTCGCTGCCGCCCGGGCTGGTCGTTCGGGCCGGTGGCGGTGCGCACGACCTTGCCGTCCACCAGCAGGTTCATGCAGGTCTCGCCCGGGATGCCGCCGCCGCCGATCAGGAAGTTGATGAACTTGCGCTCGATCTTGAACGGCGGCGAAGTCAGCGTGCCGGTGCTGTCGTCGCCGCCGTAGAAGCTGTTGACCAGGCCCTTGCCCAGGAAGCCGGTGACTTCCATCTGGCTGGGCAGCGTGCCTGGGCCGGCCCCGGGCCGAAGGCCTGCCCTCGGCCTTCCAGTCGCCGTAGTCGTCGCCTTCGAAGTCGGCGATGAGGATATCCTCGCCGGCAAGAGCCGGCCCCGCCAGAGCAGCAGGGCCAGGACGTCCAGGGGCCTGCATTGAAGCATGGTTTCCTCTCCAGTCCCGATCCGGTGCTGGTCCAGGAGCTGTGGGGCAATCCACCCGGATTGCGCCCGCCGTAATCCGGGAGGATTGCGGCACGCCAGGCTTGCGGGGAGCGCGGCCTACTTCTCAAACCCGAATTCCAGCTCGTTCGCCCAGTGCTCCATCCAGTCCGCGTGGAACGAGCCGTTCCGTTTGGCGACGCTGCGGCCCTTGGAGAGTTCCATGCAGCCGACGCCGGCGTTGTCGTTGACGCGGAAGGTGAACTTGATCGGCTCGGCCTGCGTCGAGCTGCTTCTTCACGTCGGGAATCTCGCTCCACGGCAGCGCGCACTCGACGATCCGCGTGTTGCCGTCGTGGATGACGACCAGCTTGCCGTCCTTCACCGGGCCGTCCTGCGGGCGACTTCGGCTGGCGCGGATAGAAGTGCTTGTGCGGCATGTCCGGGTCGCGGCAGCCGCCAGATCTCCGTGCCGCCGCCGTAGCTTCGTCGCCACCGTGTTCAGCGCGTATTCGTAGTCGGTGCAGCAGTAGCCGATGTACTTGGGCATCGTGCCCGGCGGACAATGCGTAGCAGCGGCTTCTCGTTCCGGCGGACAGCACGTTGAAGGCGATCTGGACGTTGTCGTGGTTCGGCGCAGTTGCCGCAGGGCAGGACCGGCCCTTGCGGTAGCTGTAGCGGCGCACGCCTTCCGGCCAGACGTGCTCAGTCGAAGTCCGCGCTCTTGGCCTGGCCGGCGCGATAGCACTTCTCGGGATAGAAGTACTCGCTCGTCGTCGCGCGTCTCGAAGCGAATCATGCCGGCGTCGGGCGTCGCGTCGGCTGATCTTGGCCGCGAAGTAGAAGTTCTTCTCGTCGTAGGCCAGGTAGCCGACGGCAAAGCCCTTCTTCACCGACTCGTCGAACTTCATGAACGGCAGCCAGGCCTTCTCGGTCAGCGTCGCCTCCTGCACGCCCTGGACCTGTGATCTGTCTGCGGCAGCACGTCCTTCCAGTCGTCCAGCTTGCCATCGACGTTGATGGTGCGCTTGGCGATCAGGTTCACGTGCATATCTTCCTCATGCACCGCCTTGCCGTCCGCGCCGGCGTCGAAGACGAAGGAGAGCGGGTAGAGGTTGTCCGGTGCGGCCGCGCCGCCGGTCACTCTCGACCTCGACAACCTTGCGTCTCGTTGCGCGTGCGAAGCTCGATCTGTCTTGCGGGTACTCGAGCTGCAACGCACCCAGCTTCACTTCGAGCGTGCCGCTTGACGGGGCGGTTGAGCACGTTGGTCAGACGCAGCGCACCACGGGCTGCTTGTCGACCGGCGCAGTCATGTCTAGGCATGCCTTGGCGAGCGGCTCAAGGCCCTCGACGCGCGCCTTCGTCGACGGCCTCCAGCAGCGCGGCGAAAGACGCCTGCGCTGCCGTCGCCGCGCAGGAAGAAGCCGCGCGGGTCCAGCGGCACGACGATCTTGCCGTCCTTCGCCGGGAACGGATTGCCGTAGAAGTCGTAGAGGGCGAACTTCTCGCCCTGCGGCCGCCAGCGTCATCGTCGCGCCCTCGTAGCGGCATGGGCTTGGCGCAGTGCTTCTCTTCGAGCTTCTTGCCGTTCCGGCGCGTCGGCGGGCAGGCGCCGCGAGCTGCTGGCGCAGTCGCTTCCTTCTTCGTCACTTCCGCCAGGCCGCGGCAGGTGCGGAAGAGCACGTTGTCGTGCCGAAGACGTCGCCCATGTCGCCGAGCACCACGACGGTGCTCGTCCTCGACGTTCGCCTTCCTCGCCATTGAAAGACCATGACCCAGGGCAGGCCGTTCTTGAAGAGCAGTTCCTTGGAATTCGCGCTCGCCGACGAAGTGCTGGAACGCGCCGACCGCCGCGCCGGCCGACCAGGTCTGAGAATCTTGCGCTTCTCCTTGCCGGCCGGCGTACATTCACCTCGCGCCACTGGACCGCAGTGACCATGCTGTCGCTGTAGATGCCGACGACGCGGTCCTGTCCGAACGAGATACATGGCGGCGAGCACGCCGGCGATGCGGTCGTCGGAGTTGGCCACCCAGCTTTCCGTGTCCCAGATGCGCACGCGGGCCGGCTTGCCGTCGGGGCCCTTGCGATTCACCCACGCCTTGACGGTGGTGAGGGTCGGTGCCCTGGTAGTGGATGCTGAGGAAGTCGAGCCACTTCAGGAAGCTGTCCGAGCCGTCGGCGAAGAGCTTGTCGAAGGTGTTCGAGGACGAGTCGCAGCCGCCGATGAGCACCTGGACGCCGACTTCCTTGCGGGCCTCCTCCAGGCCTTCGGCCATCGCCGTGTAGATCTCGCGGTAGCGTTCGTCGTCGGCGCCCCAGCCGGAGATCGAGATGCCGTTCCACGGCTCGTTCCAGAGCTTGATGGCGTTGACCGGACCTTTGGGCCAGCCGAATTCTGCGACGAAGAGTTTGACGAACTTCTTGAAGTCCGCGTCCCACGACGGCAGCCAGGCCAAGTCGAACTTGGTGTCGAGCATCACGTCCTTGTCGTCGAGCCACGGCCGGGCGCGGCCGAGCGGCTGCATTCGGTGCTGGAAGGCGCCGCCGCCAAAATATCAAAAGACCCACCGCAACGAAATCGACGCGTTCCCCCATCGTGGAGATTTCAGGAAGAAGAAACTCTTTGCGTTTCCGTATCGAGACGACTATCACGAAGATGAGCGAAAGCAGGTTCACAACGTGAACCACGATACACCAAGGGCAGACAAAATCGACTTCAAAAATCATGATATAAGCGTAGTACCAACTGAAGCCGATTGCCGCAAAAAAATAGATGACGAGACAAACCCAGGACAGCTTTCGAACCCGCTGGTTCAACAGAGCATTCCCAACCAGCCAGAGCACAAAAACAAATCCGACCAGCCCTAGCAGCGCTGATGAAAAGTACCCGAAAAGCACAGCATAGTCCGTGAGAAGTATTGCGTCACAATTGATGCTGCCTTGAGCGCGACAGAGGGCCGAATCGCCCGCAACCCCAAAATGACTGGTGAGTACAACATGCCGATAGGTAAGAAAGCCGGTGGCGAAAGTTCCTATCACAGCGAGAACCAAGAGCACGGCAAATGGTTTCCAACTTGCAAAATAAGGCCCGTCAGCGGGAACAGTTCCGGGAGAAACCATCTGAACTTCGGATCTTTTCCTCAGCCATCGCGAGAAAACGGGCTGATTTACTTTGAATTCAGCGCCTCTGGCCATTTACTAAAGTCCTTCTCCAGCGAGCAAACGCCTTGCAATTTTTGTATGTTAGTGAAAAAGGCTCGCACGGTCAAGAGCGGGGGACTAGGGCGTCAACTTCCCACGTTACGGACGGCAGCAACCGCCGCGACCGGAACAAGAAGTGTATAATATTATCTCAAGAAAAGAGGAGGATTGAGGATGGCAAACACCAAAAATAACTCCAAGAACTACGTGTGGGTGAAGGACTCTGGGGGCAACGAGTTCTTATGCCCCGCGGACGCATTAAAAAAACCTGAAGAGGCGACCGAGGCAGAATTGAAGGACTGCATAGACGTGGAAGCGCTGAAACCGTATCTTGAGGAATGATCGTTCGCTAATCGGCGGGCTGATGGATTACCGACGGCGCGACAAGACGGCTCCTCCGCTCCGGGAAACCAATTCCCTAAGGTCCTACACCAGTGAGCACTTCATAGTACGGAAATGTCGTCGGTCTAAAACTTCCCGCCCGTCAATCCCATGACCCCTATAATGATTAAATAAATTCCCACTATGTAGGCAGCCAGCGTTGGTCTGAGGAGTATTAATATGCCGGCTACAATCTCTATGATCGGGTGCCACTTCATAGGCATGATCAGCTCCTTAATTCATGACATTCACAATTGCTTCCCCATTACAAGACTACCGTTGACAAAGCGATTCTGTCAATTAAAAGTCACGACTCCGCTTTCGACCGATTAGGCGGGACACGTCTTCATTCTCACCAGCCGCGGTTTCATTAACAAGTATGTCAAAATCGAAAAAATGGGCGCTCAGGCCGTCAGGACGTATGAGGTAAGCGGGATTGAACTCTGGTCTGACGCTGGTATGTCTCTCGTTGAAGGTAGCGTAGAAGATCAGGCCACCATCTTTCACCGCGTCTCTGATGCTGCTCATCAGCGGCTTTGAAAAGAAGTAGAATACCGTCACCAGATCGTAAAGATTTCTGGGGAGTGGGAAGCAATCGAGGTCTGCGACCACACACCGTATGTCAAGCCTCCGCCGGATCGCCTCGGTGTGCAACGGGAAAAGCGCCTGAAAGCTTATGTCCACAGCATCAACGCCATAATCGCGTTTGGCAAGAAAGATTGAGTTTCCGCCTCGGCCGGAAGCGACGTCCAAGGCCCGGCCGGATCTCAAGATATCCTCGTGATCCACCAGAAATTCATCTGGAGCGGGAATTGCGCCAGCTTCCTTGGAATAGCGCAACTCCCACTTTTCACGGTCGTTCTTCAAAGCTATTTCCCGCACACTCTTTCTGCATTCCTTTGCAGAGTAGGGCTAGAGTCGCGTTGACCCAGCGTTCCAGTTCGTCGGCGCTCCCGTGATACAATCCGGAGCCGGAAGCCAGAAACTCGGTGTAATAGGCCCGCAGTAACGTCTCAAACAGAGCCTTAAGCAGAAAAGCGGTGCGTTCCGCGTCCAGGTCTTGCCTCAACTCTCCTCGTTCAGCGGCTTGCCGTATCAGGTCCGCAAGAAACTCATCCCCTTGCTTGTGAAGCCGTAGTATGCGCTCCGATCCAAAGGGAGATTCGCCCGACTGGAGCAGATGGAAGTAGACTCTTGCGAGCAGCGGATGACGGTCGATAAACGCGAAACCTGCCCTCAGGAGCCGATCGAGGCGCTGAAAAAAACCCATTCCAGCGGTTTCGTCTCGAACTTGTTTCAAATACTGTTTGACTCGCGCCGCGGCCATTTCAACAATGCCGTCGAAGAGGTCCTGTTTTGTCCGAAAGTACTGAAAGAGGCTCCCCTTGCTTATTCCAGCCGTCTTCACCAGGCTGTTCATAGACGCGTTCTGTACCCTTTAGATGCGAATTCGCTGACTGCAGCTTCAAAGACCTTTTCCTGCTTTTCTGCGGGAAGGTTCTTGAAGAGGTCTGTTCCAGACGAGTGCAAATCGTTCATGGGGTGTTTTGAAGTCCTGTGAGGAGTGATGACCGCTCGGTCATTCTAGTACAATTCGTTTGGCGGATCAACAATTCATATCCGCAGGATGTGAAGGGTTGACGATGGACCGCAAAGAATCTAAAAACTGAACATCCGGTCTGAATCCGCTGGAGACGATAGTTTCCGCCGGTAATGACACCCGCTGCGGAACATGTTTCTGTGTCCTCCGGAAGGGCCGGCACTCTCGAATGCGCCCTTAGCTCAGTTGGATAGAGCGTCTGACTACGGATCAGAAGGTCGGGAGTTCGAATCTCTTAGGGCGCACCAGAAATCATTAAGGATTCGGGCCGACGTCTGAATCCTTTTTTGCTTTTGCTGCACCCTTGCTGCACTCCGAAACAAGAAACACCAATCTCTCACTTGGCTGCGAAGTTCAAATGCGGGCATTTCTTCTTAGGCTCCCCCCTCTCCGATCCCTCTTCAAGAAAAGTTTTGTGTGCGTCCAGCTTGGAGTTGCAGAAACGGAGCCGCAACGCAATGCCGGAACTGACGGCAGGCCGAAAGTTAGCACCATCAAAGGAAAACTTGCGGACCCGCGAAGCGACCGCAAATCCTCAGCGCACCTAACACAGCGGGTCCCCAGTGTGTTCAGTCCGTGGGCGGTGGGTCAGAATGAGGTCCACACACAGGGAGCGCCGGCGCGGTAAATACTACGAAGTGGACTGCGAGGAAGATTTACCTGCGGCTCTGAATATTAGGAGGATTACGTTCCAGAGCACGATGGCAATAAAACCCAAAACTATCCTATCCATCATGCTCATGTTTTGCCACCCAAAATAGAAAAAGAAAACGAAAAAGAATATCAAAGATCCAAGGGCCTCCCATCCACCTTTCCACGTCGGTTTAGAGTCTGGTTTCGTTTCTTTCCCGTCTGGTCCCGTGTCATTCCCCGAATCCGCTGTGATTTGCGAACCGCAGCCTGAGCAGAATTTCGATTCTTTCACGAGCTTCTGACCGCATTTATGGCAAAAGCTTGGTTGTGTCGTTGTTGTCTCGTCGGGCTTCTTGCCCTCTTCCTCTACCTTTGCCCTTTCTTGCTGAAGTTGCTCCTCGACAAATTGACCGACAATCTCCCGGTCCCGTTTGGCTTCCTGCTGTCTAAGGAACTTAGTTATTATCACCCCGCAATCGGGGCACTCGTCATATTCCCTCGATTGCGGCTTGCCGCATGCCGGGCATTTCCAAGCAAGATTGACAGTTCGATCATCCGAGGATGCACGGTTGTCAAGTTCAGCCTGTTGGAGCGCCCCCGCTGCAATCAACTTATTGAAGATACTTTGAAGCCCCTGAGCAGAAATCTTGTATTTCTCGACCAGGGCGGCATTGCCCATACCGCCCCTAATGTCGGCTACCAGTTCCTTCGCACTGATCTTTTGCTGTGGCATGATAGGCCCCCGGTCTTGGTTCGGTAAGTGTAGCATGATTGACGAATGCCGTGGACAGGAAATGTTGACGCCGACTGAGCAGTCAAGAAAGGGGGCACTTCTGTGCGAGTCAGCCAGAGCGGCTGCTGGCATAGAGCTTGAAAGTGTTACATGCCTTCCATAGAGCAAGTTGGGTTAAATCGTGCTACCAGCTTCGAAAAAGGCAAAGACGACCTGCGCAATTTCTCTTGTCAAAAGGGTTTACGCTATGCAAACATGAGATCCATCTATCTCGGGTCAGAATAGTTTCTCTTGTTCGGGGGCTCGACGTGGCTAAACGCCAACTCAACGCTAGAGAAATTTTGCAGGACATCCGTTCCGGCATGGATGACACCCCGCTTATGGAGAAATACAACCTCTCCGCCCAGGGCCTTCATAGTGCGTTCAATAAACTAATTGCGGCCGGCGTTCTGAAACGGGCCGAGCTTGACCAGCGAACACGCCCTAGTGCAGAAGCAGCCAAAACTGCCTGGAAATGCCCCGCATGCGGGAAGCCGCAATTCAGAGAAGACGAAGAGTGTCCGGATTGTGGAGTGATAGCATCTCGATTCCTGAAACAGCAAAAAGAGAAACGGAACCGAGAAGAAGAAGAGCAGATCAGAAGTGAGAAAGTAAAACCTGACACATCTCAACAACCCCAAGATTATAAATCAAGAGTGCTTGCGGGCATTATATGCTTAGCTTTCCTGGCGGGACTGGTGGCACTGGGCGTCTCCCCTCAGGATTTACTTCTTCCTGTCATGGCTCTTGTCATTGGTGCCCTAGTAGCTATGTGGGTCTATTCAGACGCTAAAAAGCGTGGTAAGAGCAGCGGCGATGCGACAATTTGGGCGGTTGGCACACTCTTATGTTGCATTCCCGTCTTAGTAGTGTGGCTTTTCATGCGACCTAAGTTACCGTTAGAAGCCCGAGTAATTATAGTGCAACCTCCCGGCCTCTGTATTCACTGCGGGAAGTATTACGAAGGCAAACCAAGGCATTGTCCAAACTGCGGTCAGATGGTGTAGGCAGACTAGGAGGCACAGCAGGTGTGTGCCGCACCGTCAGCCGGCCTGCCCAGCCAATTTTTTCACCCTTTCAAGCATTGTATCTATGCAAGCGCCTATAGAAGCAAACTTCTTGGTTTTCTTGATTATTGTATGATTTGCTGTATAACCGGAGGTGGTTGCTGGGATATACTGAAGATGCTTCATCCCCCGTTTTTTTCCATAATAGTCATCTGCTCGGATTAGGGCTTGCTCTGCACGCCGGATTGCTTCCTCATTCCCAGGCAAAAATTTGAAAAGGAGAGTATCACCGGAGAGGACCCATACCCCAATCGGCTTCCAGCCATCTAAACTTCTCTTCTTATCGTAAACGGCTTTGCCCTCAATGATATAGTAGCACTCTACCCTCATCACCTCTCCTCTGCATCACCATGTCAGAAAGGGGCGTGAAAGATCCGGGGGGCCGGAACTCTAATGTAGTCCCGAGAGCATCTCCGGCCGCAAGTCCAAGAAGACATCCCCTGTGACGACCGATTTGGCCCATGTGAACGTGGTCCTTTAAGAGAAAACGGAATGCCTCGAACTGGCCGAGGCATTCTCAGAGCATTCAGAGACCGGTTCTTCGGACCGGGGTTGCCCTATGACTTCGGTGTAGTTTCCGGTGCAGTCTGAATCTGCTCTACAATGCTTTCAAGTGCTTTCAAGAATTGCTGCATAGATTCGTTGTCTTGTAGCGGAGTTAGTGAAAATCCCGGATAGCGCTCTTTCCCATCGTCAAGGGTGTCGGTTTGTAAACTGAGGCCGATTTCATTTAGTTCATCCACTGCCCGTCTAGCAATGGTCTGGTCTGTAAATGGAGGGACTTTCCTGAGCCTGCTGTATTGAAAATACCCTCTTACGCCTTCACCCTTCGGGCCTATCTCTACTGATGTGAAAAGGACGTCAGATCCATTACATTGAGTCACGACAAAAAAACCGCCGAAAACAGGCCCCCCAGTCCACTTTATTGATACCCCCGGCGTCTTCTCCGCCCATTCAAGGATTTGCTTACAAGGCTCAATTGCGAGAGGATTGTTGAGTCTTCTCGGCTCCATCTTCCCACACATTCGGCCAATCCTTGGGCGGCCTGCGCTTTGAATTGGTCTTGGTTTCCGTATTGCGTTGGACTTCGCTTGGATCAATCAAGAATGTTCTGGCCAGGAACTCCCCCTCTCCGGAGAAGTATTGGAACTTGAGAACGTTTATTCCAACACCGTATGAATCAGATAGGTAATTCACAATCCTCTCTGTAGCCGGATCTAATTCGGCGGCGACGATCATCATACTGTGGCGTTCGTTCAAGATTTCCGGTATTTCATGCCCAAATTTTTTGCGAAAAGCATCGTCCAACTTTTCCTCACCATGAAAGTACCTTAGTGAAGTAGTCAGAGGCTATATCAGTGATCTTTTCATTTTGTAAACCGGTGACCCAAGAAGCATAGTCTAAAACCTGCGAAGTAATCTCCCTGGGGGTCTTATTTCGTTTCAATTCGACGATGACGGTGTCGCCATTACGATCCAAGCACAGAAGGTCAATTTTACCGTCAAAGTCTGTCACGACCTGTCGTCCAATCGTTAAAAGCTCCTTTGATATTATGGAGATGTCCTGTTGCAGCCAGTCTCAATTCTTTCCTCTAAATTGAGCTTAGTGGCTGCCACTTCCTCGATTTTATCGCCTAAGACCTTCCATAACCTCACGTATTCCATTTGTCCCTCCTCCATGACGTGCCGCCAAAAAGCGGTCCAAAGTCAATTTTCACCTTTGTGCTTTCCTGAAACTCTGGGCCTTAGCCTATCTCTAAAAAGCTTTGATACTGTAAACGATGAACGAAGCACGCTTACTAGTTCTTACCGAACGGTGCTTACTAGAGCGGAGCTGCTATTTTGTCTTGGCAGTGAAAGGTCCTTTGGCAGCGGCCTGAATCGCTACAACTTCTGCCAGCAGTGTTCACCGTAACACATCTTCAGACAGTTGTCTGTAGCTTTTCAGTCTGCGCCCAGCCATTCATTCGCCATGAGTCTCCAGACTAACAGCCTGCCAAGTCATTCTGATATTGCGAGAATATTCGGAGAAGTCCTCAGAGAACTTCGCCACAAACGAGGACTATCCCAAGAAGAATTCGGTTTTGAGTGCGAACTACACAGAACGTATATAAGCCTGTTAGAGCGAGGAAAGAGGATTCCTTCATTGACGACCGTCATGCAACTGGCAATCGCTTTGAAATTACCGCCATCGGAAATTGTGCAGCAGGTTCAGTCCCGCATGGGATGGTCAGAGACCTGATAAATAATCAAATCTCTTCAACGTCCGCCCCGGTTGAACGGCCAGCCCGCCACAAATCCCCAAGGCTAGATCCTTGACACGTGGCGTCCAGATTTGAAATTCCAGCGGGGCTTAGGAACTACTGAAAAAAGTTTTCAAATCTTTTCCTTGTGTTCTCGAAACACAGCCCGGTGTTCACCCGAGGCCGGGTCGGGAAACAACATCTCTTCTCCTATTGCCCGCTCGATTTCGATCAGATCATGAGCAAAAGATTCCCCAATGTAGATCCATCCAGCGGTCATCTCAACGACCTTGTTATCAAGATCAAACCGGAATCCTTGCTGCTCCATTTCGTTGCGAAACGCTGCATCATTCTCTGCCCTATTCCAGAAATCCAGCAGCTTCTCCGGATGATACCTTGACCTTGCCAGGGGAACATGCCCAAACATCCGCTGCTCGTTGCTCTCCATCAGCCACATGAACCTGATAGGAAACAAACGATCTTCGGAGTTCTTGTCAAAGTGTATCTCGCCATACTCGATTTCTCGGAGCATACAGTCTGGGAGACGCAACGGAGCGTCAGTCACAAGCCCCCGCAAATTTCTGTAGTCTCCCTCCTCAAGTGCCTCAAGTGCCGACTGGAGCCAAAGACTCATACTCCCACCTCCTCCATAAACGGCGCTCTTCCCACTAATCTAGTCTAGCACGTAACGTTGTCAAATTAGGACAAAAGAAAAGCTCTTTTACAGGTCAGAGCATTGGCCCCAAAAGTAAACCGATTAATCACCCTCGCCCGTAATCATCGAATCTCTTCCTAATTCATGTCGGGTCTAATGGCCAGTCCCCCGCAGATGCCAAGGGCCAAGTCCTTGACCCGCTCTGATTCTGTGGCGGGCCGGATTGTGTGAGATCCGTCAGGACGCTGCTCAAGAGTGAGCATGCGCTCTTCGGCCTGAATCAGGAATTCATCAATTGCCTTTTCCATCTTATCCGCATCAATCATATCGCAAAACTTAGAAAACTTGGCCTGAAGCCGGGCCATTCGTTGCGGAGAAATTTCCGGTTCTTCGGGGCGAGCACGGGCCGACTCTTCCAGTTTCATTTTTGTCTTGAGGAGAGTGGCCATTGCCTGTTGATGCCTGGCCAAATCTTTGTTCACTATCCCTGTCTCATTGGCTTCACGAGTCAATCTGTTTATCAGCAAGTGGTAATCACTGATGTGCTTTTCCAGCCGGGCCAGGTCGGTTGTGGGGGCGTAGTCCTGGACTCCGGGAAGCGGCAACACTTTCCCCCCGGTTGCAGTAGGGGAACTACTCCCGGCCAGGGGCAGGGCAACCAGAACATGTGCAATTCGCTTCTTGAAGCGTTTGAGACTCGTGTTCCAACTATCGGCTGACCTCTCGCTGTTGAGGTTATCATGACACCATTTTGCGATTGATGCTGTAGGCTCCCCCGCTCTCCACTTCAGGAAGAGTTGCCACAGTTGCTCATCGGTCAAGTTTGACAGTTCATTCTTGGAGCCCCGAGAGGGAATTGCATCTCGCATAGCTTTGACAATCTGTACCTTTGTATTTGTTGTGGTCATTATCTGTTCCTGTCGTCAGAAAAAGTCCGGTCTCTTCAGGCCCGGTCGTTCGGATTTATATGGGTTGAAAGCCATATTAATGGGTAAGATATTCATAAAATGTTCCCAGCGAAACACTATGACGGAACAGTATTGCTCGAATTGCTCCGTGGGTCTAGATTTAGACTTAGTTTCTGAAGAATGCAACCTTTATCCGCTGAAAACCCTGCTTTTGACAACGGGTTTTCTGAAAGGTTTAAGTGACGGTCATTGTAGTGGGATAGTGGTCGGGTGGAGAGAAAATGTTCTATCCCCCCGCCAGATTCTTGGGGGGCAATGTGTCTACTAGGGTGAGTAACTTTTCACCCCCCGCTCTTCTGCCGGAAGCGGCCCCGCCCGTTTGGTGCATGCGATTGCAGGCCGGGAGTGACAGAAGAAAGATCCGGATAGGTTACAATCGGGCCGCCTGACGGTTTTCCATTCAGTCACGTCCGTGAGACCAGGTCATGGCTATTTTGCTTCCTCCAATTATAGTCCATTTGACAGAAGGTGCCCAAAAACATCTTCCAGACAATGGAATCCCTTTTCCATTGCAAGCTGCTTCACCCTCTTCACGCAGCGATCAAGATCGCATTTGTCTAGGGTAGGGTAAGCAGTAGCCGATTTAATCCCCTCCTGAATCCAGTCCTTATCGACAAAGATGGACCGCAGCTTGTCATCTTCCTTGAGTCTGCATTGTATCCGCGCCCGCAGTTCTGAGGTTGGAAGAGGTTTGTCTTTCTCTTGATCCCATAGCCTATTGCAAGCCGAAACAACGTCCTCCCACGACTGGCAAGCCTCGTCCTCCATGAGTGAATTGAGGGTATCCTCAATTTTTTTCATGTTCCAATAGGGGTGGTCCGGAATGCAGCCTTGCCTGCGGAGATAACGGAAGACCGGTTCTCGATTTCGTGATTCTGTTCTGCAACTCGTTATTAAATTCAAATTCACGCTGTCCTTCTTCCATCCTGAGGCGCTCAGACTCCCGCTGTTGGGCCTCAAGACGTGGCTTTTTGGCCCGTTCCACCTCAAGACTTTCCCTTTCAACTCGTTCGACCTCAAGACGTTCTTGCTTCAAGCATTCCGCCTCTCGCCGTTCTTGTTGGATGGTCTTGGCCTCCAATTCCCGGCGGTCTCTGTCCTGTTGCTTCGTGTAGTCTTCTAAGTAGGCAATCGCCCCAAGGATGACGTCCTGATTGTAATAGAACGAGTCGAAAGAGATTACCTTTGGGTCCAATTGCAGCGATCTAAGCTTCTTACTCCATTTAAAGTCGTCCGGAATCGCTTGAAAGTGCGGCCAGGTACAAGACAAGCGTCACAATTTGAAGTTGCCAGTCCGTCTCCCAGTCCCGCTCACAACGGTCCCGAGATAGGGGAATCCCCTTGCGCCATTGCCAGGCATGATCGAACGTCTGGTACTTCCAGCGCTTCGTCTGTCGAATTCCACCATCGGGATAAAACTTTTTGATGCGTTCGTCTATGTATTCCCTGACCTCATGGCCGCACCGTATTTTCTCCTCCTTGCGTTTCGGTTCAAACTCCCCAAAATTTTCCGGTCGGTAAGCTTCCGATATTCTGCCGTCACGAACCGCACGCTTGATGCGCAGAGTAGCGCCGAATCCCGGAGGGTTGGCGTTGGGGTCCCAGTTAACTGCCAAGAAATTTTCCGCAATGGATTCGACGTCGGCTTCAAGCGAAGCATCGGCGAGTGGCCTGTCCAGGTCGAACCGGGATTTGTAAACTCTGAGAAGGTCGTAAGTCGAAGGGTCCGCATCCTCCTCCCACTCCAGGCGGGTTGAACCCGCAAGCGGAACCCCACCTTTCTCAGAATCTTGTGGATGAAAAGCTTCTTGCTCTACCGCGTCTTCTTCTCCGGATACCGGACCAACAGGAGGAGAAGACAACTCACTTTGGGAGTTGTCCATTCCTCTCTTCTTCTTATTCTTCTGGGAAGAGTAAGAATTGGTAAGAGTAAGATGGTTATAGTTGGGGGAACTATTTTCCCCTTGTGCGGTCGTTTTTTTCCCCTGGTCAATGTCCAACTTTTCCCCTGGTGCGGTTGGTGCTGTCAAAAATTTCCCCTGGTCAGATTGTTGTGTGGTCTGACTGGGTCTTGATTTTTGAAGTTTTTCAAGTTTCTCCACAAGTTCCGGGGGCCACGGATAATTGAATGAGTACACGTTACTAGCAAACTTACCTCCTTGAAAGTCTCGGCGCACCTTGATGACGCCGAGGTTTTTACACGCCTTCACGTAGTTTTTGATCGTTCTCTCGGTACAATTCATTTCTCTTGCAAACCGTTTCTCCGAACACCACGTCTCCAGCGTCCCTTTCTGGGAAGGCAGTTTGTCCAGAACTTGTCTGAGGAACAACTGCTCTCCTGCCTTCAATGGCGGAACAAGTCCATAAATGTCATTCTTTCTAGGGAATCCAGGTGACCCTGGTTTGGGATCGTTTCTACGATCTCGCTTTCTACCTTGTCCTCCACGTGATTCTGTGTTACCTTTAGTCATATCACAAACCTCCTTATGGGAATTGTTCAACCTCCCTGGGGGTAAATTTAATCTTATCGGTGAAAGCCCTCTGTTGCCCGCAGAGGGTTTTCATTTTCTCCTGGCTGCGCAGATCCGGGGGCGAATGCTCCTCCTGAGCCCCTGCGCCAAGACTCTTGATCTCTTGCGGCTCGTCCTGGCCTTTGCCGCTCTTAACATTCATCACTTTCTCCTTTCGTAAGTGAATCCGGACAATGATCAGTTTAGTCATTCCTCTGAAATCGTTTACAAACAAGCGCCGTAATGGTCTCGTTACAATCGAGGCCCATAGTGCTCTCCGTCTTCCGGGTCGATTGCGGGTGGCAATTGTTCCCGTGGAACAAAAAACAGGCGTGAAAACACGTGCCTAGACATGGGGGCCGGCCCTCCCTCACTTCCCGGAAAAATTTGGTCGATAGGGGGAGGCGGGGCACCGGTCAATCAGATCTTGGCCTTCCCGGCCCGCTGGGTTTGTCTCTTTGGGAACGCTCAGCCAAATATTCTTCCCAGGCATCCAAGTCGAGAAAAAGCGTACGCCCCACTTTGGCTATCAAGCGACGGGGGACGCTTCCGCAATTCAGCCTGTTGTGCCAACTCCTGACGGCTCTTCTGATTTCTTCCGGACAATCCGGTCGAGCCTCTTGGGTAGTTCCACTACGGCTCGTTTTAGGGGAAGTAAACGCTTCATAAGATCGTCTCCTTTCGTTGTCAAGAGAAGAGTGGCAACTACGCCAAAGAGAGGACAGTGGCATAGGCACACTTTATAAGAGTCAACTTTCTTAAAGTTCTATGAGGCTAGTTTGCACCGGCCTGCATTTCTGGACACGCCGCATGGATAGTTCCTCTTTATTCAGTGCCTCACCATTCAACTCTGAAGTCTTTGTAAACCTGCTCTGAATGGTTTCCCACTGTCCGCGATGCAATCCACATATATTGCAAGCGATTGCAATAGTTTAAGGATGCTTTGTATCCCTTAACTCACATTGCACTCCCTCGCGGAGCAGCCTTCTGATCACAGCCGAAACAGATATCTCTTCCCGCTCTGCCAGCTCTTTCAAAGCCTCCCACGTATCTTGCCTGACCCTTTGGGGTCCTATAATGTGAAGTTCTTGCATTGCCCTCGCCCCTTTGACAGTCGTTAGAGTAAATAACGGATAGCATATTCATGGCGAAATGTCAAACCTATTTGTATCAAAATTATCGTGAAATGTCATTTCACCGAATACAGATTTCATGCAATAACATTTCACGAAATTGACCCTACAAACGCTTGCCCACTTTATTGGAATATCAGGTGATAATGGAAGGTGTATGCCGATGGAAGGCGAGTCAGAATGTGGCCGCGCAGGCATGGGGCCGCGAAAAGCGTTTCTCTATCCGGCCTGCTCCAAAGCGTCTTGAATGAGAATGGTCATGGTCAAGTGTTATCCGTGGTCAGATACTTAGCGTCGAATGTCAGGTATCCCCATAACGGGCGTTCAACAAGTGGACTCAGGCCGCCGCCTACCTCATGCCAGGCCCAGATGCCCGATTTTCGATATTGCCTTCTTTTTGTGCTCGTTTACGACGTGAAGATAACGTTGTGTCGTGGCCAAGTCCCTATGGCCTAGAATGTCCCTGATTGTCTCAAGATCAACACCATTCATCACTAGAAATGTTCCGCATAGATGTCTCAGGTCGTGAATTCTAAGCTTCCCTGATCCGGGAAGCTTTTCAAGACCGGCCCGCTTTACGGCCCGGTCAAAGCTCATGTGCATGTCCCGAGGCTTGCTGGAATCTCCTCTTGCGGGAAAGACCAAACCAACACGCAGGCCGCTGAGGTCCACTACCTTCTTGATCTTTTGATCTTCAGCGAGCTGCCGCAAGATATCGCCAGCAGCGAGGCTCAGAGGTATGGCGCGGGCGCGATGAGTTTTGGTCTCAGTGCCTACCAGAGAAATGAAGTTCCCCTCCAGATCGACCTGAGACCAGCGCAACCCCCGCAATTCCAAGGACCGGCAACCAGTATGAAGGGCGAGCAAAACAAAGGGATAGAGCAGCTTAGTAGTGGCCTTACCACACTCTTCCAAAAGGCGTCTGATTTGCCTTTCGGAGAGAACAGGGCAGCGCCCTTCCGGGATGGTCGGCTTGTGAATCTTTTGGACCGGATTGTCCAGGCCGTGAAAAGACCATTCCCTCTGTGCGATAGAGAACAGATTGGACAATAACGCCAGTTCAATCCTCACGCTGTTGGGAGAGACCTGAGCAAGTCTCCTATCACGATATGCTGCCACTTTCTCCGGAGTAATTTGCAGCAGGCTCAGCTTCCCCATGCTGTCTTTCAGGTAACCTGCCGACAGATTCTCACTTGTTTGGGTTTTCGGGCGCTTTCGGGGCGTGACTGAGTCCAAATACCTGTCCAGAGCCTGGGCTAATGTGATTTGACTCGCTTCTTTGGAGTCCTTCCACAGTCCGGCCTCCATTTGATGTTCAGTCTTCTTCGCCCACTTCTGAGCATCCGTCTTTCGGTCAAAGGTCTTAATCTGGGCAGGATATCCTTTCTTCCTGACTTGCGCCTGCCAAACTGTCTTGCCTTTCGGCCCCGGCCTTTTCAGAATGCTCGCCATGATAACCCCCGATAATCTATTATTTGGGGCAATTCCCCGCTGCACCTTCGCTGCACAACGGTGCAGCACCAACAAGTTCAGTGCAGCACATTTTGTCAGTAAAAGGCAGTAATGTCAAGAACTAAATGGCAGGAAACAGGTTCAAGAGGATAATGTGCTCTGTGAAGTTAATTAGCCTGATATTACGGCATGTTATGTTTGTTGATCGACTAACTACGGATCAGAAGGTCGGGAGTTCGAATCTCTCAGGGCGCACCATTGAAAGAAGCGGGGGATACATTACGTCCTTTTCCCTGCCTGGACGGAAAGCGCGATGAAAACCCTGTGTATAGAATATCCTGAATCTATACCGGCGATGCTCAATATGAGTCCGGATTTATTCGGAGAGTAAGCCCGAACAGCCCTCGCTGTGAAACTCTTCGAAATGGGATGAGTGACGTCCGGCCAGGCACCCGCGCTTGCCGGAGTGTCGAGGGTCGCGTTTCTCCTGATCTGCCGAAGCTACGGAACACCAACCGTCACCTGGGACCGCGAAGAACTTGAGATGGAGTTCGGAGACCAGGGCCAGTGAGCGATCTCACCGTATGCAATACCGGACCGATCATAGCCCTAACCATGGTGGATGGTCTGGGCCTTCTTGATTCCCTCTTTTCACGCGTCGTTATTTCCGACCAGGTTCATCAGGAGGTCCTGCACGGCGGTTCCGTGGACATCGGCGTCTCGGGATTATTTCCGTGAGAGTCGGTCTATACCTGACTCGTGTAGCTAGACAAGCGGAACGTTAGTTATTAACCAGCTTTATCCAACAGGTGGTTTGTGAGCGGGAAACTATCGCATGTCTTATCGTCGAATTGAACCCTTCGGATGCTGTCTCGTCAGCAATTACGTATTGCGCACCTCACTCCTTGCCAATTCCTTCCCAAGATAACGAGCCTTTTTTCTGGCCTTTTCTCCAATATCTTGTTGCTGTTGTAGGGCGGCAAGACCTATGAAAAGCACGCCGATTGTCTCCGCGCCAAGAAGACCTGACGCATTCTTCAGCAGCTTTACGAGTCGGCTCGATAACCGCGCGATTAGCGCGGGCGCGGCAGAAGCGGAGACCACAACCCCGCGCTTCTGCTTCTCCTTGTTTCGCACTTTAGGTGAGTTCACACCCCACGGCCAATAAGCAAAACAGACCAGCCTTTCAATGAACCTTTTCATTACAGCCGTGACCGTTCCAAAATTCATTGAGGAGCCCAGTATTATGGCGTCTGAGTGTTCAATCTGCTCTAAAATGCCGTTCATGTCGTCATCAATGATGCATTTGCCTCTCTGCGATCCCTCCGCTTGGGTGCAGCTTCGGCAGTTTGTGCAGAATTCCAGGTGCTTATCGACCAAATAGATCTTTTCCGTTTCTGCGCCCTCTTGCCCGGCCGAAGCAAGAATCTCATCAATCGCGGTATCGACAACACCGCCTTTACGGGACGTACCAACGATTGCCAATACCTTTACGCGGTGATTCATGGGCACCTCCACGGTTCCAATATAACTAATATATCGCTTCTCAAAAGTTTCTGTCCTTTTCGTCGGCATGTGACAAAGGGGAATGATGGTTAGTGAATCGGTCATTAGTTTCGAGAACTCCTATAAATGATTTTGTCAGGGCGAACTCCAATAATAGCCTCACGTAGCGTCGTACACGCGGCGCGAACATCATGCGCCGCGGTGACGGCTGTCACAACGGCCACCCGTTTTGCGCCTCGTTCCAGCACTTGAGCAATATTGGATTCTTTGATTCCGCCCATTACGGTCCACGGAATTGAAAGATGAGGGCTTACAGCGTCTATTATTTCCGGTCCCAGGGCCGAAATTGTCCCGGACTTTGTTTGAGTAGCGAATATCGGACCGATATTCACGTAGCTTGCACCCGCTCTCTGGGCTGAAACGGCTTCGTGGACAGAGTGAGTCGAACACCCGACGATCATCTCCGGCGCGATAATGCGGGCTACTTCCGCAGGAAGGTCGCCCTGACCGAGATGGACTCCGTCCGCCCCAGCGGCTAGGCCGATATCTATTCGGTCGTTTATCAATAGCAAAGCATTTTTGTTGCTGGTCAGTTCACGGAATTTGAGGGCCAAGTCATAGAGAGGTCCGTCATTCATGTCTTTTTCGCGGAGCGAACTGCACGCACCCCTGCTTCGAGGATTTTGTCCAAAATTTCAACAGCCGACCGCCCCGCGCAAAATGCTTCCGTAACTACAACATAAAGATCGACGCTACTGAACAGAGCCATGCGCTCTTCCAGAGTCATCAACCCCCTCCCACAAATTGAATCAATTCGAGCGAATCCCCGTCCGAAACCATCGTGATCTGAAATTCAGAACGCTGGACGAATTCGGCATTGCGCTCAACGATCACTGTCCCCGGCACAAGTCCCATTTCCATCAACAAATCTTGGATGGTCAGGCGATCACGACAGACCACAGCTTTCCCGTTGACTACTATTTTCATATTCTTCGTTCCTGAATTAGATCAGGTGAGCTGTGTCCTGTTTTGCAGTGAAAACTGTGATCGAAATCCTTCCATACGGGATCGTACCCTGCTCTGCGAATAGTCGCAACGACCTGGTCCGGACTGCGCGAATCTTCTATTTCGAATTGAGACAAGGTTTCCTCCCCGTAAGAGGAATAGCCTCCAGGACGTGTGGACGAACCGGCGCTCATGTGCGTTATACCCAGTGGAATTAAGCTATCTCGGAGATCGGCTTTTTCACGGGTCGAAAGATTGAAACCGACTTCAGGAAGAAAAATTCGCATCGCGAGAATCAATTGAACGAACTCTCGGTCCGACGGGAGGATCAGGCCGCCATATCGATTCGGCGTGTGGTGCAGCCGTGGAAAGGAAACCGAGATAGCACTCTGCCAGCAGTTTTTTTGAAGGTACTTGGCGTGCAAAGCCGTCCAAAACACGTCTATGCGCCAGTCATACAGGCCCAGCAGAGCGCCGATGCCGAGTCTTCTCGCTCCAGCCCTTCCCGCACGGTCGATAGCGTCAAGCCGATAGTCAAAGTCTCTCTTTTTACCTCTTAGATGGACCTTCGCATAGGTTTCCCTGCAATACGTCTCCATATACAGGGTGACGCCTTCCAGTCCCACATCAACCAGTCTTTGATAATTCTCTTGGTCTAGAGTATAAACTTCTACGGACACGGAGACAAAATATTCACGAGCAATCGCTACGGCCTTTTCCAGATACTGAATCGGCGCAACTTTCGGCGCATCTCCGGTCAGGAGAAGCGCGCTTTGAAATCCGCGAGCCGCGAGCGCTTGGCACTCTGTATGAATTTCTGTCTCAGTTAGAGTGCGACGCTTGCCTTTCATGGCCGATCGTATTGCGTAGCCGCAGTAGACGCAATCCGATGTGCAGACATTTGATAGGTAAATCGGGGCGTACAGCGCAATAGTTCTACCGAAATGGTGTCTGGTGAGCCGGTTTGAGACTTGTGCCATCGCTTCCAGGCACTGCATTGCACTCGTGGAAAGCAAAGCCGCCAGATCTCGGGGAGAGAGGTTGTCCCGTTCCAACGCATGTCTCACGTCCTCGGGTCCGGATTGCGAGACCAGTGCACTTATGCGATGCTCCGGCCATTCCTTCAGTACGTCTGAGAAATCCAAATCAGTCTCCCGAAACTAGTTGGTCACGGAAAAGTCATCTTAGAAACCCGGTCAGCGGCGAAGATGCTTCAGCACCTTCTCGGATTGGACCCAGCCCGGCGAGATAGGCCAAGCGTCCTGCAGAGGTGGCCATTGCAAAAGCTTTGGCCATAGCAGCGTGGTCATTCGCATCAGCTAGAGCCGTATTGACCAGGACAGCATCCGCTCCCATTTCCATTGCTTCTGCCGCGTGGGACGGAGCGCCCAGCCCGGCATCCACCACCACCGGCACATTTGATTGCTCGATGATGATACGTATCATCTCCCGGGTTTTCAACCCTCTGTTGCTCCCAATGGGCGCTCCCAACGGCATGACCGTAGCGGTTCCGACCTCTTCGAGCCGTTTGGCCAGCACCGGGTCTGCCTGGATGTACGGCAACACCACAAATCCTTCCTTGACAAGTGTTTCTGCTGCCACGAGCGTTTCAATCGGATCTGGAAGCAAATATTTCGGCTCCGGGGTTAATTCAAGCTTCACCCAGGGCTCGAGTCCGGCGGCCCGAGCCATCTTGGCCAAACGAACAGCCTCGCTGGCAGTTCGAGCCCCTGATGTATTAGGTAATATCAAGTGCTTGGCCGGGTCGAGAGCAGACAGGACACTGTCCGCTTCAGGTTTGGACAGATCCGCTCGGCGCAGAGCCACAGTGACAATTTCCGCTCTTGAGGCAACCAGAGCCTCGCGAAGAGCTTCTGCAGACGGGAATTTTCCCGTTCCCACCATGAGGCGGCTCCCGAAGCTTCGTCCCGCTATTACCAGAGGGTCGTCTGTCATGAATCTTTCCTCAATACAGGGATTGCTCTCGTCAATTGTGATGAATCTATCATCTCTGCACACGCAGATGCTATTGGTTTTCTTTTTTCACCCGGGCAATGCGGTTGCGAGGGTTCGTCATTGGGCATCGTCGAAGTGCTTCATTCCCCACTTATTGAAGCACGGCAAACCGCCGTAGCCGGACAGATCTCCGCGCAGATCGGATGCAAAGGGTAAACTATGGGGCACGGGAGGCCGTGCCCCTACCAAAGGAAGATGTCACTCGGTTGCTTCCGAACTCGTATCAGGCGTTGACACGCTAAACTCAATGGCTCCGACCGGTACAAGAGGTTCACCCTTGCCCGCCTAAGGGCGCGGCTTGTTCGGCGGCGACAGATCCACTAGGGGCTTCCCTGGCGATTCTGCTCCGCACCAAGGGTCTGATCACGAAGAACATGAGCACTGCTGCAAGCACGTTAAGTCCTGTTGCAATGTAAAAGGGAACAACGAACGAGCCGGCGAAAACAGCAGCAAGCGCCGCTGCGCCATAACCGCCGATCACGGCGGCCAGTCCCTTGGAAGTGTACATCATGCCGTAGTTAGAAGCGGAATTCTTGGCGCCAAACACGTCACCGGTCACGGCCGGAAAGAGGGCATATATTTCGCCCCAACAGAAGAAAACCAATGAAAAAACCACTACAAAGAGCACCGGACTGTCCGTAATTCGGGTCACCATGAAAACAAAAATCGCTTCAAGTGCGAACACTAGGGCCATCGTGATACTCCCGGCCCAGTTTGTCCGATATGAAACCCCAAAAAATCCTCGATATTGCGTTGGTGGCCGAAGCACACGGCCGCGGTAAGCGCAATGAGCCCTATACCGAGGACCGTCGCGTTGGCCAAATGGAATGACCTTGCAAGTTGTGCCATGTTTGCGGTACTCATCAAGCCACTGATGCCCATGCACAAGAACGCAATGTACAAGACATAAAACTCGGACCTCTGGAGGGTCTCACTCCAGGTAAAATTCACCTTAGATTGTACGACCGCTTTGGGCTTCTGCTGCGTATCCTGCTCCCACCCGGCGGGCTTCCAGCCTGCTGGCGGGTGTCGTAATATCATGGCCATGCAGACACCAACTATTCCTTGAGCCACTCCCCAGATGGCCATCGTTGTGGCCCAGCCGCCAACTGCGTTGATGGTGGCTTGTATGGGCAGTATGGTAAACGCCGCTCCGCCTCCAAATCCGGCAGCGGTAAGACCGGTTGCCAGTCCCCTCCTATCGGGGAACCATTTGACGGCATTTGATACCGCGCTTATGTAGATGATTCCCGCTCCCGTACCAGCAAAAAGGCCGTACCCCACATACAATCCGATAAGTGAATCTTTAAAGACCGTGCCGCCCAAAAGCCAGCCGACGAGTATGAGGATGGAACCTGCCGTCATAAGCTTGCGTATGCCGAATTTGTCGACAAAGAATCCCGAGACGGGCATGGGCCACGTTTCAAACAGGATAAAGATGGTGAATACCAGTGCTATCTGAGAATAGGGGACCTGGGAAAATTGTTCTTTCATGCCTTTTGCAAAGAGAGGAAAGGCATACTGATAGTTCGATATGATAATCATCCCGACAACGCCGGCAACAAGCTGAACCCACCTGTTTCCGGCAAAATCACCGTATAACTGCCTGGCGCTGTCTGGTGCGATTTCCGTGTGCGTCATGCTTTTGTTGGGCAAAGCGCCTCCTCCTTTCCCATTTCCGAGAATCACCTTAAATCAGTGCAGAAGAATACCCCGCCCCGAGCGACGGGGTATTCGCGATTCCAGAGCCAAGAAGCAAACCTTTCCCCGGCTATGGCAAAAGTTTAGGCCCCGGCTTTGGGCGTTGGTACGGCGGCCTCGACAGCAATGGCCTTAACCTTTTGAATCTTCTCATCAACAAAGGCCTGCATCTTGGCGATATGTTCCGCTTTCAGATGAGCGAACCGCCCCTGATATTTCATGTATTCGCTGACGGGCTTATACTTCTTGGGGATGTGGGTATACTTGTATTCTCCGTTCTCCCACTCATAAAGGGTCCACATTCCTGTTTGCACCGCCAAACGACCCATCTCCAGTGTCAGTTTCTCATCAAACTTCCATCCCTTGGGACAAGGAGTGTGCATATGGAGGAAGGTCGGGCCATCTACGTTCAGGGCCTTACGCACCTTGTTCATAAGGTCCAAAGGATAGGCAATGGAGGTGGTGGCGACGTACTTGACGAGCGGATGTCCCCCGATCACCAGTTGAGGAGGATCTTTTGGGAAAAGGGTTTTACCCTCGGGAACGAGTTTTCCCGGAGGAGTAAAAGTTGTGTTCGCTCCGTAAGGGGTCGTGGGTGAGGTCTGAATACCCGTGTTGGCATAGGCTTCATTGTCGTAACAAATGAACAGGACGTCGTGTCCTCGATACATCATGGCCGACATCGACTGTAGGCCGATATCCACTGAGCCGCCATCTCCTGCCATCACGATGATATTCGGAAAGGGGCCGTCATATTTTTTCTTGCGGGCAAGTATCTTGTAGGCCCCTTCAATTCCTGAAGCCACTCCGCCGCCGTTGGTGATCTGGGCATGAATCCAGGAGACCGCATAGGGGGTGCAGAGATAACTGGAGTTGGCTACATACATGCAGCCGGTCGGTCCTACAAAAATCGTATCCCTCCCGGCGGCCTTTGCCACGAGGCGGTAATTCAGAGCGGGACCGCAACCGGAACAGGTCCGGTGGCCGGGCAGATACATTTCTTCTCTCGGAGCCGATCGGAGAGACTTGATGGGCTCCAGGATCTGTTTCTTATAATCAAATGCTTGTGTCATTTAACTCTCCTTCGATAGGCGAAATGGGACTATTCTTCTTCAAAACCGATCCAGTAGACGTTCCGATGGGTCTTCTTGTCCTTCACCATCTGGGTGAGAACCTTCGCCATGTAGTAGAAATCGTCCAGTAGAATGACCTCTCCGCCCAGGCCGCCCATAAAGGACGTAACGAGGGGACGGTTCGGCAGGTCGTAGAGTGAAGCCCGGACTTCATGGATCAGGTTTCCGCCCTGCATCGCACCACCGTAAGATGTGCTCGTTTCAACACATCCAACTGCTTTGACTCGGGACAGGGCTTCGGCCACCTGCGTAGTGGGCCAAGGACGGACCCAGCGCGGCCTCACCAATCCTGCTTTTACCCCCTGGTTTCGAAGATTTCTGATGGCCGACTTACAGGTGGTGGCATGGGCACCCTGGACAAAGTAGGCGATTTCCGCGTCGTCCATCATGTATGATTCCACGAATGGGTCATAATTGCGGCCGAAAATGCGGTTAAAATCCGCCGTGGCCTCCTGGATTACTTTGGGGACCTCCAGGAAAACCGCGGCCCTTTGGGCATCCATGGGCGCGCCCTGATCCGGCCGAATCTGCGGACCGTGGGAAACGGGGCAGGTAAGACTCAAAGGATGCGGCGCCTTGTAAGGGGGCAGGAACTCTCTTACCTGCTCGGGTTCCGCCAACAGGACCTTATCCGGTATATGCGAAATGAAATAGCCATCCTGACACACCATCTGAGGCAGCATGACACGTTGATCTTCTCCCACACGGTAATTGATCAGTGTGTTGTCAAATACTTCCTGCGGTGTGGATGCCCACCCGATAAGCCAGCCCTGATCACGGAAGGTCATGGCATCGGTATGCTCCGAGCCGAAATCCCCCGGGGGATCGAGCGTTCTGTCGGCAATGGCCATCTGCAGAGGATAACGGCCACCTGCTATCGGACTATAAAGTTCGCCTGCATAGGTGACGCCGACTCCCGCACTTCCGGTGTACGCACGTGCGCCACAGGCAGAAGCTCCGAGCACTACCGAGAGCTGGGAATGCTCACCCTCACCATAGATGAATTCTGCGTCCAGTTCACCGTTGTGGACCATCCTCACCAGTTCCATCATGATAGCGGTGTAGGGACGGATGGGGTAGGAACAGATGACCTCTACTTCCGCAAGTTTTGCGGCCTGGGCTGCCGCAGCGCAGCCGCTCAATAGTTTTTCTTGAGCCATAATATTTGCTCCTCTTTCTTAGAAGGGTTTTTCCAAACGAACCACACCATCAGGGAAGTCGAGTTCGGGTTCAGCAGTCAGGGCCTCGGCGGCACATTCGTTGATACAGATCTGGCAGCCCTTGCAATACCTCCAGTTCCATTCCACTTCCTCTTTTTCTTCATTAAAGGACCAACATGAATCCGGGCAGGCTCATGACACACTGGAAACAGAGGGCACACTTTTCACGATCAAGAACCGGACGGACAATCCTCCAGTTGGAGGTGATGAACAACTCCTGCGCGGTCACCGGCGCGGGTGTAACCGCTCCGAAGGGCACTGCTCTATCTTTAGGAACCTTAATTGTCATCTTCGGCTCGGTCTCCGGCTCCGGAGCACTCACGCCCGCTCCCACGGGCACTTCCCTATCTTCGGGAACCTTTGTAGACATGGCTTTCTCCTTATTTTCAGGTTATGATTGAATCCTCATTTCTCTCAGCCGCCCCAGAAATATGAGGCCCTAGGCTTACGAAATTTCTGGATTTTCACCTCGTTGTATCCGCGATCCAGAGCCGCGACGTCAGTAACTATCTTTGCCAGGCTGTCCTTCTCAACCATGCCGGTCACCTTGGACATCGCCCCGAGGATGGGGGCGGCAATACCGGCGCCCAGTCCTGATGCGTCGACTCCTCCTTCCGAACCGGAAAAATCAACCGTCCGAACACCCGACATGCGAATCGGCGTCCACTGTGGCAACTGCGCCCAGCCATCACGATTGGGAATAAATTGAAGCATGTAGTCGATGGGGCGGTTAGTATTGATGATCAAAAGTCCCCCCTCCGGCATGCCTCGCAGGATGTTAATCCCTTTGACGATGGTCGGTTCGACGACCACCACAACGTCAGGATGATCATTGGTATAGAGATATTTCATCTCTATGTCTTCATCACTGATGCGGACATATTTCCGGGTCGTAACGAGCACACGGTCAGGAAGGTCTTCATAATTATCGAAGGCTTGGATAAATTTGCCCTCCATTTTTGCCCCCTGAGCGAAGCCATTCGCGATGTCCCGGGCCTCTTTGTCCATGACGACCCCTCTTGTCCAAACTGTTATTTCGGTAACTTTAGCCATACGGCCCTCCTTCTTGATGGTGGCACTCGGTTAGTTTGCTCTACAAGAGCCACCGTGCGAACTTGTGACTCCGCATGAATCCGGTGTCCGGCCCCTTATCGTCGGGCCGCAGGGCGGACTCGTCCTTCTGTACCCGCGTCACTACGCGGGGACAGGAAAACATGGCTGGGAAAAAGGATTGTCGGCGGGGATCAGCGAATTCGATAGGTAAGAGATCCGAAAAAATGAGGAAAACACATCATCCCACTTGAGAATGCAAGCGGAAATGTATAAGTAAGCCTATCGAACAGGCTGAACTGGCCCCACAATCCCGGGGTGTTAACGTCAAGCCGGTTCCAACGAGCCCACGCGAGATTTCTTTGGCGAGAGATACAGCGTGGGTTTCGTTTTCCGGTTTAAAGATACTTTTGACGAAATCTCCGTGTTCCACCTCCTTGATTTATTGGAGCGTGCCCTATGCATCGGGGCCAAGCGGGTGATGAGCGAAATGACGTGCCTCACTGGGTAAAACACAAACTAGTAACCCTATGACTTTCCGCCGGACCACTAGGACTTCTTCCCACCCCCTTTCCTTTTCTGAAAATGGACCCTCTACCTCCTCCAAGATGTCGACGCATGGCCTTTCGGGCGGCCACTCCATCTCCATCTCTTGATTGCAGCGAGAATGTTGCGATGGCCATGAAGAGATTTTTGTTTTCTATCTTCCGTTTGCGTGTATCTTTCCCGGGTTTGGCTCAGAAGGTCGACAAGAGCAAGAAAAAGACGTTCTAAAACCCTATTTCGCGCCATCCGGGCCAAAAGATGATGAAAATGAGTATCGTTTCGGAAAGGATCGGCTGCCGTCTGCCACCCGTTTTTCCTGTTCCTTTAGGATTTCTTCCAATTCGGCTGATTTCTTCGGCTGTTGCATTTTCCGCGGCCAAGTTGGGCGATCCCGGGTTCGATGATTTTGCGAACGGAAAAGATGTCAATAAGATCGTCCTTCTCATGAAATAGGGCTGCCGCCAGGGGCTGCACCAAAGTCTCTTCACTGGACACGATCACATAAGTCCCGTTGCCTTGACGCCTATCAACCAGCATCATCGCTTCCAAAGCAACAATAGCCTCTCGTACTGTGGCTCGGGATACTTTAAAAGTTTCCGACAATTCCCTTTCGGAAGGAAGCTGGTCGTCCCGTTTCAATTTTCCCTTTTCGATGAGGCTGCGGATCTGTTGGACGATGTCCTCATAGGCACGTTTTTTTATTACAGCTTTCAGCATTTAGAAGACCCTTCCTCTTTTCTGTATGGTGTTCACCGCCTCGTTAAAGTGTCTGGCAGTGATCAAAAGTTCACTCGGCGACACTTTTTGCCCGGTCATCGATTAACTCTGAAATGGCCATAATAGTTGCGCTCCTACAGATGAAAGCGATTTGGGCGCCGGACCATACCCTCCGTCGATTTGGCCAGTTCCGTCAGATTCACGTCCTCTCCCAAAGGTCTTTCCCTGGTGTGGACTTCAAATATTTCCAACCGTTCTTTTTCGTCAGGGATGGGAAAATGGAGCACATAATCCAGCCGCCCGGCACGCATCAGGGCGGGATCGAGCAAATCTTCCCGATTCGTCGCTCCAAGGACAACAACCTGGGAATGGTCGGTTAACTTGTCAAATTCGTTAAAAACTGACTGGCCACCCGCTCCGTGGCGCCCTCATTGCTCAGAAAGCTGCGAGTGGGTATCAGCGCATCTATTTCATCAAAAAAGAGGATACAAGGAGCAGATTGTTTGGCTTTCTTGAAAATCTGATGCAATGCTTTCTCTGATTCTCCCAGCCATTTTGAAAAGAGAATCGGGCCGCTGACGGAAATGAAATTTATGCCGGTTTCGCCGGCCAGGGCCTTTGCCATAAGCGTCTTCCCGGTACCCGAAGGGCCGGTGAAAAGAATCCCTCTCGGAGGGGAGATTTTTCCGGCAGCGAAAAGGTCCGGATATCTTGCGGGCCAATCCACGATGGAAACCAGGGTCTGTTTGATACTGCCTAATCCACCGACATGATCCCATTTCACTGTGGATCTTTCGGTGTAAAACTCACGGGTCGCCGTAGGCTCGATCTCTCGAAGCGCGGTCAAGAAATCCTGCATCTCAATGTGCATATGTTCTGCTGAGGCCGGAATTGAGCCGAGGTGGTTTTCGCCTTCCAGGTTAAGGTACCTTCTAAGAGCAACCATGCCGGACTCTTTGCACAAAGCCTCTAAGTCGGCCCCGACAAAACCATGAGTAGTCTGAGCAAGGCGGTCCAGGTCTGACGTCCGGCAGCTAGAGGCATGTGGCGGCTGTGGATCGCCAGGATTTCCCGGCGTCCTGCTACATTGGGAACAGGTAGCACTATCTCACGGTCAAAACGGCCCGGCCGTCTGAGGGCAGGATCGATCATTTCCGGGATGTTCGTGGCGCCAATAACAATGACATGTCCGCGGGAAACCATGCCATCCATCAAAGCGAGTAGCTGAGCAACCACCCTTTTTTCCACGTCCCCAAGGACTTCCGCACGCTTGGGGGCAATGCCGTCTATTTCATCGATAAAGATGATACTCGGCGCCTCGCGGGTTGCTTCTTCGAAGATTTCCCGTCAGTCTGGCCTCGCTTTCGCCGTAAAACTTGTGGATAATTTCCGGCCCGTTTACCCGGACAAAATGAAGTTTGGTCTCACTGGCAACCGCCCGAGCAATGAGGGTCTTGCCCGTTCCCGGAGGCCCGCAAAGTAGGACCCCTTTGGGCGCCTCAATCCCCAGCCTTTCGAATGCCTCCGCATAACGAAGGGGCAGCTCCACCATCTCCCGAACAAGCCTTAACTCATTTTCGAGTCCGCCCACGTTTTCGTACGAGACATGCGAAGGGGCCTTCCAGGGTGAAATCGGGCTTCTTTAAAAGAAATCCGGGTGTTTTGATTAATGATGACCCCGGCGGGCGGAGCGGTCGCTTCCACTACGAAAAAGCGCTCCTTTCCTCCCAGGAAAGGAACATTGATCTTATCCCCCGGCATCACCGGCAAGCCCTGAAGGACTTTGGCAAACTGCTCAAGTTCATTTTTTTCCGGCAATGCGCTGGTGAAGTCGAGTGGAGTGATCAGCACCGTCTCGGCTGTTTTACGGGAGATTTTTCTTACCCGGACCAGATCTCCCAAGCTTGTTTGGCCATTGCTGCGAGTGATCCCGTCAATCTGGATTACCTTTTTCCCGTAATATTCCGGAAAGGTCCCCGTGATCCGGGCGACCGTTGTTTTTTCTCCCCTGATCTCAACAGGTCTCCCAGCACACCATTCAATGCCTTGATATCTTCCGCATCCAGGCGAGCCCACCCCTTGCCCATATCGTCAGAGAGGGCTTCAGCTACTCTCAGTTCAAGGTCAATACCCATGTTGCAGGTCTCTCTTCGGGAGGGGTTAATGAATTGGAAAACGTTCCCCTGGGGTTTGCATAGTACACAGCCTTGCGTGCTAAAATGGCGAGTCGGCTTTGTAAGCGCACAGATCTCCGCACATGGTACATGTTTCATGATCTTCACGAGCAGGTTCGTCGTCGTATGTCTGGCGAGCCAGCTCAGGATCCATGGCCAGCCGAATCTGTTCCGCCCAGTCACGGTTCTTTCTGGCAGCGGCTCATCTTCTCATCCCATTCCCATGCGCCCGGTCTCCGCTTCACCAAGTCCGCCGCATGCCCTGCGATTCTGGCAGCGAGCACACCTAGGCGCACATCTTCAACATCGGGCAGTCCCAGATGCTCCGATGGAGTGACATAACAAAGGAAATCGGCTCCATGAACAGCAGCCACAGCTCCCCCGATAGCAGAGGTTATATGATCCAGACCGGGCGCTATATCAGTTACAAGCGGTCCGAGCACGTAAAAGGGTGCGTCGTCGCAAAGCCTTTTCTGAAGCATCATCTGAGTGGCAATCTGATCCAGTGGAACGTGCCCGGGACCCTCGATGATCGCCTGAACCCCTCTTTCTCTGGCCCGGCGGTAAAGTTGGCCTAGAGTAATCAATTCTTCCACTTGAGCCTGATCGAGTGAGTCCGCAATGGCGCCGGGTCTCAGGCCGTCACCCAGACTGATCACCATGTCGTATTCTTTGCAGATATCAAGAACTTCGTCGTAACGCTCGAACAAAGGATTTTCCTTTTTGTTGGCCCGCATCCATCGAGCGAGAAAACTGCCCCCACGACTCACAATGCCGCATACTCTCGGCTTGCGCTCAAGGTGCTTCAAGGCGGAAAGTGTCACTCCGCAGTGGACCGTCACGAAACTTATGCCGTCTTCCCCGTGGAGACGAATGGCATCGAGCATTTCTGCCGGTTCCATCCGCTCGCCGGCGCCTCGTTTCCTGATTGCCCCCACAATGGCTTCGTAGATGGGGACAGATCCGACCGGGACAGATGATTCTGAGACGATCTTTCGCCGTACCGACCGTAGATCTCCGCCCGTGGACAGATCCATCACCGTATCAGTGCCTGCTTTTATTGCGGCCTCCAATTTGCGCAGTTCAAAATCCTCGTCACGGAGGTCCGGAGAAGTGCCGATATTAGCATTCACTTTCACTGTGAGGTTTTCACCGATGCGACTGGCTTGCCATGGGGCGGCGCCTTGAAGAGAGCCACTGTTCCCTTTTCCAGATTCTTCAGCACAATTGACTCTTCCACACTATTTTCTGTGGCGGACTGTTTCACCAAGTCTTTAAGAACAGGCAAGTCCATTCTGGAGCGAGGGTCGATTTGCATATTGGACAACCTTTGACAGAGCGGGTTATATGTCTAAAGGTCTGACCACCTGATGTTCGGATGATCAAGTGTTTGTCTATATTCGCGAAGGAAACTGACTCTGTCAAGTTCTTTTTCGCATCGTCCCGGTCAGGAATGTGGAACCTAGAACCGGAGTTTGCGTCGAATTTATGCTCGAATGAAAGCGCGAGAAATTATTAGGATTGGTGGCGGCTTGGCAGCGATACAGGGATTTTCAAGGACACGCGACAGATCTGGACATGTACGCGCCCCTTCAGACCATCAGAGATCGCGGGGCGTTGAAGGGGGAATGCTTGGTGGGTGCTATGATCACATATCATCGCACCCATCCATGACTTAAACGCATCGAGCCTCTGTCTGACTGAGACTTCGGTAGATTGGACGTCTAAACACCCTTTCAGTTATAGAGGGCGCCGGTCAACAGGGCACACGCATAGACCTCTCGATTCGAAACGCCCGTCCAACAGTTGCACATGGCGCCGGCTAGGCTCCCTGCATTGTCCTTGGGCTGAAATTCCGACCATTTTGAGCCTTCTGTCGCATTCGTCTCCACGGCGCAACCGGCAAGTTGCTGCTCCGCTATGCTCGCGAGGCCGCTCGCGCTGCTCCCTGTGAAGGACGAAGGCAGAGCGGACCAAATGGCAATCAGAAAGAATACGATGTACAGTGATACCGCTATGGCGATTAAATTTTTCTTGTTATTCACAACGATCCTCCTTTCGAACCTTTGCGCCGGCCGACAATAATCTCGGCCTCAGGACCATTACTGTCACCACCATCTGGCTAATTAGATGCGTTTCTCGATTTCAGGATTCTTTGGGCCGACGGATTTTTTTACTTCGACGGAGGGTCATTTACCGGAATGGCAAAACAAACCGCATACCTGGCCCATAGTTATCGCCGCAACCAAAAAGGTGAAAACCGTGTTGCCGATTTCAAGACATAAAGTCAAGGGCAGGTCCGAGTGAGGCAACGGACGGGAACCAGCGCAGCGCCCGGTCGCGCTTCACTGGACTTCCAGCAGGGTTGATCCAAGAAACTTGCCGTTTGCGTCAAAATCGAACGCGAACCTTGCGCTGCCGACACGTTCACAGGCGTGACAGCCGTTCAATAATCGGTACTCGACGATGAATCGTTGTCCTTTGGCGGGTTGCACGACCATTTCCGGCGGACAGCGTTATGGTCCGATCTCCGCCAAAGAGCATGACATTCGGATATTTTTCTTTGAGCCGCAAGTATGTTGGATTTCCCTCCAATTGTCTCTCCGACAAATTTGACAGGGCGTCCATATCGACGATCGCGGGATCGCCGTTAACGAGGAGCCATCCATCATTTTCGTTTGCTCGGAATGGATAACGGACAAAGGCCAGGTCCACACGGCCCATCTTGAAGAACTGGGCCAGATAACCGGTATTCCCGGTGGATCGCGCGAAAGTCAGGGCCTGGGCGGACGCGCCCGCTCGTCCCATGAAATTGACGAAGCATTTCCCGAAATCGGGGGCTCCCTTTTCCGCGCATTCTTGATGAATTAACTGAATGGTTTCGGCTGTGGCGTTCCATTCAGCATCCTTGCTGATGACTGTGGCCGGTGCTTCAGCCGAGACCGACGAAACAATCACCACGAGAGAACCCACGATGCTCAAACCAATCTCGACAAGCTTTTCATTTTATCCTCCGGTGTGTGGGTCTGGTAAGCTGCATCCAGCAGCCCCGCAAATTCATGGGATACCATCCCACTTCTCTGACCACCAGAGGCCCCAAATGGGTCCACCAGTAATGGAACACATTTTGATGAGGTGCAATCCCGGCCTATCCATTCCCGTTGGGTTATCACTCAGGCTCACAGAACTTCCCGGTATTCGGTTCGGTGGCCCTTGATCCGGCCTGTTCACGACATATAGTTATTATAGTTGATACCAACGGTACAATGGTGGTAGTTTATATCGAGTGTTCCGTCAATTGAGCGAGAGGAGGTCCGCCGACAATGCAAACGATTCCCGCGACCCGAAAGCTGCAACCAACAATTGAGGCGCCACCGGGGTCTTCTGTGCAAATTCATGTTGTCACACCTCTTTGGGAGTCACCATCCTTGAGCGCTGCGATGGGCGCTCCGGTCTATCTAAAATGGAATCGTTCCAGCCCGTTGGGTCGTTCAAGGCCCGAGGCATTGGCCTGGCATGCCAGGACAGTTGGAAGTCCGGCGCTAGCCGACTTGTGTGCGCCTCTGCAGGCAATGCTGGTTATGCGGTTGCCTATTCCGGACGTAAGATCGGGATTCCGGTTACCGTGATAGTGCCCAAAACTACGCCCGCCTGGCTGCGAGATCTGGTCCGTAGAGAAGGGGCAACGGTTATCGTCCACGGAGATTCGTGGGACGACGCCCATACCTATGGCACTCGGTTGGCCGAGGAGGAAAATGCCGCGTATATACATCCCTTTGACGATCCTCGAGTTTGGAAAGGTCATTCCTCGATGATTCACGAGATCGTTGACGCCGGTGTGAAGCCCGGCGCTGTCGTGGTTTCCGTTGGCGGGGGAGGTCTACTCTGTGGACTGCTCGAAGGTATGCACGAAGTCGGATGGACGGACGTCCCTATCCTGGCCGTAGAGACGGAAGGAGCAGCCTCGTTTGCTGCTGCGGTTCGGGCAGGCCATCTGGTGACCCTCGATCGCATCACGTCGGTGGCCACCACGCTGGGTGCTCGGAGAGTGGCCGCCAAAGCACTCGAATGGACCAAAATGCATCCGATCACCCCCTGGCAAGTCACGGATCGGGAAGCTGTTGACGCTTGTGTGCGTTTTGCCGACGAGCATCGAGTCCTGGTCGAGCCTGCGTGCGGGGCCTCACTTGCCGCGGTGTACGGCAGAGCCAAGCCATTGGAGGGCTTGCGGCCGATTGTCATCATTGTGTGTGGGGGAGCCGGTGTGAGCCTTCCGCTTCTGGATGAGTGGAAGAAGATGTTGGGTTAAAATCGGTTGCTCTCAATTAGCGAGAACCGGTGGCGGCCAAACCGGCACTGACCTGGTGCCCAGGAGGCGCCCAAGTCAGTGGCACCCGGCGTCAGAATCAGCATCAGGCCCACCTGGGTGCCATCGCTCTGGGCTTTGCCAGAACCGTGCTGGATTTAGCCGATAGTTCATCGTTTGATCGCGAATTCCTATGAAAAGCTCGTTCCCGGTTGCCGCTAGATTGTATTCATGTGCCACGGATGTGCGAAGCTCATCCGTGCACGGACGAGCCAGAGCGCACGCCCGTGGCACGAATCCGTCGACCATTTCCATTCTGCGTTGTAGCTCTCTAGCTACGGGAGTTGGCATCAGACCCAACACCTGCGCGATTTTCAGCACTATGGCTATGGCCTTACAATGTAATTTTGTCCCAACGTGGGTTTGCGCAAAGCCGCCCAGAAGCGCCTCTAGCACTCTTGCGTGATCGCCGCGCCTGGCCTTGGGCCATACGACCTCTTGTTTAGATTCCCCCGGCTCTTTTCGTGGCTGGGCGACGTTTCTCAGGAATGAGCTTGATGAGCGAACGCAAAGCAGTGTTCACCGATTCGGAATCCGGGAAGTACTCTCGCACATCCGGAGCTAGGACCACCGCACCCTCTTTGGGTTGCACTTCTTTCACTATTACTGTTCCTTCTGCTTGATGGACGGTAATTGTGTACCCGGCTTGCATAGCTCGATGATGTTTGCCACGCGTCCCACCGGCGAAGTCATATTCATCGGGCACACTGCTGTCACTTCTCTGGGTAGTCTTAGTCGTACGTTCTTCATACTGTCTCCGTTCATTTCGCGTAGCCTTGCGGCAACTCATGATGCGAACTTGCGTGCCACGTTCGGTGTAGCTTACCACCAGGACCCGACCTTCTTCTGAGGCGCCGATATCGACAAAACGCTGTTCGTTTGCCGAATGGACTGGATCATCGATGGTGACTGAGAAGGGGTCGCCGAAGACCATGACTCCTTCCTCGAAAGTTATTTTGTGCTTACGATAGTTCTCGGCGGCTTTCTCCTCATCCCACTCAAAACTCAGATGCCCGGCTCTCCTCGTCAACGGCGACACCCCCCGAAAACCGCGAATTCAAAATACTTGAAAAAGCAATCGACATCCTTGTACCCGATTTCTCTCAGCCATTCACACTGAGTCACCACTGAAGTGAACCGATCCGCCTCTCGCTCAGGACGCTCGAAGTACTCTTTTTCGATGACCGCCCTTGGTTTCCTCCTCCCCGCGCTGCACGGAAAAATCGTAGAACGCATCAATCCTAATTCGGTCCCACAATTCCGAAATCCGTGGCGTCGATGAGGCCACATGCTCCATATTGACGAACATGCCGCCCGGTTCCAGCAGGTCAAAGATTTCACTGTAAATCTGCCGCTTCCGCTCGTCCGGCTGGTGATGAATGGAAAAGCCCGACACAACCAGATCAAAGGGGGAATGTTGAGCTATCGAGCGAATCCACTCTGCGTTGCTATAATCGACAGGACAAAAATGCGCCGAGCCGTGCAACCCTTGAAGCTTTTCCCGAGCTGCCTCAAGCATTGGCGGAGAGTGATCAGCAAGGATAGCCGTAGAACTCGGATCGTTGCCAACGATTACGGCTGCAAGGATTCCGTCACCACAACCCAGATCCATGAAACGGTGGACCGGACGGCAAAGATGTTTAATGAGCCGTAGCATAACCTCGATCTGTTCTGGAGGAAAGGACGTGAGTCCTTTCGGTCAAGATACTTCGCAACAACAGACTCGGATTTCCATATTGAATCATCTATTTTTGCCATATCTTCTTCCCGAACAAGTGCGCTTTGTGGTCCATCATATTACCTCACTCGCGAGAAAACGGACAACGAAACGGTTGAACTTTTCGGACTCTTCTATGAAAAAGCAGTGCCGACAGCCTGGAAGGAGTTCCAAGTCGGCCGCAGGCATTAGCTCCTTCAAAATCAGGGAATTTTCGGGCGGGACCAACAGATCGTCGTCTCCGGTCACTATCAACGTGGGGGAAGATATTTCACCGACCCGATCCACGGTGTCGTGCTTCAGGCAGGCGTTGAATTGCCGGAAGAAAGCATCGGCAGGCTGATAATAAAGGAGCGAAATGTTCACAAATTCTTCGATCCACTCCGGATTCTCCCGGATGAAGAGATCGGAGAAATACAGGTCCATGTCCTTTCTCAATATCTGCTCGGGTGTCAACCCCTTGTTGGCCTTGAATTTCTCCGTTCTCTCCTCCGACATGTGCACTGCTCGGCGTCCACCACAGCCTGTGCACCCCAAGATCAGCCCGTTGACTTTGTCCGGGTGGTTGATGGCCAATTCCTGAGCTATGTATCCTCCCATCGAGATGCCCAAGACGTGAGCGTTGGGTATCCCCACAAAATTCATCAATTCCGCGGTGTCGTCGGCAAAGAGCCGAATAGAGTACTCCATCTCCGGCTTATCAGATCGCCCCGCACCTCTATTGTCGAACGCGATGATAGTGAAGTGCTTGGATAAATCGGGGATCTGTCGATACCACCATTCCGCGTTTCTCCTTAGTCCCATTATCAGGACCAGGGGCGGTCCACTGCCGTAAATTTCGAAATAGATATCTATGTTGTTCACGTGAGCTAAGGACATCGTGCCAGTCTGAAGACCTTCTCGCGTCTCAGTGCAGGGTAGCATAGGGGACCGTAGAGCAAGATTACACGTTCCAGATGGCTTTGCAAATTCCAAGAATCGGTTGTGCCAAACGTCCTCGTGCCAATGTTTCAGTGTGGCAGCAAGCTTTAAACCTGTGCGCTTCCTTGTTCCTTCATGGGTGAGGCGTTATCGCTATGATGGTGATTTGGTCCTTTTGGGGACCGTAACACCAGAATAGTCGATAGGCTCCTGGAGTGTTCTGTTGCACATACGCCTCGAAGACTTTTCCTCCTGGTGTATGTGGTTGTTGTTTAGAATGAAATTCATGAGTATTCAGCCCTGGATGCCGTGGATTCTCCTCCAATAAATCAACGCACTTCTTTACTTGCTTGAATAGACCTTCTGCAGGAGATGCTTTTCTTTTTTTCTTCTTTAGTCTGGCTTCTAACGAAGCAATGGCCTTGGCCTTCAACCGATCATAGGTTTCTTGTGCTTTTTCAGTCCAGACAAGTGTGAATGCCATCCTAATCCTCAAGCTGATCGACTAGCGCTTGGTCAGCATCGAGATCAGGAGGAGACGTGCTGAATTCCCGTGTTTTGGCCTGCTCTAAACCGGTTTCTAACAAAGCTTTTGCTTCACGATTCCTGTAGAGCCAAAGTTCTCGCTGGGGTATGACGGCAGCCAATTCCAGCTTCATTTCCGTTTCTCCGCTTTTCGTGAAAAGAAAAGTCTTATTGGCGAATTCTTTGCCTAGATTGATTCGACCTCGCGAATCTGCAGTCTTGGTCTCCATGATGCTTCCTCCTTGGTTCAACGGTATCATCGAGGCCCATTCGTGTCAAATGGGTTAGGGGGTTTTGCCCATTAACCCATTTGACATCCGGAGACCGGCATGTGTTCCGGATAACTCTTCACGGCATTCTTAGCAGCCCTGGCTGCGTGTTTCATCCGCGTCGGCAAGAAATGAAGGCATCTTTAGATGAGAGTTTGCCGATGCGTACTCAGGCTGACCTTGAGTATGCTGGAGTTCCGGATACATCACACTTATCGTCTTGGCCCCGGCTTTTTTCTTCGGAGCACCCGACCGAGCGTTTCCTCAACATGACAAACGAAATCGTCAGTATCAATATGAAGAAGGTCTGCTGCCACAGGTTGCCTCTATCGGCGATGTTATAAGGATTGCCTGGAACGACCACCACCGGAGCTTGTCCCACGACAAAGTAGAATGTCCGCGTTTTGCCTTGCCCGCTTTCTCCTTCAGAAAAGGTCCGTTCAGATTGCAATTATTCCACACAGTGACAAGCCACCGAGTCGCGCTATCTTTGCTGCATTCGACGTGCTTGCTCTTGCCGCAGCCACTGTAGAGCCTGTTGGCGTTCCGCCATCTGTCGGGCTTGTTCCTGCTGTTGCAACTGCAGGGCCTGCTGACGATCCTGCATCTGTCTGGCCTGCTCCTGCTGCTGCCATTGCAGGATCTGCTGGCGATCCTGCATTTGCCGTATCTGTTCCTGTCGCTGTAATTGCAGCCATTGCTGTTGCTGGTATGCCTGCCTAGCCCGTTCCTCCTGGAACCACTGCTGCATCTGAGCCGTAGCAACGGACGCCAACATCGAAGATCCAGTAGTGAGCAGCAGAAGGATTCCTAATATCTTTAATAAGTTCCCTATCTTTCTTGTCATGCGTGCGCCTCTCCGCGACCACGGACCGGTGGTGCGATCATTAACTTGAACTTGGTTTAAGTATACTTAATAACACGCATGAATATCAATACAAAAGAGTGCATTGCTCGGTCCAAGGTGGAACTCCGCATGAGCAACCCGAGTTCACATTTACTTCGCTTCACCTGACATATCCACAATCGTTTGCTTAGTCCCCATCGTGTTAATTTTTTTCACCTCTTTGGCGTCCAGGTCGAATTTTCGTAGGTCTACCATCCTGATGGTCTGGTCATCGTATGTCTTGTAGTAGTAGCGAAGGCTTTGCGGGTCACGGGCTACTGTAAACTGTGTGTAGTCCGAATGAATGATCCCCTTCTCCACCTCGCGAGCGACACCCAACGGTATGTCGAAATTGTTGAGGATATGAAAGACTTGCAGAATGCCTTGGTCGGGTTCGGTGAGGGGATGGCCGCAGCGCTGAAAACGCGGCACGAACAAACCGGGAAGGCGGCGAAAAGTCGCCCGGAAGCCCCAGCATACCACTCCCTTGTCCCAACTGCTGCAATTTCACGCCGTCTATCTTTACCGGCGGCACATTGCGTGGATTGAGGGCAATATAATTGCGCAGGTTCGTGATGTGCCAGTCAAAGCTCGGCGAGTTTGTCAGGACGCCTACGAGACGATTGTCATAAACCTTGAGCTTTCCATCGATCGGTTCGATTACGATACTCGCTCCAGTATTATCATAAACTACATAGTGAAAAGGCGGCGCTTCCGGCCCCCAACCTTCCAGGACAGTCGGTACGATGACTGCCCTCGCCTTTTTGATGGCGCTGCGCACTTCGCCGACTGTTGCAAACTGCGTCAGTATCCAGTTCGGAAAGTCCACCGGCGATAGTGCTTTGGAGCGATTGTCGTTCGTGATCTCCGCATACTTGGCGAAAGTCGGAAAATAAAATGATCCGATTGCCAGACCCTTTTCATTCATTCCGTCGCATATTGCCACATCACCAAACGTGATCGCGCCAACGGCAGCATATTTCGACTTGTATTTCATTCCCGACCCGCCCGGCGCTTTGCCGACAAACTCATAGCCTCGCGGAACAATCGCGATCATCGTTTCGACAACGATGCCGAACTCCAGCGTGCGGCCATTGACGATTGTGCCGTCTGAATTTCGCAGCATTATGCCGGTGCAGGCCTGTGCGAATGGCTGAGGCAAGAAAAGGGACAATAAACAGACTGAAAGAATTACTACCGTGAAGAATTTCGCAGCTTTTGCATACATGGCAGGACCCCCTTTAGACTGGAATTATGAGGCTCGGTCACTCTCTTGGAGTTTTTCGGAATGCGCACCGGTCATTCGATGGCTCCTCAGACCCGAGATAGCGCCGCCGCGGTTGTTGACAAGCAGCCACTGAGTTACAGCAGCCCTATCATACGTAACAATTGGATTCTCCTCCCCTTTTATCAGGCTACTTCCCCCCACTCCCAAAGTCAATTATGAATTTGTCCCCGTTCCGGATACACCATACTTCACGTGTTCCATTTTTCTTCTTTGGCCCCGGCTTTATGAAACTGTCTCAAAATTTTTAGGGATAGCGAAATCGTGCCACGATCGAGGCTGGCATGACTTTTATTGCCCTCACCCCAACCCTCTCCCAGAGGGAGAGGGAGATCCTGGAGACCGTTTTATATTTCCCTCGCCCTTTGGGAGAGGGATACAGGGTGAGGGAATTCGTGTTACGATCTCACTCATTCTATGAGTTTTGGGACAGTTTCTTATTTCTTCGGACCACACGGCCACACGTTTTCTCAAAGCGGCCGATGAACTCTTGGGTGTCAAGCAGAAGAAGGTCTTGTGTCGTATATTGCCTCTTTCAAGGATGTGATGAGGCACCCTGTAATAATCACCTGTGTGACTTGTCCCTCATGATAGCCGAGTACATGGACTCGACTGGGCAGATCGCACATGAGACAAGAGCAGACCCGAGCCCTTGACGAGTGTCAACACACGTACGTGACCAAGGCTGGCCAGGTTCTGGTTGGGTTCGGCGCTATCAGTTCGCGCCCTTTGTTTGCCAACTAATTATCTTTAGACCTTCCATCTCTTGGAAGTGGCCGTCTCTTGTGGCCAGCGTCAAATTGTGTTGAAGCGCAAGTGCTGCAATCCAAATGTCATTTTCTGGTAGTGGTTGCCCTTTCAGACGCAACTTGTTCTTCACATCGCCATATTGCCGTGCTGTCTCGCGATCCAATGCTAGCACAATGTTGTCGGCCGCGAATTGATCGATACGTGTCAAATTCTCCGCGGGCCTGCCCGACTTCCTTGCACCATAGCACAGCTCACCGATCACAACGCTGGGAATAAAGACTTCTTCAGCACCTACCAAGTTCGCCTTCACGCCTGCTTCGTCAGCAAAGAGAGCAATAATGATATTCGTGTCCAGTAGATATCTACCACTCATTGATGTCCACCTGTTCACAACCTCGTTCAATTGCCTCGCTTATCAAGCTTATGTCATCCGGTGGTATCGAACCTGCAAAACGCAGTAGTTGTTTGCCAGGTACACCGCGAGGAGTTGACCCAGCCAAAGCACGAGTGAACTCCAGCACCCGCCGCTGTAACTCTTGGGGCAGGGCCTTAAGTTGCTCAATCACCTTTTCAACAATTGGTGTATCCATAGCGTGGAACTCCTCTTATCCAATCTTACATCAAGTCCAAGTGTTTTGCTTGCAGTTCTGCGTGCATCGGATTCAATTACGCCCGTCCTCCTTGGCCCCGCCTTTTTGCTTCGAAGCACGCTGCCAAGCATTTTATCAAAACCGCCGATAAGCTGGTCGGTGTCAAGCACAAGAAGGTCTGTTGCCGCCGAGTGCCGCATTGTGCTCCGGACGGGTTTTCGCATCAAGAATTAAACATGGTGTCCCCGGAATTCCAGGCCGGGATCGGTGGTGGTATCCTTGAAAACAACTGAAACATCTTGACCCTCGAATTATTGTGGGTAAATAATTCGTATGAAGATCGAGTTTGATCCTGAAAAGAATGCCCGGAACATGCTGTTGCGTGGAATTTCTTTTGAGGAAGCCGTCCGGTTTGAATGGGAGAGCGCAGTCATCATCCCTGACGCGGCTGAGATTATGGTGAGCCACGTTACCGGGCTTTCGGCTTCATTGACAATCGTCTTTTTGCCCTGGTTTTTAGCCCACGGGAGGGGGCAATCCGGATTATCAGCCTTCGCAAGGCCAATCGTCGAGAGGTGCTTCGATATGAAACCCAAATCCAATCCTGAGTTGATCGACAAAGAGAACCCGGAATGGACAGAGGAGGATTTCCAACATGCTCGGCCGGCTGCTGAACTGCTGCCTGAACTCTTTGGGCCGAAAGTCGCCGCCGGCATGTTGAAATCACGCGGGCGGCCTAAAGCTGCTGAAACTAAAACCCATTTCAACATCCGCCTCGACAACGATGTACTGGAGGCATTCAAAGCAACGGGGAGAGGGTGGTAGACTCGTATAAATAAGGCTCTGCGTGAATGGCTCAAGGAAAAGGAATCAGGGAAATCACTGCGCACCTGATCGCGAGGGGGCCAAAGTGAATAGGAATATGCGGAATACGGCTAAATCATGGCTAATTATGCCCATCTCCTCTTTCCTGATCCACCTCTTTTCTTCCGAGCACCCGGGCGAGCGATTCTTCAAGGTGACTGATTGACTCGTCGCCGTCAAGCAGAACAAGGTCTGCTGGTGCCGTATGCTGCCCTGTGTGATGTGATTAGGGTTGCCTATGAATATACACGTGCGTGGCTTGTCCCTCATGATTGCCGAGCAGATGAACTCTGCTGGGCATATCGCACGTGAGTCAAGAGTAGCCTGACCCCTTGAGACCCCTTGACCTCTCGGTCTGTCAAAGTGCTTCATTGGGCCGATGTTCGATCACTACCTCTCCAAGGAGGATCCAGCTATGCCTCAAATTTCCAGATATTCGTTCATGTTAGAGTTCGCTCACTCCAGTTGACACTCTAAGGCTTGTTGGTCTCCACCCCCACTTCGAAATCGGGGTCGTCGCCTGCAACCAACTCGGCAGCGGCTGGCAAGAGCCGCTCGTTAAGAATGCCTCTTTCTAGGCTTGTCGGGCTGAACAGCGGGTGAGGCATCTCGGATATTCCGAGAACGTGGAGCGCAGGCTCGACAATCGCGCCGATTACTTCCTGGGAAAGGCCTTCCTCAGCGGCTTCATGCTTCAGTTTCACGGCATTACGCATAGCCTCGATCGCAAGGTTTACATTCTCAAGCTCAACTTTTCTGGTCTCAGCCTTGGATCGTCTTTTTTGGCATCGCCAGAACTGAAGCTTCTCTAAAACAACCTTGATTATGTCGGCCACACCAAGGTCTATCTTGACCTGGACATCTCCAGGTGAGGCCAACTTAATTGAAGACACTACCGGCGAGGCCAGGCTTATCGGTTTGCCAGCCAGATCCGCCAGCGTGTAGATAAGGGCGTCGGTAGCATCAAATAGTTCGTCGACCTTGGAAAGGACTCGGAATAGCTCGGACCAGGTCAGGCCAGTCTCAGTCGTACGCCTCACAATCAGTTTGCTGGTAAGTCTCGTAGAGACGGCCTCAGGCCCAGTAATGGCATACTTCGCGATGAACTCCATAGCCCTTATCCCGAACCTAGTGACATTTTTTTCGGTATGGGCCCAGATGAGAATGGACGGGATGTCTTGGAAGCCTTCCGTCCGGAGCAAGATCAGGTGGCCTGGCTTTACATTCAGACGAGATAAGGTCACCGCCCCAAAGCCAACAAGTGATTTGTCTATCAGGGTAACGGGGAGCCACCGCTCTCCATCAGTCGACATACTTGCCGCCAGTCCAATCTTGGCTCTGGAATAGCGCCTTCTATCGGCTGCCATCTGGAGCTGGCCGAGGGCCTGGAAAACGTCGAATTTGTTGATGGGAATGTAAGAGCGGAAACCGTGGGCCTGCAGGCTTTCGTAGTGGCCGTACGTACGGACACTAATCGGGTGGCGCCCTTCTTGCTTCAGATACTCGTTAATGTCATCACGCGAAACTTCACCTCGGCGAGAGAGATAGTCACTCATAACCTTTAAGGGCATCAACGAATTGAGTGACATACGCGACCTCCCTTCGTCGTTAGGAGTGTTGAATATACATCAGTTTATGCCGCAATCGGTTTTGCCATCATCTCAGTAAGAGGCAAGATCGAAAGGAAAAGGAGTGAAAAAGGGAGATTCTTCTTTCATGCATATGTAACGCAGTGCCCAGGCCGCGAGACGGCAGCAGGATACAGCCTTGCCCGTGTGTCTCGAATACTCGCCCCGGCACCGCTGCCGGCGACAAACGTACACCGGATATCGGAATGCGCCCTTTTTCATCCTTTATCGTGTCGTATTCATGCGGCGGTTCGCCGGAATAATCTAAGGCACTGTGAAGCCGCGGGCGCCTCGCCTTACAGGGAATTCAACACCCTCGCGCGGTAGATTGTTGAATATATCCTCCGCATATAAAGCTAAGTACCAGGGATCTTCAATCTGATTGATTCGGTCAGTCAACAAGGCTGTCAAGGCTGCCGTAAAGTAAAATAAAGAGTCATCTCCCGCATCTATCACCGATATTTGTCCTCGGGCTGTGAACGGACCCTCAGATTCGTATTCTTTGAGAACAACTTTTCCAGCTCCCAAAAGTAGGATCAAATCCGGCCAGATATCATCTGCCAAGTCAATTGTCTCGTCTGTTAAAAATTCTTTAACTGTTTGTCCGCCTTGAAGAAATATCGCTATCGTCGCAATGTGCGGTGGAGACGAAAATATAAGAGTACTACCACATGAGTTGACCTCTTTCATTTCATCAACTTTGATTTCCAGTACCTCCAGTCTGGTGGCAAGGTTTTCGTGGGGTCTGTGAACCCGTATCATATTTCGTAATAATTGGCACTGCTTCTTCACATCTTCCAAATCTTCGTTTCGCCAGTAGGTCTTAACCTCGATCACGGCCTTTACAGATTCGGCAAAAAACAGTGAGTGGCCTAGAAACTGTATCTGAGGATAATTTTGTGAATCCCAAATCACTATATCTGCTTCGTTACTTCTGCTCCCAATGTTATAAATCATTCCCTTTCCTATTCCGAAGCGCTTGGGGAGCAACTCTTCAAGATAGATTTTCAGAACATTTTCCCTATGACTTCCACGCAGATACGTATGGTCTACTACGGTCTGCGATGATGCTGCCATTAGCTGCTTGGCCTTATCACGAAAATAGCGCTGAAGTAGGGCAGCGGTATTACTTGACTTAAAGTGCTGCATATCTAATAACCTATGATAAGAAGACGGCTAACATTGATGAGATCGATCCGCATGAAATGCGGAACACACTCGATTCATGATTCCTGGTTGTCCCGCCTCATTCCTCCGATGAAATTCCCCACCGGTCTCTCCTTTAACCGACGATAGCTTAGCCTCCAAACTGTTTCTGAATGATTTCCTCAAAAAACTGGCGGCCAATCTGCTCAATCCTACCCCTGCTTACTTGTTCGCTAGTGAATCGGGCCACGAATGCTTCCTTAGCGCGGTTGTAACCAACTTCCGCCAAGGAAGGGGCGTCAGGTGTTGAGATGTGGTCGAGCCTTTCGTAATAGTAGCTGTTTGGTGGGGTCTCTCGAGCGATGTGTAGAGTCACGTCGCATTGGCTTCTAAGTGACTGGCTCGGATACCCAAAGAAAAATAAATACCGAGCCGTGCGCTCACCGCTCCGGAAGTCTATCCGGAAAAACCAGGTTTCTCTTCGCGGACATCCCCTGACGAAGAGTGACGTATTTCTCAAATTCCAGAGTACCGAAGTCCCTGAAAGAGATTTGGCCAAAAGGGTTGCTTTGGTCTATGAGCGTAGCTGTTTGGCTCATGTAGCTTCTGAGAAGATCCAGTGCGCTCTTCCATACTTCATATTCGCCCAGAGTCCGGCGCTCCTCAGCGGCGCCGAGTCGTTCGGCAATTGATCTCGCCCACTCTTCCCTCTCTCGTTGTTCATCCGCCGCTTGCTCGTACTCCTCCAGACTCTCATGGATACATTCGCACAGTAAGCCTACGAAGCCAGACAAGTCGCATGACTGTGACTGCTCAAGAACGTCGTAGTATCGAAGCCTGTCCTCTCGAGTAATAATAGCTATAGGAATGCCGAACCTCATAAGGATGAGGTTCATCAGAAGGCGCGCCACGCGACCATTGCCGTCGATGAAGGGATGGATATAGACAAGCCATGTGTGTGCCACCGCTGCCCAAAGAATGCCCTGCGCAGTGGCGAAGTTGTCTTTGGGCACGCTTGCCCCAGACAGCCATTTCCCGAACTCATCCATTTGCGGCCCAACTGACTCCGGGCCAGGCGGGGCAAATTGCGATCCAGATATCCGGACTGGAACTGTACGAAACTTTCCCGCGTTAACGTCGTTGAGACCCTTGAGCACCAAATAGTGAATTTGACGTATGTCGGCAAGTGTGACGGGAACGTCTTGATCTTTAACCAGTTCTTCGAGAAAATCTATAGCCTCCGCCAAATTCTTTGCCTCGGCTTGGTCTTTCAAGGGCTTACCTGTAATCGTAAGGCCCATCTCAACAACTTGCCTAGTTTCCCCGACGTTCAGTAAATTACCTTCAATTGCATTCGAGTGATAAATGTTCTTTATTCGGAAATACTTGCGAATCGTGTGCAAAACCTCTGGCGTAAGTGCTCCATCCTTCCGTAACTCTGCAACCCGCGAACCTAGTGTTGTCAAGATGCCTACTTGGGAATCCTCGTAGAGGTAAGGTGTTTCTTCTATAGTGATCATTGGGTCACCTCTCTGATTTTGTTGGACGGAATTCGGGGGACCTCGTACTCAACCGGGTGATCCTGGGTTCGGAAGCAATACCTGGCAATGGAATTCACATACCTTGAGCTTTTTTATGGCCCTGGATTCCCGTGTAAACAAAAAAACGGGGAAGTCGGGCATTCCCAACTTCCCCGCCATGTAAATGTCTTATTTTGGTTTTGCCAAGGCGAACTAAACCCCTGTCGTCCGCGTAAAAAGAAAAACCTGATAGTTTTATATAGCCTGCGCTTAAAACCTTGTCAATTGGTAATTATTCCTGTGGCAATTCAGTTACGCGGGGAGGTTGCAGAATAACATCTCACCGCAGAGATCACAGAGTGCGCAGAGAAAAGCTCACATTTTCGTTCTCCGTGATCTCCGCGGCCTCTGCGGTGAGGAATTTGCTGCTTTCCCGGGTGAAGCTCTCCGGGATAAGTGCATAGGCGCCCATCACCCTTGTGGCAACTCTTCCAGCCGCTGCTTGTCCGCGGCACGGCGAGTCGCGGTCTGCGCTGTGGCTCCAGTTCCCGGCTCGGTTGCTCGGCGCTCTTTTCCTGAAACAATGAACCTCAGCCTCTCAGAGTATACTAACGATCTGCTCAACCGCGATACGTTTCCGCTTCATCCTGGCCTCCTATTGGCATTGGATGAGGGGTCTTAAGGCTTGAGGGTGGTCATCTCGGTCAAGCGTTTTTTCAAGTCCGCTGAAACAAGTTCATTTGCTGCCTCTATGTCTACTCCAGGTCTTCCTCCAAAGACTTCGTAAGCACGATTCAAGGTCTTGTCGTCAGAAATTTCATTGAGATCGTATCGGATAAGTTTTTCAGCCCCTATAGCTCGACCGATTCCTCCTAACATGCTGACAACATACCGGTTCGCGGGGCTAACAATAACCTGACTGCTATTTGGATCGTTGAGCGCGGTCCTCGCGCCTGGGCGTGTTTCGCTCCTACCCAGAATGAGCCAGGCCAGAGAAACCATGTCGTGAGCCACCACAGACTGCGATGCTATCACCAGTCCGGTTTGCGGCTCTATTACGTACCCCTTGTCCGGACCGTAAGTCGTAAGGATCTTGTCGGCAGCAGAGACCACCAAACGTTGCTTATTCAACAGGGTACCCACGGTGTTTCCCTCGGCCGTCTTCTCATGGAAGGTGGCAGCGTACTTGTGGTATTCCAAACGAGTATCTGTCCGCCAGTAGCCGACCGCGGCCTTCAATCCGAGGGTGCTTCCGGCGAGGGCATGGCGACCACATCGGGGCATTAGCACAATATGATCCATCTCCTTTAGGATTACCGGCATCATAAGCCCGTTCTTCCAGTGAGACCCGGAAATGGGTAAATCCTCGTAAAAAGCATCCCAACCCGCCTTTTCAAAAAAATGCAGATCAGCTCCCGCGTCCTGGGCAGCTTTTGCCATTCCACATTGCTCCATCAACTTTTGTGTACTTCCTGAGATCCCATGAGGTGTGAGTTTGAGATGCTCGATACCCGACATATCGCCCACAACCACCCGTCCGGCGCCCTTGTCTCTTAGCAGCGCCACCATCGCCCCGATTGCCACCGGGCTGGTCGTTGCCGGGTACGGGTATCCGGAATTGAGCGCTGGTTTTATGAACACTGAATCTCCCCTGGACAGCCAGGAAAAATCAGTGGCAGCCTCTGCCGAAGCGCGGACCGCTCGCCCGATTTCCTGTTCGGAAGACCCTCTATTGATAGCGGCTAAGAAGACCTTTTCCATTACCTCCTCCTTCACACGTCGTTTTGCGAAAGGGGGCTGTCTTTGTGGCTAGTTCGTAAAGGACGCTCCCTGCGATCAGGGCGAAGACGGCCGAACAAATCCGCGATTCTTTAGTCCGTGAAATGGTCTCTTTCACTTATGCCGGCATAACTACTGATGCTCAACCCTTCCTCTTAACGATTTCACTCGCCCTCGTTTAGTTTTGCTCTCTAAACGCTTTTCCTGGGCGCCTTTTGTTGGCTTCGTCGCGTGCCGTTGTTTATGGGAAACGATTACGCTTCTGATAAGATCTCCGAGCCTATCGAGCGCATCTTCTCTATTTTTCAGTTGGCTACGATACCGTTGCGCCTTAATGATAACGACACCTTCTTCTGAAATCCGATGATCCTTTAGCGCCAATAGCCTTTCTTTATAAATATCAGGCAGTGATGATGCCTTGATATCAAATCGCAGATGGACAGCGGTGGACACTTTATTCACATTTTGGCCGCCAGGTCCTTGAGCACGCACAGCCTGGATGTCTATCTCTTCGCTTGGAACCGTTACTTCGTTTGATATTTGCAACATGAAACAAGCAGCCTCTCTGCGACTTGGTCATGACCTTCAGAGCGAAGCATGGAGATTAATTCGTCGAAACTGCTGTGGACTGGCTGGGGCACGCTATTCATGGCGCGCTCAGTTCGTCCTTGGAGGCCAAGTTCGCCGCGGATTCCCGCTTCTTCCTCATTAGATTGGAATAAACCGTTGTGAACACAACTCCCGATACCAGGATCGAGAGTTCCACACCACGAAAGAACCATTCACCGAACTCAGCGTAATGAGGCTTGGCAACATTTACCAGGGTGTTGACCAAGAAGATGAGCCCCCAAACACCGGTGACAGTGTAGCAGCTCCGAATAAAGGCTGGGGAATCCCAGAGATCCTGCGGGTACGTGCTCACGCGCATAGCTCTCGGTGAATGGTTGCCCTATCAGTATCGAAATAAGTGTTGCCATGAAGAGCGTGCCGCTTGCGAGTATTCCGAGGTGCTGGATCACCCATATATTCTTGAGCACGACCACCGTGACGAGAGCGAAGGAAAAGAAGACCACACCTGCCCACAGGATGAGCCCACGGTGAAGTTTCGTAATTCCCATGACAACCACCAGGATCGCGGCCACGCATATCCCGATCTGGAGCCGCAGCATCGAATTGCCCCCAGAAATGATCCAGAAAGCGATCCAAGGTAAAAAAGCCAGTAGCAGTTTGAGAGCCTCCATATTCTTTCTCCAAAAGCAATCAAGCCATCAGTACAGTCATTTTCAAACCCACGAGAATTGTTAATCAGGTAGGCTGCGCGGGTTGGCGGCAATCACCGGAGGAATTTCTGTATCTCGGCGATTATCTGCTCAAGAGCGCGGATGGATTGAACCATATCGCTAGTAATTTCCAGGCTATGGTCTGCATTCTCGATTACCACCGCCTCTCCCCCCGTTGCTTGCTGAACCTCGGCCAGCTTGTCCGGATCGTAGTGCGGATAAGCCGTGCCCACCACAAATAACGCTCGGTGCGGCCTCTGTTTTATCTGAGCGCACAACTGCTCGTTGCGCAATATAGGAGTCAGCCAAATGCACTGAAGGGAAGGTGGCAGTTCTTGCGTGGCAAATAAATGGCCCATGGCACGTGTGCCAATGGATTTTCCCACCAGCGTTACTTGTTGATAGTTCCGTTGAGCCAATACCGATTGGTAAGCGGCCACAACATCAGTCCTCAACCAAATGTCCCGTTCTTCAACGGCTGCATGCAGGAAGTCCGGTCGCTGCGAATAATTATACTCAACGAGAAAAACATCCGCGGCAGATTCCACAAGCAATCTCGCCGGATAATACATGAGGGGCATCTGCCCGGTATATCCGAATCCTGGCAGCAAGATCGCAACGTGAGGTGTTTCGTGCCCCTGGCGAAAAAACGTGCATGGCACAACTTCGTCGCGATAACCGGTGACGTTTAATGTTTCTATAGAATGCACGGGACACTCCTGGAACATTGGGCGACGTATAGCATTGTAGAGCGGGCCGTGCCCGCCACAGGAATTTGTAACACGGCGGGCACGGCCCTATAGGCGCTAACTTAAGCCCCTGTTTTGATCTTCCAAAATCCCCCTCTCCCTGCCCTCTCCCGCCAGGGGAGAGGGTTTTCAGATCCCCGCCCTTGACGGGAGGGGGAAGGGGGAGGGTGATATCTTATTGAGATTACAGGCCACATCGTAATAAGTTAGCGCCTATGCCCTCTGGGAGAGGGTTGGGGTCAGGGCAGTAAAATACATGACAGCCCCAATCGTAGCATAATTTCGCGATCCCCAAGAATTTTGAGACAGTTTCCGGAGGCTGCGTTTCAGATCGGGCAAACCGCTTTCCCGGAGTACGATTACGTGTGGAGTTACGCGACAGGCCCCGAGCCGTCTTCCCTTCGGGTGATTGGCCGGCCCCGGCCATCTATGGTGATCGTCGCTCCTCCAAGCAGGTGCAGTTGGGCAGCTTCCACCTGAAGGCCGCTCCTACGTTTCGGAAATAAAAGGCCTCGTCCATGCCCCTTTTGGCACACCGGGCCTGCGCGTCCTCCTCGGAAGAGGTCGAAGAGTAATTCGTGCAAATGAAACAGTTTTTGTCGGGATTGTACTTTCTGCACACAAAATAGACCTGCGACCAGGCCACCTCCGGAAGTGCAACAAAAACGGCCAGGATCGCTATTACGAGAATTCTCCGCATGAGCTTCATAATATATATTTCCCTCCCTCGGCAGTGGCCATCTGCCGGCAGAACACCGGTGGAATAGAGCATAGTCACGCTGCCGGACGCTTGTCAATGGCGTAGGATTGGAGTCCCCGAGGCAGCTTAATTAATTTCGGCAGGGTGTCCCGGAAACCCGACGGAGTTTTTCTTCTGCTAGTGTCCTAATTTAGTGTACTGGCGGTCATTCCGGCGACCGCCGGAATCCATCCCGCGAAGCGCGGGACTGGACCCCGGATCGGAGTCCGGGGTGACGATTTGTAGAGACCGCCCATATTGGTCCAAATTAGGGCACTACCCCCGAATGGACAGGTGGTCGACTTTGCCATGAATGAGAAGTCCGCGGCCGGGGCAGGAAGGTTCTTGGAGGCTATGGCGCGAGCGCTCCAGGTTGACATTGAGAAACTCAGCGAGCTGGACCTCGGTGCTTCCGGCGGCGTAACCCTCAGTAGCATGTGCACCGTCTTTGCCGAGAGTGAAGTGGTGTCGCTTATTGCAGATGGCGTTGAAGTAAAAGAGATCGTCAGCGGACTCAATCGGGCCATTGCATCGAGAATTGTGGGTCTGGTCAGGCGAGTAGCTACAGCCTCTAACGGCCTCTCTGTAGCCATGTCAGGTGGGGTCGCTCACAATGGCGATCAGCTACGTTCTTATTGGAATGCGCCATCAAACAGTTGATATATAGGAACGGCCGGCAGGGACGCCCCCGCCGTACCATAATTGGGTAACGGCCTGCAGGACTCGGGTGCTCGCCGTGATTACTCGCATGAAAGCGAATTGGTCTTGCCGGCCATGCCGCACGGTTGCTCACCGCACGGATTCCCACGCTTGCCAGGAATCTTGATATTCATGATACCGGAGTTCGTAGACTTTGCCGTGCTCCGTCTCGACTTTGAAACAAAGGTAGTCAGGTTCACGCCACGACCTGAGAATGGTGAGTATCTCGATCTCATGCTCGTCCACAAGAAACGAGATGGGCCTTTCATTTGCCCTGGAACCCGCCAAGCACCTAACGTTTGTACGTTTCCAAGATTTCAGCGGAATCTCAGACATAGTTGCCTGTAGCGCCTTTGGGATGGAAGTTGCAAAACAATTAAAATCGCAATCATTCTCTGCGGATTCAACTTGTTGAAATAGTCATTCATTACTGTTGTCAACCAGCCCCATTGTGTAACGGCACCGGACAAATCCCACCGACTTAATGGTCATTACCAGGTCGTCATTCTGATTCAGTACCTCGACAAATGTGCGTACAAAGCCCCGATCGGGTTTTGATCGAGAGCGCTGAGTCTCAAGCACTGTTATACGGACCGAAAGAGTGTCGCCAGGGCGCACAGGCTTGAGCCAACGCAGTTCATCCACTCCGGGTGAGCCCAGACTGGCTACGCGAGATACGTAATGGTCAACCAAAACCCGCATAGTCAGGCTCGCCGTGAACCAGCCGCTTGCGATCAAGCCACCAAAGACGGATTCTTTTGCCGCGACCGGGTCAATGTGAAAGGGCTGCGGATCGAAGCGTCGAGCAAAGGCGATCATTTCATCTTCCTCGACTTGAACCCCGCCGAACTCGTGAACAACACCAACGACGTAATCCTCAAAATAGCGGTCTTCCGCAGGAGATTTGAATTTCATGATGGCGATCTGGGCCTTGGTAGTCGTCATAAATTCCTCCCGGTCTCTAAACTTTCTCATTTGGAAGAAAAAGATATACCGGAATCTCGGTCGCATAGGAAACCGAAAACGATTCGCCAAGATTTTCCCGGTGAACGGTTACGGGTTGCACACTTCTTTTGGATTGGCTGGAGACGATACCCAATTCTTGGTGGTGCTCTTTGTCGTCAAAAAAGGGGATGCTGAAGCGCTGAACCAATGAGACTTGTACAGATCTTCCCCCGCCTGCGTTCCAATTGCGTCCGGATTGCGCATCGTCAATCGGCTCCCGATGCCGGCCTTAGATATTGAGGTGCGCGCCGAGCGGAGAGCGGCATAAGGAATCGCAATGCCCGCCTTTGTCCGGTTCCCAGTGCTCCGCGAGCATGCACTGGTTGAAACATTTTTCAAACTCTCGCGTCTGTCTGCTCTGTTGAGCATCAGTTTCTTCGTGGCCCCTCGAACCTGCTCTCCAATTGTTCAGCAGCGTAAACGCCAGCACGAGGAAGCCACCCACTCCAGCCACGATCAACGTGGTAATTATCATGACGCTGTAATCCATAGCTGTCTCCTCTTCGCTCGCCTATTCTCATTAGGTAACCGTTCAGCCGGCAATCAGTATTCACCGCGCAGGTACACGGCCGGGCCGGCAACATGTTAAGTGCCAGAGACCGGAATGCCCTCGCACAACTGAATGGTTGCCGCCGTATCGGAGTACTTGCCTGAATTCCTTACCTTCGGATTTGCCGCAGGTTACTTTTCCTTGAGTTCCCGAGCAGCGCCCCTGACCATTACGGTGCAAATGTACACGCACATTACGGTGACAGCGCTCAGAATTACCACCGTTGCCGGCATTATATACGAGAATTGCTTCAGCATGACAGAGATCATGCACGCCACCGCGGTGAGTGCGAAGGCCACTCGTATACCGTATCCCTTGGCATACTTGGTAGCCACGGTTCCGATCTGTGCACCAATCGCAGCTCCAGTCAGCATTACGAACACGGCGTATATTTCTATTCGGCCCTTAACACCGTAGGTGAAGGTGCCGTAAAGACCTGAGATCATGACCTCAAATAAGTCGGTCCCTACTGCAATGTGAGTGGGACAGCCAACCAGGTAGATCAGCGCAGGCATTCGAAGGAAGCCCCCTCCTATGCCCAGAAAACCGGCGAACACGCCCGTCACGAAAGTTACGCAAATAGGAAGCCACATGGAGCAGCGGACTCCGGAAACCTGGAACTCCATCATCGGCGGAATATTTATCCTGTGCAAGGTCCTAAACCAGGTAAACCCTACAGATCCCCGATCGTCTCCGATCCCCGCCTCTTTGTTCTTGGTGGCCTTCCTATAGTCAACAAGAATCACAACTGCCACGAGCAGAAGCACACCAACGTAAGTCCAGCGTACAACAGGGCCCACTCGGCCGAGACGCTCCAGCCACATGACTAGCTGGGCACCGCATTCCAGACCGGTCACGGTCCCAACAATCATGGTCAGACCAAGTTTGTAATCAACGTTTCCGAATTTGGCGTGCCGGAAGGTGGAGATTATCGACGAGCCTGTCGTATCCGCGATATCAGTACCTACGGCAAATGCCATTGGAAAGCCAAAGATATTCAGGGCAGGAGTCACCATCCATCCGCCCCCCATTCCGAAAAAGCCGCCGATAACACCGACCGAGAATCCTATGAGAAACAAACCGGGACAGAAAATGTCGAGTCCGGTGATCGGCATGTGCATATATAGCCAGTCCATAGTGTTGCGTCCTGTTATAGGCCGGGAATCAATGCTCGACAATGTCTCTCGATGTGAGATCAAGCCCGGTCAGCTTCATTAATTGGTCTGTGACGAACCCCAGCACAACGCCCATACTTGCAACAGAAATTGTGCACCATAATCCGAACATATACGGGCTGGTGTTATACTGATCAATCCAGAATTTGGAAATACTCCAGCCGGCCTCGCGGTTGTCCGCCACAAAAATCAATAGATCGGTATTCTGGTCCCCGGCGATGACCGCATCGGCCACAACCATGCAGGCCAGTGCGAGAAGAGCTACGAAAGAGTAGTAAACTCGCTTCATGCGGAAACACCTCTTGGTTTTTATCGTGAGTTCGGTCACTCTTTTTGAATATGATCATTGCCATTTCCGTAATCAAATATTCGCCCACTGACTCCGCCCCGATTTATCGATGAGGCCGGCAGGGTCTATAGTGCTGCCCGCGACCTCCGGGCGAATAGGTATTATTTTGGTTCCGTCTTCATTGCTCTCGTGGTAACTGCGAACTAAATTAAAAAAACGGGAGAGCGCTAGAATTATTAGTGCAGGCTGATATGGCGGCAAGTGAGTTCAATTTCTCTCCACATTTAACAAGTCCACTGAAGGAGCCGAATTATGTTTAGACGGATACTGTTCCCTACTAACTTCGAAGAATTCTCTTTCGAGATTCTCAAGAGTATTTCCTGCCTAAAGTCCGGAGGACTGCAAGATGTGGTTCTGTTGCACGTGATTGACATCGACAAAGCGTATTCCCGCGCTGATTGGGGGGGAATCGTCAATCTTACGAGCATTCATGAAAGCGCGACCGAACAACTTTCCTCTTATGCCGAATACCTCCACGCCGAAGGCATCAATGGTAAAATTACAGTCGCAACAGGACCTCTTGTTTCAGAGATCATCCGAATCGGTCAAGGCGAAGGGGTATCACTCATAGTGGCTGGAAGGCAGAAGCGTAGTCGTCTGGGCGATCTTTTTATAGGATCTACCACCAATCAAATCATCCGGAAAGCCGCGGTGCCGATTCTGGTAACCAAATACCATACGATCACAGAAATAGAAGGAGAAGTGGTTGAGCGCTTCTGTGTCAACCTGTTCCAAAAGATTCTTTACGCTGTGGATTGGTCGCCCTCAACTGAACGGGCTGAAGAATACCTTCCGTTGCTTCGACAATTGGGCGCGTCGGAGATAATCATCGTTCATATTGCGGACGATCTCGTGAAAAGATCCACTTTTCGGACGGATGAAACGCAAGAACCAATTGAGGTGAGAACCGAAAAATTGAGGTCTCTGGAGCGCGAACTTCAGACGAAAGGCTTTCAGGCTAAGGCATATCTACTGGAAGAAGGGAGCCCGTATCAGGCAATTAATCGAATTGCCACGGAAGAGGACGTATCGCTTATCATCATGGGCTCAGGGGGCAAAGGGTTCGTTGAAGGAATCCTTGGGGGGAGTGTATCTCAACGCGTGGTCAAGCGCAGCGAAAAGCCTGTTTCTTGTAGTGAAATAAGAGGCTGTCGGCCAAAATAAGGTTGTCCTTGACAGAGTGGGACACCCTCGTAGACAAATTTTCACGCGGGATGGAGCCCACGGAAAGCTTTCAGGGTCTGTGATTCAGAGGTCTGAGCGTATCCCTGTTCCACGGGTTACATCCCGCGTCCCGCGGGACTACAGTTGGTACGCCCCTTCGCGGCTCAGACTAGCTTCTCCTCCGCGTAAGTGAATGCTTGCACCCAAGTCCTTTTAATGCTTGACAATTCCCGCTCAGTGCGATAAATAGTATAGGCGCCGGCCACCACACGCATCTTCTTGCAATTCACGATCAATAGGTCGCGGCGGGTCTTGAAGCCCAGGACGAAAAACTCTTGTCTGCACACGTCAACACTGCACTTCCGACCCTCTGCCGCGACGTCAGAAATTCATCTTCGGCTATCGTGGGAAGACTAATCGTTGTTGTTGTGTTGCTCGCGGTCTTGCCGAAGGCGGTTTGCGCGGCTGAATTCATCCCCTACCCCGGCCCGCCACCGATGTTCAGCCATGTTCCCCCAAAAAAGTCGCTCATAGAGGCCCGTGCAGGTTACCTGTGGGGTATTAACGAAATCCGATTCCGGGATGGGGACAATCCCAGCATTGCGCCGGGAAAGAAAGAGCCGAGAGTCGATGGAGCCATTTTCGGCCTCCAGGGAGAGACTTTCGCCATGCAGGACTTGGCAGTGCGGGCCCAAGCATGGATCAACATACCGCAGACGATGCGGAGCGATTTCCTGCTCGACAGGACCCGTCGATCGTGGGACACGAGCGCTCAGTTCTTCGAAGCCGATGTCTCAATCATTTATCATCTCGGGCTTGGAATGCCGTATACGGCAGGGCTCACAGCCGGGTACCGATTTGACAACTTTGACTACAAATCGACTCTCGTGGCCTATCCTGGCGGCTCGTTTCACGATCACATCCACGTACACATCCCCTACCTTGGCATTTATTACGCTCACAGCGGCTTTGTCGGGGCAGTTGTGAGACTGGACATCCTCGCATCTCCGTTCACCCTGTCGCGAGTGGACGGAGCGCAGGATCTCGCGGGTTCGATTACCCAAGTCGATGGCAATTCCCTCACGGGTTGGTGGTTTGAATCGTTTTTCGGCTGGTCCAGGCCGGTGGGCCAAAGTGCGTTCCTGGGAGCCTTTGCAAAGTACAACTACTTGGGACTCTCAGGAGAGGCAACGCTTCAAAGAGGAGACGCATCCACCCGATTTTCAATGGATTCATGGCATCACCTATTCGTGACGGGTCTGACAGCCACGTACACCTTCTAATTCGAATTCCAAATCATATTCGTCATCTCTGCGTTCAATTAAGGCGCTCCTAGACTCCTCCAAGAAAGAAGTTCTTGATTTTTATCGCCATTTAGGTATAATAAAATTAACCCATTCCATGCAGGAGAAAAGAGATGCGATCCTTTACAATCGCTGTACCTGGTGGCTATTGCCCTGGCGACTGCCTGCGTCGGCAATGTTCATGCCGTAGGACTGTACGCGGTGGGGAAAGAGGAATGCAACTGCTCTCCGCTGGTGGCGCGGGGGATCATCCCTGATCCGCTTAACAGGCTCCATGAGGCTCTTCTGCTTCCTCAGTTGGCAATGATCCTCGACAAGATCGCAGTCGGGATAAAAGACATGGTGGGCCAGATTGGCACGGCACCCACCGTGGCTCCCGAGGAGGAAATCAAACGAGGTGAGGAGGCGCCGGAGCTAAAGGCAAAGCCCACGTTCGAAAAGAAACCCGGCAAAGAGGAAATTTCTCCCAAAGAAGAAAAACCCGCAATTGAAAAGAAGTCGATCAAAAAGAAAAAACCCGCTCTTCACTTGAAGAAGGACCAGAAGAAGAAGCGGCGCGTGAAGGTGCCGCCCAAGGTCACATAGCGCTGCGTTTCAAAAGCGTGGTGCCATTTGCGCAGTCGGGCCGTCCCGCGCGGAACGCGGGATTGCCGGTCGGGGGAGGCAGAACAAATAACCGGCAAGATGCCGGTCCTACTCAGGGTCTCACATCTCATTCCCAGGCAGATTCTGGTAACCAGGACCGGAATGTTACCTAGCAAGTGATTCGGCTTTCAGGGGAAGCAGCCCTTGTCGCTTCGGCCCGGTCCCTTTTCCCAGCCCTCACTTCTTTGAGTAGTAAGCGGGTGGCCTCACGAGGATCGTCGGCAGCCACAATTGCAGTGACCACCGCCACGCAGTCCGCTCCTGCCCTGATCACGTCTGACGCGTTCTCCAGCTTTATGGACCCGATAGCGACCAGCGGCAGATCAGTCAGCGATCGGGCTCGTTCGATGCCTTCAAGGCCCCAGGAGGTATCTAACTCAGGTTTTGTTGAGGTCAAGAAAACCGGGCTGATCCCGAGATAATCTGCATGGGCTACAGCGCAGTCATTTATTTCCGCGAGTTTTTCGACTGACAGCCCGATAACACGATCCGGTCCGAGGATTCGCCGGGCAACGTCTACCGGCATATCACTTTGGCCGAGATGTACCTCGATCCGCGTCCAGAGCTAAAGCCAGGTCCATTCTATCGTTTATTATGAGCGGCACCCCTTTGGACCGCAGCAAATCACGAATCCGCACCCCTTCCTCGTAAAAATCCCTGGTTTCCAAAACCTTTTCTCGGAGTTGCACTGCGGAGACTCCGCCCGCCACCGCGGCCTTCACGATTTCCATGGTTGACCGGCCTTTAGAGAACGCACGGTCGGTGACAAGATAGATTTCCCACGATGCCGGGTCTTTCATATTCGGGTGATCCTGGCCTCTGCTTTAAGTTCCTCGGGGGTCATGGCATAGAGAGCGTCAATCACCTTTATCCAGAAGCTCCCCGGTGCCGGCGCCTCCGCCGCGGCCCTTTCGCCGGCGAGCCCGAAAAAGGCAAGCGCTGAAGCCGCTGCTGTGACAGGGTCCTTCTCTTCCGCAAGAAACGCTCCCACGATCACGCTGGCCGCGCATCCTGTTCCTGTCACATAGCCCATGAGGCAATGGCCTCCGGTAACGACTAGTGACTTCTCTCCATCGGTCACCAGGTCCTTTTCCCCTGTGACCGCGATGACGGTGCCGAGCGATCGGGCTATTGTTTTTGCTGCTTCAAGGGCGTCTTCCATGGTGTGAATTGAGTCCACGCCTCGCGTAGTCCCCCCTTGCGGGGACAGGGCTAGTATTTCCGACGCATTGCCTCGGATCACCGTTGGCACGGATTCCTTTATGATATCACACGCGGTTTGAGTGCGGAGTTTGGTGGCACCGGCTCCGACTGGATCCAGCACAAATGGCTTTTTTGTAATTTTTGCGATGCGGGCGGCGAGTTCCATCGATTCGATCCAGTGCTTCGAAAGAGTCCCGATGTTGATGACCATCGAATTGGATATGACCATAATGTCTTCAATCTCTTCGGGAGCATGGGCCATTATTGGGGACGCGCCCATGGCCAGCAGCACGTTCGCGGTAGAATTCATCACCACATAGTTCGTTATGCTGTGAACCACGGGCCTATGGCAACGGATTCGGTCCAGGATTTCCGAAGCTAATTTGGGGTAATCTTCCATGCTGTCTTCCTTTCAGCGCATTCTTGACCAGGATTGTAGCATACTTTCGTCATAACGAGACCAGGCACGGCTCATCTTTGATTCAGTAGAATTGGCATGCAGGCACAGAACTATTTACACACGTCGTGCGTTAAGTTGGCATTCCGTAACATTTCAGCGCAGAGAAGACAGAAAAGAGTTCATACAATTGTTTCTCAGCGATCTCCGTAGCTTCTCCCGTGAGAAATCTCTCGTCTTCTTCAGTTAAGCCCCCCGACAACTGAATGGTTAAGTCCCGTCGCGAATATGCTTGACTTTTTCATCTCCAATACTATCTAAGTAACGGGAGGATACTATCTTTAGGCCCAAGAATCGAATCCAAATCCCAGAGACCCCGAAAAAGTATGGCGGTGTCTATCCGGCGGTGATGGACAACGTAACGCTAAAGTGTTTGCTCACTTCGACGGGGCACGATATAAGCAAAAGGAGGTCGTTCCAGATGAAGGAGAAACAGTTTTTCTTCAATCCATTCCGCATAATCAGCCCGAAGCTGAACGCCGAGGCTTCCAGGCTCGCTGAAATTTACGAGTCCCCTCCTGCTGAGGTCACATGCTTGGAAGAAGGTTTGCTTGTAATGATCAACAAGCTTAGTGCGATGGCAGACCTGATCCACAAGTCTCTGATTATTGCCGATGTGGCTAAATTGCAAAGATGTGAGATTCTCGCTCAAGAGATCCATCAGGAGGAGAAAGGGTTGACGGGTGATCTAGTGTGTTCACCCGCTACCACCGGAGATATCCTCAGGACGGTGATTCTCTTTCCCGGCCGTTTGGAACGGGCCGGGGACCTGATGGAAAGTCTCATAAACGTTGCCAGGATCAAGGCTCGCGACGGTATCCTCTTCAGCGACAAGGCCCTTGCCGAACTGACCGAGCTCTTCGAGCTCTTGAAGAAGGTTCTGGATAACTTCGGCGACCTCCTGATAACACGCAACCGCTCTCTTGCAGATCACCTGCTTGCCGAGGAGAAAAGACTGGGCCAGATGACCGTGGATTTCGCTTTGGCTCACGAAGACCGATTAGTTGAAGGAGTGTGTACCCCTAAAGCGTCGTCACTTTACCTGGACATCTTGGATTCCGTGAAAAATGTCGGCCAACATATAAGGGAAATGATCCAGAGCATGCTGAAGATTGCCGACGCTCAGGAGGGCGCGTCGTCAAACTGAGCTGTTTGGCAAAGGGTTTATCCCGTGGCGTGAAGTTGGTAGCCGCGAGAAGATGTTGAAACGAAAGAGGTGACCGACAGGGACGCCGGACACGTTTCGGAGAGGGCAAACCGCTTTTCCCGTGAACGGTTACCAAGAGAGGATCCCTGCTGTGTTCTTTCCAAAGAATTTCTCAAAACAAATTCGATGGCTGGCACAGTTGTGAGAAGCAGGATCGGCACCAACCTCAATAGGAAAAACGGCGCATACTCACGTTAATCAGTATGGCAATAGATAAGAACGAAACAAGGAGCGAAGAGCCACCGTAACTGAGAAAACTCAAGGGTACCCCGACCACAGGCAATAGCCCCATGACCATCCCCACGTTGATTACCACGTGCCAAAAGACAACCGCTGTACAACCGAAAGCGAGAAGCGCCCCGAAGTTGTCGCGTGCTTTGCCCACCACGGACATGCCTCTCAGGAACAGCCCAGTAAAAAGCAGTAGCACCACAGCGCAACCTACAAACCCCCATTCTTCGGCCAGGATGGAGAATATGAAATCGGTGTGCTTCACAGGCAGGAACATCAGTTGATTCTGGGTCCCCTTGAGAAACCCTTGGCCAAAAACACCGCCGGAGCCTATGGCAATCTGCGACTGAATGATGTGATACCCCGCTCCCAAGGGATCATAGTCAGGATTCAGAAACGTGATGAGCCTCTTTCTTTGATATTCCATGAGGAAGCGGTCGCCCACCAGAAGCAGAATAGGAATCACGCACACAAGGGTCCCCACGGCCCACAACAGGGCACGCTTCCCTATTCCGGCGAAGAGAATCATGGATAGGGCGATGAGGGTAGTCACCGCCGCTGTTCCCAGGTCCGGTTGGATGAGGACCAGGATCACAGGGAGGGCCAACAAGAGCACCGGTTGGAGCAGGTCCGCCAGTTGCGGGTACTCCCGTCCAGCTCGGCTATGTAAGTATTTTGCGAGAACGATCACGACCGCCAGCTTGGCAAACTCCGAAGGTTGGAACCTCATCAGGCCGAGTTCTATCCACCTCCTCGATCCGCCGGTGGCTTTTCCGAGCACCCATACTGCTATAAGGGCCACTACAATAATCAGATACAGCCAAAGGGCCCACCGTTCCAGCAGTCGATAGTCGAAAAGCAGGAATGCGGCTAGAAGGAGCAGGCCGAGACTGCACCAGGTAATCTGCCTTATGACGAAGGATCGCCCTGCCTCACCCATCTGCGCTGTGGCACTGAAGATGAGGAAACTAATCCAATCCCCGAGAGCACAAGACTGACCAATATGAGCGGCCAGTCAAAGTAGGCCAGCGGACGCCAATTGAGATGAAATCCAAGATTAGGCATATCGTTTACTCGTCGTCAAAATCAACGTCCGTTACAAAGCAAGACTTCATCACTCCTCCGGTTCACCCGGGTCCGCGCCGCCATAATAATGGGCAATGATCTTTCGAGCAATAGGGGCTGCGCTGGCGCCTCCTCCTCCACCGTGCTCTACGACAACTGCTAAGGCGATTTTTTTCGGCCTGTTATCCACGTAGGCTACAAACATGGCGTGAGTCCGTTCATGATATGGAATTTGATCGCCTTCCCTGGACCTCTGTTTCACTCTAATGACTTGGGAGGTTCCCGTCTTGGCTCTGATCGTAATGCCGGGAATTCGGCAGTTCCGGCCCGTTCCCTTCTTGTCTGCGACCACGTCGGTCATGGCCGCACGCAGTTCGTCGAGGTGCTCCTGTTTCAGAGGAAGTTTCCAGCGGAGCACCGGAGAATGGTCAAATATGATATCGCCATCCGGAGACACTATCCGCCTCACCAGGGCCGGTCTAAACATCTTTCCCCCGTTGGCGAGGGCGGCTGTCATCATGGCAAGCTGGATTGGGGTCGAAACAAGATAACCTTGTCCAATTGCGGTGTTAAGGGTTTCACCGTCTTTCCAGGTATCGCCATAGGTGCGCAGTTTCCATGTTGGTGTAGGAACAAGCCCCGGCAATTCTTGCGGAAGTCCGAGACCAGTTGGCGTTCCGAGCCCCAGCAGAGAAGCGTACCGTCGCAGGCGCTCAGGACCCAGTCTCAGGCCAAGTTCATAAAAATAGATATCGCAAGATTCGACGATTGCCCTGTGCAACGATATTGGGCCGTGACCGTATTGATTCCAGCATCGGAATACTTCCCCACCAAGTTCCATCTCTCCCTTGCAGGTGAATTTGTCGTGAGGAGTGACCACCCCTTCAGCCAAAGCTGCTGTGGCAGTCACGATTTTGAAGGTGCTGGCCGGCGAATACAGGCCCCTGATGGATCTGTTTTCCAGAGGGTGCAGCGGATCGCTGTTTAAGATCTTCCACTGGCGATCAGTGATGGAATGAGAGAAAAGGTTGAGGTCAAAGCCGGGTTTGCTGACGAGGGCAAGGACGCGCCCCGTGTCCGGGTCCACGGCAACCACCGAACCGGCTCGGTGGGTAAAGACACTTTCAACATATCTTTGGAAGGCGGCATCAATTGTCAAGTATATGTCGGCGCCTGTCTTGGCAGGCTTGCCGGAAAGAGTGTTGAGATGCCGCCCCTTGGCGTCTATCTCAACTTGCTCCCATCCTTCCTCTCCTTTCAAGTAGTTTTCATATTCCTTCTCAATTCCTGCTTTGCCGATCAAGTCACCTGTGCGGTAACCAGCTTGGGATGCCGTTGCCAGTTCCCCGGGAGAGATTTCCCCCATGCTGCCGATTTCGTGGCAAAGTGTTTCATGGAACGGATATAGCCTCAAGGGCTTTATTTCCAGGACCACGCCTTTGGAATCCGCCGCATGGGACTTAATCAGCGAAAGCTCTTCCAGACTCATATTCTTTTTGATCGGAAATGTCATGTACTTGGGGATAGAGTGGCTCCGCTCGATCAATGCCCTCATCTTTTCTTCGGTTATTCCCAGTACAGAAGAACAATTTTGAATTACTTCCCGCGGGTTTTCCAATTCTCCCGGCAAAATTGAAAAAGTGAAGCTGGGCCTGTTCTCTGCCAAGATTTGGCCGGTAGAGTCCAAAATCCTTCCGCGGGAGGCAGGCAGGCGAAAGAGCCTGACGCGGTTGCTCTGGGACATCTCCAGATAGGACTCTCCTCTGATGATCTGCAGGTACCAGAGTCTGGCCGTGAGCCCGCCCATCGTTGCCAGCATAAATGCAATAGCAATCCAAATGCGCGGGGCGAAGTAATCAACAGAATTGTCATTTGACGGCAGGTTGGCCATTTAGCCTCTATGTTACGGACGTGCATCGCGCATCGCGGGACTCGTCCGAGAACGGACAGATCTTCGGTGCCTCCGTGACACCATAAATTCGATCTGCCGGCCATCGGAGACAAGCATTTCAATACCCATCAGTGCACACTAACTACACGTGAATAGCGGGCCCACAACCGATCAACAACAGGAAAAACCAGCAGCGAGGTCGCCGCAGCGATTACCGATTTCAGCAAGACCCACCTGAACACGCTCCAATCGAATTCAAACGGGCCGGATAACCACCGCACGAAGCACACTATTACGGCCGCTGCCAGAGTGGCTCCAAAAACGGTCACAGCCTTGCTCGAAAGGTCGTCGATCCGGAAGGCAGAGTCCAAAAAGCCGCAAGCGACGAAAACGAAACAATAGATTATGGCAAACAGGCCCGTGGGCGAGCCGGAGAGTAGATCGATGGCCACGCCCGCAGCAAAGGCGAAGCCAACACCTATGACGAACGTCATCTTGAAGCTCGCCCAAAGAACAAGAATCAAAATGACATCCGGCTTGTAAGCCGCAGGCATCATAAAAGCCCAAGAAGTTGTCTGCAACACGAGGCCCACCATCCCGACCATTAAGACAAATAGGGCATCTGTCAACGTTTGTCCTCCAATCCAGGTCGGATGTCGAATCCTCCTCGCTGCCCCAGGACCACCAGGACCTCCTCAATTTTTGAAAAATCCACAGCAGGGACTACTCGTGCCTCCAGAAAAAGTCCCTGAGTCCCTTTTCCAACGGTGTCCACCTTACCAATCGGCAGACCTCGAGGAAAAATGCCGTCCAGTCCTGAAGTGACCACCTCGTCTCCCGGCCTGATCTCCGCCTTCAGATTAATGTATCGCAGCATGCAGCCACGCTCCAACAATCCGCTCAGGACACCTCGGTCTCTCGTGCGGGCCACGCGACAGTCCACAGAATGATTCGGATCGGTCAACAACAATATCCGAGACATGTCAGAGGAACAGTTCACCACCCGCCCCACCACACCTTCAGCCACGGTGACAGGCATATCCGAGCGCACGCCATCATCCAGGCCCTTGTTGATGAACAAGGTCCGATACCAGCCCACAGCATCTTCGCCGACCACTTGGGCTACAATGAACGGAAATTCATGGCTCGCCCTGAGATCCAACAACTTCCTGAGCCTGCGATTCTCACTCTCCATATCCAAGAGAGCCGCTTTCTCACGCTTCAATTTGCGAATTTCCTCTTTGAGGGCCTCATTCTGCTCCCGCACACCGATCAGACTGATGTAAGACTGCCAAACATGCTTTGCTCGTGTGTGGGCGGATGACACCACCTGCATAAAAGGGCCCAGGGCTGCATAGAGACCTCTGCCAAACAGACCGCCTTCAGGTTTTTTGGAATAAGAAAACAGGACGAGAAGGCCGCCCCCTATGAGGATCAAGACAATGGCAATATCGCGAACGGATCGAGGCATAACTAATCGAATTCAATCCTGTGAATAGGGATACGGAGGAAAATCGAGCAGGTGTCGATTTTGGGGAAATCTCAATCGATCGACAAATCTGATCAAGCCCATCTCCTCATGAGCTTTGGGCCCGCGGGTTCTTTTTTCAAGGTTGAGTGAGGCAAGACATTCTCGTACCATTCAACAGCCGTTTGGTAACCAGCACAGAGGCCGGTCACGTTTCAAACCGATTAAACCGCATCTATTCTGGTTCCCAAGCTCTGCCCGGATGCCAAGATGCAATCGTGCGGCAAGAGGAGGCAGAGCCTCCCGTGAAACTTTCCCAGGCGGGGCCTGGGAACGAGAGCTTGCCGCGACCTCTCACCTGACCAACACATCTTTTAGAAGGTCGAAATGCTCGAATACCATGCCGGACCCCACCACAACCGTAGAAAGCGGATCGTCCGCAACGATTACCGGTAATCCGGTTTCACGGCGGACTAGTTCGTCCAGATTCTTGAGAAGGGACCCTCCTCCGGTGAGAACGATGCCGTTGTCCACTATGTCGGCGGCCAGTTCCGGCGGCGTCTGTTCCAAGGCGGTCTTTATGGTCTCAATGATGGCCCGGACCGGTTCAGCGATTGCTTCAACCACCTCACCGGAGCGCAGACCTATTATCTTGGGTATGCCTGCGATCAGGTCCCGACCTTTCACCTCGATAATCTCCTCTTCTTCCTCGTTTCCGAGGCAGGCGCTTCCGATCATCATCTTTATCATTTCCGAGGTCCTCTCACCAATGAGAAGGCTGTACTTTTGCTTGACGTACCGAATAATGGCATTGTCGATCTTATCTCCCGCCACCCTCAAGGATTTCGAATAGACAATGTCGGACATGGAGATCACTGCTACCTCGGTTGTTCCTCCCCCTATGTCTACAATCATGCTGCTTGTCGGCTCAGTAATGGGAAGGTTAGCCCCTATTGCTGCCGCAATGGGCTCTTCCACAAGAAAAACTTCCCGTGCCCCCGCGCTCTTTGCGGCTTCGCGGACGGCTCGCATCTCGACCTGGGTGATCCCGGATGGTATGCAGACGACGATCCTGGGCTTGACCAGGTGGCGACGGCGATGGATCTTGAAGATAAAGTGTTTCAGCATGGCTTCGGTAACTTCAAAATCCGCGATAACCCCGTCCTTCATGGGACGTATGGCCTTGATGTTTTCAGGCGTTCGCCCTAGCATCTTTTTCGCGTCTGTCCCGACCGCAACAATTCTGGGGCCGCGTCTCAGGTCAGTTTTTAACGCCACCACGGACGGTTCGGAGAGGATAACCCCTCTGCCCCGCACGTACACAAGTGTGTTGGCAGTTCCAAGGTCTATGGCCATGTCATTGGAAAAAAATCCTGTGACCGAGTCGAACAGCATGTGGGGTTCCGAGGATGCCTGTCTTAATACTAAGAAAATTTTGTGAAATCTAACAGAAGGTGGTGGGATGATCAAGCGTCGTTTATTCCCTCTGGTATGCATTCAGTCTCACGGGGTGCATGTTGTCATTGCGAGCGGAGCGAAGCAATTTCGGCTTGCTCCCTCGGTTCGCGGGACTGGAGATTGCTTTCCCGCGCAGCGCGGGATTTCACTCCTTGCAATGACAACGGGAGAGACGCCCCGTGTAAGTGAATGTTTGTTCCCCCGTTGCTCATTGACAAGAAAACTCGGTACTCTTATCATCCGCCCGATCCCTTGCTCATAGGAAAGGAGAGGCTCGTGCTTGATCTGATGAGAAGACATGCTCGTTCCTGGCTTATCAAGATAGCTTTGGGCGGCATTATTGTCACATTTATCTTCTGGTACGGCTGGTCCGGACGCGGGGGAAAATCGCAGAACAACGTGGCCGAGGTCAACGGCACGGTCATCACTTACGATCACTTTTACAACGTCTACGAAAGCGAACTGGAAAAGATCAGGCTCAGGTTCAAAGGAGGGCTCCCCCCGGACCTTCTCAGCAAACTCAATTTGAAGAAGAATGTCGTCCAAGGACTCGTACAGCAGGTGCTTCTGCTACAAGAGGCTGGTCGCCTTGGACTGATGGTAACTGATGAGGACGTGGTTCAAGACGTCAGGTCCAATCCGCTTTTTCAAAGAGAGGGAGCCTTCGATATCGGTCTGTACAGGGCCTATCTGAGTTCTATCAAACTCAGCCCCTCGGGTTACGAAAACCTTCGCAAGCAGGAGCTACTTCAGCAACAGGTTATCCGCCTTCTGACAGATGCGGTAAAAACAGACTCTGAGGAAATAAAGCAACTTTGGCATTTTGAGAATGACAAGCTTGTATTGTCCGTCCTTCTTATCAGGGCTGATGCGACCAGTGAAAAAGGGACCTCGGACGTTAAAGACCTTGAAGCTTTCTTTAAGGAGCATCAGGCAAACTACGAGATTCCTCCTTCGCTAAAGCTCCAGTACGTGGCCTTCTCGTGGCGCGACATTGCGAAGACCCTCTCGGTCTCAGACGAAGAAGCTCGCACATACTATCAAAATCATCCCAAGGAATTCACCCGGCCTGAGCAAGTTCGCGCTAGACATATCCTGCTAAAATTGCCTCCTGAAGCTAGCAAGGAAAAGCGCGAGGAGATCCTCAAAAAAGCCCAAGAGATTTTGTCCAGAATCCAGGCCGGGGAAGACTTCGCGAAAGCGGCCCAGAGTGAGTCTCAGGACGAGGCCACCAGTGGTAAAGGAGGCGATTTGGGATTCTTTTCCCGAGGAAACCTGAATCCGGCACTGGAAGCGGCCGCCTTCAAATTGGACACGGGAAAGGTCTCAGAGCCCATTCTTACTCCCCAGGGTTACGACCTGATAAAAGTGGAAGAGAAAAAACCGGAGACTGAGCCGGATTTCGAAAGTGTGAAGGATAAGATTGTTGAGAAGCTCCTTGAGGAGAAGGCCCGGAAAAAGACGGATGCCATTTCAGAGAATTTCTATGAACAAGTCTATCGATCCGAAGACCTGCAAGGCCCTGCGAAACAGTTCGGCCTCCAGATGAAACAAGCGGACTCTGTGACCAGAGCTGGGGGCATCCCCGATTTGGGCAATGATCCAAAGATAATGGATGAAGCCTTTCAGTTGAAAACCGACGATATCTCGAAGCTATTGAAAATAGGCGACAATTATGTGGTCATGAAGCTTTTGGAAAAATCCAAGGAGCGCTTGCCGAAACTGGACGAGGTTCGCAGCATTGTTGAAAAAGACTATCTGAAGCAGCAGGCCGCACTGAGTGCCCGGAAAAAGGCGGAAGAAATTATAGCGGAATTGAAAAAGCAGCCCAACGACGCTGAAGCTGCCGCAAAGAAATTGGGAGTGACCTGGGAAAAACTTGAACCCGTCTCACGGACCGCGGGGCTCATCCCGAAATTGGGGACTGCGCCGGAAGTAGCCGAGATGCTGACAACGCTGTCGACGGCCGCACCACTCTTTGCAACTCCCATTCCGGCTCCCGAGGGAGCCTGCGGTGGTCCGGCTCGTTGGTCTGGAACAGGCGAGTGACGAGCAGTACGCCAAGGAAGCTGAGGCCTTTGAAAGGTCGGTCGTTAATGTTCGCAAAACGGAATTCCTCAAGGGGTGGCTCAGTCTCTTCGAAGAAAAGTCCAAAATTACCGTCAACGATAAAATGCTATAGACGCGGTTTAGGGTTCAAGCAAATGTAGGCGGTCATGCTTCACAGCGGCATCGCCTCCTTCAACACCCGTTCCCGAAACTCCTTCTCGAAATTACAGGCCGGTGCCCGATTTGCAACCCCGGTCCTGCTTTGCCAAGGGGGGTCGCTTGCAGTTATGTTAACGTCTATATCGTGAAACCTGCTAATCTCAAGGCCGGCCCATTTTCCCCGGGAGGTTGCAATGGGGTCCTTGCCGGTCTTAGTATGCGTGATCGGGCTACTTATTCTCCTGAACAGTTTGTTTGCCTGCCTGGAGATAGCCCTTGTCTCAGTCCCTCGCGCCAGGCTGAAAAGATTCGAAAACGAAAAGCTACCGGGTGCGTCTACAGCGATTTTTTCTGCAGCGGAACATCGATGATTTCTTTGCCGCAGTGCAAATCGGGCTCACCTTTATTGCGACGCTTTCATCTGCCCTCGCGGGCGCGTTTTCGGGTGATCTGTTTGCACCGTTGATCGCGGCCATCGGGCTCTCGCCAACAAGCGCCTGGGGAAAACTTCTGGCTCTTTTTGGCGTCACTGTGACCATTTCTTATCTGAGCCTGGTATTTGGCGAATTGGTCCCCAAGTCTTTGGCCCGTCGTTACCCCGGCAGGATCAGTCTGACACTCGCACGTCCCTTCCGAATTTTCTCCGCAATGGCTCGCCCCGTGGTCCGACTTCTGACAGCTTCCACGCGGGTCGTTCTCAGACTAATCAGAATACAACCGGCGAGCACAGGGGCTATTTTGACCCCGGAGGAATTCCGCATGATGGCCTCTGAGCTCGTCGAAAGCCGCCAAATGCCAGCGCGGATCTACGACATGCTGGTAAGGGTCACCAGGCTTTCCCAGATCAGGGTAGAAGACGTCATGATACCAAGGCATCGGATCGTCGCAGTTAAGGTCGACTCGCGAAATGACCCGAATATGAGAAACGAGATTTTGAACACCTACAGGAAACACCCTTACACGAATTTCCCTGTGATAGACCAGCAGGGAGAGAACGTCCTGGGACTCGTAAATATTAAAGATTTGCTGCTCCACGAGGAGACGCAACAAGTGTCGGCACTGCTCAGGCAAGCAACTTTCACTGCCAGGGGCCAATCTTTGGATCGGGTTTTGGCCACGATGCAGAGGAACGATGTGCAACTGTCGGTAGTCGTTGACGAGCACGGGATTATCGACGGCATAATCACCCTGGAAGATGTTTCTTGAGGAGCTTATCGGGGAGATAGACAGCGTGGTTCCCCGCCCACTAGGGTATACTCCTCTTCCCGATCCGGAGAGTGGTTTCGCGGTAGACGGTCTGATCACGCTTCATGAACTGAGGGAACTGCACTCAATCGCACTTCCCCAATCCCTCTATTATTCCACTTTGGCCGGGTTCGTTCTGGACAAAATGGGTAGAATTCCTTCCGCGGGCGACTACGTGGACTACGAAGAATGGCGCTTTCAGGTAGTGGAGATGAAAGGAAACCGCATAAAGGAGCTACGGATCGATCCGTTAAAAACTGCGTCTATCGATTGAAAAGAGATTTAAAGTGCTTGACACGGCAAGCACTCGTTGCTAGATTTTAAGCAGCGCGGGCATAGCTCAGTTGGTAGAGTGCAAGCTTCCCAAGCTTGATGTCGCGGGTTCGAACCCCGTTGCCCGCTCCAGTGAGTGGTGAAGACCACCCGGGTTGCGTCCCCGGGTTTTTTATTATGGACTCGCAATACGCGGCATAGATCACGATTAAAGGGGACATCACCGCAAGAGGGACAGATGGATCAGGAACTCATAAGCTCCCATTGTGGGGCCTGATTGAGCCGGTATTGGAACCGGAAGGGGTAGAACTCGTCGAAGTGGAGTTCAAACCCGAGGGGGGCGGATGGGTGCTTAGGCTTTACATTGACAGTCCTGTGGGCGTAACGCTGGATGACTGCCAATTCGTCAGCCGACAGGTCGGGGCCTTGCTCGACATAAAGGATCCTATCGAGCAACCGTACACACTGGAAGTGTCCTCTCCGGGGATCAATAGGGTGCTCAGGAAGGAAAAAGATTTCAAGCTGTTTGCCGGGTCGCCGGTGCGGCTCAGAGACCCGCGAAAGGTGGACGGGAGACGAAATTTTCAAGGGATATTAAAAGGAATGGAAAACTCAAAGATTGTGCTCGAGGTCGATGGAGACCGAATGGAGATTAGCCCGGAAGATCTGGAAAAAGCGCGGCTGGACCTTCCGGAGCAAGACCTATTCCGCGGAGGATTTGCGAAAGGAGCCGCCACGACAGGGGATTAGAATGAATGAATTTGAACCGAATGATAGACCAGGTCGCAAAGGAAAAAGGAATCGGAAGGGAAACGCTTGTTGAGGCTCTGGAGGCGGCTCTGGTCTCTGCAGCAAGAAAAAAATACGGCGGCCGGGTGGAGCTCGAGGCCCAATACAGCGATGAAACAGGTGAAGTGGAGATCTTTCTCTTCAAGGACGTTGTCGACAAGGTAGAAGATTCCACAACCAGATCGATCTCGAGACCGCCCGCCGCGAACTGGACCCGGAAGCCGAAGTCGGCGACCAACTGGGCGTCAAGATGGATACCGAGTCCTTCGGCCGCATCGCAGCTCAAACTGCCAAGCAAGTAATCATCCAGAAGGTCAAGGATGCGGAACGGGAAAACATGTACACGGAATACAAGGATCGCAAAGGTGATGCAATTACCGGAGTGGTTCAGCGGTTCGAGAAACGGAACCTGATCGTGAATCTGGGCGGGCCGAGGCAATACTTACCCTATGGTGAGCAGATCCCTCGTGAAAATCACCGGCAAGGGGACCGGATCAGGGCGTTGATCCTGGATGTAAGGCAAACCCAAAAGGACCCTCAGATTATTCTTTCACGCTCCAATCCTGCTTTCTTGGTCGAGCTTTTCGAGCAGGAAGTTCCTGAAATAGCAGAAGGCTATAGTTAGAATCATGTGTGCTGCCCGGGAACCCGGACAGAGGGCCAAAATCGGTGTGCGATCTTCTGACGCGGATGTTGATCCGGTCGGCGCATGCGTGGGTATGAAGGGTTCCAGGGTCCAAGCGGTGGTTCAGGAGTTGAGAGGCGAAAAGATAGACATCATCCCCTGGCACGACGACTCCGGCTCACTTTGTTTGCAATGCTCTGGCAACCTGCTGACATTTCAAAGGTAATCATAGACCAGGATAGCCAACACGATGGAAGTGATTGTCGCTGACGATCAGCTCTCGCTGGCCATCGGCAAAAAAGGCCAGAATGTCCGGCTGGCGGCAAAACTTACAGGATGGAAAATCGATGTGAGAAGCGAGTCCAAAGAGGAGAAGATCAGCGGGGAATCGTTTGAACGTCTTATCCAAATTGACGATATGGACGAGGAGACCGCCACCATATTGTTCGATAACGGATACCGAACCCCCGAAGATATAGCCAAGGCCACGCTTGCTGAATTGACGAGTTTTATGGGAATCACAGAGGAAAAAGGTACCATGCTTCTCCATGGAGCGCTGCGCTACCTGGCCAATCCACCTGAGCAAGAGGACTTGGAACCGGAAACCGAAGATCTGGCAGAAGATTCGACGGAAACGCAGGAGGCTGAAGCGACTGCCGCGGAGGAAGTGCCAGCAGAGGCGGTTGAGCAAACGGCTCCGGAAGATGTGAGTGCAGAGGCCGCTGAACCTACCGCTCCGGAAGATGTGTCAACGGAGACGACTGAGAAGGAGCCCGATGCAGACGAGAAAGCACAAACAAGTAAGACCCCACGACGGCAAACCAGACGCACCGCATGAAAAGAGGACACGTACCCATCAGGCAGTGCATCGGGTGTCGGCGCAAGCGTCCGGCCTCAGAATTGATACGTTTCAAGGCGCTCGGAGAGACGGTAGTTGTGTCTCCTCCGCGAGACGGGACGCCGGGCAGAGGATGTTATATCTGTCCGCAAGAGGAATGTTGGGAAGCGGCCCTGAAAAAGGGCTGCCTGGCAAGGGCACTTCGACGAGAGATTGTGGTGCCGCCAAAACAGGGATTGCTGAAAGGGCTCGAACAGAAGAGGTAACTGGATGACCATGCTGACCGTTGACGACCTGGCACGAGACCTGAAGGTTAGAAACGAGGATTTAGTCAGGGAACTTGTAACGATGGGTTATGAAGTTGAGGGCCCGGAGAGCCCTTTGGAGACGGATGACCCCGCAGCGTTACGGGCTCAACTAGTGACAGTCCTTCCTCACCCGGAGGTTGTGGAGAGCCGGATCAAACCCACGGTGATCCGGCGGAGGGTAAAGAAGGGCCCAGAGGCAGCTCAAAAAGAGGAATTCGCGGCTGAGTCCTTTGCCGACGCTGAAGCTGAGCCTGCTGCTGAAGCTGAAGAAATCACTCTCGCAGAGCCCAAAGCCAAAGAAGCTCCCAAAAAACCCATTAAGAAAGTCAAGAAGCCTGAGGCGGCAAGAATTATAGAGATGGCCCCTAGACCGGCGAGTGTTCGTAAACCGGTGGGCGAGCCTGTGCCCCCTTCGGGAGAGCCTCCTGCTCCAGCCAATGTGAAATTTGAAGAGGCCGAAGTGCGTCCGGCAGCGGCGATGAAGCTTGATTCAGGAAATCAGGCCGAGGGTGCCGCACCGGAAGTTCACGAAGAAGCGCCTGAGGCCTCTGACGTCCGCCTGTCTGCGGAAGAAAGACTCGCTGACGAGGAAAAGCCGGCGAAGAAGAAGAAAAAGAAAGAAAAGAGGATGCAGCCGGCTCAAATTATAGGGAAAGTGGAACTCAGGAAGGAGCCTCCGAGGGAACCTGAGCGCGTGGAAATCGTTCGCAGACCTGCCCCTGAACCGGCGAGACCTTTGCGCATCGTTGAACCTGAACCCCGTGTCTTGGTTCCGGACCTCCTCACCGAGGAACAAAAGCGCACGAAAAAGAAAGAGAAGAAGGTCCGCGACATCGTTGAAGAACGGATTGAAGAGGAAAAAGGGAAAGTCCGTAGGCGCAAGGAAGTGCTTCTCAGGGGAGATCTCTACGATGACCGGCGGCCGGGCCGGCTTAGGGGAAAAGGGAGGAAGCCAAAGCCACGCAAGACGGAAATCACAACCCCCAAGGCCATCAAGAGGCGTATAAAGCTGCCGGAAGTTGTCACTGTGGCAAATTTGGCTCACAAGATGAGCGTCAAGGCATCCGAAGTCATCCAGCATCTGATAAGCCTGGGCGGAGCCGCTACGGTAAATGAAGCCGTTGACTTCGACACCGCGACCATCGTGGCTTCGGAATTCGGATTTGAGACCGAATCTTCCGAGCAGTCCGAGCGGGACCTTATGCCCACGATGATCAAAGACACGGAAGAAAACGTGGTGATCAGGTCCCCGGTAATCACCGTCATGGGTCATGTGGATCATGGAAAGACTTCCCTGTTGGACGCGATAAGATCGACCCATGTCACCGATCAGGAAGCGGGAGGTATAACGCAACACATCGGCGCCTATAAAGTGAAAGCGGGAAAGGGGGAACTGGTGTTCCTCGATACCCCCGGCCATGAGGCTTTCACTGCTATGCGTGCCAGAGGCGCCCAGGTGACGGATTTCGTGGTGCTCGTGGTGGCTGCGGATGACGGCGTCATGGACCAGACCGTAGAAGCTATAAATCACTCTCGCGCAGCCAACGTTCCAATCATCGTTGCGGTCAATAAAATCGACAAGCCCGAGGCGGATAAAGACAGAGTAATACGAGAATTGAGCGAACACAACCTGATACCCGAGGCATGGGGTGGAGACACGCTGTTCACCTACGTGAGCGCCAAGACCGGTGAGGGGATTGACGAACTTCTTGACCTGATCCTGCTACAGGCTGAGGTGATGGAGCTCAAGGCCAACCCGAACAAACTGGCTGCCGGTACAGTGATTGAAGCGAGGCTGGATAAAGGCAAGGGGCCTGTGGCTACGGTTTTGGTTAAAGAGGGCACCCTGAAGCTGGGCGATCCCTTCGTTGCAGGGACCCACTATGGCAAGGTGAGGGCTATGCTTGATTACGAGGGGCGGAATGCCGATCACGCAGGCCCTGCCACCCCCGTGGAAGTACAAGGATTGTCCGGCATCCCGGAAGCCGGCGAGTTGTTTGTGGTAGTTGACGAGGACAAGATAGCCCGACAGATCAGCCTGCACCGACAGCAAAAACAGCGCGAACAAGAGGTGGCCGTTGCTCCGGCTTCGCTTGAGGACCTTCTGGCCCGCATGCAAGAACAGCAGACCAAGGAACTGAACATAATCATAAAGGCTGACGTTCAGGGTTCAGTGGAAGCAGTCAGAGAGGCATTGGTCGGCATATCAGCCCAAGAGATCAAGGTTAAAGTTATCCACGGAGGGGTCGGCGGAATTACCGAATCGGACGTCATGTTGGCCAGCGCTTCCAGGGCCATTATAATTGGGTTCAATGTGAGGCCGTCACCGAAAGCAGCACAACTTGCCGAAGATGAGAAGATCGATCTGCGTTTGTACAGCGTCATCTACGAGGCGATTGATGACGTGCGCAAAGCCATGGAAGGAATGCTGGCCCCGATAGAAAGGGAGACCATAATCGGCAGAGCGGAAGTGCGGCAGACATTCCATGTCCCCAAGATTGGTACCATAGCCGGATGCTACGTCACATCGGGCAAGATCGAGAGATCCAGCCAGGTGAGGCTGATCCGGGACGACATAGTCATTCATCAGGGGCGAATATCTTCGATGAAGCGTCAAAAAGACGACATCAAGGAATCTCTCGAAGGGTACGAATGCGGCATTGCCCTGGAAAACTATAATAAGGACGTGAAAATCGGGGATATAATTGAGGCATTTACGATAGAAAAGGAAAGTGCCAAGCTGACGTGAGCCTTTCCTGTCATCTTGTGCCTGGGAGTGGAACAGGCGTCTGTCCGTGCAAGTTGTTGTCGAGAACGGTCGCTCGGCCCGATCCCGGAGGCCCGATGGTTGTTGGACTGGGCGTTATTGAACTCATGATACACAACTCAGGCTCGCTGAAGAGCAAGAGGCAGGTAGTCAAAAGCATTCTCGGTAGGGTGCGCAGCAAGTTCGATCTGTCGATTGCAGAAGTAGACAACCAGGACAAGTGGCAACGCTGCACGATAGGCTTTGCTGTCGTGACCAATGAGGGGGGACATGCCCATCGGATGCTCGAAACTATTACCGACTACGTAGAGAGTCTGCATCTAGCCGAAATCATAGATTCCCGTATAGAAATCGGTACACTATTGACCGGTCGTCCCCCATCCGGCCTGTTTGCCTGAAGGGAGCCCCCACTATGGCCAGCTTTAGAAAAAGCCGTGTAGCGGAACTATTACGCCAGGCGATCTCCGACCTTGTAGTCCGGAGAATCAAGGATCCAAGAGTGCAGGGGATCACCATTACCGAGGTGCGGATGAGTGAGGACTTGAAATCTGCAACAGTCTACTTCAGCAGTCTTACTGATGGGAAGGCTGAATCGCACAAAAAGGGGCTGGAAAACGCCGGAGGGTTTATTCGGCGCCAACTCCGCCAGGAATTGGATCTCAAGTATATCCCTGAGCTTTCTTTCTTTTACGATACCTCCTTCGACAATTTTTCACGCATTAACAAATTGCTGAGAGAAATTGTGCCCCCCGAGACAAAAGATGAATCGTGAAATCTTCAACATACTCAAAAGCGGTGACAAATTCCTTATCGTCACTCATGTCAACCCGGACGGAGACGCCGCAGGATCGTTATTGGGGGCGTATCTTGCCTTGTCTGAAATGGGCAAAGAGGTTTGGCCTTTCGCCGCGGACAAGTTTCCGGATTTATACAGTTTTCTTCCTGGGTCAAGCGCCCTGATCACCGCGCCTGAGACGATAACGGACACTCCCGAATGGATCATCGTCCTGGATGTGGCGGCAGAAGATCGTATATCCGGGGACATTAGGCGGTTTCGCGAAAAGGCCAAACTCATTAACATAGACCATCATCCCACGAATCCGGGATTCGGCGATCTGAATTTCGTGGAACCAACCGCAACGTCTACAGCCGAACTGGTGCACAGGCTGCTTCAAGCAGCGGATTACAAGATCTCATTGGATGTAGGGAAATGTCTCTATACGGGGCTCATAACTGATACAGGCTGTTTTCGCTTCTCCGGGGTCACAAGCAAGACATTGCAAATCGCCGCCGAAATGCTCGGACCGGGAATTGATTCATACGAAGTGACACGCCATTTGTATGAGGAGTTCTCCCTCGGCCGACTTCTTCTGGAGCGCCTCATGCTCGAACGGATCGAGATCCTTTTGGGAGGTAGGCTTGTTCTGAGCACTCTTTATCATGGGGACTACGAGCGGCTGGGAGTAGCGCTTTCCGAGGGTGAGAATCTTGTAAATCGTCTCAGAGAGAGCCGTGGGGTTGAAGCCGGGGTGCTCATGACGCAAACCAATGACAGCATGACACGAGTGAGCTTTCGCTCAAAGGACCATCTGGATGTCTCTCTCATAGCTAAGTCGTTGGGTGGCGGTGGACACCGTCATGCCGCGGGACTCAAATCCGCACTTCCCCTTCCCGAACTGAAACAGAAGATCCTAATGGCTATAGAAGACGCACTGGATTGAGGGTGGCTCGAATGATTTTCCCCGCCTAACGAAACCAATCCGAGTTCGCGGTGTCTTTTAATTTACATGCCCCGGTCAGAAGGGCATTCTTGCTTACCTTAATCGGGGGGCACGCAATTTAGGGCGAGTTCCCCACCCCACCCAAAACTCTGTGTGCTAATCAGCGAGCAGATCGAACTGATGGCCGGGCAGACCAACGGGATGGCTCGAATGCTTAGCAAAGACAAGTACCCAAAATAACCAAAGAACTGATTGACAGATGTCCTGCTGCCTATTAGACTAGGCTTGGGATTATCAGGGGGATCAAGATAGTCATTATTCATTCCATCGTGTTGCGATTCCTAGAAGTTTAAGGGTTCCACCAATCATCCTCTCTTCACAATCTGGCGGGGGAAGTCATGAAATGCTCACACTTCCAAATCGAGCTGCCCAATGGCTCCAAGTTCTGCAAGGAGTGCGGCCACAGTCTTGTCTCACCGGAACATGGTCGTCCCCCAAAAGATCTCTCCTTTGATGAAAAGCTTGCCAAGATCCGGAAATACCACTCTCCGAAAAAGGCTGAGACAAGACGACTTATTGAATATAGTTTGAGGGAAGCACCGGGGAATAGATATGAAAGGGGAACCAGTATGGGAACGTATGTCGTGTTGTGCAATTGGACGCAAAAGGGAATAGAACACGTCAAGGAGAGTCCTGCTCGGCTTGATGAGGTAAAGAAGGCGTTTCAAGCGATGGGCGCGGAGATAAAAGCGTTCTACCTTGTAATGGGCCGGTACGACATGGTCATCGTCGCCGAGGCACCGGACGATGAGACAGTAGCCAAATTAGCCCTCGCCGTTGGTTCGCGGGGTGGGACTCGCACGGAGACCCTTCGTGCTTACCCAGAGGACGAATACCGAAAGATAATTGCCGCCCTGCCCTGAGTAATGAGTTCGGAGTGCGGCACAAGAAAGCCCTGGTGCTCTTCCCTCAAATTCTGACCTGGGCAGGTGGCGGTAAACTGTTGCTTAAGCATTTAGTTACAGCGAGTCGGACTGTTCTTGTGGGGCGGACTTTCCAGTCCGCCGGATCTGAGACAGGCCTCCGCAGGCCGGAAAGCCTGCGCCACACAACCGAATGCTTACTTTTATATAAAGTCCTGTCTTGACATTATTTATATTAATGCGGTATAATTACCAAAATTGACAGTGATCGCTCCGGCTTTAATATCTAGGAGGCGCTATGTTCCGCAAACTAACACTCGCAGTTCTGCTGGTTGCAATCATGCTGGCATATTTCGGGCCGGACGATTTTTGTCGAGCCGGTCAGCCCATGCCGCAGGCCCCCGCGACGATTTCGTGGCTCCCCCACGGATACGGCGGGAACATGTGGGTTGACAATACATGGTGCGCCAACCAAAAGGGGCTTCACGGCTTCAGGCCGTCACCCTCGTATGTTGGTTGCTGGTCTCACCCCCTGTGGGGATGGGATATAAATGGTTATTACTGTGGTCCCAACGTCCCTTCTCCAGACCCGGCCATGTGCCAGTTGCCCATCGGCCTGATTTATCCTGCAAATGGCCCTATGATGCCGCCGCAGGATCCACGGCCGAGAAAAGTGTCCCGCCCTGCCAATTAAAATCTGTCAGCCTCTGTGGACCAGATCGAAGCTCTGCGAAAATGGCAGGTTCGGGTGGTCCGGGGTGATCCGTACCACATAACCGTAGAGGCCGGTATGGCTCAACGGAACAGAGCCTGCGAAGAGGACCTCCCCATTTGTCATGGGGGGAACCGTGTCCGCTCTTAGACGCGTTATATGGCGAACCTTGAAATTCTCCCAAAGGTCTATAGGACCGTGAAGCAACTCCACCTTTAATTCCTGGGGATTGTGTCCGGCGGTATTAACTATTACTTCAACCCCGACAGCCTTTCCCTTGACCGCTTCGGTATCGTTGAGAACCTTTACGTTTTTGACCTGGATCTTGTCCCAGTCCTGCCCGATTTGTCGTTTCCAAGCAACCATTTCTCTAAGGAGAGCATAATTGTCCGCCCTGAGGTGCGCGGACGAACGTGCAGCAGGGACGTAGGCGGATTCGATGTATTGGGAAACCATCCTGTGGGAATTGAAAACAGGACAGATAGTCTGAATCGACCGTTTCATCATTCTGATCCATTCTCTTGGGAGGTCGTCTACACCCCTTTCATAAAAGACAGGTCTGACACTCTCTTCCAGTAGGTCGTACAACAACCTGCTCTCTATGTCATCCTGATAGACAGGGTTGTCGTATTCTTCTCCGGAGCCAATGGCCCATCCGTTGTCACCCAGGTAACCCTCGTCCCACCATCCGTCAAGAATACTCAGATTCAGTGCTCCGTTGGCAGAAGCCTTCATGCCGGAGGTACCGCACGCCTCCATGGGACGGCGAGGCGTGTTCAGCCAAACGTCCGCGCCCTGAACCATGTACCTGGCTATGTTGATGTCATAATCTTCCAAGAATACAATCCTGCTGCGGAAAGGTTCCTCTTCAATCAGGTCTATGATCGTCCTGATCATTTCTTTGCCTTCATTATCCGCGGGATGTGCTTTCCCCGCGAAAATGAGTTGAACTCTACGATCTGCGTTTCCGAGAATATTCGCGAGCCTATGAGGCTCCCTGAACAGAAGGGTCGCCCTCTTATATGTTGCAAAACGTCTGGCGAAACATATCGTGAGAGCTTCGGGATCAAGAAACCTTTTCAGCAGCCTCCCAGAGCTGGGCGGGCGCGTTCCGGGCCTTGAGTTGAGCAGCCAGCCGCCTTCTGGCAAAATACACCAGCCTTGTTCGGCACCGCTCATGGGTGCGCCACAATTCGGTGTCAGGAATTTTTTCCACCGCGTTGCCAGATCTTTTCATTATCGGGATCCTCGGTCCAGCCCAGCCCCAGATACCGATCGTATAGCCTGACCAGTTCACGGGAAAGGTATGAGGGGATGTGTCACTCCATTGGTGACCGGCATAATGGGCACATCCTCTCGGTCCGCGTTGGACCAGACCTCGTGCCACATGTCCCTGGTTACCCTTGCGTGAAGCTTGCTGACTCCGTTGGTTCTGGAAGTCATCCTCAGGCCCAGTACCCGGCATCCAAAACCCTTCCGACCTGTCAGCGGGCTGTTTTCTTCCCAATCCGAGAAGGGTCTCGAATTCCATTCCCAGCCGCTTGGCAAAGTCTCCGAAGTACTTCTCCATCAATCTTCGCTCAAAAACATCATTGCCGGCGGCCACAGGAGTATGTATGGTCAAGATACTCTGACTGGTGACCATTTCAGTCGCCTCTTCAAGAGACAGTCCCTCTTCTTCTACAAGTTGGCGGGCCCTTTCAAGAAGTGTGAATGCGGCGTGTCCTTCATTGAGGTGATAGACTCCCGGAATTATGTTCAACGCTTGCAGGGCGCGGCAACCACCTATCCCTAGAAGCACTTCCTGGCGGACGCGCATTTCCGTGTCGCCACCGTAGAGACGAGCCGTAGTGTTCCTGAGCTTCGGCGGATTCTCCGGTATGTCCGCGTCGAGGAGATAAAGAGGAACGCGGCCCACATTAACCTTCAATATCCTGCACCAGAGCTTTTCCCCTGCCAAATCTACATCCACCAGGAGGGTGCCGCCCGATTGATCCGTCTGTTTTTCGAGGGGGAGTGCACGTCCAGTTCAGTCCGCGGGTAATATTCTTGTTGCCAGCCGGCACCGGTCAATTGCTGATGGAAATATCCTTCACGATACATCAAGCCCACGGCGACAAGAGGTAAGTTGAGATCGCTCGCTGATTTTAGATGGTCTCCGGCCAGAAGCCCCAACCCGCCGGAATATATGGGCAGACATTCAGTTATGCCGAATTCAAGCGAAAAATAGGCTGTTATGAAATCAACGGGACGATCCAGACGATAGTCGTACGAGCGAGTCCGCTTCATGTACGAGCGGAACCGCTGCCGAACTCGTTCAGCATGGGCCAGGTACCCCTCGTCTTCGCGTATCTCGTGGAGCCTGTGGCTGGATAAGCGTATCAGCGTCTGCAGCGGATTATGATTCGTTTCCCGCCACAACTGCTCATCCAGATGGTCGAAAAGCTCAACTGCTTCGGTGTTCCACGAAAACCAGAGGTTTTCTGCTATCTCTCTCAGGCCCTCGAGCCCCCCGCGCATTGGGGGAACCACCACGTATTTCTTCAAAGGCATAACAACCTCGTTCTCTCAGTTTGATCGGACGACTGTGACATTTCCGGGCCGCATTATAGATTACCGGCCCGGGTGTATTCAGTCTCGAGGGGCAGAACGTTTCTTCGACCGTGTCATTGCGACCCTGCTTCCAGCAGGGGAAGCAATCTCCGCCGTGATGGGTGTCTCGCGGTCATCCCGCGAACGCTGGAATCTGGTAGGACCGGCCTCCGGAAACTGTTGCAAAGCTCGACATAATGTCCCCCTCGTGCCACGATTGAGGGTGGCAGCTATTCCGGCACCCTCACCCCAGCCCTCTCCCTGAGGCAGAGGGAGCAGGTGTAAAGCGGTTTTGCACTTCCATCGCCCTCTGGGAGAGGGACCGAGGGTGAGGGTATTCGTGCTACGATCTTGGTCGTTCAAAGAATCTTGCAACAGTCTCTCCGTGCCGGTCATTGATCCGCGGCCGGCAGGGACGCCGGAACTACCCCCGGATCGGAGTCCGGGGTGACGAATGACCGGCAAGACGCCGGACCCACTGATGAGACTGCTTAGTCGTTTCGGTCCTCGCAATGACATGGGCGGGGAAACACCCCGGTTAATTGACGGCTTGCATCCAACTTTTGGTCCTTAACGGCTCCGGATGTGTATCCTGTAGCTCAATTCGCACCGTTGTACGATACATTTTTTCCAAACGTATCCTACCAGAATCGTTAAGGTCAATAGAAACATTGAAAATCCTCATCGAATTTTATTCGCTGAAACAGTTGACTTCAGGGCCTCAGAAGGTTAAGCATAAATTCAGGTAGCCAGCGGTTCGCACGGGTGTATACAAGGGACGCTTCGTGCCGGGACTCAGTGACCCCGGGATCGGTTACCCCTGTCAGACGGCAAATTGCCGGGGAGGGTGATTCGTGCCCCTTCTTAAAACTCTAACTAAGAGGGATTCATAGTTAGGCAAATCCCGAAAGAAAAGGATTGCAGATGTCCAGTTCTGAAATCTTGCAAGACAAGCTGATCTTGGCGGTGGATGACGAGGAGGACGTCCTGGATATCATCGAGGAGGAACTCTCCGAATCCGCTAACTGCACCTTGCACAGAGCTACCACATTTGAGAAGGCCCAGCAGTACCTGGTTTCGTACACCTACGATTTGGTGATTCTGGACATTATGGGAGTTCGAGGCTTCGATCTTTTGCAAATAGCCACCAACGCGAATTTTCCCGTGGTGATGCTGACTGCGCATGCCTTTACACCGGAGGCCCTCAAGAAGTCCATCGAACTTGGAGCACGGGCGTACTTGCCCAAGGAGAAGCTCGGTTCCCTTGTGCCCTTTTTGGAAGACGTCCTGAAGCTCAATTATCAGTCCGCGTGGAAGAAGGCGCTCGACCAAGTGGGTACCCTGTTCAACAAGAAATTCGGTTCAGACTGGCGGAAATCACAGGAAGAATTCTGGGACGACTTCGAAAAGAAGTTGTCTGTGGATGAAGCGGCCATTATCAAGTGATGTTCCTGTTATGGCAACCGGGAGGAGTGGATCCGTCATACGATCCGTTGCTCCCGGTAAGCTCCTATGAATGCTCCGCCGAGCTACCTCCGCTCGTCAAACAAAGCTTGGATGACAGTCGTTACTTTCCCCCCAAGCGAGATAATGCGCGCAAAACTGGAAGGAGTGTCTTTATGAGCGAAGTGGTGATCGTTTCGGCTTGCCGCACAGCAATCGGCGCGTTCGGAGGAACGCTTCGTGACATGCACGCGGCAACCATTTCCAGCGTGCCTATGAAGGCTGCTGTCGAACGCGCGGGTATTTCTCCCGCCATAATTGATGATGTTCGCTTTGGATGCTGTCTGAATCCAACAGACGCTATGAATGTTACCCGCATCGGTGCACTCATGGCCGGCATACCGGATAGCGTTCCGGCCGTGACCATCAACAGGGTCTGCATATCCGGCATGGAGGCGGTGCTGTCAGGTAGGGCCATGATCAAAGCCGGGGTAGCGGACGTTATTTTGGCGGGCGGAGTGGAACATATGTCCGGGGTGCCGTACACTCTGGAGAGGGCTCGCTGGGGCGTTCGAATGGGTGATGACACGATTACGGACGCGATGACGACAGGATTGCACTGTGGGTCTCACATCCTACCCTACCCCCAGGACGGTCCGGTAGAATTCTTCCGGGGGAAGCCGTACATAATGGGACATACCGCGGAGTTCGTCGCTTTGAAATGCGGCATAACCCGCCAGGAGCAGGATGAAGTAGCGCTTCGCAGCCACAATAACGTGGAACGGGCCACTAACGATGGGTCTTTTGCGGACGAGATTGTACCGATTTCCGTGCCCCAGAGGAAAGGGGAACCAAAGATCTTTGACAAGGACGAGCATTTCAGGCCGGGCCTCACCATGGAAGCCCTTGCAAAACTTTCCCCTGCTTTCATTCCCAAGACCGGTACCGTCACTGCGGGGAATTCCAGCGGAATCAACGACGGAGCGGCCGCGGTGGTCATCATGTCCGAGGAACGGGCCAAGAGCGAGGGGCTTACGCCAATGGCCCGGATCAAGGCAGTTGGGATGGGCGCGTGCAGCCCGACTCTTATGGGCTTGAGCCCGGTGCCCGCGGTAAACAATCTCTTGAGCCGGTCAGGCATGAGCCTTAAAGATTTTGACCTCATTGAGGTCAATGAGGCCTTCGCTGCCCAGTACATCGGCTGCGAGAGGGAACTCAACCTGAACCGGGATATTACAAATGTTAATGGCTCGGGCATCGGACTGGGACATCCTGTTGGGTCCACCGGCGCGCGACTCATGATCAGCCTTATCTATGCCATGAGGAAGCGGAACAAGAGACTCGGGCTTGCAACACTGTGCGGAGGCGGCGGGGTTTCTATGGCATGCGCGCTGGAGATAGTTTGACGCCGGCATAATTTCAAACTGCTATGAAAATGTGTCGCGCTGAAGCACGAGTGGTCGCGCGGGGCAACGGATAGAAACATGGGGGGGCTTCTAACGAGAAAGAACATGGTGTCTGACCAAAAACCTGTAAAAAAAATAAGTGCCAAGGCCATCATGACGGACCTCAAGGCCGGCATGTTAGACACCGAACTTATGGAGAAATACAAAATCTCCTTCCAGGGCCTGCAAGACCTCTTCGGCAAGCTCGTCGAGGCCAAACTTGCCACCCGTGCATACTTTGGCAACAGGGCCCGCAAGCAGGTCGGGGTTATGCAAAAAAAGGAAACGAGCCGAACCTGCTCTTATTGTGGTTATTCGTCCGCCGAGCACTTCACCGCCTGCCCTCGTTGCCATAATGACGTCTCTGATTGGCTCGACACTATGGAGCTGACCAAGATCCTTACCGGTTCGTTCGAATAAGTGGCTTGCATTAATAGGAGGACAGCACCCGAAAGAGAAACCGCAATACAAAAATGATCACCATGAGGACCGCTATGACGCCGATAGACCAGTGAACGCGGCTGCCCAAGTCTTTCAACTTTTCCGTAAGAGAATTGAGCCCCTCGGACCTCCGATCCTTCAGGAGGAACTCGTCGAGTAGCAACCAGAGAGCCAACAGTAATAAGAAAGTAAGGAGATATCGCATCGCTTCTCGAAGATGAAGACTGCCTATCCCTACTAGAAGGGAAACCCGGTATCAGGCGGTTGAAGAGGCTCGAGCCTAAACTGGTTGCCAAAAGACATGTCCGGAATCGCCAGCCCCCTAACCCCCTCCGTCGAGGGAGTCCCGCGAAACGCGGGATCGGTCCTAGCGAGAGAGAGCAGGGTAAGGGGGAACTCCCGGGACATCCATTGGGATTCTTCAGACAAAACTCTTGGCCTTCACCATATTCAGCAAGCGGCCTCCGTGCTGACACACAGCAGTCGCGGACGGATCGAGCGCTGACCGGATTATCTCACGCCTTCCACATGCGTGGCAAGGCCCCAACCGCCCCGCGGACAGTGTCCCCACCGAAGGAGCTTGTCCAGCGACTGAAAATGGAATACTCTTGTCCCATGAGACTCAACTTCCAAAAAATGCACGGAACACTTAACGACTTTGTCGTGTTTCACAGCTTTGACGATAACCTGCTCCTTTCTCCTGAACAGGTGTCTCGCATCTGTGACCGCCGAGCCGGGGTCGGCGCGGACGGTGTAATAGTGGTCAGGAAATCATCCGCGGCTGATTTCTTCATGGATTACATGAATGCTGACGGCTCCCTGGCCGAAATGTGCGGCAACGGCATACGATGTCTGGCCAAGTATGTTTACGACAACGGACTGACAGACAGGACAACTCTTCGGGTTCAGACCAGGTCTGGAGTAAAGACGCTTGAACTGATCCCGGGTTCCGACGGAAAAATCGATGCGGTTCGGGTTAACATGGGTCAGCCGATTTTCTGCCCGAAAAAATTCCTGCGAAGATTGACTCTACTGAGGCTCCGATACTCGATCATCCTGTAGAAGCCGAAGGCAGGACCTTCTCCGCTGCGGTTCTGTCAATGGGCAATCCACACTGCGTCATCGTCGTGGACGATGACCCGGAGCCCCTACCAAAACGGTACGGACCGGCCATCGAAAGCCACCCTACCTTCCCTGCAAGAACCAATGTCGAGTTCATTCGCGTGATTGACCGCACTCGGATTGTAATGAGGGTTTGGGAGCGAGGGAGCGGTGAAACGTTCTCATGTGGGACAGGAGCGTGCGCGGCCGCGGTTGCAGCCGGTCTGAAGGGGCTGGTAGATCCGACTGTCACGGTGGAACTTCTGGGCGGGGAACTGACCATAGAATGGAAAACTGCTGAATATCCAGTCATTATGACAGGATCTTCTGTTATTGTTTTTAATGGAGCAATAACTATCTGAATCTACACTTTACATCTCTTGACAAGCGGTTCAACCTGAATTAGTAACCTTATTTCCAGGAGCCCTGGCGCCAGGGCGAAGTCCCGGGCGGACGTAGCTCCGGAAAACGGTTGAGAAGCAGTTGATTGGCCCAATTGAAGTTGGAAAATACGGGCCATACAGCGAGGAGACCTACTGCAATGAACGTTTCAAGGTCCGAAGCCGGCTTCACGATTCTCGAGATGGTCTGCGCCGTGCTAATCATAGGTGTATTGTCTGCAATCTACTTCTTTCTAATCGACTCCTACAGGGAACGGAGGATGAGCGAGCAGGCTGCCCGGGTGCTGATGCTGGCTGCCAAGGCGGAAGAAGACTTCATGGCCAAGAATTACCATTACTTTGACGCGGAAGTGTCGGGCAACAGCGATGATGTATTTCTCTCCACTCCGGACGGGAAGCCGACGACTGTCCAGATCCCGGCCAAGGTGACCTTGAGCCTTAAAGCCCGCGGCAAGGACAAGACCGCGTTTACGGGTCATTCATTTTACAGCGGGAGTAAGGTCCTGCACCGCTATGACTCTGAGGCAGGGAAGATGACGACCGTCTCGCGAGGACAGGACGACGCAGGATGAGAAAACGGCTGTTGGCCACATTCAGACGAAACGAGATATACCTCGTTTCAGCCGTGATCGGAATCGTTTTTATGACGGCAATGGGTATCGTAGCGTGGGTGCTACGAAGTTCCGTCACCACTCCGCCCTACGAGACCCTCAGTGATGCCGATCTCAAGGGTGTTTTTGCAACGGGATACCTCAGATTTCGCGAAGATGACGGCACCGCGTATTTGAAAGTGGAACTGCATAACGGAACCTTCTGGTGGATCAAGAAGATCGAGTTCGATTTTGACAGGACTCGATATACTCTCCGCGATTCTGACGCCTTCCGCCCTCTTCATCTTGGAGCAGTCAGGTGCATCCTCAAGAAAACTCCCACCGGACCCGAACAGATCGATTACGACCTCAGAATTGATAAGGCCTCAGGTTATCCTCCCGCCCAAGTGCAATGGGAGCGCAGCGCCAAAAAGATTGCAGTCGAGCCAAGAAATTCTCGTGCGGGCAATTAGGATTCGATGCAACTGCTGATTGCGGCGGCTTCGCCGGCAAGGGACTCCAATAGTATCCCTGGC
>CAWHDO010000013.1:0-73628 GCA_963828085.1 uncultured delta proteobacterium
CGTTGGGGGAAATCAGGGGCCCCTGAGAGCAGCACACCATTCGAAGTCGGGTAATCGGACAACTTCACCCATGGCTCCGGATCATGTTATAGGCTAGATTCCGCAGGGAACCCAAACAGTGGCAAGCTTGAGACAAATCTGGGCACGAGTCACTGCCGCGACGGACCGGGGGCATCCACACACCATAAGTCTGAGATTGCGCGACAAGAACCAGCTCTTCAATTCGATGGATCCTTCTCCGTTCATTGAAAAGGATCTCGACGACGACGCGGAAGAATTCATTGTAAGCTGGGCCCAAGAATTCTCCCCTAAGGCCCCAATCAAATTGCGTATCTACCTGGACCAGTGGTCGGCCGAAGACCCTAAAGAACTGATCAGGACGGCCGTCCACAACCATTTTGCTCACCGTGCCAAAATCACTGATCTGGAGTTCAAGCGCCTCCTAAAGCAGGGCCGGACCAGTCTTTTCATCGGGCTGCTGTTTTTGGCTGCGTGTCTACTCCTTAGCAAGATGTTGTTGGGTAATGAGTCGGGCACTTGGGCTGCCGTCGTGCGGGAGAGCTTTACGATTGCCGGATGGGTCGCCATGTGGCGACCGATGCAGATCTATCTTTACGATTGGTGGCCTTTGCTGCGACGGAGCCGGATTTATGCCAAACTGAGCCACATGCCCGTGGAACTCGTCCAAAACGGCAAAAGTTGAGTGGTTTCCTAGACAATACCGCCGCACAATTAATGCCTCAAGTCTCTTCTTAAGCTACCAGCCCAGCCAGTTGTATTGGAGTTCAGAAATGCGCCCAGAAACGATCAGTCCACTTCATCAAAGCGCACTCTGTTCTTACTGCGATAAACCGGTGCACCTACCTGAGAATATTATCGGCAGACATAATGCAATCAAAAAGCAGGAGTCAAGTTCGACGCAACATCTGCTCTCCCGCGTATTCGTACTTCGATGCCGGACGTGCGTTCGTGAGGCCGTGTACACAATCGATCAAGTCATCGACTGTCCAGAAACGCGGACATCCCAAGAGTCCACCTGGAAATAAAACTCCGCGGAACAACCACCACACACAATTCGCGCACATCACGCACACCGTTCCTCACCACCATCGCGCAAATACGCAAGTCCAAACACCAACTGCCGGGCACAAACACCCATGACAGAAGAGAATAGTAAATAAATAAGCCCGGCCTCCCCAGTCACTTAAGGAGCCCCAGGTAATGGCAATGTGGATTCAATATCGAGTCAAAGAAAGGGCAATGAAGGGCAAACGAGGCGTTTCACGCTGAAATCGCTGCCGCCTCGGCACGTGTGGCTGGGTCATTGAGAGTTTCTCGAAATCGAAAGCAGCGCGTCGCGTAGCTACAGGAAACCGGCATGTCCAGAAGCTGGCTGTGCCAGTCCTTCACCAGACCCAAGAGCACACGGCAGTGGGCATTCCTGAAGAAGCCAGAAATGAACTGCAGCAGGTCATAATTGCGAAACCAGGTAGAGCACCTGGTTCACATGCAGTTCTCGACTTAGAGAGGCCGCAACATCTCTATAGTACTTGATCGTCTTGGGGCTCCGTTCGTATTCGAGTGCGAAGCGCTGCTCTCCCGCCTCGGTGCGAACCGTTACAACAGCGTCGTAGTCTTTCGCGAAACCAAATCCGGTCAGTTCATTCTGCGAGCGGATTTCCATGGAGCCTGTCCACCGGACAAGTAGCCCTGCGCGAAGCGCACTCAGATGAATCTCGTTGAGCCCGATGGCATGAAGAACGCTTCGCTCAGCTTCCTTCCCGTTGAACCGGCCACGGCCAACCAAGCAGTACTCGCCCATGCCCTGCAGCAGGATCGCGGCGGTGCTAACGGCGGAATACACAAACTCACCCGTGCAACCTGGTGTTGTCTGCCGCCGTACAAGCTCGCGGTCTACCAATCTTCGCAGCCTCCAGTCAAAAGACTGGCGGCTCCGTTCATGATGGTTCAGTCGCATGAACTCGAATAACTGCGAGTGGGTCACGAACTCCGAGCGCAAGACTTGACGCAAGAGCGGGAGGTCTCGGGACTCGTTGAGTTGAATGGAGCCTTTCGGATACCGCATTGTTCATCGCACCTTTATGCAGACTCCAACTGGAGACGCGCACTCCAGGGCCACGAGATGAAGGGCTTGAGGAGGAACTTGCCGAGATTAGTTCGCAGCCAGCTGCCAGTCGGCATCAATAGCATGGCTTCCTGTTGGTCACGACACTCGCTGAAGGAAATCAAGAGCGTACCTTCGGACCTCCATGCAGGCGATCCCACATCCAGGTGCCCGACCTCACAGGCTCTGACGACCACCAAGAAGTAGTCAGGCTGTTGCGGGGCTGGCAGCATGCGCTGGAAGAGAACCTTGTTCTGTCCCTGCCAAACGCAGGGCTCGGCGCACTCAAAGACGCTGTTGATCATTCCAAGCGGAGATTCGGATCGAAACCTCCGGCACCATTGAACCGTACATGACCAACGATCTTGGGACGTGTTCGGATCTTCCCGTTGACGGGCACGCCGGTGGTATTGAAGTACGCCGCTCGCGCAAACCGCCTCGGATCACTCTGGTCGTTCCCGAATCGCCGCCGCCAAACACTCCCAAAACCTGTGATGGTAACGAGCATTCCTGTCATGCTCCCTTCAAGCGCTTGTTTCTCTGCCGTTCGGTATACAACTCTTCCTGCAGATGGTTGATCTGACCGACAAACCTTGCCCCCTCCCCATTGGCGCCGGTTGACATCGGCTCCCCGGCTCCACTGCCGGAGTCTCGTGGCCCGTTTACCTTCTTTGATAGAGCATCGAGTCGTGTGGAAAGGTCGGCAACGATCAGCGATTTCTGCCGCAGCTCTTCTTGAAGCTTGTTGCGGTCCTGCGTCGTGGCTTCGAGCTGACCCGCGACACGCTGGAGTTCCGCTTTCAGACTATCGACCTGCGTGTCGCCCCAGCCGGGCCGCGCATCTCCTGCTTCCGAGGCCTCGATCGCGCGATTGCACTGCTCGATGTGCCGGTTATATTTCTCGATGGCTTCATTTGCCGCCTGACGGGACAAGAGATCGTGGCTGTAGACATCGGCCATCATCTCTGCGGTGACTCGCATGCTGCGGCGGTGGTCCAGATACAATTTCGTGCAGGCAGTCATTAGGAGCAGCATCCCTGCCGTCACTGACACGCTGTACCAGAAGTGGGGTTCCTTTACAGTTGTTTCGAGGAATGCCTCACGTCGCTTCTCAAGCCAGGAACCGTAGTCGACATTGCGCGGATTGAATTGCTTCAGCAGGAATTCGTACCAGGTGCCCCTGCCAATGTTCTGCCGCGACGGAATTTGCGCTGGTACGCATGGCGCAACAAGGGAAAGGACGATCATCAGCAGAGCGCGGCAGATTACCTGTTTCATGTTCTTCACCCTCAGTGCGAGCGCCTCGCGTACCGCGTTCCCGTGAGTTCAGCACTCTTAAAGCGGAGATTTGCTCCCAACCGATGTCGCGCGCGACTGTTTTAGTCGAGGAAAGAGCGCAGGCTCGAAGTGGGGCACTCGTACATCCGCAGGAGGACGCACGTGCAGGTGCGCGTGGAGGGTCCCACGAGTGTCATCCGTCATCAGAATTTCCATCTGACCTTTCGGCAGGTTCTTGATGTGCTCGTCGAGCGCACGCGTTTCTGTAGCCTGCACATCGACTGCCCGTCCTGTCTCCTCATATTTTTCAAATCCGAAGAACTTCCATCTCTCCATGGACAAGTTGCGCCGCGTGACCTGATGTTCCGCCGAGGCCTGCAGAAAATAGCGGGCTGTTTCCTCGTCGCGGGTTCGCAGCGTCATGGTTGTGTTGGGGGCGGAGGCAACATCCTCTTTGAACCCGCGGCCGACATGCATGAGTTGAGTGAGGCTTTGCATTGAGAAGAGGAACGCCGTGTTTGTTCCCCGCGCCGTTTGCAGGATCTGTGGAAAGTTCCGGTACCCAAACGGTGCGAATTCGTCCAGTACGACGCTGAAGAGCGGCCGGTTGGTCATGCGCCGTTGCTCGTCGCTTTCATACCTCTTGCCCACAACAAGCTGAAGGTTCTGCAACAGCATTTTTCCGAGCGCGCGCACCGGCTCCGTGTTCTTGTTCACGTTCAACGTCACGAACAGGATGAGTTCCTGCTCAATCACTTCGTCGAGCGAAAGCAGGTCTTCGTACGGGCCCGTGATGATGCTTAGTTCGTCATCGAGAAACGTCATGCACTCGTTGAGCAGTCCCTGAATCTTCGGAACCCGTTCCCGGTCCTGGAACGATTGGTACAAGTTCTTCACGGACATCTCAAAGTTCAGCTTTCGTTGGGTGCTTACGTTCGTGTCGCGCTCCAGCCGCCGCGAGGCTTTTGTCACTTGCTCCCGCAACACCTGTTCGTCGATCGCCATGACCAGAACGTCATAGAAGTTGAATTTCAGTCCGGTGTAGGCGAGGACACGAACGATGTCCGCGAGGTAATTCAACTGGTGTTTGCCAAAGAATTCGTCGTGCAGGTTAAATGATCCGAACACCATATTGACCACCGGCATGTAGTTCTCATCGCTACAGTGAAACGGGTTGTAGCGCACCGACAGGTTCGGACGGCTGGGGTTAAGGATGCGCAATTGGCCGAGGCGGCCTGCACGGTGGATGTGCGGGAGGAGGCTGTGGAAGAACTCCATGTCGGCTTTGCCATCGAGAATAATCATGGGAATGTGGTGCCGGTCTTCCGGAGGACCAACGACCCGAAAGAGATCCTGCGTGATGATGTTGCGCAGCAGGGTCGTCTTTCCTGATCCGGTCATGCCCAGCACAATCGCTTGCATCACTCGAACACGGTCGGGCCACAGCCACGGCCTGCCATGTACGTCATAGCCCAGCACAACCGCACCTTGGTTCCAGGCTTTCCGGGTTGCCCGTTCATCCCGGTTCGCACAAACGACCAATGGCGGATGCGGCCACTGCCTTTCCCGGCGCGAGCGTTTCGTCAACAACAGGTATGCGGTCGAGTAGAAAGCGGTGACAGCAATTGCGAGATAGCAGGCCAATTCGGCGACTTGCCGGCCCGTCAGATGATACCCCTCGCGCGCAACGTACCAAGCGAACCAGCTGCCAGCGATTACGATTCCCGCGATGACAATCTCATACGTTTCCACGAGAGGAGGATGTTCACGCGGCGCTGAATATGCTGGATTCATGACTCGATGAGCGCGCCTTCGTGTTCGACAGATTCCGCCTTCGGTGTCCCCTGGGGCGATTCAGATCTTGGCGGCTTGGTTCTCGACTTCGACTCAGCCAAAGCCGTTATTCTCGATCGCGCCAGAGTCAGCAAAGGAATCGAGATATTGAGAGCGATGGTGACCAAATACGCCATGGCGAGTGAGATCCCAAGTGCCAAGTCCGTGTCCACGGTTCGGACAAGATCAAGCGTCCTCAGGATGCAATAAACGCTGAAGAATGCAGGGCCGACCAAGCCCAGCGTAAGGAAATCTGAGACGAGCACTGCGACCACCTCAAGTAATTGGAGGAGGAACTTCATCAGACCACAACCACTAACCAGCGAAGTTGAAATAGCAAAAACAGCCCACGGCCAGAGTGAAGAGGACCGCGCCAAGCACGAATCCTGCCTTCGGCTTGCGCCGTCGCGTCGAGTCGAATGGATTCCGCGGCTCCAGAATCATGTTGCCAATCGCCTTGCCAAGACCTATGTCCGGCCGTTGTCCCAAGGACTCCTTGATCCATGCGTGGACCTCATGCGGCTCAACAGGCGCCGACATATCAAAGCACCAACGTTGCATTCATGGGTCCCCCGGGACCTGCAAGGAATACCAATCGAAGTACGGTGGGCTTCGTGCGCGACGCCGGCAGCTTGATCGCGACAATTCCCGCTGTCTCCTGACCTGGCTCGATTCGTGAGGAGCGAGAGTCGTTTTTTGCCACCTCGATGGGCATTTCACCACTCGACTTCAACCGTGCAGCAGCGCCCGGAGCTAACTGAGAGTTTGAGAGAGCGTAAAGCGACTCACCGTAGCGCGGCGTGTTGAGCGCCACCACCTGCGGGGCCCCGGGCACATAGACCTTCTGAGTCTGATTCCGGATGGTGTAGCGGATGAGGACTTGCCCGTCGTGTTCGAGCAGATCCGTCAGGTAAATGGCAACTCGATTCTGCTCCGGAATCGAACCAACCAATCGTATGGGCTTGGCTTCCATGAGCACTTCCACCGGCGAAGGATCAGCAGGCTTGACAACTCGGTTCACGGAAACGTTGGCTATCGGAGGATCGGCAACAGGCTGGTCAACCGCGAAATCCATCTGCAGGACGGTTCCCGCTGGGTCAAGCTCATAGTTGAAGCGGCCCGAGGCTGTCCAAACAAACAGGTTTGTCGCCACATTTGGTTCTGTCGGCTGGATGAAGACTTTGTTTTCGCGCCATTCCACTTTGAATACGGGACTTCCCACTGCGACCGTGCTGACCGGCTCGGTCATTTCGAGAACCGTAAGGTGGTTCAACGCGGTCTGGACGTGGAGAATCCGTCCGCGATCCGGCTTTTGCACTTCCACTTTTTGTCCCCAGGCCGGCCATGAAAGGGCTACGACTGCCGCAAAAGAAATCCAAGTTTTGTTCACGCCTGCTTCTCCTTCCCATTCTTTACATCTAGGGGGTGCCCAGGAGGCCCGTACTTCAGGCCCCCTGGACAGCATTTGGTTCACGATGGAGTTTCCCCTTGTGTGCGGGCTGTGCTCGTATCACTCGGAGAAGGTTCTTGGCCGCGAGTCTCGCCACACCGCTCGGACAAGTTCCCGGTTGGGTGTCTCACTGTGGCGTGCTGGCGGATGTCGTTGAACTCCAGCTTGCCATTGCGGATCGTGCCGGACCCGTATTGCATTGGGAATGGCTGTACGCGATCGACAACCTTCCCATCCACGAGCACTTCGCCCTTCTTCGATATCTGAAGAAGGAAGATCTTGCGCTCGTGTGTGCTGCCGTCGCCGTTGGGGAATTGTTCAACGAGAAAGACGCGGCCTTCCTCGTCAAACTCGATTTCACCATCCACGAGACCGGGAACGAAGACCTGCACAGGTGTGCTGCCAGTCTCTTCGGCAATTTTGTCGATGATTTCCTGGGGAAAAGCATGAAACAGCAGCGAGCCGTTTCCTTTCCCCGCACAGATGACTGCGTGCAGGGACTGGCACCAGCCTCGCCGGTTCTCTTTCTTTCCGTCTCCCCACGCTCGAATGATCGACCGCAAGGCCTGAAATTCCTCGCGCGACCGTTCCTTGTAGGCGTAGGCGGCACTCCGGGCGGCGTTGCGCCGAGTGCGCGCTCCATTCCGGGCTACTGGGTCGTTCCGGTTGGCCTGATATTCGGCCTCGACTTTCGCCAAGGCTTCATCCAAAGCCTGTTTTTCCTTGATGAGTTTTCCGATTTCCTCTGCGTAGATGCGGTTGATCAACCGGCACTCCTGGGACATTTCCCGCGTGAAATGCTCGCCCGAAATCAACCCGTGGAAATCGGCGATTGGCAATTTCGCGGAAAAGAAGTCTTCGACTTCCTTCCTCGCGAGGTTGTAGAGGTACCCGATCTTGTCGGTGGGCAGAACTTCCAGGTGCACCGGCATATCGCTGACCCGCTCTTTATCCTTCAACTGCAGCCAAGGCGCGAGTGGCACCTTCTGGCGGATTTCGGCGATGAGCTGCTGGTTCACCTCGGTGCCCCACTTCAGGCTGTCCAAGGCGTGTTGCAGTTCATCAACGAGTTGGTAGGCCTCTCCTCTCAGACCGGCGGCGTAACAGGAGGTCTTCAGGTCGGTGATCGAGCCAATCTGATTTCCTTTCGCCTGATTCGCCACCAGTGCGAGGTTCCACCAAGGGCTCTGCTTCTTGGTGCGCTTGGACTTTCCCTTTTCGTGCCGGTCTTGGTGTGCGAATCGGCTTTCCACAAAGCGGGGGAAACGATCGCCTTCGACCACAGCTACAAGGTCGAAGTCGAAATCTCCTCCGTTCTTGGCCGCCGTTTCGCTGTGTAGGGTGAACGTTCCTTCGAGTCGGATCTGCTTCTCGACCAAGTCCACGACTGCCGCGCTGTCAATCGAGCAGCCGTTTTGCTCTTCGATGACCTGCGTGACGAGGGCGACCGCCTCTTCGGTAGACACCCGCGTGTAAGGAAGCAAGTCTTCGAACATGCGGATTGGGTAGCGCACAACCAAACCCTTCGGGCACGGAACCGAACTGATGGCCCGGTCCTGTGGCAGCCAATCCGATGCGGCAACGATCTGACCCTCGATACAAACTGAGGAATCCGTCGTCGGCAAGGGCAAAGCCTGGAATCTTGAAACCACCTGCGGTGCAAAGCTTGAATGCCCACTTCGCAAGCAGGCGGTTCAAAGCATTGTTGATGTAGGGGTGTTTGATGAGGTAGCCACTCGAATCCACTTTGAGCACAGCCTCAACAACGGTGTGCTCGAAGGAGGTGTATTCGGAGTCGTTCGCCTCTTCCCATGGAGCTTGTGCGCGGGACGTGCCCAGGAGTTCGATGACTTCATCGTAGTTGCCATCCTCGCATGCCGTCCGCAGCTTGCGAGCCTGCCCCATCGCAAACGGCACGATTTCGAGTTGGATGGACTCCCCTGGCGCGTGTTCGATAAGCGTGTAACTGCTATGGAGATCGAGCGTCCTGGAAACCTCCCGGATCCCGAATATCATCGGTCCACGGTAGGTCCTAACCTCGATCTTCGGCCGGCGCCAATGGAGGAAGTCCAAGAATCGCGTGGATTGTTTGTACTCGGGTTTCACACACGACTCTGGCAAGATGATGTCCGCCCCCAGTTTCTGGGCGACATCGTCCGGCATCACCTTACATGCTCCCTTGGCCTGGGCATTTTCGAATGCGAGCCGGAACTGATAGAACCGGTGCCCGGGCAGGTGAAAACGCTCGAACACCGACCGCGAGATCCAGCCCCGGCAGTCATTCGTGCCCAATGTGCGGTCCTTCACGACCATCACTCTTGCGTCGGGCATCTGGATTCGCTGCTTGCACGGCGAGACCAGGATTCCGAAGTAGGTGATCGCTGCTTCGGGCCATTTACGGAAACGCTCCGCAATCGCCGGCTCGTAGCGCTCGTCCACGGCGTAGAACTTGCCGCTCTTTGCCGAGGCGCTTGCACCTACGAGCCGGAACCGCACGCCATCTAGCTCGAAAGACCTCATCGATTTCTGGACTTCGTTCTCCTGGTGATCTTCGAGCTTTCCGGGTGGGACATTGAGCCGTGCGACGCGAATGCCGGGATAGAGACCTTGGAGGAGTGTGTTTTCGAGCTGCTCCTCTTGGGTCAACCTCGGCAACCGTCGCTTCATCTGTCCCATCTCGTTGATGTCGAGCGTAATCACGGGCATCCCACTGCTTATTTCAGTTGGCATTTCCTCCTCCTTATTTCCGTCCGGCAAAGAACAGACAAGGAGGCCGTTGCCGCCGGTCTCTCCGCTGTCCTGGGCCGAAAACGAGGTAAGGTTTCCGGCCAGGTTCGCGAAGAACCGGACCAGCTCAGTTGTTTATGGGCAGTTCAACGCTTTCACTTCTGCGTTGCTGCCCTTCGTTCTCCTTTGTTTGCCCGGCAACAACAAACCAGGAGTCTGCTGGCCCGCTCTTCTGCGCCCCATCGGACACACCTCAAGCGACCCAAGCACTGATCCACAATCATTGGAGCTTGTGGACAGCTCTCGACAGACCAACTTCAGTCTGCAAAGAAACTCTTGCTATCCTGCCTTGGGCGCACTGCGAACGGGTTCCCGCCCTAGTTGCGGCTTCTTACCGGAGAAATCCGCAACGCCTCGCCACTCGGAAACCACGAAGTAGCTCAGGCCAGTCTTGAGTGACTCCACCATTGCCTCCGGTTCCCCCGGAACCTCCTTGCTGAATTCAGGAAGGCCGTTATTCCCTCCTGTTTTTGCAAGGAAGAAACGTTGGATTTCCGCTCCGCCCGTCTGGCCCGCTCGCACTTTGCGAGTTCCCCGCGAGGAACGGCCCGCTTCCGAATCTTTCCCTTGTCCAACTGCCTCTGTCGCACCTGCCGCCACGATCGGTACCTCCTTCCCGCTGACTCCCGCCGCCATTGAGTGCGTGTCTCTTAGCGGCAAATCATCTACGGCCTGTCCTTATCGAGCGCGCTCTTTTGCAGCAGCCCGGCCTCTCGCTCGCCGACCATCTGTTGTTCGCCGTACTCGGCCACCAGAAGGCCGCTCGGATTCACTTCCGAGCGTGCCGTTTCCACCAGGCGCACGTTGTATTGCCCAACGATTTGATCCGTCGCCTCGGTCGCATTCTTTACGCGGTGAACTTCCTTTACACCGAAGACGGTGTACGTCCAAGGTGTCCCCTTAATGTGCTCCATCGAGCGAATCTCAAAATCTGAAATCATGTGTTCGCTCACAATCTTTCCCACGGTGTCCTCGTCGCGCAGTTTGTTCATGGAGATCACTATCAGCGCGGGATTGGACCCCGCGGCTCGGTCCACAGCTTCTTCAGATGGTACCGGTCGTTATCGGAAAGAACTCGATCGTTTATGTACGTCCGGTCACGGGAGACGCGGCCAACACTTCGAGAATTCCCTCCGCAACCCAGACATCGTAATGTCGCTGCCGTGCCGATCTCGGCTTGAGATAGTTTTCACCAATTGTGCCAGGTTGTTAACGTCTCCTGCCATGTGCTCGACAATGATCACTCTTTTCTTCTCTCGCAGCAAGTCGGCAAACCGTCTGGTAGAGCCGGTGAACGTAAACCATATCCTGTCAAAGGTCCTCCGGTTTTTCATCTCACAGAACAATCCATTGACATAATTCATGAGATCGTAGCCTGTGGTCCCTTGCACAGGCCAGTCATTACAGAGTTTCTTCCTCCGGACCGAGGATTTTCTCAACTACCAGGAAAGCGTCGGGCGCCTTTGCCCTGACCCTCTTCAGGTATCTTCCCGGATCGTACAAACCGTCCACGTGGTCGATTCTCAAGCCGCCAACGAACCCTCCCGAACCAGTTCCAGGATGTCCTCGTGGGTGTGGTCAAATACCGCCTCGTCCTGGACCCGCAGGGATATGAGTTCGTTTATATTGAAGAATCTCCGGTAGTTTATCTCTTTGGTTGCGACCTTCCAGTACGAGAGCTGAAGAGCTGCCCGGATAGGAGGTCATCGAGGAAGTTGAAGCTTTCAGGCTCCCCCGCGCGTCCATTCAGGCCTGTATATTTTCATCCATCACTTCTTTTATGTCGTGATTTCCGGAATATATCTCCCACAGCATTCGTTTAATGAACTTGATCTCAACGTAACGATCAGCGCCATCTTCCTGGGAGGCCAGAGTTTTCACGATGTAACAGTACGCCCAGGAGTTTTATTAAGTCAGGATGTTCTTCTCCCAGCCTGCTCTTGATAGAAGCCAACCCGCGGACAACACATTGTGGTAAGACTGTATTCTTAGTGGAAAGGCGACGTCGTAGTAACGAACAGCGAGACCTTCAGGGCCGTATTCGAGCCTAATCTCCCTATCTTCCAGGGTTCCCCGTAAAAGCGACCAAGAAAAGGGGCCAAGACGCGACCCTTGAGATTTTCGTAGTCATGCTCCCAGTCAATGTCAAAAAACGGGAATACTTGGAACCTTGACCGTTCTCAAACACATCCATGAGCAGTTTGTTTTCAAAACTAAAGGCCATGTGATTCGGAACCACATCCTGTATCCACCCCAGGCCGTTTCTCTTGGCTTCTTCCCCAAGGAGCGCAAAGTCTTCCACTGTTCCGAGTTCAGGACTTAGCTCGGTAGGATCGACAACATCGTACCCGTGAAGGCTCCCTGTCCTTGCCTTGAAGATAGGCGATGCATAAATGTCGGATATTCCCAGCTCGGCCAGATAAGGGACTATCTTTCTTGCCGACTGGAAGCCGAAGAAGGATTGAATTGAATTCGGTAGGTGGCTAGAGGAACGCGGATCAAGGACCTGTCCTTGGGCAGTGCCCTAATTTGTGACACGTTGCGCGGTCTTCACAAACCGTCACCCCGGACCCCGGATCGAAGTCCGGGGCAAGCTTTGATCCGGGTCCAGGGTTTGTGGAAGCCGACATTTACCTGAAAGGCCGCACTCATCGTGCAGGAGCTGAGAGAGATTTGGTGCCATGGATGTGCCCCGCGCCCCGCAGGGCTCATCCGTGCCGGGCCGGGCAGCGGCACATACGCTACATGAAGTTTCCTTGCCGCAGAGATCCATCGGACATCGGACAATGACCGGCAAGCCCAGACGTGCCGTCCGGCTCGTCCGGGACGGATGGCTTCGCACATCCGTGGCACCATGGCTGTTATCACCCTCCCCCTTCCCCCTCCCGTCGAGGGCGGGGGTCTGAAAACCCTCTCCCCTGGCGGGAGAGGGTTGGGGTGAGGGAAAAATACATGCCCGCCGCAATCATGCCACGATTAGACCATCGCCAAAAGTTTTGAGACAGTTTCAGATGCCTGTCCCACCAATCTTGCTCATCCCCACCAAGTCTCGCCCGGCCACGAAGGGCCAGCCACACTGCCCTACCCCTCTGTTTCCTGACATGTAAAAACTGCGAACGAATAAGGAGCCAACGTCAGGGACACCTCTCCGTCCGAGATCACTGTTTCTGGAAGAGCGCTTCCAGGCCCGGCCCACGATTCGTCCGCCGAGTCGGTGCGCTTGGTCCAGCCACCGGCAGGCAATGGAATCTCGATGCGAGTCGGCTTACCACCGAAATGAAAGATAGCGGCAGCTTGGCCCTCAGACGCCCACCATCGGAGCAACACTGCCTTGTGCCGCTCGAAGTCAACAACATCCCTTCTCTCACGGCCCATCATCCCGGCAGCTTCTCTCAAGGTTTTGCGAAGGTCGAGCAGTTCCCGGTAGAAATTTGAGAAGCACACGGTGCTTTCCTTCGTCGCGTAAATCGTGATTCAGCTTGGCGCTCAGGAAGGTGGTTTCCGTCCTGCGGGTCAGGCGGCTGCCCCTCCCAGCGGAACGCAGCAAACTCCTGCCTACGCCCCTGCCTCGTAGCCTCAATGAGGTAAGGGATCCGAATGGCTGACAAAGTAAGGAAAGGGGGAGGTTTCCCTGTACTCTTCTCCCATGAAAATGAGCGGAATAAAGGGCGAAAGTATAACCACACCCGCTGCCAATTTCAGCCCCTCGAAGGAAACCAGTGCGCTGAGTCTATCCCCCAACATGCGATTACCCACCTGGTCGTGATTCTGAGAGAAGACCAGCAGCCGATGGGCCGCGATAGCTCTCGAATCGTTTCCATGCCTCCGCTTACGGTATCGCGAATATTTTCCCGAATAAACAAAGCCGTCTCGAAATGCTGTGGCAAGATCCCGGCAGAGGCCGAAGTCTTCGTAGTAACCCGCTCGTTCGTTCGTCAGGAGCGTGTGGAGCGTGTGATGAAAATCATCATTCCACTGTGCGTCCAGTTCGTACCCGCCTCGTTCTCGTGAGCGAACCAGGCGCGAGTCGTTAAGGTCGCTCTCGGCAATCAGGTATATCCGCCTATTGAGGCGTTCTCCGTATTCGTGGGCCGTCCGGGCCAACTCTTCGAGAAACGGATGCGCGGAAAAATCGAAGATGCCGTGGACCGCATCGATCCTCAGAGCATCTATTCGGAAATTAATCAGCCAATGAAGGGCGTTTGCGATGAAAAATCTTCGCACATCGTCGCTGTATGGCCCGTCGAAGTTGATGGCAGGCCCCCAGGGGGTTTTGTAGGTGTCGGTAAAATAAGGCCCGAAGTCTGCGAGATAATTTCCTTCCGGCCCAAGATGATTGTACACGACATCCAGCACCACAGCCAATCCGCGGGAATGGCAAGCGTCGACCAATCGTTTCAAGCCGTCGGGTCCGCCATATGAATTCTGGACTGCAAACGGATAAACGCCGTCATAACCCCAGTTACGATCACCGGGGAATTGCGCGACGGGCATGAGTTCCACGGCAGTGATTCCAAGACCTTTCAGCTCATCCAGGTGCGGGATAATTGCACTGAAGGTCCCATCGGGAGTGAAGGTCCCGACGTGCAATTCGTAAAGGACATAATCTTTAAAAGGCAGGCCAGGCCAGTGCGATTCGCTCCACTGGAAATCCGGATCGACCACCTGGGATGGTCCGTGAACGCCCTCGGGCTGAAACCTGGATGCAGGATCAGGGCGTTCTTTCTCACCGTCCAGCCGGTAGCGGTACAGGGCGCTGGGCTGCAAGTCGTTCACCACGACTTCGTGATAGCCTCGGGGAGTCTTGGTCATGGGCACAATTAGGTCATCTGGTGAGGAAATGTGTACCTCCACTTTATTGACAAATGGGGCCCACACCCTGAAGCGGCATTGGCCTCGGCCAAGGTAGGTGGCACCTAAATTAATGTCCCGATTCAAGATGTTGCTCATTCAATTGACAAAGAGGCCCGGACAAGGAAAGTCCTGATCCGTCCTTAGTAAAGGGGGACTTTGATGGCCCATCAGTCAAAAGGCTCACAACTCCGGTAACTAAGTACTGTATTTCATAAATACGGTCTCGGATTGGGCGCCTGCAGGTACCGGCCAGCAGGTGCCGCACCGAACGTAGGGGCGCTGTTTGCTGCGCTCTCTGCGGGCAGGGCAAGCCCCGCCCCTGCAAAACCATCGCATCGTCATCATTCGGGTCCGTTCTGTATCCGTGACCGAATTTACGAAAAAGAGTCACTGAGTTACACTGTTGCGTAAATACGGTCACGTATTCCCAGGAGCCGCCGTAGCCCCGCAGGGGCCGCCCAAGGGTAGCCGTGGGTGGAACCCACGGTAAGAAGGCCCTCATGAGGTGGTCCGGACCCTGAAGGGGTCGCCCCCTCCAGGGTCGGTTCTTCAAATGATTGTGTGGACCGCTTTCCACGGGCTTCCGCCCGTGGCTACTGTTGGTCAGCCCCTGCGGGGCTCAGGAGTTGCACTGAATACGGTACCGTATTTGAGCCATTGTGTACTAACTCTAGGTCAACGCCCATGTCTCACGGCCTCGACCACATTCCCAGTTCAATTCTATCCTTGTCTTTGTCCATCACTCCTATAATTAGGCTCAGATACTCCCTCAGGTTTCGAGTCAGCAGGGAATTCTCCCTGACGAATTCTTTTGCATTCAAGCCCATTTCCATGCGCTTTTCCGGATTACTGAGCAAATACCGAATCCGTAACGCGGCCCCTTCAGGAGTACTCACGAGAAAGCCGGTACGATGATCCGCTACTTGAACACGAATCCCGCCCGCGTTGCCCCCGATGACCGGTTTCTGCTTCCACATTGCCTCGGTGACGGTCAAGCCGAATCCTTCTTTGACGGATTTTTGGACGACAACATCCGCGGCCCGCTGAAGCGCATTGATGATTTCATGCGCATCCGACGGTAAAAGAAGGATGTGAATGTCCTTATCTTCTGCACCTTCCGCGCGGACTTCTCCGAGCACGGCCTCGCCTTCCGGGTCATCGGTCGCCTCACCGCCTGCAAGAACGAGCTGCAGAAAAGGGGCGAAAGTCTTCACTGAACGGTAAGCCCGTATCACTCCCACGGGGTCTTTGAATCGATCGTAGCGAGACACCTGAAGCATCATAGGCCTTTCCGGATCAAGGCCAAACTGCATCTGAGTCGCCAGCACCAGGTCATCAGGCAGGTCTTTGTTTTTGTCGCTCAGAGGATCGATGCTGGGTTGCATTAGATACTGGATATGCGGCAGGGGTTGGGCGAAGTCCGGGAGTGAGAAAATGCTTGCATCATACTCCACCACAAACTGCTGAAGATATCTCCAGACTGGGCGATAGGGCCTGCTGAGGTCAATGTGGCAACGCCACAACCACCGTCCCTTTCGGCCCGGACACAAACGCAGCAGTTGCAGCGGCTGGGGGTCGTGGATGAAGACAACTTCAGCCTCCTCAAGCATTGGCCGGAGCTCCTCAGCATTGGCAGCGTTTGTTTCCTCGTATGCCTTGAACATTGAATCGGAAAGCGGGATCTGCCTGCCCTGCAAGGCATTGTGAAAATTCTTTGTGCATTGAAAGAAGTCTTCTTGGCCTCGAATGACTTCCCACCGTACATCTATTCCAAGGTCTTTCATCAAAGGAACGAGCTTAGTGAGGATTTCCGCCACGCCTCCGCCCAGGCGGGTGGAGTTCACATGCACCACCTTCATTCCTTTTAGAGGCGCAGCAAGCTGCCGCAATTGCGAGATCACATCTTCGCCGACGATGGCCGCATATTCGTCAATTGAACTCATTATGACGCCCCTTCGAAATAATCGGCAAACAGGTCGGTCAGTTGCTGGCGCAATCCTGTCAGACCTCCAAAATAGGGATCAACCGAAGACACCAGGCCGATAAGCTCCGTGTAGGCTTCTCCGAATCCCATCAACCAGAATCGCAAGTCGTCCAGACCGTCGGGGACGCGGCGCCTCGCGTCGATAAAGTGGTAAAATATGCTCCCCAAGGACATCCCGGCTACGGCTGCCGTCAATTCCTCAGGGGTTTCTATTCTGTTACGGGTGTCAAAAATCAGAATCTGGGAACGAGCAAAATGGAACTCATGGTCTGCCCGAGCCCAGTTTAGCCACTCAACTTCATCCAAACGTTCTTCCACCAGATCTACCAATTCGTGGCGGAGAGAGTCCAGGTCGGCATAATTCGTGGGATCCAAGATTGCCAGGCGCTCGGCCAAAGTGTCATCGTGAAGCTGATAATGCACCCAGCTAGCAAAATCGTTATAATATTCAGGGTAAGCGGATTGGGGCCTGAGCAAGCCCCCCCAAAAGTGATGGTAAATGCTGCCGGGATGAATCCTGAACAGGTGGTCCCGCATCTCCCTCAGGTTCTGGGCTTTGTGCCCAAGTGCTATGGCGACAAGTGCGCAGTCTTTTACGGCAAAAGGGTCCGGTGCATCATCGTGTTCAACCATTTGAATTCCCCTCCGGCGTTCATGGCCCGCGGAACAGAATATTTGCAAAGGGCGTAATATCCATTTGCGAGCCCTCTCAAAATTGAGAGTGATTTGCAATTGATAATAGCTTGCATCAAAAACGCTGCAACATCAATCCATTTTTTTGGCGCACGATATGGCATATAATTGCCCCAGTAAGATCCTGAACACGCACGGAAAAGAGGGACGCTATGATCAAGTTTAACGGAGTCAATCATCTGGCTATGGCCACCGGAAACATGGACACTACCATCCGTTTCTGGAGGGACTTACTTGGGATGCGATTGATCGCGGGTTTGGGCCGTCCGGGATACCGGCACTACTTTTTCGAAATATCCGAACATGACACGATTGCATTCTTCGAGTGGTCCGGGGTCGAACCGGTACAGGAAAAAGACCACGGCGCTCCAGTGAAGGGGCCCTTTGTGTTTGACCATGTTTCGTTCGGTGTAGAAAGGGAAGAGGATCTGTGGGAACTCAAGGACAAGCTCGCCGCGGCGGACTTCTGGGTTTCTGAAGTGGTGGACCACGGTTTTATCCACTCAATATATTCTTTTGATCCCAATAATATTCCTATTGAATTCAGCGTGAACGTGAGGGGAACAGAAATCCGGAAACACCCCGTCATGGCGGACACCAACCCCTCGTCGATAACTCGGGAAGGTTCGGAACCTCAAATCGACAACTGGCCCACCGTGGATAGTCCCACACCGTTGGCGGAGCGAGCGATCTATCCCGGCGCGGGGAGCGAACTTTATCACGGAATGAAGAAAGGCGAGTAAGAAACCCGGGCGATGTGGCCTCACTATTGGTGGGACAGGCATCCTGCCTGTCGTTCGTCACCCCGGACTCCGATCCGGGGGCCAGTCTGGATTCCTCCGTACGCGGGAATGACGACGGGCAGGTTGCCCGTACCACCTAAGCAAGGATAGCTTTGCCGCTGTTCGCGGGACTGGAGATTGCTTTCCCGCGAAACGCGGGATTTCACTCCTCGCAATGACAGGCGTGGTGAAGTGCTCCCCCGTAAATGAATCGGTGCAGGGGTTCCAGCACGCGGCCTTTCCGGGCGGGCCACAATGTGCTAAATTAAAAAGATTGCGCGGTTACTGACGCCTCCTTGTCCGTTGCAAGTGTTAGAACCCTAAGCCGCCCGCTGATGCCAATCGTTAGGAAATAAGTATGCCGGAAAAGGATAAGCTGGATCTTTCAAACAAGAACTTTTTGGACGCACTGGTTGACCAACGCCGTCTGCTCGTCGGCCTGGTGGTCGTGATCACAGTCTTGCTGTCAATATTCATTCCCCGCATGGCCACCGATCCAACACTGAAGTCCGGCGTGGATGAGACATCTCCCGCGTACCTCCAATACCAGAAATTCATTGAAGTATTCGGAAATGAGGAGTTTATCCTTGTAGCCATTCACAGCGAGCGAGAGGCTCCTGATTGCCGCCTCCTGACCGGATTGCAGTCAATCACTCGAACACTGGAGAAGTCCACCAAAATTGCCGAAGTGGTGAGCCTATCGAACCTGAAGCTTTTCCAGACAAAGGGTAAGCTGTTCGGAAATTACCCTGTCTTGACGGTTAATGACGGAAAACCGCAGTTTCCGGACATGACGCGGTGGCCGAGCATGAAAAGGGCCCTTCCGATAACGGACCTCCTCTTAGCCGCGGATTCAAAGACGGTGGGCGTGCTTATACGCATCGCGGACGAATCGAAATTCGATACCGGCGCCATCAAGGGGCTGCTCAGCGACATAGACACGGTGGTGAAGAATAATGTTCCGGCCGGCGCGGAGTATCGCATAATCGGCGCCCCCCTAATTCGGCAGGCCATTGTCAGGTACAACATCCAAACGGGAATTATCTTCGGCATACTGTGTATGCTCATCAGCACGGTAGTTTCAGTCTACGTTTTTAAGAGCGCCAAGGTGACGGCTATCACCAATGTTGTCTTAGGCGTCTGCGTCGTCTGGGTGCTGGGCCTGATGTCTCTTTTCCGCATTCCCCTGAATTCCACGACTGCACTTTCTTTCGGATTCATCCCGATAGTCACCCTGGAGATCGTCATTCACATGGTAGTCCGGTACCATCAGTTCCACCAATCGGTGAAAGAGAAGATACCTGCTATCAAACTGGCGGTACGGTGGCTGGCCAGACCGTGTCTCATCTGTTCGGCAACCACTGCGGTAGGATTCGGGACGTTAATGGTCAGTTCCATACCAATGGTTCAGCAGTTAGGGTTCATCATGTCTATCGGTATAATGATCTCCTATTGCCTGGCCATGATTTTAACACCGGCTTTCTTCAGTATTATGAAATCTCTGGATGCGCCGGAACCTTCGGGAGTATTGGGAGATTGGGCAGATGCTATCCTTGAAAAGATCGAAAAGGCCATCTTTAACCATCATCGGCTCTTTGTGGGCATTGGGTTTGCCATTACGGCTATTCTGTTTGCGGGCGCACCTCTGATTCGCAGCGATCCCCAGATCCTGCGCATGTTAAGCGATTCCACCACCGAAGTCAGGAACATAAACTTCGTAGAAAAGAAGCTCGCGCCGGTCAGTTCGCTGGAGTTGATACTGGAAGCCGAGGAAAACGCATTCAAAAAGCCGGCCATGTGGAAGAAGGTAAGGGAATTAGAGGAACGGCTCAAGATGATACCTGAAGTTGTTGATACGGATTCCTTCCTGCCGTTGCTGGAATATATGAATAATGTGGTCCAGGGGTCGAACCACCCACGCAAAGATTTGTTTGCAGAGCCCGCTCTTATACCTCAGCTACTTCTCACTACCTCGCTCAGCTCCGATGGGGAACGGCTTGCCAGGAGGCATTTGAATTCACTTCATGACAGGCTCCATATTTCCGTCCGCATCAGAAATTCCCCTACAGTGCCGATTGAGAAAACTATTGAAAAGATTGGTGCAACAGCCGACTCGGTCATGAAGGATGTTGCAAAGGCCACGGTTACCGGCGATCTTGCCGTTGTAGCGCTGCAGGCATCTGAACTCATTAATGATCAGATCAAGTCCATGTTTCTCGCAGCCGCGATCATCACGGTCTTGATGATGCTCCAGATGGGGTCCCCACTCCTGGGACTGATATGCTTACTGCCCAACATCCCGCCCGTGGCTGCCGTATTTGGGATCATGGGCTGGTTCGGGATCTCTCTGGACAGCGTGACAGTTTTCGCGGCCACTGTTGCCATCGGTCTGGCCGTGGACAACACGATTCACTATTTAACACAGTTGAAGCGAGAGATAAAATTGAACCCGGATCAGGGAATGGAAGAGTGCGTCCGTAGAGCATATCGGCTGACGGCAAAACAAATCGCTTCCTGGTCGGTTGTTACCATGTTCGGCTTCATGGCTCTGGCAGTTTCGCCGTTTCGACCGGTCGTTTTTTTCGGTATTCTCGGTTGCTCTTCCATTTTGTTGGGGTTGTACGGAGACCTCATATTCATGCAGTCTCTGATCCTGTCATCCGCGAGCGTCAGGAACACAATCAGGAAGCTGATCGACAAAGAGATCGCAGCTCAGACTTGAGCGACAACTTGCTCGAAGGGGCCAGAGCAATACGGGTGTGAAACTGAATCCCGCAAATAGACTACCATTGTGCGCACCAGAATAACATTCTTTTAAATGCAAATCTTGCTGATCCGTCAAGTTTTGAGGTCTTGGGACCCAAGGATAAGGCGACCACGCGAGCTTTCAGTTAGCCGAGGCCGTGTTTAATTTGACCCCATTTGTGTGACTCTGCTATCAATGACGTAGCCCGCTTTTCTATTAAAAGAGGTTTAGATTAAATCCTTCAGGTCAAGGGCGGAGAAATGACCGGGGAGCCATGAAATCACCGCGCCACATACCACTGACGGGAGTGCTCGTCCTCGTGCTGCTGAGCTTCCTCTGGGGCGGGAACATGGTCAGCATCAAGGTGAGCAACCAGGGCGTCCCGCCAATTCTGGCAGCGACAATAAGGTCTGTAGTCTCATCGTTCCTACTGTGGCTGTACGCAAGAGCCCGGACTGAGCGCGTGTTCTTGCCGCGGGAAGAGGCAGGTCACGGCCTTGCTATAGGGTTTCTTTTCGGACTGGAGTTTCTCCTGCTCTATAGCGGCACCAAATACACCGACGCATCGAGGGCGGTCATCTTCCTCTACACCCATCCATTATGGGTCGCTTTCGGTGCCCACTTCTTATTGCCCTATGAACGGCTGAATCGGATCAAGAGCGTGGGTCTATTCTTGGCTTTCGCTGGCCTGATCTCGGTATTCGCGTCTCGGTCAACTTCCCTGGGTCCACTTCATATTGTCGGCGATTTGATGGAAGTTGGGGCCGGCATCCTTTGGGCAGCCACGACGCTATACATCAAACGAGTCATATGGGGCAGATCCATCTCCCACTTCCAAACGCTTTTCGCACAGCTTTTCTTTTCAATTCCAATCCTTGCTGCCGGCTCGTTTCTTCTCGAACGCGGCAAAACTGTGATTTTAGGACCGCTTGTCGTCTCAGCCATTGTTTACCAGACCGTTGTGGTTGCATTCTTCAGCTACCTCATCTGGTTCTGGATGATACACCGATATCCTGTGAGCAGACTAGCGGCATTTACGTTCCTGGCCCCGCTGTTCGGTGTCATTCTGAGCGGGATATTGCTGAACGAGAATCTCACGTTTCAACTCTGGGTTGGGTTCGTGTTAGTGTCGGCCGGAATTTATCTTGTGAACCGGCCGGAATCCGAAGGCTAAGTACGGCGTTTCATAAGTGAGGTGCCACTTTGGCAGTAGCGCCGGCATCTTGCCGGTTGGCCGAAAATGCAATTAACCTGACCGGCAAGATGCCGGCGCTACTGAGCATTGCATCAGCGAGTCGGGGAAAGTACTAGTCCTCTCGGAGGGCCACCGACGGGAATGCGGAGTCCACTGATGAAAGACGAGGATGCCACCAAAAAGAAACTCTCAAAATCGCCCCGCCCTGCCCCCGCATTGGAGGTCGAAAGAGTGGAGAGAATGTGGGCTGAGACAAAGCTGGCAGAAGAGCTGGCTAAGTTCCAGGCTCTCTATGATCTCGCCGTGGCCATGACCGGGGAACGCAGCCTGGACGAAAATCTCTCGCTACTGGTGAACAAAAGCAAAATGTTGTTAGGAGCGGATACTGCGTACATTGCGCTGCGTGATGAAGTATCCGGCGACGTGTACATGCACACTTTGTCAGGAATTAGAACAGAGGCATTCAAGAGTATGAGACTACCCTTCGGCGCGGGGCTCGGGGGAAAGGTGGCGAGAACGGGCAAAGGGTATATAGTTGAAGACTATTTCCAGGAAATCGAGCCTGTGGTTCACGACATCGCTTGCGAGGAAGGCGTGATTTCCGGGATCGCCGTGCCGGTCCAGATAGGCCAGACCAATCTTGGCGTCCTTTACGTGTTCAATCGAAAAAAGACCTCGTTTTCAAGATCAGACCTCGACACGCTTTCTCTGCTGGGAAATCTTGCTGCAGTAGAGATCACGCACAGGCGGGTGGAAGCGAAACTTCTCAAGGCCCAGGAAGAGCTTGAACTGAGAGTTCAGGAAAGAACCGCTGAATTGGTGTCTGCCAATGAGCAGCTCCTGATGGAGATTTCTCAGAGAAATCGGGCCGAAGAGGCCCTCAGCCAAAGCGAGGAGCGCTATCGCAGGTTGGTCGAAGACAGTTTTGACGGTATATGCGTTCAAAGATGCGGCAAGATAGAATTTTCCAATACGCGTCTCCATGAAATGCTCGGTTACCAGCGAGGTGAACTGGAAGGTGCGGATCACCTGGTCATGTATCACCCTGACGACCGGCAACTTGTCCACGAGCGGTATCTCGCCAGAATGGACGGCCAGACGGTGCCGTTTCAGTATGAAGTCAGATTGCAACGCAAAGATGGCACGGCATTTGACGCAGAACTCAATGCAAGGATAGTCCGGTTCGCCGGCGAATCCGCGATCCAAGTGTGTTTGAGGGACATCACAGAGCGAAAACGCACAGAGGAAGCCTTCCGAGAATCGGAAGAAAAATACAGGCTCGTCGTCGAAAATGCGAGCGATGCCATTGTCGTCGCGGAAAATGGAGTCGTGAAATTCGTGAATCCGAGAGCCATCGAAATGGCCAAATATGAGGATAGAGAGTCTGACATCGAGACCTTTCCTCGACTTCATTCATCCCGACGACAGGGGGACAGTTGCTCAGCGCTACGATGAGAGGCTGAAGAGGAGCACACCCCTCCTGACGCCGTACCCCTTTAGAGTTATGGCGAAAGACGGCACCACTAAATGGGTGGAGGCGAAAACGGTACCAATAAATTGGGACGGTATGCCCGCCACCCTGAACTTTCTCAGCGATATTACATCGAAACGGAGAATCGAAGAGGAGCTGCTGAAGATCGAGAAACTTGGGTCCATCGGCATTCTTGCTGGTGGCATAGCCCACGACTTCAACAATATTCTTACCGCTATACTGGGCAACATCTCTGTAGCCAAAATGTATTTAACGGCCAATGACAGGGTATTCGACCGCTTGTCCGATGCGGAGAGAGCGTGCCTCCGCGCGCAGGGTCTCACCCAACAATTACTGACGTTCTCCAAGGGCGGCTCGCCTATCAAGAAACTTTGCATCATTTCGGAATTATTGCAGGAGTCGTGTCAATTTGCTATTGGCGTATCCAATGTTCGTTGCGATTTTTCTCTATCGCCTGATCTCTGGGCAACCGAAGTTGACGAAGGACAAATTAATCAGGTCCTCCACAATCTCGTAATCAATGCAGAGCATGCTATGCCTCGCGGCGGCATTGTCAGTGTTTTTGCCGAAAACACCGCTATAAAGGCTGAGGATGGCCTCCCTCTCCGGGATGGGAAGTATGTGCGGGTGTCCATCAAAGACAGAGGTATCGGAATTGCCGAACAGCATCTTTCAAAGATATTTGATCCTTACTTCACCACCAAGCACCGGGGCAGCGGACTGGGGCTGGCCACTTCCTACTCCATCATAAAGAATCACGGTGGCCTGATAACAGTCGAGTCCGAACTGGGTGTCGGGACTACATTTCATCTCTTCCTGCCGGCCTGCCCAAGTGTCATCTCGCCTGATAAACCTGAGCCGGACAGACCCGTTGGCGGTGAGGGCAAAATCTTGCTTATGGACGACGAGGAGCCTATTAGGTGTCTGGCCGCGGAGATGTTGTCCCTTCTCGGCTATGAAGTTGTCCTTGCCAAAGAAGGCGCAGAGGCCGTCGAGTTGTACATGGCCGCGAGGGATTCCGCGAAGCCATTCAGCGCGGTAATCATGGATTTAACCGTGCCGGGAGGTATGGGAGGCAAAGAGACCATTCAGCGTCTCCAAGCGCTGGACCCTGAAGTGAAGGCAATTGTGTCCAGCGGCTATTCAAACGACCCGGTCATGGCCGAGTACGAAAAACACGGCTTCAAGGGTGTTGTCGTCAAACCATTCGGAGTGAAGGAAATCAGCGAGGCCCTGAAAGGGGTCATTTGAGAGTGGATGGGGCTCAATGCGCAATAAAGCACACGATGCTGACAACCAGCGACCCGAGCAAGGCCGACCAGAAGGACTTGACTTCAAATCCCTGGACTAGGGCCCCCGCCAGGAGAAACATCAGGGCGTTGATGACCAGCAAGAAAAGTCCGAGCGTAACTATTGTCAGAGGAAACGTGAGGACCACGAGGATAGGCTTCAATAGCGCATTGAGAATTCCCAGAATTGCCGCCCCGATTATGGCTGCTCCCGCGCTTGCTATTCTGATTCCCGGTATAAGATAAGCGGCCACGAGTATGGCTATGGTTGTGATCAGCCAGGCTATTAGTATCCGTGACATGTTCCTCACTCTCCCGACCGGAAGTCGGTGCGGCCTCTCCCCTTGTCTATGAAACGACCGTGCTCATTGCAACGTGTCGGACGGCCAGTGACCGCCGATTGCGCCGGGCACGACTCGACCTACTTTTTATAGGCAATGCCAATTCTTTTGTCCAGCTCGGAGAGAATAGGTACGGCCAGGCGTCCCGAAATGGTCCCCTACCCTGACCGCTCCAGTACCTCTACCAGGAATGAGAGATAGCGCCCGCCTTGCACGCGGCTATACATGGTAGTTCGGGTCTGTCCTTCGGAGGCTTGCAGGGACCGCATTCGTACTTGAGCTTCTTTTTCTTATCCTGCCTGACGATGGCAAGGGGCTCCTCGTTCATGGGATCGTTCGGGTCCTCTTCCACGATCTCGAAAGCCTGTGCCGGGCAGGCGGTTACGCAATCACCGCAGCCACTGCATTTGTCCGTATCGATGGTGATGAAATAATTCCCGGAGCCGTCACAATAACCGTAGTTGGCCAGCATGATGTTTTTCCTGTCGGCTTGATTGCGAGGGGATTGCCTTCCAAAACCCCCCTTCCCCCATAGGTGTAAAAACAAGCAGCCTCATGATGTTGTCCAATCCCCCCTCACCCTCCCCTCTCCCGCCAGGGGAGAGGGTTTTCATATCCCCCTCCCTCGACGGGAGGGGCTAGGGGAGGGTGATTTGAGGTCAACCCCAATGGGGCCGACTGAATTCCCCCGATTGCTTTTGCAAACCTTCTATTTGCCGCGTCCTTTACCCTTCTTGCAAAGAGCATGGCCAAAAAGGGCCGCACCCGCGGCGCCCGCCAACTGCGTATCCCATTTGGTCTTCAAGGGTTCCAGCCCCAACTTCTTTTTCAGCCTGTCGATAACCCCGCGATTCTTCGCCATGCCGCCTGTAACCGCGAATTCCGGCTCCACGCCCACGCGCTCCAGAAGAGAATAGATCCGGTCAGCCATAGCCGAACAGTACGCAGCGAGCACCTCATTGGTTCCGAGGCCCTTCCGCAACAGACCCGTGGCTTCGGACTTGGCATATACCACGCAAGTGCTCGAAACAGGTAGCGGTTCCCGGGCGATCTGAAACGACCGATCACCCACGTCGCCGATCGGCACGGACAGAAGATCCGCAAGAACTTCCATCCCACGGCCCGTCCCTGCCGCGCACTTGTCATTCATCAAGAAGTTCGTCACCTTCCCCGTGTCGTCGCATCGAATAGCCTTGATGTCCTGTCCGCCAACATCGAGCACGGTCCGAACCTGGGGTCCGTAGATGAAGTTGGCGCCTCTTGCGTGACAGGCGATTTCGGTGACGGTCCTGTCCGCCATGGGGACATTGACACGGCCATATCCGGTCCCAATGAAATAATGGATTTTGTCCTCAGTGAGGCTGGTTTTTTCGAGAGCGAACTTGAGTGCGTTTCGGGCGCTGTTTGGGCTGTCCGAGCCTGTCCTCATGTTGCCGTAAGCGTAGATTTGGCCATCGGCCATTATGACGGCCTGAGAACTGACCGATCCCACGTCTATTCCTACAGTGATTAATTCGGCCTGCTCCCACTTTATGTCACGATTGACCCAGTTGGTTTCTTCCCACCTCCAGAATTCTCGTTTCTCCTCCTCTGCCATGCATATATCCTCCGAATTCCTTTTGAATGCTTGCTACTGGCCGTCCTTCGCCGCTACCGTTGCCGCTCCCACGGCGCCCCCGAATTCAGGGGCTTTCGGGATACAGATCTTGTCCACTGCCAACTCCCTTTGGAGAGCAGTCACGAATCCGGGATTGTATGCTAGGCCACCGAGCATCACTATGTCAGGGTTCACTCCTATACGACGGATCATCGACACAATTCGACTCGCCATAGCGTCGTGGATAGCCTTGCTTATGTCCTTTTTCTCGGTCTTGGCGTGGATGAGGCCGACAACTTCGGATTCGGCAAAAATTGTGCACTGAGCATTCATGGGGATTGCCTTTTTCGACGCCAATGCCAATGATCCCATCTCGGTGAGAGGAGTCTCAAGAGCCCGCGCCATAGCTTCGAGAAACGCTCCCGCGCCCGCCGCGCACTTGTCGTTAATGGCAAAGTCCACCACATTCCCGTTTTCGTCGCACTTCGCGGTTCGTGCTTCTTCCGCGCCGACGTCCGCGACGGTTCGGGCACTGGGGAAGAAGAAATTCGCGGCCACGGCCATTGCCTTGATGTCGTTAACCTTGATGTCGGCTTCCTGTATGGATTTAGCTCCGGTATCCTGTTCCGCCGATGCGGTCAATTTGATCCCTCGTGATCCCGGCATCTTTCAGCGCCAATTCTAGGGATTCCTTAACGGCTTGATCTTGCTCAAACCCGGTCGGCACGGATACCTCTTCCTATTATTTTCCCATCTTTCACAATCACTGTTTTGGTGTTTTTCGCGCCACAGTCTATCCCGGCAGTGATCATAACGAAAAGCTCCTTAACTTGAAGGTCCGAGGCCGCATCGGCTCCTTTGCCGGCAGTTTGTTTGTGATAATCAGAGCCTTTTCAGACCCATGCTGCTCAGCAATACATCGATCCTGTTCGCTGCGGTCTTCGCATCGAACTCACCTCTAAGCTCAAAGTATACGATTGCTGGAGCATCTGTCGAGGGGAGTTCTGTTTTGGAGAGGAGACCTCTCGCTCCAAACCGCTCTTGAAACCTTTCAAGGAATCGAGTTACAATGAATTTAGAGCGGCGGGAGGGATAGCCATGCCTCTAGACGACGAGATTCAAGTCAGCCCCGAAATCAGCGAAGAATTCGCGAGCTTCGAAGAGTTCTGCTCAGAGAATACAGGCCGCGAATTGCAGTACCTGGAAGTTGTTGGCACGAGTCCCCTTGCGATGGATTCCGTGACACTGGCCTTTAGCATGAGGCACCTCGTCCGTCTGTCGAGAGGCCTGATGGATATGCTGCTGGGATCCCTGAACGATGATTCTGCGCCGTCGCTCGAAGAGGTCCTTGCTGTAAAAGGACTTCAGTTAGATAAGTCACACGCTCCCACCTTGAGGGAGGTCATATTTTCCTTTCGAGATGCACCTGACAAAGAAGCAAGCTCCAGTCTGGTGCGGGCCCTCCAGTTAATGACAATCAGCAGGGAGCGTCGAAGGGTCGTTCTGAATCTCGGAGAGACGTATGCCCCGCCTGAAGAGGGTTGGACTTCGGAAGACTTCGGCGGTGACGATTCGATGCTCGAAACCGTCCGTTCCATTGAAGACCCGCGCTGGACCACAGCAGAGGAGACATAACCGATATGCAGCAGGACACGTACCTTGCTCCAATTTCCGAGCGAGGGAGCCGCGTGCTGGATCTGATAAAGACAGATCCGCGCCAAGCCGCTCAACTAATGGAAGCACTCTCCAGCGAGGAGAAAATCTCTCTCGTCAGCCACGAGGCCCTCCGCGACCCCAAAGGAGCGCAAGAGTGTTATTCCTGTTGGATGATGAAAAGAGCAAAGAGATTGTGGATGGTTTGGGCGACAGAACACTCTTTCGTATAATGAAATCCCAGAGTTCCACGCACATCGGCGTGCTTTCGCTCGTCAAGCCCAACCGGGTGCAGTCGGTGCTCGACCTCGATCAGGAGTTGTTTTCGGCCAAAGGCATCACTGACCCGCAGACGGCTTACCATTGGATGGTGAGCTTTTTGGAAGAGGGGGACGCACGCTTCGGCCAGCTTTTGAAAAGTCTCGAGATTAAGGTGGTCGCCTCTGCATTTCAGGACAAAGTGCTCAGGCCGTGGGCGAGATCCAAAGACACGAACGAAGACGAGGAGGAGACCTCTTTCCCTGCCGATTTCCTCGTTAAGCTCGACCGAGGGAGAACTCAAGCCTGATGACCTGGAAGTAACAGATGAGGAGACCTTGGACATACTCACCAAGATCCACCTTGCTGATGAGGCTTATTTCAACGAGTTGGTTTCCATTATGTTACGGGAAGAAGACCTTAAGGCCCGAACAGCGGAAGAGGCTTTCGATAGGATCCACGAGCAGGTTGGGGACATGAGCGCCATGACCGAAGAGGCTGAAGACATGTTCGTTCCGCTGGAAGATTAATTCAACTGAGGATTCGCCTGTCCCGACGCGAATCAATAACGGCACGAATGATCTGACTTGCCGTAAGTTGTTCCCGGTCTTCAAGCTCTCGCTCACCGATTAGACCGTTATCAACGAGGTGCCCCAGGAGGGTTTCGAGCCCGCGAGGCGTGAGCCTGTACTTTTCCGTCAATTCTAAGTCGTTCATTCCGACTCGAATATCGGCGATGACTTCTTTGGATTTAATTGATCGCTTGACCAAAGTCTTTTCCCCCGTTGACGTCAGGATAGTCCAATGACCGTCGCAGAGTAGCCGTGCAATTATTAATCTTCCGAAGCCTGTAGCAGGATTTGACCCCTTGAACTGCCTCGCCCGCTTTTCCACTCATCCTCAATCCCGCCCGTTGCCGAAACCGTTTAAATGGGCTCCCGCCGAGTTAAGGATGATTTGAACTCGCAGGCAGCGCACAATTCGGAAACAGGCGAGAAGATGCACCGTGGATCTACTTGCTATCATTGGCCCGCAGTTTAGCCAACTTCAGCTTGCAAGATACTACTTCCGGGTCCGTTGACCCAAGAGCTTTTTCTTCGATGGAGAGGGCTTTATCGTAAAGCCGCTCAGCCAGATAGTATTTTCCTCGTAATTCAGCCACGCCCCCAAGAGTAACCAGGCATTCCGCAGTGCGGAGATGTTCCCGCCCATACCGCGCCTGGGTATTCATCAGTGATTTCATGGCAACATGAAACGCGGACACGACCTCGCCGTTTTGGCAAAGCGCCCGGACTTCCTCGCGAAGGTTGCCAGGTGAAATGTCTTGACCGAAACAGATTACCACCATGAACAAGCCGCTGAAAAATGCCAGCTTGATGGCACAAAGTGTTTTCATCTTGTCCCCCTGTTGTGTATCCTTCACCATGTTCCAGAAACGGACTATGTTGAAGCCATGTAAAACGCCTCAACCGAGCATGTCATGACTCATCACTCGTCAGGCGATTTTCTATTTCAGCGAAAGCCCTCTTAAATTCAGCGTCAGTTAATTTGTCTTGTTCCCAGAGCTTTCTCAGGGCGACCAAATCCGATCTCCTTAGCATGCAAAAAATCTGGGCGATCCCATCTTCAGACAGATGGTATTTGAGCATTAGTTCATGGGAGCGCACTCCATTCCGGCGGTCGAGAAGAAAATCCCTTGTCCTGTGAGTCGTCATTAACTTCATCCTCCAGGCCGATTTGACAATCTAATTGAGACAGGGCGGTCCGATAGCTGGCGATCCTGTCCTGATTGAGGCACCCGTAAGAAGCACACCGATTTTCCATCGGAGCACCCCGGCTTACTGACCAAAGCTGTAATCGTGTATTCGCCCGGCGGAAGCTGAGGCCCGGTCGAGATAAAGACGCCTTGGCCGTCGGTGTAACCTTTGGCCAACGGACAATTTCCATCAGAGGAAGGCAAATTCCCGGGGTGCGTCGGTGTGAAATCCAGCCTGACTTCTCCATGGCTGACGCCTCTACCGTTCATTGCAGCAGTCAAGACAATCTTTTGTTCATGTTTTGCATCCAGTGCTGAGGCTGTCACTGAGACGGAAATGGGTTGCTCCGCATAGGGCTGATAAATAACTGCCAACCCTGTGGCGGCGCCAAACAGTAGAATAATCGCGCATGCCTTAATTGCTGTACTCATTTCTCTCCTCCGCAGCCGCGCGCTAAACCGGATCGATTTCGAGCAATGACTTGCGAGATTGAGCGGGATGCATTATCCCGAAAATGACCAGCAGCCCCTTCTTGAGAATCCGTCGTACCCCAAAAGTTTGTCTGTCTCGGGCACTTCATTTGTCCCTGCCAAAATGCTAACTTTCCGATGAACGAGTTGGAGCCGCAATCGGCCTGGTGGTCAAAACAAACGATGTTCTATGCGATCTCTGTTCACGTAGAGTCTCGGACCACCTGTTGATCCCCCAGGTCAATGTCAACAAGAGAGGCAAGAAGAACAAGAATCCGCAAATCACTCCCGCTACAAGATTATTCACAAACATGGCATAAGCTATTCCGCCGAGCAGCAGAGCACCCAATGGCCCAATCACTATCATCCAAGTGACCACAATGATCGCGCCCGCTCCACTGGCAATTCCTCTTTCTGATTCGTTTCCAGTTGGCATGGTATGTCTCCTCTGCCTCGCAACCGATCATCCCGCCGACTGACGTCCACGCGACGAGACCATTCAGACTTACTTTGGCTGTCAGATCTGCTTGCCGGCCTGTGACTACAGAAAGGGTTGCTCAACCGCCAGACGTGACTATAGTCACCTGCTCTGAAACACGGGCTGTCGATTGCATGCAGTCTCAATGCATCTTCTTGCCAGTCGACTTGTGCTGCCGAAGTCTCGGATGCGCTAAACCGAGTACACCCAGGAGTTCTTCTGAGAGATTCGAGATTCTCATTACGGGAGATTTCCGGCCTCCCTGGGACGCGATTTGTCATTTTCATGGTTTCCTCCACATCTTAAGTTGTCGATGTGGGTCACCCAATTTTTTTGGACTAGAGCAGCGTACGCTTACGTACCCTGGAAGTCACAGACGAGGGGGAGAGAGGAGACGAAAACTCCTCTCGTCCCTTTCCGCGGCGCAATATCGCGGCGTCTGTTCTCCCCCCCACGCGACCTTGGTCGCTTTCCGCTCAGAGAGCGAATTCCGGTGCAATTCGTCACGACCTCGACGCGAAACTTCATTGGCCCTTTGTCATGCAGGACGTGTGCCAAGAGATCTTGTAGGTTTGTGTGGCTACTATTATTTAGTAAAGTTAGCAGGTTGCGCAGATACCGGAATCAGCGGAGAGGAAACACGGGAGAGGTGGCAACGCCCGGAAAACCGTGTGAAGAACACGTACAGGATGCGGTGAAAAAAAAGGCTGAAATAATCAGATCTTATCGTATGTGATTTCCACCTATCTCCGTCTGGTCAATAGGTGGTAATGACTTGCGGATGCCGAGAGACTTCATGTGGTGTATTAACGAGTCACGTGTGACGCCGAGGTACTGCGCGGCCTTCTTGATGCTACCTCCGGACTGACGTAGCCCTTCCGTTACGAGATAACGCTTTGTTTCAGTCAAGATATCGTGCATAGAATCATCCTGACACATGTGGAGCGTCAGCGAGATGTCCCCCTTGCGAACGGAGGAGACTTCGGGGCCCGAATGCATCCCCAGGTCCTTTGCGGTGATGTGCTTCTTGTCGCAGAGGATCACTGCTCGTTCCAGGGTGTTGCGCAACTCTCTGATATTGCCCGGCCATGCGTAATTTCTGAGAGCATCAAGGGCATCAGAGTCAAGAGCGGGCACTTCATGAAGCCCGGCTTTTTGGGCCAGAGCAGGGAGTATTTCGCCAATGATTACAGGCAAATCTTCAATACGGTCGCGTAAGGCCGGCACTGCCACGGAGAAGACGTTGAGTCGATAGAAGAGGTCCTTACGGAACCTTCCCGATTTAACATCCTTTTCAAGGTCCCGGTTGGTCGCTGCCACGATTCTGATATTCACCTGAATATTAGTCTCACCGCCGACCCGCGTGAACTTCTGCGTATCCATAAAAGTCAGGAGCTTTGCCTGCAACTCCGGCGAGAGTTCGCCAACCTCGTTCAAGAGCAAAGTGCCGCCTTCGGCCAACTCGAGAAGTCCGCGCTTGCGCCCTCGGGCCCCGGTGAAGGATCCTGCTTCGTGTCCGAAAAGTTCCGAGTCAGCAACCTCAGGCGCAATAGCTGCGCAGTTTATCGTAAAATACGGCCCTGTGGCCCGTCCAGAATGACGATGCAAGTATTCGGACAGATAATCCTTCCCGCTTCCGCTCTCACCCGTGAACAGCACCAAGCTGTCAGTCTTGGCCGCACGCCGTACCTGCTCCATTGTGGTTTTCATGATGATCGAGCCGGGCTGATTCGATCCAATCTTTACTTTAGACCGTATCGCTCTGCGCTCTGTGACGTCGCGAGCAATGCCGCAGAAGCCCATTATTCTTCCCGAAGGTTCGCGCATGGGGAACCTGGCAAAGTTGAAGGTGAGAGGTCGGTTAAGACATAGGAGGCTCTGCTCCGTCTCAACCGGCTGTCCTTGAAGAACGCGCTCGTCCACGCTCTTCATCCTTTCCGTCCATTCTGCCGAGAAGAGTTGTTCATCGGTTTTCCCGATAATTTGTGCGGAATCTATCTCCAGGATTGCCAACATCGCGGGATTAACGTGGGTGTATCTCCGATTCGTGTCTTTCATAAACATGCAGTCCTGAGCAGCCTCGAAGAGATGTCGGAAGCGCACTTCACTTTCTCTCAACTCTACAGTCCTTCTTTCGACTTCAGCCTCAAGCTCGGCACGATGGCGCTTGATGGCGTCCTGTGCCTCCTTCATTCGCAACAGAGAGGCCACGCGTACCTGAAGTTCGAGTTTGTCAACAGGCTTGGTGATAAAATCATTGGCTCCCGCCTCCACTGCTTTCAGGCGTTCCTTTTTCCCCTCGAGCACGGTAACCATGATAACCGGAACGTCGCTTAATTCTGGCTGGTTGCGAATCCTTCGCACCACTTCAAAACCATCCATCCCCGGCATCATGACGTCCATGAGCACCAGGTCTGTTCCCGGGTTCAATTTGTTGAGCGCTTCCAATCCGTCCCTGGCAAGTTGACACGTGTACTCGAAGGACTCCAGGTAGGCTTCCAACAGATCTCGATTGTGCTCGTCGTCGTCAACAACCAGGATGCTTTTCGGGGCCTTCATGAAGCTCCCTCCTTAGGTGAAGAGTTGAAGCGCAATTGGTCTACATGGCGGTCGCTGCTTTGCCCAAGAGATCTGTCGGCCTGTCGCCGAACCGCTTCCGATAAACGAGCCTCGGATAGTGCGGAATGCCAATTGGCTTAGGAAGTGTTTGCTCCTGGAATTACTGCGCGGGTGGAACCAGGCTCCTATCGTCACCTCGAGACATGAGTTGCCCCGTCATCTTTCTGAGACCCACCAGAGGAACTGTAAAGGCAAACGTGCTGCCCTTCCCAATGCCCTCACTTTGCACCCACATTCGGCCTCCGTGGAGCTCAACAAGGCTCTTGGAGAGCGCAAGTCCCAGACCGGTGCCATGCGTCGAGCGTGCGTATGACGAGTCCACCTGCTCAAACGGTCCAAAAATGCGCTGCTGGTCCTCGATATTTAGCCCGATTCCGGTATCAGCGACGCTTACAACTAGGTTTCTTTGCTTGCGACAGACTTTCAGCTCTATACGACCACCATCGGGTGTGAACTTGGCGGCATTCGAACACAGATTAAGTAAGATTTGCCTTAACTTCCTCTCGTCAGCCTGAAAGACGTGAGATCTGAACGCTTCGTCGATTTCGACATCAATCTTAATCCCCTGCTTGGCAGCCCTCTCCGCGATCATGGACACGCTCCGCTCCACGAGGTTCAAAACGCTCACTTCCGACAGATGCAGATCCATCTTACCAGACCCAACCTTCGCCAAGTCCAAAATGTCGTTAATGAGCTCAAGCAAATGGTGTCCGCTGCGAGCCACGTGCCGAACATAACGCGACTGGCGCTCGTTTAAGGGTCCAAAAGTTTCGGCTCCGAGAATTTCGGAAAATCCTATGATGGCATTGAGCGGCGTACGGAGTTCGTGACTCACGTTAGCCAAAAATCTCGTCTTGGCTATGTCAGCACTTTCGGCGGCCTCTTTGGCCTTACGTAATTCCAAGTCGGCCTGCATCTGGTGAGTAATGTCGCGGAAGAAAAGAGCCAGCATTTCTATCTTGCCGCTAGTGTAAGCGACAGGATTAACGAGAGTTTCCGTCCAAAATCCTCCCTCCACATCCACGGAACGTATCTGCGTCCCCGACCGCACTGCCTCGAGGATTCGTATTCTCCTCTCCGCAGCCACATCAGGTGGAAGCAACTCGAAGAAGTTTCTGCCAACAAGGCCATCGGGGGGTTCACCCAGTTTTTCGGCAGCAACTTGGTTTAAACATAGCAAGATGCCGTCAGTCGAGATCAGCACAGCCGCGTCTACCATCATGTTCAAGAGAATCGCAGCGGATTGTTGGCTCAGGCTCCATATTCCGTCGCTAGGCCCTTGACCGATTTTCAGTGCCGCCACAGCGGCCATTTCCTGCCGCATTCGTACCAGTTCGCTAATAAGTTCCTGTTTGGTCTTGTTCCTGTCCGTCATGGAAACAGCTCCCAGGACTTCGAATCGCATCAAGTTACCGCAGCGTGTCCACTATAGCGCATATCCGCCCCTCAGTGAACATTCGCCGAGACGACCCTCCTCAGCAAACTTCAGCCCCATTTCGGCCGTTGCTAATCCAGCAAGCCGCGGAGCAATTCCAGGAACTCACACACATGCTGTTCTTTGGCCTTGTCTTGGACTTCCATACGCTTTGCCCCCCGGCCCGTGGTGATTTGTGTGGGGATCGAGTAGTTATTTAAAATGTGTTTATCTTACTCTATTACAGGCTGATAAATTGGGTCAAGAAAAATGTGGCTCTGGGCTAAGATAGCACGCTGCAGTAATCATGCACTTAAGCTGGGGTCTCTCCCCTTTGTCATTGCGAGGAGTGAAATCCGGCGTTCCGCGGGAAAGCAATCTTCCGTCCCGCGAACCGGCGCAGAAAACCGAGATTGCTTCGCTCCGCTTGCAATGACAACGTGCGCCTCGATTTGACGGACCTCGCAGAGCGCCTTGGTGCTCTTTTCAGGCAGATTTGCCCCTCGAGATTGGGAGGCGTCCCCGAGACGGCCAATATACGGTACCCCTGAGTGGGAAATTGTGTCGGATGCTTAACCGACGTTCTCCTGGCACCATGTGATTACGTGCACGATACGTTAAGCTCATCGGTTTACATGCCGGCTAATCCAGCATCAACCTGGCCTCTTCCTGGTCCGGGGAATCAAACCCCTCGGTGAACCGACCGTATACCTCTGCCAGCATCTTCCGGGCTTCCGCCCTCTTGCCGTGCTTCTGCCAAAGACGACTCAAGCTCATGGCGGCCCGTAGCTCGAAGGACTTAGCGTTCTGCCTGCGGGAAACGTCGAGGGCTTGGCGGAAGCACGCATCTACCTCAGCATAATTGGAGGAGGACGTTGCCCACAGCAATTCTCCCTTGATCCGATGCAGTTCAGGCTCACCGAAACGGTCCCCGGTCCTGCGGACGGCACGGAGCGCGTCGGCCGCCACAGCAAGCCCAGATCTGGCCTGTCCTCCTTCTCGGTAGGCGTCGGCTAACAGGGCGAGGAAGAGCGGTCGTCCGATCTCGGCCCCAGTGGCGCTGTACGCGGCCAGCCCCCGGCGCATCTGCTTGATCCCATCCTTTCTTCCCCCTTGCGCTGTCAGCGTCCACCCGCGGAGAATGGGAACCCACGCGGACCAGTAAGAAATCCCGTGTTCAGTGCAAAGCGCATTCGCCTCTTCTGCTCGCTCCTGGGTTTCCTGGACTTTCCTGCAAAAGTGATAGACCAGGGCGCCAATGCTCAGGGCATAGACCATGCTGAAGGGGTGAGACAGCCTGCCGGCTAACGTGACAGCGTCGCGGCTCGTCTCAAGAGCTTGGTCTGGATAGCCCATGATCCATAGTGTCAATGCCTTGTAGGATAGGCAGGCCACCCCCGGGTCTTGCAGCGCACGCTGAAAGTTGCGCTTGCGCACGTCGTACAGGTCTATGCCCTGTTCAAAGTGCTCCAGCCCGGAGGCAAGCTCGCCCAGGTGGAACAAGGTCATCCCTGCCGCGTAGTAGGCCCAAATAATAAGAGGCGGCTTTCTGAGGGTGCGGGCCAGCGCGAGGCACCGCTTGCCTAATTCGTGGGCTGCCTCCAATTGGCTGCGTACAATATAAAACCCCCACAGCCCCCGAAGAATGGTAAACATCTTAGGAGCATCATCCAACTCATGACACAACTGTCGGGCCCGAGAGTAGACTTTTTCCACTTCCGGGGCTGCATACCCCTTGATGGCCATCAATGCCGGTCCAAGCGCGACCTGCAGATCGAGCTCCTTTCGCGAGGTATCGGAATCCTGAGGTAATCGTGCAAGAGACTCGAGCGCTCTCTTAAGGTGACCAACTGCTTCCACGTTTGCCGACCTTCGAATGGCTATCTCGGCCGCTTTTTGCCAGTATGGAATGGCCAGATCCGCAAGCCCGGCCTCCGTCAAGTGGTGCCCCAGGGTTTCCGGTACCTCGCTTGCTGTCTCCGGCGAGTATTCCTCTAAGGCCTCTGCAATTTTCCGATGGTATTTCCGGCAATCGGCGTCGCTCAGTGACTGATAGCATGCTTCCTGAATCAGAGCGTGTTTGAAAACATAGGTTGAAAGAGAAGAAATGCCTCTCTCGTAGAGCAAGCCGGCGTATCTCAGGATCGATAGACGAGACATCAACTCATAATCCGGCAGCTCGGTTACTCGAGCAATTAACTGGTAATCAAACTGCCGCCCAGCCACCGCGCCGGCCAATAACACTTCCTTTGCGCTCGTGGGCAGCGAATTAACCCTGGACATGATCACGTCCTGAATAGTGACAGGTACAGGCAACTCTCTAACATCTCTAGTTAAGTGACACTTATCCCCCTTTCTTTCGACAATTTTCAAGTTATTGAGAAATCCTATGAACTCCTCTATGAAAAAAGGCACCCCTCTCGTATTCTGTAAGATCAACTCCCTGAGGTCACGATCAAGTTTCTTGGCCCCGAGAAGATCGGCAGTCATGCGCAACGTATCACCATTGGAGAGACCGTTCAGTGTTATTTGGGTGTGATACGGTATGGCGCTCCAGTTGTTAACCAGCGGTCGATAAGAAAATATCAAAAATACCCGTGCCGATCCTATGCCCCTCAAGAGATGTTCCGATGCCTCCTCTGATGTCTTGTCACTCCAGTGCCAGTCTTCTACCGCCAAAATCACGGGTTTGAGTTCCGACCGTTTGAGCACGATCAGCTTTAATGCCTGAACAATTCCATCTTTTACAGTTTCGCGCCCTGCCGCTATCTCCTCAATCCCGCTGTCCTCAACCGACAACAGTTCGAGAAGATATGGAAGGCACGACCCTTCGTCGACTCTCAATGCTCTTAGGCCGCTTCGCACCTTTTCTCTGATTTGAGGCTCTTTGTCTGCGGTCTCAATATGGAAGTTTGATCTCAAGATTTCTGTGAGAGGGTAATAGGGCATTTCCTTGCCAAAAGGATGGCAATTCCCCTCTAGAAAGGTTACATTGTCACCGCCAAGAGACTTTCTGAATTCGTACAGGAGCCTGGATTTTCCGATACCGGCTTCACCGACAATGGAAAAGACCTGGCCTTTACCTGCCCTGCATTGCTCGAAGCGCTCGTGCAAGAGTTGCAGTTCGTTCTGCCTTCCTAGAAGGCGAGTCAAACCCTCTTCAGCAACAGACCCTAAAGAGAGCCTTAAAATTGGGCTCCCTTTTCCACCGGCAGCGGGTGCGGTCACATTCACAGCCTTGCGGTCTGAGGAGGCTCCCTTCAGCCGGGCCCCACAGTTTCCACAGACCTTCATTCCCTTGGTCCCTGTGAACCCACAATCAGGACATTTCATCGGTCTTCTCCGCAAGAGCCCCGGGAATGCTTTCGGCAAAACCTGTGCCGGTTGATTTGTGTCAATAAAAGAGGAGCACGGGGAAACGCCTCGACAAAAGATCGGTATCCGGCGAAGTTCCGTGCATACGTCTAGCTTGACACGCCCAGCGTAGCTTCCGATTCTCTCCGCCCTCCCATGAGCGGCCACCTATGGGTCAACTAATTGGGGAACCTCAATCCGCTCCCCACTTCCAGATACAGATCCGGTTCCCTTGCATGAGGTGAGTAAGAACCATCTGTCGAAAAGAGCTTATATATTGACCTCAGAATAAGCAGTTCGGCCTTGAAGGTCAACAAGAATTGAAGGCCGCATGCCATATCCTTTTCACTGGAAATCTCTTGACAAGGAAGGATAACAGGGGAACTCTGATATAAGGCGTGTTTGAATTACTTGAAGACGTGCCCATTGGCATTTGGCAATATTGCGTCAGGCACTTCCTGAGTAATAATGAAATGTAAAGCGTGCCTGACGCAGCATAGAATGATAACGGGAAGGAACACTACTTGGGGCCCCGAGCGGGTCCTGCAGGGGCAGGAGGAGCGGGGGCCTGTTCTTGAGATACGGGTGTGCCGTCCGCGGCAGCCGGCGCCAACAGGACTTGCACATTCATCTTTTTCCTCAACGATTCGGCCAGCTTTTCGTATTGTTCCTGTTGTTTCTGGAATTTCATTTGCTCAGTGATGTAATCCTTGACCTGCTCGTAAGAGCTTTCCTGGGCCGGCTTGCTGTCTTCCAGAAGAAGAATGTGATATCCGAACTTTGATTGTACCTGGGCCCTTGATTTCACCCTTCTTCATTGTGAAGGCCACATCTTCAATCTCTTTTACCAGGCTACCTCTGGGGAGCCAGTCCAGGTTTCCTCCTTTGGCTTTGCTCGGGCAAATTGAAACCTGGGATGCGACATCCGCGAACTTCTCACCTTTCTTCACCCGATCAAGAGCTTTTTTTGCCTCTTCTTCGGTCTTCAGAAGTATGTGATGCAAATGTACGCTCTCCGGCATGGCGTACTGGCTCTTATTTTTTTCGTAATAGTCCTTTGCCTCTTGCTCGGTAGGGGCTGGCAGGTCCTTGGTCATCTTGTCCAGATAGATTCGTGCCAGAAGATCGTTTCTGGTGAGCTGAAGCAGCTTTTGAGTATCCGGGGCCTTGTCCATGCCCTGTTTTTCGGCTTCTGCGGCCATCACCTGTATGTTGACAATGTAATCAAGAGTCCGTTTTTTCCCTTCGGGGGTTAAGATCTGCTGCTTGAACCTGTCTGGAACAGCACTGACCCATTCCTGAAGGTCGGCTTCAGTTATGGTCTGATTGCCGATTTTGGCCAGAACTTGGCTCTCATTGCCAGCGTGAGAGGGAGTGAGGCCTGCCATAACAAGAATCAGGAGCGCAGCCGCGCACCAAGAAATTTTGCAAACAGACGAGATTGCTGACACAGGGTTCTCCTTTTATCGTACTCTTTGGGGTTAACCTTCAAATATCACAAGGGATTATCTTCAGTCAGTCAAGTTTTATATCATAAGAGGCTAGACAAGTCAAATAATTGAGCGGTCTACAGAAGAATGCCCTTTCGCAATCATTAAGTCATACTGAGCGGTTCAGTCAGGAAGGCGACCCCGCGTTCGGCGAGGTCGCCGCAGAGATGGCGGAGGGACATTTTCTTGGTCCTTCTCTGCGCCCTCTGCGATGAAACCGGCATTTTGAGTGTCTAGGAGCCTGTCGCGTATCTTCAAACATTGGCGGAATCGTGCTACCTCGGAGGCTACGCCCACCGGTTCGGTGCGCCGCCCAGGCTCCTAGGAGTCTGATATACTAAGTTTTTTCCTTGGCAGCCTCTGAGATATAGCGACACAACAGGCACCGCCGTGCCACGAATTCGGAAAAGTCCCGCGGACCGCGGGATTACGCAACAGCCTACTAGGGCCGGCCGCGCAAATGAGTGGTTGATCTCTCTCCAGTTCTGTTGTTGCCTCCGAGGATAAAACGATCTATAATACAAACGTTCGCAATTAGCCTAGGGGGTTGTTTGAGTGGTGGAGAGAATCAGGGAGTCAGTTTTAATTGCAATAGTGCTGTCTCATCTTGTCCTCCTGTCGTGTTCGTCGTCGGTGAATCAGGGGAGTGCGCAGGAAGCACCGCCTGCACCCACACAGGTCCGACTGGCCATAGTGGCTCAAGGGCTGGAGGTAGCCTGGGACCCGGTCCCGGGAGCTAATCACTATACGCTTTTTTGGGGAACGGAGCGAGGGGAATATCGGAGTTTGGTCAATTGTAACGGTCCCGCGGTAGTACTTTCCGGTTTGAACAGGGAGCAGCTCTATTTCTTAGCGGTTACAGCCTGGAACCAGAGCGGTGAAAGCAACTTTTCGAAGGAACAGATCCTCGTGTACGACGACGGATCGGGCCGTCCCGAGACCTACCTTGCTAAGGGCCATGATTTGATGAACAATGGCTACTATGCGGGCGCTCACGCGTATTTCTCGGCAGCCATCAGGCTCGATCCGGCCAATCTTCAGGCATATCAAAGTCGGGCCATGCTCCACGAAAAGATAAACCGGCCTGATTTGGCCCGAGAAGACGAGGCGATGGCACAGAGGCTTTTCAAAAAGAAGCGCATTTCACTGCGTGAGACCGGGCGATAGACTACGGCTGCGAGTAGGCTTGCGGTGCTTTGCCGCCCTCTCCCGTGAGACACGCAGCATTCTCGCGGGAGCGTTGGGAGCGGCCGGCCGCCATAGCGAGGCACAACTTTCGCACGCATACCTACTTGTGCAGTAGGGCATTATTTCAGACCTTTCCGAAGCAGAACGCTCCCGCCAGCCAACTTACCTCTAGACAAAAGTACCCGAACCGGATAGAGTCGTCACAAGCGGGTGGAACTACTGTCATGCGGGCCGTCTTGTGACCCGAGACACCCTGTGTAGCCGTTGACTCGATGGAGCGTGAAAGAGGATTTGAATGTTGGCAACGTGGGTTGCGTGGGCAGGAGTCATTTTCGTCCTGCTGGTCTTAATTCAGTTACTACGCATGAATCTTCTGCTGGTATGGGTTTTAAGAAGAGAACCCTGTCTGGCAGATGGGATAAGCGGGAACGTTCCGAACCCCCTACCTTCTGTGACCGTAATCATTTCGGCAAAGGACGAGGAGCAAAATATCGGAGAAGCCGTGAGGTCTATACTTGCCTCGGACCATTGTTCCATCCGGTTGGTACTTGTTGACGACCGCAGCACCGACCGTACCCTTGAAATCATGAGGGAAATGGCCAGGCTAGACCGGAGAATAACAGTACTTTCAATCCAGGAGCTTCCCGCTGGGTGGACGGGAAAAACGCACGCTGTTTTCCTCGCGGCCGACCATGCGCCAGGAGAGATTTTACTTTTCAGCGACGCGGACACCGTCTTTAGGCCGGATGCCATATCGCGAGCACTGAAGTTTTTCCTGGGTAACGATTTTGACATGATGAGCCTTCTGCCGGGATTCACAGCCAGAGGCATCCTTGAGGATGCCATATACCCTCATTTGGCGCTCGGACTGTCGTATTTTTATCCATTGACCGAAGTGAACGACTCCACCAAGCCGGCGGCCATGGCCTCCGGCTGTTTTATCATGATAAGCAGATCGGCGTACCGCGAAGTGGGAACCTGGGCGACATTCAAGAGTCAGTTGACGGAAGACGTCGCACTTGCCAAAGCTGTCAAGGCAAAAGGGTTGAAGATGGGCTTAATGAGGGGCGGGGACCTAGTTCTTACCAGACCCTTCGAGACCCTTTCAGGAGTTTGCACCTTTTGGAAAAGAACCTATTATGGCGCTCTGGAACAGAGCATCTCCAAAATGGTGAGATTGATTATCAACTATGTCTCACTGGTTTTACTGACCCTGTCGTTTGTGTGCTCCGGCGCTCTCTTACTGGCCGGAATCGTCAGTTCCCCTATTCCGTGGCTTTTCGTCCTGTCCACTCTCGCCATGGCGGCGGTGATCATTCCATACAGTTACTTTCTAAGGTTGGAACGCGGCAACTGGCTGTACGGCCTGATGGCTCCGGTGGGAATCTTTGTCGGAGCCTGGGTAGCTGTGAACACACTTGGCACTGTAATAATGGACAAAGGAATTCAATGGCGGGGATCGCTGTATCGGTGAATGGATCTGAGCAATTTTGTGTCTCCCGCCTCTTTAGTTTCAAGAGATTGGTTCATATCGGCGTTTGAGCGGGACGCACGCGGGGAGAAAAGCGTTGACCGTGTTGAGGTTTTCCTGATATTATGCCATGTTGTTTACACGAGGCCCCGTGTGAAAGGAGACGGTTCGATGCACTGCCCGAGGACACGATTCTTTTTAGGAATCCCCTTATTTGTTGCGATTGCCATTATTGTAATTCCGGCGATCTCCTTGGCGGAAGATTACAACGTTTTTGCCAGCGAAGAATATGGATTTACAATGAAGTACCCCGCCAATTGGGTGAAGATAGACAGGCCCAAAGGCAATTATTTTGTGGTGTTTCAATCTCCTGATCTCACCGATGGCTTCAGAGATCGCATTCACGTGGCCGCGCACAAGCCTGTCAAAGACCCTTTGAACGTCTTCTTGAAGGAATTGCGCAACGGTATCAAGGACTTGCAAACGAAAAGCGGCGGCGGGGAGAAACAGGAAGTCCGCATAGTTGATGAAGGTGAGTTCAGATCCGAGGTTCCCGGCGCATATTACTTTTTTATTCAGGCTTATGAGAACAAGCTGAAAATTTGGATGGACATAGTCATAGTATTTTATAAGCACGATCAGACTCTTCTCAGGATTTCTTGTTTGGCTCCCTCCAAGAGCATGGAAAAAATCCACCAGATGTTTAACGATGTTCTCGTTTCGGTTCGGTTTACAGAGGGCAAACCAGAGGTTCAGCCATCCGCGCCTCAAACCGCTCCCACACCCGCGCCGAGTGCCCCTCCAACGCAGGCACAACCGACACCTCCGACCGCCGTGCCGACGCAACCGCCCGCTCAGCCCAGTCCTCAGAGGGCTGTACCGCAACCTACGGAGCGGCTGGCTCCTCCAGTATCGGTAACGCCCCAGCCCGAGGTTCGGCCGGCTCCGCCTTCTACGACACCCGAATCGGCACCGGCCCCTTCAGGGCCCACACCCGCTATCCAGCCAGATCAGACGATGCGACAAATACAACCTCCGGCTGCGCCGCGGCCTGGTCCGAGAGCCCCAGTCAGAGAACCTGAAAGGCCGGCCACAGGTATAGTGAACTAATGAAGTCAGGATTTTTCGTTTGACAGTCACTTTGGAAGGGTCAGGGAAAAATGTATCTCCGCCGCACAGTTGAACTCTTCGAATCTCATGAAGGCTTCAGACAATTCAGGAAGTCTCTGGCAGTGGTTCCTCCTGTGGCTCTGGATCAGCGATTTCTGCGCGAGCGGGCGTTGAAACTGGCTGAAACGCATGAGCCCAAGGGTGACCGGAGTGAGCTTCAGGGGGCACTGTCAGACCTTGCCGTCCACTTTGATCCGAATGAGTTTTCCCAGACCTGGGCTATGCTTGACTTTCTGGCCAAGACATTCTTCAAGGACGTGTCTCGCCCCATTCCCTTGGAGATCAGGCGCAGAATAATGGAGTTCGACGGTCCACGGTTTCTTTTTTGTTGGCCACACTTCATACTTTGATTACCTCCTGACAGCGCAGTTGATTCATCGCATCGGGCTCCCAGCACCGATCGTTCACGTTACGGGGAGTCTGACAAAGGGTTGGATGGCTCATTGGCTGAAGGGCTTCCGAAGGGTCATTGCGCCGAAGAGCGGCACCGCTGTGCAGCATCGCGGCTATTCGTGGTTTTGCGCCGCCTTGGCTGAAGCGGGCGAAGAGCAGGCCCTGTTTGCCAGAACCAGCAGATACACTGTACGGTCCAGAGACGGCATTCTCCGTGAGCCATACGTTCCGCACGGGGTAATTGCCGCTGTCAAGGCCACTGGTAGGGCCCTGGTGGTTCCGGTAGCTGTCTCTTATTCTGCCATTCCTGAGGACAGTTACCTGACCGCTTCCCAGTTCTTTCCGCTTCTGGCAATGTTTCCAAGAGGTTGGACCTTCCTGCTTCCGATGTTGCTGGGGCTGGGAAATCCGGACAAAATCTTCCGCGGACTTGATACAGTATTCGGCGACGTGAGCACAGACGTCGGCGAGCCCTTTGAACTCACCAACGACAACTCTCTTACGCTTCAGCGGGTCTCGCATCGGGCGATCGAAGAGATCGCGAAACAAGACTGTTCAGCCCACCCAGCTAGTTGCCAAGGCCATGCAGGGTCCGGATCGGCTCGATATGAGGACGCTTCGAGAAAATGTCGAACGAGAGGTCGCCGGTATCACCGCGTTGTTTCGGACTAGATACCGAAAGGAGCCACCGTTTCACCCTCTGATCACTTCCGACCTGCCGGAGGCGATCAAGATCGGCCTTAAGCTCTTGATCAGCCGTCGAGCCGTGTCCAGGTCGCTGTTGAGGCGAACCTACACTGCGAGAAATACCCCATTACTGAGGTTTTACGCGTATCATGCCGATAGGAGGATCTACCCCCTGAGCGGTCGAAACACCATGACTGTGGTGAATGCAGGGGCCTGGGGTGCACTCTTGCGCTTCACATAGGTATGAACCTCTTGAAAAGGAAGAGCTATCGGAGCATTCTCTGATTCTCTACGATTCGCGGAGGACCTGATTGAGAAGCTCACGGTTGAAGGCAAGCACCCGTGGCACTTCAGGGATATTTCCCTGCCGCGATCTGTTAGGCCGGAAGCGGACCTTATTGCCGCGGTGGGGGATACGTCGCTGATTCTGATAGTGACCCCGAGCAAATACTTTCATTCGACGCTCGTTAAGGTCTTGGAACTCGCTCCTGATGGGAGTGACCTCGTAATCGCCACCAAGGGTTTCATCCCTGAGACTGGTTTACTGCCGTGTCAAACTGCTTACCAGGAGATGGAGCGGCTTGGGAAAAAGATGAAAGTCTCTGTCCTGTCAGGGGCCAACCTTGCCCACGAGATAGTGTACGGAGGCGCAGGAGTAACGCAGATCGCGTGCGAGGACGACGAGAGCTTCAAGCGTCTCAAACCCCTTATAGAGACGTCACGATTTTCGCGTCGTCTACTCGGGCGATGTTATCGGCACGACAATATCCGCGGCCTTGAAGAATGTGTACGCCATTGGGTTCGGGATACTGGAAGGCTCGAAACGGGCCCCTGAGAATTTCTTGGCCACCTATGCCACGCTGGTAACCGCTGAAATACGCCAATTCGGTATGCTCCTGGGCGCCTCTCCCGACACGTTCGACGCTGAAAGTCAGGTGTGGATGGCGGACTTGCTTGCCACGTGCCGAGGAGGGAGATCGGCCAGCTTTGGCAGGGACTTGGCGCAGATGGACGAAAAAACTTCCAAGTCGAGACCGGCTCGCGTGCTCCTCGAACAATATCGAAAGAAAATGATAGCCATAGAAGGCTTTGAGGCGTCGCCTTTGCCCAGCGAATAGCCTCACAGCGTGGCTTTCACCCACCCATTCTCGGCGAAATCTACGCTATCCTCCATGGCGGCAAGCGGGTGGACATTGACGGATTCATCGAAAAGTGCCTGGACGCCCTGCCAGACAGGCTCAACCATTTGCAGCCCTCCACTGTTCGATCAAGATCCTACAGGTATTGACGGAACTGAATCGGCTCCAGGTTGCCCTCAAAGGTCAGCGGGATCTGTGCAGCCCGAAAGAACCCGCCATATGAACGGTGATGCTACAAACAGCCCCTCGATTTCCGTTAGAGACCTCAAGTCGGGCGACAATGTGCTGCAGTTTTTCGAGTTGAGATCTAAAGAGCCGCGCAAGACACGGTCGGGCCAGGATTACCTGGACCTTACCTTGGGCGACGCCACTGGCGCGGTTTCGGGGAAAATGTGGCCCGAGTCTGTCCGCAAATGGGGCCAAGACTTCAACCCGGGCGATATCGTGAAGGTTGAGGGCCGCGTTGAAGCGTATCGTGAGCGCCCGCAGGCTCGTGGTGGACAAGATTCGTCGCGCCGACCCCTCCGAGATTGCGGATCTCTCGGTTCTGATTCGGGTGAGCCCTTTCGACTCCGAGTCCCTGTTTGAAGAAGTGAAAGGCACTGCCAGGAGTCTGGAGCCTCCCGAACTGGCGCATCTTGTGGTAGAAATTCTGGAACAGCACGCCGACGCCATCAAGACATTTCCTGCCGCAAGAATGATCCATCACGCCTACAGAGGGGGCTTGATCGAGCACATTGCCACGGTCACGCGGAAGGTCGAAGAGATCCTCAAACTGGAGAAAAACATGAACCGAGGTATTGCTCTCGGGCGCGATACTGCATGATATAGGTAAGATATATGAGTTAAGCCCCTCTGGTGGCGGGCGTACCACCGAGGGTAGGCTCATAGGACACTTGATTCTCGGCGTCAACCTGGTCCGAGGGATTGCCGTGGAACAAGGTGTCGTGGACAGGGCGTGGCTTCGTGAAGTGGAACACATTCTCCTGTCTCACCACGGAGAGACTCAGTTCGGCTCGCCGGTCAAGCCCCTCACGAGGGAGGCAATCCTGGTCCATTTCATTGATAACCTGGATGCCAAGCTCAAGATAATCAACGAAGCTCTCGAATCAACGGAACTCGACGGCTTCTCAGCTTACAATAAATGGTTGGAGGGACGGGCTTTCGCAGGAAGTCAGTCGCTTCCCGAGGAGGACGACAATGTCGGAGATTGAAGAAAGATTGGCTGAAATTAGAGAGAAATCCAGCGAACTCCGAGGTTATCTTTGACCTCGATGCCAAGATATCCCGCCTGACGGAACTGGAAAAAACCCAAGAAAACTCAGAATTCTGGAATAACCCTGAAGCTGCCAAGACACTGCTCAGGGAACAGAAACAGATTTCGGTCTTGGTCGAGAACTTCCTAGGTCTCGATAACGAACTGGATGAAACTGCCATTCTGCTCGAGCTTGCTCTGGAGGAGGAGGACCAGTCCGTTATCAAGGAGATCGAGGAAAAACTGGACTCCATTGAAGAGCATATGCGCGGGTTGGAAGTCCAGCGGCTGTTCTCTCAGCCGGAAGACATCGGCGATGCGATCGTGGAGATCCATGCCGGCGTGGGTGGGACCGAGGCCCAAGACTGGGCTGAAATGCTCATGAGAATGTACCTTCGCTGGGCAGAGCGCGAAAGCTACAAGTCGGAGATCCTGGACACCCTACCGGGAGAAGAAGCAGGCGTAAAATCCGCGACCTTCTCCGTGGACGGCGAATATGCTTATGGCAGACTGAGAGCTGAAGTTGGGATACACAGGCTGGTACGGATTTCTCCGTTCGACGCAAACTCTCGCAGACACACCTCCTTTGCTGCCCTTTTCGTCTATCCAAGCGCAGACGACACTGTGGACATCCAGATCAACGATGCGGACCTGAAAATAGACACCTATCGCGCTTCCGGGGCAGGGGGCCAGCACGTCAACAAGACCGACTCGGCGGTGAGAATTACGCACCTTCCCACGAACATAGTGGCCCAGTGCCAGAATGAGAGGTCTCAGCACAAGAACAAAGCTATGGCCATGAAGATCCTTAAATCCAGGCTATATGATCTTGAGCTGCAGAAAAAGCGAGAAGAAAAGGACAATCTTCACAAACACAAAAAGGAAATTGCGTGGGGCTCACAGATCCGCTCGTATGTTCTCCAGCCTTATCAGATGGTAAAGGACCATCGCACCAACTGTGAAATTGGTAATGTGAATGCGGTCCTTGATGGTGATCTGAACCGGTTCATCCAGGAATACCTCTTGCTGGAAGCCCGCGATAACTAACCCGTAACTGCGATTCGCAAAACGGATATCCGTTTAACCGCACGATGCAGAGAATTCTGAAGGAGCACCGTGATGGGCGTTTCGCGGTCATTACCGCGCACGCGGGAATCCACAGTAGGACCAGCCTCCCCGCGGGACGCGGGGTCGTTAATTCTCCGCCGGCAGGGACGCCGGCACTACCCGAGGATCGTGGTCCGGGGTGACGCGGTAATTCCGCAAATCGGACAAAGACTTTGGCAATTCCTACGAAAATGCTGCTCTCGGAACGTGGAGGCAGCTTCGACACGTGGCGCCAAGGATGTGCGAAGCTCATCCGTGCGCGGACGAGCCGGAGCGCACGTCCGTGGCACCAATGTTTCGAGCATTTTCATGCTTCGTTGTAGCTCTCTAGCTATGTGAGTTGGTATAAACTTTCGGGATCCTCCGCACCCGCGTCTGAATTTGACAAGCGTTATTGCGGTAAATACTCTACGACTAACAGTAATTGATGTAAGGGAAATCAACATACGAAAGGAGCCCGCGATGCGCTTACACCCGACACTTCAGCCCATAGGGATTGTCCATAAATAACTGTCACATTTTAGGGGCTACGCGGTGTTATGGTATAGTTCCATTCGCCGTGAAAGTTGTCCTTTGAGATGTTTATGGTGGCCAATTCCTTGTCCGATATCTTGGTCCCCTTGGGATAGGCGCTGGTGTCAAGCTGGCAGCGGACCTTGAGTCCTGTGGAGGTAGTCGTGTCCGCTATGAGATTGACGATGACTTCGTGGCTCACCAGAGGCTTCCCCCTCCAATTTTTGGTAATGAATGCGAAGAGTCGGTGCTCGATTTTGTTCCATTTGCTGGTACCGGGAGGCAGGTGGCACACGGAGATCTCCATCCCGAGTTCGTCTGCGAGATTCTGCAGTTCCACTTTCCAGAGTCGAACTCTGGAGCCGTTGCTGCCGCCGGAATCAGCAGTTATCATCAGTTCCTTGGCATTCGGATAAGACTCTTGTCCCAGGTAACGCCACCACCGCCGTATGGCTTCCGCTGCAAAGGAGGCGGTGTCGTGGTCAGTGCCGACGCTCACCCAAGCCTCGTTTTTGCCGGTATCGTACACCCCGTAGGGGACCCCCTTGCCTAATTGCTTGTCCATGAAGTCGTAGACACATACCTCTTCGGGATTGCCTTTGGGATGATATTCACGTCCGCCATTCTTGAATCTGCCTATCAACTCCTTCTTCTTGGCGTCTACCGATATGACCGGTTGTCCATCTTTGAGAAATTTCAAGGCCCTGGAACTGATGTGCTGAAATTGGGCGTCACGGTCCTCGTGGGACGAACCCTCCAGGGTCTTTCGGTTTGCCTGAAGACTGTATCCCATTTTCCGAAGGATTCCAGCCACGGCTGACTTGCCGATCTTATGCCCCATGGCCGTCAGTTCTCCTGCAAGTTTTCGCAGGCTTTTACTCGTCCACCTCAAGGGTGATTCGGGGTCGCCCCGAGTGCATGGGTCCAACAAGAGTTCCAAATCCTGCTCCAGAGCCGCGTCTTTCTCGATGATTCTCTTGCGACCTCCCCCCTTTCTGCGGGTCCGGCCCTTGTCCAGGCGTTCCTCCTGCCTTAACTCGTCAATCCCCTCGGCAATCCTACGCCGAGACACCCCGGTCGCTTGCGCGACCAGCGTGACGCCACCGCGTCCTATGCACTCTGCTTCAGCCGCGACGAGCATTCTGACTTCGCGCTCAGCCAATATAGGTTCTAGCAATTCGAACCTCTTTGTGATATGGGACACATCATTCATGCCCCCTGTCTATAGAAAACGCGAAGTCAAATTGCAACACTTATTTGTGGACATTCCCATAGTGGCACTCATCGCCGGTATATTGATCTTGGTCTATCCGGCTCTATTGCCGATGATCGTTGCGGTATATTTAATTGTAATAGGTTTGCTGGGATTGCTGGGCAAGAGATTGTAGCTTCCCGGGCTGACCGGCGGCGTATCGCGAAATCAGCCGCAAGTGTTGTGAATTCATGGAGAGGGAAGCGGAGGTGCCCTCTGTCCCATAGGCCTGCAATGTGGGCTTCCCCGATTCCTCTCCCCCAGAACATGATTTCCGGTTCTGCTCTTACGCTGTCAACAAGCCGAGCGCTTGCCTCAATTCCTGCTCCCGAAATCCCACTATAACCTTTTCCCCAATTATGATCGTGGGAAATGCGCACCTTGACGTAAGCCGTTTGATCTCGTCCAATACTTCGGCCTTGTCTGATTCAGGCAGCAGATCCACATCGGTGAATTCGTATTCAATTCCACAGTCGCCGAGAAACCTCTTACACGACTTGCAGTGGCTACAGGTGCTCAGCGTGTAAAGCTTGCATATTTCCATCATACACTCCTGCCGTATCCTTTCCAGGTGCGCGTTAAGCAACCATTGGGACCATTATCGCCATGATGAGATTTTGTGCAATACCTGCAACCTTATTCATCTCAAGATGAGCCTCTGTGTCAAAAGTTCCACATAGCCCCGTTAGGTTATTAAAAACCCTACCTTTTTTGTTGACAACATCGCCTATGGCGCGATATATATGAGAGACGGTGAAATAGTTTGTTTCAGAAACCTGCGGGGACATCGCGCGCGGTATTCTATCGGGTTGGCCGAGCGTATTTAAGAGGCTATTTATTAGTCTCTTTAGCGGCCGGTAGACGTGGCGTCGGCCAGTGACGGGCGGTTGTGTTTTCGGGCAATGGCGTCACCTGAAAGGCCGGCACCGGCAGTATCGATTGGTTTGTTTGTATTTGCGTGGACGCAGCACTTTATCGGACTCGATTCGCTCATGAGTAGTGCTGAATCCACCTGGAGGTAGGTATGGTGTCTGGAATCTCGCGGGTTCACTTTGTGTGCCTGACGATCATCGCGTTGTGGAGTGCTTGCGTAAGCACCGGAGCGGCTCAGGGAACTCAGCCGGTACCCGGTGACACAACCTTCTCATTTCCCGGACTCAACCATACCGCTAGTAATCCGCTCGCCTTGCCTCGTGGTGGTTCCGGCCAAGCAGAATCCTCTTCATTGTTCCTCAACGAACGGCTGCTTCAAGGCATTGTCCAGACCCCACCGCATTTCAGATTCGGTTATCTATACGACGGCGGGAACAAATTCTCGGCAGGGAGGCTCACGCTCGACGCATTCATGCCCGTTGGGCTAAGCAGGAGAACCAGGTTTTTTGGGGAAGGGCATGGCTCATTTCAAGATTTCTGGCGAACAATCGGGGGCCAGTCCAATAACAGGGTCGATCTGTCATTCGGCGGAGGCGTCCGGCAGATATTGGGCGACACCAGATACGTGGGCGTAAATGCCTTCTATGACACCACCAGGCTTGGAGGACGTTGGTTTTCATCGGGCGGATTTGGGCTTGAATTGTGGGGCAATCTGGCCGGTTCCGATTCAATTGACCTCAGCTTCAACTACTACGGCGACCTGTTTAGCGGCCCGAACACCATTGTCAATGCGTTCCGAAGAGGCAAAGGCAATTTTGACATCGAGGCCGGCTACTCAAAACCCCTGCTGAACGAATCCCTTGACTTGCGTCTCAAGGTGAGAGGCTATCAGTTCAATTCGGGAGACAACATCTACGGCTGGGCCGCGGGTGCCGATCTCAGCACGAACGACAGATTGTTGTCTTTGCGTTATGAAGTTGCTCAGGACAAACTCAACGGCACATATCACACTGTAGGCGGCTTTGTGAGCGTAGGTTTTGACTTGGGCAACCTTGTGGCCTTTGAGAATCCCTTTGTCAGGCGAAGACCGATCTATGGAAGCCCACCGAACCCCTACACCGAGGCAGACAATAAGGAGGTTCACAGGCAATACTGGGGGCCCGGAGAGCAGTCGCAGACTGCGCTGGCCAATCAGGCCTCGGGGTGCCTCTTCTTCAGAACCATAGGCACTCACACCTTTGTCTATACGACATTCCCGGCAATCGGTGATGATAACCAGCCGTTTGCCCCTGTGGATCATACAGCCATCACGACACTTGATGTGACGGTCACTTATACGGGCAGCGACAATGCCGAACCTCTAGGACTGGACTTGAAGGATGCGTTAGGGAACTCGCTAGTGCTCATTGCTCCTGGAGGGACGTTTACCGATTCCACCACCACGACGACTGTGACATTTACCGTTCCTGTCGCCGGCCTTGCCGCGGATCCAGCACAATTGGACCTCTTCACTAGCGGAGGAACTGTCGTCATCACCTGGAGTGCGACGCTTTGCTTCCACTAATGACGCGGGCCGGAAGCGCGAACCTATCCCGTGTATGCGCCTCGAGCCCCGGATGTGAACCCTAGCCCTCTCTTCCATCTTCTGCAGAAAAGGATTATTCTATGAACTAACGGACTCTGCGGAGTGGTTTAGATGAGAAGACGGCGAATAGTCGTTAGCGCCCATGACGTTGTTCAAGACATCAAATCAGGCATGGATGACGAAGCCTTGATGATCAAGTACAGGCTCTCTTTCAGACAATTGCAGCGGCTGTTTAGAAAAATCATCGTAGGCGGCTTCATAGCGCCCATGGAACTGGCGCAGAGGCTTTGTGTGACCAAGAGTCAAGTGAGCGAGGCGTTCGTTGAGATGAAAAGGGATTACAGGCGATAGACCGACTTAGAGTTCTGTTTCATAAATGCGGTGACGTTAGAAAGCTGCGCCCAAGATGAGTTTGCTTCGCTTCGCTCGCAATGACAAGTAACGGAAATGTCATTGCGAGGAGTAAAACGACGAAGCAATCTACACACATTAATCCCCTCCGGAATTCTGCTTCAAGAGAAACTTGCGAACCTTCCCCAGAGGGGTTTCTGGGGAATTCCCGGCAAAAAGTCACCTTCCGGGGGAGTTTGTAAGCGGCCAACCTTTCTCGGCAAAAGCCGATCACGTCTTCTTCTGATAACCCCGATTCAGATTCGGCAATAATGAACGCGTGCCCGGCCTCGCCGTAAATTTCATCGAACACGCCTGTCACGGCTGCGTCAGCAATATCAGGATGTTCTCTCAATACCCTTTCGATTTCCGCGGGGTACACATTCTCGCCCCCCGATACGTACATGTCCTTTGCTCTGTCCACCAGGTAGAAATAACCGTCTTCATCCATACGAGCGAGATCTCCGGTACGCAGCCATCCCCCACCGAGAATCTGTTCTGTTTGCCCGGGATCTTGCCAATATTCCTTCATCATTATGGAGCCTCGGACCACAATTTCACCAACCTGGTTCGGCCCCACCCGACGCCCCTGCCTGTCGACAAGGTTCACCTCCGCGTGGAAAACCGGCCTTCCCACTGTGCCGGGCCGCTGGAATGACTCTTCCTCCGAAGCCCATAAGAGGATCGAGGTCTCGGTTTGGCCCATGATCTGACGCAAGGGGAACCCGTTCTGCCTGCATTCGGACAACAACTCGGGAGTGACCTTTTCCCCGCCTATAGCACAGACCGTCAGAGAAGAGCGATCGCCACGCTGTTCAGGTTCAACCTGGAGCAATGAGCGGAAAACCGTCGGCACGCCCAGAAATTTTGTCACATCGAATTCCTCGATGTCCCGATACGCCTCTACTGCATTGAAGCGACGATGTATGATGAGAGTCGCCCCCTTGTACAGGCAAGGCGAAGCCTGAATGAAGAGCCCTCCGGAGTGGAACAGGGGGAGGAGAATAAGCATCCGATCATCAAAAGATAACTGGAAGAAGACCTCCGCATTGAGACAATTGAAGAAGGTCTTGCGATGGCTCAGGACTGCTCCCTTTGGGCGGCCGGTAGTGCCCGAAGTGTACATGATCACGTGGGGCTCTTCAGGATCCGCGGGCCCGAGAGACGGCGTCACAAAAGGGGAATGACCATTGAAAAACTCTGTTTCCGCGCGATAGTCCAGAATTCCGTCGGCTCCGCCGTTGCCCCCCACAACTGCAGCAAGTAGGGGTGGCCTGTATTCGGCGAGCTTTAGAGATCCAACGGTCTTTTCAAAGCGCCTGCTGAAAACAAACAGCCTGGGGCGGCAATGTTTGATCAAGTAGTCCACCTCAGGCGGGGCAAGTCTGAAGTTGAGGGGGACGAAAATGGCCCCAAGGCGCGCACAGGCCAGGTACAGGTCTATGAATTCAGGGCAGTTCTCCAAGAGCACCGCGGTGCGGTCCCCTTTTTCGATACCCAATGATTGCAGCCAGCACGCTGTCCGGTTGGCTCGGACATTCAGATCACGATATGTTATCCGCGCGCCCTCGAATAGGATTGCTGTTTTTTCCGGGTGCAGCTCACTCCAGCGTTGCACCCACCATGATGCATTAACCGATTTGACCATTGGTTCCCTTTGACACTCCCGCGAAATAGACGGTCATCAAACATTGATGCCGTTGTGGATCTTCCAGCTTGCAAGCGCTCAGCGTTCTACTCTCATTGGTGATTCCGAAGAAGGCTCATGGCGCGCTCTTTTCTCAGTTCCACCGCGGCAACCGCTTCTGCCCGTTCGAGCGCAAGCTTCGCTTGTTTATACACCGGCGTGTCCACCATGCGGTCGTCGAGAGTCACCGAAGCCCTCCCCTTTTTCATTCCCTCTTCAAAGGCTTCAATCACTCTGCGGGCATGTTCCACCTTGGCCGTGGAAGGTGAAAAAACACGATTCAGAATAGGCACTTGATCCGGATGGATGCAAAATGCCCCGGTACAACCAAGTTGACGGGCCGCTTTCGCAGCTTTCTCAAATCCTTCGAGATCTCGAAATCCTGCCACGCTGCCCAAAATCCCGATCGGGCTCAATCCGGTCGCCTTACAAACTGTGGCGAGCATACACAGAGGAAAGAAACAGTTCGCTCCCCTCCGGTGACGGTTCCACGCCGAGGCTCAAACAATAATCGTCCTGACCAAGGCTCATGGACTCTATTCTGGGACTGGCAACGGCGATCTCTTGCATTCTCAGGAGCGCTGCAGGGCTCTCGATATGCAGGGACAGGCTGATCCGGCCCGGCTCAAGTCCTCGCTCCGCTTCCAATTTCGCTATGTGAACTTCCAGACCCACAATATCATATCGCGATTCAACCTTGGGCAAGAAAATCCCGTGCAGGCCCTCATGGACTGATGCCTTGACATCGTCGTCCAGGAGCGAAGGCTCGTTGTTCACCCGAACAAAGACGTCGGCCCCGCCGCGGCCTGCAAACTCAATTGACTGCTGCACCAGTTTACGAGCGGCAGCCTTTTCACTTGGAGGCACTGCATCTTCCAGGTCGAGCACTATGGCGTCGGCTCCTCTCAAATAGGATTTTTCCACGAAACGAGGAACGTTGACGGGCAATATCAACAGCGACCGCTGCAGACGAGTCTCCCATGGGTCTTCCTTCCTTACAGGGGACGGAAATTTCGCGGCAGTTCGCCGAACCACCGGGTCCCAATATAACTCTATGTGACTTGGGGACCAAGAACAAGCGTCGGGATACTGTAAGCTGTTATAATGTGCCGCGTTTCCGCAAATGCAGTATTGCGGATAAGCCCAAATCGTGCTAATATCACTCCAAAATTGGCAAAGACCGACTGCTCGATTTCTGATCGCAGGTTTGTTGAATGCGACGAGTCATACCTCTATTGATTGGGCTGCTCCTGATCTTGTCCGCGGAAGCCTTTTGTCAGGGCTGTTTTCCACCGAAGTGCAAGCCCGCTAAAGCATGTGCCATCGTGGTGGCACCAGCCAGTATCTTCAGTTTGCCTGTGTCCCCACCCAGAATCTGCGCCTCTGTTGTGACCCCCAAGACAATATGTGCCGTACCTGTGGCGCCCCAACGAATATGCGGTGATGTCGTGAATCCCGGTATAGAATGTAGGCTGCCTGTGGCTCCTGGAAGGCTCTGCGCAAAGGTGGTCTCGCCTGAGTACAGTTTTCGTCTACCGGTGGCGCCTGAGCGATTCTGCACCAAGTACGTTCAAGAACCATCTCCTCGCCCGCACAAGTGCCGGTAAGATATCTCGGCGTTTCCCCATTTTTTTCAATCAGTTGCGATTCCAACCAATGCGTTGTGGTGCATGAATATATCGAGTATGCTCCGTCGTGTTGTGGTGACTATAGCCATTGCCAAAAGTAATGACCAGTTCACCGCCCGTCACCCCGGCGAAAGCCGGGGTCCAGAACATATTGAAAATACTGGATTCCGGCTTCCGCCGGAATGACGGTGTCGCGCTATCTCCATTCGGACAAAACTTTTGGCAATGGGTATATCATTGAAATTGTCTGCTGATTCGGTCACATACTACCATTGTAGAGGCAAGGTATGCCCTGCCTCCACGCTGTTGGTCACTCGGCATAGACCCCATTTTCAGTGAGCAGTAGCAGATATCGTCAGGTGCGCAGCACATGAATCGCTTTGCAAGAGAATTGGCCCGAATCTGTCAGGAGCGGCTGCTGGACGAAAAGTGGCTTATCGCGCCTTCTCTTCGAGTAGGTCATCAGTGGCTCGATATTTTGACACTCGCCAATGCCCCGGTCTTGAACGTGCGCATCAAGACACTAAAGGGTTTGGCGCTGGACCTTGCCAGCCCGGAGATGGCCCGACTTGGCGTTTCCCTGATTACAGCCACGGGCTCGCTGATTTTCGTCGATCGGATCATTAATCGACTGCGAAGCTCTTCCACGGGCTATCTTTCGTCCTTGCCCCCCAGTCCTACCCTGTCTAGGACCGTATGCTCCGCAATCGACGCCCTGAGACTCGCCGGACTCAGTGTGGACGACTTGCGCCCTCAATGCTTTGAAGCACCTGAAAAGAGTGAAGATCTAGCCTTTGTATTGACTGAATACCTGCGTGCGCTTGGCGAAAAGCACCTCATCGACTACTCGGCCGCGCTGAGTATGGCCGCTAAGCGGTTGGTAAAGGACACGACGGCTCTCGCCGCTAACCTGGTTGTCCTCTTGCCGGAAAATCTGGACCTTGGACACATGGAGCAGGAGATGGTAGAAGCCCTCCCGCCCGCTATCCGCGTCACCTTGCATGTGGACCAGCCCGGTGAACCGCCGGACGAAGTCCTGGAACTGTATACTGATGCAAGTCTGTTGCGGTGGATTCCCTCGCCCGTTGCGGCGCCTGCTGCTCCCGGGGACGGGACTGCGGAGATCTTCCGTGCAGTGGGAGAAGCCAATGAGGTGCGCGATGTTTTGCGCACGTGTCTTTCACGGGGTTACAAGTTCGATGAAGTGGAAATCCTGCACACCGACTATGAAACCTATGTTCCGCTGATTTATGAGCTTCTCGTCCGCCCTGAGGCGGAACCCACATTTGACGGTCAGAGCTTGGCTGTCACGTTTGCAGAAGGTATTCCCACTCGATATTCCAAACCTGGCAGGGCTTTGACTGCTTGGATAGCGTGGCTGCGAGAAGGTTATGTGCAAGCGACACTCGCTCGAATGATCCAGGATGGCCTTCTCGAGTCTGTCCGGCATGGACGAAGATAGATTCAGCTTTTCCGAATTGGCGACCCTCTTCCGGGAGGTAGGGATCGGGCTTGGACGGGATCGGTATGTACCCAGGCTGGTTGAAAAGATCACTGAGGCCCGAAAGGCTATTGACAGCGCTGCTCCTACTCGTGGCGGCAAAGATCGAAACAACGACATACATGCGGCCACCGATCGCGTAAATGGATTGAATATCCTGCTCAGCCTCGTGAAAAGGCTGCTGGAGGTTTCCCCTACCAACGGCAGCAAGAATGCCGATCTCCTGGGTGCGGCGAAAAAGTTCTTGGAGGAATTAGCTCGTAGCGACACGGAGCTCGACAATTATGCTCTTAGGGCGCTTCTGGATGAGCTCAATGACATGGAGTTCTGGACGGGCCAAGACTCCGAAGCAATGAGCCTTGACCTGTGGGAATGGCTCTCCTCGCTCCCCGGAACCGTTAAAGTGGGCGGCAGCGGCCCACGCCCGGGACGCCTTCACGTGGCTCATGCGCTGTCCGGCGGGCATTCAGGCCGGAAGCAAACGTTTGTTGTCGGGCTGGATGACAGCCGTTTTCCAGGCGCAGGATTGAACGACCCGCTTCTTCTGGACGAAGAACGGGGAAAGCTCTCTCCCAAGTTACCGAAGGCATCCGCAGAGCTGGGCCGGAAGTTGGAGCGCTTTGCGGAGTTACAAGCGCGGCTGCGCGGTGGTGTCACGTTGGGTTTCTCGTGTCTTAACCTTCAGGAAGACCGGGAGATGTTCGCCAGCCCGGTGGTCTTGTCCGCGTACCCGCATCCTGTCCAACAACCGGGAAGGCGACCAGGGAGATATGATGACATGGCTCCCGAGTGCCGCCTCATTTGCCCCACATGCCGCTGACCGCTGCCTGAGCGAGCATGAGTGGTGGCTCTGGCGTTTGTGTGGGCCTGAGACAATTCTCAATGCGCCCGAGGCAGTGGGTCGAAATTTCCCCCATTTGGCTCGCGGACTTGTTGCGGCCGCGGCCCGGAAAAGCGACGACTTCACCATATTCGACGGTCTCCTTGCCGAGCCACCCCCCGAGTTGGATCCTTCTTCCCCGCGGCCCTGTTTTGTCGGCACGGCGGCTGGAGACAGTGGGCTGCTGTCCTTTAAGATACTTTTTCAGGTACGTTCTGGACATTGCCCCCCCCGAAGAATTGACCGTAGACCTCACGAGATGGTTGGACCCGCTGGAGTTCGGCAATCTGCTCCACGACGTATTTTACCGTTTCATGAGCGAACTCATAACAGAGAGGCGCTTGCCATTGTATGAACGTGACAGCCCCAAACTCTTCAAAATACTGGATGAGATGGTGGCCAGATATGAAAGACTCTACCCCCCGACAGGCCCAAGCGCTTTTCGCCAGCAGATACTGCAACTAATCCGCACTGCTCAGATATTCCTCGTGGAGGAAGAGGAACTGTGCCGTCACAGCAAACCGCTATTCCTTGAAGCATCCGTTGGGATGCCGTCGTACGAGCGCTCCAGCCCGCTCGATGCTCTGGAGCCTGTAGCCATACCCCTCCCGAGCGGCAAGACTGTACGGCACGCGGACGACTCGACCGTGTGGATAGTATTGACGATGGGTCCGAGTCGGTGTTCTCGATTTGGGATTATAAGACCGGAAGACCAACACGATACGAGAAACCGGACTATTTCTGGCAAGGTCGGGTAATTCAGCATGCCCTGTACATTGAAATGGCCCGCTCAGTATTGAAAAAGAAAGTATCGCCCGGGGCCGAGGTCTCTCACTTCGGATACTTTTTCCCGGGAAGTGGCCATAGAGGTGTCCGAATACGCCGATGGCGGGGCCAAATGGTCGGTGCTGCGGAGGTGATCGACAGGCTGTGCAAAATCCTGGCTGCCGGCTGTTTTCTCCCCACAAACAATGCCAGGGAGGATTGCCCTTTCTGCGATTACTTATTGATATGCGGAGACGTCGACGCTCTCGCGGCGGCAAGCGCACGCAAGTTGGAAAACCCTCGCAACGAGTGCTTGCAACCGATCAGGGAGTTGAGAAACATTGGAATATAGCAGCGTGAAAACTCCTCCGGATCAGGACCAGCGAGACACAGTCCTGAACGAACTGGACAAGACCTTGCTAGTAGAGGCCGCGGCCGGCACGGGCAAGACAACCGGCATGATCGGCCGAATGGTCAACCTGTTGGCCTCGGAAAAATGCTCTATAGACGCTCTAGCCGCTGTGACATTTACCCGCAAGGCTGCTGCGGAACTTCGAGCGCGGTTTCAGGTTGAGCTCGAAAAGGCTAGCCGCAGTGCGGCGCTCAAGCCACGAAGACTCCTGTCCGATGCATCGTCGCACGGCGAGCGATGCTTCATCGGGACCATCCACTCATTTTGCGCCCGCATTTTGCGTGAGAGGCCGGTGGAAGCAGGAGTGGATGTGGGTTTTGAAGAGATCGATGAACCTGCAGATCAGAAACTGCGGCGGCGAGCATGGGACGAATATATTGCCAGCCTCTATGCAAGCGATTCGCCGCTGTTGGCGGAGTTGGAGGCGCTTGGGTTGGAAGCGGGTCAACTGGCTGAAGCTTTCATGAAGTTCGCTGACTACCCTGATGTGGAGGAGTGGCCGGCAAGAAGACTTGCTGCGCCTGATCACGGGCCCGCGATCGAACCTCTTACAGAATACGTCCGCCACATGCAACGGCTGCTCCCGTCGCTCCCTGAACATCCCGGGAGCGACACACTCATTCCCAGGTATCAGATCATTCCCCTCATGTTCCGGCAGGTTAAGCACAATAGACTCCACGAGATCATGGAGGTGCTTTCTCAGTTCACAAAGGTAAAAATCGTCAAGAAAAACTGGCCAATGAGGGCGCCGCAGGCGGAAGCGGAGCTGAAAAGGTGGGACGACTTCCGTACCAATATCGCCGAACCCCTGGTGATGTCGTGGGTCGAGTACAGGTATGAACCGTCACTAAGAGCCATTCAGCCGGCGGTTGAAGTTTACGACCAACTGAGGAAGAAATCCGGTCAGCTAAATTATCAGGACCTCCTCATGCACACGGCTCGCCTTCTCAGGCACAGCCCGTCGGTCAGGGCTTATTTTAGGAGGCGATTCAGGCGTGTGCTGGTTGATGAGTTCCAGGACACCGACCCGATACAGGCCGAAGTCCTGATGTTCCTTACTGCCGATGATCTTGGGGAAGAAGATTGGCGCAAGTGCAGGCCGACTCCCGGCGCGCTGTTCGTTGTGGGGGACCCAAAGCAGTCCATCTACCGGTTTCGTCGGGCGGACATTGTCACATACAATCAAGTGAAGGAGATCATCCAGCGCAGCGGGGGCCAGGTCGTACATCTGTCCGCAAACTTCCGGACGCTCCCGCCGCTTATCAATTGGGTCAATGAAACGTTTGCAGAGAAGTTCCGGGAGTATCCGGCCGAGTGTTCCCCCGAATATGTGCCCCTTCTGCCCATTCGAGAACGGGAGGCCAAGTCCGGCGTTCCGAGCGTTCGAGCGATCAAAATCCCCAAAGAATACAGGAGCAACGACGCTTTAGGGGAATATGATGCGGCGCTGATAGCAGGCACGATCCGGCTTGCGCTGGACAAGGGCCTGACCATCCCCCGGACCGAAAAGGAATCCGCCGCAGGAATCGGCAAAGGGGTCAGACCCGGAGATTTTCTCATCGTGACCCCCATGACCGGTAAATTGGGCGCTTACAGCCGCAAGCTCCAGGAGTTGGGGATTCCCCATCTCGTTACCGGCGGAAGTGCGATGAATCAAGTGCCTGAAATCCGGTTGCTGCACATCTGCCTCGTTGCTGTTACTCAGCCGGACAATCCGGTTGCGCTGGTGGCGGCTTTGAGAAGCGAGATCTTCGGAATCAGCGATCAGGCCCTGTATGATTTCAAACAATCTGGGGGGCATTTTTCCTTTCAAAACCCGGTTCCAAAGAGCCTGGACGCGTCACTGATCCGGATCTTCGGGGACGCGTTTGACCGTCTCCGCAAGTATGCGCTCTGGCTGACAAGAGTTCCCGCCGCTTCTGCCATCGACAGAATAGCAGCCGACCTCGGGCTTGCGGCTCGAGCGTGCGCCGGTCCGGGAGGCGATGTGCAGGCCGGCAGTCTTGCCAAGGCCATAGAGTTATTGCGTTACGCTGAACCCGAATACTGGACAATAGCCGAACTGGTGGATCGTCTCAGCAAGCTCATCGAAGAGGATGAGACCCATGACGCGATCCCTGCAAGACCTCACGAAACACCCGTTGTCAGGGTCATGAATTTGCACAAAGTGAAGGGCCTTGAAGCCCAGATCGTCTTTCTGGCCGATCCGACCGGCGAGCGACAGCACGTGGTGGAATTGCACATAGACCGTTCAGCCGACAAGGTCCGCGGATATATGCGCATCGAGGGCACTATTCCCGGAAGCGGGAGGAGGGCTCTGTTCGCCCTGCCTGAGCAATGGGAGTCATTCGCCGGCAAAGAGCTGGAATTTCAGGAAGCTGAAGCGCTGCGCCTCCGTTATGTGGCTGCCACCAGGGCTGGATGCCGGCTCATTGTTTCGCAGCGCGAGACTTTCAAGAACCTGAACCCTTGGGCTTTCTTTGAACCGCACCTTGCTGACTTGCCTTCGCTTCCGGATCCCGGACCCCTCAGTAGCAAACCTAAAGCCCAAATCTCGATAGCCGAGCAGGATGTCACACTGGCGATGGAAATGATTGAGCAGCAATGGGCCGCCACCGCGCAGAGGACATATTCAACCGCCTCTGCCAAGGCGGAAGCCCTGGAAAAAGGACAAATTCTCTACGGCCACGGCGAGCACGGCACCGAGTGGGGCTCCGTGATACACCTACTCCTTCAAACCGCAATGTCCGACCCGTCAGTTGATTTAAGCAGTCTGGCCAGTGCCGCCCTTGCCGAACAGGGACTCGACTCCGCACTGGCTGAAGATGCCCTGAATACTGTGGCGTCTGTGACCGGGTCAGAGATCTGGAAGCGTGCCCTAACTAGTTCTCATCGGTTGGTCGAGGCTCCATTCCAGAGGCTCGTACCGGACGAAGCGATTGATAGCCCGACTCGCGGGACAATTCTTCGAGGAGTCATAGATCTAGCCTTCATGGAAGAGGCCGGCTGGGTGATTGTGGATTACAAGACGGATCGAGTGTCTAAAGACAGGGTGCATACGCTGGTGGATCTTTATCGATCTCAGGTGATGAGCTACGCGATGGCATGGAAGCAAATCACGGGAAAGCCGGTGAGCGAAGTGGGACTATATTTTACGCATATTCAAAGTTACGTGAAAATTGAAACCGGCCTGGAGTGATACTGTTATCAAATGCCCTTTATCTTGTAAGTAATTCCCTGGTCCAGGTCCTTCTGGTCCATGTCGATTTCGGCCACTCCGCTGCGGACCAGCTCCCGTATTATCTTCTCCGCCTTCTCGAATGAGACGTCCAATTCGAGCGCCAACCTTGTTGCGGTCAAAGAATTCCCGTATTTCATGGCAACAAGCACGGCTTCGTTGGTATCTTTCAGGCGGGGCCGCCATGCCAGGAGCGCACTCCCGCCTGCTATCATCACAAGCCCGATCATTATGGTCTGCGGTCCGATCAGAGAAAATGCGTACGGCGGACACGAGCCCAGGGTGATGACCGCGCCCAGGATCACCAGGCCCCGTCCGCTCCACTTGCGGTGCGTGGCTTTACGGGCACGTTCTTTGAGGTGGCCCTCAACAATTTCCCTGGTCTTGACCGCTCTCTGACGGGTGTCCAGATCCTGGGGTTTCCCGGAAGACATGCTCCTCCGGACTTTCTCCCTTCTCTGCCGGCCGCTCGTATCGCCTCAAGTCATGGGATTTGTATTCTTCCATGTTTCTTTCCGTCGCTGGTTAATCCGGTTGAACAATTGGTACCCTGAGTGCTGTGATTCATAAGCTCAATGACGTATTTGCCGCAACAGCGTCTGGCGGTTCGGTAGGCTGGTGTCCCCGCCGGCTGGGCATCAATGACCGGCACGGAGGGCGGTCCTGCCGGAAAAAGCTTCCGGCTACTTGTACCAGCCCGATCAGAATACGTGACCGAACTCAGGAAATCGTGCAATAGAGCTTCCGCCGGGACTGCCAAAACGCATCTGAGAGTCAAACGCGTCTACCAATTATATCAATTGCCACGATTTTTGTCCTCTTCGGCAAAAGCCAAATCTAACGATGTCATTGCGAGGAGAGAAACGACGGAGCAATCTCTGATTTCGGCCTTTCATAGAATGCCACGGGCCTGCGGCCTGGGAATGGTTTCCCGGCCACGGTTGAAGCCAGGAATTCACGCACCTGGTGGATGCAGAGTCACGCATAGCAGGTTCGTGAAAAACCATGTTCAAACAATATCTTAATTTCCAACTAATCTTGTCTTAACCCATATAGTGGAAAATCTGACTTTGGACATTACTAGAGGCCCTAATTAGAAATGGCTCTCCTTAGAAAGGAAGACCTCATGTGTAAACGGTTGGCTTTTGTCGCGTGTGTGTTGACCATTTCAGCCGCACTTGGGAATCACAGTTTCGCTCAAGACAATAACAGCCTGAAAATAATTGGGTCAAAATATGTAGCCTTCACTTTGACAGATTTGGCGAAGGCCTACATGGATCAACAGCCGGATGCCTCAATCAAGGTTGAGGCCGCGGACCCCGTGGAAGGATTCCAGTCGTTCTTAAAACAGAGTTATAATGCTCTGGCCGTGTTCGGACAGTTGGACCAAGACGATAAGGCTGACGCAGCGGAAAAAGGCATGGTCCTCACGGAAAGGATCATCGGTTGGGGTGCTGTAGCCATCATTACGCACCCGAAAAATCCGGTTAATGAGCTTTCTATCGATCAGATCAAAAAAATCTTCTCAGGAGCCTACAAGAACTGGAAACAGGTGGGCGGCCCGGATCTTCCTATTGTCGCAATCACCAGAGATGAAGCAATGTCAGGTACTGAAAGGCTTTTTAGGGAACTTGTTCTCGGCGGTTCGCCAGTGGACCAGGACACCAAGCGTCTCCTCTCGTATGACATAGTACGTGCCGTCTTGAAGGACCCCGGCTCTATTGCCGATGCCCGTTACACAGAGGCGATTCGTGGCAGGATTAGGGGCATGGCGAAGATCCTTGCTCTCAAAAAAGATGAAAGCAGCCCGGCGGTGATGCCATCTTCGGAATCATTGCAAAACCGCACTTATCTTCTGTCTGCCCCGATGACCGTTTGCTACGATTCAAAACACTATTCCGGTGTCTTGCAAGCATTCACCGACTTTTGTTCAAAAAGAGGACTAGGGGAACGGTTCGCAGAATTCCAGCCGAAATAGCATTAGCCCAGGCGGTGAGCGGTGTGGTTCGCTCCGCTCACCACGTCCTACACGGGCTATAGCTAGGCACAAGCATGAGTCGCAAGAAAATACCGGCGGTGCATCCAGGAGAAATCCTTTTGGAAGAGTTCATGAAGCCAATGGGAATTTCCCAAAATGAACTCGCGTGGGCCTTGAGAGTCCCGCCAAGGAGGATCAATGAAATAGTCCACGCCAAGCGAGGCATCACCGTAGACAGCGCTCTACGGTTGTCCAGGCATTTTGGGACGTCGGTAAGATTCTGGCTGGGACTTCAGGATGACTATGACCTGGATGTCGCCGAGGATTCCCAGGTAGTTGAAAAAATCAATAGAGAAGTGGCTCCTCGAGTCGGGGGCTACAAGGTAGGCGACGAGATGAGAAACAGCTTGGGCGATGCGGTTCGCTTCGCTCACCATATTCGACGCCGCCTTTTGTATCCATTTTCCCAGTCCCAAAATAAACCAGGTCATTCCGGCAATCAGGCCAACGACATGCTCTGCCATTGCTCTCTGGTGCCTTGAAAAATCATCCTTCCCTTCTCCAGAACGGCCACATGGGTTAGCGCGGAGAAGAGTTCGTTGTAACGATGGCTCACGTAAATCACATTTGTGTCCGCACAAACGAATTCCTCTATAATCGACAAAACCTTGCCTCGGGCATCCTCGTCCAGTCCGGAAAACGGTTCGTCCAGCAGAAGTATTCTTGGTTCGATGACCACTGCCCTCATGACCATAAGCATCCTGATCTGCCCGTAGGACAAAGTGTGGACTTCTCGATTTTCCATCCACGTAACTCCCAGCAATTGAAACCAGTATCGAGCGCTCATTATTTGGGATTGCGTCGGTTCATCAAATAGGCCAACACTTCCGTAAAACCCGGAAACAACCATGTCCAGGCCGGTCTGACTGGTTGCGTGCATGGCCTGAAGGTCCGGGCTGACGAGACTTATGCGTTTCCGAATTTCCCAGAGACTCTGCGGATCGTTACGTCCGAATCTGCATATCTTTCCACCCCATAGCGGCCTCAGTTCCCCTATAATTAGCCTAAGCAGCGTGGTTTTCCCTGAGCCGTTCTTCCCCAACAGAGCCCAGTTTTGGCGGGGCCCAACTGTCCAATCTATCTGCTCAAGAATCCTCGTGCCGCCTTGAAAGACGTCCACGTCTTCCATCCGGACGAGAAATTCATTACGCGTGTCGCGCAGTTTTGATTCAACAGGTCCGCCAAGTGCGACCTTCGCCTTACTTTTCGACTGGGCAATCGCACCGGTAGATATATCCGAGATTCTGCCCTGTTCCACGATCCTCCCGGACTGAAGGGTAAGCACATGAGTGACGCCGGCCGGAATCTCTTTGGCATCGTGTGCGGACCACAGGATTTGGGTTCCCCGTTCGGCCACACGTTCGAGCAGCTTCGTTAGCATGTCCCTGGAGCGAGTGTCCAACCCCGTGAATATTTCGTCCAAGAAAAGGAATCTCGGTTTGAACCAAAGCTCGGGCGATCAGGACCTTCTTGGCCTCGCCCTGGGACATGGTCAGTATGCGCCGGTCTCCTAATCCTTCTATGCCGAGTTCTGCCAAAACCTCGCTCGCACGCTGCAACCGGGCCCTATCAGGCTTCTCTGACAGAAGTGGAGTGCCCTGAAAACCTGAACACACTGCTTCAAGACCCGATACATTCCACCCCATCGTCCTGTACACATCGAGAAGTTCGGATGATGCCAGCCCGGTTTGCTCCCGGAATCCTATGGGAGTCTCCCTGGCCTGACCGTTCAGGCGATAGATGCGTCGTCCGCAACCCGGCGCGGGCCAAATGTCGCCACGAACGAGGCTAAGAAAAGTTGTTTTGCCGGCACCGTTTCCGCCTAGCACAGCCCAGTTTTGACCCGAACGGAAATGCCACGTCAGATGAGACAATATGGTAGCGTTTCCTACCCTGACCGACACGTCGTTGAGTTCCACCACAATTTTTGATGCTTCCATACTTTACTCGCCGCAACGGAATCCGTTTCTTACTTCATATACTTGAAATAGCGTGCGCAATTCCCGTGCCTCATCACCACGCCCGAGCTGCGCTTCATCTTTGTTATTTTTACACTGTTATTTCACAGATCCCCATCATTTGCCAAGTATCGCGCGTCCGGCCACGAGCCTCATAATCTGATTAGTGCCTGTGTAGATCTGTGTGAGCTTGGCGTCCCGCATCATCCTTTCGACAGGGTAATCCTTCATGTATCCATATCCGCCCAGGATTTGCACTGCATCGGTAGTCACCTTCATGGCCGTGTCCGATGCCAGGACCTTGGCCAGAGCGGCATGAGTGTCCGCGTCTTCGCCGCTGCCTGCGTCAAACATGCTTGCCGCCTTATGTGTGAGCAGCCGTGAAGATTCCACAGCCGCGGCCATGTCAGCGACCATGAACTGGATCGGTGAAAGTACTGCGATGGGTTTGCCGAACTGGATGCGCTCTCGCGCGTATGACACGGCTTCCGTAAGGGCCCCTTGAGCTATCCCCACGGCCTGAGAAGCACAAAAGAGACGACTCATTCCCAATGTCCGCATCAGATTGGCAAAGCCCTCCCCTTCCCTGCCGACGAGGTTTTCACGCGGCACTTCCAGGTCGTCAAAGAACAATTCGGAATTTACGGAACCCCGCATCCCCATCTTGTTCTCGTTTTTGCCGTAATGAAGTCCCGGAAATTCTTTCTCAACAGCAAAAGCACTTATGCCGCGCGCTTTCTTGGCTTGATCCGTGTACGCGTAAAGCACGAAAAAGTCAGCTACCGACCCGTTGGTTATGAAGCACTTCTGGCCGTTGATAATATAGCGGTCACCTTTCAGCACCGCAACAGTCCTCATAGAAAGCAAGTCCGATCCCGCGCCGGGTTCGGTTGCAGCCAGAGCGGTCAGCACGCGGGAATTTCCGCCCAGTCTGTTTAAATACCTTGCCTTGAGATCGTCGCTTCCACCATGAAGTATCGGCAACGTCCCATCTGCCTGCGCTATGAGCATCAACGCTGAGGATGCACAGACGCGGCCGATCTCTTCGAGAATCATGGAAAAGGTCAGAAAAGAAGTCTCCACGCCGCCGTATTTCGCGGGCAAGAGCGGGTTCAGTAGCCCGTTTTCCGCAAACGCCTGCAATGAATGATGAGGGAACCCCGCAGTTTCATCCAATTCCGCGGCATGTGGCGCTATCTCCTTCAACGCGATTTTGCGGACCGTGTCCAGAATCATCTGCTGCTCGTCTGTAAGCTTGAACAAGGCTCAGCCTCCTTCTTGGATCTCAGCTTGCGTTCAAACGAGGAAGAATCGGGGAGGACCTTCTTGTAAGAAGTTCCTCCCCGAACCCCTCCTCAAGAACTTTTAGCATTTGCCGGAATCCTCATTTCCCTGCAGGAGAAATAAGGATTCCGGCAAATGTTAGAGTTTCTTGGAGGGGGTTTGGGGGAACCGTCTTTACAAAGAAGGTTCCCCCAATCTTACCGCTTTGAGCGCAAGTTGGGATCAGAGGAGAAAGCCTGTTTCTTTCAGTATTTCGCGGGCGATCACGAGTCTTTGAATTTGGTTTGTGCCCTCGAAGATCTGCGTGAGCTTGGCATCTCGGAACATCCGCTCCACTGGGAAGTCCTTCATGTAGCCGTATCCCCCAAGCACCTGCACCGCATCGGTAGTCACTTTCATGGCCGCGTCGCTCGCGAAGCATTTGGCCATTGAGGCCAACTTGGTGTTCTGCCGGCCTTGATCGTATAGTCTTGCAGCACGGTAAACCAACCCTCTCGATGCCTCTATCAAAGTGGCACTGTCCGCGAGTATCGCTTGGATAAGCTGATGTTCCGCGATGGGCTTTCCGAAGGTTCTGCGTTCCTTCGCGTAACGGACCATCACGTCGAAAGCGCCTTCGGCTATACCGAGGGCCTGAGCAGCAACCGCGGGCCGTGACATGTCGAAGTCCTTCATGGCCAGCAGGAACCCCTTGCCTTCAGACCCGAGGAGGTTCTGTGCCGGAACTCTCACCTCATTGAGTATCACTTCAGTAGTGTTAGATCCACGCTGTCCCAGCTTGTTTTCCGTCCTGCCGATGGAAACGCCCGGTCGCTCCCGTTCCACGACCAAAAAAGAGAGGCCGACGTGCCCTCCCCCTTTGGACGTCCGGGCCAGCACAGCATAGAGTGACGCTACGCCACCGTTTGTTGCGAAGCACTTTGTACCCGAAACGACGTAATCATTACCATCTCGGGTTGCAACGGTCTTTATCGATGCGACATCCGAACCAGACGATGGCTCGGTAACAAGATAGCCCACAAGTGCCCGCTCTTCCGCGATTCTGCTCAAGACTCTGTGCCGGAATTCCTCCGAGGCGCCATGCACAATCGGAAATGAGCCCACGGCCTGTATGATCAGCAAAAGCGCGGACGAAGCGCAATGTCGGGCTATCTCCTCGACGGCTGCGCACAATGCTGTCCCCCGGTTCTTCTCGATTCCCCCGAATTCAGGCGGGAGAGTAAGCGTGAGCAGGCCCAGGTCCCAGCACAGCGACTCCACGTCGCGGTTGAAGGCCCCTTGTTCGTCGATGGAAGCCGCCAACGGGGCAATCTTCTCTCTTGCTGCCCTGCGGATGGTTTTTCTGAGAATTCGCAAGTCTTCCGTTTCGTCGAACATACTCGCGTTTGCCTTTCTTGAAGGAGTCCCGCCCGTGATATCGCAAGCATTTCCAAAGCTGTCGATCTGATGTTACAACAGAGCCCCTGTCAAGTGTCAAGATCTTTGCTGGATAAGCCCATAGATCTGGTCCACAGGCGGAGCCCCATAGGCGCTAACTTAAGACAGTGGTTTGATCTTGCAGGCTTCCTCACCACGCGCTCTCCCGCCTCGAGAGGGTTTTCAGGACCTTCTCCCTCGACGGGCGGAGGAAGGGTGAGAGGGATTTTCACCCAGGTATTTAGCTCGCAAGATCGAATAGGTTGCACCATCAATCTGCCTCCCCGGTCCTTCATGCTCCGGCTCGTATAGTTGACAGCACGAGTTCCCTCCCCTAAAATCAGCCTATAATGCTAACGAATTCCTAGAAAGGCCTCCGCTAGTGCGGGCCGGGGCGCTAGAAGACAGGATGAAAATGACCAAGAATCTGGAGAAGATTACCTTAAAGGGTGTGGATATCTATCTGGTGGATGCGCCCGATCTCGACGTCGAATGGGTGGGGATGAAAGAACCTCTTACCCAGCTCTTGGCAGCATGGTCCGATGACGGATTTGATCCCCCTATGCAGCCTAGAATACTAGGCAAACCCGGGGTCGGTAAGACCTCGCTGGCGATCACCGCGGCTAAGAAGATGAAGCAGGAGTGGACATCACCCAGTGCACGGTTGACACCAAACCTGAGGACCTTATCGTCTCGCCGGTCATAGCCGATAACGGCAAAATCCGTTATGTGGCTTCACCACTTGTAACAGCCATGGACGTGGCGGGATCTGCCTATTGGATGAAGGAAACCGGATGAGCGAAAAGAGTTGGGCCTCCATCGCTCCCCTTCTGGACATGCGGCGCAGTGTGTATTCAATAGTAGCAGGGGTGGAAATCAAGGCACGGCCGGAATTCAGGGTCTGTGTGACAATGAACGAAGACGCTTCCACCTTCGAGGTCCCCGAATACATCCATTCTCGGCTCCAACCGGCCGTGCACATGGATTTTCCGACGCGAGAGGAAGAATATCGAATTCTCAGGGGCAAGTTGGATGGGCCGTCCGATTAGTTACCTGATCCGCCACGTGGTTGATCTACTGCAGCAATCTCATTCAAGAGACGAAGATCTAAGCATTCGTGACGGACTGAATATCGCCAGGTACGCCCACAGACTGACAAAATCCAATTTCAAGTTTGATGAACGGAAAGCCCTTGACCAATCAGTCCTCCAGATCACAGGCGAGAACCGAGCCTCAATTGATGGGCCAAAACTGGTCTGATCTAGTCAGGCACGGCAACATTACTCTCATCGGGGTCCTGCATTATCGTGTGGAATTCTCGACGCTTGTAAACACGTATGTCCGCAATGAGAAGCCGGATTGCATTTGCGTAGAACTTCCCCACGCCCTCCGCAATGAGATTGCATCCGGGGTGCGAAGGTTCCCCTATCATTCTGTAATTCTGTATGAAACGGCCTCCAAAGAAAATGCCGTCCTCATCATGGAAGGGTCCGACGGTGTTCAAGAGGGGGCTCGATCAGCCCTTGAAAACGATATCCCGCTTTGGTTCATAGATCCTCTGCCGCTGCGTTACCCGCTGTACATGGACCGCATGCCCGATGCTTACCTTATTGACAGGATAGGGCAAAAGACCTTCATAGAAACTGTTTTGTCCAGACGCAAGGACCTTCTTGAACAAGACGAAGACAACACTCAGCGCGAGACTTTCATGGTCTCCCGCCTCCAACACGCGGCCCGTGATTACGGGAAGGTGCTTTTTGTAGGCGGCCTGGCGCACATTCCCGGGATCCTGGAGAAGCTCCATGAGCCTCAACCGCTCCCGTTGATGAAAACCGGAGTGTCTGCTGCTCTTGTGGCCCCGATCCATCCGGATTCCCTGAAAAGGGGCTTTACGGAAATTCCTAAGATCACCGAGGCATTTGAGAGTTGGCGCAAGGATCCTTCCGCTCCTCCACAGAATCGGCACGACATGATCGTGTCGTTAATGGAGGCTGCGATTAACCACTACACTCGTCAGACCCGCCAGGAAGTCCCCGATTATGTTCGCGTCCACCTGGGCAAAATTCTTAAGGAAATGGCTTGCATTCAAGGGAGAATTGCTGCCTGACCTTTACCATCTTGTCTCCGCTGGCACGTTCCGCAATGGATGAAGATTTCGGGTATCACGTCCATGAATTCCTTGCGGACTATGCATGGGCCAACGATCCCTTTGATCCGTCCGCTGTGCTCCTGAACGAGGACAATTTGATGTTCCACGGCCACAAGATAATTCTTCACAAGAAGTTGCGGACTTTCTTCCACACTTCCAGGAAGTACCGTTTGAAGGCCGTCAACACGACAAAGTGGAAGGAGCACCTGAAGCGCAAATGGGAGACGGCTGACCCGAATGAGGTGGACATCTGCTCGTATCCGCCCGAGGATGTTGAGGTGGAGCGTTGGGGGGAGGCGCTTATGAAGCACGCCAACCACCTGCTGCAGACGGCTCAAACGGATGCTCGGCCTTTTGTGGCGGACTTCGGAGGCGGACCCGACATCCGGCAGACGCTCAGAAGGTTCCACGAGAAGCGCATCTACGTCAAAACCGAAGACCAGGGCAGGTTGGAATTCGGCTCTATTGTTGTCATCTTCGACGATGACGAGCAGTTTATCAATTATCCGTTCCAGAGTGACCTGGCTGGGAGAGCATTCCCAAGAGTCGGACATGGCTTTTTATTCCACCTTTTGCCCGGCGCTCGAAATAGTTGGACCCGGTATAAGTCGGATGGAGCACGGTGGATTCATGATGACTTATCCGCCCATGCGTATGTTCGATATTTGGATTGATCCTGCGTTCGACTTTGTTCCTGTCGCGGCATGAAGCGGCTCTTGGTGGCCGGAATTGTCGATCCGGAAAAGTCGGGCGTTGTTGTATTGTGGCCCGTAAACGTGGGCGTCGGAGCGATGGAAGAAGCTCGGAAAGAGCATGGGGAAAAGGATCATTTACATCCCACTCGGGTCGCTCAACCCCAATACACGTTAAGCGGATGCGCACGTTCCACATGTTACAGAATAAGGGCCTGCGCAATGTCGCCCGTGAATATCTGAAAAGGAGTGACTATTTTTTTTTTTTTTTTTTTTTTTTTTAAAAAAAAAAAAAAAAAAAAAAAAAAAAAAAAAAAAAAAAAAAAAAAAAAAAAAAAAAAAAAAAAAAAAATCATTCCGGAAATTCGTTGACAGAAAGGCCCTTCCCTGTATATATGATGCTCTGCCATTGGAGCCGAGGTAGCTCAGCCGGTAGAGCAGAGGACTCGAAAATCCTTGTGTCGGCGGGGTCCGATTCCGCCCCTCGGCACCATAAAGTTTCAAGAATCCCGCTCAGTTGGTCGATGACGGCAAGGCGGGATTTGTTTTTCAGGGACGACCAGTTAGCCAGATTTGTGCCGTCGGAAGTCCAGACAGCAGGTCCGATGGACATCTTCCACCCACCGTAGGTGCACGCACACGCACCCAGGATTATTATGGTTGACCGTAGCAGCATGGAGAGGTATTCTCAGGGAGTAGGGGGAAATTCGCTTTCCTGGACCAGTTGATCTCAATTTTGAGCCCGTCGAAACTTTTCTGAAACGTGCCGGATATTACTGGGGATTTGAGGACAGATCGTGAGGTCTGTCGATGGCCCGAAGACCACGAAGTTGGGGGTGGAGCCGAATGATTCCGGTTGCAAGCAGCAATGATCCGTCCCTGGGACACCGCACCACGTTCAATTGCAATTGGGCAAACTCAGACAGCATGAAATTGTAAGAGACGCCAGAATTGTGGAGGCACCAATGGAGGGGAAGGATCTGCCCAGCTTTGACTTTCTGGATGAGAGCGATGAGGA
>CAWHDO010000014.1:0-219619 GCA_963828085.1 uncultured delta proteobacterium
CGCCGCGGCCGACCCCCTCGTAGCGGAAGCCGAGCGCGCTCATCGTCTCCATGGAATAGATGTTGCGCAGGTCGACGACCACCGGCTCGCGCAGGGCGGCCTTGACGCGCGCGAGGTCGAGCGCGCGAAACGCGTCCCATTCGGTGATGACGACGAGCGCGTCCGCCCCTTCGAGGCAGGCGTAGGGGCCGCTGGCGAATTCGACGCCGGGCAGCAGCGCCTCGGCCGACTTGGCGCCTTCCGGGTCGAAGGCGACGATCCGCGCGCCCTGGGCTTGCAGGATCGGGACGATGACGAGACTGGGGGCGTCGCGCATGTCGTCGGTGTTCGGCTTGTAGGTCAGGCCGAGAACCGCGATCGTCTTGCCGGCGACCGAGCCGCCGCACGCCTTGATGATCTTGTGCGCCATCGCGACCTTGCGCTTCTCGTTGACGTCGACCAGCGTTTCGACGAGGCGCATCGGCGAGCGCGCGTCGGCGGCGAGCTTCGTCAGCGCCAGAGTGTCCTTGGGAAAGCACGAGCCGCCGAAGCCGGGGCCCGGGTTGAGAAACTTGCGGCCGATGCGCTTGTCGAGGCCGATGCCGTGCGCCACGTCCAGCACGTCGCCGCCGACCTTTTCGCACAGATCGGCGATCTCGTTGATGAACGTGACCTTCATCGCGAGATAGACGTTGGCGGCGTATTTGATCAGCTCCGAGGTGCGCCGGCTCGTATAGACGATCGGGCTGCCGTTGCGCTCGAGCGGCCGGTAGATTTCGCGCATGACGAGGCGCGCCGCGTCGTCCTCGACGCCGACGACCACGCGATCCGGCTGTTTGAAATCGTCGATCGCGGCGCCCTCGCGCAGGAACTCCGGGTTCGAGACCACGACGAAACGATCCTTGGGAACGCGTTCGCCGATCAACCGCTCGACCTCATCGCAGGTTCCGATCGGGGACGTGGACTTGTTGACGACGACGACGAAGGAATTGATCGCGTCGCCGATCTCGCGGGCCGCCTGAAAGACGTAGCGCATGTCGGCCGCGCCGTCGCCGGGAAGCGTCGGCGTGCCCACCGCGATGAATACGGCCTGAGCGCCGCGCATGCCCTCGACGATGTCGGTGGTGAAGGAAAGCCGGCCGGCGCGCTGGTTGGCGACGACGAGTTCGCTGAGGCCGGGCTCGTAAAACGGCGCCTGGCCTTCGCGCAAGGCGGCGATCTTGGCGGCGTCCTTGTCGACGCAGACGACTTCGTGACCGAAATCGGCGAAGCACGCGCCCGAGACCAGACCGACGTAGCCGGCGCCTACCATTGCGATACGCATCGACGACCGTCTCCTCTGGGTTGAGCGACGCCTTCTAGCGGCCCGGCGGGGGCAGGGCAAGGCGACGCGGCAGACGTCCGCGCAAGAATTCGACGAACCCGGCGGCGGCTTCGGCGCCGGCGAAGACGCGGGTCGGCACGATCGCCGGCGGGCCCGAGCGCGGCCAGAGATAGACGAGGCCGCCGGCGTCCTCGACCTCGAGGCAATCGGCGAAATCCCAGCGCGCCGGCGGCGTCGCGCCGGCGAGGGCGAGGCCCGCCGCGTCGACGCTCAGGACGAGGCGCCCGGCCGCCCGCATCGCCTCGATTTCGGCGAGGCTGGCGCGCCGCGCCGCGAGGAACCGCCGGCGCGTCGCCAGGCGCTGGACCATGAAGGCGCCCGTCGCCAGCAGCAGCGCGATCTCGCCGTGGCGCCGGCCGACGAGCCCCGTCAGCGCCAGAATCGCGATGAAGGCGATCGCCAGGACGAAGGCGGCGAGCGGCGCGAGATGAGCTGACGTCAGCCGCCCCGCGAGCGCCCGTCGCAGGCCCGAGCGCGCCGCGGCGATGCGCGCCTCGTCCTCGGTGAGCTCGAAGGCGTAAGGCCCGAAGCCCGGCGCCGGGCGCGTTTCGCTCATGCTTCCCCGGGCGCCAGCGTCTGCAGCGCGAGGGCGTGGACGCCGGCCGCGAATTCGTCGGCGAGCAGGGCGTAAACGATGCGATGACGCTCCACCCTCCCCTTGCCGGCGAAGCTTTCGCTGACGATATAGACGCGGTAATGCGTTTCACCGCCCTCGCGGGCGCCGGCATGGCCCTTGTGGCGATCCGATTCGTCGACGATATCGAGCCTTGTCGGGCGCAGGCCCTGCGTCAATTTGGCCGCGATCCGTTCTTTCATGGTCATGGAGGCCGCTTCCCTCGTGATTGGCCGCGCGACTTGCCCCGAGGCGCGCGACTTGTCAAAGACAGGCCCGTGCGTGGCGTTTTGGTCACGGGTCGTTATCGGCTTGGCGCCAAAATGAGGCGTTCTGCAACTCGATGCTTGCCGGCCGGCGAGTTGGCGCCTAAGGTTTCCCAATGGATCTCAATTCGCGACTGTTCGATCGAATACGGGTCAAGCCCACGCGCAAACCCGCCGAGCCGGCCCCGGCCACGCCTTGCAGCTTTCCCGGCTGCAAGGCCGACGGCGTGTTCCGCGCGCCCAAAGGGCGCGACCGCGAGGGCGAATATTTCTGTTTCTGCATGGACCATGTCCGGGAATATAACGCCACTTACGATTATTTTCGCGGGATGGACGACGAATCGCTCGCCAAGTTTCGTCAGGCGGAAACGATCGGCCACCGGCCGACCTGGAAAATGGGGCCGCGCGGCGGCGCGCAGGGCGCGCAGCACGTCGACGAAACGATCTACGCCGAGGCGCGCGCGATGCGCCGGCGCGGCGCGCGGCGCGCCGGCGGCGCGCCGGACGCGCCGCGCTACAACGCGCTGGCGCTCAAGGCCCTCACCGCCCTCGACCTCGACGCGAACGCGACCGAGATCACGATCAAGGCGCGCTATAAGGAACTGGTCAAGCGCCATCATCCCGACGCCAACGGCGGCGACCGCTCGTCCGAAGACAAATTGCGCGAAATCATTCAGGCCTATAATTACCTGAGGGCGAACAAGCTGGTTTGAAGGCCGCCCGGAGGCCCGCGCTGGAATTCGCGAGAGCGCGAGGGCCCGGCCGGCTTTTTGTCGGGGGCGAGGTTACCTATATAGAATTGTCACCCCGCCGCTCGGGCGACGGGGCATGGAGGACCGATGAAAGCCGCGCCTATGCCGTCGCCGATCGAAACGCCGCCAACCGTCGCCGGGGCGCCGGACAAACGAATTTCCGTTCGAAAAGTCTTCAACATCGATTCGGACATGGAGGCGCCGGCCTATTCGGCCCCCGACGAGCACGTGCCCGATCTCGATCCCGACTATCTCTTCGATCGCGACACGACGCTCGCGATCCTGGCCGGCTTCGCCTTCAATCGCCGCGTGATGATCACCGGCTATCACGGCACCGGCAAGTCGACGCATATCGAGCAGGTCGCCGCCCGGCTGAACTGGCCGCTGGTGCGCATCAATCTCGACAGCCACGTCTCGCGCATCGATCTCGTCGGCAAGGACGCGATCGTGCTGAAGGACGGCAAGCAGATCACCGAATTTCGCGACGGCATTCTGCCCTGGGCGCTGCAGAACAATATCGCCCTGTGCTTCGACGAATATGACGCCGGCCGCCCCGACGTGATGTTCGTCATCCAGCGCGTGCTCGAAGTCTCGGGCCGGCTGACGCTGCTCGACCAGCGCCGCGTCATCCGCCCGCACCCGGGCTTCCGGCTGTTCGCCACCGCCAACACGATCGGCCTCGGCGACACGTCGGGGCTCTATCACGGCACGCAGCAGATCAATCAGGGGCAGATGGACCGCTGGTCGATCGTGGCGACGCTCAACTATCTCCCGCACGACAAGGAAGTCGAAATCGTGCTCGCCAAGGCGCCGCACTATCGCGCCGGCAAGGAGGGGCGCGACATCGTCAACAAGATGGTGCGCGTCGCCGATCTCACGCGCAACGCCTTCATCAACGGCGACCTCTCGACGGTGATGAGCCCGCGCACGGTGATCACCTGGGCGGAGAACGCCGAAATCTTCAAGGACGTCGGCTTCGCCTTCCGCCTGACCTTCCTCAACAAATGCGACGAACTCGAGCGCACGCTGGTCGCCGAGTTCTATCAGCGCTGCTTCGGCCAGGAATTGCCGGAAAGCGCGTTGAACGTCGCGCTGAGCTGAGTAGGGCGCCCTCGATGGCGACTGTCGACGTCAAACCCAGCAGCAACCGCAAGCCCGCCGGCAAGGCGGAAGCGCCGAACGAGCCGTTCAAGCGCGCGCTCGCCTCGTGCACGCGCGCGATGGCCCGCCATCCCGAGCTGGAGATCGCCTTCACCGCCGACAAGCCCGCCCTCGTCAGCGGCCCCGAGGGCGCGCGGGCGCGCCTGCCCGAGCCGCCGCGCAAGCCCAATCCGCGCGAGGCGGCGATCCTGCGCGGCCTCGCCGATTCGATGGCGCTGCGGCTGGCCTGCCACAGCGAGGCGATCCACCGTCGCTACGCGCCGCTCAATCCGGCGGCGCGCACGCTGTTCGACGCGGTCGAGCAGGCGCGCGTCGAGGCGATCGGCGCGCGGCGCATGGAGGGCGTCGCCTCGAATCTCACCGCGATGCTCGACGACCGCTATCATCGCAGCCCCTTCGCCGAGGCGCGCGATCGCGACGAGGCGCCGCTGGAGGACGCGGTCGCGATGCTGGTGCGCGAAAGGCTGACCGGCCTCAAGCCGCCGGCGGGGCGCTCCCGCGTCGGTCGAACTCTGGCGCCCCATCGTCGAATCCAAGGCGGGCGGCGAGCTCGACAAGCTCGACGGCGCCATTCTCGACCAGCGCGCCTTCGCCAGGTCCGTGCATCGGCTGCTCGCCTCGCTCGACATGGCCAGCGAATCGGAGGCCGACGCCGACGAAAACGAGGAGGCTTCCGACGAGAACGCGCCGCCCGAGAACGCCGACGAGGCCGAAGGCGAGGGCGAGGAGCAGGAATCCAAGGACTCGATGGAGATGGAGACGTCGGAGGAATCCGCCGACGAGCTCGAAGAGGGCGCGATGGAGGCCGCCGACGCGCCTTCGGCCGAATTTCCCGACGAATCCGAGGCCGGCGAATCCGAGGAGGCGGCCGAGAACCGGCCGGCGCCCTCGTCGGGCGCCGAGCGGCGCGGGACCGACTACAAGGCCTATACGACGAAATTCGACGAGGTGGTCAACGCCGAGGATCTGTGCGAGCCCGACGAATTGCAGCGCCTGCGCGACTATCTCGACAAGCAGTTGCAGAACCTCTCCAGCGTCGTCTCGCGCCTCGCCAACCGGCTGCAGCGCCGGCTGATGGCGCAGCAGAACCGCTCCTGGGAGTTCGATCTCGAAGAGGGCATCCTCGACACGGCGCGCCTGCCGCGCGTCGTCATCGATTCGCAGCAGCCGCTGTCCTTCAAGCGCGAGAAGGACATGGAGTTCCGCGACACGGTGGTGACGCTGCTGATCGACAATTCCGGCTCGATGCGCGGGCGCCCGATCACGGTCGCGGCGACCTGCGCCGACATCCTGGCGCGCACGCTGGAGCGCTGCGGCGTCAAGGTCGAGATTCTCGGCTTCACCACCCGAGCCTGGAAGGGCGGCCAGTCGCGCGAGGCCTGGCTGCAGGCGGGCAAGCCGGCCAATCCCGGCCGGCTGAACGATCTGCGCCACCTCATCTACAAGAGCGCCGACGCGCCGTGGCGGCGCGCGCGCAAGAACCTCGGCCTGATGATGCGCGAGGGCCTGCTGAAGGAGAACATCGACGGCGAGGCGCTCGACTGGGCGCATCAGCGCCTGCTCGGGCGCCCGAGCAGCGGCGCATCCTGATGATGATTTCCGACGGCGCGCCGGTCGACGATTCGACGCTTTCGGTCAATTCCGGCAATTATCTCGAGCGCCATCTGCGCCATGTGATCGAGGAGATCGAGACGCGCTCGCCGGTCGAACTGATCGCCATCGGCATCGGCCACGACGTCACGCGCTACTATCGCCGCGCCGTGACGATCGTCGACGCCGAGGAGCTCGGCGGCGCGATGACGGAGAAGCTCGCCGAGCTGTTCGACGAGAAGGCGGCGCCGGCGAAGACGGTGCGGCCGGCGCGGGCGAAGGGCAAAGCGGCGTAGGATCGCGACGCGCCGGCGGCGCTCTATTGCGCCGGCCGTTCGTCGGCGATGATCTTGCCGTCGTTGGGCAGGGCGCCGGGGGCGACGAATTCCACCGCGCCGCGCATCTTGGTGACGCTCTGCAGCGTCGCCGCGACCTCTTGCGCCAGGCCCGCTCGCGGGCTCGAAGCCTCGGCGGCGAGGATCATCGCGTCCTGCTCGCCTTCGCGGCGAACGATCAGCCGCACGACGCCCAGCTCGGGATGGCGTTTGCCGACTTCGACGACCTGCGAGGGATGGACGAACAGGCCCTTGATCTTGGTCGTCTGATCGGCGCGCCCCATCCAGCCCTTGATGCGCGCGGCTTTTCGCCGGGCGAAGCGGGCAGGAAGGCCGAGAGGTCGCCGGTGGCGAAGCGCAGCAAGGGATAATTGGCGCCGAGGCGGGTGACCACGACCTCGCCGACCTTGCCTTCGGCGACCGGATCGCCCGCCGCCCGGCGTGACGATTTCGAGGAGGACCGCGTCGCTGACCGCGAGGCCCGGCGCCAGGGAGCCGTCCGCGGCGTCGGTCTCGTAGGCGATCACGCCGAGTTCGGCGGTGGCGTAGGCCTGCCGCGTCTTGACGCCGCGCCGCTCCAATTCGGCGCGCAGGCTCGCGGGCAGCGCCGCGCCGGAAACCAGCGCCTTGCGGATCGAGGAGACGTCGAGGCCGGCCTCGCCCGCCTTGTCGAGCAGGATCTTGAGAAAATCCGGCGGCCCGCAATAGGCCGTCGGGCTTGAGATGGGCGATCGCCTGCAACGTCTGTTCGGTATTGCCGGGCCCGGCCGGGATCACGGCGCAGCCGAGCGCATGCGCGCCGCTCTCCATGATGAAGCCGCCGGGGGTGAGGTGGTAGGAGAAGCAATTGACGACGATTTCGCCGGCGGTGAGGCCGGCGGCGGCGAGCGCCGCCGCCGCGCCCCAACATCCTCGCCGTAATCCTGCGGCTCGAAGATCGATCCGGGCGAAGCGAACAGGCGCTTGAAGCGGCCCGGCTCCGTCGCCGCGACGCCGCCGAAGGGCGGCGCGGCGCGCTGCATCGCGGCGAGAGCCGACTTGCGCAAGACGGGAATGCGCGCGAGATCGGCGCGGCGGCGCAGCGCGCCGATCTCGACGCCTTCGAGCTGCCGGCGAGCGCCGGGCTTTGCCTCCGCAGGCGCGTCAACGCTTCGCGCAGCGCGGCCATCCCAGCGGATTCGTCGCTCATCTGTCGCTCTCTCCTCGATCGCGCCCGCCCCCCTCACGCCAGCCACCGTTTGCGGCGCCGGTAGCTCTTCACGTTGCGGAAGGAGCGGCGATCGGCGCCGCCGACGCCGAGGTAGAATTCCCGCACGTCCTCGTTGCCGCGCAGCGCGCTCGCCTCGCCGTCGAGCACCACCCGGCCGTTCTCCAGGATATAGCCGAAACCGGCGTAACGCAGCGCGATATTGGTGTTTTGCTCGGCGAGCAGGAAGGAGACTTTTTCTCGCGCGTTGAGATCGCGCACGATCTCGAAAATCTCCTCGACCACTTGCGGCGCCAGGCCCATCGAAGGCTCGTCGAGCAGGACCAATTCGGGCTTCGACATCATCGCGCGCCCGATCGCGCACATCTGCTGTTCGCCGCCCGAGGCATAGCCGGCCTGCGGGCGCGGCGCTGTTTCAGGCGCGGGAAATAGGCGTAGATCGCCTCGAGATCGCGGGCGATCGCCGCGCGCCCGTCGCGCCGCGTGAAGGCGCCGGTCAGCAAGTTCTCTTCGATCGTGAGATGGCCGAAGCAATGGCGCCCCTCCATCACCTGGATGGCGCCGCGCCGCACGAGTTCGTTGGGCGAAACTGGTCGACCCGCTCGCCCTTGAATCGGATCGCGCCCTTGGTGACCTCGCCGCGTTCGGCGCGCAGCAGGTTGGAGATCGCCTTCAGCGTGGTGGTCTTGCCGGCGCCGTTGGCGCCGAGCAACGCGACGATCCCGCCCTTGGGCACGCTGAGCGAAACGCCCTTCAGCACGAGAATGACGCTGTTGTAGATGACCTCGATGTTCGCGACGTCGAGGATGGGGGCGGGGGCGTCAGCGGTCATCGTGGCGCGACCCTCACCCCAACCCCTCTCCCGCAGCGGGAGAGGGGCTTTTCCCTTCTCCCGTTACGGGAGAAGGTCGCCGAGCGACGCGGGCGAATGCTACGCATGCGCCTCTGGGACGAGGGCGAAGCTCGCTCACGACTTGTTGTCGCACGGCTCGCTGCGCTTCGGCCAACCCGCGTTCTTCTCCGCATAGGCCTTGGCGGCTTCATCGAGAAGCGGCTCGACCTTGTCGGTCGCCGGCGCGATCGGATCGCTGATCTTCACCCATTTCGCGCCGTCCCATTGCTGGACGAAGGTCGCGCTGTGGCTGTTGTGGTCGGCGCAGGTCAGCTTGAACGGCGCCGCGAAGCCTTCGAGGCCCAACGCCTTGAAGCGCGCGGCGTCGAGATCGAGGTTCTCGAGTCCGCGGCGCACGTCCTCGCCGGTGACGACCTTCTTGCCGGTGATCTTCTGCGCTCGGCGATCGCTTCGGCGATCAGCACCGAATTGTAGACGCCGCGGTCGTAGAGCACCTGACCGAATTCCTCGGCCGGGGTCTGGCTCTGGCCCGCGTCGATGACGAGCTTCTTGATGTCGCGCAGAGCTTGAAAGTCGGTCCCGGTCGCATGCCAGTTGAGCTCCTTGAAGCCCTTGGCGCCTCGCCGCCGGCGGCCGCGTCGCTGTCGTTCGGCCACCAGATCGAGACGAATTGTCCATCGGGAAGCCCGCCTTGACCGCTTCCTTGATCGCGGTCGGGTTCATCGCTCCCCAGCCGTACATCACCAGGAAATCCGGCTTGTCGCGGCGGATGTCGAGCCAATTGGCCGATTGGTTCTGCATGTCGGCGGGCGCGACGGGATAGAGCTTCAAATTGAAGCCGACGTCTTTGGCGGCGACTGAAAGAGCGGGATCGGCTCCTTGCCGAAGCCGGCGTCGAAATAGAGATAGCCGATCGTCTTGCCCTTGAGCTTGTCGATCGAGCCGCCGCCGACATATTTGAGGATTTCCGAGGCGCCGTCCCAATAGGTCGCGGGCGGGTTGAAGATCCAGGGAAACACGTCGCCCCTGGCGGAGGCGGAAAGGCCGTAGGCCATCGACAGGATCGGGATCTTGTCGACCGAAGCCTTGGGGATCAGCGACAACGTGATGCCGGTCGACCAGGGATTGACGATGACCGGGTTCTTCGGCTTGACCAATCGTAGCATTCCAGGCCCTTCTTGGTGTCGTAACCCGTCTCGCATTCGTCGATGGCGAGCTTGACGCCGCCGATGCCGCCGTCGCGCTCGTTGAGCATGGCGAGGTAATCGTGCATGCCGTCGGCGATCGGCGTTCCCGAGCCGGCGAACGGCCCGGTGCGGTACGTGAAGAGCGGCACGTAGATCGAATTCGTCGGCGAGGGCGCTGGTGGCGGCCGGCGCGGCGAGCGCCAGCGCGAGGGCGCAGCCGAGCCCTCGAAAGCGTAATGTTTCTTCATGACGTTTCCTCCGAAATGACGTCTTTGGCTGCCTAATAGGGGAACGGCCAGACGCGCAGTTTTGCTTGGCCGTTCGCCAGAGCCGGGCGAGACCGTGCGGCTCGACGATTAGGAAAGGATGATCAAAGCGCCGGTGACGATGAAGGTCAAATGATCGATCGTCGCAGACGCGATGTTGAGGCCGATCATCGCAGGCAGGGCGCGCAGCGCGATGGGCAGGAGATGAATGATCGTCGCGCCGAAGAACGCCCCGACGATCGAACCGAGGCCGCCGATCACCACCATGAACAGCAGTTGGAACGACAGGTTGATGTTGAAGGCCTCCGGTTCGGCCGCGCCGAGCCAGAGAAAGACCATCATTGCGCCGGCGACGCCGATGTAGAACGAGGAGACCGCGAAGGCGAGCAATTTGGCGCGCAGCAGCCGGATGCCGATCAATCGGCCGCGATGTCCATGTCCCTGACCGCCATCCACATGCGGCCGATGCGGCCGTGCACGATGTTCGAGGCGATCCAGGCCATCGCCACGACGATGCAGAGCGCCACGTAATAGCGCGTAAGCGGCGGGCGGCGGGCCCGTCACCGGCAGGCCGAACAGCGTTTTCGTTTCCACCTCGATCGCGCCCAAATCGTTGTAGTTGTAGAGCCAGGGCAACCCGCGCGAAGCACCATTCGAGAAAGAACTGCGCCGCCAGCGTCGCGACGGCGAGATAGAAGCCCTGATGCGCAGGCTCGGCAGGCCGAACAGCACGCCGACCGCGCTCGACACCAATCCCAAGGCGAGAATCCAGACGAGAATGTTGACCTGAGGGAAAAACGTCTCGAGTTTGTAGCAGGCATAGGCGCCGACTGCCCATCAAATCCCGCCGAACCGAGCGACAGAAGGCCGGTGTAGCCGGTGAGAATGTTGAGACCGATCGCGGCGAGCGAAAAGACGAGGAACGGGATCATCATCGTATTGAGCACGAACTGATCGCCGGTGACGGGAATCACGACAAAGGCGCCGCCAGGATCAGTGCGACGCCGATCCGGTCCTGTCGAATCGGAAAAATCGCCATGTCGGCGGCGTAAGTCGTCTTGAATTGTCCGGCTTCACGGTAAAACATCATATTGCGTCCTCGGCGTTATGGCTGCTTCGTCTGAAGCCGCAATGTTCCCGTCACCTCAATAAATCCTCTCGATGATGCGCTCGCCGAACAAGCCTTGCGGCCGGAACAGCAGAAAGGCCAGCGCGATGAAATAGGCGAGCCAACTCTCGATGCCGCTCCGATCAGTGGGCTCCAGTAGAACTCGCCGAGCTTCTCGCCGATGCCGATGATGAGGCCGCCGACGATCGCGCCGGGAATGGAGGTCAGGCCGCCGAGAATCAGCACCGGCAGCGCCTTCAGCGCGACCACCTGCAGCGCGAAGGAGACTTCCGAGCGGCGTCCTCATGATTCCCGTCGCCAGCGCCACCACGCCCGCGGCGAACCAGACGACGACCGAGATCTGATTGAGCGAAATGCCGACCGACAGCGCCGCCTGATGATCGTCGCGACCGCGCGCAAGGAGCGGCCGATGCGCGTCTTCTGGAAAAACAGGCCGAGCGTGGCGACCATCGAAAGCGCGATCGCCGCCGCGGCGATATCGAGTTTTGCAGCGTGACGGAGCCGCCGAGGATCTGAAGTCGAGCGCGCCGCTCGGCAGGAGCAGCTCCTGCGTGATCATCGATTTCGGGTTGCCGCCGAACACGAGTTCGCCAAAGCCGATCAGGAAGTAGGTGATCCCGAACGTCGCCATCAACAGCATGATGTCGGGCTGGTTGACCAGCGGGCGCAACACGACCGCTCGATGCCGACGCGAGGACATACATGATCCGATAGTCGCCAGCAGCGCGATCCACGCGGGAACGCCTTTCTCGTGCAGCCCGACCAATGTCAGCGCCGCGAACACCATCATGATGCCCTGCGCGAAATTGAAGATGCCCGAGGCTTTGAAAATGAGCACGAAGCCAAGCGCGATCAGCGAGTAGAGCACGCCGCCGACGAAATCCTCCCAGATCGTCTGGACAGCAGGTCGGGCGCCGAGATCATCTGCGCGAACGGGTCGACGAAGATCGCGTGCAGGAGGTTCATCGCGGAAACCCTTCGCGTCCCTGCCTCGATGCGCCACGCCGAGATAGGCGTCGATCACCTTCGGATCGGCTTGAGAGTCGGGAACGTCGTCGGCGATGTTGCGTCCGTATTCGAGCACGACGACGCGGGTCGACAAATCCATCACCACGCCGATGTCGTGCTCGATCAGCGCGACCGTCGCGCCAGATGCCGGTTCGCCTCGACGATGAAGCGGCTCATGTCTTCCTTTTCCTCGGATTCATCCCGGCCATCGGCTCGTCGAGCAGCAACAGTTCCGGCTCCATCGCCAGCGCGCGGCCCGAGCTCGACCCGCTTTTGCAGGCCGTATGGGCAGGGCGCCGACCGGGTCTTGCGGATATGCTCGATTTCGAGAAAATCGATGATTCTCGCAAACCCGGCGATGCGCGATTTCTTCTTCGAGCGCCGGGCCATGGCGAAGCGCCTGCCAGAACAGATTTTTCTTCATGCGCAGATTGCGGCCCGTCATGATGTTGTCGAGCGTCGTCATGCCCTTGAACAACGCGACGTTCTGAAAGGTTCGCGCGATGCCCTGGCTCGCCGCTTCGTAAGGGCGCATGCGCGAGCGCGCCTCGCCGCGAAACAGGATGCGGCCGATTTGAGGCTGATAGAAGCCGTTGATGACGTTGAGCATCGAGGTCTTGCCACGCCGTTGGGGCCGATGATGGCGCGGAATCTCCCCTTTGCGAATATCGAACGAGACGTCCGAAATCGCGTTCACGCCGCCGAACGAGAGCGAAACGTGCTCGAGGGAAAGAAGCGCCTCGCCGGCTGCGGTCGCGTGCCTCGCGTTCATGCGGCGCGGCTCGGCGTCGTCGCCGGATAGATCGGCATGTCGACGATCCTGGACGAGCCGACGAGCTTGCCCTTGCGGCCGTCCTCGTAAGTGATCTCGGCCGAGATCGCGGCCTCAGGGGAACCGTTATAAAGACCTTCGACCAGTGGCGCATAGCGCTCGGCGATGAACCCGCGGCGCACCTTCTGCGTGCGCGTCAGTTCGCCGTCGTCGGCGTCGAGCTCCTTGGGCAGGATGAGAAACCGCCTGATTTGCGCGCCCGCCATCGCCGGGTTCGCTCGCCAGCGCGCGATTGACCGCGTCGACGTGCTTGGCGATCAGCTCGGCGACGCGCGGGTGACCTGCCAGCTCCTGATAGGAGGCGTAGCCGACGTTGTTGCGCTCGGCCCAATTGCCGACCGACGCCAACTCGATGTTGAGCATGACGGCGACGAAGTCGCGGCCGTCGCCGATCGCCACCGCCTGGCGGACTCGGAGAAGAACTTGAGCTTGTTCTCGATGTATTTGGGCGCGAACAACTGCCCGTCAGCGAGGCGGCCGACGTCCCTGGCGCGGTCGACGATCTTGAGTTGGCCGTCGGGTTCGAAGAAGCCCGCGTCGCCCGTCTTGACGAAGCCGTCCTCGGTCAGCGCCTCGCGCGTTTTGTCGGGCTCGCGGTAATAGTCGACGAACATGCCCGGCGACTTGAACTGCACCTCGCCGTCCGCGGCGATGCGCAGCTCGACGTGCGGCGCGGGCGGCCCGACCGTGTCGGCGCGCGACGGCGCCGTCGGCCTGGGCGGTCGCGTAGGAAACGCCTCTGTTTGACCATAGAGCTGTTTGAGGTTGAGGCCGAGCGAGCGATAGAACGCGAAGAGGTCCGCGCCGATCGCGTCGCCTATACCGCGGGCGAGGCGATCGGCGCCGATCTCTTCGCCTTCTATCGCTCGCTCGGCCTCAACCTCAAGCAACTCTATGGCCAGACCGAAGCCTTTCTCTATCTCACCCTGCAGCCCGACGGCGCGGTGCGCTCGGACGCCGTCGGGCCGCCCGCGCCCAATGTCGACTTGCGGATCTTCGGCCGACGGCGAGGTGCAGTTCAAGTCGCCGGGCATGTTCGTCGGCTATTTCCGCGACGAGGAGAAGACGCGCGAGGCGCTGACGCCCGACGGCTACGTCAAGACCGGCGACGCCGGCTTCCTCGAGCCCGACGGACAGCTCAAGATCATCGACCGCGCCAAGGATGTCGGCCGGCTCGCCGGCGGGCAGCTGTTCGCGCCCAAATATATCGAGAACAAGCTGAAGTTCTTTCCCGACATCCGCGAGGCGGTGGCGATCGGCGACGGGCGCGACTTCGTCGCCGCGATGCTCAACATCGAGATCGCCTCGGTCGGCAATTGGGCCGAGCGCAACAACGTCGCCTACGCCTCCTATCAGGAACTCGCCGGCAACCCTCTCGTCTATGAGCTGATCGCAGCGCACGTCGACGCGGTCAACCGCTCGCTGGCGAGCGAGCCGGTGATGGCGGGCGCGCAAATTCGCCGCTTCCTCATCCTGCCCAAGGAGCTCGACGCCGACGACGGCGAAGTGACGCGAACCCAGAAGGTGCGCCGCGGCTTCATCGCCGAGCGCTACGCGAGGCTCGTCGAGGGCCTCTACAACGGGGCGACCGAGGCCGCGATCTCGGCCGAAATCACATACGAGGACGGCCGCAAGGGCAGGCTCGTCGGCTCTCGCAAGATCGTCGACATGCCGCTCTATCCGCCGCGACGCCGGAGCGCGCGCGCATGAGCGCGAGACGCGCGAAATGGGCGGCGAGCCGCTTCTTTCGCTCGAGAACGTCTCGCTCTCGTTCGGCGGCGTGAAGCGCGATTTCGGACGTCTCCTTCGATATCCGAAAAGGGGAAATCCGCGCCATCATCGGCCCCAACGGCGCCGGCAAGACCTCGATGCTCAACGTCATCAACGGCTTCTATCAGCCGCAAAACGGACGCATCCTGTTTCGCGGCGAGGCGCGCTCGCGCATGCGCCCTTACGAAGCGGCGAGCCAGGGCATCGCGCGCACCTTCCAGAACGTCGCGCTGTTCAAGGGCATGACGACGCTCGACAACATCATGACCGGTCGCAATCTGCGCATGAAGAAAGGCCTGTTCTGGCAGGCGCTTGCGCCACGGCCCGGCGCTCGACGAGGAGATCGAGCATCGCCGCGTTCTGCGAAGGGATCATCGACTTTCTCGAGATCGAGCATATCCGCAAGACGCCGGTCGGCGCCCTGCCCTATGGCCTGCAGAAGCGGGTCGAGCTCGGCCGCGCGCTGGCGATGGAGCCGGAGCTGCTGCTGCTCGACGAGCCGATGGCGGGGATGAATCTCGAGGAAAAGGAGGACATGAGCCGCTTCATCGTCGAGGCGAACCGGCATCTGGGCGCGACCATCGCGCTGATCGAGCACGACATCGGCGTGGTGATGGATCTGTCGGACCGCGTCGTCGTGCTCGAATACGGCCGCAAGATCGCCGACGACGTTCCCGACGTCGTCAAGGCCGATCCGAAGGTGATCGACGCCTATCTCGGCGTAGCGCATTGAGGCAGGGACGATGAAAAGGTTTCCGCGATGAACCTCCTGCACGCGATCTTCCTCGATCCCTTCGCGCAGATGGTCTCGGCGCCGGATCTGCTCGTCCAGACGATCTGGGAGGGCTTCGTCGGCGGCGTGCTCTATGCGCTGATCGCGCTCGGCTTCGTGCTGATCTACAAGGCCTCGGGCGTCTTCAATTTCGCGCAGGGCATCATGATGGTGTTCGCGGCGCTGACGCTGGTCGGGCTGCACGAGAAGGGCGTTCCCGCCTGGTTCGCGCTGCTGCGCGACCATCGCGTCATGTATGTGCTCGCGCGTCGGCATCGAGCGGCTGGTGCTGCGCCCGCTCGTCAACCAGCCCGACATCATGCTCCTGATGGCGACGTTCGGCGTCACTTATTTCCTGATCGGCTTCGGCGAACTCGTGTTCGGCGGCAATCCGAAAACCATGATCACGCAGGAGCTGTTTCTGCCGAGCGGCGCGCTCGACTTCCATATTCTCGGCGGCTCGGTCACGCTGCAGAAGCTCGACATCGCCGCGGCGGCGATCGCGATCGTCATGGTCGCCGCGCTCGCGCCTGTTCTTCCAGAAGACGCGCATCGGCCGCGCCTTGCGCGCGGTCGCCGACGATCATCAGGCGGCGCTGTCGGTCGGCATTTCGCTCAATCAGATCTGGGTCATCGTCTGGTTCGCCGCCGGGCGTCGTGGCGCTGGCGACCGGCATCATGTGGGGCGCGCGCTCGGAAGTTTCTTTCGCGCTGCAGGTGATCGCGCTGAAGGCGCTGCCGGTGCTGATTCTCGGCGGCCTGACCTCCATTCCCGGCGCGATCGTCGGCGGCCTCATCATCGGGATCGGCGAGAAGCTCGGCGAATTCTACTGGGGCCCGCTGATGGGCGGCGGCATCGAGAGTTGGCTCGCCTATTTCATCGCGCTGGTCTTCCTGCTGTTCCGGCCGCAAGGCCTGTTCGGCGAGCGCATCATCGAGAGGATTTAGAAGCGAGGCATCCCGAGTCCCGTTCACGAGGAGTGCATTGCGCGCTTCAGCGCGCAACCGCGAGCGCCGCTAGACGCGCGGAGCGCGCTGCCGTAATGATAGGGAGTCTCTTGTTCTATCGCGAGGCCGGCCAGTTCAAGACGACCTACGCCGCCGACATGGCGATCTTTCCGATTCGCCAGGACCGGATCGGCCTCGCGCTGATTCTGGCGGTCGCCTTCATCGTCATTCCCGCTCACCGGCGATGAGTTCGTGCTGAACACGATGATGATCCCGTTCCTCGTCTTTTCGCTCGCCGCGATCGGGCTCAACATCCTCACCGGCTACACCGGCCTGCTGTCGCTCGGCTCGGCGGGCTTCATGGGCGTCGGCGCCTACGCCTGCTACAAGCTCGAGACCTTGTTTCCGCAGGTCAATATTCTCGTCTGGATTCTCGCCTCGGGATTCGTGTCGAGCGCGGTCGGCGTGGTGTTCGGCCTGCCGAGCCTGCGCATCAAGGGCTTCTATCTCGCCGTCGCCACGCTCGCGGCGCAGTTCTTTCTCGAATGGTGCTTCGCCCGCGTTCCCTGGCTCTACAACTACAACAATTCCGGCGCGATCGAGGTTGCGACGCACACGCTGTTCGGCCTGCCGATGACGGGCCCCAACGCGACGCCGGTCGACGCGCTATTACGTCGCGCTCGACCATCGTCGCCGCGATGGCGTGGATCGCCTCGAACATCGTGCATGGCCGCATCGGGCGCATGTGGATGGCGGTGCGCGACATGGACATCGCCGCCGAATTGATCGGCATCCGGCTGCTGCGCGCCAAATTGCTCGCCTTCGCGGTGTCCTCGTTCTATATCGGCGTCGCCGGCGCGATGATGGTCTTTCTCTGGCTCGGCGCGGCCGAGCCGGAGGCCTTCAACATCGACCTGTCGTTCGATTTGCTGTTCATGGTGGTGATCGGCGGCCTCGGGTCGATCGTCGGCGCGTTCTTCGGCGCGACGATCATTCATCTCCTGCCGATCGCGCTGCGCGCGCTGCCCTCGATGATCGGCCTGACCATCGCGTCCGCGACGATCGATCATTTGACCTTCATCGTCACCGGCGCTTTGATCATCTTGTTCCTCATCGTCGAGCCGCACGGTCTCGCCCGGCTGTGGCGAACGGCCAAGCAAAAGCTCCGCGTCTGGCCGTTCCCCTATTAGAGCGAGCCGGAAGAGTTCAAAATTGTCAGGAGAAAACGTCATGAAGAAGACCTACGCTTTCAGAGGGCTCGGCTGCGCCCTCGCGCTGGCGCTCGCCGCGCCGGCCGCCACCAGCGCCTTCGCCGACAATTCGATCTACGTTCCGCTCTTCACCTATCGCACCGGGCCGTTCGCCGGCTCGGGAACGCCGATCGCCGACGGCATGCACGATTACCTCGCCATGCTCAACGCGCGCGACGGCGGCATCGGCGGCGTCAAGCTCGCCATCGACGAATGCGAGACCGGCTACGACACCAAGAAGGGCTTGGAATGCTACGATTCGGTCAAGCCGAAGAACCCGGTGCTCGTCAATCCCTGGTCGACCGGCATCACGCTGTCGCTGATCCCCAAGGCCTCGGTCGACAAGATCCCGATCCTGTCGATGGCCTATGGCCTTTCGGCGTCCGCCAGGGGCGACGTGTTTCCCTGGATCTTCAATCCGCCGGCGACCTACTGGGACGGCGCCTCGGAAATCCTCAAATATGTCGGCGGCGGCTCGATCGACGCGCTGAAGGGCAAGACGATCGGCTATCTCTATTTCGACGCCGGCTTCGGCAGGGAGGCGATGCCGTTCTTCCAGTCGGTCGCCAAGGATCCGGCTTCAATCTGAAGCTCTATCCCGTCGCGCCCGCCGACATGCAGAACCAGGCGGCCAAATGGCTCGACATCCGCCGCGACAAGCCGGATTTCCTGATGATGTACGGCTGGGGCGCGATGAACGCCACCGCGATCAAGGAAGCGATCAAGGCGGGCTTCCCGATGGACAAGTTCGTCTCGATCTGGTGGCCGGGCGACAACGACGCCGCCGCCGGCGGGCGACGGCGCCAAGGGCTTCAAGGAGCTCAACTGGCACGGCACCGGGCGCCGACTATCCCGCCTTCGCCGACATCAAGAAGCTCGTCATCGACGCGGGCAAGAGCCAGACCCCGGCCGGCGAATTCGGCCAGGTCCTCTACGACCACGGCGTCTACAATTCGATGCTGATCGCCGAAGGCGATCGCCGAAGCGCAGAAGGTCACGGGCAAGAAGGTCGTGACCGGCGAGGACGTGCGCCGCGGACTGGAGAACCTCGATCTCGACGCCGCGCGCTTCAAGGCGCTGGGCCTCGAGGGCTTCGCCTCGCCGTTCAAGCTGACCTGCGCCGACCACAACAGCCACAGCGCGACCTTCGTCCAGCAATGGGACGGCGCGAAATGGGTGAAGGTCAGCGATCCCATCGCGCCCGCGACCGACAAGGTCCAGCCGCTGATCGACGAAGCCGCCAAGGCCTATGCCGAGAAGAACGCGGGTTGGCCGAAGCGCAGCGAGCCGTGCGACAACAAGTCGTGAGCGACGCCCTCATCCCAAGGCGAATGCGCGGCATTCGTCCGCGGCCCTTCGGCGACCCTCTCCCGCATGCGGGAGAAGGGAAGAGCGCTTCTCCCCTCCCCGCCCTAGCGGGAGAGGGGTTAGGGTGAGGGTCGCGCGCGGGATGAGCCGCTGACCCGCCGCCCCCATCCTCGACGTCGCCAACATCGAGGTCATCTACAACAGCGTCGCTCTCGTGCTGAAAGGCGTTTCGCTCGGCGTGCCCAAGGGCGGGATCGTCGCGTTGCTCGGCGCCAACGGGGCCGGCAAGACCACGACGTTGAAGGCGATCTCCAACTTGTTGCGCGCCGAGCGCGGCGAGGTGACCAAGGGCGCGATTCGCTTCAAGGGCGAGCGGGTCGATCAATCTCGCCCAACGAACTCGTGCGCCGCGGCGCCATTCAGGTGATGGAGGGGCGCCATTGCTTCGGCCATCTCACGATCGAAGAGAATTTGATGACCGGCGCCTTCACGCGCCGCGACGGGCGCGCCGCGATCGCCCGCGATCTCGAGGCGATCTATGCCTATTTCCCGCGCCTGAAACAGCGCCGCGGCTCGCAGGCCGGCTATACCTCGGGCGGCGAGCAGCAGATGTGCGCGATCGGCCGCGCGATGATGTCGAAGCCCGAACTCATCCTGCTCGACGAGCCTTCGATGGGCCTCGCGCCGCAAGTGGTCGAGGAGATTTTCGAGATCGTGCGCGATCTCAACGAGCGAGAAAAAGTCTCCTTCCTGCTCGCCGAGCAAAACACCAATATCGCGCTGCGTTACGCCGGATTCGGTTATATCCTGGAAAACGGCCGGGTCGTGCTCGACGGCGAAGCGAGCGCGCTGCGCGGCAACGAGGACGTGCGCGAATTCTACCTCGGCGTCGGCGGCGCGATCGCCGCTCCTTCCGCGACGTCAAGAGCTACCGGCGCCGCAAACGCTGGCTGGCGTGACGGATTCGAATTCCCTCTCCCCCGCATAGCCCGGACGAGGCGCTGTAAGCGCCCATGCGGAGAGGATCGGGGTGAGGGCTGACACGCGAACGCTTCGACTCGAGGAGAACGAGTCATGGAGGACGAACGATCCGACGAATCCGCTGGCATGGCCGCGCTTGCGCGAAGCGTTGACGGCGCTGCGGGCGCAAAGCCCGGCGCTCGCCAGGCAGCTCGAAGGCGTCGAGATCGGCGCGCTGCGCAGCCCGCCGATCTTTCCCGCATTCCCGTGCTGCGCAAGTCCGAACTCGCCGCGATGCAACGCGCCGCGCCGCCTTTCGGCGGCATCGCGGCGACGGCGCCGGGCCGCTTCAAGCGCCTGTTCGCTTCGCCCGGAGCAATCTTCGAGCCGCAGGATCACGGCGACGGATTATTGGGGCGCGGCGCGGGCGCTCGCCGCCGCCGGCCTCGCCGCCGGCGAGATCGTCGTCAATTGCTTCTCCTACCACCTCACCCCCGGCGGCGCATCATGGAGAGCGGCGCGCATGCGCTCGGCTGCGCCGTGATCCCGGCCGGACCCGGCAATACCGAACAGACGTTGCAGGCGATCGCCCATCTCGGCCCGACGACCTATTGCGGCCCGCCGGATTTTCTCAAGATCCTGCTCGACAAGGCGGGCGAGGCCGGCCTCGACGTCTCCTCGATCCGCAAGGCGCTGGTTTCCGGCGCGGCGCTGCCTCCGAGCCTGCGCGCCGAATTGGAGCGGCGCGGCGTCAAGACGCGGCAGGCCTACGCCACCGCCGAACTCGGCGTGATCGCCTACGAGACCGACGCCGCGGACGGCGCGGTGGCGCCGGGCCTGATGGTCAGCGACGCGCGTGCTGCTCGAAATCGTGACGCCGGGCGCGGGCGATCCCGTCGCCGAGGGCAAGGTCGGCGAGGTCGTAGTCACCCGCCTGGGCGCCAATTATCCCTTGTTGCGCTTCGCCACCGGCGACCTCTCGGCCTTCCTGCCCGCTTCGCCCGACGCGGCGCGCGCGCATCAAGGGCTGGATGGGGCGCGCCGATCAGACGACCAAGATCAAGGGCCTGTTCGTCCATCCCTCGCAGGTCGTCGAAGTCGGCAAACGTCATCCCGAGCTCGGCGCGGTGCGGCTGATCGTTCGCCGCGAAGGCGAGCAGGACGCGATGATCCTCGCCGCCGAGGCCTCGGCCCGCGAGCGGGCCTGGCGCAAGAGGTCGCGGCGACGCTGCAGAGCGTGACCAAGATGCGCGGCGCGGTGGAATTCGTCGCCCCCGGCGCCCTGCCCAACGACGGCAAGATCATCGCCGACGAACGGCCGACGCAATAGGCCGGCGGCGCGACGCGATCTCCTATGCCGCTTTGCTCTTCGCCCGCGCCGGCCGCCCCGCCTTCGTCGGCGCCGCCTTCTCGTCGAACAGCTCGGCGAGCTTCTCCGTCATCGCGCCGCCGAGCTCCTCGGCGTCGACGATCGTCACGGCGCGACGATAGTAGCGCGTGACGTCGTGACCGATGCCGATGGCGATCAGCTCGACCGGCGAACGCGTCTCGATCTCCTCGATGACATGACGCAGATGGCGCTCGAGATAATTGCCGGAATTGACCGAAAGCGTCAAATCGTCGACCGGCGCGCCGTCGGAAATCATCATCAGGATGCGCCGCTGCTCGGGACGCCCGAGCAGGCGTTGATGCGCCCAATCGAGCGCCTCGCCGTCGATGTTCTCCTTGAGCAGCCCCTCGCGCATCATCAGGCCGAGGTTCTTGCGCGCGCGCCGCCACGGCGCGTCGGCGCTCTTGTAGATGAGGTGGCGCAGATCGTTCAGTCGGCCGGGATTGGCCGGCTTGCCCGCCTGCAGCCACGCCTCGCGCGACTGGCCGCCCTTCCAGGCTCGGGTGGTGAAGCCGAGAATATCGACCTTGACGCCGCAGCGCTCCAGCGTGCGCGCCAGAATGTCGGCGCAGGTCGCCGCGACCGTGATCGGGGCCCGCGCATCGAGCCGGAATTGTCGATCAGCATAAAGTGGCAGTGCATGTTTTATAACCAAAGCGGCATTTGTATCGTGCTGCCTTAGTATAATTGGCGGTTCGTCGGTTCGCCCAAGCGCTTTTAATCCATCCTTTACACCCGAAATAATAGTTTCGGTAAACCATTTAACATCATCTTCTTCGGTATTTATTGCTTCACCTAAACAGACCAGTAAGCCAACGTTCGGGTATTTTTCAATAAATGCAGCAATAGATTTACGTGTATAATCAGCTATAAGAGGAATAATTGGCCGGTTCCTGTCCTGGGTTTTGAGATTGTTATGTTCTGCAAAAGTCTTTGAAACGATGATATTATAGAACATTTGAATTTGCCAAATTCCCCGTTTATTGGCTTCTTCTGTTAAAAAATTAAATATCTCTTCATTTTTTTTGAAAGTTTCATCATCAACTTCCACCGCATATGGATAATCCTTGAGTTTAACCAGGGAGTCAAATTGAGAGATGTTGAAAATGAGGCCAAGGACATATTTGAATCAACAATATCCGATGTAGGATTGGTTCATATCAATGCACGCGCGCGTTTGATCAGCATCTTGAGGATCGATATGACTACATCATTCGAATGAGAAGCCCATAACAGTATCAGGATTATTTTGTGACGACTCTTCCGCACCCTGCGCAGTTGAACGATTGGCAAGAAAGGACGTCGCTAAACGGGTCAGCAGAAGCTCAGATACTCCTGCATTGATCTGGCGGCCTTACGGCCAGATCCCATAGCGAGTATGACTGTTGCCGCACCCGTGACCACGTCTCCTCCGGCCCACACTTTTTCGAGGCTTGTCTTTCCGGTCTCTTCGTCAGCGATTATATTGCCCTTTTTCCCAACATCGAGCCCGCGAGTAGTCGCTGGAATGAGAGGGTTCGGGCTGTTTCCGATAGCGCATATGACCGAATCAGCATTAATGGTAAATTCGGAGCCCTCGATAGGAATCGGCGTCCTACGACCTGAGGCGTCGGGCTCGCCTAACCCCATCTTCAGGCACTGGACCTCTTTTACCCATCCGTTTTCATCGCCGTTGTATCGAATCGGCAGGGTGAGAAGATTGAGGACGACGCCTTCTTCCTCGGCGTTTTCAACCTCTTCCGAACGTGCGGGCAGCTCTTCCCTGGACCTCCTGTAAATGATCGTCGCTTCCGCCCCCAGGCGCAGGGCTGTTCCAGCCGAGTCCATCGCGACATTGCCTCCACCCACTACAGCCACTTTCTTATGATGTTTTATGGGCGTGCTGAAAGTGGGGAAAAGAAATCCTTTCATGAGGTTCATCCTGGTCAGGTACTCATTTGCCGAATAGACGCCATTCAGATTTTCTCCGGGGATTTTCATGAACCATGGAAGCCCGGCACCGGTACCGACGAACACTGAGTCATATTCTCCCAAAATGCTCTCCATGGTTTCTGGTTTTGCCCACCACGAAATCAGTCAGCATTTCAACGCCCAGGCGTTGTAGGTATTCGACCTCTCTGCTCACTATGGCCTTGGGCAACCTGAATTCCGGAATACCGTAGACAAGTACCCCGCCCAGCTTGTGCAAGGCTTCGAATACAGTGATCTTGTGGCCCATCCTGACCAGATCGCCCGCCACTGTGAGACCAGCGGGCCCTCCTCCCACGACGGCAACCTTTTTGCCTGTGTGAGGCATCATTTCCGGTATCTCTGGCTCGCCCTGCTTCACTTCCCAGTCTGCCAGGAAGCGCTCGAGGCGTCCGATTGCGATCTGCCCTTTTCGCTTGCCCAGAACGCAGGCTCCTTCGCACTGCTCTTCTTGAGGGCATACTCGACCGCATACAGCAGGCAGAAGGTTCTTCTGCTTGATCACTTTTATTCCAGCTTGGAAGTCTTTGTCTGAAATGCATTTGATGAATTTGGGAATTTGTATCTCCACGGGGCATTTAGTCAAGCATTTAGGCTTCTTACATTGTAAGCATCGCCTTGCCTCTTCAACTGCCGTCTCAGCGGGATATCCAAGCGCCACCTCGTTGAAATTTTGGGTCCGAGCTTCGGGGGACTGCTTTGGAATTTCCCTGCGCTTCAGGTCCAATTTCTTTGAATCCACGTCAGGCATAGCTCTTTCTACCGTCTTTCAGAGTGCCTCTCGCATCCGCTCGACCTGAGAGGGATGATTTCTTCGTTCATGTATTGTTTCCGGCGCTGAAACAACTCATCCCAATCGACCTGATGGCCATCGAAATCCGGCCCGTCCACGCACGCGAATTTGGTGGTCGACCCGACTGTGATACGGCATACGCCACACATCCCGGTCCCGTCGATCATTATGGGGTTGAGGCCTACCACGGTGTTTATGCCCAGGGGTCGGCTTGCCTCTGATCCTCTTCTCAGAAGGGACGTGCAGCCGTTAATTATGATCCTATCCACCGGCTCTCCAAGGGACCTTATTATCTCTGCGAGCCTGCCCACGTGACCCCGGTAACCTTTTGAACCATCGCGGGTTATGTGCACGAGTTCATCCGAGACCGATCTCAGCTTGTCTTCCCAGTAAAAGAGGTATGAACTCCTGCCTTCCATGACAGTAATGACCCGGTTTTGCTTCTCCTTGAGAGCCCTTGCAATTGGGAAAATGCTTCCTATTCCATAACATCCCGCGAGGCACATTACCGTGCCGAATCTCTCTATTTCCGAGGGATTGCCGAGAGGACCCACGACAGTCGGGATATCGCTGCCATCCTTAAGTGATGCCAGTAGGTCCGTAGTGTTTCCCACGTTCATCATACAAACAGAGATGGTCCCGCTTTCGGAATCCCAATCGGCCACTGAAAGAGGGATTCTTTCGCCCTCGTCGTTCACCCTCAGAATCACAAACTGGCCGGGCTGCACGTTGAGCGCCACCGCCGGAGCCTCGAAAGTCAGGAGGTGGATGTTAGGGACAATCATCTGTGTTGATACTAGCTTATACATTGCTCTTCACTATTCTCGCCGGATGTGGGTCAACACCGATGGATTCGCCATGAATCAGCGTAATGTGCAGCCTGCCTTTTTCCTGACTGCTCAGGATACTGGCTTTCAGTGTTGTTTCGAAGGTCCGCGAAATCACCGATACTTCATCTCCTTGAGATATCCCGGCTTGCTCTGCATCCTGAGGATTCATCTCCACTGCTGCCTGGGCAAATAACGCTTTGGCCCCATCAACCCACGCGGATATCGGAAAACCTCGATAAGTGTGCTCAGAAATTGATGTAGTAAGAATGAAGGGGAATTCCGCCTCCTTTACGCTGCGGACTGGCGCAACACTTTGGGAAGCCGTCATTCGTCCTTCACATTTGAGCGGACGGGACACCCGATCAGGAGACTGGAAATTCGAAAGTCCTTCAATCATCAACGACATCTCTTGATGGATGTCCCCGGCGGTTCTGAAATCAAACCCTTTGAATCCCATCTTGCGAGCGATCCTGCACAGTATGTCCCAATCAGGCAAAGCTTCTCCCGGGGCATTCACAGCTTTTCGCACACGCTGGATCCTTCCCTCGACGTTGATCAATGTGCCGTCCATCTCTGAAAATGCCGCGGAAGGAAGGACAAGGTCAGCTCGGTACGAGTCAGGAGGCGGATAAATGTTCTGGAATATCAAGAAATCTGCGGGTGGATCAGCTTTGAAAGGAACCTCTCCTATGAGATAAAGGGCTTTCAGTCCCTGTCCGCGGAAGAGCGGTTCTGATGACCATCCGCGCCCCAAATCGGAAAGATCGGCACCCCACATCTTTCGAAGTTCACTCAATCTGCTTTCATCATCCCGGGGAAATGCTCCAGGCAGAAGCTCAGCATACGCCCCGGCCAGGACCGATCCTAATAGATTGCCCTGGGCAGCTACCGGGAACACTCCGCTGCCGATATTTTGGGCCAATTGAGCGATGGCTCCTAAGATTTGTGGGCTGTCTCGGTATGTCAGGTACTCCGAGCCTACCAGAATCACCTTGTTCGAATTATACATAAGCATATCAGCGAGATGCGACAAGTCACCCGTAATGCTTCCGCGTTTCATCCTTGATGCTGGCAGCGACCTAGGCGCTGCCTGTTTTTCGGACAACTGCACGAGCGAATTGAGGAGATCCAACTCCTGGCCTGGCTTCGGCTGAACCCATTTGTGAGCAATCCGTGCTAGATTGTGGTCCCGTGGGTGAATAGTGACAATCGTTGCCCCCTGCTTGATAGACTGCCTGATCGCAACACCGACGACAGAGCCTCCGAACCTTGTATCAAGACCTATGCAGAGGATTGTGGATGCCTCTGGTCCTGCCGCAAGAGGCACGGACATTTTCATAAGGCTCAAGTAAGAGTCAAAGCCGGAGCGATAGATCAGTCGTGCACTTGTGTCGATATTGTTTGAGCGCATGACGACACGAGCAAATTTTTGAGCAACGTACAGATCCTCGTTACAACTATCCGGCGAAATGAGAAGGGCGAATTGTTTTGGCGGGCAGATGGAGAGAGTTTCAGCAGCCAATTGAACAGCCGTATCCCACGAAATGTCCACCCTGGTGTTATCCTCAAGTCGTGACGGCTTCCTCAACCGGCGGTGGGAGCCTACCAGTTCGGTGACGCAGAACCTCCCTTTTACGCAGAGTTGCCCGGCGTTAACCAGCGGGTCCTCCGCGGGCAAGCTGCCGATCACGCGGTCACCCTTTATCAATAGGCGCATTCGACAGCCAACACCACAAAGTGGGCACTGGGTAATCTGCTCGCCGTCCGGCGGGCCGTCCCATTTCCGAGTCTTCTCCGAAAGGGCTCCGGTAGGGCAAACAGATACGCATGCCCCGCAGAACTCGCAACCTGCCTCCAGGTGACTCCGGTCGTAAGCAGGCCCGACTACGGTAGCACTCCCCCTCTGGGTGAAAGCCAGGGTGTTGGCTGCACGGACCTCCTGACACATTCGGACGCATCTGCCACAGACTATGCAAAGATTGTAATCACGATCGAAGAATGGATCGGCCTTTTTCACTTGAAGGTGCCGATAGTAAACTGGATAATCGACTTCGGTCACCCCCGTTTTCTCCACAACGTCCTGCAGGTCACATTGCCCGTCATTACTACAGTATCGACAACCTGTGGTAACTCCGGCCTTGCGAATAGTTCCCACGTTCTTCTTGCACTCATCTTTCTCATCACAGATCAAACAACTGCAAGGATGCTCACTCAAAATCAAACGCAGAGTGACGCCTCTCACAGCCTGCAGTTGGGCGGTGTGGGTTCTTATCACCATCCCATCCTGAACAGGGGTCGTGCAAGACGTGGGGAAGCCGCGCAGTCCATCCACCTCGACTATGCACAGACGGCAACCACCAAAAGGGCTCAAATCCTTGTGAGCGCAGAGTGTGGGGATGTAAATGCCACTACTTTGCGCGGCTTGAAGAATGGACAGCCCTTTTGGAACCTCTCTCAATTGGTGGTCTATAGTTATCGCAACCGTTTCACTTTGTGGATTCATCAGCGGTTCTCCGCCCGGACCTGATGACAATGGCATCGCCGGCTATAGCGTCATGACGGCAAACCTCGTAACACGATCTGCACTTGATACATTTTGAAGCATCCAAATTGTGCGGTTCCCGCCTGGGGCCAGTAATGGCGCCCGTAGGGCACACAGCCACGCAGCTCCTGCACCCAGTGCACTTCTCCGGAACAACCCGATACTCGATGAGCGCTCTGCACACCGTAGCGGGGCAATATTTGTCAGTCACATGTGCCAGGTATTCGGTCCGGAAATAGCGAAGCGTAGTAAGAACCGGATTGGGAGCGGTCTGTCCCAAACCACAAAGAGAGGCTGCCTTGACCGTGTCCGCTAGGGTACGCAGTGTTGCCAAATCACTGGGCTCGCCATCCCCTTTCGTGATTTTCGCCAGAATCTGAACCATGTGTCTGGTTCCAACTCGACAAGGAGCACACTTGCCGCACGATTCTTTCTGCACGAAGTCCATAAAGTAACGGGCCAGATCTACCACGCAGGTGTCTTCATCCATGACGATGAGGCCGCCGGACCCCATTATCGAGCCGGCCGCTGTAAGAGACTCATAATCTACTGGAGTATCGAGAAATTCTTCTGAGAGGCATCCGCCTGAAGGTCCACCGGTCTGGACCGCCTTAAATGCCTTTCTGGGCCCGCCTCCAATATCGAAAATGATCTTTCTCAGGGGAGTCCCCAGCGGCACTTCGATGAGCCCTGAACGGCGAATCTTACCAACGAGAGAGAATGTCTTGGTGCCGTAGTTGCCTTGGGTCCCGAATTGTCTGTACCATTCAGCCCCATTCCTCAGGATGTTGGGGAGGGTTCCAAGGGTTTCCACGTTGTTGATGATGGTGGGCATGCTGTGCAAGCCGGCAATTGCAGGAAACGGCGGTCGTGATTTGGGCATACCCCGTTTCCCTTCGATGGATGCGATGAGAGCCGTTTCCTCACCGCACACAAAAGCGCCGGCTCCTTCTTTTATGGAAACGTCAAAGTCGAAACCTGAACCCAAAATATCTCGGCCCAGCAGGCCGTATTCCCGCATCTGGGCAATGGCTTTCTCGAGGCGAACGATTGCCAAAGGATACTCGGCTCTTATGTAAATATAGCCGTGGGTCGCGCCGATTGCGTAAGCTGCAATAAGCAACCCCTCGAGCACCGCATGCGGGTCGCCCTCTATCAGGGATCGGTTCATGAATGCCCCAGGATCCCCTTCATCGGCATTGCAGATCATATACTTTTCTTTTCCAGGTGAGCTTCTGCATATCTCCCATTTCTTGTGGGTGGGAAACCCCGCTCCTCCTCTTCCTCTGAGCCCGGAATCTCGGACCTCTCCAATGACTTCCTCAGGTGTTCTTTCGAGGGCGTTCATAAGCCCCTTATACCCTTCGTTCGCCAGGTAATGGTCGATCTCCTCGGGGTCTATGAAGCCGCAATTTCTGAGCACCACTCTCACCTGCGGCTTGAGCATCGGGAGGTTGAAAAACGGGGGCAGTCCATCCCAAAGCTGGTGGGAATCTTGACCAAAATGTCCTACAGCAGATTCAAGCTGCGGGTCTTCGTGAATGAGATAGGATTCTATTATCGTGCGGGCTGATGCAGGCTTAACATTGGCATAACTTATTCGAGGGAACCCTTGCCTTTCGATGTCCATCAGAGGTTCCAAATAACACGGACCAATGCACCCCACTTGAAGTATTCGCGCTTCCAAGCGATTTGCTTCTAATGTCGTACGAATCGACTCCAGCACCTCCATGGCTCCGGCGGCCCTGCCACACGAGGCTGTGCCCAGATAAATAACTGGAATAGCGCTATTTTTCAGCCTATCCCAACTCTTCTGAGCTTCCTCGATCTTGTCATATAACCTATTCATATTGCTGCACAATGTCTCTCAGCCTGGTGACGGTCATTCGACTGTACATATCTCTATTGATTTGGACCACCGGCGCGAGAGCACAACACCCCAGGCATGCCACACGTTGAAAGTCGAACCGCCGATCAGGTGTGGTTTGCCCAGGAGATATGCCGAGTTGCCTTTCTACCGTTTCGCCCAGAATCTGACCCCCTCGTACATGGCATGCAGTTCCCGAGCAGACTCTAACGGAATTTCTGCCGGGAGGAATAAACCGAAATTGCGAATAGAAGGAGGCTACCCCAAAAATCTGGTTTTCAGATATTCTTAAAAAGCGGGAAATATGCCTTATAGCTACTTCGGATATATAGCCAAACTGTCGCTGAGCACGTTGTAACAGAGGAATCAGATCTCCTTCCGTGCCCTCAAATCCTGAGACCAAGTCGTCTAGATCTTTAGTGCCCACGGAAATCCCCCGCCCAGGGTCCGTCAGAAAATTACTATTGCCAGTTGATAAAACCAGATACTTCGCGCCCTCTCTGTCTATGTGAGCGCCCGATAATTTTCGGCAGCTACGTCACTTCATCAAGTTGACAGCCTTATCGTGTGGCGATCCCCCTTCTCCAAAACGCCACGTTTTTCCGCTCGCTAACTTGACTTTGCCTACGAACTATGACAACGGAGTCGCATTTCTGTTCCGCTACAGTTTCGCCATTGTACTGCTAACATGCTGATATGTTGTGAGAAGACTTTTGAATTGGTCGACGCTCTAGCCATGACCGCTGAAACAGAAGTGGAAGACAAGAAAAGGCCGAAGGCTAAGAAGAGTTTGCTACAGTCTTCTAGGGAACCATCCCTGCCCGTGTAGAATTTCAGGCTGCATGGATAGACAAGGGGTGATTTTTCCAGAATAGATTGACCTGGAAGGGAGAGACATCGGAATAAATGGACTGTGTAAAGAGGGCGGCTTCAGGAAGCTACCGCCAGTGCCCCGTCAGTTTGCTCTCAGGGGCTCAAAGACGATGCCCGCATCAAACCCGAACGCCTCTGTCCACAAATTCAAAATTGACGAGGATCTGGGGGACGGGAAACTATTTAGATCGTTCAAACGATTCCCCTTTCTCCGCGGGACCTTCCACAATCAGCATGGGAATATGGGCCGTCTTTAGGACGCTCCTGGCAACACTACCCATGACAAGGTGTTTCACTCCGGTCCGCCCGTGGGTCCCTACCACGATCAGATCTACAGATTCTTCTTGCGCTAAGGTGACGATCTCTCTGGGCGCTATCCCAGTTCGACAATAGATCTTCACATCCTCGGCCAGTTGAGCCTCCTTCGCCATTAGTTGAAGGCGCTCATTGCAGGCTTGTCCGCTTTCGTGAAGGATCTCCCGTAGTTTCTCGGCCCAATCGACATAGCCGGGAAAATCGATCACATGGAGGATGAGAAGTTGTGCTCCAAAAGCTTTCGCGTAGCTCACCGCCAATTCCCAAGCGGGACGGCTGTTCTCCGAAAAATCGGTCCAAAAAGAGAATCTTCTTTGGAACCATGGCGCACATCTCCCTCTGATTAAAACTGTTGAAAGTGATAGCAATCTTGCTCCGTAAACGAGTTTTTAGCCTTTTTTGGAGGGCACGGTGCGCCGCACCCCGACACTACCTTTCACCTCCCCTTATCTAATCCGATCAAACTTCAGCAAAAAAGTAAGGCTTCAGACATTGAATGCGATCCACATATGTTTCGGGATCCAGGAACCAACATACAGCGCTAAATGAACTCAGCAATGAGTTGCCGTCCTGCGGAGTAAAACAAAAGCCTATAACCTCATGGCCTTTGCGCACCATCAGGCAGGGTTCCACAATCACGGTCTGGTTTAAAATTCTTCCAAAATAGCCGTGGTCGCGTCCAAATGAAAATACCTCACAAGCCGATTGCTTCTTGGTGACACTGATACGGTCGTCCGCTTTAAATCTTGCGAGCACTTCGTCTCTGGTGACGGCTCTTTTCAGTTTCAAAGTAAAATAAATGCAGTGCATGTACTGTGTATTCAGCTTCAGCGCAGAGGACCATAAATTCAATTCAAGGTCCATAGTCCTGAAGAGGTGATATGCGTCCCGAGCGTGGTGCGTGCCGAACACGGGATCGCCGTGTTTGCCCACGTCCGGAGACGGAACGTACCCCTTGGTCTGGCTGATGTCATTAGCCCTTCGTAAGCAGAGGAAGCGGGCTTCCTCCAAATTATCGGTCCCATCCACCAGCGCGACAGAATTAACAAGTGCACAAAGATTATGAGTGTTACAGCTTACCACCTGCACGAATCTATCTTTACTAATCTCCAGTGCGCTATCATTAATTCCCCTGGCGTACATCTTTCCAAAGCCGAACTCGCTGCCTTGAGCGATGAATCCCTTGCACGTGGCCAGATAGTTTTCGTAAAATTCGTTCTTGTTTGATATTCCGACCCCGGAAGGGGTGCAATCAACCACAACGCTTGCCTTTGCCAGCGCCTCTTCATGTATCATGGAAGGTTCGAGGCCCAGCGCTTCAAAGTCACTTACCTTGTCCTCGTCCACGCAAAGTTTGGCTCCTCTGGCTATCAACGCCTTGAGCTTGGGCAAATCCTTGGGAAGGGGCGAGCGCTTGTGGAAGGTAACCTCGGAAAACCCCGCCTGATCCTTAAACGAACAGAGCAACCCGATGAGGGGCTCGCCTATGGTCCCGGTTCCCACCACATGAACCACACCTTTGTCCTTACCCATTGTTCTCTTCTCCCTTCCGATAAAGACGCTGACCCGGTCCGTTCAAGTTTAATGCGTGGCTTCAGTCACGATTCATCCTGAATCATCGGCTGCTACCACGTGCTGCGGGTCCCAGCACTCCTGACCAGTCGTTCGATGGTACCTCACACCCGAAGTAAGCTCCGATTCGGATCGGATTCCGTCCCACGGGTGCGATAAGTGGCAGCAATCTCCCTCTGCAAACGGATTTTTCGCTGATGTACGAGCATATCGCCCCATCGTCCCGCCAGTCAAGCACAATCTTCGGCGTTGCTGCTGGTCGGAAGACGGTTTGCCACTACTGGGGTCAATGGAAAGCCTGAAGACACATGGACAAGCTACCTTCTAATGTGAGCTGACTTATCGGCGCACCTGTTTTCGCATGTTTTTATAGTCAGGACGCAGACCAACGCCCCGTTCACCTTGGCGGTCGCCGCGGGGACGGGTCAGTAAAATTAGATGGTTACAGCTTAAAGTCCCACCTGAAAGCTCTTCCTGCTCCCTGTGGCTAAATTGGCATCTTAGGCCCCGCCTCTTTTCTTCGGGTCACCCGCCCCAACATTTTCTCAAGCTGGCTCATGAATTCGTCGGTGTCTAGCAGAAACAGACTCTGCTGCTGCCGATTGTTTGCTGAAGTGGGGTGATGGAGGGTGGCCTGCAGGCAACCACGCGTGCATCCTGTCGCATATCTCACTCTGGCACCGGAAGGGATTTCTCGTCAACAGTTAGAGGGATAACTCGGAACTTGGCAGGCGTCGAATTGACGCTCCGACCCTTTAAGCCACGGAGGGGAAGGGATAAGGCAGAATGTCCCCTTTTCCGTGGGGCATGATGTCACGAGTCCACGAGAATCCACCCGACATTTTCTTAATGTAGACCTTCCCGCAGGCGAAGCGGCACGAAAAAGCTCTTCCATTCAAACATCAGAGAAAAAGGATAACCTGCCTCTATTCCTTCTATGGGATTCATAACGATGAGTCTGTCACCACAGGTCTCCCCGTTCGACCGCAGACAATGAAAAGCGCTCTGGTAGGCGAAATTGGCTGCTAGGATGAGATACGTTTCTCCCTCTGGTAAGGAAGGAAATACTTCGGGATCCAGCTGTGGATGAATCAGAGGCTTGGGAACCAGTACGTCAAAACCAAACCTCGATCCGAAGTCTCTCAGTGGGTTGACGTCCAGATTCAAGAACGTCAACTCTTCGGGTCGAGTAACCTGCAGTACTTTCCTCATCACGTGTCTGACCCTGATGAGATCAGTAGGTTGAGCAAGTTGCTCCAAGTCCTTCGGTTTGAGTCCTCGGCCGAGCAGTAGTCCGGCCAGGGTGTTACCGAATTGCCAGTACGACTCGTAGCCGCCAATATTTCCCTCTCCGTCGATGATCGGACGAGCGGGATCTGAGACGATTACCTCATGGGAGAACGGTCTATCGTTGTCGACAAGGAAGGATTCGATGCACGCGAACACGCACGACCAGTCGTTGAACTGCTTGACGAGCTTCATTTTCCTTCTCCAAGGGACGAATACCCCGTCAGGCAAACCCCGCGTAAACTCTCCGGCATCCAGGAGACCTCGCGCTCCCTTAATTGAAGGAGCCGTAGTCAGGTGACGGGCCAAACTAAAGGTTAACCTCCCACGTCTAGGCTCCCTCGCTTGAGTCGAGATTAAGTCCTTCCTCAGTGACGCTTAACTTATTGCTCTTCTGCCAAGAGTTCGGCAGATCCTTTGAAGCAAATGCCATGAAGAGGAGGGACAGGGTACCAATTACGACCAACATTCTAAGTTCCTGTCGATGGATTATCATTGTTTCCCCTCCGTTGGCCGGTGGACTTTCCGGGCATTTCCGGCGCCATCTTCAATTGCTTGGGGTTTTCAATCCGCTTTCACCTTTTTTGGCTTTTGTATATGGATTTCGGGAAGAATGAAGACTCCTGACAAAAAAATCTTGCATCGGAACAAATGCCCATGAAGAGCGGGGACAAGGCTCCCATGTGGTTGGGATCGCCTACGAAATAGGCTGTTTCCTAGAAGCGTGTGAGTTTTAGCATTGAATGGGGGGTCCAGAAGAGGTAACGAGCAGGTGGGACTCCTGGCGAAACGCCTATTGAGAGGGAAAAAAGGCCGTGCCTCAGCCTCTCCGGTCAGGATATGAGAAGCCCTTACCTGGCTCCCCTTCCAGACCGTGGTCGCATAGCGTGGACAAGGAGGCCCCGTGGACACCTTTAATCCCCCTATTTCCTCTCGAAGAGTCCACATAGCCTTAACAGCAGTACCTATACAATACTGTTTGATGCGAACCCCGTCAATCAAAATTCTTCGCTAAACCTCTAGAGATTTCTGTTACTAAGGTCCGCTCTCCACCTACCCCCGAACTATGTACCACTTGTCAAGTTGTGGGCATAGTTAACGTTTCTTCTTCCGAGAATGGAGAAAGTTCTCCCACTTATCCTGGGAAAACTACGGAACCATCTCTCCCAGCAGAACTGCCGGACGTCTGGCAAACATAACCGACTGAAATAACTTGCCCTAAGAATCCCAGGACGACTTTTCGTCCCAAATCTTCGAAAAACGACCATGCTTGTACCTGCCCCAATTCACAACATCGCTTAGAATCGATTCTAGACCCCTAATAGGACGAATCTCGTCATCCGTTGTGGCCCCCCGGGAACAAGGTTACTGCAAGGGCGCCTCTGTGATAAGGTAAGCGGGAACCATAAAGGCGGCGGAACACGGCAATGAACTCAAAGGAAGATCCCAAAGACTCGGATGATCAAAGAGATATCTTGCTCAAGCAGTGGCGTGGGTATGGAGAAAACTTTTCCGCCTTCGTTCCGGATGAGCAGCCCTTTCCCTCTACATGGGACCCAGAATTGCCGGATATCGACTTGAGATCGCCACAGTGGGCACGCAAGGAGCTTTAGCACCGTCATGACATTCAGGACTCCAGCGGAGAATCGTTATTTCGAGGATTATCTGCCCGGAGCCGTTCACGACCTCGGTTCCATAACTATTGGGGAGGCTGAGATCATCGAATTCGCCCGACGCTTCGATCCGCAGCCCTTTCACATAGATCCGGAGGCGGCTAAGCAGTCTGCCTTTGGGGGATTGATCGCAAACGGTTGGCACACAGCAAGTCTGGCCATGCGGCTTCTAGTTGACCATTACGTCTCACGGGTGGCCAGTTTGGGTTCACCCGGTGCAGACGAAGTGCGCTGGCGCAAGCCTGTTCGCCCCGGAGACACTCTTTCGGTCCGCGTCACTGTTCTTGAGTCTAAGCTCTCCCACTCGAAACCTGGTCAAGGCACAACTCGCTCGCTCGTTGAGGTACTGAATCAGCATAGCGAAGTCGTGATGACCTGGAAGGGAATAGGTCTTGTCCGGTGTCGAATGTGGACGGATATAGGGTCCGGAAAACAATCTGCCAGCGCATCAATTAAGAAAGTTCCAGGAATAGACTGAACAGGAGGTGTACTATGGCAGAAGCGTCTAGCGTGGGCTATCGGGTGCTCGGGACAATAAAAGCAGTAAAAGGATATTGCCACGCCGGGCACCAAACCGGGGATGAAATGAAACTCAACGGGCATCACGCTGGCGGGCTCTGTGGATTCCTGTACCATCAAGCCTTCCCGTACATCATCATGCTCCAATTTGGTGGTGGATTTCCATCGGAGTGGGGAAATCCGGACGTTGTTGAACTAGACTGCATGGACAAGACAAATGCTGTTACCATCGAGCTGAGGCGGATTCGGGATTGACCGGTGGCGTTGGGCTCTATATTTCCGGAACGCCTAAGTGATGTTCTCAGCGGCATTGCTCGGAAGGGCACAGATCCAACAGCGTGGCTCTGTCAGGTCTTGACCAGTGAGTAAATCGCTTTGGTTAGGCCATCGGTCACCTGAGCCATGGCTCCATAGTTCAGCTTCTCCCACGTATCTTCGCGAGTGTGGTGCATAGTGGTGTGAGCATGAGGTCGGGGCGTACGCATGAAGACGGTGTCCGTGACCATGATAGCCTTGACCCCTTCTCTCCAAAATGAGACCTGATCAGACATTTCTAGACCCACAAACCCTGGCTCTGTCATCAGGCCGACGCATGGGAAATCGGACACATTTGCGAATTGCTTGACCACTGATTTCAGGAGCTGCCCGGACGAACGGTCACTCATAATGGCCGGAAAGTTGCCCCTGTCATGGTTGAAGAAAGAATTTATCGGCGGTGGTATCGTCTGGTTTTTCGGTTGATCTGAATAATGGCCTACTGTCTCTGTTTAACGTCAGCGAAAATGAGAGCCGAAATGGGATTTTGTTAGTGGAGAGTTGGTGACGTTGAGATTGCACGTTCATGATCTTGACACGCCTGTCGGCTCCGGATAAAGAGCTTGGGCTATAGTCCCCTGCATTAACTTACGCGCCGAGAAGGTCACCATTTTGTTCTAAGCAATGTGGAGAAAGAACGCGACACGTGACCTACGATTTGATATTGAGCCTCTCAAACCTGTCTCTTGGGAGGACAACCGATGCCGAAACTTGGATTGAGACTTTCGGAGCCTGAGCGGAAGGATTTAATGGCCCGTTATCAGGATGCACGATTTCAAAAGGACCTCGACATGTGTCTGCGGATTCAAGCTTTACTGTTGGTCACTCAAGGCAATCGAGAGACGGACGTGGCACAAGTTATCGGGGTTGGACGGCGAACCCTTCAGGATTGGATTCACCGGTACCGAGCAAGGAAAATCCCGGGACTGGTAAAAGGGCCTTTCAAGGGCGCAAAATCTCGGCTGACCGACGAGCAAAAGGCTGAACTGTCACGCATCATTGCAGCAGGTCCTCTGGAAGCTGGTCTGGATACCGGTGTCTGGACCACTCCGATTATCGTCAAGCTGGTAAGAGACTTGTTCGGTGTCTCATACCATCCTGACCACATGGGGAAAATACTTCATGGGCTGCGATTCTCCGTGCAGTATCCAGGGGAAAAGTTGTCAAAAGCCGATGAAAAGGCCCAGCAGACTTGGCGGCTCGAAGAACTTCCGGCCATTAAAAAAAAGCCAAAAAGGAACGAGGCGTAGTGCTCTATCAGGACGAAGCGGTGTTTCAGCAGGCCGGCACTGTCATCAGGACATGGGCACTCGTCGGTATCGGAATCCACGTGCTCACTCCTCCTGTCCGCAAGAGCATCAAAGTCATGGGCGCAGTAAGGATCGGTGCCAAGCCACAGTGGCATTCTCGCTTCGTAAAGGTGTTCAACGCAGAGACGTTCATCGAATTTCTCAGCCAACTCGTCGGGTACCACCGCGGAATCAAGATCCACCTTATCACCGACAACGCACCGTATCACAAATCGCCGAAAGTCTGGGAGTGGCTCAAAGACAAGGAACATCTCATTGAACTCCATTTCCTCCCTGCCTATTCACCGAAACTCAATGCAGTCGAGTACATCTGGAGGAAAACCAAGAGGGCCATCACCCACAACAAGTTCTTTCCGAAGCTGCAAGATCTCAAGGAAGCCCTGACTCGACGGTTCAACCGATTTCAAGGTAACCCCGCTTCTGTAATGAGCGCCATTCCCTATTTCGCTTAAGTGCAGAAGTCAATGCAGAGGTCTATAACTAACCACATGTTTCTTGAATTGCGGGTGGACCCACGGTGGCAGGAAGGGTAAGACTGGGCAACATAACCAGTTGCTCCAGGCGACCACATTAAAGGGCGACCCCTGCCATTGGTCGTCGGACAGCAGCGGCAAAGCGAAGAGATCTGGATACCAGAGGCCGGTAAAACGTTAAGGAGTTGAAGAGAGGAGGCTCAGGATGGCAGATAAACACCCTTACATGTCCGGAAGTGCCGGGGTTGTTCAGGCCGTTAATCATCTACGAAAGCAGTTCCCGGCGCAGGTCACCGCGGAAACCCTGAGGAAACTCGGTATCGCACCCAACAATGAGACTTATGTGATTAACATTCTTAGGTTCATCAAGATCATCGATGACGAAGGAAAAGAGACCCAAAAAGCGAGTTCAGTCTTCACGAAACACCATGATCAAGAGTTCCAGGAGGGCTTCGCTGAGATGCTCGAAGAAGCGTATTCTGACTTATTCGCTCTCCACGGGGAAGGAACCTGGGAATTGGCCACGGATAGTCTGATCTCATTCTTCCGCGAATCTGACCACACCAGTGCGATCGTCGGGCAAAGGCAAGCCAGCACGTTCCAGACGTTGGCAGCACTCAGTGGACATGGCGAAGTCCCGATAAAGAAGTCAGGTGCCCGTTCTCAGCGCACCGAGAAAAAGCAGACCAAGATGGCTGTCAACAAGACCGGACCTCAGCCAAAAGCCATCAACGCAGATGAACCTAGATTGCCCCAAAAGTCTCGCGACGTCGGATTGACCGTTCGGATTGAAATCAATCTGCCGGCCGCCGCCGACCAGGAAACCTACGACAGGATATTCAAGAGTATCCGAGAGAACCTGTTAAATGCGGAGTAGCCTAGATCTCTTTGAAAGAATTACCCGAAGGGCTCATCGATTCAGTGAACGTGAGGAGATCACCGACTCTCAACTCCATCCGTTTGACCGCAGGAACATCCATCCTTCATTGCCCGGGAAAGTGCGAAGACTGTTCGACGACGGACATTACGCTGAGGCAACTTTCGCGGCGTTCAAGTTCGTGGACAAGAAAGTCCAGCGATACTCGAAGCTCAAGGAGTCTGGCTTCAAACTTATGATGGCGGCTTTTGACGAGGCCAAACCGTTAATCCAGCTAACTCCCCTTAAGCAAACAAGTGAGATCGATGAGCAAAAGGGCTTCAGATTTCTCTTTTCGGGCGGTGTTTTAGCCATCAGGAATCCTCGCGGGCATGAGGTGGACGTTCGTGATGACCCGGACACATGCCTGGACCATCTTGCCCTTGTATCGCTTTTGCTGCGACGGCTTCAGCAAGCCGGCCTCGCATAGCAACCCAGCAGCGTGGTTCGTAGGTCAGACCGTGCCCGACGCAATCCGGCGGCCACGGGCCGCCCTACAGGCGCCTGATGCGGCCGAGCGGCTCGCCTAGTGTGTTGGCAAGATCTTTCCTCGCCTCAAGCCCGTGCACCCAACTCCTCCTTCGCCCGCCGTTCCAGTAGCATTCCTGCCAGTTCAAGATCCTCAGCGGTGGTGATCTTTAAGTTGTCTTCCGAATCCTCCACCACTTCCACCGGAAGCCCCAGCCGCTCCACGAGCATCGCGTCGTCAGTTCCCATGAAGCCGTCTGCCAGCGCTTTCCTATGAGCCTGGAGTATCAATGAAGTGCGAAACGTTTGAGGCGTATGCGCTAACCAAAGATCCGCACGAGGGATGGTCTCCAAGAACTCACCGGTCCTCTTCTTCACTGTGTCTTGGATCGGCACGCACACGAGCGCTGCACCCATTGATTCAGCAGCCCTGATGGTTGCCGCAATCACATCGGCAGAAACCAGCGGCCGCACGCCATCATGAATAGCTACGATATCCGTGTCTTCAAGCCTGATCAGGCCATTGTAAACGGACGCTTGTCTGGTTTGGCCGCCTGCGACGACCTCTATCACCTTCTTAAAATCAAAGGGTTTCAGCACCTGCAACTCGCACAACTCCTCATCCCCCGGCGGAACTGTCACCACAATCCGGTCCACGAGCGGATGCTTCTCAAAGGCCATCAAGGTTCGAGCCAGGATAGGCACGCCGTTCAAAGCCAAATACTGCTTCGGAATACGGCTCCCCATCCTCACCCCGGCCCCTGCCGCTGTCACAACCGCCGCCACTTTCATCTCCGCTGCCTCCAAAGCGGTTGCAAGAAATTAAGAGCAATTGAAGGCATGCCGGAGGCAACTTTTTGCAAAAAGTTTCCCCCGGCAACCCCCTTCAAAAACTCTTTATTATTGCAAGCGCTTACATCTGATGGCAACCCAGTGGTGGGATCGAAATGATGGGGGATGGCCACCCAAGGATTGAGCCTCAGTCCTTGTCCATGAGGAGGCAAGGACCGTAAATTATAGGAGTTTTTGGGGAGGGGTCCGGGGAGGGACTTTTTGCAAAAAGTCCCTCCCCGGTTCCTCTTCAAATACTCTTCATTCTTCATGGTTCGCAATCATTCCGGCCTTTCGGGACTATCCGGCATTCTTGAGTACTGTTGAGATTTCAGTGCCTTCATCACCCGGTCTTTCCAACCTCTAGGGACATGAATCGTGTGGGTGATGTCGCGCTTGTTCCGTACGGCTTTGAATGCTGTCTCACTCTGCGCCAAGCCCCCATTGATCTCTCGGATGAAACGGACCGAAGACTCCGTAACTGCGGCCAGAAATGTCAGAGGCAGATCACGGCTAAGTTGAAGTCCTTCGATGGTATCGAATTGTATCGGCGCGATGGGGGGCACTACCAGACCGTAGAACTTGCGATTGGCATCTATGATCGAAAATGCTATCCAGCGCGGGACGTAATTTTCAGTCTCCAGGGGCAGTTTCATGTCCCAGTAAGATGGCGTCCGGTACGCGGCTATTCTAAATTTGGTCTCGCTGAAGCCCGCGTTGTATGCGGCAGCAGCCGTGAGCCAGCTTGACCCGTTTGCCGGGTCCCCGAGTTTGCTTCGAAGCCACTTCAGATACCTTGCCGCAGACCTTGTGGAAAGCGCCAGGTCCCGCCGCTCGTCCTTCCATCCCTCCACCTGAAGCGCCCAATCCAGTTCCGGCTCTCTGGCGCTGGACCGCACAGCTGTCGGTCTGACGAATTGCCACCATCCATGAGCCATTGACTGTGACACTACGGCTCGGCTGTAACCCGATTCCAATGCCGGTAGGAGCGCGAACTCCCAGGGTATGCCCTCCTTCTCCAGGACTCGCTCGATTGCTTCGCCGTACCGATCCTTTCGTTTGAGCCATATCCCCGTAGTGCCCCGAAAATCCGTGAGGAGGTAAGCGATCTGATACTCTATCCTCCGTCGTACATCTGCTCTCTCAACGGGGATCTTCTCACCGCAAAAAACCAGGCCGACTTTGTCCGTTTCCGATGGGAGTCCTTTCCCGGGCGGCGTCGCCGAAGAGATTGCCGGGGGCAGGGACCTTAGACAATCCAGGGTGTGTTTTGAGATGATCTCCTCCCTCATGGCCGCTGCGGCGGTCTGCCGTCTTCGCATGGTCCCGAGCCGTATGGATATATTTCTGATCGGATCGGCTGTTAAGAAATCGCGGGGAAGATTATCTTTCCAGAGGATGAATCGGGCGAGGACACTCACAGCCGGCGATGGTGTTCTGCCGGACGCTGAAGAGGGTCTCCAGCGCCTTGAATTCCTTGTTGGACGGCACTTTGTCATAGGCTTCCAGGATTTGGCCATAATTGACTGGCAGTTCCCCCACGACGAGAGAATCCGCCTGAACGATCTCTGCCGCGAGTTGGCGGGAAATATAATAAGCCGGGAGAAGGGGGAGTCTAGCCTGCACGTCTTGGTTGAGAGCCGGGTAATGCAGCATGGCAAAGCAAAAAATCGGAACGAGGAGACATGGGCCAAGTGCATAGATAAAGTATCTCATGGTAGATCGGTCCCTCAGCGCGAAAGAGCGGCCTTGTTCTCTTGATGCCCCGCCTTGCCTAACAAGCGAGCCAGGTATCGAACACGTGGATTATCAGGCATTACGTCGAGGGCCTTTTGGGCCTGTCCACCGGCTTTTTCCCGGTCTCCGGCAGAAATCAGGGCGACGATGAGGTTTATTCTGGCAGAGATATTGTCCGGAAAGGACTCGACGCTCCGTTCGTAGAGCGCAATTGCGGCAGCGATCTTGCCTTGCTGTTCCAGAGTGATGGCGGAATAGAATACGGGGCGAGGATCATTGGGGAAAAGCCCTCGCGATAATCTGAAGATTTTCGATGCCTTATCAAAATCCTTGGACTCCAGCGCCTGCAATCCGTTCCGGAGCAGGTCCTCCTTCGAAGGATTGGGTGCATGGATTGGCGTATCCATGCTGCGCGACGACGCCAACTGTGCGAGATTGCGTATTGCGGAGTCGTCACCAGGGTCCACCTCGAGACGCGGCGATAGACTTTTGCAGCTTCTTTCCTCTTCCCCTGGTCCTCCAATGCGGCTCCCATCTGGACTAGGGCCCGGACATGAGTAGGCGAATCAGCAAGAACTTTCTTAAATGCTTCAACCGCCTGAGCATTCTTGCCTTCGATTCTAAGAGCAACTCCTTTCTCGAAATCGGAGCCTTCCTCCGCGACACAAGGCAATACGCAAATCAAGAGCAGACAAAGAGTTGCTGAAAGAGGCACATGACAGCGCAAGTGGCAATCCTCGGAAAAAGAACCGGAATATTCAATCATGATATAAATATCATGGAACTAAAGGCAAGCGAAAGGTTCCCGAAGACGTAAACCCCCGTTACGCGGGGCAATCGCTGATCCTTTGTCATTGCGAGGAGCGACCGGTAGGACAGGCTTACAGCCTGTCAATTAGGGATGACCGGCAATCTGAGCTTTGGTGATGCAGGAGATTGCTTCGCTGCGCTCGCAATGACAGTCTTTAGCGACGGGTAACTGAAAGCTTTCTCGAAGCTAGGTTAATGAGGCCAAGCCATGTCAGCACGCACTGAGATCGGAATCCAGGGTCAAACCGGATGATGGCCTACGGGGCGAGTTGTCTGTAAGATCGTTGGGGCTTACTGTCTTCTCGCGCTTTTATCCACGACCGGCGGAGACCGATACAGGCGTTTCCTCAAACTGCACCTCATGGTCAGAATCGGGTACAACCAGCCTAAGCTCCTCTGCTATGGCCCTAACAATGGTTTTTCGGAAGTCATCGTGATGCTCGAACAGAATCAACGTGTGGATAAAATACTCGAACCTGTCACTAAATGACCATAATCCTTTGATAAAATACTTCCAAAATGCCCAGCGCGAGGGATTCAGTATTCCCTGGCGACCAAGGGTCAGCAATAAGGCCCGCAACTGAGCAAGGGAGGGTACACGAGCAGGCTTTTTGAGCCGACGGGGCTTCATCAGGGAAAACTCATCGAATGCCCGTTGATAGTAGGATTTCGGATCATAAAGGCCCTCGTAGATGTTTATGACTTCCTGAGTCAGTTGGGCGACCGGGCGGATGGTCTTGTAATTGATCAGACCGATCAGACTCGTGGCCTTTTCGGAAGGTATGAAGGGCTCACGCCCTGCCCTAACAAGTCGCTTCCACAATTCTGTGCCGGGCGGAGCCTGCAGGAGATTTACGAGTATCTGTGGAACATGGTTGCGGTTGGCAAAGTCGATGACTCGACGGTCTGCCCCGGGCTTCTCGTTGTCAAAGCCGACTATCCAGCCGGCTTCAATTTGCAGTCCCGCTCGTATGATCTTGCCGCAGGCCATGTCAAGATCTGTTCGGGAATTCTGGTGTTTCTTGGTCTGTTCGAGGGTCTTTCGATCATCGGTTTCGATTCCTACGAATACCTTATAGAAGCCCGCGTCAACCATGAGATTCAGCAACTCTTCGTCCTTGGCCAGATTCACCGACACCTGACCGTTAAAATCAAAGCATTGGGCGGCGGATCTATTTCGACTTATTAATTCGTTCAACAAAACCTTGGCATCCCGAGGATTGCCTATAAAGTTGTCGTCAACAAAAAAGACGTTTTCCTTCCAGCCGAGGCGGCCGAGCGTATCAAGTTCGTTGATGATCTGGGAGGGGGATTTGGTTTCTGACTTTGCGTCCCAACATAAGTGTGACATCACAGAATTCACATTGAAAAGGGCATCCCCTCGAGAACTGGACCCCCATGGTCAGGTACTTGTCCACGTCTAGAAGATCAAATCTGGGGGAAGGCCAAGATTTGAGGTCCGGTCTGGCCTCGCCGCTGATGATCGCGCCGGACTCTTTCAGGTTCAATGCCTCCACAAATCGGTCTATGCATGATTCCACTCACCGACTACAACAATGTCAGCGCCATCTCTCAGAGCGTCCTGCGGAGCATGAAAGACCGCAGGTCCACCGACGGCAACTTGCTTACCCTGTCTCTTGGCTTCCTGGAGCAGATCGACGATTCCTCGGTGCTGAACATTCATTCCGGAAATCAGCACCACGTCACAAGTATCCCAATCTTGTTGCGAAATTGTTTGAAAAGTCAAATCGATGAGCTTGAACTCCCAGTCCTGCGGAAGAAGTGATGCGACGGTGATGAGCCCGAGGGGAGGATGCACAGCTTTCCGCCCGAGCATGCTCAAGACTCTGTCCAAAGAATAGAAAGTCTGGGAAAAAATAGGATTCAGCAAGAGTATCTCATATTGGGATTCTCCAAAAGCATACTTTCAAAAGACTCCATGCAGGAGGGTTGTGAAGCGAGGCTTGTAGCCCTGCCGGAGAGGGCTTATCTCCGGCGTCTTCTGTCAAAACATGAAGTAATCGCCACCCGCTGGTCGGCATTTTTTGCAGAAGGCTACGTTAGGTGCCGGCGGAGAAAGATACCCCGGCACTTTGAGAGGCACAATCGTTGCTTAGGGAATGGCCAAGTTGGCAGCAGAATATCGGAAAGTTCTTTGCAGAAGGTGTCGTGGAACTCGACTTAACCGCCCACGTCACCAGCCACAGAGCCTGCGGCACAACTCCAAAAGTTCACACGGTCCAGAAACAGACTCTTGTCCTTTCGTGCGCTACACAATTACCGTTAGTGGGAGAGTGTGTCAAGTCAAAGGACCTGATGATGTCTATTCTCGCTGTGTTGAGAGAAGGGAAAAGAATGCGATCACCACTACTTCAGTGCGCTCTGCAATAATCCCCGGGTGCTGAAATGGACCGCGGCCGGGTTCTCCGCGCCCGTTGTCTGGACTTCAAAGCCGCGAGCCTTGCGGCAAGGACGTCCGGGTGGTAAAATGAAAAGTTGTCGTCGCATTGCCACGGACCCATCCCCTATATTTCAGGAGAAGCATTTGGACCTGCTCGATTCAATCCAATATACCATGGAAAATCTGGAGCAGGAGTTGATTCAGCAGTTGAAAAGCCCGCGTCCCCGTAGCCTTTGAGATAGGGGCCCATATAATGAACAGCGGCGGTAAGAGGATTCGCCCCCAGCTTGCAATCATAGCGGCTCGCATGGGCGGATATTCAGGAATGGACGCGGTTAAGCTGTCAGGGGCGATTGAGTGCATCCATACCGCCACATTGCTTCATGACGACGTGGTGGATCGCGCGGACATCCGTCGCGGTCGACCTTCAGCTAACACCTTATGGTCCAATGAGATGTGCGTGCTGGGAGGCGATTTCATATTGGCCAAGGCTTTCTCGGCTCTCACGTCGCTAAAGAACGTGCGCATTCTCGAAATTGTGTCGAGGGCCACGGAGAGATTGAGTGAGGGTGAACTCTTCCAGATGACGAATATCGGGAACATCCGGCTCACCGAAAAAGAGTATGTTCAAGTCATTACCGACAAAACAGCAGTTCTGATGGAAGCCGCCTGCCGGGGTGGAGCCATACTGGGTGGATTCGACGGTGAAGAGGAAGAAGCATTGGCCCAATTTGGGTTCAATCTCGGCATAGCCTTTCAGATGACCGACGATGTGATAGACTACCGGTCCGACAAAGAGACTATGGGAAAGATTCCTGGAAAAGACCTGGAGGAAGGGAAGCTCACACTGCCCCTGATCTGTGCTCTCGAGAAAGCGAACAGCGAGGAAAGGACACGAGTTGCAACGATGGTCGGTCAAAAGAAGTGCTCCGACGAAGATCTTACGTGGGTGAGGGGCTTCTTGGAGACGCGGGGCGGGATCGAGGCGACTCTCCGGAAAAGTCGAGGCTATCTGAGAATCGCGACCGACTGGTTGGAGATTTTCAACGACTCGGAAGAGAAGCGCGCTTTGATGGCCCTCGCAGACCGGATATTGTGCAGGACGTACTGACCACTTATTTTGGAGGGGCGAGGCAAAATCATCGGTGGGACCGGCATCTGAGACTGTCTCAAAATTCGGAGTGAAGTTCAAGTCGTGCCACGATCTGGCCTCTCATCTGTTTCGTTTCCCTCACCCCAGCCCTGTCTCAGAGGGAGAGGGAGACACTTGTAGCTATTGCACCATTCCCTCTCCTTTTGGGAGAGGGACACAGCGTGAGGGAATTCGTGCTACGATCTCAACCAGTCTACGAGTTTAGAGACAGTTTCATATTGCCGGTCATCCAAAATTGACGGGCGGGACGCCCATCCCACCGGAGATTGCTTCGCTGCGCTCGCAATGGCAATGCGCTCTCAGCCAAATCGAACGCATACCACGCTAAACCGGTTATTCTTGTGGAACTTTTTCCCTTTCCGATGGATTTCTTGACAGAAGTTGGTCCCCTTGCTAACAAAACCTATGGCTTCAGTTCAATGTCGAGGGTCTCACATGGTGAGACGTAAACTTTCATTCATCCTGGTCGCGGTCATTGCGGCACTTTCCGCAGGCTGCCCCTTGCTGTGGAAATCCGATATCGTTGAGAAAGACGCCGGTCCGGACAAGCTTTTCCAGGCGGCACAAGAACAGTTTCAGAAGCAGCAATATGAGCAAGCAATCGAACTCTATGAGCGGCTGAAGTCCGGGTTTCCTGATTTCAAGAGCATGCCGGAAGTTTACCTGAAGATAGCCGACGCACTCTTCGATGAGAAATCCTATGACAAGGCCATTGCGCGGTACCAGCAGTTCATAGACCTCTATCCCGGCAACAAGGAGGTTTCGCGGGCCAAGTTCAACATAGGCATGGCCTACTTCGACCAGATCAAGAATGCAGACGTCGACAACTCCGTAGTCCAAACGGCGACGTCTGCATTCAAAGCCCTTGCAGACAGTCCCGATGCCGGGGAATGGGCAAAGAAAGCTGAAGAAAAGTATAACGAGTGCCGCAAGAAGCTGGCAGAGAAGGAAATGTACAAGGCCCACACGATGTTGACGGTGGGCAATTATCAAGCTGCTCGCCTGGCCGCCAAGCGGGTGCTGGATGAGTACCCCAAACTGGGTTACGATAGTGACGCGTCAGATCTGATCAAGAGCATCAAAGGCAAGTGAGTTGATACGGTTCTACCGGGTATGAGATAAAGTTTTGCTAGGAAATGGATACCGACCCTCAACCTCCTCCCAAGAAACTCTCTTCACTTCATCCGGTTAAGGTCGCTCTCCGGCAGGTCCTCTGAAAGCAGCGTCTTATAGCTCTTGACCGTCACCTGGCCGGGCAAAGCCCCCTTGGGGTGGCCCAAATCGCCGACGTCCGCCACCATAACTTCCACCTTTCCCTTGCCACGGGCTTTGGAGAAATGGACCGCGAGTGCCGCGGCAGTTTTCATGTCCCCGCTGGGGATCTGCTCATTGCCTTCTCGATGGAGAACCACGTGGGACCCCGCGAAATCCTTGACATGGAACCACAAGTCCCCCTTGCGGGACTTCCTGCGCAACAGGAAATCGTTCCCCTTACCACTTTTGCCCACGAGAATGAGCCTGCCGGCCGGCGTCCGTACCTCACGAAAAAAGGCCGACTCCAACGTGGTCGGCGCGGCATCGTTCTTGCCGCGAGATTCATTCTTTTGCCGGGCGCTCAACGGTATTTCCAGTGCCAGTCGTTCAAGTTCTGTCACGTCAGAGGCTTCTCCCAGGAAAAAGAGCAGGTCTTCTAAGGCCCGTTTTTCTTCCACCGTTCGATGCATTCGTTCCCGGACCATCTTGTCGCCTCGCTTGCCTTTGGCAGCCTTCTTGAAGATTCGGTCCATGTTGGCCACAGGGCCCAGTGCCGGGTCCAAGTCAACGATTCGACGGCCTCCTGTCGTCCAATCCTCAACTTCGATGCCGGCCATGCCCTTTTTCATCCGGTTCAGATTCGCCTTCAGCAGTTCGCCCTCCTCACCGCGATCCGCCAGTCTTTTGAGTCTTTGAGCATCTCCTTGGATTTTGTTCAGACGTCGGTCCAAAGAATCTATGCGGGCTTTCAAAGGGACTGCCAGTTTTCGTCTGAAACCCTCGAGCAAGTAAGATTCCAATTTGGGCCCTAAGAATGCGTCCACAGCGTCATTCATTGACAAGAAACACTCATCGATGAGGTCAACTGCTTGGACCGTGAGGCGCCTTTTGCCGTTCGGTCTTGTGGTAACACCGGGAGTGACTCTGTTGGGATCCAGGTCGTAGAGCGGCTTTGTCGAAACGCCACCCCTTGCGGGTGGAGGTGCGTATTCCATCCCGGGCAGCACCATTCTGCTTCCCGTCTCCTTCTCCGGGATGTGATGAAGACAATCCATAATTCGATTGGCTTTGCGGTCGACGATGAGGATGTTTGAGTCCCGTCCAAGGATCTCGAGAATAAGATCTCGTTCCGCTCTCTCGTTCTCTGGGCCTCTGACGGAAATAATTCTCACAACCCTATCATCCGGGGCCGCGGCGACCCCAACAATCCTCGCCCCTTGGAGATGTGCCCTGAGATAAGCGCAGAATCTAGGAGGAGAGGGGGGATTGGGAATCTTGAGGGCGGTCAGATGAATACGACCCAGCAACGGATCGGCGCTGAGCATGAGCTTCTTCTCTCCCCCAGTCCGGAATCGTATGCGCAACACGATTTCTCTGGGCAAGGGTTGATAAATTTTGTTGATAAACCCTCCCGGAAGCAGTTCATTAAGTTCCTGAGCGACTTTTTGGAGAACAGCCAGATCCATCTACGTCTCGCAGCAATGTGCGTTTTATCTGTTATTCCTGTGAAAACAGAAATCCAGAGTCTGAATGCCTGATCAATGCTGGGGTGATCACGCGGTTGGCGTGACCATTCCCGCAAATCGGAAAAACATTTCAGCAATTGCAATGAAGAGAGTTCTCTCACAAGCTGCCGAAGAAACTTCTCGTTCAGCCGAAGTATACCATAATGACGCATCGGAACATTTCCGGTTGTGGTAAAAGGTATTGGTGTTCGAGATGCAACCGCGGGCTGGGGGAACGCGAATGAGTGTGCTGACCAGAGATGAATTGTTTCAGGCGATGAAGGAAGGTCGGATCGAGATTGAGCCGTTCAGCGAAGACATGGTCGGTCCGGGCTCAGTGGATCTGAATTTGAGCAACGAGTTCAGGATCTTCAAGAAGCTCCGCCGGGGAGTCGTTGTGGACGACACCATGGACCTCGAAAAAATCACTAGACTCGTCTACCGCGAGCATTCTTTCACCCTTTTGCCCGGTGAGACTATCCTCGGAATAACACAGGAAAGAATTCGGCTCGCCCCCAATTTGTGCGGGTGGATTCAAGGCCGTTCCCGATTTGCGCGCATTGGTCTTCTGGTGCACATGACCGCGAGTTTCATTCAACCGGGCATAAACAACCGGCAGGTCCTCGAAATCAGCAACATGGCCCCTTTTCCACTTATACTTAAACCGAACACGCGGATCTGCCAGGTTGTCTTTCAGACCACTCTCGGTGAAGCGGTTTACCAGGGAAAACACATGGCACAAGACACCTTGTGAGAGCTAATTGAATGCCAAGACGCGATTCTTGTCATTTCCAAAACCATTGAGGCTATACTATGGCAAACAGAACTATCTCTATGACCGATCAATTGTACGACTACCTTTTGTCGTCGTCCCTCCGCGAACCGGACATATTGCGCCGCCTCAGAGACGAGACCGCTCCGTTTCCGCATTCCATAATGCAAACCGCGCCGGAGCAGGGGCAGTTCATGGCCCTGCTCCTTCAGATTATCGGCGCGGTCAACACCATAGAGTTGGGCGTGTACACCGGCTACAGCTCCCTGTGGACGGCTTTAGCCCTTCCTCCGCGAGGAAGAATCATCGCTTGTGACATAAATGAGGAGTGGACTTCCATGGCCCGACGGTATTGGGAAGAAGCCGGGGTTGCTGAGAAGGTCGATTTGCGACTGGCCCCGGCTATCGAAACCCTTGAGGCCCTTTTGGCAGCAGGAGAATACGGATCTTTCGATTTCGTTTTCATAGACGCTGATAAGGAAAATTACGATGCCTATTATGAACGCTCTCTTGAACTCCTGCGTCCCGGCGGATTGATTGCGGTGGACAACGTGCTGTGGAGCGGCCGGGTGGCGGATCCTCTAGCTAGTGATGAAGCTACCCTCGCGATCAGAGCGTTCAATCTGAAGCTGCGTGATGACGATCGGATCGAGTTGAGCCTTGTCCCCATCGCTGACGGCCTCACACTGGCCCTGAAACGGTGATAGTTACACATAAGTAGAGAAGGATGGCCGACGGGATCTTAAATTGAATAATGGATTGTTGATCTTGCTCCGCTAAAGAGCCCCAGAGGGGCGATAGAAAGTAGCCAGGCGATTCTGAAACTGTCTCAAAAGTCGGCATGAACTTCAAATCGTGGCACGATTGGGGCTGATACGTACTTCACTGCCCTCACCCCAACCCTCTCCCGGAGGGAGAGGGAGCAAAGCTGGAGCGGTGTGCGCTTCCCTCGCCCTCTGGAAGAGGGACCGAGGGTGAGGGAATTCGTGCTACGATTTAGGTCGGCCGAAGAGTTTTGAGACCCTCTCTTCATCGCTCGGGTTTAGGCACACAATCAAGACCTATTCGTCCCATTGGGGACGATTGACGATCTTAGCTCATTCAACACGCTATTCGGTCGTCCCTACGGGACTTGATTTCTTTAATCACCGGTCCCCTGGCGATGAAGAAACTCTTGCAAAACTCAGGTCACGATGAAAAGCGAGGCACGACCGGCTCTCGCCAGGCAATGAATTACCGGCCTACTATCATTTCGCCCATCCAAGGCTAACGATTTAGGAGAAGCTCGTTATTTTCACGCCTATGAGCATCTTTCCTGTCCCACCAGTAACTATGTCTCGAATCCTTTTTCAGCGTCGCAAGTCCAAGAATACGTCACCAGACTACGGATGTGACCACCAAGACATGAATGAGGCGGCCTTCGCAGCTTCTCAACGGCTTACAGAAGAGAGGCACCTCCCGAAGAAAGGCTGGACGATATTCACTGCGTTGTTTTCGCAGAGTTCATGGCAACAAAAGCAGGAAATGCATTTCCTGCGGTCGATCACCATTGCCCCGTCTATTTCATCGATGGCTCGCGGGGGGCAATGGGCTGCGCAGATACCGCAATTGCGGCAAGCTGCCCGGTCGATGGCGGGTTTAGTGATGACATGGTTTTCCAGGAACCGGCGTACCGGATTCCAATAGGACAGATTCCATGCCATTGTCACTGATTTCGGCGCCTTGAAGTCCTTTAAGGGAAATCCATCAAGATCGTCTCCGATCCTCCGGATTTGCTCGGTATCGGCAACCCCCACTCCCATGCTTTCCCCGATGACACAGGTGCGCAGCGTGCGGACCTTATAGCCCACTAATCTGCATATAACAGCATCCAGAGCCACGGCATCTGTTGACATGCCAAGAATCCCGATATGACGAGCCTCACCGCTGTTCGGGCCATTGCCCTCCATAGCAAGGATTCCGTCCACGATAGAGAGAACCGGCCGGATCTTTTCAAAGATTTGGACCAGCACCGTTGCGAAGCAATCAACATCCTTGCCGGCCCTTAAATGCCACGAGGCTTTGTCGGTGCCTATGACGGTTCCAAAGAGGTTCTTGACCGCCAGGGTGAGCATCATCTGGGTGTGGGTCTTGAGTTTGGCCAGATTGACGACCGCGTCAAAGTCAAATACTTCGCGAGCCAGGTCCATGCGTCGAAATAGTCGGCCCGTTGAGCATTCCACCGGTAGCTTCTCTACGAACGGCACCGCCTGGATCGCCATTTTCTTCATAAAAGGCTCGTATCCGCATTTCGACAGGACCTTTGAAAGATTCCCGAGAGGCGGACTGTCCCCGATGAAAGGAATTGCCCCGGAATCAATCACCATAGACGCAATGGCTTCCACAACCGCAGGATGTGTTACGGCTGCTTCATCAGGGGCCGCGGACTTGAGCAAATTCGGTTTTAGTAGTATCCGATCCCCTCTCTTTACCAACGAGGGAATTCCTCCAAGATCATCGAGACATTGTTTGAGAACCCCCGCCAGCAGAGGTGATTCATAAGTCTCGCACTTTCTGACCGTTACTAGTGATTTCATAATGGTTGTTTACCATTTACAGGCTGACCGGTAAAGCTTCTCTTTGCGTTTGCAACGGACCCTCGTTTCATGGTATGGTGAGACGTTTGGGGCTGTTTAGGGTTTTAATTTAATGTGTCATCAACCTTCTAAAACAAAGTGCCCGGGGAGGTAGTTGCCGGATTCGCACACCGAATGACGGAACTGCACCTGCGGAATCCTGCCTGAAACCTCGGTGGATGAGCCGGCGCCAGAGGACAGGTTGGGAAGCCGGTGTCGTTTTGCGTTCACTGTTTCTGCGTCGTGTCCGCTGTCAACCTGGTCCGGAAAGGAAGTCGGTTTGATTCCTCGATACACTCGCCAAGATATGGGAAGAATCTGGGAACCACGAAACCGCTACCAGAAGTGGCTGGATATAGAATTAGCCGTTTGCGAGGCGTGGACCGAAAGAGGCGTCATCCCGCCTGAGAGCATGGAACGCATCCGGACAAGGGCCGCTTTCGATCCGGAACGTATCAACGAAATAGAAAAGATCACCCGTCATGACGTCATCGCATTTACAACCTCTGTGGCCGAGTTTGTAGGGGAGGACTCGCGATTCATCCATAGGGGCCTAACTTCGTATGACGTGGTGGACACTGCGCTTTGTTTACTACTCAAAGAGGCGGGACTGCTTATTCGCGAAGGGCTGGTGGAGCTACTGCACGCGCTTAAGACGCGCTCCCTGGAGCATCGCCATACTCCTATGGTCGGTCGCTCCCATGGCATACACGCGGAACCGATCACCTTTGGCCTGAAATTGGCGGTCCTGTACAGCGAAATGTTCAGGCACCTCACTCGCTGGGACGCTGCGCTCAAAACCATTTCAGTGGGCAAGATTTCAGGTGCCGTAGGGACCTTCGCGCATCTGGATCCTCAGATGGAGGAAGACATATTGGCGAAGCTGGGCCTTAAACCTGCCCTTGCTTCCAACCAGGTGCTTCAGAGGGATCGGCACGCCGAGTATTTCACCGCGCTGGCCATGATAGCCTCCAGTCTCGAGAAAATTTCGGTCGAGATAAGGCATTTGCAGCGCTCTGAAGTCGCCGAGGTAGAGGAATTCTTCCACGAAGGGCAAAAGGGCTCGTCGGCCATGCCCCACAAACGGAATCCGGTGCTCACCGAGAATATAACCGGCCTGGCTCGTGTCGTCCGGGGTCATGCTATGGCCGCGATGGAGAATGTGCCTCTTTGGCATGAAAGAGACATTTCACATTCTTCTGTCGAAAGGATCATTGCTCCTGACACCACAATATTGGTTGACTTCATGCTCCACCGCCTGACTTCGGTGATAAGCAACCTGAAGGTGTACGAACAGAAGATGTTGCGAAATCTGCAAATGAGCCACGGGCTCATCTTTTCCGAATCGGTTCTCCTGAAACTGGTGGACCGCGGGCTGACCCGGGAAGACGCGTATGCTCTGGTTCAACGTAATGCCATGAAGGCATGGGAGGATCAGGGAGACTTCAAGGAGATCCTCCTACGCGATCCCGAAGTCCTGAAGCACCTGGATGCCTCCGAGATAGAGGCAGCCTTTGACATCAGCCGTGCGCTGAAGTGGGTCGACGCGATTCTTGATAGGGTTTTTTATCAAACAGTTTCATGATGTTGTAACAGAAAGTTAATGTAAAACTTTCTTGACTTTTGGCGCAAGTACCTGTAAAGAAAAGCGTATGTTCGCTTGCAATCTGAAAAGATTCTTAGCCTCCCCCCGCTGTCGGACTGCAAACGTAGTCTCGATGGTCCTAATTCTGGTCATCGCATGTTCCCCGGGCGCCTCCGGAAGCGAGCCCCTCTATCCGGTGGCCCTCATGAACTGGATGGTGGAAGGGACTTTCCATGCCGTGATCGTCGACAAAGCTCAGCAGCGTCTGAGCGTTTGGCGGATTAAAGACGGCGAGCCGTCCATGGTCGAATCCTACCGGTGTTCCACTGGTGAGAATGATGGGGACAAGTGGATTCGGGGTGATATGAAAACCCCCGAAGGAGTCTACTTCTTTTGTTCGGTCATTGACGGGCGGACTCTGCCATCCAAGTACGGTATGTGGGCTTTCACCACCGACTACCCTAATTTCGTAGATCGTCGAAGAGGCAAGAATGGAGACGGCATCTGGCTACATGGAAGGGACAAGCCCCTCGGGGTCAAGCCCGATTCCAATGGTTGCGTAGCACTCGAGAATCAGGATCTGATCAAGGTGTCCCGGTTCATCAGGCTGCACAGTACCCCCATCATCGTGGTCGAAAAGCTGCTCATGGCTCCAAGGTCAGTAATTATGGAGCAAGAACGGGAGCTGAGGAACTTCATCGAGTCTTGGCGCCAGGCATGGGAATCGAAAGACCTTGACAGGTACATGGCCCACTATTCACCGAATTTTCAGAGTTGCTGGCTCGATTTCAACGGCTGGAAAGAAAAGAAACGCAGGCTAAACAAGAGGTATGATTCTATACGAGTCAAGCTGGGCAACGTGTATCTCTACCGCCAGGACGGCCTCATTACCACTATCTTCACCCAATCTTACGGTTCCAAGGGCTTCCATAGCTCAGGCATTAAGGTCCTGTATATTACGCATGGAGACAAATACAGCATTTATGCCGAAGATTACCACCAGCCAGTTGATGACCCATTTCCGGCACAGACTCTGCTGGCCAAAGTCGGAGCAGACCCCGGCAGGGGGAGCGCCGAACCAAACGATTTCCACATCCGACTGGTTTCCACGGACGAGCCGGATTCCGCGCCTCAGGGAGAAGTCGAGACCCCGCGGCCTTCAGCCCCGTCAAGGGGGGTGGTCCTGGATCGCATATCGGACCGGCCTGCGAGAGAGGTTGCGGTTCCTCACATCGAGATGAATGAAAGATACTTGAACGGTCCTTCTCCGGATCGACTGATCATAGCCCGCCTGATGCCCACGTTTGTGCCCCTCCCTAGTATTGAGTCGGTTACAAGAAAAGAAAAGTCTGAAACTCAAGTAGTTTTGAATACTCAAATTCCCCAGAAGATCGACCAGAAATCCAAAGCCGAGCCTATAATAGCAAAAGATAAGTCTGAAACGCGAGTGGCTTCTAAGGCGCAGATTCCGGAAAAAATCGACCGAGGATCCAAATATCGAGAAACGAACCGAATAGTTACGGCTGTTCCCCACGCTCGCGTGAAATCGGAGATGATATATTTGCTCTCGTCTCTGGACAAAATGGCTCGACTCGGGCACATGAGATCAAGAGAAACAAACGCCAAGGATGTCGACGAGGCACGGTCTCACGGCTCCGAGTGGAAAGCCGTCGCATCGAGTGCCAAAGGACCGGATAAGGTTAAATCAGATAAAAAGGCGGTCTTGGCCTTCCTCGGTGAGTGGAAATTGGCCTGGGAGCAAAAGAACCTTGACAGGTTCATGAAAATGTATCATCCCGATTTCGAGCACGAGGGAATGAATTACGAGATGCTCCTGAAGGTTAAGAAGAATTTCTTCCGCAAATACCGAACCATCCGTGTCGACGTTGACCGGGTGGAAATCAGGAAGGCGCAAGGCCGAGTTCTGGTAAGGTTCGTCCAGTCCTTCCAGGGAGATAGCTACCGTGATAAAGGTTGGAAAAGCATGGTCTTGGCTGGCGGCAAAGATGCCGGGTTCCGGATCGTCTCGGAGGGATGGACCGCCTTATCGGGATCTGCCTCCGATTCCGACACCTAAGACCCGAACTAAGGCTCGTTATTCCATCGTACTAATGGGTGAATCTGGCAGTTCCCGCCAGATTGAGTTGACACCCTTCCGTCTGCGCGTTGGTTTCGTCGCAGTAGCTGTGGTAATCGGCCTCGCTGTGATTGCCGTCATCAGTATGGGAGGCTATCTCTCCGGTAAAGGAGGCGCTACAAGCCCCAACGACACGCTCGCGCAGCAGGTCCAGTCGCTGCAGGAAGAAGTCAGAAAAAAGGAACTGGAGATAGCAATCCAAGGAAAGCGCCTGAAGGAATTACAGGATTCTCCCACCTTGGCAGCGGCCCCACCGCGGCCCACCAAAGAAGTAACGCCTGCTGAGGAAGGACCGCAGGACCGGGAATCACCTGCCGAAAATGAGGGCCCGCTGACTGCCCTTCAGGATTCAGTCAAGTCTCCGATCAATCCGCCCGGGCGCTCCAAAGGTCAGGAGGAGGAAATCGAGGAAAGTCCGAGCGCATTCCCCTCGGCGGAATCCTCCACAAGAAAATTCGCCGGTCGCGGACAGACCGAGCCGCCTCTTGTGGGCTCTGGAGAATCGGGCACGGACCAGGCGCCGATAATCAATTTTAATGCCCAGGAGGTGACGGCCGCCGTTGAGGGTTCCAATATCGGGAAGCTCAGCTTCAGGCTTATCAAGGACCATCCGGACACATTGTTTGCAGGATATGTGTTCGTGTTTGTCGAGACGGTCGATCAGCACGGTGCGACCCAAATAGTTGTTTATCCGAAAGAAACTCGTCTGGGAGAAGAAGACCTGCCGGCCGACTACAGGGAGGGGAAGGCCATCCCTTTCAAGGTCAATGCAAGGGTGGCATTGGATTTTGCGGACAATCGGCCGGGAACATCTCTGTCTCGAGTATCGATCCTGCTATACGACGAGAACGGAAAGATAGTCTTCCAGAGGGGCTTCAATCGCAACGAATTAAAGATGGTCGGCAAAAAGGGGGGCGGACTGGAAGGCGCCCGCTCAAGGGCCGGCCAGAAGAGGCGTGCGCTATAAAGTTGAGGTTGCGCCCGGCTGATCTTAGTTCAGACTTTTTGTGAGGGCAGAGCGCCCTCGTTTGTTGTAAGGGCATGGGAGGTTCTGCATCCCCCAAATCCCGCATCGTGTGCTTCAGTCCTCCCCCAGTCCGTTTGTAGAACGGTTAGGTCGTCCATGTCGCCCATTTCCAGAATCCGCCGGGAGATCTTCGGCGATTGCGCGAGCCTTCGTCCGAGTGTCAATGCACGCGAGAATTGCAGAATAGGCGCACCGTGTTCATGCCGCATTCAGAGCGTTATGCTTGCACTCATCCTGTTGCTCGGCTTAACAGCGCCCTGCGCAGTCCTCGCTGAGACTACCCACAAAGTCTATTTCAAAGGGACAAACTCGGAGCTGGACGTATACATTATCCGAGGGCGATCTCCGGGGCCGACATTATTGCTCATGGGTGGGATACAGGGAGATGAGCCGGGCGGGTACTTGGCCGCGGACCTCTATGCCGATATTTCCTTGAAAACCGGGAACCTGATCGTGGTGCCCCGGGCGAATTTCTTTTCAATTGTGGAAAACAGCAGGGGCGTTCAGGGAGACATGAATCGGAAGTTTGCGGAGATCCACCCCAGGCGTTCCGACCGAGATGTCATTGTAGTGAAGATTATTAAGGACCTGATGAAACGAAGTGACTTCTTTTTGAATCTCCACGACGGGTCGGGCTTCTATAGTACGAAATGGGAGTCTCCGGAACGAAACTCCATGCGGTACGGACAGTCAATCATAGCCGACACGGAAGAGCACACGCGTCCGGATGGAAGAGTCATCCCAATGGGAAGCATGGTAAATCAGGTGCTCGAAAAGGTTAATCCCCAGATACCAGCCGTGGAGCATCTTTTCCACTTCAACAATCACCGGACCCTGTGCCCGGATACGACTCATAAGGAGCAGCGGCTTTCCGCAACTTACCACGCTTTGACCAAAGTCGGCATACCCGCCTTCGCCTGCGAAACCTCTAAGAATATCGGTGACTATCGCTTAAGAGTCCGGTATCAGACTATGGTGATCAACGCCTTCCTGGAAGAGTTCGGCATCATACCCGACAATCCCAAAATCTACCTCGACAATCCGTATCTTAAATACCTGATCGTTTCGATCAACGGCCGCACTCCCATTGTTGTGAACGGCAATGATTCGCTGAGAGTTCACGCGGGGGACACCGTGAGGATAGTTCACATAGAATCAAACTACACGCGGGGCCTCACCGCGCGTATCAAGGGAGCAGGAGGATTCAACGACCTTAATGAGGAAGTGCACCTTAGTAACGACACTCTCATACAGGTGCGAAAAGACCGTTTCCTAATAGGAGCCATCCCGGTAGAGATCATTCACGAGGGTTCGCGAAAAGCCACTGGTATACGCGTCGAACCGAGAGTGCGATACTTCTGTGTTCGAGTCAACGATAGGATGTTCGCGACCGAGCCTGGCGAGGAATTGACGGTCATGCGGGGGGACACCCTAACACTGTTGGATCCGTCAACCAATTTGGAGCCTGAGGATGAAAAGGCTTTGAGGGTGGACCTCCGTGGTTTCCAAGTCCAATCGTCACCGCTGGAAGACCGAGGCCACCGCATCAACACAGCCACCGACCTCCAAGAGAAATATGGGCGCAGGCGCGGAGCGCTCACAGTCTTCCCGCTGCAAGCCAAGCTGAATAACAAAGTCATTGGGGAAAGCTACATTGCCGTCGCGGAGCCCCGTCTGGAATACCTGGTACTCCGTGAATCGCAAGGCGGCCCATTTGTGGCCTATCCTGGAGACAAATTGGAATTGCCGACGAATACGCTTATCAAGATCATGGATGTGAAGACCAACGTTCCCGAGGCAACCGCCCTCTTCATTACCATGGCCGGCAAAACCGTGAGATGGCAGAAGTCAGGGTCGGCCACGGGTATCGACGCGTCGAAACTGACTGCAGACGAAGTACCCCTTGATATCACCCGCAACGGTCGGAGCCTCGGCAGAATATGGATCAAACAGGGCAAGGAGTTTCGGCTTTCCTCAGAGAATAACCGCGTTCCGTTTTTTCCTGTCCGGTACTAGCTTCATAGCTGGCTGTCGGGTTCAACTCGTCCTGGATATCTTGTTGTTTTCATCTACGAATATGTTGCGCGCACGGAAGCCCTTGCATTCGGAATCCTCCACGGCCACATAGGAACAAATAATTACAAGGTCCTTGACCGAAACCTTTCTAGCTGCCGCTCCGTTCAAACAAATCACGCCCGAACCCGGCTCCCCCTTGATCACGTACGTAGCAAATCTTTCCCCGTTGGAGACGTTGTAGATCTGCACTTGTTCGTATTCAAGAATGTCCGCGGCGTCCAGGAGAGTTGAATCAATGCTTACGCTTCCTTCGTAATCGACGCAAGCGCCGGTGACTTTGGCCCGGTGGATCTTCGATTTTAGCATTGTCCGTTGCATTTCCCGCCTCCTGCAGGAAAGTAATGTGGTTAGGGAATTGGCACTCGGTTCCTACGCTTCACCTTTGCTACGCATGGGGCCCCGTAGCAGCATGTTGTCGATAAGGCGCGTCTTGCCGATCCGGACCGCAAGCGCTGCCAACGCACGGTCCGATACGCGCTCCAATTCCTGAAGAGTCTCCGGATGCACAAGGCTGACATAGTCTATTTGGGTGTCCGGTTCCCTCAGTATCCGTTCCGACATCGCCTTTACGTACTCTTTCGCGTCTGGTTCCCCTCGATCCAAGAGGCTTTGCGCCGTCCGCAACGCCTGGTAAAGGCCTACAGCCTGCCGCCTCTCCGGCGGAGAAAGATAAGCATTGCGGGAACTCATCGCCAGCCCGTCGTCCTCGCGGACCGTCGGACACGAAACTATCGTGACGTCCAGATTCAAATCCCGCGCCATTGTCTTGATGACTTGGAGCTGTTGATAGTCCTTCTGACCGAAATACACGGTGGTAGGGGAAATGACGTTGAAAAGCTTCAGGACAACGGTCGCCACTCCCCTGAAGTGCCCCGGCCTCGAAGCTCCGCAAAGCGGGGCTGTGACCTCTCCACCTCCACATAGGTCTGGAAGTCCGGACCGTAGACATCGCCCACCGCCGGCATGAACACAGCATCCACACTTACCTGGGCGCATTTTGCCATATCGGCTTCCGGATTGCGAGGGTAGCTGTCCAGATCTTCATTTCGTCCAAACTGGGTCGGATTAACGAAGATGCTTGTCACCAGCAGATCGTTTTCAGAGCGGCCGCGTCGCATGAGACTCAAATGACCTTCATGGAGATACCCCATCGTTGGGACCAAGCCGATAGTTTTGCCTGCCTTCAGATGCGATCTGGACCAATGCTTCATCCGGGCGACTGAAATTAACGTCTCCATGCACTATTTTCCCATAAAAAAAGCCCTCCGTGGGGAAGGCATATCATCACCTGATTATCGTCCTTCCGTCCCGGTCAAAAAGATCCAGGCGGTATATGTGTTACTAAACCATAAAGGTTCCGGGTCGAAATGTGACTCCAGATCCTGGTTACACTATATAGCTGATAACCTTTTCCGGTCAAGAGGAAAAGTCGGATCTGAGTAAGCATTCTTTTGCGAGGGGGTCTCTCCCTGCTGTCATTGCGAGGAGTATAACGACGAAGCAATCTGCAATCCCCGAACGTCGGGAAAAAACCGAGATTGCTTCGCTCCGCTCGCAATGACAACATGCAGCCCTTGTTACTGAATGGTCATGAATTTGGGCGGAGTGGTCAAATATTAAGAGAAAAAAGGCGGCCTCTGTTTTATTGAAACTCTATCCCGCCTATGGACATCTAATGTATTAGCCGGAGGTCAAGGGTGAACACGGCGGGAATCTTTTCTGAGAAAGGAGGAATGCCCGATGGAAAACCAAGATAAGGCCGAGCAGATCGTCAGAGAGATGGAACGGGTGGCCCCCTACATGTACGAAGGGTTGTACGGCAATTTTTTGAGAAGTTTTATGGAATCCGACAGATCCAAATGGAGTGAGGACTTATCGAACTACTTGATGCGTGCCAACCAGGATTGGGGTGAGGTCGGGCCGGAAATAGCGTCTCTCTTGTGGGAAAGATTCGAGAGGAGAATCTCATGTTAACCTGATCCACCAATATCGACTACGCGCAGGCGTCGATGAGACGTCTCGTCCGAGCGAGAATATGGGAACAAAGAAAAGTCGCGGGAACGATCGTTCCCGCGACTTTGTTATTATCGAAGTCGCATATCGGGCTACCCGTTTACGAGGCTTCCTCTGCTTCCGCGGGAGCGGGTGGCACATAATTTGGAACCACCGGCAAAGTCACATCTCTTCCCGCGGACTTTGCCCACGTGATGGCAACCGTCCTGTAGCCCAGATGAGCGAACTTGGAAAAAGGCAAGTAAAGGAAGAGCGAGAGCACGAACATCAGGTGAATCGTGTAGAGTATGTACGCTCCAGGGGCCGATCCCGCCCAACGACACAACTCCATCAGCAAGCCTGTAACACCGGTCCCAAAGATCATGAACAGAAACAACCAATCGAAATAGGAGCTGTTGCCGGTCTGCTCCGGCGCGGTCAGCCGCCGAACCAGCATGATTCCCAGGCCCAGCAGAAATGATACGGCACTGACGTTGCCCAGGAGCTTGATGGGAATGGTTCCGGGGCCGTTTCGGGACGGAGGCGCTATATGAAGTATGTCGATGTTGAACGCGACGATGGCCGTGGTGACGAAGAGCCCTATCATGCCCCAGAATACCAGGAGATGAGACGTATACCGTATGTTGTTCGCCTCGCAGTCTTTGAACGTCGTGTGGGGAAGGATATCTTTGAGAGCCTCGATCAGACTCGGCACAAAACCCTTCCGCTCAGTGCCGACTTCCAACGGGTTATTAGATTCCAGGTTACCCCAGAAGCTTCGCAGACTCAGGATGAGGGAAACTACCGCGAAGATCAGAGCAAGAGTATAAACCACTTGGATGTAGACGTAATCTATAAACTCGCCGTAGTGAACCGGCTTCGGAAAGGTGAAGCCGTGGTTCAGTACGATGAGCAACGGTCCAACGACCACGGGATGCCCATGGTAAGAACGAACAGTGAAGGCTGGCCTACCAGATTCCCGAGAACGGACGGCCACGAGTTCTCCTGTATGTTCATTTTGCGAATAGCCTTGAGCACATCGCCCGGATACGCCCCACGAGGGCATTGAGTCGAGCAGTCGTTGCATTGGTGGCATAGCCAGACATCCGGATCGTTCAATAGCTTCTTTTTCAAACCCCACTGCGCCCAGATCATCTCTTTGCGCGGATAAGGGCTGTTATCGGGAGAAATAGGACACGCAACCGAACACGTGGCACACTGGTAGCACTTTTTCAGGTCGCCGGCCCCGGCTGCTATAAGATCTTTGGTGAACTGAAGATCAGGTTCGGCAACAAACTCATTCGCCATGGGTGAACCTCCTTAGAAACCTTTGTAGGGATCGGGATCAAAACCGGCGAGCTTTTCCATGAAATCGTCTACCAATTTCGGGATGGTGTGGAACTCACTTATCGCCAATTGTTGGACCTGTATACGTTCCGGTTCCAGGACGAGTCTCTGCAAGGTTTCCGAGATCTTGCCCATTCGATATTCCGCCAGCTCGCTCCCCTTTATGAAGTGGCACTGGTAGTCATCGCCGTACTCTGCATCCTATCAACATGATGCCGTCAATGCCCTTGGACAGCGCATCAGCGATCCATACCATGTTGATGTTGCCCAAGCACCTCAACGGAATAAACCTGACATAGGGGCTGTACTCCAGCCTGTTGATACCGGCCATATCGACCGCGGGGTAGGCGTCATTCTCACAGATAAAGATGACCACCCTGGGTTTTTCAGCGTACTCGTCAGGAACATCAATGGATTTCACCATGGATCCGATCATATCCACTGAATGATCCCTGAACGATATAATTCGCTCAGGACACGAGCCCATGCAGATGGCGCAACGCCGGCATCGGGTAGGATTAGGCAACGGTGTCCCGTTGGGCTTCTCATCGTACGCTCCGAACGGGCACTCTTCTGTGCAGCGCTTGCACTGCGTGCACCGAGTGACAAAGATTTCGGGGAATGACTCGTCGCCCGCCCTAGGATGAACCGCCTTGCCCTGTGACACAAGCTCCACACACTGAACGGCTTTAAGTGCAGCGCCGACCGCGTCCGTTTCGCAGCTCTGGAAATCCATGGGTTGTCTGACACAGCCTGCCGTGTAGATACCTGTCCTCTGGGTCTCATACGGGAAACAGATGAAATGAGAATCATTGAACCCGTAGGGGTTCTCGGGCAGGAACGGTCCCTGGCGGTACCTCGAGATTCAGTATCGCCGCGTCTTTGGTAGCCGGCACCATGCCGGTCGACAATACCACTAGGTCCACATTGAGCTTCAACTTCTCACCCAGGAGCGTGTCCTTCAGTTCCACATTGAGGCCGGATGACCCGTTGGAAACCCCTACGGCAGTCCCCTTGGAAAGGAAGACTCCTGGGTCGTCCTGCATCGCCTGGTAGAAGAGTTCATACTGTCCGGGAGTCCTCATGTTCTCGTAGAAGATGTAGGCCTTCCCGTCCGGGATTAGTCTTCCGCAGGTACTGCGCCTGCTTCAGCGTAACCAGACAAGCCACGGACGAACAGTAAAGCAGCGGATGCTCAGCTTGCTGGTTCGCCGCATCAATGAACGCGATGCTGCTTACAGCCTTGCCGTCCGAAGGTCGCAAGATCTTGCCTCTGGCCGCGAGTTCTTCCATCTGAACGCTGGTTATTACATCGGGGTAGCTTCCGTAGCCCAGGTGCGAATAGCCTGAAGCATCCTCGGGACGCCATCCGGCGGCAAGAATCACTGCACCCACACGAATTTTTTCGTGTTCAAATTCAACGGCTTCCGTTACCTCTTCTTCGGCAGCGGCCTCCTCCTCTGCTGGAGCAGCCGGTTTCGCCTCTTCCTGCTCTCCGCCAGCTTCCTTGGCCTTCTTGGCGGCCAGCCATTCGTTCTGTTCCTTGTCGAGTTCATCGATCCAGGGTCCGTCGGGTCGTATGACAACATCGAACATTCCGGGCGCGCCTGCAATGCTGTAGACCCGGTGACCGGCGTAGACCTTGATCTTGTCGCTCGCGTTTACCGCGGCTATTTTTTCCCGGATTGGAGAATCCGTCACTTCGTCATAAGGCGGCTTTCCCGTAAACACCTTGTGAAACTTGTTGGCCCATCCGCCGAGTTGCGGGTCCTTCTCGACGAGCGAGACCTGATAACCGGCGGCCGCAGCTTCCACAGCGGCTGTCATGCCGGTCATCCCGCCGCCGATGACCAGGATCCCTTTGTCCACCGCTTCCATGAAGGGGGGTCTGTCCTCATATTTGGAGGTCTTGGTGATCCACATCCGCATGTAATCTTCAGCCAGCATCTGGGTATCTTCATTATTAGCTGGATGGGACCAGACGACGTGTTCCCGAAGGTTCAATCTTTCAGTAATGACGCCGTCAAACGTAAATTCTTTCTGAAACACTCTGGGCGAAGGCCCGGCGATTATGACCGCGGTGAGCCCGTCATTTGCGATGTCGTTCCTTATGATGGCAAGCTTGTCCGGATCACTCCAGTAAGGTTCAGCCCGACAAACCGCCACCTTAAACTCGCCGGTGGCCACAGCGGAAAGGGCGTCGATGTCCAATGCGTCCTTAATCCCGTAACCCGTATCAATATAAACTCCGATTTTGTGGTCCATTGACTTACCTCCCCACCGTATCCTGAAGGGCTTTCAAGGCGGCTCCGGTAGCATCCTGCAAACAGGTGCCGACATCCATAGGTCTCTTCGAGACGCCGGCAGGATGTATGCCTTCGTCCGAGACCATGAATCCGAATTCGTCATAACCCACTCTCTGGCCCGGCACTTTTTCGACACTGGTGTTAGGTTGCATGCCGGTTGCGAGGACGGCCATATCAAAGGTCGCCGTATCTTCTTGCCCGAGAGAATATCTTCGCCTTCCAAAATCACATCTTTGGTGGCCGGGTCTTCGGTTATATTAACGATCTTCCCTTTGGTAACAGAATGTTTGTCGTCGTTCCTAACCTTGTCGTAAAAGAATTCGAAGCGCCCGTACGCTCTCAGATCGATATAGAAAATGTGGGCCTGAGAATCGGGATTATAGTCTCTAAGATAGGTGGCCTGTTTCAGAGAGGCCAAGCAACATATTGATGAACAATATGGAAGATGATTTCTGTCCCGCGACCCGGCACATTGCACAAAGGCAAGATTGTTAACCTTTTTCCCATCTGAGGGCCGGACAATTTCTCCTTTGGTGGGACCACCGGACTGCGGCCAACCGTTCCATCATCACGTTGGTAATAACGTTGGCGCATTTGCCGAAGCCCAGTTTGTCGAGTTTAGTGGCATCGTACAGGCTTCCAACCTGTCGCCCATACCACTGAACTGACTTCCACATCAATGGTTTCGGCTTTAGCATTAAGGTCAATATCTTATTCCTTTGGATTTGCATGAATCTGACGAACGCACTGAATCCTCCGGAACCCTCAATCGTTTCAGGGCCTCCCGATCAGCCACGAGATTCATTGGATAGGCCATTTCATAAGGCAGATGGACGGCTTTAATACTTGTCCATGCCGTAATTGAAATCATTGGGGATCTCTGCAGGGCAGTCGTCAACACATTGGCTCGTCGCGGATTGATCCGACACATATCTCGGCGAAACCTTTATAGTCGCTGTATAATTCCCTTTGGTTCCCGGAGATATTCTCCACCTCCGCCGAGGTGTACACCTCGATATCGGGATTTGCGTCGTATTCGTCTGAAATTGATTTCCAGTCCGCACGTGGGAGGACAAAGCTTGGGAAAATACTTATTCATCTTGGCTACACGACCCCCGAGATAGGGCAATTTTTCCACCAGGATCACTTTGCATCCGGCTTCCGCGGCTTCCACCGCGGCCGTAATTCCGCTAATACCGCCCCCGACGACCGGTACGGTTTTTTCCCAGCCATGCTTCCTCCCTGAAAAGGACTATGAGGGGACAAAAAAATGCCCCCTCATCGGCTTGTGTGGCTCTCGAATAAAACTCCGGGCACCTGAAGAAGCACCCGGAGTTTGAAGGTTTAGTCGATTGGTTAGTTAACTATTGCCAATAACAGGAACTTTCTTGATTTCCCATTGGCCGTTCTTGTAGGTGGCAATTGACGAACACTTTCCAGTTCGCCTCATCCAGTTGTCGGGAATATCGTTCCGCAAGTAGTATCCCGGCCAACGGGTCTCTTCACGGAAGAGAATGGTCCTGACATGGGCTTCCGCCTGATACAGTCTCTGGATGTTCTCATGGCAGCGCAACAGATCGTGCAGGTCTGGCGGCAGCCAGCTTCTCGGAGTCTTCCTTAAGTAGTCCAGAAGTTCCAGAGCCCTTTCAAGCTTGCTTATCGTTGGTTTTGAAGCCTGAGGTGACGCCGCCGACATACTCATCCATGATTTTCTGCAAGCGGAACATGAACATTTTGGGCCTTCATGAATTCCGGGTTGATGTCAGGATCGCTGGATTTGGCTGCATGCTCTGTGAAGAGGTCGAGAGGCTTCAGGATCTAGCTCTTCATCTCATTCGACCTTGGCCGCATCGACATTGGGCAGGGTATTGTTTTCCATCACGAAATCGCACCATGGACTTACCGGCAGCACGCCCTTCGGCATGGGAGCCTGATGAGAACTTGTGGCTGGAAGCGCCGGATGCGTCGCCCGCGCAGAACAGACCCTTCACCGTGGACATATATTCATAGCCCCAGAAGTACTCTTTCGGGCGCCAAGTCTTTGGGACCGCTCACCCACGCGCCGGAGGCGCCGGAGTGGGAGCCGATGAAGTAAGGCTCGGAGGCTGCGATCTCGGAGGACTTCTCCTCGGGCTGGACGTTGGTGCCGGCCCAGAGAATGGCCTGGGAAATAGTCATGTCGAGGAAGTCTTCCCAGGCCTCGGACTCCAGTTCCTTCATCTTCTTCTTGAAGTCTTTGGATCATCCTTGGAGTGACTTCGGCGATCTTCTGAATGGCTTCTTCGGTCCTCATGTAGATCGGACCCTAGGCCGGCGAACTCGTCGAGCATGCCCAGGTAGTTACGCAGGTTGGCCGGAATCGGCTTCACCTTGCCGTAGGATCCCCAGTTCTCCAGCTCGTCCTTGCGCTCGACCATATACTCGCCGCCGTAGGCGTTGGTAGCACGGGATTTGAACAGGAGGAACCATGCTCCGACAGGCCCGTAACCATCCTTGAAGCGAACCGGGATGAAACGGACTTCCTGGCAGGTCTGCTCCGCGCCGGCCAATAAGGGTGAAAGCCAGCTGGAGCCGGTGTTCCAGGGTGGATACCATGCACGGCCAAGACCTTCACCTACGCTCCTGGGCTTGAACACGTGAACCGCGCCGCCCATGGCCGCCAATACGGCTTTGGCCTTGAACACATAGAATTTGTCTTCACGGGTGCTGAATCCAACAGCGCCGGCGATCCGCTCACCGTCCATAAGCGGATCGGTGATGAAAACACGCTCGAAATACTCGCCGCCATTTTGAGCCAGAGCGTTCTTCGCTGCCTCGGCCACGACCACTTTGTAGGACTCGCCGTTGATCATGAGCTGCCAACGACCCTCATGAACGTACTTGCCCTGCTGCATCCTTCCAGATGGGGAGACCCCATTTTTCAAATAGATGAACAGTGGAGTCCACGTGACGAGCGATGTCATAGACCAGGTCTTCACGGGTGATCCCCATCAGGTCATTACGGACGTAATGCACATAGTCTTCACAGGTGTTTTTGCCGCTGTTGCATATCACATACTGGTTGATGGCCGAAAGGCCCATGGCCACTGCGCCGGAACGGTCCATGGCGGCCTTGTCCACAGGGTGACCTTCAGACCGTTCTTCTTGGCCCAGTAGGAGGCCTCAACCGCAGCGCCGCACGCGGCCATACCTCCGCCGCAGATCAGAATATCAGTGGTTACTTCTACAGTCTCAAAATTCGCCATATCTTATTACCTCCTAATGATTACTTCTTTATTGTCGGGCAGCTCTTTTAGCCTCAAGAGCCTCAGGCTCGTTGTACAGGCACTGGCTGGCCAGGTCCGTCGTGACCTCGCCAAAACCGCCATCGGGTTTGGCCGACCCTTCCGGAGTGGTCCGGATGGGGAACTTGAAGCGTTTGAGCATGCCGTTGCGGAACTTAACAGTCCACATGATGTCTTCGGAACCCCGAAGCGGGTACAACTGACGCGCCCATGGGAACGAAGTCCGCGTAACCCCTGACGTCAATCGCCTGCTGAGGGCAGATTTTCACGCAGTTGTAGCATTCCCAGCACAGTTCGGGCTCCTGTTCCAGGCTTTCATTTTTTCTTTGTCCAGGACCATCAGGTCGTTCGGGCAGATGTACATGCAAGCGGTCTTATCCTGACCCTTGCATCCATCACATTTTTCCATAATAACGAAACTTGGCATGAACTAACCTCCTAGGTTTAGTTAGGCTTTTTGAGTCATGCAACTCTGTTGTTGCGCGGCGCGCATGGACGCCAAGTCTGTGAAGGCTCCTCCTTTCTATACGTGGTCGATGCAGCCCCACAGGTGATCCGCATGGTGTGAGAGGTGTTCACCAGCCAGACCCGGATTTGCGTTCCAGCTACGTTCCTCCCCCCGCCACGGGAACGGTTTTCGCGCAGTATCGGGTATCGAAAAGGGCCGCAATTGCATAGACCTTCCAACAAAACTCCGAGCATCCCAAACCATAACGGATATTTACAGTGTTCTGCAGTATTAAACCGGAGGTCCGGCTCAACCCCCAGCACCGCCGAAGCAGCTAAGGAATATCGGATTCAATCAAATTTGGCGCCGGTTGTCAAGATTTTTTTCTGTGAGGAAGCCGTCAAATTATCCAGACGGTACAAACCAGGCCCTTGAAAGGAAAACGCCTCTGTGCTAAATTTTTAGATTCAGACCCGGCCATGCAACAAGGAGCCCTCATGACCCCTGCGGGAAGAAATGACCCGTGCCCATGCGGAAGCGGATTAAAATACAAGAAATGCTGCCTGACCAGCCAGGGGGCGCAGCACGAACCGGACGAGGTTGAGGGCCTTCGGGCGAAGGCTTTCAAGAAAATGTCCGAGGAAAACTGGCTGGGGGCCGTCGACGGATTCAAATTAATTCTGGAACAAGTCTCGGACCCGCATACGATTCTTGAGGCAGTTGCGGCTTGTTATGACGGTCTCGAGAATTATCTCATGGCTGCGGAATTCTATGAAAAAGCCCTCGCAACATGTCCGGAAGCACGAAGCTTCGACCTGCACTACCGCCTCGGAGTCTCCAGAGCCTGCGCTGAGCGTGTAGAAAAGGCTGTCGAGGCATTTCAGCAATGCCTGGCGCTGCAGCGTGACCCCACTCAGGAACGGCAATTGATCCGCGTACTTGATAATCTGGAGGAAATCCGGCAGGGAAAGAAGAGCAGTAGCCTCTTCCGTGCCCAAGTGCAACTTCAACGTGCGTTTTCTGACATGGAGGCAGGAAAATATGAATCAGCCGCTGCACGACTCAAACGTTCAGCCGCGATTGATCCGCAAAATCCCACGATTTTTTACAACATGGGTGTCGCCTACATTTTCTTGAAAAGAGAGGGAGAAGCTCTCGCGGAATTTGAGAAATGCGTTCAACTGAAAGCTGATTACGTAAAGCGTGGTACAACATGGGGCAGATTTGCATGCTAAAGCAGAAGGACTTTTCCCGTGCTCTCCACTGCTTTGACCGGGCATCGACAATCCGTCCGGATTACATCAGGGGCCCACCATCAGCGTGGAGTGGCTTACGAATTCCTCGGAGACCGGCAACGAGCCCTGGAATGCTGGGAAAGGACTTTGGAACTGGATCCGGAAAACAAGCAGGCCAAGGACAACATTAAAAGACTCGGCGATTCCGTCGCAAACCAATCTTGTCAGTAAGCGCACTCGAAAGGACTGATTAATGAAATTGAAAACCTCGTCATGCGACGATCAGCGCCAGATGACCTGGGACGACACGTTCCCTTTCAGATGTCATCCGACCATTGACTGCTTCAACTCCTGTTGTAAGGACGTGACCATATTTCTAACTCCGTTGGACGCTATAAGGCTAAGGACGGCCCTGGGGATAACTTCCACAGAGTTTCTGGAGAAATATACGCATCGTTTGATTTCCCAGACTACGGGCCTTCCGGCTGTGGCTCTCAAAATGAGAGAGGATAGCTCCAAGACGTGTCCGTTCGTCGCTGAGGCGGGATGCACCGTTTACGAGGATCGGCCCTACTCCTGCCGACTCTATCCACTGGACACCGAACAAGGTGTGGAATATACATTTATTGTCGATGAGGGAACCTGTCACGGGCTCCGGGAATCTCAGGAATGGACGGTGGAGAGTTGGAGAAGAGAGCAAGGGCTCCACGCTTATGACGATCTCGACCACAACCTCAAGGACGTTATGGCCGCGGATCAGGTTTGGGACAGTAAGATCCAAGACCCGCGTATGCAGGACATGTGTCTCATGGCACTCTACGATCCCGACAGGTTTCGCGAGTTCGTATTCAAGAGCAGTTTTTTTCAGAAGTTCCACGTGGATGAAGACATAGTGGAAAAGATACGGGACGACGATGTGGCCCTTCTATATTTTGCAAGCCAGTGGCTCCGCTTTGCCCTGTTCGGTAAAAAAGGTTTCCTGAAAATCGATCGTGAGTATCTTGAACGAAAGAAACGAGAGGTCCTAGGCGGATGAAGGCGAAAAATATGAAACGATTTGCATGGCCCGCAGTGGCGCTACTACTCACAGTTATGATAGGAATCTCCTTAGCATCGGAATCGTCCACAGACACTTACATCAAGGATCTCAAGAGCGACAATCCGGAGGTCCGGGCCAAAGCGGCTTTTGAACTAGGGTGTGGGTGAACTAAACCAGCGAGGGCGGTCCCGCCTCTCATTGAAGCCCTGAAGGACAAAGATCCCAAGGTACGTAGCGCAGCCTCTGAATCGCTGGGCTTTTTCCCACGGAACGCTTCGGAATCGATCCCCAAGCTGTTGGAACGCTTATCGGATGACAAAGTCGAGGTTCGCCGAGCGGCGATCCAGTCTCTCGGCAGACTCGGCAAGGGAGCCCACAACGTGGAAGAGGCTCTCCATAAGTTTCTTGACGATCCGGACGCACTTACCAAGCTCAACGCCATAGTAGCCCTTGCAGCCGTCGGACAAGTGGATGATTCCGTGATTCCCACTTTACTAACGGCCATCGGAAATAAGGACGAGGCAACCGCTAAGGCGGCGGGCCGCGTGCTCAGCGAGCTGGCTACGGACAAGCCGGACAAGGTGCTCCCCGGTCTCATGGAGTCCCTTGACCGTAATGAAGAACCTGGCGTCATCAATACCTTGAAGGTTTTGAGGCAGATGAAAGCCGCGGCCGCGCCTACCGCGCCTAAGATATCAGCCCTTTACGATAAGTCGAACGCCCAGGTTCAAATGCAGATTTTGGACACTCTTGCTTCCATTGACAGCGAGGGAGACCAATCCCTCCCCGTGTTGGTCAAGGCGCTCAAGGCTTCTGAGCCGATGGTCAGAAAAGAAGCGCTAATGGGGACCATGCGGTATAGGTCCAAGGCGAACTTGTTTTTGGAACCGCTGAGCGAATCCATGAAAGAAGGGGACCTGGAGAATCGCCTGTTGGCCATCGGCATCGTCAGGGGCCTGGGTCAGCAGGGCCTGAAGGTGATCCCCACACTGGAGGCATTGACCGCAGACCCCGAAGTGCGAATTGGTACCGCCGCGATCAGTGCGCTTGCCAATTTCAGGCCTCCGCCGCAGAAAGTGATGGAAACGCTCAGCCGTACGCTTAAAGACTCGGATACTGATGTCAAATTAGTTACCGTTGGTGCGCTCCGACAAATCGGGTACGTTTATCCGGAAAAAGTGATGGGGCTCTTGCAGGCAGCCCTGCAGGAAGAAAAGAATGAGCAGGCCAGACGCTCGATGGCAGCAGCCCTCGCGGGCATCGGCAAAGTGAAATCCGCGGCGTCTGCGTCCGGACCAGGGCAACAGGCAGGGCAAAAGCCCAAATACAGCAGATAGTGCTTTGGGGGCAGGATGTGCGTAACGGCTCCTGCCCCGTTTACCAACTGAGGGTGGGCCTCAAATATCCAGTTCCCGGACCTCCAGTGCATGCTCCTTGATAAAGGAGAAGCGCTTCCTGACGTCCTTGCCCATGAGGGTGTCAAATATCTCGTGGGCCTTCTCCTCGTCGTCAATACTGATTCTCAGCATGGCTCGAGTGGACGGGTCCATCGTTGTAGTTTTCAATGTTTCCGCGTCCATCTCCCCAAGACCTTTGAACCTTTGAATTTCAATCTCCTTGCCGTTCTTCTGCTTAAGTATCTTTTCCTTTTCCTCGTCCGAAAATACGTACCGGATGGCCGCTTTCTTGCCTGATCCTATCCGTATCTTGTAAAGAGGCGGCACAGCCAGGTACACGTGCCCCCGCCGGACCAATTCAGGGAGAAACCGGTAAAAGAAAGTTAGCAGCAAAGTCGCAATATGGTGGCCGTCAACGTCAGCATCAGTGTTGATAATAATTTTCCCGTATCGTAGCCGCGAATAATCGAAGGTCTGGCCGCTTCCCGTCCCGATGCTCTGAACCAGATCGTGCAGCTCGCGGTTGGCCTTGAGTCTTTCAGCAGACGCCTGCTCAACGTTGAGAATCTTTCCTCGTAGCGGCAATATGGCTTGAAACCTTCTGTCTCGCGCTTGTTTTGACGAGCCTCCGGCACTGTCACCCTCGACGATAAAAAGCTCCGTGCCGTCTCGTGATGTAGACGAACAGTCTGCCAACTTGCCGGGCAACGTCAGCCTGCGTGTCGCGGCTTTGCGATTGACTTCGTCTCGTGCCGCCCGTGAAGCCGTGCGAGCCTGAGCGGCCAGAATAATGCGATTCGTTAATGCCGTTGCCTGTGTGGGGTTCTGATGGAGCCAAGTCTCAAAGGCAGTACGGATCACGGGTTCCACCTGCAGAGCGGTACGGCTGTTGAGGCGCTCCTTCGTCTGCCCCTGGAATTCCAGGTTCTCGTGCAGGTAAACCGAGAGGATCGCCACAAGGCCCTCGCGCACGTCCTCGGCTGAAACGCTCTTGACCCCTTTGGGAAGACCGTTGCGCTTCTCAATGTACGTCCGTAGCGCGCGGGTTATTCCGTTCTTGAATCCGGTTTCGTGTGTTCCGCCGGCCGGGGTGGGTATGGAATTGACAAATGATAGTATTCGAGTAGATGTTTCGGAGGTCCATGCCATGACCAGTTCCAGCCGCAGATCGTTGTCGTGCCGGTAATAGAAAGGCTGAGCATCAACCAGAGGGCGATTTGCCACCAGCTTCTGCAGGAAGTCGGTAATTCCTTCCGGATAGAGAAAGATCTCAACAGTCCCTTCCGCCTCATCCGTCAATCGGATCTTGAGGCCCGCAATAAGGAAAGCCTTGCTTTCCAGCCGTTCTCGTATGAGATCCTTGGAAAAGACCCTATCGGGAAAGATGTCGGAATCGGGCAGGAACATAACTTTGGCGCCCGTACAGGTTCGATTCTTCCATTTGCCGAAGAGGCGAGACAGCTTTTCCCCGCCGAAATTCCTGGACATGACGAAAACCGTTACGAAAGATCTCCACAACAAGTTTTTCGCTCAGGGCGTTCACCACCGCAGCTCCTACGCCGTGGAGCCCGCCTGCCACCTTGTACGTGTCGTCATCAAATTTTCCGCCTGCGTGAAGGTTGCAGAAAATGGTCTCCACCGTGTTCTTGCGGGTGGTCGGGTGTTTTTCCACGGGGATGCCCCGTCCCTGGTCTTCAACCGAGATACTTCCGTCTGCGCCCAAGACCACGTCGATGAAAGCACAGTGGCCGTTGAGCGCCTCGTCCACGCTGTTGTCCAGAATTTCCCATACGAGCTGGTGCAAACCTTCCCGGCCAGTTCCACCGATGTACATTCCGGGCCGCTTGCGTACCGCCTCCAGCCCCTTCAGCACCTGGATATCTTTTACTGTATAAGAATCACTCATTGAACCTGGCCTTCGCAGACTCCTGTCCAGAGCCACTTCCAGAATTCCTGCGCAAATACTTTTCCCGGCTGTGGCCCGATTTCTAATCGGGATTTCCTTGACCGGCACCCTTTTGTCTTTGCCTTTCTTGGGCTTTATCCGCAAGTAGTCGCCGGCATTCACGAATTCCACGGCGATCACCTGTGAGCCCGAAGGAACCTTCATCATCCGCACCCCTCGTGCCGGGCCGGCCAGAACTGGAACCTGATCTACTGGAAATGCCAGGATGTTGCCGTTGTCAATCGCTACGGCCATGAGTTCCCCATCCTCGGGCTTGACTGTTATGACCTCGTCCTCCCCTTCCAGATTCACCAGGCGCCTGCCGATCCGCTTTGTCACCTCCTGCAAGATCGTATAGTCGAATCTGAAGCCCTTGCCAAGACGTGTCATCACGAGGCCCCTTGAGGGTGTCGATGCGTCAGGAGTCGCGGTTGTTTCAGGTGTGCTCCCGGATGGACCGAACAAGTAAATTTGCGACGGCGGATGCCCGTTGCCGTCTGCTTCGTCAGTTGCTTCCTCTTCCTGGACCGGAGTCGGCGCTTCACTGTCTGCAGATACCGCTTGCAGGATCGGGGGCTATAAACCCCACGACGAACTCGCCGTCTACAAAGTTCAGGAGGCTTCCGATAGGCTCTCCGAAGCCCATCGAAGCGGGGACGTCCAGTGCCCTCATAACATAGACTTTTCCCAGATTTGAAAAAATGGCCACAGTTTTACCCGTATTTACCCTTACCAGGCCGAAGAGGCCGTCCCCTTCGCGGAATTTGAGGGAGGCGTCCTCTCCCACCTCGCTCTTCATCCGACGGATCCACCCTTGTTTCGACAGAATGACCGTGGTGTCGGCATGTTCTACAAACTCTTCGGGATCGTATTCGAGGGCGACAGCGTCCTGCTCTCCCACTATTCGGGTGCGCCTCTTGTCTGCAAACTTCGTGGATATATCGGCAAGTTCGCGGTCGATAATCTCCCAGAGTCGTTCAGGACTGGCAAGATCTCGTGAGATTCCTTGAGCCTCTTTCTTCTTTGCTGCACGTTCATCCAGAAGCTTGCCCATTTCCATGCCCACAAGCTTGTACAAGCGCGTCTCCAGGACGGCCTCGATCTGTTCATCGTCCAGAGGAAAATTTTCTCTGAGGCCCTGCTCGGCCTCCTGTCTGCTCCGAGCCGAGCGGATGATCCGCAATGCCTTGTCCAGATCCTGAAAGACAAGTGCGAATCCTTCCAGCAGGTGAATTCGTTTTTGAAGGATCGCCAGCGTGTGCTCCAGCCGCCGGACCAACCTATCATATCTGAAGTTCAAGAAGTGTCTGATAATAGCCGCAAGCCCGAGCCTCTCGGGGACCCCTTCGGGCGTAATTGCTATGAAGTTCATGGGGAAGTTGATCTGCAAGTCCGAGTGTCTGTATAGAAATGCCATTACCGAATCAGGTTTGACGTCTCCAGCACGCAGCTCCAGCACAATTCTCACGTCTGTGGTGCTCTCATCCCGCACATCCTGGACGTGTTTGAGTTTCTTATCCCTGATCAGTTGCGCTATCCGCTCGATGAGACGAGACTTGTTGACTGAGTACGGAACCGATGTGACGATCAAATTGGTACGCCCGTGTTTCAGGCTTTCCACTTGAAAAGTCCCACGAACTCTGACGGAACCGTGACCGGTAGTGTAAATCTCCGCGAGTTGGTCCGGATGGTCCAGAATCTCGCCACCCGTAGGGAAATCAGGGCCCTTGACGTGTTTCAGGAGATCTCTGCTCTTCAGGTCATTTTGGCGTATCGCCGCTCGACATGCGCTCACAACCTCGCTGAGGTTGTGAGGAGGGAAAGAGCAACTCATGCCGACCGCAATACCGGAGGAGCCGTTGAGCAACAGATTGGGAACGGCTGAAGGAAGTACGTCGGGTTCTTCACCTATGGCGTCGTACGTAGGCCGAAAATCAGTGGTGCCCCGATCAATGTCCCTGAGAAGCATTCCGGCAAAGGTGCTTAGTCTCGTTTCTGTGTAGCGCATCGCGGCCGGCGAATCGCCGTCGATGGAACCGAAATTCCCCGAACCGTCTATGAGCGGATATCTCAAGCTGAAATCCTGGGCCATTCGAACAAGTGCGTCATAGGCGGCCTGGTCACCGTGAGGATGATACTTACCAATCACCTCGCCTACGACCGCCGCGGACTTTCTCATTTTAGCCGCGTCGGTGAGCCGCATTGAATGCATTGCGTAGAGAATGCGGCGATGTACAGGCTTGAGCCCATCCCGCACATCGGGCAATGCACGCGACACGATGGTCGAAAGCGCGTAGGCTAGATAGCGCTTTTCGACTTCCTGATGTATTGAGGCTTCGGTTTGGCCGCACCCCTTTTTAGATATTACAGGCTGCACGTCAATGTTTCCTCTGGTTCACACGTTCCGCTTCGCTCACCGATGTTCCGGGTACTCGGTAGGGGACCCAACATAGTCAAGCGGACATTAATATCAACACAAAAAAACGGCAAGTGCCAAAGAGCACACCATCAATTTGCCAGGCAGCTTGCCCTTGCAGTCCCTCAGTTACGCGGAGAAATCGCCTATCCGGTGTCATTGCGAGGAGTGTTCGGTGGGACAGGCTTCCAGCCTGTCTATTAGGGATGACCGGCAAGATGCCGGTCCCACCAGCAATCTGTTCCTGCCGGTTGCAAGATTGCCACGGGCTAACGCCCTCGCAATGACAATCTTTCGCCCCCGTGACTTAGGGCAAACCTGCCGGGGGCATTTTCAGTTGACTTTCGTAACGGGGTATGTTAGCGTTATTACACGAAAATCATGACCTTGCTATCTGTGGATCCTAACCCATGACTCTGTGAAGCGCCGCGGTCGTCTCCTGTGCACGCGAAGGGAGGCATTATCGCTGGGCGGCTCACATCAGGTGATATCGCACCGTTGTTCAACAAAACCGGTGCGCCTCACACGAGTAAGCGTGATGATTGACCAAGTTAACGGGTTGTCCTAAACGGTACGGGAACCGAAATGGCCAAAGTCAAGGTAGACGCCAAGACCGCTCTAGACGATATCCGTGCAGGTATGAGCGATGCCGCCTTGATCGACAAGTTCAAACTTTCAGCGATGGGGCTCCAGAGTCTTTTCGACAAACTAATAAGTGCTGGACTGATCACCCGGGCGGAACTCGACGAGAGGATGCCGTTGAGTGAGAAGACTGTGGAAATCGATATCTACAGATGTCCGGCCTGTGACATGCCGCAATTCTCGGAATTTGACGAATGTCCGCAGTGTGGAGTCATCGTATCCAAATTCAGAAAGAGACAGGCGGACGCTTCTGCTGGGGCGGGTGGAGGAGGTCCGCGCGGTGTCGGTCCTAGTGCCGGTGTAAGTGATGTGCGAGGCGACGTAATGTTTCGCGCCAATCTCAGGCGCACCGGCACGTATGATACCAGGGGCGTACCCAAACTTACCCAACTGAAGTGGAAGTTCAAGACGGGTGGATGGGTGTCTTCATCTCCGACGGTGACGCGGGACGATGTCTTATTCGGAAGCCTCGACGGAAATTTTTATTCAGTGGACAAAGAGACTGCACAGGAGAGATGGAACTTTAAGACTGGCGGCTCGATCTACTCCTCGGGCGCCATCGCGGGATCTGTGGTTTTTTTCGGAAGCCTGGACGGAGCGGCCTACGGTTTGGATTTCCTGAACGGAGAACGAAAATTCAAATTCGCCACTGAGGGGCCGATTTACTCATCGCCGGCAGTGGCGGACGGCACCATCTATTTCGGCAGTCTGGACGGCAACCTTCATGCCGTGGACGTGTTGCGGCAAACTGCGCGATGGAAATTCAAGACCGGAGGTCCGGTGTATTCCGCGCCTGCCATAAGTGGAGGTATTGTCTATTTTGGCAGCCTCGACGGGAACCTCTATGCCGTGGAGATCGGTTCAGGAAAGGTAGCCTGGAAGCTCAAGACCTCCGGACCGGTGTCCACCGCGCCGGTCGTAGGCAAGGACGTGGTATATTTCGGAAGCGGGGATCGGCGGCTCTATGCCGCGGATAGCGGTACAGGCCAGGAAAGATGGCATTTCATGGCTGAAGATAAAATATCGTCCTCTCCCGCTCTTGCGCGCGACATTGTCTATTTCGGCAGCGCTGATCGTCGCGTCTACGCTGTGGATGTCAAGACCGGCCTAGCAAGATGGACGTTTGAAACAGAGGGCGCTGTCTATTCGTCACCTTCGCTTGCCGGCGGGATGCTGTATTTTGGCAGTGCCGACAGGTACTCTATACGCTCTGGACCTGACCACGGGACAGGAGATTTGGAAGTTCAAGACCGGCAGCCCGGTGTACTCGTCACCAGCGGTAGCCGACGGCGTGATCTATTTCGGAAGCGATGACGGGCACGTGTACGCAATTCGTTAAAGAACCTGTACGGCAGCACTGTTGAGGAATGCCGGGCAAAGGAACCCTGCGTGGAAAAACGGAAGATCACAGCAAGAGAGGTCCTCAGAGATATCAGGTCCGGATTGAGCGATCAGGACCTGATGGAGAAATACACCCTGTCGGCCCAGGGTCTTCAAAGCGTTTTCCACAAACTGGTGAGCGCCGGAGTAATAAGCCAGCCCGAGTTGGATGACAGAGTCCCGATATCCGAAAGAACGGTGGATCTCGGGCTCTTTATCTGTCCTGCATGCGGTAACATTCAAGGAAAAGAATTCGCCACCTGTCCTCGCTGCGGCTTCACGGCCCCGGGAAGGGCCAAAGCCATCCAAGATGAACGAGCAGGGATTAGTGCAAAGAAAACCGCTGCCGGCCCCTCGCGACGTGCCACGGCGAGCATACCGAAGAGTGCAAAACGCGAAGCCGGCCCTCCCTCGAAGCGCGAACAGGCGACAGAATCACAAGAAATCACGGACCCCTTTCCGGATTTGACACAAACCCTGACTTATTGCCGGGTCCTGGGAGTTGCGGCTCTGGTCTCATACGTTTTTGCGGTGGCAGGCATCATTATCCTGCAGAGTACCGGCTTTGCCAGCGAATTATCGCTGATCGGCCTGTCCCTTTTGGGCATTCCGGCCATAGCCATTGCGGTTATTGTCTTTGTGACATTACGAGCTTTGGCAGAATCAATAAAGATCTTCGCGGACACTGCGGGCCCTTTGTTGAGGAATCAGCCCCCTCAGGAATAATCCTCAGCTTCGGTGACTGATTCGGCGGTTGCTATAGACACTTTCCGCCCAAACGCTCTTAAGCGCCGTCCAGGACGTGGTGCTCCTTTTCGATGAACCAGGATTCAGGGTTGGTGAAATACAATTTCAGATCCTCAAGAGCCACAAAGTGTCTCCGCTCTTCTGTGATCATCCGTTTCACAAAATCCTGTTCTAAGGGCTCGGAGGCCTTTCCAAGCTGCTCTTCATAGAAGTTTATAGCTCCCTGTTCCATCTGAATGCCTATTTCAAGCGCTTCCAGATCGCCGGATTCCGCTTTTACTTCGCGTCCGAGCTTGGCGACTCGTTCCCTAACGAGTTTGTTCAAATCATCGTTTTCAACGCGGCACGCCTTCCAGTCTTCAGACCACACTTTCCCTTTGTGGATCTCTTCATGGATCTGCTTCAGACGCTGAATATGGACCCCCTCCTCAGCCATGAGCGTGCGAAATATCTCTTTTCCAAGTTCATTGGCACACTTGGCGACCGCGTCCTTATAAAAATCTCTCCCCTTCTCTTCCTTTTCTATTGCGGTAGCCAACATCTGCAACGTCCTATCGCACCAGTCTTCCATTTTCCATTCTCCCTATAAAAGATGGTTCAAAAGTCTTGCAACCGTCTCTGATTTATTACTGCGCGGCTTGTGCGGTCGGCATGGTGAACACCCGAGTCGCCAGATCTGCATCTATCATGAAAAGCGCGGCTCCCTGCCCTCCCGCGAGCCTCAGCTTTTGCACTACCGCGTCAGCGGACGCCTCTTCTTCCACCTGTTCCGTCACAAACCACTGCAAAAAGGCTCCTGCCGAATGGTCCTTTTCCTGCATCGCGAGATCCACGAGGTTGTTGATCAGACCTGTTACCTTTTGCTCATGCCTATACGCGTCCTCAAATGCACCGAGAGGCGAATCCCATTTGACAGGAGGGCCCCTCTATGGCCGACAGGTACAACTCTGCCGCCTCGATCATTGATGAAACTGTAGAACTTCATAACGTGAACCATTTCTTCCTGGGTCTGGCAGCGCATCCAGTTCGCGCATCCCTTCAGGTTCAATGACTCGAAATAGGCCGACATGGAAAGGTACAGATAAGCTGAATAGAGTTCAGCGTTGAGCTGGTCGTTAAACGCATCTTGAATTTGATGGCTGATCATGCCAGGACCCTCCTTACACAGCCCGTGTGTATTTTACAGGGTAAACATTTCGATTGGCCCTTGCAACCCCCCTCACCCCGCCAGCTTCCGCCAGGGGCTCGGGTTTTTCATCGCCCTCCCTTGACTGGAGGGGTCAAGGGAAGGCGATGTTATGTCAATTTCAATACATTTTACTCTGCACTTCCTCTATCAGCTATCTTCTCTCCGGGCTTCCTCCCGTAAATCAAATAGTAAATCATGGGCACAACAAGAAGAGTGAAGACCGTTGAGGCAAAAACACCGAAGATGAAAGACCACGCCAGCCCTGAAAAGACAGGGTCCAAGGTGATTACCCATGACCCGAATATAGCCGCGCCGGCCGTGAGAAGTATCGGGGTGAACCTGACTGCGCCGGAATCAATGATGGCGTCCTTCAAGTTTTCCCCGGCGCGAGTCCGCATGTGAATAAAATCTATCAAGATGATGGAATTCCTGACTACAATACCGGCCAGAGCTATCATTCCGATCATGCCCGTGGCGGTAAAGAAGATCGAGTCGCGATAATTGCCTATGGTCTGAGCGAACAGCCCGTTGAGCAGCGCAAAACCGGGCATGATTCCGATCATTGTAAGCGGAATCGCCACCATGATGACGAGCGGAATAGCAAAAGACTGGGTCTGCTGTACCAGTAGGATATATATGAGTATGAGAGCGCCCGCAAATGCCAGACCGAGATCCCGAAAGACCTCAAGGGTGATCTTCCACTCTCCCTCCCCTGCCCAATTCACCGTGAATCCTTCCCGCAAGGGGTGCTCTTTAATCGAGTCTTGAAGATCAAAGATCGCATCAACAGGACTCCGGCCAGCCATCTCTCCGGTGACAAAAACCAGACGCTCCATGTTCTTTCGGTATATGGTCTGATCGATGACCGTCTCCTTGAGTTCCCCCAGCTCGTTGAACGGCACCATGGATCCGTCTGCGGCTTTGACTCTGATCGACCCCATGTCTTCTGGCCGAGATCTCATGGATCTTGGGAGGCGGAGATTCACCTCGAGTGGAGATCGTTCCGTGTCTTGGTGAACTATTGTGGGAGAATCACCCCCCAGGAACATTTGTGCAGATCGCGCTATCTCTTCCTCTGCGATCCCGTGCAGACCGGCCTTTGTCCGGTCCACGACAAAATTGTACTGCGTCTGTGGTGCCTCGACCGAATCATCCACATCGACCACTTTGGGTGTGGACTCCATGACCCGCCGGATCTTGTGGGATTCAGCGATTAACTCCTGGTAAGATGCTCCGGGTGGTCCGTATACCTCAGCGACAATGGTGGAAAAAACCGGCGGGCCGGGTGGCACCTCAACAATCTTCACGTTGGCCCCGTACTTGTCGCCTATCTTCTGGATGTCGGGCCTGATTCTCAGGACTAGTGCGTGGCTTTGAAATGCTCGTTCATGCTTTTCAAGGAGGTTCACGCGAATGTCGGCTACATTACTCCCCTTGCGCAGGTAGGTACTGGCGCACCATTCCGTTAAAATCCATGGGAGACGCGACTCCCACGTATGATTCTAAGTCCCGTACTTCGTTCACCGTGGCCAGGTACCGCTCGAGGTCAGTCACCACCTTGTCTGTGCCTTCCAGGGTCGTCCCCTTCGGCATATCCACAAGCATGAGGAACTCGTTCTTGTTGTCGAACGGCAGCATCTTAACCGGGACCAGCTTCACCACCACGAGCAACATGGAAAGCACTAATGCCGCCACAATTCCCCCCAGAAAGAGATAGCTCTTTCTGCGGTTCTCCAGAAACGGGGTGATTATTCTGCTGTATGTGCGATAGACTCCGCCTGACCTGAAATCGTAGGGCTTCTCTTCCCTGTCGTACTCCTTCTTCAGTGCGTGATAAGTGGTCCAGGGAGTGACAGTGAACGCGATCACCAGAGACATGATCATGGCAATGGGCACGTTCAGCGCCATCGGGCGCATATATGGCCCCATCATCCCTGTAATGAAGAAGAGCGGGATAAATGAGGCGATCACCGCCAGAGTTGCCAATATGGTCGGGGGCCGCACTTCATCTACTGCCAGCAGTGTCGCATCCAGAGGAGGATGTGTTTTGAGCCTGAAGTGGCGGTGAATGTTTTCCACGTCCACAATAGGGTCGTCCACAAGGAGCCCAAGGGACAGAATCAGCGCGAAAAGGGTCACGCGGTTTATCGTGTACCCGACAAGTAGGTTGGCGAGGAGTGTTACCGCCAAGGTCATGGGCACGGCAAGTGCCACGATCATTGCCTCACGCCAGCCGAGGATGACCGTCAGGAGGGCAACGATGCTAACTACGGCGATCCCCAGGTGCTTGACCAGTTCGTTGACTTTTTCGTCAGCGGTCTTGCCGTAATTCCTCGTGACGAGGATGTTGACGTCGGATGGTATGACTGACTTCTGGAGGTCTTTGATCTGCTCGATCAGGCCCTCCGCCACCCGAACCGCATTCGTCCCCTTTCTCTTGGCAACCGCAATGGTGACCTGATTGTACGACTTCCCCTGTTCTCCATTGACCTGCTTGGTCTCCGGGTCACGGGCCGCGCCGGGGCCTAGCATGAGCCGCGTGTAGGTGGTGACTTCTTCCGGTCCGTCAACTATGCGAGCAACATCTCGAAGGTACACCGGCTTGCCTTCGTGGACACCTATTAACAGCTCGTCTATCTCTTCGGGTGACTTGATGAACGGTCCGGCGTCAACTACTATCTCTTGGTTCAGGACATCCATAGTTCCGGCCCGGACGTTGACATTGGCTCCTTTGAGAGCGCGCTCTATGTCGAGCACAGCTACCAGCCGGGAAGCCATCTTTTCCGGTTCCAGAAGCACCTTTATCTGTCGTTTGCGCCCGCCCACCACAGAAGCACGGCCGGTATCCTGAATTCTCTGCATGCGGTGCAGTATCTCATCGGCCACACGCCTCAGTTCGTAATCAGAGTACAAGGAACTGTACAGAGAAAAAGTTACAATCGGGACGTCATCGATCTCGACGGGCTTTACGACCCACCCCGTGACGCCTGGCGGAACCTGGTCCACGTAGGACATGATCTTGCTGTGGGTCTTGACGATGCTCTCTTCTCTGTTCTGACCCACGTAGAAACGGACAGTGACTACAGCCGCTCCAGGGTGAGAAGAGGAATAGATATACTCCACCCCGTCGATTTCCCATAACTTGCGTTCAAGGTTTATGGTGACGAGGTTCTCCACTTCCGCCGCGGACGCACCCGGAAAGTTGATCATCACGTCGACCACAGGCACGACAATTTGAGGCTCTTCTTCGCGGGGGGTGAGCACGAGAGCCGCTGCGCCCGCGAGCAGAGATGCGATTATGAAAATGATCGGGAGCTTTGAGCGCAGGAAAGCCTCTACGATTTTCCCGGTCGTCCCCAGATTGTATTTTGAGGAAAGGCTCATAGTCTTTGGTGGCCCATTATTTTGCTCGTGGAGGCAACATTACAAGAAACCGACCTGGATGCATTTTGTTTCTCATGGCCGGCAATCTTCATCACTATAATTTCGTGCTCAAAACCCTACCATTGACGCGTCATCGGGTCAATTGAACGTTGTCAAGTTTTAACAGCTCGTATTTAATGCGAAATGACTTGATCAGAGTGATCAATTTGCCCCATTCTCCATTGCATGTTCGTGACCGGTTTCGGAGTCAACAATTATGGATGGTGTATCCGTGACACGCCGAGGAAATTATTTTGACGCATGCCCCCTTACTTCCCAGAATAAAGCTTATGGTAAGGGTCAAACCACCGAACATAGAAGATATTACCGATGAAAAAACCTTGAATCCTGCCGTGTCCTTGGTGTCCTTTGGTTCCTTCTTCAACAGAAATCTGCCAAGGCTCATAGCCATCATACTGTTTATTCAGCCCCTTGAATCCAAATCCCATCTTCGACGTCTTGTTCCAATCTATAGGATGGGTATGCTTGTCTTTGTAATTGATGAGGTGCCTCTTCTCCAAGGCGCTGAAATGCTTGAGTCTAGCGACCAATTTTTCGACATAGCCACGTTTCGTGGCATACCTCACTGAGAAGTCCGGATCACTATCTGTGACATGCACAAAGGAGAAACTGATCTTCTTTAACTCCTCGTCCTCCAAGGGGGGTGGAAGGACGATTTCGACGTTAGGTACCTTTCTCTTTTTCTTTGCCATATACCCCCTTTTCGTGCTTCGTCCTCCTACCTATTCGACGATAGTACTCTTTCATGTCTTCATGCCGAATCACAGCTTTACTCGGTTTGTCTTCGGGCAAACCGCGTCGAGCCTTTTGCCACGGTTCTTCTCGGTGAATCATGCGTTCCAGGTCGCGAGCGTTATACTTGCCATAATACCCAAGAACCTTGTCGATATGATCCGAGATTTCCTTATCAGCAAACGTTGGACATTGCACTGCCGCGGTAATCGGTTCCCAGAGAAACTGTTTAAACTGTGAGTAAACTTGGGGCTGCGAGGCCCCGTGGACCCATGCCTCCAGCTTATCATCGAAAAGTGGTTCGTCGTAGAGGGCAAGATACCAAGCCTGCACGTAGTAGAGCAATTTCTGGAGCTTAAGATTTGTAATAGGCTCTTGTTTTTTCTGAAAAAACGAAATGATGTAATTCGCGACCTGTCTTGCTGTGGGGTGTTCTATTTCTTGCCTGACTTTGTTTCTCACCACGCGACCTTGAGCCTTCCTCACCAGCACACTCACCTCCCGCGGGTCAACATCCCGCTTCTCTCCGTCTGGTTTCCTGATTAAACAGTGCTTCAGATTCGGAACCTTGTCAAGGATTAGCCCTATTCCCAAGAGAATCCCTCTCCAACGACCGGCTCCGGGTACACGATACTCAATTCACTCGATTTGACTTCCTTGCTCACGACTTTATCTACGGCAGCGTCAGGCTAGTGCTTTTCAAAGTGGTCTACGAAGTCTTCGGTGTCAGACAGCAGGGGCTCTGCCGCCTCCGATTTCCTCTCTCCGTTATGGTGAGAGCAACCGGTGGCTATCGATTTTGAAAATCAAATAGCAATTCATTGCCTTCCTCGCTCGACTCTGGCCGGAGCCTCTATTCGACAAGCTCGGGTCTCCACTGTCCGCCCATGATGTTTTTCCATCTAAGCGAATATCTGTCTTGACACCAGCCCCTCTGATCTGTTAATCACTTATACTTCGTGAAGAGGACTAGCACAACCTGGAAACTGGTGGGTGACTCCCTGCAACTGGGTGCGTCGATAGTCTTCGCCATATTTATCGGAGCCTTTATAGGGTACTGGCTTGACGGTAAATTCGGCACCTTCCCTTACCTGAGCATAATATTTTTCTGTCTTGGAATTGCCGCGGCGGCGCGAAACGTCTGGATTGAGGTTCGCAAGCAACTGCGTGCTGATGAGGATAAAAAGTCCGAATGAACTTTGACAAGATTCCAGGAGTCTGGTTCGTGCTGTCGGGGACGGTCTACCTCATCGGTCTCCTCGTCTGTGTCGTTTTGGCTCCTCATGGCTTTGGCCTGGGATTTGCGGCCGGAGGGGCCGTGGTCCTCGGTAATGCATGGGTTTCGGCCCGAAGAGTCAAAAGAGCCGGATTCATTGACAGGAACGGCGTGACTGCCTTGCTGCTTGGAGGCTTCTACGTGAGACTGATCCTGCTCGGGATTTGTCTCTACGGCTTTATCAGATTCCTGAAAGTAGACCCTGTGGGTCTGGTGACCGGCTTGTCGGTAGTCCCTGCGGGACTTCTTGTCATGCTGGTTCTGATCCATATAGCGAATAGAAGGCCAGAGGAGGTCTGATACATGGCTGCGGACATCCATCCACCAAACTTGACCGACATTATTGCCAACCCCGCGTACCACTCTATGGAGGCATTCTGGCAGAAGTGGGGCATCCAGCATACTGATCTGAACAACGTGCTAAACACGTGGATTGTCATGATCATCCTGGTTGTGGCGGCCATTCTGGTGAAAAATAAGCTTCAGATGGTTCCGAAAGGCGCTCAGAACTTCTGGGAAGTCGTCGTGTCAACCTTGGATGACATTGTGGTCCAGACGATGGGGGAACACGGGCGGCCTTACTTTCCTTTGATAGCATCTTTGGCGCTCTTTATTCTGTCCTGCAACTTGATCGGGATTATACCGTGGTTCCAATCCTCGACGAACAATTTGAATACGACGCTGGCACTGGCCCTGGTGTCCTTTGTTACGACACACTTTGTGGGAATCAGAAGCCACGGTGTGAAGTACGTCAAGCACTTCCTGGGGCCCGTACCCTGGCTCATTCCGCTTATGTTGCCGATAGAAACTCATCGGCCACTTTAGCCGTATACTCTCGTTGAGCTTCCGTCTTTTCGGCAACATCATGGGAGAAGACTTGGCCATTATCATTCTAACTCTTCTCGTGCCCTATCTTGTTCCATTGCCGATGATGTTTTTGCAGGTGTTCACCTCTTTCATTCAGACCCTCGTCTTCATCATGCTGACCATGATGTACATCGTGGGATCTCTTGAAGAGGCTCACTGATACCAGATCAAGGAGGTTATAAATTCATGAAGAGAGCATTTATTGCCGGACTGACGATGCTGGCCATCACACTGTTCGCGGGATTGGCCTTTGCAGCGGAAATAACCGCAACCAACGCGGGAATCTTCCAGTGGACGGTCCTCGCTGCGGGACTTGCCATCGGACTCGGAGCCATTGGTAGCGGTATCGGAATGGGGACTGCCATCGGAGGAGCCTGCGAAGGAACATCGAGGAATCCCGAAGCCGGCGGTCGAATCCTGACCACGATGATCATCGGTCTGGCCATGATCGAGTCTCTTACCATTTACGCGCTGGTTATCGCGCTGATCCTGCTGTTCGGTAACCCCTACCTGAAGTAGTATTTTCCACGCTGAATAGCTCCGATCCCTCTGCCCGGCCGTCGCCGGGTGGAGGGACACTCACCAGATTCTAAATTCGCCGCTCAGGGATTGACTTTGTCCCGGATTATGGTACCATTCGCTAGCCATTGTGCCGGTGGTCCGCGTTGGTAGGAATTCACCTTCTCGAAATTGGAGCGCGGAGAGTCGGTCGGTTGATACTCGTTTTCGTTCAAAGAGATCACTGACCACCACCGGGTTCGGGCCTACTTCGAAAATCCCCCCTGCCTCCCTTTACTAAGGGGGGTAAGGGAAATTCCCCCCTTTAGAAAGGGGGGGCAAGAAGGATTATGCACTGCAGGCCCCCGTGCCTTAAGGTCTTCCTTTCGGTGCGCCTATGGCCGGAAATTTGTCTGGGAAAGTTTATGAGAAGGAGAGCCCGTGAAGTTTACTGACATCGTGAAAAGACAGGGGCTCACAGGCCCTATACAAAAGGCTGATAGACCTGACGGTCATCCTGAAGGGCGAGCGAGGGATTTTGAAATCCATGCGGCCCCGCTCGCTGGGTCGACTAACGACCCGGACATCGACTACAAGTATGGAAGACCTTTTGCCGTCAGAGACGAAGGCGAACGGGATCCCGAATATTATCGGGGCCCCCTGCCGGACAAGGACTTTAACCGGTTCCAGGATAGACTGAGGATGGGCAAGGTTAAACTCTGCGATGGCTGCGGCGGCGTAATGGCTAAGTCGTCCCGAATGATACTTTCCCCTCTGGCCGGCTTTGTGGTTATCCTCTTGGGGGCCGTTCTGATGACGTTATACGGGTTGGCCACGAACTTCTACCAGCCCCCCTGGTTCGTCAAGTTTGTTCTCCCGGCCGGCTATTACGTGGGTTCGATATTTCTCGGAGTCGGGATTTTGTTTTTCTTCATCAGGGAAAAAGTTTGGACCTGCCACAGGTGTAAGGAAATCAGGAAAAGGTAATTGCGGGCAACTGTTCGGATGAGTTCCGAATGTCCGGCAACTTCTATAAGTCAGCCGCATTGATCTTTCCCCCCACCTCCAGAATCTTGCAGCCCTGAATTCTCTCGGGGAACTCCCGATGTAATCCCTCGGTTAGGCGGGAAAATGGCGGGATCCTGTGTCATTGCGAGGAGTGTTCGGTGGGACAGGCTTCCAGCCTGTCTATTAGGGATGACCGGCAAGATGCCGGTCCCACTGGCAATCTGTTCTTGGCAGTTGAAAGATCGCCACGGGCTTACGCCCTCGCAATGACAATCTTTCGCCACCCGTGACTGAGGGGTTGCCGACAGATACACGATCAGCTTGACAAAACCCTGTCCCGGCGCTATTTTTGGGCTCCCACCCTTTGGATTTGACGGAGACCCTTATGAATGTCGTCGTTCTGGTGAAACAAGTCCCGAATACCAGTGAAGTTAGAGTAGACGCCAAGACCGGCAACCTGATCCGAGAGGGCGTGGAGAGCATCATCAATCCGGAGGACCGACACGCTCTGGAAGCCGCTCTCGGTATCAAAGAGACAGCCGGCGGCAAAGTGACGGTCTTGACCATGGGGCCGCCGCAAGCGATAGAAGCCGTGTGTGAAGCTATTGCCATTGGTGCTGATCGCGGAATACTGCTTACAGATCGCGCTTTTGCCGGCGCGGACACATGGGCAACATCCACAGCTCTGGGGATGGCCATAAATCGAATTGGTGACTTTGACCTCGTCATCGCCGGGAGACAGGCCGTGGATGGTGATACAGCCCAAATCGGACCGCAGGTGGCTGAATTCCTGGGGATTCCTCAGCTTACGTACGTGAGAAAGCTCGATTTCCTGGAAGGCCGCGTTGCGGTGGAACGCGTGCTCGAGCACGGCTGTGAGCGCATACAGTGCGCCACACCAGTCCTGATCACCGTACTCGCGTCCCTCAACGAACCGCGACATCCCACCGTCCAAGGCTTAATTTTCGCAACGTCGAATCGCGCTCCAATAGAGATATGGAACGCAGCGGACATCGGGGCCAAAGTCCAGGACCTGGGTTTTGCCGGTTCGCTCACTCAAGTGATCAGGACGTTTACTCCCAAAGAAGCCCGAGACACTCGCTACCTGGAAGGATCTCCTGCTTCTGTGGCAGAACAGTTGGTAAAAGCGCTTCACGAGAAGGAAATCCGCCTCGGAGAGTAACATGGCCATCCGGATTGATCTTGAAAAATGCAATGCATGCGGCTTGTGCATGCGATCTTGCCCCTATGAAGCGCTGGAAAGCATTGACAAGAAGCCGAGGTGGATCGAGGATAGATGCACCCTCTGCGGCGCCTGTCTTGAGGCGTGCAAGTTCGGGTCATTGGCAGGCGAAATCCCGACGCGGGAGCTGCCGGATTTCAGCGACTATCGCGGTGTTTGGGTTTTCGCCGAACAACACGACAACGTTTTCCATAGGTCAGCGTTCGAGCTTCTCGGCTGTGCGCGACACCTTGCTGACGACCTTGGTGAAGAGGTCGTGGCAGCGATTCTGGGCGGTGATATCAGGGATCATGCTCACCAACTAATCCATCACGGGGCCGACAGGTGTGTCGTTGTGGAACATCCCGCACTTGCCTACTATCAGACCTGCACTTATACCCATGTTTCTGGGTGAACTTGTCCGAAGGCACAAACCCAATATCCTTCTTATTGCGGCAACACATCTGGGGAGAGATTTGGCGCCCCGGACGGCCCGAAGGCTCGGCCTGGGGCTGACCGCGGACTGCACGCGTCTCTCCATAGATCCTGATGAGCATATTCTTCTTCAGACACGGCCCGCGTTCGGCGGCAACATCATGGCGACCATCGTGTCCAGGTTTTCACGGCCGCAGACTGCGACTGTCAGGCCCGGAATCATGAAAGCCCTAGATCGCGATCCATCCAGGAAAGGTGAAGTCAGCGTCGAACAAATCAGCATGGCTGATTGCAAGGAGTTCACTAGCGTCCTGGAATGCGTCATGAGCGAAAACAAAGGCGTGAGTCTGCCTCTCGCAAAGATTATTGTGGCCGGAGGCCGACCGGTCTGTTCAGACCGCGGGATCGCGGTTCTAAAGGAATTTGCCGATGCAGTTGGCGGTCAGGTCGCGTGTACGCGGGTTGTGGTTGAAGAAGGTTTGCTGCCGCAAGAGCAGCAGGTGGGACAGACGGGCCAGACTGTCAGACCCGAGGTCTATTTTGCATGCGGTATTTCCGGAGCCGTGCAGCACAAGGCGGGTATGGACGGGTCCAGATACGTTGTTGCTATCAACAAGAACCCCGAAGCCCCCATATTTGAGATTGCGGATTTTGCCATAGTGGGTGATCTCTTCGAGATCCTTCCGGCACTGACCCGAGCCGTTCGAGGGGACGGGGGATTATGACCGCCCGGGCGTAACCGCTGAGGACTGACATTGAAAGCAATTCCTAAACCAAAGCCGGAGGAATTAATTCGCAAGACATTCGCCCGCTTCACGGACCTGGAAATAGTTCCAAGGGCGCGTGAGATGGACGAAGCGGAGCAGTTCCCCCGCTGGATGTTTGAAAAGATAGCCAAGACCGGCGCCTATGGAATCCGTTATCCGAGATCGGTCGGTGGGGCCGGCGGAAACACAGTGCAGTTCTGCACCATGGTAGAAGAGCTGGCACGCGGCTCCATGAGCGTGGCGGCCTTTACCGCTATGCAGTGCTTGATGGGAACGAACTTTCTCTTCGGTCCGGGACCCCCGAGCAGCACGAACGCCTGTTCAAACCGGCTATCCGAGGGGAGAAGGTTGCGTCTTTTGCACTGACAGAGGCTGATGCTGCCACGGATCTGGCCGGGGTCAAGACCACGGCTCGCAGCGACGGAGACTTCTGGGTCGTCAATGGCTCGAAAACGTGGATTACTAATGCTCCTGTGGCCGACTTTTTCACGGTTCTTTGCCAGACTGACAAGTCCAAGGGTTTGAGGGGACTGAACTTCTTCCTCATCGAGCGGGATACCCCCGGGCTTTATGTGTCCAAGAAGTTCGACAAACTCGGAACGCGGGCCACGGAGATTTCTGAGCTTGCTTTCACGGACGTACGCGTACCTCCGGAAAACAGGCTGGGGAAAGAGGGACAGGGCGTAGGCAACCTGATGCGGATATTGGCCGTCATCCGAGTAATGACAGGGGCTTTGTCATTGGGGCTGGCACGGGCCGCATACGACCAGTCCAAACGCTACGCTCTGGAACGGACGCAGTTTGGGAAAAAAATCGGGAGCTTTCAACTGATCCAACAGAAAATTGCCAATATGGCTACGGAAATATGGGCTTCCCACTTGATGATTTACAAGGCCGCAGAAATGGTTGATTGCGGGGAGCGAGCCCTCAAGGAAGCGTCCATGGCCAAGTACTTCGCTTCTGAAGTGGCTTGCCGTGCTGCCGATGAAGCTACGCGTATCTTCGGTGCATACAGCTATTCCATGGAATACGACGTCCAACGCTACTACAGGGATTGCAGATTCCTACTGTTCGGCGGCGGCACGTCAGAAATACTTCAAACCATTATCTCTCGGGAGTGCGGGGTATTCTGAAAAGGAACCCGGCTCGCAAACTCGCCGGAACCTGGCCGCCCGGACTGAGATTCATTTCTTCTTGTTCACCTTGAGATCCAACAATTTTTGAAGCTCTGTCTTTATCTGTTCCAGCGGAATCATTGTCGCTTTCCGGGACGTGGTTATTACCTTGCCGCGGACAAGCCCGTATTCAACGGTTTGCGGATAGTGAAAACGTCGCTTGGAAAGCCGTCTCTTGTCCAGCCAGGGCGCCTGGTGAATGGGGAGATAAAAGGTAAACCGGAACGGTTCAATTACAACATGGAAGTGATACAGGTCAAAATAGCCTTCTTCGAACTCCACTTTGCATTTGGGCGTAAGATACATCCGAACATGATGCTTGTTCCCGCCCGTCTCCGTTTCCCATCTCTTCTTAGCATCAGGTGAGAGTTGGTAAACCTCTTTGTCACCTCGACGGACATAGTTCACTGTCAGACAGTTGTGCCCGCTCTTGAAAATCTTCTCCAGCACATTGTGCTTGAGGGGGAAGAGGTCTGTGCTCGTCTTGGTCTCATGAACCAGAAAGCACAGATAATAGCAAGCCGTTGCTATCTCTTTCTCAGGTGAAGCCAGAGCTTCTATCTCCGCCAGGTTCGCAGCATGGAAACGAATTTTTTCCGGAACGACCTCTTTGGTCTCCTTTGGCTTCCTGGGCTTCTGATGTGGACGCTGGGGAGGACCAAAACGGAACGCTCCTCTGGCTTTGGGAAGAAACGGCTTCAGTCCCTTGTCTTCTCTCTTGTATACGATAATAGGATCCCGTCTGGGAGGCTTCTTGGGCATTGTTTTCTCCTTGGCCTGGATGCGCTTGCCGTGAGAATCGGGCCTATCGCCGGATTCATTGCGTCAACTTTTTACCAGCGGCTAGAATTGATGTCCAGCTTGGGGATTGTCATCCTGACCGACAGTTGGGTAAAAGGCTTATACGATACTGCTCCACCCGTCGGTTCGGGAACAACATCGAGGCAAGGTCATCGTGAAAACTCGCCCCGAGCGTTCACCCCTTTTCCTCCGAATCGGACAATTTATTCGGGGGGACATGCATTCAGGTGGATATCATAACTGAACCAGGAGATCAGCGGTCTCACCAAGTCTTCTCTCCCGACTCCTTCATCGTAATAATTCAGATCTAAACGTTTGGTGCACAGGAATCAAGAGAAATCGTACAAATTTCATACTTCCTATCGCAACAGAACTTTCTCGGGCCGGCGGATGAGGTTGCGCAAAGCTGTTCCTACAGGATATAAAGAGGGTTCGGAGGCGAAAAGATGCAGATCATCCAAAAGGCCCTCACTGAGGGAAGACATACGCTGTCGGAATACGAATCAAAGCTGCTGCTGGCCCGGTACGGCATCCCCGTAACAAGAGAAATCCTCGTCGAGAATGAGGAAGACCTCATCTCTGCGACTCACGAAATAGGCTACCCTCTTGTATTAAAAGGATGCTCCCCCGAACTCAGCCACAAAACCGAAACAAACATCATACGGCTTGACATCAGGACCGATGAAGAAGCCGAGTTCGCGTTCCTGCAGATAAAGGCGAACATGAACGGGCAACCCGGCGGCGTTCTCGTCCAGGAGATGGTAAAGGGGCAACGAGAACTCATGGCAGGACTTACCCGAGACCCGCAGTTCGGCCCATGCGTCATGTTCGGCCTAGGGGGTATTTTTACCGAAATCCTGAAGGATGTGGCATTTAGGCTGGCGCCTCTGAAGCACCGCGACACGCTGGACATGATGCAAGAAATTAAAGCGCACAAAATTCTCGAGTCCGTACGCGGGATGGAACAGGCCGACACGGACATGTTGGCCCACATCCTGATCAGACTGGGGGACATGGGCGTTGAAAACGACCCGATAATGGAGATTGACATCAATCCCTTGATAATCCGAGGCGGAAAACCGGTGGCTGTGGACGCGCTCGTGGTACTGGGACAGAGCGAAGCGAGCGAAGGCCGAACGTGAAGGGTGAAGAAATAGGTTGCGGTTCCCCCGGATAGCCTCCAGTAGCCGCTCGCGTCTTGAACTGCGCACCATACCACCTGTTGATCTCTTTATCAAAAGCCTCCCTGGTTTGCTGGTGTCCTAATTTAGTGTAATGGCCGTCATGCCGGCGAACGCCGGAATCCATCCCGCGAAACGCGGGACTGGACCCCGGCTCGGAGGCCGGGGTGACCCCACGTTTCGCGGGGTAGAGAGCGCCCATAGAGTGCCAAATTAGGACACTGCCCCTGGTTACCCCCAGGGTTCCTACGTCACCAGGGCAGGCTTTTCCACCTTAATCCTCTGTCCAGTTTTCGGGGTCCATTACACTTGCCATAGTCCGCAACCGGTCCACGAATTCGTCAAACTCGCGCAACGCGAACTAATGAAAATCTAACTTGACTTTATGAGTCGGTGAGCCAGACTGTTTTATAGTAGGGTGAATGTAAATTTTAGCGGCCAAGACAACAGGAGGAACCAGCATGTCTATTTGGGACTATACGCCGAAGGTGGATATGTGGACGTGGGTGCTCGTCGGGGCGGGACTGCTCGCGGCTCCGGTCGTACTTCCTATAGTCGCCGGCGTGGTGCGACCGGTCGTTAAAGGTGTCTTCAAAGGTGTAATTGTTGTGTGCGAAACCGGCCGAGATCTGATCTCAGATGCATTGGAAGGTGCCGAAGATATTTTGGAGGAAGTGAAATCGGAGGTGAAGGCCGAGCTTGGTGAAGGGAAGCCGTAGCTTTCTCTTTCGTTCGGCCTTGCACGCAACGGACGCTCAACAAGGGTTCGTGCAAACTGCGTGTCACTGTCATTCATTTTTACGCCTACAGAGGTAATTCTAGGAACGGCCATGACAGACAAAGATCTCACCCGATTGATTGCGGGCGGTGCCCTCGCAGGAATTTTGGCCGTGCATTGGCTGCCCAAGAAGTTTCTACCCTTCGCCAGTCCTGCACTCGCTGCGGCCCTGATCGTGGGGGGATTGCTGGTTGTGCATTGGAACCCCTTGAAAATGCTACAGAAAGACTTGACAAGCCTCGTCAACGGCGCTGAGAAAACGAAGGAATTGCCAGTTTGAGGTTTTGCCGCGCAATGTCAATTAATATTGTTTCACGCTGCGCTATTCCCCAAGATTATCATAAAATTGTCGTTAGCCTGTTCTGTGAGCACAGCTTCGGTGCGGGGCAACTGAATTAGAGTCGGATCGTCAATAGTGAGCTTCGGCTAGGAGGTGCCAGATGATCCGTTGTTTGCTGTCCTCAGTCTGAGGAATCCAAGGCAGGTCAGTCGCTCGAAAGAATTCTATGAGCTGCCCATCCAATGGATTCGGTAATGACAAACGCGGTGGCTGCATTGATCGCGTTTCCCACACCTGGAATCCATCCGATCAGAAGTTGGGACACTGTTCGGCCCACATAGGGACCGTATGCCGCGGCAAGAATGCCGAGAGCGCTTGACTTATCCAGTGTCTTTCCATGCAAAGAGCCAAGGGCGATTATCATTGAAATCTGAATTGGGGTTATGACTAGCCGCCTGAAGCAGGAATTTGGGCTAGACCACCGCCTACCACCGCTGCGGCCGCTGCCGCCCCATGAATTATGATCTTGGCTTTTATAACGGTTCCCTCATGTGTCGTCTTTTGAGGAAGCGCACGTTGATAGGTCTCGGTTCTCGGCTTCTCCACAGGAGAATTATCGGCAGACTCTGAGGGTGAAGTCCCCTTGACCTTTTGCTCTTCAATCTCCTTACGCTTCTGTTCCTCAACAAACCTCAAATGAGCCATCGTCCCCGGCCGCGGAATGGACTGACGGGTTTTTTCTGTTTTCTGGTCTCCGGACCCAGATCGTCTCGAAGGGCTCATGTGCCCACCTCTTGCTGGGTAATGTCAATGAACTCCCCGGTTATCTGCTTCCTACCGTGCAAATGAGCCTGTTTCAGGGCTAAACCACAAAGCTTTATCGCCTCTCTCGGGATTCCTTTTGAAAGCTCATAGATCCTCTCCAAAGAATCCGAGATAAAGATGTCGCCATTGCCCCCAGCCACTCGGAGCCGGAAAAGAATCATTTCAGCCATTTCAGCCTGCGAAAGGGCTTGCAGAGTCGAAGCAATCACTATCCGCGATAGAAGCGCTTTCTTCATTCGAAGCTTGTTCCGAAGTTCCAATTGTCCGACCAGGATGATTTGCAGGAGCTTCGTGTCATTTGTCTCAAAATTGTTTAGCTGGCGGATGATCTCAAATTGCTTACCCCGCATCAATTGGGCTTCGTCAATGACGACGACCGGACTTTTCCCCTCCGCGTACATTTCTATCAAATGCCCCTGAAGGGCCTCCATCTGAGCAAAGAGACTTCGCTCAGGGCCAAGCCCAAACTCTGAGCAGATAGCCTTAACCATGTGCATCTCGGATTTGAAATTCGGATTGGTGACAAATACGACGTGATTTTTCTTAGCTAGGCGGTCCACAAGAAGGCGAGCCAGAGAAGTCTTCCCCGTTCCTATGTCCCCATAGATCACCGTCAAGGCCTGTCGCTGATCTACCACGTAGTCAACCTTTGCAACTATATCACTATGAAAGTTTGAGAGGTAGAAATAACCTGGATTTGGTGAAACTGAGAAGGGATTTTCAGCCAAGCTGAAGTAATTGAGCATTATTCTGCCCCCTTTGTATCGGATCCGCGCCTACTGCGGGGACTTATGTTCATAGCGACAACGTGAAGTCAAGGGTATAATGTTGAGCAATAAAGATCCAGAAGGGAATCTGATAGTGGGATACGCAAACGCCTTCCAAAAACCGGAAGGTGTTGTTTCCGCATTAAAACGGTATATGCACTAAGCATAACCAATAAGCCCGGCGCTGAAGTCACTCCTTATGAGGCACTTCGGAATTATAACCATCTTCTAACGAAAAACACACGAGACGCTATTGGTAACGCAGTATATTTTATTTACTGGTTCTAAGAATGGGAATGAGGGTGCTCTCCGCATACTAATAGACGGCCAATTACTGCTCATGGAGAGGCCCGTTTCTGTCAATTCCGTTTCGGCACTAATGCTACCCCCAGCCGAGACGGAATTTTTGTTTTGGCGCCAATAGAGTGATAGACATCCGTCGTCAACAAAAGCCTTTCATAGCCCGGTCGAACCGATCAACGGTTTTCTTTCGTTGCCTGGCGGACAGGCGTCACTCACCAGGTTGACTACCAGCCGATCTGAACCTCTTGTCTTTCCTCGCTGGTACTAAGTGCTTTGTTTCGCAAGTTCGGTCACCCACCGTCGCCTCTGTCGGATCAGTAGGGCTGGCGTCCCTGCCGGCTGCGGACCGGTGACCCCGCGTCCCGCGGGGAGGCCGGTCCTACTGATAAATGCCTTCGGCTACGGTGGTCCGACAGATCAGAATTCGTGACCGTATTTATGAAACGGCGTACCAAGTGGGTTCGGATAAGGCGCACCGAGAACATTGTGCTTGACCAGCGACGCGCGGTGGGATACGTTCAGAAACACTAAATTACAGGCTTTTTCAGTAAAATAACGACGGTACTGCCTCTATCGGTTCTCTTGGGAAGTCGTCCTGCGACCTTTGCGGGATCAGCGGAGTATCCTCTGACCTGGCGGCAGCCCCAAGACCACAGAAATGGCAAGACCGCCTCATAATTCCCGAATATAAAGGAGCAATGAAATATGCGCGCAGTGGTATTAGGCGGAGCCGGCGGTATGGGTCAGGGCGTTGCCCGGGACCTGATAAAACAACAACAGGTCACAAATGTTGTCCTGGGTGATCTACACCCGGACCGGAAAGATTAGCGCCGAAATTACGAGACAGTGAAAAAGTGAACCTGATCAAGATGGATGTGAACGATCATGACGGCATGGTGAATACATTCAAGGAAACTGATGTCGTGATTAACTGTGCAGGGCCCTTTTATAAGACTGCCGTGCCTGTGGCAAAAGCGGCTGTTGAGGCAAAGGTAAACTATATTGATATCTGTGATGACTATGAGGGGACCGAGATCCTTTTCAATTCTGAGATCGACAAAATGGCCAGAGAAGCGGGCATCACTGTTCTTACAGGGATGGGTTCCGACCCCGGAACCAACAATGTTCTGGTTAAATGGTATGCAGACCGTCTGGATAGCGTTGATGAGATTTACCTCTATTGGGTAGTCAGCATTGCCGAACTTGCAGGAGCTGCCTGGGACCACAGCCTTCACATGACCCTTGGGAAGGTCCCGCAATATCTAAATGGTGAACTGGTCCATGTGGAAGGTGGGACCGAAGTAGTGGCAGAAGAGTTCCTGGAACCGCTTGGAACCTGCCATGTCCGCTACGTGGGCCATCCACAGCCTTTAACCATCCCCAAGTACATCAAAGGTGTCAAAAATGTGGTAATCAAAGGCGCACTCATACCTTTGTGGGTGGATGAACTGATAAAGCAACAGAAAGATACCGGGCTTCTTGGGCAAAGAACCAATTGAAATCAAAGGAACCAAGATAACACCTTATGACCTTGCGCTTAAGCTTTGGGAGACTATTCCGGAAGGAAGGGATAAAGGTCCTCAGTCTTCGGGCCTTAAAGTCATTGTCAAAGGGGAAAGAGCCGGCAAGAAGGTAACCTACACAGCCGACATGGTGGGAAGGATGGCTCCCGGGACAGGACTTCCCGCATCCATTGCAGCGCTCATGATGGATGCAGGCGATGTGACCGAAAAAGGTGTGGTGGCCCCTGAAGGCTGCATCGATCCGGGAAAATTCCTTGCAGCATTTTTAAAGAGAGGCGCAAGAATCCATCAGACGGAAAAAATTTCATCCATGCTTGGAAGTTTAGCTCAGGACAGGAGACTTTGTCATGAAAGAGATAGAAAAACTGAACATCACCAAAAGCCGCCAACTGTTTGAAGAGGAACCTGTGGCTGATACCGGGAGGGGTTCTGGGCGCCAGAAAGCCAGCGGATTTTATCGACGGAGAATATCCTATCTTTCTTGAAAGCGGTAAAGGCTGCCGCCTGATCGATGTTGACGGCAATGAATTTATTGATTTTCTCTGCGGTTACGGCCCGATCATCTTGGGTTACCGTGAAGAAGAGGTGGATGAAGCGGTTTACAAACAGATAAAAGAGAAAGGGTTTTGTTTTACCCTGACACAAAAATACCAGAACCTGCTGGCTAAAAAGCTGACTGAACTCGTGCCCTCTTCTGAGCTGAGCATTTTTCTGAAAACAGGCTCTGATGCGACTACCGCAAGTATTCGTATTGCAAGAGCCTATACAAATAAACTCAAGGTGATGCGCTGCGGTTATCATGGCTGGCATGACTGGTGTGTTGAAATGAAAGGCGGGATCCCGTCAAAATTCTACGAAGATGTCTTTGAATTTCAATACAATGACCTTGACCGGTTGAAAGACCTGATGGCAACGCACGGTCACGAGACCGCTGCCATCATCATGACGCCTTTCGGCCATCCCAACCATCAAAAAATGCAGATACCAAATCCAGGATTTCTTGAAGGCGTAAGAGAGATCGCTGACAAGTATGGCGCGGTGTTAATCTATGATGAGATCCGTACCTGCTTCAGACTTTCGATGGGCGGCGCCCAAAAACTCTATGGCGTTACCCCTGACCTGACTGTTCTTGGAAAGGCAATCGCCAACGGATATCCCATCTCTGTTGTGACCGGGAAAAAGGATGTCATGATGGTGGCTGCCGACAAGCTTTTTATTTCTTCAACCTTTTTTCCGAACAGCGAAGGCTTTATTGCCGCGCTTAAGACCATTAGAAATCCTTGAGCGGGACAATGTGCTGGACAATATCTGGGAAAAGGGTGAGAGGTTCATTAAAAAGATTCAGGTATTGATTGACAAACATGATGTGGGAGCTGAACTGACCGGCGTGGCCCCGATGTTCTACATCACCTTTAAAGAGGACGGAACAGGCGCACACAAAGGCAAACGTAAGGATTTTTACACTCAGCTCATCCGCAGGGAAATCTTTTTCTCACCCTACCATCATGCCTATATGAGCTTTCGGCACACCGAAGAAGACCTGGAACTGACCTTGACCGCAATTGATGAATGCCTGGCCTTTATAAAAGAAAAATATTAAGAAGCGCAATCACCGGACGCCGCTTCAGGCGTGTGCAAACCGTTTTTGACTATTTCCAGTCTCTCTTTTGAAACGGATCCGAATTGGATCTCACGCGACTGTCATCCACGGCCTTAAAGCACTTATCAAGGTCATCCTTGGTCGGGAGCAGAAATGAGAAGATACTCGTAAGGCCCTTCTCTGCGGTTTGCGAGGCTTTAGGGGTACGCCTGCCACGTTTGGCGGGTAAAGAGGTTGGGAAACCGGGGGGGCCTTCTGCGTTGGGGCAGGGATGTTTATAGCCGTTGCCGGGCCGCTTTGAAAAGGCCCTCCGCTGCGATTTCGGATGGAATCACTCATCATGGGCTTTTCGTCAAATTCCTTAGACACCGCGCGGGGCTCGTATGTCCATGCGAGGCACAGGACGGGGACAGCTAGCACCAGGGCTAGAATAGAGACGCTTTTCGCCAGGGGTCTTTGCATGAAAACCCTCCTCATCTTTTGTGCATTAGCGGTTGAATTGTTTAGATATGTATAATTATATATTAAAACGTAATCGTTCAGGCCGGGTGTTGCTGTAGTCCCCCCGATTTGTCTGGTTGAGGAGCGATTGGCCTGATTTTTCGGTTCTGTAGTCGCGCCATATCGCGATGGATTTTCGATTCTTGTTGCGATGATAGAGGATTGTGTTATCGGCTCCTTCCATGACTCGGGAAGAAGCAGCATATCTTGTATACCACGAGCCTGACCGAGCGATAGACCTACTGGTTGCCTTGAGCATTGCAGTGGAGCGTCTCGAAGCCAGGGTTGCAGAGTTGGAGCGCAAGATAGCCCAGCTCACCAAGGATTCGAGCAATTCCTCGAAGCCGCCCTCTTCGGACGGCCCTGCGGCCAAGGCAAGGCCCAGGCCTCGGATCAAATCCAAGAAGCGCAGGCCGGGTGGACAGCCTGGCCACAAAGGGAAGACCAGAGAGATGTTGCCTGTGGAACAGGTCGATGAGGTGATCAATCTGTTCCCCGCGCTCTGTGATGGGTGCCAAGCGCCCTTCAACACAGAGTTGGGAGGCTGCACCGTAGCAGGAGAGCCGGAGCGCCGCCAGGTGACGGATATCCCTCCCGTTCAACCTCATGTGACGGAATACCGACTCCATAGCCTCCGATGCTCCTGCGGGGCCACCACGAAGGCTGTGGCCCCTGCGGTTGCCCAATCGGCCTTCGGCCCACGAATTCAAGGGATAGCTGCGTATCTCACTGCGTGTCACCGCGTCTCTCGTCGCGGCCTACAGGAAATCTTTCTCACCCTCTTCGGTGTATCCATCTGCCTCGGCTCGGTGTGCAATCACCTTGAAGAAGTGAGTCGAACCGTAGCCGGTGGCTGTGAACGCATCAAGGACAGCCTGTCCAGGCAGCCGGTGCTTAATGTGGATGAATCGGGCTGGAAAACCAAGGGAGTCGGCCGCTGGCTGTGGGTTTTTGTCACTCCCCTGATGGCCTACTTCCACGTCGCAAGATCCCGAGGGTCGAAAGGTACTCAAAGAGGTCCTGGGAGAGACGTTCTCCGGGGTGCTCTGTTCGGACATGTTCAGTGCGTACAAGACGTATCACAAAGGCCTGAGACAATACTGCTGGTCTCATATCATTCGCACCATCAAAGGGCTCAAGCACTTATGTCGTAGCCCGGATGCGGTGAGATTCGCTAAATGGATGCTCGCCGAGGCTGGCCGTACGTTCCGGGTCTGGCATGCCTTCAAGCAGGGCCAGATCGACAGGCATACGCTTGTCCGCAAAACAGTACCAATTCGTGCTCGCATGGCCAACTGTCTAAAGCAGGTACTCCGACAGCCGAGATCACGACGTGGCCAAAACAGCGAAAGGGCTGCTGAAGCACTGGGAAGGCTTGTTCACGTTTCTGGAACATGCGGGCGTCGAGCCCACAAACAACTCGGCTGAACGAGGAATCCGACCCGCAGTCCAATGGCGGAAAAACTGCTACGGCAATCAATCCGAGGAAGGAGAGCTGCTCACCTCACGATTGCTCACGGTCACCAAAACGTGCATCCTCCAGGGAAGAAATCCGCTGGATTTCCTGGTCGACTCAATCCTCGCTTATCGGTCTGGAAGTACTCCCCCGTCCCTCGCTCCGGATACCATCTGAACGATTACATTAAAACAATTCGTAATGTCAATATATTGTTGTATCTTATTAAAGCCAATCCAGGCCATAGATATCGGATTTATAAATCGTCATAGAGCTACAAGATAACGCCCACTTCAGCGCGGTTAACCTTATGATCCTGTTTTCACGCGTGGATAACTCTTTTTTATAAAAAAAACTTGACAAGTAAACGCTATCCTATTAGAAGTTGCCCACCTGCATCAGTCCTACCAAATATCCTTCCTGAGACTCCCGCCAAGCGTCCTACCCGATGCCCCGGAGGGGGTCCCGCCTTTTTGGGGACAATGATTTATCTAAATTAATCAACCACTAAGCACGCATCCCCATAACTGTAAAAATGATATTTTTCACGCACGGCCACGCGGTACGTGTTCTTCACCCGGTCAGTCCCTCCGAATGCGCTGACCAGCATCAGCAAAGTGGAACCAGGCAGATGAAAATTGGTGACCAGGCCGCGCACCACTTTGAACGAGTATCCCGGCACTATGAAAAGGCGGGTTTCCCCTTTTCCGGGCCGCACGCCCCCCCCTCCCGTTGCAGCAGATTCCAGCGCTCTGACTGTGGTGGTACCCACTGCAATTATTCGCCGCCCCTCTCGGCAAGCTCTTGCGATAGAATCGGCCGCATCTTCGGAGATCTCGTAAAACTCCGATTCCATTCGGTGGAGCCGAATGTCTTCTTCTCTAACAGGAATGAAGGTCCCAGGCCCGACCTGCAGGTGAATTCTAGCTATTCTTATGCCCTTTTTTTCGAGTTCTTCTATAAGTTCTTCTGTAAAATGGAGCCCCGCGGTGGGTGCGGCCACCGATCCTGCTACCTTCGCGTAAATGGTCTGGTACCGCTCTAGATCGTCCCCCTCCCCCCGTCCCTCTCTCCTAATGTACGGCGGGAGGGGCGGCTGGCCGCAGTGGTCCAGGAAGCTCAAGAATTCAGCATCCGGCACCGGGAAACGCACGCGAACCCGACCTGGTCCGACAGTTTCTTCCACGGTTATTTCATTTCCATTCTCAAGCTGAATCGCAGCCCCCTGCCGGAGTCGTTTACTCGTGCGCACCAGGCAAGTCCGGGTCGCAGTGCTTTCTTGGCCCACGTAGGCCTCCGCTGTTGCCGGGTCCAGAACGAGAAGCTCCACGCGGCCTCCGGTCGGTTTGCGCCCGATCAAGAAGGCCGGTGTAACTCTGGTTTCATTTATTACAAGCAGGTCTGACGGGAGCAGCAAAGACGGCAAGTCTCTGAAGCGATGGTGCCGGATTTCCCCGGTGTTTCTATAGAGAGCCAGCAATCTGGACTCGTCTCTTACGCGTGCGGGCTCCTGAGCGATAAGCTCGGGGGGGAGTTCATACGTGTAGGTGCCAAGCTGAAAGTCTTCAGAGATGCTCGCGTGGGGTTGAGCGGGAGACGAGCCCTTGCTCTGACGTTTGTCCGGCTTCATTCGAAGCCCAGGGCCCTTCGTGCAAGAAACACAATCAAGAGCCCTAGAACGAGCAACGTTCCTCCAACAATGCGGAGAGTGGTGTCATCTTGCTCGTGCATCATGCTCATGAGGGCCTTCATCTTTTCCGGGAATGTGAAATACGGCAGGCCCTCGACTACTAGCACCATCCCCAGCACGCACAGAAAGAATTCCATGGCCTATACGTCCTAAGGATTAATGGAAGTCGACGGTCCAATGGGCAAGGTCTTGCCCTGGACGAGATCGCGCACTGCAAATATCAGTAAGGCGATGTACAGCCCAAAGTAAAGGATGAACGACATGGGAATGTTGAGGCCTGAAAGGTCGAGAAACAGATCCAGGACCACTGGTGGGACCATGGCTACAACCGCAATCTTGACACCTTCACCGTAAGTAAGCGCCACTGAGTAGGACCGGGCCGCAAAATAAGGCAAAAGTGCAAAGATAAGTGCTTGCAGCGGCTTCACAACAATAAAAAACAATATAACCGAGAGCATGAAGATCCGGGTAATGGTGGGCAAATACTCGACGAGAAGCTCTTTAAGACTGTGAGAATTGACAACGAGATCCGGTAACCCCTTGAAAGGGATGATTCGAATCTGCCCCTGGCTTTTTGTAATGATGCTGTCTTTGGTAAGGACCGCACCCGTAGAAACGTCCTTCAGGTAGTCCAGGGCATCTTTCTGCTTATTTTCTCGAGTATCTATGACAAGGGCCAGATCCTTATCCCCGATGTCAATAAAGTGAGGTTGTTGTTCTCGAATCGTTGCCTTTCCGTCACGTATGGTTATCTCGGGAAGCAGAGCGTCGTACTTGTCAGCGACTTGTTCCAAAACCGTTTCGACCTTGGGCCAAAACCATGCGTAAAGCCCCCACGCGCTCAACCCCGCGCAGACCAAAAGAACCAACACAACCACAAAAACAGGAATTTTACAGATATCTCTGGATGTTCCCATTGGACTCTCCTTTTAGATCAATTCCAGTGCACAGATCGACAATCCAATTTGCTTATGCCCAATCGCACCTTTCGTAAAGAGGCGACTTTGCCCATGTCTTGTCTACCAAGATCTCAGGTCCGGCCACACCAACTCTGACGGTCCTGAGGTAAGACGCTCCACTTCACCGCTGTCGGCTCTGATCAGCAGCGCGCCGTCAGCATCGACCCCTTCTGCTGTGTAGGATACACCGTCTAGAATCAGCAGCACATCCCGATGTGCCCATCTTGTCATCCAAAGGCGAGGTATGAAACCACATCCTTCCCTCTTCACACGCTCGTACAGTGACTCCATAGGTCCCAGTAGGTCCCGAGCGGTCTCTTGGACATCCCATTTCTTTGCGCCAATCAACAATAATGAAGTGACTGAATCTCGCAAATCAGGGGGAAAATCCGAGAGTTCTGCGTTAACGTTCAGGCCGATCCCCATGATCACGAAGTCGATCACTCGACCATGCAGACTGGCTTCGGGCAGAATTCCCGCTATTTTCCTGCCGTCAACGAGCACGTCATTCGGCCACTTGAGTTGAGCCGTACGGGCAATTTTGGCTTCGACGGTTTCAGCTACACCTATGGCGGTCATAAAGCTCAGGAGCGGCGCCTTTTCAGGAGCGAGACCGGGCCTCAAAATTATCGAGAGGGCCAGGTTTTTCCCTGGGGGAGACACCCATGAATGGCCTGAGGCTCCGCGGCCCCCGGTTTGGTTCAGCGCCATGATCGCGAGTCCTTCGGGCTCGCCGCGCTTGGCCAATTCCCTTGCCAGATCCTGTGTGGATTCTGCCTCCTGATGAACGATCAGCCGCATGGACAACCTTATAGACCCATTACGCGCCCTTGAGGCTTCGCATCTTTTCCAGACCCTCCCCGAGACCGGCCAGCCTTGCCGACAATTCCGATTGCCTGTCTTTCTGCTTTTGAACCGCTTCAGGGTTCGCTTTAGCCATAAAGTCGGCATTTGACAGTTTCTTGACAACTGCTTCCAGGTCTTTGGACGCCTTGGCCAACTCTTTCGTGAGTCTTGCTATTTCTGCATCAGGATCCACAATGCCTTCGAGGGGGACAAAGATGCGCATCTCCCCAATGACCGCTATCGCGGACATGCGGGGTGTTTCTCGATTTTCTCCGGGATTTCCCAGGCTCAACTCTGACACTCTTCCAAGTGAACCGATCATATGTCGATTCGCGTCCACGAGCCCGCGTTCTTCCTGCGAAGAAGGCGCCACCACGGCGTGGAGTGCTTTAGCGGGTGGCAGGTTCATTTCGGCCCTGATGTTCCGCACTCCACTGATAATGCCCATGAGGATGCCCATGTCTCGCTCGGCATCCGGATCTATCCTTGATGGATCGACCTCGGGGAATGGCCCGCTCATGATGCTGGGTCGAGAGGTATTGATCTGCGATGCAATTTCCTCCGTGATGAACGGGATGAATGGGTGAAGCAGGCACATAAGCGAGTCGAGCACGTGGCGCAGGACCACCGCTGACCGCTGGGACGCTTGAGGATCAGAGCCGCTCAGCGGGATCTTGGCCTCTTCGATGTACCAGTCGCAGAATTCATGCCAGGTAAAATGATAGAGCGCTTGAGCCGCATCGTTGAAGCGGTACCCCTCTATTGCCTCGCGAGTTTCCTGGACGGTCCTGTTCAGACGGGAAAGTATCCATCTTTCGGGAAGGGAGAGCAACTGCCCGAGCGCAGGCTTGAGATCTTGGCTTAGGTCGGCAATATAAGGCAAGGAGAAGCGGGCCGCGTTCCAGAGCTTATTCATGAAATTGCGGTATCCCTCAATACGAGTTTCTGACAGACGAATGTCCCGCCCCTGGGCAGCAAGCGCGGCCAGGGTAAATCGAAAAGCGTCTGTGCCGTATTTGTCCATGATCATGAGAGGATCAATTACATTGCCCAGGGATTTGCTCATCTTTTTACCCATCTCGTCTCTGACCAGCGCGTGGATATAAACCTCTCTGAAAGGCACGCCATCCATGAATTTGAGCCCCATCATCATCATGCGAGCGACCCAGAAGAACAGAATATCAAAACCCGTAACAAGGCAGGACGTGGGGTAAAAGGTTTTCAGCAGAGTCGTCATTTCCGGCCACCCCATGGTCGAAAAGGGCCACAGAGCGGAAGAGAACCAGGTATCCAGCACGTCGGTTTCCTGAACCGGGCGAGATCCTTTGCAAGACGGGCATTCCGAGGGCTCTTGCCGAGCTACGATCACCTGCCCGCAATCAGCGCAAGTCCATGCCGGTATGCGATGTCCCCACCAGATCTGGCGTGAAACACACCAGTCCCGGATATTGTTCATCCATTCATAATAGGTCTTGGTCCAATGTTCGGGTATTATTCTCGTAGAGCCGTCTTGCACGGCCTTCAAGGCTTGTTCGGCCAGGGGAGCCACCTTGACGAACCACTGTTTCGAAATGAGGGGTTCCACCACGTCCTTGCAACGATAGCATCTACCCAGCCCCAGGGAATAAGGCTCTATCTTCACAAGAAAGCCTTTCTCTTCCAGCTCCTGGACTATAGCTTTCCTGCATTCGTATCGGCCCATTCCCTTAAAATGGATGCCGTTTTCGTTTATTCGACCGTTGGTATCCATTATGGTCACGTGTTCCAGGCCGTGGCGCAAAGATAATTCAAAGTCGGTCAGGTCGTGGGAGGGAGTCACTTTGAGCGCACCTGTGCCGAAATCCATGGCGACTATCGGATCGCCTATGATTTTCAGCTTCTTGCCAACCAGCGGCAGCACGGCATATTTCCCGATGAGGTGAAGGTAGCGCTTGTCTTCAGGGTTGACCGCTACGGCCGTGTCGCCCAACATGGTCTCAGGCCGTGTGGTGGCCACAATGAGGGATTCACCCGATTCATCGACCGGGTAGCGGATATGCCAGAGGTGGCCCGGCGCCTCCTCATGCTCGACTTCAAGATCAGATAGGGCCGTGTGGCAGCGAGGACACCAGTTTACGATGTAGTCGCCTTTGTAGATAAGCCCTTCTTCATACAACCGGACAAAGACTTCCCGCACCGCTTTGGAAAGCCCTTCGTCCATGGTGAAGCGCTCTCGATCCCAGTCGCAGGAACAGCCCAGCCTCTTGAGCTGATTGATGATCACTCCCCCGGAGTGTTCCTTCCAGGTCCAGACCCTTTCGATGAACTTTTCCCGGCCGAGGTCCTCCCGCTTTAGCCCTTCTTCGGCAAGCTGTCTTTCCACAACGTTCTGAGTGGCAATCCCCGCGTGGTCCATGCCCGGCATCCACAGGGTGTTGTACCCATTCATTCTTCTGTACCGGATCAAAATGTCCTGAAGGGTGTTGTTCAGGGCGTGCCCCATGTGAAGCGAACCAGTTACATTGGGCGGAGGGATAACAATAGAGTACTCCTTGCCGGTCGGCATTTCGTCTGCCGCGAACATTTTCTTGTCTTGCCAAAAGGAATACCAGCGCCTCTCAATCTCCGCGGGCTCATACGCCTTGGGCAGCAGATCCTCACCCATAAAGAACTCCTTGATTCTGTTTGTTCGGTCTTTCCGTAATATAATCGTTTTTTGTACCATTCAAAGCCGTGAAAGACAATGCCCAATACGCGGAACTACTCATTAATTCCGCTTCGCAGCAAGCTTCTTTTCCCTGAGTTCCCGAGGAATGAGCGAGCCGATCCCTCGGATGCAGAATTCGGGAAAGTCCCGCGGAACGCGGGATTGCGCAACAGCCTCCTGGGGACGGCAGAACGCATCGTTTAGCAATACAACCGATCAAACTTCCCTAAAGGGCCGACGGATGCCTATTTTTGGCTGCCCCTCCCAAGTATGTAACCGGAAAGACCTCCAAGCAGGGCTGACAGACTCCTTGCCTTCAAGGATATTCAAAATTCCAAACAGGATCACCGCAATGACGATAGCAAACAGCGTGATGAATTGTATACCTGCCTCGTTAGAGAATATCGTCTTCTTGACCTGCTCGTTTGACCAAGCCATTACAAAAAATCCAACTATAACGATTCCAACAAGTATCGAAAACACTATGCTCATACTGTATTTGAATGAGTTGGTTGCATCGCTGGCTATAAAGAGTTGGTTAACCATGTCATCTATTTCACCGAGCAAACGCTGGTACGATATTTGTAGCTGGGTCATCCTGTCCCGCTCGTTATTAAGCCGAGATAGCTCTTCAGTAGCCTCCTTTATTCTGGTTTCCTCATCCTGCTTTCTCTTCTCTTCCTCTTTAAGACGCTGATCGTAGGCATTAAGGTAGTTTTGTATTGTGTAGACGGTATTTTCCCTGTCCTTTATGTCGTTTTCCAGCTTTTGAAGCTCCTGTTGAGAGGCGTTTCCCGTTGCCTTCACAGTGTCCAGATTTTGTTTTGCTTTCTCAAGCTCTCTCTTCGCCTGCTCTATCCCACCTGCAAATTGTTCCTTCGAGAGAGTATCCGGAGTGAAATGTTTGTACCGGGCGGTTTCGAGCGTTTCCTTTTTATTTTGCGCCACGGCTATTTTTGCCGTTAAGGTCTTCACTTGCGTTGAAGCCTCCTCTATGGCTTCGAGCGTAATTTTCCTCTGTCGGCGAAGAAACTCGAATCGCTCCGCGGACGCAGATGGAAGGTTTGTTCTGATTTGATCAATCGTCAGTGGAGCGCTCAAGCCACTTCCTGTTGCTGAAGGCAATTTAGGCTGAGCGGATGATGCTGTCGTCGGCTTATTTGCAGCGTCCTGCTCTTCAGCGTGAAGAAACGTGGCAAAAAGGGTGCAAATCAAGCACATGAGAATTGTACACATGCGACACATCTTTACCTCCTCAATCAGCCTCTGCAGGAAGTGGTGAGCGAAGCGAACCGCATCGTTCGCGAAAAAGGACTCGAAAGATGCGGTTCCCTTGGGTCACCACATCCTACTCGCTGCACAAACAAGTTGAAAGTACCAGTCGGGAAAACCACAACGTTTCGCTATGTTAAAAGATGCCCCATCACGGTCTTCATGGTCAAACAGAATCTTTGTGAGTCGATTAAGACACCTGACACTCATGAACCGTTCGTCTCGGTGGCGCATCAAAATAATAGAGGGTGCGCTCTCAACTTATGCTGATTGATAAAGGAGAGTAAGATGGCTATCGAGACAATATTTGCCATAGTGATGGTCGCGCTGGCTGTTCTGCTATTCGGAAGTATTCTGCTGGTGAGGAACAGGCGCAGAGAAAGTGTAGAGACGTCGTTCGGTTTCAAGGATTGCTACGACCTTTGCCTGAATGATCCCAAACGAGAGGAGGCTTCCCGCTCCTGTACTACAGAGTGTTTTTCCTACGGTGGAGCATAGGCGGGGCTGGGTGGATAAGCTTGACGGCCTATGGTAGCGGTTTGCATTCAAAGAGGAAGGGTTCGGGGAGCCCCGCGTGCCGCGGGGTTGCAAGAAGTGCTTCCCCGATTCTTCCTGCTTTGAATGCGAATTCGCGTGAGGCACCGCCCGCCTCGACTACGCCAGGCCATAGAGCGCGTTTTCGCCTAATTCTTCTTCGATGCGAAGTAGCTGATTATACTTGGCGATGCGATCAGTCCTTGAGGCTGACCCGGTTTTGATCTGGCCGGTCCCCAGAGCCACCACGAGGTCCGATATCGTGGTATCCTCTGTCTCGCCGCTCCTGTGGGACACGACAGAAGTGTAACGCGCACTGGTGGCCAGATTCACAGCGTCGATTGTCTCGGTTAGGGTGCCTATCTGGTTCAGCTTTATAAGAATGGAATTAGCAACTCCAAGCTCGATACCCTTGGCCAACAGTTCCGGGTTGGTAACAAATATGTCATCGCCGACAATTTGTATGCGGGGGGCCAACTTTTCCGTGAGGAGTTTCCATCCGTCCCAGTCATTCTCGTCCAATCCGTCTTCCAGTGAGAATATGGGGTAGCGATCAATAAGATCCGCGTAGAAATCCACCATTTCAGCGGCAGTTTTCTTCGAGCCCTCTGCGGCCAGGTTGTAGAGCCCATTCTCGTAAAAGGAACTCGCCGCCGAGTCGAGTGCTATAAATATATCCTGGCCCGGAACATAGCCGGCTTCCTCGATTGCCTGCACGATCACTTGCAAAGCCTCTTCATTGGACTGGAGATTCGGAGCGAACCCGCCCTCGTCGCCCACCGCGGTGTTCAGACCCTTGCTCTTGAGGACCTTTTTCAGGGTGTGGAATACTTCCGCACCCATTCGGAGGCCTTCTCTAAAGTTCGGGGCGCCAAGTGGCATAACCATAAATTCTTGAATATCCACATTGTTATCCGCGTGTGCCCCACCGTTGAGAATATTCATCATTGGGACCGGCAGCCTTCGAGCGCCGACGCCGCCAAGATAACGGTACAGCGGTGTCCCCAATTCGGCCGCGCAGGCTTTGGCAGCCGCCAAGCTCACTCCCAGTATCGCATTGGCACCGAGCTTGCCCTTGTTCGCCGTACCATCCAAGCCTATGAGCATCCGGTCCAGCCCTTGCTGGTCAAAGGCGTCCATACCCAGGATCGCGGGGCGGATTTCTTGCATGACATTGCCCACCGCTTGGAGCACACCTTTTCCCAAGTACCGTTGGGGATCGCCGTCCCGCAACTCGACAGCTTCGTTCTCACCGGTGGACGCTCCCGATGGGATCGCGGCTCGTCCCATCGCGTATCCATCCAGGATCACATCGACTTCGATAGTGGGATTGCCACGTGAATCCAATATTTCGCGGGCTTTCACTTCTGTGATATCAAATCTCATCGGGTACCTCCTTGGTGTGTTTGAATCAGAATTTACAGGCTCAGATTGTCTCGAGCGAGCGAAACATAATTCATTCAATCGGCCGGCCGGGTCCTTCGGCAGACGATCCCGGTCACTATGATCTTACACCAAAACGAACCATTGCCGCGCAATTTTACTTTGCTCCTGCATCCGGCACAGAAATTCAACCGTGTATCAGTGTGCTTTCAAATATGTAGCGCTTCATCACAGCAGCTGGCTCCGTTTTGTGCAAATCAGTCCCGCCAGCGGCGGGATTACTTACTCGACAGCGCACTGGTATTAACCGTTTGCCCGCGGCTACCCTGGAATGTTATGGTGCACACACTAGAGTCGGTTGCAAGATCTCAAACGCCTTTATTCCGCGGGAGGCGCGAGCTTGAACGGAAAGAGGATTCTCGTTATCGGAGGAGCCGGATACGTTGGGTCGCATTTCACCCTGTACGCGGTGAATTCCGGATTCCAGGTCACGGTGATGGACAATCTCTCGAAAGGACATCGGTCGGCTCTGCGAGGGACCGATTTCATCAAAGGTGATCTGAATGAACCTGGCTTCCTCCACGAACATCTTTCTCGAACCGCGTACGCAACTATCTTCCACTTTGCAGCAAGCTGCCTTGTAGGTGAATCGGTTTCCGATCCAGCGCAATACTATCAAAACAACGTGGTAGCAGCTTTCAATATGTTGGAAGCAATGCGGGCCACGGGCCACGACCGGCTAATCTTTTCTTCAAGCTGCGCGGTATATGGTGAACCAACGGCCCTTCCGCTCAAGGAAGACCATCCGAAGAACCCGATTTCGCCGTACGGCCGCACAAAGCTCGCGATAGAGTGGATGCTCGAAGATTACCGCCGGGCTTACGGTGTACGCTCGGCAAGCCTCCGGTACTTCAATGCCGCCGGCTGCGAACCGGGAGAGGGGCTCGGAGAGGATCATCGTCCGGAAACCCATCTCATCCCGAATATAGTTCGCTATGCCCTCAAGCTGGACAAAAGGCTCGTGATCTTTGGAAATGACTATCCGACACCCGACGGAACCTGCGTACGGGACTACATCCATGTGATGGATCTGGCTGACGCCCATGTCAGGGCCATGCAAAAGCTCGATGAATGCCCCCTTATTCAGGTGAATCTGGGAACCGGCTCCGGTTTTTCGAACCTCGAACTGGTCGACTCGGTCAGTTGTGCCGCGGGAGTGGAACTAACACCGGAAATGGGGACCAGACGGCCCGGCGACCCGCCTGAACTGGTCGCGGACCCAAGTGAGGCGCTGAGGCTGTTGGACTGGCGTCCATCGAGGTCTGATATCAACGACATTGTAACGGAAGTTTTGCAATGGGTATCCGCCCATCCTAACGGCTACTCGGCCGTAGAACATGGGAGATAAATGGCTGTTATTCTTGTAACCGGCAGCGCAGGATTTATTGGCTTTCATTTGGCAAAGGCCCTATTGGAAGCCGGTGAAACTGTCATCGGTTTGGACAACTTCAATTCCTATTATGCAACGGAACTGAAACGGGCCCGGACAGAAATCCTTTCCGGACAAAAGAATTTCTTCTCTGTCGAGAGGGATCTGACGGACCGCCATGCGATAGAGGGGCTTTTCAAGGATTTTTCCCCGGAACTGGTGTGCCACTTGGCTGCACAGGCAGGTGTGAGATATTCGCTCCAAAATCCTTTTGCTTACCAGCAATCCAACCTGGAAGGGTTCGTAAATCTAATCGAAGTGGCGCGCTTGCTTCGTGTGAAAAGGTTCGTGTACACATCCAGCTCCAGCGTGTACGGCGGAAACACCAAGATGCCCTATTCCGAGGACGACCCCGTTAATACGCCCGTAAGCCTCTACGCAGCCACCAAGAGGGCCAATGAACTTATGGCTTACACGTACACGCACCTGTGGGGACTTCAAACAGTCGGGCTGAGATTCTTCACGGTCTACGGCTCTTGGGGAAGACCGGACATGGCATATTGGTCTTTCCTGGAGGCAATCCTAAACGGTGACCCGATCCGGGTTTACAACTACGGGAAGAATAGCCGGGATTTCACCTACATTAACGATATCATTCCAGGCGTGACGGCTGCCCTATTTGAGGACAACCTTGCCGCGCACGAGATTATCAACCTCGGAAACAACCAACCTGTGGAATTGATGGAATTCATACGGGCTCTGGAAGATCTGTCAGGAAAGATCGCCATAAAGGAAATGGTGCCCCCCCAGCCGGGGGACGTGGTGGCAACTTATGCAGATATTAACAGGGCAAAGGCCAAGCTGGGCTTTTCTCCGAAAACATCGCTGGAAGAAGGCCTCAGGCATTTTGTGAGATGGTATCTGGATCATCCGGATCTGGTACGGGCCGTGCGGCAGTTTCGGTTATCGAAGACAGGGTGAGCCACCGCGGTCAGACATTCACACGTGCCCGAGAATGATGGGATGTAGGGCCAGGGCAAGCCCTGCCCGAATCTGGGCGGACACATCGGTCTGCCCCCACAAACGTTCTTATCTCACACATTTGAAAGGGAATTCGTATCACCAGTTAGAAAGCTCATTGGTATCAGGAAAATTTCAACTTGCAGCTTTGAAACAAAAACCCGGCCTTTCTGGCCGGGTTTTTTCATGTCCTTTGGTGCCGAAGAGGAGACTCGAACTCCTACAGGCTTACGCCCACCAGACCCTGAACCTGGCGCGTCTACCAGTTCCGCCACTTCGGCTATCTTGTTATTTTTACATTACCCTGGACGAGTGTCAATAGGAAAAGCGGCCCTCTACGCGCTTTAGGTGACATCGACATCTCAAAGAGGATTGCTGAAAAGCCTCCAACGAGTCCAGGAGATCTCTTTCGCTAAACACTTCAAATGTGAGCACACCCTGAAAACGGTCATGCAGCGACTCCACCACAGGGTCCAACTTCGGGGCGGACATAAGTGAAAGTCGCTTGTGGTCCCGTTCACCGACCCCGTGAATGTGAACCACTCGCGCTCGGGAAAGCCATCGGTCGAGCAAGGGGAGTGGATCCAACGCCTGTTTCCAAAGGTGCCCTATATCAACGCAACAAGAAACTGGAATCTTATCCAGGATCGCATCGAGCATTGCCGGAGACTGGTCCTCCAAATTCTCCACGCAGATCAGATCAGGACGCCGGACCTCATTGCACAGAATCTCCAAAGATCGTAAAGAGTTGTCTGTCCATCGCTCGAGTTCATCAGATGGGGCCCGAGCATCACCGTCAAGATGCACGATGAACCCGTGTGGAGAGAGGGGCTCTGTGCATCGAATGACTCGGACGGCCTTGGCTACGGACGAATGACCACCTGCCAGTCCCAGCCCAAGCGGCAAATGCACTGTATACGTCATATCGTGGCCAGCGCCAATGGAGTTGAGTTCAGCTATCGTGTCGTCATGAGGGAGACCGTTTTGGCAATCATCCAGTTCGAATATGACCAATTCCACATCTTGCACTTTGCCGGCCAGACGCCGAACATTTGTGATGATGTCAGCCGGATAAATGTAAGACGTGGTCCCCAGTCTCATATCATTCACCTTATACAGGCGATCAAGAGAAAGAGGGTTTCCGAGAATTCGCAGATGCCTCCTAATACATCACCGTTGATGGTCTGAAGCCTCGATTCAGCGAAACGTCTGAACCACATTGCCCCAAGATATGCGCCCGCGGCTGCCATAATCCCCGTCCATCCCAAGATTACCGCGGGGACAAGGCCGAGAATGGCCGCCCTTCGGGCTGTACCTCGATCAAGCCCTGAAAGGAACAGTGCTGCCATCCCGTCCCCCCGATGCCGGGACCCGTAAGCAGCGAGTACCATAATGCCGCGGCCCACTATGGGGGCGAGGAACAGGGCACTGACATGCAAGTCCTCACCGGCGACAGTCGCGACCTTCGCTGCAAGCAGCAGAATCAGTGCAACTGCCCCAAAAGTCCCCAGGCGGGAATCCTTCATGATGATGAATCTCTGCTCCGGTGTCACCGATGCGGCAAGCGCGTCCCAGCAGTCGGTCCATCCATCCAGATGTAAACCGCCAGTCAACACTATCCAGAGTCCAACGATTACAATCGCTGTAACAAACGGGGGGAAGTGCGGAGATAAGACCAGGTCCGCGATTACTAGAATGGCGCCTATTATGGCGCCCGCCAGGGGGAAGGCCCATGCGGATCTACCTACTTCGGCCAAATCCGCGATTGGGCCGCCGCGAGTCTTGAAGACAGTGAGGAATCCGAGGGCAATTTCAAGGGCTTTGGGCATATTCTTACCAATAAATATCCACCGCAGAGGGCGCAGAGATCGCAGAGAAAAAATAACTTATAGAATACCAAAGAAGCACCGGGACCCTGAGTCCGACCGATGCAAATCTGCAGTGGGAGAGAATCGAATCCGCTACACCTCGTGTTGAGGTGACGGGACACAGAAAACTGTTTTCTCCGCGTTCTCTGCGCTCTCTGCGGTTAAATATTACCGATCATGGATTTATGGTCGTCACATAAGCGAACTTGCCGTCTTTCACCTTGTCTACAACCATCGCTTTGATCGGATTTCCATCAGGCTTCATCGTGAGTTTGCCGGTCACGCCCTCGAAGTCCTTGGTGTTCAACAGGGCTTCGCGGATTTTAGTCGACTCGGCCGAGCCCGCTCTCTTGATCGCGTCCAGCATGAGCAGATATGCATCCGCTGCCATAGCCGTAAAAGCGTCGGGCTCTTTGTTTGGGTATTCCGCCTCGAAAATCTGAAGGAATTTCTTACCAGCCTCGCTGGTTATCATGTCCTTATGAAAATGAGTCGTAAAATATATATTCTCCACCGCGCTGCCGCCGAGTTCAAGCAATTCAGGCGCCTGCAGACCATCCCCCCCAAGGATCGGGACCTTCAGATCCATTTCCCTCGCCTGCCTGGCCAAGAGCGCGCATTCGGTATAATAAATCGGGGCGCAAATCACGTCGGGATTTGTCTCCTTGATGGAGCTCAACTGGGGGGTGAAGTCGCGGTCACCACTCTTGAACTTGGTTTCCGATACGATCTTCCCGCCTGCCGCAACGAACTCCTTCTTGAAGAAGGTGGCGAGGCCGACGGAATAATCCTGGGACATATCGTAGATCAGCGCCGCGGTCTTCGCTTTGAGCTGGTCCTTAGCAAGTTTGGCGAGAACGCGGCCTTGGTCCGTATCGATGAAGCAGACGCGAAAGACGTATTTTTTCCCCTGAGTCACAATGGGGTTTGTAGCAGTCGGAGAAACCATAGGAACCTTGCTTCTTTCAGCAATATCTGCACCTGCGATGGTATTTCCGGAGATCATCTCCCCGATTATGGCGCAGACCTTTTCCTTTTCAATGAGCCGTGAAACAGCATTGGCAGATTCAACCTTGTCTGATTTCGTATCCGCAAGCTTGACGTCCACGGGCCTTCCCAGGACTTCGGGCTGCATTTTCTTGGCAATGGTAATGCCGGTCCAGCCCATTTCACCGTATGAGGCGACGCCACCGGTCATGGAAAGGTAGGCCCCCGGAACGATAGGCTCGGCAGCCGCTGCGGGGGACGCCGCTCCCAAAGATACCATCAGAAGCACGCACAAAAATCTCGACATCCAACACCTCCGGACGCTGATTGAAGGACTAGTTTATACGAGAAAGGGCCGCAATCGGCAAAGCTTTTCGGAATTATTACGTTGAAAAAGAATTCAAGTGTCATTGCGAGAGCGCAAGCCCGAAGTAATCTCTGTTGGTGGGACAGGCGTCGGAATCTTTCTCAAAATTCAGAGTGAGGTTCAAATCGTGCCACGATCTGGCCTCTCATTTGTTTCGTTTCCCTCACCCCAACCCTCTCCCAGAGGGAGAGGGAGCCACTTGTAGCCGTTGCACCATTCCCTCTCCTTTTGGGAGAGGGACACAGGGTGAGGGTATTCGTGCTACGATCTCAATCATTCTACGAGCTTAGAGACAGTCTCTGAAACGCCGGCCTACTGTCAAGTGTTCCTACGGAACAATAGATCCTGGAACTCTTATTTTAACGCCTATAAGGCTTACAGCCCTCTTACCCTCTCACTGCCTCTTGTACAGTTCCCATCAATTGGCCCTCGGCCAGAATGCGGCCGTCCATGGCTTTCAGTAATTGCTCTTTCGTTATGCCACTATCGAGGTTAAGCCTTGAATCCAGGACGAACACTTTGAAGTAATATCTGTGGACCCCACTTGGAGGACATGGCCCCATATACCCGGTTTTCTTGGATGTTCCAGCGCCTTGTTTCGCACCGCCGGCGAGAGCCTTGCCCACAGGCACATTTTCCTGCAATCCCTTGGATTCCGGTGGCAGATTGAACAGCACCCAGTGCACAAAGGTCCCTCTGGGAGCGTCCGGATCGTCGCATATAAGAGCTATACTTTGCGCCCGCTCAGGTGCGGAACCCCACGTCAATGGAGGCGACACGTTCTTACCGTCACACGTGTAAAGCTTCGGTATCATCGCCCCCTCCTGGAACGCCGGGCTCCTGACATCGAGTTTCGCGGGCTTCGCTCCCTTTATTTCGGAACAATACGACGTAGCGCCGTGGCTCAGGCACAACACCAATGTCACTATGAGCAGCCGAGAAATGTTGTTCCACATTGGTTCCTCCTGTTCATAAAAATTCGTGCTCAAAGCGGTAAGGGGTCCTCCAGATTGCAATATAGTGGTCTCCGGCCATTGACGTTTACTCCGCATCAGCCTGGCCGACATCCTACCTCTTTTGCGGTTGCAAGTCGATTCTTACGAGCGGCCAACACCGGGTTTCAATTGACGGTGAAAGTTTGATGCTTATAATGATACTAAATATTAATCACAGGGGAAGTTAAATCACCCCGGGGAGGTAATGATGGCAAGCAAAATTGAGTGGGAAACCAGCATGGAAAAAGCCCTTTCGCGGGCCAAGGCCGAAAGAAAACAGGTGTTGCTCGATTTTTTCAACCCCGGTTGAATCGGATGTCAACAAATGGATGCGGTTACGTATCCGGACGAAGGAGTGGCAAAGTTTATTACCGATAGCATGATTCCTCTCCGAGTGGCATTCGATCACAAACCTCTTGCCGCGGATTTTAAGGTAAAATGGACTCCCACATTGATCACACTCGATCCTGACGGCATCGAACATCACCGCACCGTCGGTTTTCTAGGACCCGAGGAACTGATCGCGTCTCTGACGCTTGGCATTGGCAAGTCCCATTTCGAACGGGAGGAATTCGACAAAGCGATTTCCACGTTCAGTTCGCTCCTCGAAAGCTATCCCAAGAGCGATGCCGCTCCCGAGGCGATCTTCCTGCGGGGTGTGTCAATGTACAAGAACACTCATGATGCCAAACCGCTTCGCGCATCGTATGACAAGCTTACCGCCGGTACCCGACAACGAATGGACAAAAAGGGCGTATCCGTACAGGCTCATCAATTGAAGCCAGACTAAAGAGCCGTCATGCGTGCGACAATTCTCAGAATCCACGCCCCGGAGCCGTCCGGGGGCGAATGCCCCTACCCCCCTCACGAGGGGGGTAGGGGCATTGTTGCTTCTCCCCCGCTTCACTTAGAACGGAGCCACGGGCTGGGGAACGAGCCCTGCGCATCTGTGTTCCCTTCCGTCACTACTCTTCACGCTGGCGAACATCCAGCCGACGGGATCTTGACCACCTTCTGAAACGCCTTGGAAACTGTCGGGGAATTATTACACTCTCTTTCTCTTACGGGCGGAATCTGCCCACCATCCCTGCATAACAGATGGATAACAGCGATACGGCAGGTTTTGGGGTGTTTAATACCCATTTCGTATTGTGATTCGTACGGACGGTCGGCGAAGCAGGGAGGCTCACAACCCTATGCAACTACCTTATTTTTATGGCCAAAAGATAATGGAGATTTTATGCGTAAGATATTGGCATGAGACTTGCTTGTTCAACATTTAAAACAGAAAGGCACTCGGATCGGGGAGGGTGCAGCCACGCCCAATGCCGGACCGAGCAATGGAGGCTGAGTAGGAACGCGCCTGCCAGAGCATACGGTTTATCGGTGGGGGAGCGTATTCATCGTCGGGCCAGTCTGCAGGACAAGTTGGAGATGTAAGGCAGCATATTTGTTAGGATTGCGATGCAGGGTCACGGCTGAGAGTAACAATCCGATTAATGGGATGTGGTTCTCGGTTGTGAAATTGGAGGAAGATTGATCGCGCGGGGGGCGGTCTTGTAGGTGAAATTGATGCGGCGTGCTGCCGGCTCACAAACGGCCCGTTGCACGGGCTCTCCGGCGTCACCGAAGGTGATTCCGGAGAGCCACTTAACGGTCGTTGCTTTCGGCCTCTGGTAGGGCGTGATTCTGTTTAACGATATACGAGGAGATGGGACTGATGCCTGATCCGCTGGGTTCTCGAGCTCGATGTTGCCGCCAAAAATGGGCATCTCTTCAAAGTCAAAGAGCTTTTGGCGATGGGAGCAAATGTGAATTTCCGTAACGATTACGGTGCAACACCTTTGATAGAGGCTTCCCTGCGGGGCTATGAGTCGATGGTCAGAACCCTTTTGGATCACGGTGCGGATGTCGGCACCGCGGATACCGTATTCGGTGCGACCGCGCTGAATTTTGCGGCCCTTTCCGGACAAACGGAGGTGGTGGCGCTTCTCCTTAAATGGGGGGCTGACGTTAATGCCAAGGATTTCGATGGTAGAACAGCTTTGTTTGAGGCTGCTCTCGGGGGGCACGCCGGCGTAGTGGCCGTCCTTCTGGAAAAGGGAGCCGACATCCATGTTAGGGACATTGGCGGCCGGACTGCTTTAACGGAAGCTAATGTATGGCAAGAAGCAGAAGTGGTTAAATTGCTCGTGGAAAGGCGCGCCTATGATTATGCAGCCGCGTAAGAATTGCTTGGAAGAAGATTGAGTCTCATCGTGCACGCGGCCGAATTGCTGCTTTAAGGGCGTCCATCCTAATAGTTTGGGTGCCACCGATGCTTCACCTAATAGGGCGATCTCTTGAGAGATCGCCCTATGTTTTCGAGGACCCACGCATTTTCCCTCAATTTCATAAATGTTCATGTATGAAAGCGCATCGGTCTTAGTGGAAGATCATGGACGCGAAGCTGACGAAAGAATTCAGGTCATCTACGCAAGCGTAGTCCAGGGCCAGCGAGCGACCTTCAGACGCGTCCATGCAGTGGAGCATGGTCGTGATGGGTGAGAAGCCACAAATGCGCCTGGAGTCGTTTTCGCTCACAATTTGTTGAATAAAGTCTCCCCGGTCCACGTTTTCAAGAGATGCGAGCATACGCGCATCTTTTTCCAGGGACTCCACGATCGTGCCCTGGTGAGGGCTGAATGAGTCCCCATAGCGGGGGCCGACATGGTCGAGGTCAGCGCTCGCGATAAAACACACAGATCCGGAATTTCGACGACAAACTTCTTTCAGGCTGCTACAGAATTCCTCAACCGCGGTCCTTTGACTTCTGAAGGGGCCGTCATTATCAAAGAAGCGATGGGACAAGGAACATAAAATGGGGACAATCGTGAATGGATGTCGGCCGCCGAAAAGATATTGCAGGAAGATAACCTGAAATTCGATCACGTGTTCGGTGGCATGCAGGATCTCTTCGGCCGCGGGATCTCGACCCAATTCCGAAGAAAGCGCGGCGAGAAACTCCCGGTTTGTGGTCACTCTTCCCAGAGGAGTTTCGAAATCGTGTGAGGTCGCGGTGAACAGCCCTTCCACCCCTCCATGCCCGGTACCCAGGATCACGTAAATGTCCGATGGTTGGCCTGCTGCCAGAGCATGGTAAGCCGCGGCAAAACATCGGCCTCCGGCTCGTATGTCGATGTGCGGCGCGATCAATCCGACCGGCCGCTTTACCTCGGAAAAGAATGCAGGCAAACCGGGGCCGCCGTCACTAGTGAAGAAGGCGGTCAGCTCATTGCGCAGGGTCTCCGAATCCGCGCTGTAACTTGTTCCGGCATGTGAAGCGGGCCTGAAGGGCATACTCCGATACTGGACCACTTTGTTTTCGAACGCGTGTCTGAACCTGTTACCTTCGAGAAGGAACGCCTCATCGAGTTTTTCTGCAATAGACTTTATATCTTCGAGAAAAATCAGCCGCCCGAATCTTCGGGTCAGTTCCTCCTGAACGTCGAGAAGTGAGTGGCGGCCGTCAAACATTGCAACTACGGGGAGAGCCTCCCTGTGGATGCACACCATCTCTTGCCTGAGTTGCAGGGGGTCCTTCAGTCCGATAACGGGTCTTCCCTCCACGGCCAGATGAATAGTATCCACATTGCGAAGTTTGGGCTTGTAGTCAGGGTCTAGTGGGCTCGTCAATTTCTATCCTTAAGGGGTTCTTATTGAGGTAGGGGCACGGCATGCCGAGCCCCTGCAAATCCGGTTGGCTTCGCGCGGGCCGTGCCTCCTGGCGCGCAAACCGAGGGTGGCGACAACAAGCCGCCTGCCCCCTACCCAGCGTTTCACGAGGTAAATACATCGCGGAGATGCCACACGAGCAATTTATCCCTCGATAAAGGGTCGCAATCGTTTGCTCCGTGACGGATGGCGCAACTTCTTCAGGGCCTTGGCCTCTATCTGACGAATTCGCTCCCGAGTCACGTCAAAATCCTGCCCCACTTCCTCAAGGGTGTGATCCGCCCGCTCTCCTATGCCAAAGCGCATGCGAAGTACTTTTTCTTCTCTTGGAGTTAGAGTGGCAAGGACCTTCCGCGTTTGTTCGGTGAGGCTCATTCCCACCACGGCATCGGACGGCGAGAGGATTTTCTTGTCTTCGATGAAGTCTCCCAGATGCGAGTCCTCTTCCTCTCCAATAGGCGTTTCAAGGGAAATTGGTTCCTTGGCGATCTTGAGAACTTTGCGAACTTTCTCCAGAGGGAACTCCATTTTTTCGGCAATCTCTTCGGGAGTGGGCTCACGGCCGTATTCTTGAACCAGATATCTCGACGTCCTGATCAGCTTATTGATCGTTTCGATCATATGCACAGGAATTCGTATGGTCCTGGCCTGGTCTGCGATGGCCCTTGTGATCGCCTGACGAATCCACCATGTGGCGTAGGTGCTGAACTTGTAGCCGCGCTGGTACTCGAATTTGTCCACAGCCTTCATCAGGCCGATGTTTCCTTCTTGAATGAGGTCAAGGAATTGGAGTCCCCGGTTGGTGTACTTCTTAGCGATGCTGACAACGAGGCGCAGGTTTGCCTGCACCAGTTCACTCTTGGCCCTGCGAGCCAAATACTCTCCCTCCTCGCACAGAGTCAGAGCCGTCTTTAGATTTGTCTCATCCACGCCCGCTTCGGCCTGCAGTTTCTCGACCTTGTGCAGGCCGCTTTCAAGTTTCCTGTCCAGGTCCATGATTTTCTGGGGGCTCAAGTTCGTGTATTTCTTGAGAGGTTTTCTCTCCGCGACAAGCCCCTTGAGAAACCCTAGCTGTTCTCGAACCTTCGCGGCGGGCATTTTCAACTCGTATTCCACCGCGCGCAACTCATCCTGCGCAGCCTCCAATTTTTGGACCAGAAACTTGAGCTTCCCGGCTATGTGGTCGATCATGTTAGCATTGAGATTGATATTCTTCAGGCATGTCACCACCTGATCCCGACAAGATGCCAAATCCTGGTCGACCTGTGCGATGAGTCCGTCCCCCTCGCCGGCCAGCAGCACGGTACGCTTCTCCTCGAGGGCATGGTACTTGGCGTCGAACTCTTTCATTTCCTCGATGAGCTTCAGGACCTTCTCCACATGGGAAGAATCGTCGCCATCAGGCATTTCTTCTTCTTCAAATCCTCGGATTACTTCCTTGAGGCGTATGGTCCCTTTTTGCAGCTTGTCTCCGAGGGCCAGGACCTCCTTGATCGTCACCGGACAGCCGATGATGACACTGAATACCTGCTGCTCGCCCTGTTCGATCCTCTTGGCGATCTCTACTTCTCCTTCTCGGGTGAGAAGTGAGACGCAACCCATTTCGTGCAGGTACATCTTAACAGGGTCGTTGCCTCGGGCTACGGCCTCAGGGTCCGCAGCCAACTCTTCTTCATCTTCTTCTTCAGGCTTATCTTCATCGACCTTGCGGGATTTCTTTTCAGAGATGGGGATCTTCTTTTCGGACGCGACAAGCTCCACGCTGTAGTCGGCCATCATCTTCATAAGAAGCTCATCTATTTGGGCCGCGCCTACTACATTAGGGGGCATGAGTTCGTTGATCTCATCGTAAGTGACGTATTTCTTGCTTTTGGCCAGATCAAAAAGATCTTTGAATTCCGGTGTTGTCTTCGCGTCAGCCATTAAGCGAGTTCTCCTTGTGCAGATGTTGTCGGTCTATTTGTGCAAACGGCGCCCGATGGCCAGGAGTTCCCTTGCAAGGAGGTTGTATTCCTCTTCACTCGGGGGGCACTGTGCCATTCTCTCTTTGATCTCTGCCTTGCGCTTGTCTAGTTTCCGCAATCTTATGCTGTCCAGTGAATGATCCAGCAACCGGTCACCTTCGATCTCGGGTCTAAGGTCGTCGTCTTCGTACCTCGGTTGCAGCCAGCCGGCTACTACAGAAGCGAGATTTTGATCTTCCAGGGAGTTGGAAAATGACAGAGCGTCACACCTCCCTGCCTGCTCCCTAAACCTGACCATCATCTCTGCCAGTTCCTTCAGCAGAGGATCTTCAATATCCTTCAAAACTCCGCTTTCCAGGACCCTGTCTATGAAGCCGTCCTGGAGCAGCATTCCCCTGACAACGTTTCTCTCGTCGGCAGGAAAATCAAACAGACTTTTCCTCTCGTCCGCAGGCTCTTTCCGTCGGTTCGCTCGACCGGACCTGATGGTCCGCCGCAGGCGATCTTCACGGACGCGGATACGAGAAGAAAATCTCTCTATAACATAATCCCCCTCTTTTGAATCGGCAATCTCTCGGAGCACCGGCAGGCACTCCTCAAGAGCCAGATTTCTACCTTGGATGGAAGTCACGTCGTATTGCGCTGTTACAGTGTTCAGAAGAAAATCGATCATCGATACTGCGGAATCCAACTGTCGGCGAAACGCGGCTATACCGAGTCTGTTGACCGCTTCATCCGGGTCCTTATCGTCCTGAAGAATCAGGCAGCGCGGTTCAATGCCTTCGGACAAAAACAGCGGGATGGATCTCTTTACAGCTCGTAATCCCGCTTCATCACCATCGAAAACTGTTATCATCTCACCCGAGAAGCGTTTGAGTAGTCTTATCTGCTCTTTCCCCAGCGCTGTACCAAGCGGGGCAACTGTGTTCTCCAGGCCCCTAATCCGGAGTGCTATCTGATCGAAATAGCCCTCGACAAGGATGACGCGCCCCTCTCTCCGAATAGCTTCTCTAGCCGTGTCAAGGCCGTAGAGGACCTCTCTTTTCCGAAATAACGCGGATTCCGGCGAATTCAGGTATTTGGGATCGCCGTCGCCGTAGATCCGGCCGCCAAAAGCCACCAGGTTGCTGCTGAGATCGCGTATAGGGATCGTCACTCGCGATCGGAAGTAGTCGTAATACCCGCCGCTGGCCCGTGGTCTTATCAGACCTGCGGACACTGCATCCTTCGAATCCACCCCCGCAGCACGGAGACGGCCTTGTATTCCTTCCCATGCATCAGGGGCAAAACCTAGACCCAGTGGGGCGAACCAGTCCGCGGACACACCTCGGTTAGTCAGGTAATCTCCCACGGATGTGTTGCTCCTCAAATTTTCCGTGAAATATCCGTTAGCAGCTTCCAGCGCCTTGATGAGACGTGCTCGCTCGTCACCTGAACCCCTTGCATGGGCCTCCAGTTGGAAGGGCACTCCGTAACGTCTGGCCAGAAGCTGGACCGCTTCAGCAAACGGGATGCTCTCCATTTTCATGATGAAGTTGAACACGCTGCCGCCGGTCGCACATCCGAAACAATGAAAAATACCTTTCTGTGGTGAGACGTAGAATGAAGGGTCTTTGTCTCCGTGAAACGGGCAGAGCCCTCGGTAATCTTTCCCGGCCTTTTTGAGATCCACGTAGGCGGAGATCACTTCGACAATGTCCGCGGCCGAAGCAATTTCAGCGATTTTTGATTCCGGAATCCGCATAAAAGTGTTTCAGCCTCTTATATCAAGGTTGACGAGTTTGCTGCCATAGGCGCTAAAATACGTTCTCAACCCTTTTCGTCCGGGGGGGGACGGTAAAACAGCACCCTGGCGATTAATCACCGGGAATGCGGATAGAGGAGAGAGCCGTAGTCCGGTTGCGGACGATTGATCCGTCGGATTGCTCAAAGATGTTTTCTGCCGTCCATATAGGATTGGAATATGTCTTGTTTTAGCCTTTTCCCCGCGATGAATCGTCGGGCTACTATTTCCGCGTTTCGCAGGATTCCTCCGGAACTCCCTGTTCCGCTCGGGCCTGGTGGAACTTTTAATCTTCCGCCTTGGAAATTGTGTCCGTTACCGTCACGCCTTCGAAAAAGCCATTCTTGCATAGTTACTTGAAAATTTTAAGGCTCGGCTGCGCCATCGTGCCAGCCGCCAACCGATGATCACTCAGACACGAGGTCTACCACCGTCACTCCGGCGCCGCCCCCTCGAATGTCACCCGACCGGAAACTCTGCACAAGCGCATGGCCTGAGAGATATTCCCAAATGGCCTTTTTCAGACGACCCGTCCCTTTCCCGTGAATGATGTTCAGTGAAGGCAACCCTCCCAGGAGGGCTTCACCAAGGGCTTTTTCCACAATGGGCAGAGCGTCCTCGACCCTTAGGCCGATGACGTTCAGTTCCCACTTCGGACTGACAGGTGGGATATCTACTCTAATCTGTTCCTTTTTTGAAGAACTATTTTTAGCGCTCCTCGGATCCCCCATCACAAGGTCTTCTGCATCCGCCCGAATTGTAATGTTGCCAATCCCAACCGTTATTTTTCCCTTGTCGAGCACTGCCCTGACCGTGCCTTCTCGTTCCAGCGATTTGACCCTCACCCGAGAGCCTACTTGGGGTGAGGCCACCGGCTTTTCCAGGGGGGTCCCCAGTTTTGCTACGATTTCCTCTTTGATTCGGCCCAGGGTGTCGCGGGGATTCGGAACAATCTTGACCTTGCGGTCCTTCATGGACTGCTGAAGATCGGTGATTTGTTTTTCCGCGTGCCGAATTACTTCTCGGGCCTCTTTGCGAAACTCTTCGACAAGCGCTTCCTTCCGGTACCGAATCGCGTCCAGCCTCTGCCTGAAGGCTGCGCTGCTTTTCTTCCAGGTCGCTGCGACGGACTTCCACCTCCGAGAGCCTGTTCCCGCAAACGCTCAATCAGTTTTGAGGCGCCGCCGGCCGCTTTGTCCACGTATTTCCGCCGCGGCATTCACCACCCTGGGAGCAAGACCTATGCGCTCCGCGGTCACTATGGCATGAGATTCGCCCGGTAAATCGTAAAGGAGCCGAAAGGTCGGGGCCAATGTGTGCGGGTGGAATTCAACACTAACATTCTTCACATCTGCACGGGAGAGGGCATAGGCTTTAAGGTGGGTCAGGTGAGTAGTAACGACAACCCTAGCGCCGCAACTTATCAGCTCGTCCATAATTGCCATAGCCAGAGCCGAACCCTCCTCAGGGTCGGTGGCACCGCCCAACTCATCAAGCAAGACCAGGTCTCCCAGAGAAGCGCTGTCCACGACTGCCTTAATCCTCAACATGTGACCTGAAAAAGAGAGCACGCGGCCCTTGATGTCCTGTTCGTCGCCAATGTCAGCCATGATGCGTGAAAAAAGCTGTATCTCGGTGCCTTCCCGAGACGGGAGCAAGATGCCGCACCGGGTCATGAGCGGAAACAGACCGGCTATCTTCAGAGCCACGGTCTTGCCTCCCATATTAGCGCCACTGATCACAGTTCCGGCCGTGGAGGGTTGCTGGATCACGTCCATAGGAATCACATTCGGCTCTCCGGCGGCTAGGAGTAGTGGATGCCGGGCACCAAGAATGCGAAAACCTTCGTGAACCAGAACCGGCGATACGGCCGCGGTTGCAATAGCATATAACGCTCGTGCCTGAAAAGCATCCAGCCAAGTGAGAATCGCATAATTTTCAAGAATTATGTGCCGCTCGGAGCGGATCTCTTGAGTCAGTTCCAGAAAGATCCGATGGATCTCGTCTCTTTCTTCATCCATCAGGGAGGCTACCTGATTGTTGAACTCAACCACGCGGAGAGGCTCGACATACACGGACGCGCCGCTGCGGGAATGATCGTGGACTATACCATCGAGAAGACCCCTAAATTCCGGCCTGAGCAGTATCACGTATCGATCGTTGCGAAGCGTAATGTAGTCCTCTTGCACAACGCGGGCCAGATCCTGATCTTGAACCACCGATTCGAGCCTCTTGCGAATCCGTTCCCGAGCCGCCCTGGTAAGTTCGTGGATCTCCATGAGCCTCGGGCTTGCGCTGGATCGAACCATACCGTTCTCGTCAAAGACCCTGCGGATATGATCTTCCAAGGGAGCCGGCCTGGTCATGTGCAAGGCCTCTTCTCGGAGCAGTTCGAACCGTTCGTCCAGTGCCAGTAAGTGATTCTGCACGTGTCCGGCTGTGGCCAGGAGGTCGGCCACCACAAGAATTTCCTCTGAGTCGAGAACGGCCGAAGGGCTATCCAGCGTCCCCATTATTCCTTCCATGGGCATCAGACCGGCCAAGCCCAGCGTGCCGTGAAGTCCGATCATTTCCCTGAATTCAGTCACCACGCTGAGTTGAAATTTGACACGGTCCGTAACAGCTTCGGGCACAGAAGAAAGTACAGCGGCTCGGCCCGGCGCGGAAAGGGTATGCGAGGCCACCTCCTCAAGCACAGCGGTGAGTTCGAGAGATGCCAGACTCTCGGCGACTACGTCGGATATCAATTCCTCACGCTGGGTCCACGATTTCATGAATGTTCACTCTTGGTTAAGGCAGAGACTTTAATGTGACAAGGAACTGGAGCGGCAGGGGAAACAAACTCTTTTTCTGGAAAGCGTTCGCCGTGACCCCTCTTTGCAAAACGGGGTTCCAGGACCCTCCCTGAAAAATTCCTAACTCTGCCTGCAGGTTGCCCGCCCGAATCCACACAACCGCACGGGAATCCCTTGGGAAGCCAGATACTCCTTCAGTTCGCGAATTGGGATTTCTCGATAATGAAAGATAGAAGCAGCAAGCACCGCGTCAGCATTGGCATCTACAATCGCGTCTCTCAAGTGTTCCGCAGTGCCCGCGCCACCGGATGCGATTACTGGAATTCCGACAATATCCGTCACCGCTCTCGTCATGGGGATATCATATCCGTCCTTCGTCCCGTCCGCATCCATGCTTGTCAAGAGAATCTCACCTGCGCCGAATTCCTCGACCTTTCTCGCCCATTCCAGGCAGTCTATGCCGGTCATGGTTCGCCCACCGTGAATGGAAATCTCGTAACCTGACGGCGTTCTTCCAGTGTTCTTACCGTCGATGGCGACCACAATACATTGACTGCCGAACATAAGCGCAGATAGCCGGATAATCTCCGGATCCTGCACAGCGGCCGTATTCAGAGAGACCTTGTCGGCGCCGGCATTCAATAAGGCCCGGATATCCGCAGTATGTCCGGATACCGCCGCCAACGGTCAGAGGCATGAAAACCTCGTCAGCCGTGCGCGCCACCACATCGAGGATGATCTTGCGTTTCTCGTGAGAGGCAGTGATGTCCAGGAAGACCAGTTCATCTGCGCCCTCTTCATCATAGAATCGAGCATTCTCCACCGGGTCTCCGGCATCGCGCAAATTCACGAAATTCACGCCTTTGACAACTCTCCCATCCCGCACGTCAAGACATGGAATGATTCGTTTAGCGAGCATTTCCCTTTTCCGCCAACTTAATGGCCTCTTTCAAATCGATGGTCCCCTCGTAAAGGGCCCTACCGATTATAATGCCCATCACCCCCACTTTTTCAAGGGGGAGGGCCTTTTCCACATCCGACAAAGCGGACACCCCTCCCGACAGGATTACCGGAGTAGAGGTGTGCCTGGCGAATTCTCTCGTGGCCTCAATGTTGGGTCCCTGCATCATGCCGTCCCGTTCGATATCTGTGTAAATGAACGCGGCAGGGAACGCCGAATCGAAGCGCGCTGCCAGGTCGGAGGCCTTTACATGCGCTGATTGGGTCCAGCCGTCAACGGCCACATCGCCGGCTCGGGCATCGATCCCGATGGCCACTTGTCCGGGGAATAGAGACAAAAATGTTAGGACGATCTCGGGATTCTTTGCGGCCACGGTCCCGAGTATAACAGTGTTGACCCCAATATCCAGGTACATGCGGATAGTGTTGACGCTTCTGATGCCGCCGCCGACCTGGATGGGAACGCGCATCGCCTTCACAATGTCCCGGATCTGAGTAAGGTTTGCGGGTTTTCCGCCCACGGAGCCATCAAGGTCCACTACGTGGACTCGGCCTGCTCCGAGGCTTTCCCATAACCGGGCCTGCGCGCTAGGGTCCTCATTAAAGACCGTCGGGGTGTCCATAGCACCCTGGCGGAGTCTGACACATTTGCCGTCTTTGAGATCAATAGCTGGGATGATAATCATCGAGAAGGGGGGTTAGTGGGAATAAAAAAGCCCCCATTGGGGGCTTGATTATTCCACTTAATCTTCCTGTTATTCGACAGGCAGGTAGTAAACAAATGGCGGCCAGGGAACGATGAACTTCCACATAGGAACGGCCACTGGAATGGGGGGAGGCGGAGCGCAGCCAACCGGCCCACACATGGGTGGGGCGCGCAGGGCATCATGCGGCGGCGCAGGATATTGCATCTTAACGTCGATCACGGTCGTCATCTTCGGCGCGACTTCGGTGCTTTCATTTTGGCATGGTGGGGCGCAGGATACGCGGCCATACATGCAGGGGCGGCTGCCGGCATCACCATTGGCTGTGGAGCCGGGATAGCGCCCGTATATGTCTCGGCCCATACCATGCCCGCCGCAGCCAAGACGATCAGGATGAATCCGAGAATTACCTAGCTTTTTAACCATACCCTCATCCTCCTTTCGACAAACTCATTATATCTGAGAAAAATCTTTCTTCTCTTTCCAGTCCTCTTCGCGACAGCCTACTTATTCACTTTGCACGGCATAGGGGGCGGTGGAGCCATAGGAACCGGCCCGCAAACCGGTTTCATCTTCACATAGTTGGCCTTCACGTACACGCAGCGCGGAACTCTGAATGGGTCTGGCAGCAAGGATCTACGAACGTATCGAAATTCTCGTTCTCGATTTCAACTGCGGGCACCAACCACTCATAGCGGCCAAGCGCTATAGGGTTGGGAAAAGTTTGGGGGTTCCCGAAGAAGGCAAGCGGAGTACGCGGCCAAGCCACACCTGCCAGATAAGGGGCGACAACTCTGACCCGTCGTAATTGGGCGGGAACAGGAACGATCTGCTCTTTCAGCGAAGAGTAGTCGGTGGCGGCCGGCCCGCACATCGGCGGGAGACACGGAGGTCGCAGGCATATACGACGGGCAGCGCACCGGGGGACCACCAGCAAGGGCAATCACCGTGCTAGCGCCGCACAATGCGAGAACCATCAGGCTCAGCAGAAACAAACGTTTAACCATACCCTAAATCCTCCTTTCAACAGTTCCTCCCGATAACTTTTTCGGGAGACCCCTAAAAAACATTCCCGGATAAGAATCCGATATTTTCAGGAATGTATCTTTGGTATCAAATCAACTGCGCAATGTCAAGCTCTTTTTTTGCTTGACACCTCTTTGGCCGCCCTCTTGCGAACGTCTTGCGCTGCTTTTCATAACGACGTTACGCTGGTCCGCCCGGCGCTCACCTTCCCTACCAGACTAGGCGCCTTTGGGTGTTTACAATCTTTCAGTCGATTCAGCACCTTATTACAGTGAATGTCTTCTAGCAGATGACATCCAACAAGTCAACGTTTTTTTTATTTTCAGAAAAATGCGCCTTCGAGCACTTGCAACAAGACGGGCGCTGTGGCCATCCGGTGAGCCGCGGCTTAAAAGATTCCCGATTCACTACTTGGACCAACCTGCCGGCCAACAATCTGATTCGCCCATCCATGCAAATCCGTCGACGACCCACCTCTCGCGGCGCTCCGAGTTTCGGTGGCCAGCCGAAAACTGCTTCCTCCCTGTAACTCTCTCGCCGTCCTCGCAGAAGGCCCGCTTCGCGAAACATCCTTTCCCATCCGGCCTGCCAACGGGGACCGACATCTTGTCCGCGGCCTTTCAAATCATGCCATATCCGCCGTCCACGGACAAAAGTTGGCCGGTAACATAATCGGATTCATGGGACGCGAAAAAAACGAAAGCAGGGCTAATATCATCCGCTCTGGCAAATTTTTTCAGAAGTATACGATTCATATAAATCTCGGAAAGTTTTTCATCGGAACGAATTTTTTCCGTCATGTCAGTTTCCACAATCCCCAGCGAAATCACGTTAGCGCACACATTATACCGGGCCAACTCCCTGGCCGTGCTCTTCGTTAGGCTCAAGATACCGCCCTTTGCCGCGGCATAGTTCACCTGGCCCACGGTTCCCACTATTCCGGCTACCGAGCTGACATTGATCACTTTCCCGTAGTTTTGCTCCTTAAAATATTTGAACGCTGCCTGGGTACACAGGAAAGGGCCTTTTAGATGCGCGTCAACCACGGCATCCCATTCTTCTTCCGTCATCTTGTGCAGCATCGCCGGACGCGTAAACCCTGCATTATTCACAAGGATGTCCAGTCGCCCGAAATTCTCCTTCGCCGAGTCCATCATCTTTTCCACTTCGGCTTTGCAGGCTACATCCGCACGTACTGCCACGGATTTCCGCCCCAGGGCCCGGATCGTTTCAACCAGTTCTTGGCCGGAGCTTCACTGGAAGTGTAATTTACGAGCACATCAGCGCCTTCTTTGGCAAAGGCTATGGCGACGTTGCGCCCGACCCCTCTGCTGCTACCGGTAACCACCGCGGCTTTGCCGGCCAGTTTCATGACATCTCCTCGTTCGCTTCACAGTAACTGTCGGGGGTAACCCGCGGGCGCAAGCTTAACAGGGAAAAAACCAAAAAAAAAGCCCCGAGAGGGACTCGGGGCGTGAAAGGAGGTATGGATATGGGTTATCGTGCTTGTCTGCGTTCCGCACATCTCACCGCACGGGCTGCCATGATGCGGAATAAAGTCGAGATTGGGCGGTGACGCTTGTCACATAACCCCTGCCGATAATGACACACCCCTGCAAGAAAGGTTCCGGAATTTTATTAGTCGGGCTTTTTTTTGTCAACAACCCGTAATTCTTGTCATATTAGGTTGACCTACTGGTCTATTCATGGCGTGAACACCACCACAAGGAGTGTGGATTGTTTACTGCTGAGATTCTTCAGGTTATGGGTGATACCCGAATTGAAGTGTAGACTCTGGCCCTTCTTCATCACGTTTGTCTCTTTCCCCACCTGAATCTCCACTCTACCCTCAACCACGTAGACAAATTCCTCGCCTTCGTGCTTGTACACGACCATCTCATGCTGTTTCTTGGGTTCCAGCGTGACCATATAGGCCCATAGATGTTTGTCCTCGGCGCCTGGAGTCAAAGTCTTGTACGAATAGGCCTTGGTGCGCTTAATGTAGCTCTGTCTGCGCTCTTTCTTTTTCTCCTCCGCGAGCAGGGAGGCTGAATCCACGGCAAGTCCTCTCGATATCTGAATTAGCACGCCCACCGGCGGGGAAGCTTTTCCATCCTCGATTTCTTGAAGGTATTCAGGAGCATATCCGGTTTTGTGAGCAAGCTGTTCAATCCCCACACCTTGCCGCTCTCTCATCGTTCGGATTCTCTCCCCGAGACTTTGTCCTTTGGCGGGCTTTTTCGGCATGACCTTCTCCTGTCAGGTGAGCGTTTTGCGGGTTTTGGAGCGCTCAACGCTCCAACGGATATCCTTCACGAGGGGCCGGCACGACAGTACAAGCCGGGCTGTCACTTTAGGGTTTTCGACCGCTTTTTTCGAGCCTCAATTCAGTATGTGTCAGGTCTTTTTCTGCCCTTATACTTGCCCAATTCTCTCGCGATGACGACTCGCTGGATTTGGTTCGTCCCCTCGAAGATCTGAGCAACCTTTGCGGAGCGCATGTACATTTCTACAGGGTAGGATTTCATGTACCCGTAACCTCCGAGGATCTGGACCGCCTCGGTGGTGACGCGCATGGCCATGTCCGTGGCGAACCGTTTGGCCATGGCAGCTTCCATAACACAAGGCTCGCCCTGGTCCATCATTGACGCGGCTCTATAGATCATCAGTCTAGACGCCTCTATTTCGGTTGCGAGGTCCACGATGAGGAATTGAAGCCCCTGGAACGATACTATGGGACGGCCGAACTGTTGGCGCTTGTGTGCGTAGCTGAGAGCATAGTCAAATGCCTGCTGAGCCAGACCGGTAGAGCACGCACCTATGCTCACTCGCCCGCCATTCAACGCGGTGAGGGCCATGTTGAGTCCTTTTCCCTCTTCGCCCAGGAGATTTTCCTCGGGTATGAAACAATCTTTGAAATGCAGCTCGGTTGTGGGAGAAGCATTCATGCCCATTTTAGGCTCATGGGGCCCGAAGGAGAAGCCGGGAGTGCCCTTCTCCACTATCACCGCGCTGATCCCTTTTTGTTTTTCCTTTTCGTCGGTCCGCATCATAACCGTGTAAATATCAGCCACTTCACCGCTACTGACAAATAGCTTGGCGCCGTTAACGACGTACCCACGGTCGGTCTTCACGGCCGACGTGCTAAGAGCCGCCGCGTCCGAACCCGCTTCCCCCTCAGTCAAAGAATATGCTCCCAGCTTTTCGCCCAGAGCCAAGGGCTTGACCCAGCGCTCTCTCTGCTCTTCATTCCCGTACTGATAGATCAGATTGGTCACCATATTATGAACGGTAAGGTACACAGCAGTTGCGAAACAGCCTTTAGCTATTTCTTCAAAAATGAGGGCGGCGGTCAGCCTCCCCACCCCCGTTCCTCCGTATTGTTCAGGCACATAGAGACCGGTAAAGTCCAATTGGCCCATTTTGTCGAAAATTGCCCGCGAAAACGTGGCTGTTTCTTCCCATTCCCTTGCGTTTGGCGCGAGCTCCTTTGAAGCGAAGTCACGCGCCGCCTTCCTAATTAGACGCTGTTCATCAGTCAGCTTGAAGTCCATAAGACAATCTCCCTATCTCAGGGCCGTGAAAAAGAGCGTTCTTGCCCGCGCTGTCTGTACTTGCTTAACTTTCTACGCAGGAGATGAAAACTTCTTGACCGGAGCGAAGGGGGGGCCCGGCCGAAACATTCGAATAACCAAGACGATTCCTATTATTTAATTACCTTTTAAGAGATAATGCCGTCAATGAAAATCAGAGCCAAGCAGTATGCAGTCAGTCTCGCGGGGTAGGGGTTGTCATTGCGAGCGTAGCGAAGCAATCCCCCGTTCCGCGGAACAAGAGGCAAAACTGAGTTTGCTTCGTCACTGCGATCCTCGCAATGACGGCATGCCGCCTGTAATGGAATGGTTACCACAGCCGAAGTGGCCTTTGGCCTCTTCGGCGTCGCGGATTAAAAGCAGCGAGCGCGTAGGGGCAAGGCTTGCCTTGCTCGGTCGGTTGCAGACGCACGGCATGCAGTGCGCGGCGGCAGAGGGTGCAAGGACAGACACTTCTACAAGTCTGACCTTTTTCGGCAACTCGGCAGTGCATTAAAGAGACCGCAGGAAAGAAAGCGGAGAACATCTACTATGTACAAGACCTTGAGGATTCTGTCGGACACTTGCGGAATCGAGCCGCATTACACCGATGCGAGGGGCAAGACCCATCACACTGACCCTGAAACTTCACGCAGGATACTTGAATCAAAAGGCATCAGGATACCGTACGACCGGATGCAAGTGAACCCTCAGGTCCTGGTGGTATCCACAGATAACCTTCCTGAGCGGCTCACGGTTTACTTCACCGAAAAAGTCAATGACAGCGATTTAACATCTCCGACAGGCACGGTAAGAATCTCGGAGTCAACAGGGACTTTGCAGGCGAGTGAGTACGCTTCTTGGATCCGACCATGTGTCGGTTGGTCTCGACGATGAGATCGGTCTGTTACGAGTTTCCATCCCCTTCCCAAGAGAGCTTAGCTTCGGAACATACCGAGTCCGGGTTGACGTGATTATGTCAGAGAGGACCTTCAGATCCTCTTGCCTGTGGATAATCTGTCCGCCCAAAGCATACGCGCCGCCTGCCTTTGAAGCAGGCAACAAGCTGGCCGGCATCTCGGTAGCGCTATACGGAATTCGATCCGAAACAAATTGGGGGATCGGTGATTTTTCCGACCTGGCTAAGATCGTTGACTGGGCTGCAAACGATCTCTCCGTGGACGTTGTCGGGCTCAACCCCCTTCACGCGCTATTTAACAGGAGACCGTACAACAGCAGCCCTTACCTGCCATCCAGCCGCCTGTTCCGCAACTTCATCTACCTGGATGTTACCGCCATCGAGGATGTAGTCAATTCCGTGGCCGCCCGCGGATTAATAGATTCCCCGGAGGTTCGTCGAAAAATCCGGGCACTACGGAACGAAGTGCACGTGAACTACGAGGAGGTCTCTGCCCTGAAGTTGAGGATACTTCGAGAGATTTTCACGGGTTTCGTGAAGGATCGCGGCAGAGGAGATCGGCGGGGGACGAGGTGGCAAGATTTCGAGGACTATATTGCCTCCGAAGGCGTATATCTGGAGCGATATGCCACTTTTTGCGCCCTTGATGAACATTTTCACAGCGAACTTCCCCGGGCTGAATCATGGCGGGAATGGCCGGAAGAGTTCCACGACCCCTTGTCCGAGGCAGTACGGCAATTCCAGAAGAAGAATCGGGAAAAGATCCTTTTCTGGATGTACTTGCAGTGGCAGATAGACGCGGAATTGAATCAAGTCCACGAACATGCCCTAAACAGCGGGATGATCATCGGCCTGTACAATGACGAGGCGCTCGCGGTGGATAACAACGGCGCGGATTTCTGGGCATGGCGGGAATTCTTCCACGAAGGATTCAGAGTCGGCGCGCCACCCGATGACTTTGCGCCGGACGGGCAGGATTGGGGATTCCCGCCTCCGGACAGCGATAGGCTGAGGAGCGCCGGTTTCCGGGCTTTTCCTGAAGAAATTGAATGCAAACTGCAAATATGGTGGGGCACTGCGCATCGACCACGTGATGCAGTTCCACCACCTGTTTTGGATACCTTCAGATGGCAAGCCGGTGGACGGTGTCTATGTGCGAGACTATGAAAGCGATCTTTTGAACCTGGTGGCCTTGGAAAGCCAAAACAGCCACACGCTCATAATTGGAGAAGACCTGGGAACAGTTCCCTTTCAGTTCAGAGAAAGACTAATGGACAAAGGCATTTTCTCGTCCAGACTCCTGTATTTCGAGCGCGATGGCGAGGGGAATTTGCTGCCCGGTCACGCGTACCCGCAGAGTGTGCTGGTTTCAATCACCACACATGACTTGCCCACTCTGGCGGGGTTTTGGGCCGGCTGTGACGTGGATCTGAGAATGGAAATAGGACTGCTCGACGGGATGTCGGGGGAGAAATTCAAGCAGGATCGGATTCGGCACAAGGCAAGGATAATTGAGAGGCTGGTCCAGGACGGTTTACTTGCTAATCAAGCCGCGCAGTCCGCCGCGGAGTCTCAGTTCCCCACTGAAGAACTCCACTCAGCAGTCCTGGACTTCTTATTGGGCACACCATCCCGATTGGTGGTCATCAGTCAGGAGGATATTTTCTTGGATGTCCGCCAGCAGAACCTGCCCAGCACCACCTGGGAAAACCCCAACTGGGTCACCAAGATGCTCTATACGGTTGAGGAACTCCAGAGCAACCCGGAGGCGATCCGATTGGCCAGAAGATTCAAAGAATCTGTGGAAAAATCGGAGAGGTCTCGTGGCCGCGAAGGTGGACGACCCTGAGCAATATTTGAGACGACGTGCCGGCGATTCACGAAACAGGGACCTGCTAGTGTTACGTCCTCTAAATAAGAGTGACAATGATCCTTCATGTAAACGGCTAAGGAACAAGCAATCTGACCCTCTGAATACCACTCTAACTTAGGGAACGTAACACTAGATGAAAAAATGCCAGGGCTCACCGCGGTGCGCAGCCAAGGGTGCACGGTGCCTGCCAGGCTTGACAGAGCTATTTGGACTAAACTGAGGGGAGTTGGGGCATGGTACTTGAGCACAACTGGGAAAACCGAGGCCGCAGATCGACCAGATTGTCAGGTTACGACTATTCATCAACTGGCGCTTATTTCGTCACAATTTGCGTCAACCAGAGGCAATGCTTGTTTGGCGAAATCGTAGACGGAACCATGCGGCTGAGCGAGGGCGGCAATATGATTCGCGCGGTCTGGGATGCATTGCCCAGGCGTTATGCCAATGTCAATTTGGACATGTTCATGGTCATGCCCAATCACGTACATGGAATAATCGTGTTGACCGATCCGTCCGATCTAGGGGCAGGGCTTGCCCTGCCCTGGAGCAAAGGCGCAGAGCTTGCCCTCCCCGGTAAGCCCGACGTAGGGGCAGGGCTTGCCCTGCCCAGCCTCGAGGGCGCAGCAAGCAGCGCCCCTACATTGGGGGACGTAATTCGGACATTCAAATCAATATCCGCCGTCCAGGTGAATCGTGTGTTGACTCGAACTGGCCAGCCGTTGTGGCAACGCAACTACTATGAGCACATCATCCGCAATGAGACGAGCTTGGACCGTATCCGCGAATACATCGCCATGAATCCGCAGAATTGGATGATAGATCAGGAAAATCCGGAAAATTCGGCAGCGCCGAGTGATTTCGAGAAGGCTCTGGGGTGTGCCGGACGAGAAACGCTGTGTAACCGCCACCGGTAAGCTCGTGACTGACCACAGCGGAGGCTGTGTGAAACAGCCTTGTAACGCATGATGCCTAACATTTACCGCAGAAACGGCCACCTTGGTCAAAGCAGATCGGCCCAAGATCTCATCGTAACCCGATCAGCCGGTCGTCTCAGACGAACTCCGAAGGTATTTTGGAGAGGACGAAGCGGTAAATCCGGCTCCCCAATTCTGTGAGATACACAGAAGGTCTCCCCTCCATAGTTCGATCTTGCGGATCGCCTCAGCCTCCCATGGGAGCCAGGTGGATCTTTTTTTGACCCTTATAGCTGCCTCTAGTTCCGCTGGAACAGGAGGGGACAGAGATTCGGGTTCGCTATTTTCCAGGTCTTTCACGAAGAGGTTCAGGATTCTGATCTGCCTGCGGTTCAGTTTTCCCCTGATGTGGCAGAGGCGAGGCTCTAGGACGGTTTCCAGGCTTTGTGCAGCGGAATTGTTTTTGTGTTTGCAGTTGATGAGTTCGCTCAAGAATCTGTAGTTTTCTCTGAATTCTCCGGGGATGCTGGACAGGTCGGTGTCCTGGGCAGTCTTGTCCGCTTTCATAGGTGCTCCCTGTAGCTTCCGGGGTTCCGTTGATCGGGGTCGGGTTCCCGACGGTCGCCTTGTCAATGCAGGCAACGGGGAGGTTCCCTAGCACCTTGTCTCTCTATTGTCAAGTTATGGTTTTATATTTTATTTTAGAATACTAATATTATTGGTAATAAGTCTACAATTTACCGAGCCGAGTCACCATGTCGATATAATTCTTGATGTTTCTTCAGAATTTCGGGATCTATCTTAATCTCTCCCTTGTGCTCTTCCTCGTAGCGCTCCAGGTTCCTCTTCTCCTGCCAGGAAAACACTGTTGTCTCGATCCTTCCCACAATCTGCTCTCCGTAGGGCAGTTCCCTTACAAATGCCACGCCGCTCATGATCGTGGGCTGGTTGGTTTCTCAGCCCGTGGACGTAGCACCCCAACAGGATGCCCACACCCGCCAAAAAAACGAAGTACACAGCATATTTCAGGATTCTAAACATGGCCTCTCACAAGTAGATGATCGCGATGCATGCAGTCATCCAGAGAATTGCGCACATAAGGAGGGGAGGATCAGTCAGAAGCATGACGGTGGGAGAGCCGCCGTCCTCTCTTTGGTAAATGAGATACATGTAACGAAAAACGCCGTATGTGACCAGCGGTATGGTAAACATCATGGTGTCGGCATGAATTCCGCCGGCCGGGTTGCCGCTCACGCAGTAGAGGCAATAGAAGATGAATGTCGAGGTAGTGACGACCTGCAGGAGCTGGTCAAGTAGAGATACGCCGTAGTTTTCAAGTACAGGCCGATGGCAAATAGCGTCATCACATAGGATAACGACCTCGTGGCGGCGTTTCCCAAGAGCGAGGAGAATTGCCACCGAGAAAGTGCACAACACAAGCCAGCTCGAAACCGTGACTCCGATGACCACCGCGCCCCCCAGCACTCTAAGCAAGAACCCTACTGATATGGTCAACACGTCCACTAGGACCAAGTCCTTCAGTTTGAACGAGTATAGGGCGTGGAGGACCAAATAAATGCCTAGAAAGATGAAGCCCCACGGCGGAATTTTCACCGCCAGCGCCAGGACGAAGATGCCGACGATCAGCAAGCACATTACAGAAAGGGCCGCTCGGGGCGATATGAGCCCCGCGGCGAGGGGCCGATTCTTCTTTAGGGGGTGGGCCCTGTCTTGTTCCATGTCCATGTAATCATTAAGAATGTACGTGGCAGAAGATGCCAGACAGAAAGCCAGGCACATTCCAACAACTTTCGTGACATCTTCAACCACGAACAGCCGGCCGCTGAAGATAAGAGGCATCAAGACAAACCCATTCTTTATCCATTGGGTCGGACGCATGAGTTTGATGGTGGATTTCAACAATTTCATCGATGATTTACTTTCCCGGGAGCTTCAATCTAAGAGTGAAGGTCAGTTCCTAGCATATCCGGATCGCAGTGTAAAACGAAAACTGGTCCGGGTCAAATGGCCCGGCAGAGTGGATCTGTTTGCTCGCGTTTGGTGGGCCTTGATCCGCCGACTCGGAGTGAGCAGGCGAGGGTCTCCGAGTCCCTTGGTTTAGCAGCAGAAATCAGTTATTCTCCACCTGGGAGGTGGCCCGAATGCATACGACGAATGAGCTTGTGCGTGAAGAGAACCGGCGAATCAGGCTTATCAGGATTGGCTCGGACCTTCTGGTCCATGTTTTGATGACACGGCCCGTGAGTCAGCCCGAGGCCGACAATATGATAAGCGGATTGAGAAAAATGGCTCTTAAGCTATTTCCCGGAAAGGAGCATGTTTTCGATCTGATCTACCTGCCCCGGTTCAGGAGAGCTTTCCGAGAAGCGGGGGGCTATAATCACCAGCACACTCTCAAAATTCTGGATGGCGGAAAGGCTCGCCTACGGCCGAGAGAGGGACGACAGTTTTGACATTTTGTTTCGGAGGGGTGGAATATGACAGACTTGGACCTGATGAAGACTCTCACGCAGAAAGCAGACACCAAGATAGTTCTCTTGGTCATGGATGGCCTTGGAGGCCTTCCTAGAGAAGTCGGCGGTCCAACGGAACTGGAAGCCGCAAACACACCGAATCTCGACCGTCTGGCCAGAGAGGGCATGCTGGGGCTTATACATCCGGTGGGAATCGGAATATCGCCTGGGAGTGGGCCGGGGCACCTTGGTCTGTTCGGTTACGACCCTCTAAAATACCTTATCGGTAGAGGAGTCCTTGAGGCGGTCGGCATAGGATTAACCCTGACCGATCAGGACGTGGCCGCGCGCGGTAATTTCTGCACCGTGGACCAAGATGGAGTCATCACGGATCGCCGGGCCGGAAGGATCAGCACCGAGGAGTGCGCTCGGATGGTCAGTCTCATAGAGGGAATTACCTTGCCGGGCGTTGATCTGATAGTGAAGCCCGTTAGAGATTACCGTTTCGTGTTGATTCTCAGAGGGCAAGGGCTCTCGCAGTCTCTCAACGAGACAGACCCTCAAAAGACGGGTATTAGGCCGCTTGCCGTAAAGCCCGAGGGAAATTCAGATGCTGCACGGCGCACCGCCGATCTTGTCAACCGATGGGTGGATCAAGTCAGGGAACGCATCAGGGATCAGCACCCTGCCAACATGGTCACGCTGCGTGGATGGTCCAAAGAACCGGGCCTGCCAAGTTTTCAGGACGTGTTCAAGCTTAATGCGGCTGCTTTGGCAGTTTATCCGATGTATAAAGGGTTGGCGAGCCTCGTGGGAATGACCCTTATCCAGGGCTTGACCAACCTTGAGGACCAACTCGAAGCTCTCCGAAAGGTTTGGGATGCTCATGATTTTTTCTTCGTGCATTACAAGTACACTGACAGCCGGGGCGAGGATGGCGACTTCGACGCGAAGGTGAAAGAGATTGAGAAGGTGGACTCCATCATACCCAAAGTACTGGAGCAAAAGCCTGATGTGCTGGTAGTCACTGGCGATCATTCCACGCCCGCGGTGCTAAAGTCTCATAGCTGGCATCCTGTACCGCTCCTATTTTGGGCCCCCGGTGTGACACGTTGCAATCCGGACGTCCAAGGCTTCGGCGAAAGCCAATGCCTTCACGGGGCACTTGGCCAATTCAACGGAAAAGATCTGATGAAACTGATCACGGCCTACGGAAAAAGACAGGCCAAATACGGCGCATGAGACCAGTTTGCATTCGAGCCCGGAAGATTGGGGGAACCTTCTTTGTAAAGAAGGCTTCCCCCAAACCCCCTCCAAGAAACTCTAACACTTGCCGGAATCCTCATTTCTCCTGCGGGGAAATGAGGATTCCGGCAAATGGAAAAAGTTCTTGAGGAGGGGTTCGGGGAGGAACTTCTTACAAGAAGGTCCTCCCCGATTCTTCCCGGTTTGAATGCGAATTCGTTTTAGGGGCTCAAAAATGGCAGGTTCCGACGTGCACCCATTTCACCGCTTCGAGCCCTGGCAGGTTTGGCCTGGCTCGTACGACAATCCGGCCCCCGACGGATTTTACCCTTCAGCCGGTAACTCTGCCCTGGAGATTACTCGCTCAACTCCCATCGCGTCGATGGGTTCTTGTTTTGCTCGTGAAATCAAGACAGTGTTGCTCCGGGAAGGTTTTTCATACATTACTGAGGAATCCCGTCATCCGGCCTCTAAACATGCCAGCGCAGCCTGGGAGAGGCTATATAACCTTTTCTCTATGCGGCAGATCTTCGAGTACACGTTTGAAGAGTGGGCGCCCGCGCTTAGATGGTGGAAAGCCCCGCTCTCCGGAAGGATTCAGGACCCCTATCGCAGAATCATACTCTACGAAAGTTTTGAGGAGGCTGAAGCAGATTTTCAGCACCATCGGGTATGTTCCCGCAAGGCCCTGGAAAGCGCGAAGGTGCTCATTCTGACTCTGGGTTTGACGGAAATCTGGGAAGATCGATCCGACGGATTGGTGATCTGCCTCCCATCAGGCCCGTACAGTCAGCGAGGGGGGGACATGAGCCGCTATACATTTCGAGTGAGCAGGTATGTGGAAAACCTCGAAAACCTGGAGCGCATCCATTCAATCATGGCCGTTCATAACCCAACCTGCAAGCTGATCGTCACTGTGTCTCCGGTGCACCTCTGGGCTACGTTTCGTAAGGACCTCGACGTAATCAGCGCGAGCTGCAATTCCAAGTCCATTCTCCGGGCCGTGGCGGACGAGTTCTGCGCAAGGCATGATAATGCCTTCTATTTTCCAGCGTTTGAGGTTGCTACTATCTACAGGCCGCTCACGGGGCAGCCGATTTACACAGAGGGGCGAGAGAATTTTCACGTCAACCAGGATACGGTTGACTTCATCATGAAGACATTTTTCGAGTTCTACGCCCGACCCGATTGATCGTATTCAGACCACGTGGTTCCGAGCGCCTCAGGCAATGCTTTGTTGACAAGTGCCCTGAGAGATTGCTAGAATTCGCTTGTGGGGAGGGAAATCCCATTGGGAGGGATTTTCGTCCCCATGCGTGTTTCTGCGGAGACCTCCACTTCTTGGCCTGGTTTTATTCTTTCGGCCAATTCATGCCTAAGGCTTCCGCCGTTCCTCCGTCTACCCCTTCTCATTGTAATTGCCTTCTTGCTCTGCTCGTGCACACTTCTGTCGCAATCACCCCTCCTTGTTCGAACGAGTGAAATACCGGTCTTAGAAAACGACCACCTGCTTATCAGTGAATCGTCCGGCCGGGTCCCGTATCAAAGGTGGAGGATACCCCCATGGGATGAAGACATGCGATATGTCTGGATGGTGGGTAATTACGACTTCAGGCGATTCGATCAGGTCGAGATGATCCTCTACTTCCACGGAATGCACTCCAAAGACTATTATTCGGCGTTTCGCAAGGAGTTGGAGTTGCTGGCCGAGAAAAGGCCAAATCGCCCGTTTCTCTTCGTAGGGTTTGTCGACACTCCCTTCCTCCCTTCAGAAACGAGGAGCAAAGATCGCTGGAGTTCAATGGTTCCGCAAAAGGGCGAAAGGCCGGATCGTCTCTTTAGGACGGTAAATCGGGTCTTCAAGGCTTTCCGTACGACGTTTCCCCATGTCCGCAAAGATAAGACCAATATCGTATTGGCCGGATTTTCAGGCGGTGGTCGTGTTCTTAACTCGATCGGTAACTGGCTGGCGCACAGCGAGAAAGATGATCCTTACGCGGAAGTTTTCCGGGGCAGGCTGAGCAAGATAGTCTATTTCGATTGCTGGTTTGACAAAGATGTTGTCGATACTGTCCCTGCTCTGCTCGCGAACAACCCGGGCATGAAAATCGTGGGGACGGTTCACATGAAGAAGCCGCTGGAACACGCCATAATCCTGGCCGGGAAATACAAGATGAAAGCAGACAAGAAGAAGCACGAATTGGTGGGATTGGGCGGGCGATTCGTGATTTTTCGCGATGAATCCCATTGGAGCGCGATGATAGCCAGGCTGAAGGAGGCATTCTGAGAAGGATTGTGCTCCAGGCATCTATACGAAGGAAGAGCCAAAGTCCTCCTTTAGAAAACGAGAACTTAGGGGGATTTTCAAGGCGTTGGATCAAAATCCCCCCTTCCCTCCTTTACCAAAGGAGAGGAATACGTGGTCAAGTCAACGCTTACGAAGTGGGGGACCTGGCGGTGCAACCCTCCTTTCACGATATTATGCAATTAATACAACCCCTTAGCAGCTAGGCATTCTTGACGTGGATATTGGGGTGTGCTATAACGCGCCGAACTGCACGAGTTCCCGCGGAGGCTGATTCATGTCCGCACCGTCGCTGCAAAACCTCGACGAGAAGTACAACGAGACCGTAGACTTTTTGTGCAGCATGGAGAGGTTCGGCATACTCTTGGGGCTGGAGAACATCAGTCTGCTTCTGGACAAGCTGGGCAATCCCCAGAAGAAGTTCCCGGTTGTGCACGTGGCAGGCAGTAACGGGAAGGGATCTACATCTTCGCTGATCTACGAGATGCTTCGTGAAGCAGGGTTGCGGGTCGCGCTTTACACTTCGCCTCACCTGAATGATTTTCGTGAACGGATTAAATTGAGTGGGGCTATGGTCTCCAAAGAGGCCCTGATAGCCTCCACCGAGAAGATTCGCACGCTGTACGACCCTAATAGAACCACGTTTTTCGAATTCACTACTGCTGTCGCTTTTGACTGCATCGCTGATTCCGCGCCGGACATGGCGGTGATAGAGGTCGGGCTTGGAGGGCGTCTCGACGCCACCAATACTGTCTCTCCGCGCGTCACGGTAATCACCGATATATCGCGTGAACACGAGGATTACCTCGGTGTAGGCATCGCCGCCGTCGCAACCGAAAAGGCCGGCATTATCAAGAAAGGGGTGCCGCTCATAACAGGAGCTGCCCGGCGAGAAGCCAGAGCAATCATCCTGGAAACAGCTCAGGGTCTTCAAGCGTCTGTTAAGGAATTCGGCCGTGACTTCGCCGGCGTCAGGACAGCACCAGGCCGTTTCACTTACAGATCTGACTCACTGACCCTGGAGGATCTCTCCCTCTCGATGCCCGGAAGTCACCAGATAAAGAACGCGGCTCTCGCCGTGGCTGTGGTGGAAGAATTGAGGACCCAGGGATATCGGATTTCTGATAAGGCTGTTCGCGGAGGCATAGAAAAAACCCGGTTTCCCGGACGATTCGAGGTTCTCCGGCGAGAGCCTGATGTAATTATAGACGGCGCCCATACCCCTGAAGGGATGCGGCTGCTCAAGAGCACTTTGAGGCAACTCTACCCTGAAATCAAACCTTACATGCTCCTTGGAATGCTGCGGGACAAAAATTACGAAACGCTTGTCAAAATAATCGCTCCAGTTGCTAGGGAAGTGGTCTGTGTCCCGCCTCAGGGAAATAGGGCGTTGGATCCGGAAGAGTTGGCTAAACAGATCCGGGCTTGTGGGGTGCCCGCGTCCACATCTAAGGACATTATCCGGGGCTTTCAGCTACTTCTGGGAAAAGCCTCTCAAAAGGACGTCATCGTTGCCGCCGGATCGCTTTACATGATAGGTCCGGTGAGGCGGGCCTGCGAAATCGGAGACGACTGAAAGTGTTCTTCTCACATGATCGCTTAGTAGGACTTTCGGCTCGATACCGAGCGCTAATTACCCTGGTGCTGCCGGCAGTCCTATGCGCGTCTTTCGTTAGCGCTCAAGAAGCCGCTCCCAGGAACCTCAAACAGGCTGCTGCTTCCCAGGAGTCAATTACTATTCCCACAGACATTCCCATTGAAATGTCCGGGGAGAGAATGTCCGGCAATATTGAAAAAAAGACGTATACTTTTCAGGGCAATGTCACCCTCAGACAGGGCAACATGCGATTGCGGGCCGACAGCATTACCTTCGACGGCAATAAGGGTGAATTGACTGCGGAGGGCAAAGTAATCATCCGAATGGGCGGCGACGTAGTCGAGGCGGACAAGATCACCATCAAAATCCCCGGTGCCACCGGGGTCCTGTACAACGGCAAACTGCTGCTTACAAGACACAATATATACCTGGAAGGGAAGAAACTGGAGAAAACAGGGGAGTCCACATACGTGGTGGAAGATGGGAGCTTCACCACCTGCAACGGTGCCACTCCGGATTGGCGGGTCACCGGTAAGAACCTGGACGTGACACTCGAGGGTTACGGCACCCTCAGGCATGGGTTCTTCTACATCAAAGACATCCCGGTCTTTTACCTTCCCTGGCTGATGTACCCTGCGAAGCGCAAGCGCCAAAGCGGTTTCTTGATGCCTACGGTTGCTAACAGCAGCGTTAGAGGCTTCGACATGCGGTTTCCGTTCTTCGTTGACGTCTCTCCCAGCGTGGACGCGACGATTGTCCCCAGAATCTGCACCAAAAGAGCCGCACAGGCTTCGCTTGAGTTCCGGTACTTTCCCTATGAGGACTTTGAGGGGCGCTTTTACGGTGAGTATACGTACGATTGGAAATATGGACCGGAAACCAACCCGAGGAGCCATCGATTCTACGTAACCTGGCGACACGACCAGGAATTCGCCCGTGAGATCAAGCTTAAGGCCAACGGAAACTGGGTTTCAGACAGGGACTACTTCGAGTTCTGGGGAGGCCGATTCGACAGGCGCCTGAGAGTGAGGTATCTCGAATCAAACCTGGTCCTGTACAAGCAATTGAACAACTTCCTGTTCGAGGCAGAGGCCCGGCACTTTGACAATCTCGACCTTCCCAACAATGCAGTCACAGTCCAAAACCTGCCTATTGTGACTGGCACCGCGTTCAACCAGCAGGTTCCCTATACTCCTCTATATATAAGCTCTAATCTGGTTTACGACCATTTCTATGCACCAATTCAGCATCAGCAGTGGTTGGGAAGCCGTCTGCAGATGGACACGAGGCTCAGCCTGCCCATCGCGTTTGGGCGTTACCTCAAGATAGAGCCGTCCATGACCTATTTTCCCAAGGCGTATGCAGCAGACTATTATGAACGCGATAAAAGCGTAAACTCAGTCAACGCCCTGAGAACAGACCTTTACCAGGTGAATGCCGACGCGTTCACGGATCTGGACAGCGTACTCCTGGGCTCATTCCTGGGGTTCCAAAGAGTGAAACATACGATTCGGCCTCGTTTTTCCTGGACCTATAGGCCTTTTTCCAGCCAACAGACCTATCCGTATTTCGATGAGACCGACAGGTTGGATCGAGCAAGTTTGCTCACAGCAGAGATGCGCCAGACTTTCACGGGTCGTGTTGGACCCGGCGAATATTTGGACTTTATAACTCTAAGCATTACTCAAGGGTACGATTTTACCGAGTCCAGGACAGTCCACGATAACTCAGGTGACAAGCCGCGCTTGTTGCAATACGGATGGACCAATACAGAGGCCGAATTGACGCTGAGGCCCCATTCTTTAATAGATCTTACCGCTCAGGCCGAATACGATCCGATCCTGAACCGGGCACGCAGGTACAGTGTAAACTTGGGGCTCATGGATCAGCGAGGGACCTGATCCGAATCTTGCACCAGTTCACTGAAGATGAACGGCAGGAGGACCTGAACCGCCAGACCAACGTGAGCCTTATGGTAAAGTTGACCACGGACCTCGATTGTTTCTTTGAGAACCAGTACACGCACCAGTTCGACTTCTCGTATTTCACAAGTTTTGGGCTGAATTACCATCCTCAATGCTGGAATGTATTGCTGAGATATTCCGAGATCCGAGAACAGGACCCTGTTACCAAGAAAATAAAGGACCCGGATCAAACGGTCTTCATGACTCTGTCCCTTTACGGACTGGGGCAGGTCTACCAGTTTACACGGGACTGGAGCGAAATTCTGGGCCACACTCCTGAGTCGACCGGTTCTACCGTTACACGGTGACTGAAGAGCCCTCCATTGATATCGGCAGCGAATTTTTTGCTCGATTGCCCCAGATCTGTCATTGCGAGCGGAGCGAAGCAATCTCGGTTTTCTCCCGCAGTTCGCTGGCAGGTAGATTGCTTTGTCGTTTCACTGCTCGCAACGACAGCCGGGAGAGACGCCCCGCGTAAGCAAATGAATCCCGGAATTTGCACTTGGTTTTGATGCCATTCGATGAGAAGGATCTTGACCTCAACTGGTGGTATGACGTATTTTCATACCGAGGAGGAAGATATGGCTCGTGCAAAGATTGCAATTTCATTGGATGAGGGGACGGTGGATCGTCTCGACCGCCTAGTTCGCGAGCGTATCTTCCCGAATCGGAGTCAGGCTATACAGGAGGCTGTTGAAGAGAAGCTCTCGCGGCTTGAGCATAGCCGACTTGCCCGGGAGTGTGCCAAGCTCGATCCCGCGTTCGAGAAGGCTCTGGCCGAGGAAGGTCTGTCCGAAGAGTTGTCCGAATGGCCCGCATATTAAGAGGCGATATTCGCTGTGATTTCCGAGGACATAATGCAGTTTTTTTGCGGTAACGGCTTCCAGTGGATTCCCAGGTCTTCAATGTTGAGGTACCGCCGAATGAAAACAGGTCCCATCGAGTGAACACCATGCTGCGTGCCATGGTGGAGATTGCTTGGGACCAACCTGCTCTAGCGACAGACAATGAAGCAGTGGTAAGAAACCGCAGCGGACATGTCAACGCAATATCGGTATTATGTCCCGCGACTACGAGGCTGTTGCTCCAACACTGAATACAGGGCAATAGGCTTGGAGTATCCCTTGATGAACTGGGGTGGATGATTTTCCAGGCGATAAAAATTCCTCAGTTTCTTCTGAGTTTCCTCGCTGATCAAGAGGTCACACCGGAACTCTTTTGTCAGGCCCTGAATTCTTGAGGCTAGATTGACAGCATCGCCAATTAAGGCGTAGGACAGCCTGTCATCACTGCCGGTGTTACCTGCCAGGACTTCCCCAGTGTGAATGCCCATACCGTGTCTAAATACCGTCTTTCCCTCCTTCAGTCTTAGCTCGTTCAGTCCTTCCAGACGGGCTCTCATCTCCAGTGCCGCGAGCACGGCCTTGTCAGGATGATCCTCATATGGCAATGGAACCCCGAAAACTGCCTCTATCTCATCACCTACGTACTGGAGCACAAGTCCGTCATACTTGCCGATAGCCTTTTGCATTGCAGTAAAGTAGGCCCGCATGCTCATGATGACCTCTTCAGGATCATTCTCTTCCACAAAAGGCGTAAAATTGCGGAGATCACAGAAGAGCATGGTTGCTTCCGTCCTTTTCCCACTCAAGGGTACTCGTCCAGCTAGTATTTCATCCCGTATTTCAGGAGTAACATACTTCCCAAACGTGTCCCTTATCATTTCCCGCTCCGAAAGCCCTATCATCATCTCATTGCCAGTGTCGCCGAGAATTCCGAGTTCGTCATTAGAAACCACTCGAATCTGCTTGGAGAAATCCCCATGCTTCACTTTGCCCAGTACCTCCAGCATCTCTTCAATGGGGTCCACAACGGACTTCTCCACAAGAGAATTCAGTCTCAGCCCAACGACAATGAAGATCCCACACAATATCCCGGTGAACACGAAGACTTCTCGACCCAATTCCATAGGGGAAATATTGGTGACCTGCAAACTCCCTATAGTTTTGCACTTTTTTGCATGAGTAGTCTGCTATTGCGGTGATTTCCTTGAAAATCATCGGCGCCCCTGCCATAGACGGTTTGGCAACAAACTGGGGGAGGAACGCCGATGCGCAAGCGGAATCTGCCACAGCCGTTTCAAATTGACAAGGTGCGTTTTGGGGATTGCTTTACTGCCCCGAGTCTTAGGCATTTCGGGGTGTTGATCACCGGTTGGGTCCTGACTGTGGGGGTTCACACCATCAGTCAAGTGATCCTCACGGGAAGGCTGCACGAATCGGAGAGCTTCGTCAGCATCTACCGGTTCCTGCAGAAGGCCAAATGGACGCCGGAAGAAGTGGCTTTTGAGGTATTCAGGATGATAGTGGATACCCTGTTGCCTGGTGTGACGGAGATTGAGCTTGTCCTGGACGACACGCTGAATAGCCATGTAGGTAAGAAGATCTTCGGCGCCGGATTTCAGCACGACGGGAACGCTCCTAAGACCGGAAAGCCGATTGGATACGGCGTCTGCTTTGTCATCATCGGGATTGTGGTTCGTTTGCCTGGCATATCCGACAGGGTGTTTTGTTTGCCCTATGCCGCTCGTCTGTGGTGGCCTGAAAAGGCGAAGGTGAAGCCAGTGGGCGAGAAACACCAGAGCAAATCCGAGTTGGGCGCAGAGTTGATTCGGTTAACTCGCTCGTGGCTTGATCCCTCCATAACCCTCCGGGTTATCGTTGATGGCGGATACTCCAACAAACAACTGCTCCAAAGTCGCCCCCACGGGGTTCATATTACGGGAAAAGTCCGCATGGACGCTGCCCTCTACGCTGTGGTGGTGCAAAAAACCACCAGCAGAAGAGGGCGTCCACGGAAAAAGGGAGACCGTCTGCCTTGTCCAAAATCGATCTTCGGCCGCGACGAGAACCAGTGGGAATGGATCTGGATCACCCTGTACGGCCAAGAGACCATCGTGTCTGTGTACCGCTTTGAGGCGATCTGGTACAAGGCTGCTGGGAATGAACCTTTGTCCATTGTGATGGTCCGAGATCCTGCCGGCAAGTACCCGGACACGGTTTTCTTCGACACCGACACGGCGGCTTCCGATGAACAGACCATCCAAAGATTCAGCCACCGCTGGAGTATCGAGATCACCAATCGGGAGACCAAGAGTCTGCTCGGCAGCGCAGACCCTCAGTGTCGCTGCGAGAAATCCGTGACTCGTGCCCCGCTCATGGCTTATTGGAGCTATTGCTTCGTGGTGGTCTGGTTCGTGGATCAGTTCCGTACGGGAAAAGACCTCTTGATTCGCACTGCACCCTGGTATTCCAAGCGACATGTCACCTTCTCGGACATGCTCGTTGCGGCAAGACGCTCTCATTTCATCCCCGGAATTTCGCGCGATCCCAGCGAACACCACAACTACTCGAAATGCGGCACACGCCCCTTCACAAAACGACCCGAGTCTTACGAAAGAGCAAAACTATAGAACTCCATGAGATGAGCGATAGGGTGCTCAACAAGATGATCATGGGAATTATAGTGCCCCCAATGTGCAATACTCGAATCCGTAAGCGCACTGACATTCTCATGGTTCCAGCTACTGTCGCGAGTTTCCCTTCGGGAAAGTACCATGCAATTATGTTTCTCCTTGAAAATTCCTCTACCAAGAAAAAGGAAAGCGTCGAGGATAGCATTGCTACGATTATGACCCGAGAGAATATAAAAAGAGCGGGCCTGGAAGGCAACTCCATAAAATAGTGGAAGTAGCTCAGCATGAAAGCAGGCAGAAGGGGTACCATCACTAGATTGACCGTCCCCAGAATGAATGGCAAATTCAAGAGCCTGCGCTGTGCTGTCTCCCTAAAGGTTTGCTCGATTGCATTTCCTCCGGAGCAAAGGTCCTTCATCGCTGCAGCAAGCGGCCGTTGAACAAGATACTGCAGAATGCCACCTGTTGTAATTATGAGTGAAAGCATGAAGACTAGTAGCTTCCAGGCACCCTTCGCTACTAGAATGGTTCTCACCTCGTCGAAAAACCCTAACGGGGTAAATACGTTGAGTGCAAGAACAATAAGAAAAGCCAGCGGGGTTGAAATGAGGTTACGCCAGTAGAGGCCAAGGAGAGGCGTACCGTCCATACCGTACTCCCCATGCAGATCCTTTTCTGGCCTTGATTGCAAATTCACCTCCGACGACAGGCTGGATGAACGATTACTGAACAGATTCTTGTAACATAATACCACGTGCCGATTTTTTATAGACCACTGAGACCATCTTCCGCCTCCAGATTCTTGCCGCTTCTGTGTCCTGCAATAACAAGCTTCGTGGTTTTCCCACCGTGACGGGAGTTACAACGCTCCTCTATTCACCATTGAAGCTGAAGACTTGAGGGAAAGAACTCTCCGGAAAGGGGTATGAGACCGTTTCGTATTATGTCGGCCGTATGATGTCAGAGTGTAGTCTCCAGGAGACGGATCCTGGGGTACGTCACGGTATAGTTAACCTGCAAAAATTCCTGGATGTGACACTCGAGTTTTCCACCGCGGATGAGCCCCACGGCGGCCCATCCCGGATCCGTGCCCTTACTCGAAGATCTTGCGGATTTCTGGGGACATAACACCGTTTTTTTTGCGGCAGCGACTTCCAGTGGATATTTCGGGGTTCAATAATCATGTTCCGAGGAATGAAAATAGGTCCCATCGACAGAAACACCACGCCGCATGCCATGAAGGAGATAGCTGGGGACCAACCTCCTCGAGCTCAAACGATAAAGCAGTGGCAAGAAAAAGCCATGACATGTCAACGCAATATCGGTATCATGTCCCCCGATTACCTGATGTTGTCAAGTTCTGCTCTGCCAAAGGGTTATGTGCAAATCGTGCTTGACCGCGGGCATGCGGTGAGGTACAGTTCGGAAGTTGGAGGTAGCTTGTTTTTCTTGCCAACGTGTTCTCGATGATCTCGCCGGCGGATCTCTTCGGGGACAAGGGGGCGGCCATTGCGGGTTTCATTATCGATCAAATGGGCCATTATAGGCACAAAAACTCAAGGGTTGCTGTGCATTTTGAGTTCAACATCTCAAAAAGAGACTATCATTTAGGGTTTCCTATGTTTTTAAAAATAAAGGCCAGATCGTTCTAAATTTTGTTGGGCAGGCGGTGAGACTATTGCTCCACAAGTCGTAACAGCCCCCAAAGAACGGAGACAGTCATGGTAGAGGTGACCGCGAATGACGTAGCTGTAGTGTTGGGCGTGGCACTTCTCCTTACTTCAGGGGCACTGATCGTTGCAATCATATTATTGCGTAGGACCAGATCGCTATCTACAGGCCACTCGAAAGAAGAGATTCCTAATGAATTTGGCGCTGACGTCGTGTCATCTCCGTCGATTGACTGGAAGTATCCTGAGCTTAGAGATGATCCCAAATATCCCGAAATGGGGGACTTGCTCCGGACTAAGAGCAGTTTGCAGGGACTAGTTCCAGGCGCTATCGGAACAAAAAAGGCTTTCAAAAAAGAATTAAGAACATACTATTACCTTGATGATGACCAGGTGAAGGATTTGTATTCTCAAATTTTTCCTGAAACCGAACCATCTGAAATCGAAGTATCTCATACGAGTGACACGAGTATGGAAAGTTCGGGAAAGCTAAAAATTCCTGTGGCCGAGGGAGAAGCCAAATCGGGTCTAAAGAGAGGCGACAAAGCCAACGTCAAGTACACGATATTGACAACTAGGAGGCTGTCGCGTTAGTTCCCACATTTGAACGACTCCAGACGACAGTTGGCATATTATCGGAGGTTGTGGCACACGAGTGTCCTATAATTGGCCTGAAAGGAGCAAAATCCGCGGTTTTCACGCAGAAAGGGCTCGGTTTTGAGCTTTTTCCGCCTCTCTTACGCATAGACGCGCGCACTTCTCCCCCTGTTCAGCCACAGATGCCTCCAGAGCTTCAGGATGTTATGGGTAAGGCAGATGAGATTCCACTCTCCTTTGACTGCGGCCAGACCTCGCAGAAGGAAACTCCTTATGCCTCTGTTTTCCTTGATTTGACCGAAAACCGGCTCGACGCTCTCTTTTCGCTTGGAGTAGATCTGTTGCCCCGCTTTTGTCTTGAGTTTGCGCAGTGCTCTGTCCACCGCGGACAGGTTGTCGGGAATTCGCCCCAGAGGACCCGGACCTGGTGGGTCGCAGTGTTTTTTACGCTCACGAGGGATAAACGGTTCCGTGAATCCGTTAGCTACAGATTCCACGGCTTCTTTAGTGAAGTACCCGGCATCGGCGAGCGCGCGGTCCGGGATTTCTCCAAGATTTTCCTCGATCTGCTCCAGCATCGGGACCAGTTGCCGTTTGTCGTTGGCTTGTTGCGTGACATCAGCGGCCACTATCACTTGACTGTCACAATCCACTACGGCTTGGCCGTTGTATGCTTGTTCAAAGGCTTTGGTGGCTCCGTTAAGCATGATCCGACTGTCCGGATCAGTGAAGTTGCGCTGTTTCTTCGGTTTCGGCTTCACATGGGAAGTGCCGGACGGTCCATCTTCGGGCGGTTTTCCACCCTTGCGGCCCTTACCTTTACTCGCAGCCTCCTCACGAGCCTCCTCTTCAAGCGCTTGCTTGGCTTCTCGGATTTTTGCAAGCCGCTTCTCTTTGAATTTCAACTCTTCCGGAAGTTCGTCGCCTCTCTTGCCTTTGCCGTATTTCTTGTCCTCTTTCTCGTCCAGAGCCTCCGCTTCTTTCAGAAGCTTCTCCACCTCTCGGGCAAGCTCCTTCTCTTTCTTAACCATCCGACCGTAGCTCATGGCCTTGTGCTTAGAAGCGTTGGCTTTTACCTTGGTCCCGTCAAGGGCCACGTAACCAAGCTTCACCAGCCCGGACTCCTTGCATATCTCCAAGATCTGAACGAACAGACGAGAAATAGCCCCGAGATGACGCTTTCTGAAGTCCGAGATCCTGCTGTGGTCGGGATGGCTGTCGCACGAGAGCACCCTGAAGGCAACGTCCTCATAGGTCTTCTTCTCTATGCGCCGGGAACTCCGAACCCCGACGCAGTACCCGTAAAAGAGGAGCTTCAGCATCATCGCAGGATGGTACGCGGGATGTCCCCCTTGAAGATGGAGGTATTCCGCCGTTATTTCCCTGAGGTCCAACGTGTCAACCACGTCGCTGATGAACAGGGCCAAGTGGTCCTCAGGCAACCACTTCCGCAGGTCAGGCGGAAGCAACAATGGCTTGTCCGGCTCGTACGGGATGAAGCGGTAGTCTCTCATGAACCCCGCTCATATCCCGACCCACGAAGAATGTAAAGCGTTATGCGACAGCCTCCTAGTGACATAATGTACACCAGGACTGAAACACATTTGTATGAAAATGAGATGTTGACATTCGGTATAGAAAGTTTCTATCCAGATGAATCAGAAATTGAGGATTTCTTTTCGGTGTGTAAACAGCTCAAGGCAAGGCATAATTATGAGATAAACGAGGAAGAACAGAACAAGTTCAGGGCAGAGAAAATGAATGGCTTCGCGAGAGGCAATCAACGAATTATCCAAGGCGGCTGGTTATGTAGCCATTCGGGGCGAGTTTGCTGTCATATCAGGCGATGCAACTGACTGCACTTTTGATTTGGATCATCCACTAAACAGGTTTCTTAGCGAAGATGAGATAAAGGTTCACATTCAGATCCCATGTCATCCCGATTCGCTCAGGTCTGCCTTCAAGAGTGTTATAGGAACCGTGAGGGCCCCGAAACTGACATGCGTCGGAAAAGTCTTGGAATGGGATGGAAACGAGCACAGAATGGTTGTTAGTCCCATTGCCATTTACTGATTCTATTATTTGCGAGACCGATGTCTTGGCTTAGAGCAAAAGCCCCCGCTTCCGAACTTTCTTGGAGAAATGAAGGTTTATGATTCTCAACCGTTGGCGGAAAAGTGAAAGCGGCTGCAACAATATTGCCCGGGTACCTGTGTGGTGTTGTCGTCGGCTTGGTCTAAAGCTTTTTTTGCAGGCATCTACCACGACTTGATGTGGTTGAACGCCAAGAAAATCTCTTGGCACCAATGGAAGCAAAGGAGTGGCCATGGATAGGATGAGTTCCATATGTGGTCACGACACCTCAGACAGTAGACTGCCATGAAATCGCTCACGATTAGTCACGTACCTGGGTCGGATGGCGGGCGGTCACGTGTCCGCGTCAGTTATCGCAAAGAGACGGGGCAGCCCCAAGAGTGCGCGACAGAGTTCCGATTCAGCGTCTCGGACGAGGAGCGACACCTAATTCAGTGGTATCTTGAGGAGTTCCTGATTTATCCGTGGGGAGAGTTCCCCAGTCGCGCACGACGAGCTGAAGATCTGATGATCGAACTAGGGCAGCGCCTCTTTAAAGCGGTTTTCGCTGATGGAGAAACTCGTGCGCTCTACGCCCATGTGGCCGATGATCTACGAAACACCCGCATCGTTATCCACGCGGCAGATCCCGTGGGAGTTTCGATCCCATGGGAACTCATGCGGGACCCGGCAAAGGCAGAATACGGTGATCTGGCCCGGCTCGCTTACGCATTCGCACGAAGCCAGCCTGATCTTATATTCGAGGCGCCCATAGTCAAGAATGAAGGGACGCTCAACGTTCTCTTGGTGATCTGCCGGCCGTATGGCCCTGACAGGGATGTTGCGTTTCAATCCATAGCACGGCCATTGCTGGAGTTGTTTCGCGACCATCGGGATGTCATTCACCTGGATGTCCTGCGGCCCTCCACGTTCGAAGAGCTTAGCCGCAAACTAAGTGAGAAACCGAACTTCTACCATGTGCTCCATTTTAATGGACACGGGGCTTTTCCCGAAGGGCGCGAACCGAACCAATTTTACGCATCAGCAGATGAGCAGGGATGCCTCCTCTTTGAGGGAGAAGACGGTAGCCCGCGGCAAGTGACTGGCCAAGAGTTGGGCGGATTACTTGCCGGTAAGGCTCTGCCGATTGTTCTTCTTGACGCCTGCCAATCCGGGATGACCAGGCCTGAAAGCCTCTATGCGTCAGTCGCCAATCAGTTGCTCAGGGCCGGGATGTGTGGCGTGGTAGCTATGGCCTACTCGGTTTACGTCCAGACCGCGGTTCGGTTCATGGCCAGTTTGTATGAGGGTTTGCTTAAGGGCGAAGAGCTGGCACGCGCGGTGGCCTTTGCCAGGGAAGAGCTTCGTTCGCATCCCCACCGTATGTCCCCGATCGGCGAGATCAAACTACGGGACTGGATGGTGCCAATATTGTTTGAGGCAACGCCTGTTCAAGTGTTCTCACCTCGTATTGGCCTGAGCCTTGATCCCTCGGTGCTGGAAGAACAGCAAGCCAGGGCAGGCACGGAGATCAACTGTCCCAATCCGCCTGACTATGGCTTCATCGGACGCGACAGTGTGATTCTCCGACTCGAGCGTGCATTTCAGACCGAGACTGCGGTGTTGCTGCAGGGGATGGCCGGCGTGGGCAAGACTGAGACGGCAGTGGGGTTCGGCCGCTGGCTTGCTGAAACAGGCGGGCTCGACGGCCCGATTTTTTTCTTCCGATTTGAACACTACTTGCCGCTCCCACAGATGTGCGACCGGGTGGGGCAGGTGTTCAACGAGGTCGTCCGCCGGGATTTGGGCAAGGATTGGCATTTGCTGAACGAGGATGAGCGACGGAAGGTTGCCCTGATGATTCTTCGTCAGTTTCCGTGTCTGATGATCTGGGACAACTTCGAGCCGGTACACGGCTTTCCCGAGGGGACTGGGTCCCCATGGAGCAGTGTTGAGCAAGAAGAGCTGCTCGGATTCATACGCGACCTGCGCGGCGGGCAGACAAAGCTCTTGATCACAAGCCGCCATGATGAGAGTTGGTTTGGAAACATTGTCCGACACGAAAACATTCCCGGACTAAATCCGGTCGAGGCACAGGATCTGGCATTACGTGTGCTGCGCAGGGCCGGACTTAATGTTGAGGAACTCAGGAATCTTCCCCCGTACAATGATCTGTTGAAGTACCTGAGGGGCAATCCTCTGGCGATCCAAATCATAATGCCGGAATTGAAGCGCACTTCCCCAGAAATCTTGCTCTATCGACTCCGATCGGGAACAGCCACGTTTAGCGAAGAAGATCCCAAACAAGGTCGGGAGCGGTCACTTACCGCTTCCCTCACCTATCGCTTAAGTTCTCTCGATCCAGCCATGCGGGATCGTCTGGGGAATTCTCGCGCTGTTCCAGGGTCATGTAGACGCTGATGTTCTGGCGGTCATGTGCGAAGGCGCTGAAGATGTGCCTGACTCGCTCCGGGGCCTAGGCAGTGACGGGTGGAAAGAGGCATTGGATTCGGCATCGCACGTTGGTTTGTTAAGGCGGGTCGGCGATGGGCTCTACGCAGTTCACCCTGCGTTGCCCTGGTTCTTTCGCGACCTTCTGGAACGGGCGTTTCCCGGTCAGGATGAATGGTTCGAGCAGGCCTTTACAGCGGCCTACGGTGCATACGGCAGCTACCTCAGTAAGATGTTCAATCGCAGTGCCGGGCTCGCGATATCATTACTGGTGGCGGAGGAGGACAACCTGGTTCACGCTCTCCGGCTTGCCGGTAGCGCCCGGCGTTGGGAACACGTACAAGGCATACTTTACGGACTAAACCGACTCTTTGTTTTACAAGGGCGTTGGGCGCAGTGGGAAAAGCTCATAGCTAATGTGGAACGAGACTTTGCAGATGCTCACAGTGACTCCCTCCAAGAGGATCTTTTTCTCAATTTGCTGCGGTATCGCGCCGAGATACTGCAATACATGCGTGACTTTGAGGGCGCTCAAGCTATATTGTTGCGTCTCAAGCGCTATTACGAGGGAGAGGGTGATGACATGAGTGTCGCGGCTTGCCTTCACCAACAGGGAATTTTTGCCCAGGAGCGCGGGCGTCTTGACGAGGCTGAGCAGTGGTATCGCCAGAGCCTCGCCATCGCGGAGCGCATTAATGACGCGGACGGGCAGGCCAGCACTCTTCACCAGCTTGGGAGAATTGCTCAGGAGTACAGACGGTTTGACGAGGCTGAGCGATGGTGTCGTCAGAGCCTGGTCATCCAGCAGCGCATCGGCGACGAGCACGGAACTGCTGTCAGCTTCCACACATTGGGGCGGCTTGCAGAGGAGCGGAGGGATTTTGAAGCGGCAGAGCAATGGTATCGCCAGAGCCTGGCCATTCGGCAGCGCATCGGCGACGAGCACGGAACTGCTGTCACCTTCCACCAGTTGGGGCGGCTTGCAGAGGAGCGGAGGGATTTTGAAGCGGCAGAGCAATGGTATCGTCAGAGCCTTGCCGTCGAGGAGCGCATCGGGGACGAATACGGGCAGGCTGAGTACCTTCCACCAGTTGGGGCGGGTTGCAGAAGAGCGGAGGGATTTTGACGAGGCTGGCCAATGGTATCGTCAGAGCCTTGCCATCAAGGAGCGCATTTGGGACGAATACGGGCAGGCGGCCACCGTCCACCAGCTGGGTATGCTCGGGCAGAAGTGTGGGATGTTTGACGAGGCAGAGCAATGGTATCGACGGAGCCTTGCCATCAAGGAGCGCATCGGGGACGAATACGGCAAGTCGAGTACCCTTTACCAACTGGGAACGATCGCAGAGGTGCGGGGTGAGGTCCACCTGGCACTATCACTGTACGAGCAAGCCGAAGCCATCGTTGTTGCCTTAGACGATCCGCATCGCCTCGGTATCGTTCGGGAGTCGCTGAGCAGGGTGAGGGCGAAATGACCCTTGAAAAAAGCGGGAACCGATGGGCACCATTTCAGAATTATGCAGGCGATTCCAGGGACACCATCCTTATTTTCCTGACCGCGTGAGGCGCGAAGCTCCTCTAGCGCGGGATCATGGGTGTCGCCGATGGTCATACTCCGTGTTTTGGTGGCAGCTTCTAACGGCGAATGACACACTGAGAATTAAGCATGGTGTCCCCGGAATTATGTGGGCAGTTATCCGCGGCCATTGGCAGTCGAGTTTAATGATTCAAGGGCAACTTTGAGTAGAAAAGAATGCCTGCCTTGGACTTTTTCGTCAATCCATTGTTTGAGATCTTCATCGGTCAAAGATGTGAATACCGCAAGATGCCGCTCACGGGCGCGAACCAGCCCCTCATCATCGTCAGTTTTGCCGCTCCGCCGATTGTACGGGGCCGGAGCGACGGCCAACGCGATTTCAACCAGTCCTTCTCTGGGCCTATTCTCTATTTCCCTGAGCAATTGAGCGGCGAGCTTTCTTTTGTTCGCCCACTCCGAGGCGTCGTCCCACCACTCAGTCACAGTCCAGTACGTAGAGCGAAGTGCGAGAATGACGACGGCGCCGGCGGCCAAGGCCAAAAAGAATATGACTATATCAGTTCTCATGCCCGCGAATTCTCCCCTCTGGGACGAGTCTCATTGCGGGGAAGGTGACCGCTCTCACCGGCAGTGTGTTGCGACTCGCGAGGGTTGAGCTCGATAGTAAAAGGCCCTACCCCCTACTTTAGATGAGATCTTGATGGAGCCGATCTTGTCTCATTTACCACGGTATTTTGGAAGCCTGTCCAGAAGACCTCGCCTGGCTGATGGGGGCGCGGGCTCCTCTCCTGTTTCACTACCAACGCCGGCGGAATCTGTCACGCTGCTCCCCTCAAGCAGTTCGATCGATTGGTCTGTGACCAGCGCAAGCGACTGTCCCGAGTCATTTATGAGCCTAAAGTGCATCGGCATGCTGGATCTTCGCAACGCGGTGCGTATATCCTCCAAAGCCTTGTGCTTTTCGTCATCAGACATGCCCGGCCACCGAGATCCGGCGGTAAAGGCCCTGTAATTGTCGTCTGCCCCTGCAAGAACTTCGGCATCTATCAATCGTTGGGTTTCATTCTGAATTATTTCTTTCACTGCCTGCCTTGCAAGGTCCTTTGATGCCTGTAGTGGGCTTTTGCCCTGGGGAATTTCCTTGCGGATAGCTTCAGCCCTTTTTTCCATGGTGGATTCTGACATGGGGAGAATGACGTCCTTGAAAATGAAGAACAGCATGATGCCTATAGGAAGAGCAACAATGTACCCCAGCATTCTTGCGGGAATCCGCTCAAACAGACCCTTCTTGGGTTCCACGGCTTCCCATCGCTCCTCACCGGGCAGGACATGACCGCATTCCGGGCAACTAAGCATCCTCTCGGTGACATGCGCCCCGCACTGCGGACACGAAGAGCCAGTATCTTGAACTCTGTCCGGGGGACGGGCCACACGTACAGGTTCTTCCGGCAAGATGTCATGAGGCCGGTGGGGGGGCGGGATGAGGATTTCCGGTTCCGTGGGAGCTTCTGTACGCCGCGATTTCAACTCCGAAGGATCGAGCAGTTTCCTTTCGACCAGAAGTCGCAACAGCTTGGCCAGAGTGCCCGGCGTGAGGCTGTGCAGTCGCATCAGTTCTTCGTCACTCCTGCCTTCGCGGAAATCGTGCAGGAACATCTTGGCATTCACTTTTAGTGGTTTCTTCTCCATCGATGTCACCTTCTTCAAAGCGCGGAGTTGGTATCAATCAAGAGCCCGTCGGACCCACCGAGATCGCCCACTCAAGCCCCCAAAGCCGTACCGAGCCATCGCTGCTTCCACTCGCGACCAGTGAGGTGTTGGGAAAGAAGCGCACTGCACTGATTGGTGAAGAGTGTCCTTCCAGGGTGGCTGCGCATCGTTCCTCAGATATATCCCAGATCCGTAAAGAACAGTCGTCGGAGCCCGTCAGCCAAAACCTCTCATCCGTAGCTGAATCCAGGGCTCGCACGGCAGAGGTGTGCCCTCTGAGAGTGGCGACATTCACCCCAGACCCTACCATGTATACCATGACCTCGCCGGTTTCCATTCCTGCAACTACTTTGTCTTCCGACGATGTAGGGAGCAATGAGGTGACCTTTGTTCCGAGGTCACGGAACGCGCCCAGGGTGCGGCCGTCAACAACGGACCATCGCTGAATGCATTTCTCTTCCCGCAGACTGTAGATTGTGTCCAACCGCCGGGAAAAACACATGATGTCGCGACTTGGGATTGGTGCCCCGACTTTCCTCCGCCGACCGGTTTTCAGATCGATTCTCTGCGGAGAATTGTCCGGTGACATTACTGCCAGCTCCAAACCCGTCTCCGAGAAGGATATTGGCATCTGCACTTCTACTATTTCCTCTTCAAGGTCCCCTCCAAGGCCCCATCTTCTGAGGATCCCGTCCTCGCTCCAGGTGATTATGCCCACCATCCTGGGAAGGAACAGGACTTCCTTCACCGGGCTGTTGACTTTGAACCGCCGGACGCACCGGCCTTTGACGACGTCCCAGATTGCAGCGGTGCCGTCCAGGCCCCCTGTAAGAACAGTCAAACTGTCGGGGCCGGGGGCCAGACTCACCACTGCATCATCGTGACCGTCAAAGGATCTTACAAATGTGGCGGATTTCAGCCGACCTCGGGACACGCCGTGCAGCGCGTTCCGGACAAGGATGGCCTCTCGGGACCAAGAGAAGCCGGGAACATTTCTTAATCGTTCAAAGCAGGCGAGGGCCTCTTCCCCGCGCCCGTTTCGCCACGCCGTGTTGAAATCTTGGATCGCGGCATCAAAGGATCTGTGCAAGCCGACCAACTCCCCAAACGTCTTGGGACGGCACAGAGCCGGTTCGAGGAAGTCCTTGGCGAACCAGCCCGTATCAAGGGACCAGAGTCTTACCGCGCCGTGTGGTCCGCCGGTGACAAGTCGCTTTCCATCTGAAGAAGAGGCGCAGCACGTGACTTCTTCTCTCGGAGCTATGATGGTTCTGTAACAGCGCCCACTGGTTGAGTCCCATATTTTCATGGTCCCATCCCCGGAACCGGAAACAATGTAATCTCCATCAGCTATGAAACGCACGGTCACTATGGTTCCACGATGGCCTACGTAGCGCATTAACTCCTTGCCGGAAGCAGCTTCCCAAAGGCGCACAACCTCGTCCGTACCTCCGGTGAGGATGACGTCACCTTCAGTTGAAAGATCCATGCATGAAATCTGCCCTTGGTGCGCGGACGCAGTGAAAAGAGGGTTTTGCGACTCGACGCTTATCACCAGCAGCCGGCCGTCTTCCGTCCCAACAACAAGGCGTTTTGCTTCGTCCAGGAGCGCCAGCGACGAAATTACACCTGTAGACTGAGGCAATTCACGGATTATCTTGTCTGAAGCAGTGTCGAGAATGCGTATCCGCCCGGTGAATCCTGAAGCGGCCAGATACTCTGAATTCGGCGAGAAACACACGCGGGTTGCTCCCATCCCCTGGTACCGCCTAAGAAGTTGGGCCTGGTCCATGTTCCACAGGTCCACCGTCTTAAAGGCGTCCCCATAGGAAGTGGCAGCGAATTTGCCGTCAGGCGAAAACGCCCCGGCAACCGGAACGAACGCGAATGTCCGAAGGTTTTTGAGGCAGCGACCGCTTTCGAGATCCCAGATGCGAATGGAGCGGTCTTCGCCGACAGAGAATGCTTTTCCCGCGACCGGCGGAAAAGCTACAGAAACAACTCCTTTGAGATGGCCTGCAAACGAAGCCTGTTCCCCTATGGGCGCCAGGCCAATCGAGCTTACAAAGTTTCGGGGCTTCCCTTCATAATCTTTCCAGCGCTCTTGATAGAGGGAACCTTGCTCGCAGGCTTTCGTCAAGAGTGGTACCGCTCGGACAGGGTCTCCTCGCTGAAGGGCGATGATACCCATAAGATGGGAATAATCTGCTGTTTCCCTCACCTCGATCTTGAGAGACTCCATGCGGTTAATGACCTCTCGGTCTGAGGTCTCCGCCCTGGCCCATCTGAGTGTGTGGAGGTTATAGACAGCTTGCAAATGATCGGGTGCGGCGGAATGAGCGTCTTCAAGAAGCCCCCTTGCCTCTTCTTCTCGGCCTAAGTCCAGTAGCGACACCGCCTGGTTGTTCAGCGAGTCTGCTTTGAGCGCCACGATATTCGGAGGTCGCCTGGATTCCCGACCGGGAAACACTTTGCGGCTCAGGGTTTCAAGAGCCCCACATAATTCCACAAAGGACGAATACCGGTTTTCCGGCTTCTTTTTCAGGCACGTCATTATGATGTCCACCAGATGGCGGGGCAGGTCCGGACGAATCGACAGCGGGTCCGTCGGCGGAACGCGCAAATGGCTCCTGACAAGGGCAGGCAATGAAAACCCTTTGGGGAACTGAAAGGGCATGGTCCCGAGGGCTGTCTCGTAGAGCATGACGCCGAAGGAATAAATATCCGAACGTATATCTTCGCGCCCTTTTTCCTTGAATCTTTCAGGGGCCATGTACCACGGAGATCCCACGACTCCATGCTCGAACAGACTCACGCTGGTGTCCGAGTACCGGCCCGCGGTCACATCAGACACGGCATCCTCGGTCTGCGGCTCCCGTGCGGGCTCTTCGACTCTCTTCCCCAGTCCGAAGTCGGTGATTTTGAGGGTTCTATCTCGTCCGATGAGACAGTTTTGGGGCTTGATATCCCTGTGGATCATGCCCTGCTCTTCCGCGTGCATCATCCCGTGGCAGAACTGGAGCATCAGATCGACTACTGTCCGAAGGTCTTTGAGCCGCTTTTTCTTATTCCAATCATCAAGAGTTCCGCCATCAACATACTCAATGAAGAGCCTTGGCAATCCGCCAATCACTCGAGCGTAGTAACAGGTCGCAATATTGGGGTGTAAACCGAGATCCACCCACAGGTCGGCCTCCCGAAGGAACCGCAACAGCCGAGCTTCGCTCTTCACGGCCCTGGGTTGCGGTGTTTTGATCGCGAGCATCATTTTCCATACACGGTGGAAGACGAAATACACCGTTCCCATACCGCCGGAACAAGATCCCAGGACTTCGTACAGACCTTCAATGATCTCACCTTTCTTCCAGTCTGTTATTGCCTTCGACGACTGGAGGTTCAAATCACTGCCCATGGTTTTTGAAGGGAAATTCACAAGTGGCAGCGCGGGAGGCGCACTATCCCACGGGCGGACAGTAACTTGTAGGCCGCCCCCTTCCAGTAGCGTTATCAGTCTGTCAAGATCGCTGTTGACAACGACCTTGGACATTCTGATCGCCCCCCTCTCTAGAAGTGCCGGAATATCTTCGGGCGATCGTTTTAGCGTACGCCCCAAGACGGCTACGATCTTGTCGGACAGTTCGCTCGGTTCACCGGCCGATGAGATGGTGACAGAGACGTAGGTTGGCCTGGTTTCCATGTTTGAAGAGGTCGTGCTCCGCTCCAAGCTGACAACACCTAAAAACCCCCTCACCCTGCCCTCTCCCGCCAGGGGCTATCTTGCGTTTCGCGGGACTCCCTTGACGGGAGGGGTTAGGGGCTTAGTGTTAAAATAACAAGCCTCCCCGAATTTGTGAGCCCCAGAGGGGCTCAATGATAGTAGCCCGGCAATTCATTGCCGGGTAACCGATGAGCAATGGTTCAGTTCTTCGTTCCCGAGGGGCGCCCGAAGGATGAATTCTTCGGGCGCCCCTCGGGAACGAAGAAGGCTCTCTTGGCCGTTCATTCCCGGCGATAAATCGCCGGGCTACTATCGGGATGTCCCTCCGGGACAGCAGCTTATTTTAACGCCCGTGGGAATTACGGCAAGGTGATCCTTAGCCCAAATCCCAGTGCGATTAGCGTTAGGTATATCATAAACTATGGGACCGAAAATCCCGTGAGAATTCTTTTCCTGACACCCCGCCGATTTAACCTCCGGGCGGTCGGCCGAAGCAATCATTGCCTTTCACCCGTAAATGAAGAACACGCCGGCTACCATTACGGACGCCCCTATCAAACGGTAGCGAATATTATGTTCGCCGAAGAACATTCGGCCCAGGATCACCCCGAAAACCAGGCTGAGCCTCTTCACGGAAATCATGTACGCCACCGGGGCCATGCTCAGCGAAATAACGTGCGTGATTTCAGCCCCGGCCATCAGGACGCCCCCAAGAAGGAACAGTCCCGGCATGCCCTTTCCTAGAGGTATCCCCGCTGGACCGGTTAGAGAGCGGCAGACGCTCACCATAGTGAAGATCACCAGGTCCCCAATCAATAGAACGAACCCAAATGGGATCGGATCGTAGATGATTACCCCCCTCTTCCCGAGCACTGATGTGACAGACCATAGCACGGCAACGAGAAACATCCGGCGCGACCCCGGATTCGAGAACAGTGCCCTGACGGGACCAAAGAGGCTGATATTCATCAGGTCGGCATTGAGCACATATGCACCGAACGTCACCAGTCCTATCCCGAACCCTCCTCTCCAACTGATGTCCTCGCCCAGGAGCAACGCGGAGGTCAGAATAGTTAGCACCGGCGTGAAAGCCAGCAAGGGCACTGTCAGGGAGAGTGCGCCCATCCGGATCGCAGATAGATACAAGTAATAGCCCACAATCTCCAACGGGAGCACAATCGCCAACAAGGCTACCAGCTCGAATGAAACTGGCTTCAGATCGAGAGAAAGAAAAACCGGGAGAAGAATCAGGCTCGCAATGCCGAGGATTATTGCGCCGGTCACCCATTCATCGTGTTCCTGCATTATGCGCTTGGATGTTGCGTCGCAACAAGCGGTTAAGAAAGCGCAACTCAATGCTATAAAGAACCAGTGCATGTTAAAGTTGGTTGCAAATCATAGGAGTTTTTGAAGGGGGTTGCAGGAGGCCCTGCGTCCCGCGGGGTTGCAAAAAGTTTCCCCCCTGCACGACTTCATATGCTCCTGAGATTCTGCAATCTCTTCTTTATCCTTTCCGCATGAGACCCTATCCAATATATGCGGCCGCATTCCGGGCACTCATGAAAGCTTTCCGATCTCTGGAAAATACCATCCGGGACTTTTCCCGCTACGTCTTCGCGCTTAACGTCCCGAACGGGAACATTGCATATCAGACACCTTGCCAAGAAAAGGCCCGGGTCCGGACGAACACCTCCCTGCTCCAGCACCTGCTTCAACTGTTCGTGAGGATCATCTCCACTGACAACGATTGCTTCGGCACACGGAGCCGATCTTCTGGCAGTCACAAATAATCGGCCTGACGATGGCCTGGAACAGGGAAACGCTGCATCAAATCCCAAGATTCTGAGCCACTTGGCCAAGCGTCCGAGCATACCGTCCACATCGAAAGATGCAGATGGGTTCACCCTATCTGAGGAATGCCTGACCATCACGGCACCGACCCTTGCCACGAAATTGGTTGCCGACTTGGCCAATGATAGGCTATCAAATACGCAGATTCAACAATCGCTCAGTTACTGGTGACCGTGTCGGGCCGCTGATCACTGAATTGACAAGAACCATGGCACCGATGACGGATTGAGTTGCAAGTACGGCACGGGGCCTGGTTCATAAGGAATTAGTAATGGCGGAAGAGCAAAGAGAACAAGTCATAGATGAGGAACCCGAAAAGCTTTCTGGCGAAGGTGAACCGACAGGGGCTTTCGACGGTCAGAGGAATCCGCTTGCGCCTACTCGGTTGGCCCAAGAGACCCGGAAATGGCGAGACCGCCACATGATTCCGGATTCAGTTCGCTCATTAGGATAATGTCATGTCACTGCTCGACAAGATATTAGGACGGCCACTGGCCTCGTGGGAAGGCGAGGGGGAAAAACTAGGCGTGACAACCGGCGTGCCAGTTTTGGGTTTGGATGCCCTGGCCTCGACCGGGTACGGTCCCGAAGCCGCGCTCACGATCTTGTTGCCGCTCGGCGTGATGGGGCTAAAGTATTTCCCAATCATCATCCTAATCATAGTATTGAATCTCGCTACCCTCTATCTCTCATATCGGCAGACAATTGCCGCTTATCCCGGTGGCGGCGGGGCGTATATCGTAGCGAGTGACAATCTCGGTACCTTACCTGGCTTATGTGCAGGCGTGGCTTTGTTGCTGGATTACCTTCTTAACGTGGCAGTGGGGATTGCAGCCGGGGTCGGCGCGGTGGTTTCAGCCATTCCGGCCCTTCATCCGTACACACTCCCACTCTGTCTCCTGGTTCTACTGACGCTGACAATTGTCAATCTGCGCGGCGTTCGCGAATCGGGACTGATTTTCGTTATCCCGGTATTTGTGTTTATAGGCTGCATTGGAGTCGTCGTTGTCATTGGACTCATCCAAGCTTGGCAAAGCAGTGGCATTCCTGTTCCGATCGTGGCACCGCCGACAATTCCCCAGGAAACCGCAACGGTAAGCGCATGGCTACTCTTGGGCGCTTTTGCCAATGGGTGTACCGCTATGACCGGAGTGGAGGCCGTAAGCAACGGCGTGCCGCTCTTTCGCAAGCCAACGGTTTCCAATGCCCGGTGGACCCTGACGGTGATTGTGGCTATCCTCAGCGTGTTCCTGCTAGGCGTCGGATACCTTTGTTCCGTTTACCACATTGGTGCGATGGATGAGCAGCAGCCTGGTTATCAAACAATCCTCTCGCAACTTGTCGCCGCTGTGGCGGGCCAGGGCGTATTTTACTACGTCGCTATCGCCAGTATCTTCATCGTCCTAACCTATTCGGCTCAAACCAGCTTTGCAGATTTTCCACGTGTGTGCCGGCTGCTGGCTGAAGATAGTTTCTTGCCGTCGCGCATTCGCCGAACTCGGTCGGCGACTCGTTTTTTCAGTTGGCATAATCGTCTTGGCCATCCTTTCCGGCCTGATCCTGATCGCCTTCGGAGGCATGACTGACAATCTGATTCCGTTATTTGCGGTGGGAGCGTTCAGTGCGTTCCTTTTCTCGCAGGTTGGGATGGTGGCGCATTGGAGGCGCAAAGGCGGACGCGGAGTCCGAACGTCATTAGCCTTTAACTCTCTTGGCGCTGTAATGACCGGCATCGCACTCATGGTCATCATCGTCGCGAAATTCATCGAGGGCGCCTGGATGATTATAATCGTTGCGCCGGCACTCGTGTTGTTACTTAAACAAATCAACCGCCACTACAAAAGAGTCTCTCTAGGAGGTGGGGCGGCCGCTGGAATTGCAATGCCGTGAATTGCGGCCACCTGCTGTGATTATACCAATCGATGGTTGGAACCGGGTCGCAGAGAATGCTGTGCGGTTCGGTTTGTTTCTATCAGACGACGTCACCGCCGTGCATGTTAGCTCTGACAAGAATGAAATGGACGAGTTGATGGAGATTTGGGCCAAGAAGGTGGAAAAGCCGGCCAAAGCCGCTGATTCACCGTTCCGCGCCTTGCGGTCATCTATTCACCATACCGGCAGATCTACCAGCCGATTTTGGATTTCGTGAATAAAGCCAAAAAAGAGAAGCCGGATCGGCTATAGTTGCTGTAATTATTCCCGAATTGATTGAACCCCATTGGTACCAGTACTTGCTGCACAATATGCGTGCTGCCGGACTGAGGGCCTTGCTCTTCCTGGAACGTGACAAGCGAACGGTAGTGATCACTACTCCATGGTATTTGCGCGAATAAACGGCTGGTTGCAAGAAATGAGTACCCAGTACATACCCACCGATTGCCGATTACGGGTTTATAGCTGACAGCCACTCGTGCGCACTGATATCGAAATCCGCATCGATTGATTGGTGCTGCATGCCGAGAATGGACTCTCCGAGCTGCTTCGGCCGCATCCTGGACTGGGGCAATGGGGGCTACTGTCAAATTGTCCCGGTGAAAAAATACGAAGTAACACGACGATATCTGGACTCTTCGATGGTTCTCGAAACCACTTTCAGGAGCGACGAAGGTGAAGCGCGCGTCCTGGATTGCTTCACTATGCGCGAAGGCGGTCAACATGAGCCGCACCAGCAGATTCTTCGTTCCATCGCAGGGGTGAAAGGCAAGATCGAACTCAAGCTGGATGTATCGCCTCGTTTCGGCTATGGGGCAGTCAAGCCGTGGATTCGCAAGGATAATTTGGGGCATTTCCTTGCCATTGGTGGCAGTCACGGGTTGGTCGTTTCCGGCAATGCAAATCTGCAACTGCGACATCGTCACAATCTGAATGGCACCTGCATCACAGAGAAAGGCTCGCGCAATTATTTGTCGATATTGTTCCGTAATCCGGAGGAGATCGATGAGGGACTTGTGGAGATCCCGGACCTAGACGAACTGGAAGATCGCCTCAAGGAGACTATCGCATGGTGGCGAGCCTGGTGTGATAAGGGTGAATTCAAGGGCCGTTACGCTGATGAAACCAAACGGTCGGCCATGGTGCTCAAAGGACTTACTAATGCTCCAACGGGCGCTATCGCTGCTGCGGCCACCACCTCATTACCTGAAGATCCAGGCGGCTGCCGAAACTGGGACTACCGCTTTTCGTGGATTCGCGATTCGTGCTTCACTGTGAAGTCTTTGGCAGAGGTCGGGTATGTTAAAGAGGCCAATGGGTTCCGCCGTTTTATTGAAAGGAGCGCGGCCGGAAGCGCGGACCAACTTCAGATCGTCTTCGGGCTTGGAGGTGAACGTTGGCTCCCTGAGAACGAAATAAGAAGACTTGAGGGGTACCGTGGCGCCAAGCCGGTCCGTGCAGGAAATGATGCTTGGAGGCAGAGTCAACTGGACACCTATGGGGAGCTGCTCGATTTGGCGTACCGATGGCACAATCAAGGCCATTCCCCTGACGACGATTACTGGGAATTCCTCGTTGAACTGGTATGCGCTGCTGTCGAGTCATGGCAGCGCCCGGATCGTAGCATCTGGGAGCTACGCGGGGAACCGCGTCATTTCGTTTACTCTAAAGTAATGTGTTGGGCCGCGCTCGACCGGGGAATAAAGCTGGCAGAGGACATCGGCCGCGAAGCGCCCTTGGACATCTGGAAAAAAGCCCGCGACGAGGTACGCCTGGCTGTGGAAACACGAGGTTATGACGCGGATCGTGGCGTCTTTGTGCAGGCTTTTGATCATCCCATTATGGATGCCTCTCTATTGCTGCTTCCTGAAGTTGATTTTGTGAATTACAGCGACGAGCGAATGATCCGTACTACGGATGCCGTACGAGCGGAGCTTGAAGAAGGAGGTCTGCTGAGGCGGTACGCTGCCCTGCGACGATGGCTTGCCGGGCTCGGAGGGAGTTTTTCTGCCGTGTTCATTCTGGCTTGCCGAATGCCTGGCTCGCCAAGGTCGCGTGGACGAAGCTCACGAGGTCTTTGAACGCGGCCTATCCACCGGCAACGACCTGGGCCTCTTTTCTGAGGAATACGACACCAAGTCCAATGAGATGCTTGGGAACTTTCCCCAAGCGTTGACGCACCTGTCACTCATTTCGGCCGCGGTGGCCTTTGTAGAGTCGGAGTGAGACAAGCTCGCGGTGTAAGAATAAGAAATCCGACTGGCCCCGCGGATGTTACGAAGGCTAATCCGTGCTGTGCGAAACCTGGGCCTGAGCCTCACCGCCTTGAGGCCACGTATCAAGGCGGTCTTCCCCTAAGAACTTTACGCGGCTATCAATTCGTAGGAAACACGGTTGTCTTCTAGGTTGGTTGCGCGTATTTTTACTTTCATGCCGGCTTTGATCGCATCGTCAGGAAGAGACTTGTCCATTCGGCCGAAGACTTTGATTCCGTCGGCAAATTCAGCAACCGCGAGCACATACGGGACGTCCTTTTCAAAGCCCGCGGGAGCGAACATGGCCTTTGTATACGTCAGGACAGTCCCCTCCCCCGCTATGGGGAACCATTCCATGTCGTGGCTGAGGCAAACTTCGCAATCACTGCGCGGCGGAAAGAACTTGGCTCCGCATCGCATGCACAATGTGCCACTTACCTCATTATTTCTTAAAAGCTCCACAAATTGCTCGGTCTTTGTCACACCCGTGAAACTTATGATGCCGAACTGTTCAAATCCCATGTTAATCCTCCAGTAAATTCGTTCACCGCTGAGAGCGCAGAGAACGCGGAGAAATCAGTGGTATCTGTTTTCTACCAGATAAGGCATAGAGATCCATGCGATTTACTTTGTCTTGTTTGAAGCATATTTTTCTCTGCGGTCTCCGCGAACTCTGCGGTGAATTTCTTATTCTGCACCGAATATGCTTACATTGCCGTAGATGCCGACGCCGCCGATATTATGGACCAGTCCGATTTTTGCGTCCGGAACCTGCATTTCACCCGCTTCGCCTCGCAATTGGAACACGATGGTGCGGATCTGCGAGCCACCAGTGGCTCCTATGGGGTGACCCTTGGAGAGCAGCCCTCCGTCGACATTCACCGGTATCTTGCCTTCCTTATAGGTCTCTTTGTTTCGGATAAGCTCTTTCCCTTGGCCCGGTTCCGCGAAGCCCAGGTCTTCGTAAGCCATCATCTCCGCGATGGTGAAACAATCGTGTACCTCGGCCACATTCACTTCTTTGGCGGTTATGCCCGCCATATCGTAAGCCCGCTTCCCCGCAAGTTGCGCGGATTTCAGTCCGCTGAAAGTATCCCTTCCGGCCATGTTTATGGGCTGGGTGGCCATGCCGAGCCCCTTTATCCAGATGGGCTTCTGACAAAGGTCCTTTGCCTTTTCTTCGGAAGCAAGTATGACGCAGGAGGACCCGTCCGCGTTCGCGCAGCAATCGTACATTTTAAGCGGTGTGGCAATGTATTTGGGCTCAAGCACTTTGTCGAGTGTCAAAGATTTCCGGAAAACCGCCTTGTCGTTAATCTGGCCATAGGTCGAGGATTTGACCCGAATGAGTGCCAGATCCTCTTCGGTAGTGCCGTACTTCTCAAAGTGCCCTCGGGCATACATTGCATAGTATGCGGGCATCATTGTTCCGAAGGGGGCCTCCCATTGAATATCGGCTCCGCGTCCCATTCTTTCCTGAGATTCTGCGGACGAGATCTCGGACATTTTCTGGAAGCCGAGCACCAGCACAACATCGTGAAGGCCGGAAGCAATAAGTGCGTACGCTGTCCGGAGGCCGCTTGAGCTGGACGAACAGACGCTCTCCACGTAGAAGGTGGGTTGGGGATTGAGTCCCAGGTACTCGGCCATGAGACCTGCCGGAGTCCTTTGCTTGTCGTATTCGGGAGCCGAGCAGATTACCGAGGCATCGATCTGTTCCGATTTGAGCTCCCGCGTCTTTCATGGCGTCTCTGTACGCCTCAAAAGCCAGTTCTCGGATAGAACCCGGATAGGAGCGGACAAACGCACTCTGGCCGACACCGATTACCGCGACCTTTGCCATGTACTCCTCCTTGTGTGGGGACTGGACGCTTCTGTCATTTTGGAAGGGAGTGAATTATATCACACGGCAGCGTCTGAGATCAACAAACCAGCGTGTTCGGACGTAATCACTGAGTTACTGAAGGAATAGATGTTTCTGTGTCATTGCGAGGAGTGATCGGTGGGACAGGCTTCCAGCCTGTCTATTGAGGATGACCGGCAATCCCGCGTTCCGTGCGGGACGGTCCCACCAGCAATCTCAGCTTTGGCGGCGCTGGAGATTGCTTCGTCCCGCTGACGTGGGACTCGCAATGACAATCTTTCGCCAAGGGTAATTGAAAGCTTACCTTCGGATGAGAGAAGCATCGGAATTTCTTGCTCAATCGTCAGGTCTCTGGTATGCACATAATGTTTTGTTGAGCAAGCTCCACCTGCTCATTTCCAAAGATTGCTGAAAGGTAACCGCTCGCGGATAAGCTTCATTGTTATCCGTGGGTTCCTGCCGTTTCAGGACCAGTGTGGGACTGTTCGTTAGCTTCCTGCTTAATGGAAGCATAGGGCTCTGAAATTCCAATCCCGCGTGAAGGGAGAAAGGTTCATGGAAATCAAAAAGATAGGCGTTATTGGAGCCGGGCTCATGGGAGCCGGCATAGCACAAGTGGCGGCACAAAGCGGTTTTGAAGTAAAACTTATGGATGTGGAGACAAGGTTCCTCGAAAAAGGGTTGTCAACCATAGAAAAGAACCTTGGACGCATGGCCGAAAAGGGTAAGATGACGGCTGCCGATGCCGAAGCGATCCGGTCGCGGATCAAGGGCAATCTGTCTTTGACCGATACGGCCAAGGACGCTGACGTTGTCATTGAAGCGGTCATCGAAAACATGGACCTCAAGAAGTCCATGTACAAGGAATTGGATGGCGCTGCAACAGCAGCCGCGATCTTTGCAAGCAACACCTCTGCCCTCAGCATCACCGAACTCGCTTCTGTGACGTCAAGGCCGGACCGTTTCATCGGCATGCACTTTTTCAATCCGGTCCCAGTGATGAAACTTGTGGAAGTCATCCGCGGTATAGGGACCTCTGATGCGACGGTTGCAGTTATCAAGGGCCTGGCAGAAAAAATGGGGAAGACAGGAATTGAAGTTCAGGAGGCCCCTGGGTTCGTGGTAAACCGTATCCTTGTACCCATGATCACCGAGGCTATATTCGTCCTGCAGGAAGGACTGGCAAGCCCGGCCGAGATTGATGACGGGATGAAGCTGGGCGCGAATCATCCGATCGGACCTCTGGCCCTGGCAGACCTTGTTGGATTGGACACGCTGCTTCACGTTCAGCAAAATCTATACGAAGAATTTGGTGACCCCAAATATCGGCCGCCAGCCCTGCTGAAAAAGATGGTCCGGGCCGGACAATTAGGCCGCAAGTCCGGCAAGGGATTTTACGATTACCGCTAATCGAGATTCTCAACTGGAGGATAAGATGGAAGAAATGGAACGATTCGGCCTGACGGAAGAAGAAAGAATGCTTCAAGACATGGTCCGGCGTCTTGCCAAGGAAAAAGTGGCGCCAGGGGCTGAAGAGAGGGACAAGACCGCCAAGTACCCGTGGGACATGCTCGAACTTATGAAAGAGAACGGCCTTATGGGTATTGACTTCCCCAGTGAATACGGAGGAATGGCCGCGGGCATGATAGCCCATTGCATCGCGGTGGAAGAGTTGGCAAAGGCGGATGCCTCTGTCGCGCTCATACCGTCTTGCCAGGAGCTTGGTAGCCTCCCGATCATACTGGCAGGGAATCACGAACAGAAAGAGAAGTACCTTACACCTCTTTCATCGGGCGACAAGGTCGCAGCCTTCGGGCTCACTGAAGCCAGGGGCGGTTCAGACGTTGCCGCACTGAAGACGCGAGCAGTGCGAAAAGGAGACAAGTATATTCTGAACGGCTCCAAAATGTTCATCACCAATGGCGGAGTCGCGGACACATTCACGGTGTATGCAGTGACCGATTCGGACGTGAAGCCCTATAAAGGCGCGAGCGTCTTTATCGTCGAAAAGGGGATGCCCGGCTTTACGGTGGGGAAGAAGGAGAGCAAGCTTGGTATCCGGTGCTCCGACACGAGCGAGTTGGTTTTCGATGAAGTAGAAGTCCCCGCGGAAAATCTACTGGGCAAAGAAGGAGACGGTTTTCACATAATGATGAAGACCCTCGATTTTAGCCGTCCGTCCGTTGCTGCTCAGGCTCTCGGTATCGCAGCGGGTGCGTTCGAGTATGCGACCGCATACGCGAAGGAGCGGGAATCCTTCGGCAAACCCATCATCGCGCATCAGGGCATTTCATTCAAATTGGCCGACATGGCCATGAAAGTCACGGCCGCGCGGCAACTGCTGTATAAGACTTGTGCCCTTCTGGACGCTCACGTGGCCAAGGACCTCTCCCGCGTGCCACCTGAGGTTCTTCGACACTCATCCATGTCCAAGGCATTTTGTTCGGACGTGGCAATGTGGACTACTGTTGAAGCGGTTCAGGTGCTCGGAGGTTACGGTTATATCACTGAGTACCCGGTAGAAAGGTTTATGCGCGACGCCAAGATTACTCAGATCTACGAGGGGACCAACGAGATCCAGCGGATTGTCATAGCCTCGACCTTGTAAGAATCAGCCACGGGCTGTACAACCATAACGCACGCGGATGGTCTCCATACGCGGGCAATCATACCGACTGTTTTTCTTAAGGACCGATTGGGTGCCACGGACCTGGGCTTTGCCAGGTCCGTGTCTTCTTCCGGTTTCATCGCTCAGTCTCAACTTCGCCCCGAGTCGCATTTCAACAAGAAATTCATCCCGTAAGTTCAGTTCCAATGGGCTCGTGGCCAAAAGGCGCAGCTTCTCATAATGAATGCTTGAGTTTACAAGTGCTTGGCGTTTTTTGGGCTACGTATTGAAGCTAGAGCACGGACCTGCCAAAGGCCAGGTCCGTGGCACCCAGCCTCATCCGGTGGACCGCGGATCGGAGTCCGAGGCGGGCACAGGTCCAGAAAAGCCTGGATTCCGGCTTTTACCTGAAAGTGCGTGCCCATTATGTGGGAGTTGATCGAAATTTGGTGCCACGGATGTGCCCCGCGCCCCGTGGGGCTCATCCGTACCGGCGGCACGTCCGCCACATCAGGTTTCCTGGCTGCAGTGATCCATCGGCCATCAGGCAATAACCGGCAAGCACGGATGAGTGCCGCAAGGCGGAACACATCCGTGGCACCAGAAGCTATCGCAGCGACGAAATTCAGCACCGTGACAGACCCGAAACCAGTACTGCCCCAGTAAAAGGGGATTTCTATGCGTTCTCTGCGATCTCCGCGGTGATCCACTACGACTGTGCCTTCTTTTCTACCTTTCAAATCTGTGGCCGGGCTACACTCCTGGGCAAGTTGATTCAAAAACTGTTATAATTGCAACTTATAAACGTGCGGAGTTGCCATTACAGGTGGGACTTCGCATGGCCCTCAGTTGGAGGTTGACGATGGATAATTACGGCCAAGGGCATCTTTACCGTTGTGTATTCAGCTTGAAGCCGCTGATCGACTACTGGAATCAGGGGGCAGCCGGCTGCGAACCTTGTAAGGCACGAATTCTGGAAGTAATCCAAACGAGCCTTGCCGGAGCGCCGGAGCTTCAGGAGCCGGTTGAGGACACATCGGGTACTGGAAGCGCATAGCGATCTGATCCGTATTCTCATGAGCGCTGTCTTCCCTACCGCGTTCTGGGACAGCGAAGTAGTGGGGACCATGGTTCCTTTCACTTTGAATCCTGTGTTCGTCTCTCCTATGTTTGAGCGTTTACTCCTCAACGAGGATAGATCTCTCCGTGGAAGATTTCCGATGGAATCGGCAAAGATTGCTAAGGCAAGGCAGATCCGGTCTTCCCTTTTGATTCTGAACAGATGTTATGGCATTGATAAAGACCTGAATTACCCCCTGGTTAGGATCGTAGAAGACCCGGAAACCGGCTTGGACAGGCATTTCCAGTTCTGGCCCAATCTCCGATTCGTGGAAGTGCACACCCTCGGCTCGCCGCCGCGCCTCACAGATCGTGATTTGTCCACTATACTCGAACGCCTCGAAGAACCCGAAGTGCTTCATGAGTTGCTTCCCCCCTCGAATTTCGAGTTCCACGGGTTTACCCTGGTCCACGCTCTAGACGTGACGCTGTATGAAGTCATCTCCGGGCTGGAAAAGGACTTGATCGATAAGAGTTCTATCGCGTCGCAGGAGGGGTTTCTACGGCTGCAGGATCGACTCAGAACTCTCCTTCGTCGGCCCAACCTCATGGTCGGGTTGGCAGCCATCAAGAATGACGAAGTCCTTCTCCTGAACGATGGCTGTGAACTGAGTCATTCCTGCATCTTCACGGACTCGCGACGCAGGCCGTTGAGCGAGTTCAAAGGATCTATATTCGACAGAGCAATGCAAGGCGATGGAATATCGATCATTCGTGACGTGACCGCGGAGCCGGCATGCGGAGCAATGAACAAAGACCTCCTTGAGTTCGGCATCAAGTCGATCATGGTGGCTCCTCTTCGCTTCCAAGGAGAGCTTATTGGAACGCTGAACCTCGGTTCGCCGAACGTGCAAGATTTCGGTCCGGTCGAGGAGTTGGTTTTGAGCCAGATCCTCCCTCTGTTCTCGATGGCCTTAAAGAGGTCCCTCGATGAGCTTGAGCACAATGTGGAAGCGGTCATCAAGGAAAAGTGCACAGCCGTGCACCCGTCAGTGGAGTGGCGTTTTCGGAAGGCCGCGCTCAGCCACCTGGAGCGGTCCCGAGACGGGCAGTCATCGGAACTGGAGCCCATAGTTTTCAGGGATGTCTATCCCCTGTACGGCGCGTCCGATGTCCGAGGCTCATCCGAAGCTCGCAACCTGGCCGTTCAGACGGATCTTGTTGAGCATCTTGACTTGGCTCTTCAAGTAGTCCGCTCTGCCTCAGAAGCAAGATCCCTCCCTATTCTTAGTGAAGTTTCGTATCGAACCGAACGACACCTGGAGATGATTCGCAACGGGCTCGGCACTGGAGATCAGACATCGATCCTGAAGTTTCTCCGCAACGAGCTGGAGCCTCTCTTTCCCATGCTACGGCAGTTCGGTCCTGACGTGGCGGATCGCATCGAATCCTATGCACAGGCCATGGATCCCACGGTGGGAATGGTATATCGCGAGCGGCGAGATTTTGAGCGCAGCATCTCGTCTTTCAATCAACGGATTTCCACTTACCTTGGCCGCGAAGAGGCCGAGGCCCAGGCCATATTTCCCCACTATTTCAACAAACATCAGACCGACGGAGTGGATTACATAATCTATGTGGGGGCCTCAATGGTGGAGAACGGCAACTTCGACCCCCTCTATGCGAAAAACCTTCGCTTCTGGCAGCTCATGGTTGCCTGCGGCATTGCCTGGCACGCGGAAGACCTCCAGAAGTCGCTGAAGGTCCCCCTGCAGGCCACCCACCTCATATTGGTGAGTCATAGTCCAGTGTCCATAAGGTTCCGGTTTGACGAAAAACGCTTCGATGTGGACGGAGCATACGACGTGGGCCATGAGATCATCCGGTCTCGAATCGACAAAGCCACGGTCAAAGGCGGGAACGAACGGCTGACTCAGCCCGGGAAGATCGCCATTGTCTATTCACGACCCAACGAGTATCAAGAATTGACCCATCACATTGATTTCCTTCAGGGACAAGGCTACCTCGAAGACAAGCTTGAATCCCTGGAACTCGAAGATCTGCCCGGCGTACAAGGTTTGATGGCCCTTAGAGTAGGCATCAATATTCAATCAGCGGCATTGGCGGAGAGAGCCGCCAGAATGGTCGGGGAAAAGTAGTCACCCGGACGCCGACGGATCTTCTTCCACTAAGGACTGGGACTCTCTTCTCCGATTCCGCACCCGAAACTCTCCGATTAGGCTGGCCAGTTCTGTGGTTCACGTTGAGGGGGCCAATTTTTGTTTGACAAATGAACGCGGCTCAGTAAGCTGAACATTGTTCATTTGATGAAATCACGCCAACTACAATTGTTCGACAGCCACATCGAAGCATGAAACTCAGATTTGACCGTAAGCTGGGCCGTGCCCGACGCAATCAGCCGCCTCGGGCCGCGCTACAGGATGGATGCATGCACGGATTACATAAACACAATAAATAGGAGGGGCAAGCCATGTATGATTTCTTATTAACACCTGAAGAGCGGGCCTTGAAACAAGAGGCAAGGGACTTCGTTAGAACGGAAATCACCAGCGATTTTTTGAGGAAGATGGATAAGGACGAAATCATCTATCCCCGCGAATTTGTGGAAAGACTGGCCGAGCGAAATCTGCGAGGAATCCGCTTCCCCAAGCAATATGGAGGAAGGGAGATGACCTGGGTGGCCGAGGTGGCTGCCACAGAGGAAATCGGCTGCCTGGGCATGGCGCTGGGATGCGCGTTCGTCATGCCTTCCATCGTGGGAGAAGCCCTCAACATGTTCGGTACCGAAGAGCAAAAAGAAAAATATCTAAAGCCCTATCTGCAAGGTAAACTGGTGGCGGCCGAAGCATTGACGGAACCAAGGGGAGGATCTGACTTCTTCGGGGCCACCACCAGGGCGGTTCTCGATGGGGACCACTTTGTCGTTACGGGCCAAAAGCGTTTTGTTGTAGGAGCCGAGGGAGCTGACTTCTTCCTGGTTTACTGCCGCTCGAACTTTGAGCCGACTTGCCACAAATATAACCGCATAAGCCTGCTGATCGTTGAAAAAGGCGCGGGCGTGGAAACAGAGTATCTTTACGGCCTGATGGGGTGCAAGGGTGGTGGTACCGGGAGACTTGTCTTCAGGGATGTCAAAGTTCCGAAGAAGAACCTTGTCGGAGAGCTGCACGGCGGAGCCTTTTGTTTTAACCAGATGATGATTCCGGAACGCCTCACCTCCGCGGCCGGTTGTCTGGGCATGTGGGGTGCTCTCGATTTGGCTGTGAGGTACTCCACCAGGCGAAAAGCCTTCGGAAAACCAATTCGCGAATTTCAGGCTGTCAATTTCATGGTGGCCGACTCCATCACTCAACTCGATGCAGCCAGAGCGCTTACGTATCTGGCAGCGCGGGCTGTTGATGAGAATTATCCGTATGCCCGCCGACTTGTCAGTGAGGCAAAAAGATGCGCCACTGAAGCTGCCTGGACCATCGTAAACAACGCCATGCAGATCATGGGGGGCATCGGTTATACCGATGTTTACCCCATAGAACGGGCATTGAGGGACACGCGCCTTGCCATGATTTGGACGGGAACGAGTCAGATTATGAACATGCTCATACAGCACGAGTATTACAATCAGGTCTTGGATCCGGCCTACGACCGCCGCAAGATGGAAAAGGACGCCATGAATCCTAATGATAGCGAACGCTGCTTCACTGACGAAGACATGTGGGACGTGCATAATGGCGCTCCCTCATGATTACTTAATTGGCTCACGCGTAACTCCTCAGTTGCAGATGGCAATAATAAGTCGCGTGTCATTGCGAGGAGTGAAAGGTGGGACAGGCATCCTACCTGTCTATTAAGGATGACGAGCAATCCCGCGTTCCGTGCGGGACGGTCCCACCGGCAATCTAAGCGGATATCGGAAATGATTGCTTCGCTTCGCTCGCAATGACAATCTTTTGCAGCCCGCAACTGACGGATTACGCTCGCGGTGCCATTGGTATTCCACAACCGGTCCAAATTGTGTATGATGCCTGATTATTTTAATGGAGAAGCTGTAAGCAATGAGTCAGAGCTGGGTACCGATTTCCACAATACTTAAGACTGCCCCTAAGATTCTCGAGAGCCCTGAATACGCGAAGAATGTGGCCATGGTTCAGGTGGACAAATTCCTTCGCCACCTGTCCCCTCGCGCGGAACAGGGCAAGGCCAATCGAATCCGACAATGCAGCATTCGGATTACCGATGTCTGTAACCTGCGATGCCACACGTGCGGCCAATGGGGCGACAAAGGCTTTCTGCGGTCTTGCTCCTTGAAGGAACTCAAGGGCCAGGAAGTATCTCCTGAACGTTACATCGAACTCTTGAGTGATCTCAAACAGCAGGGACACACACCGTCCATGTACCTGTGGGGCGGGGAGCCGATGCTCTACAAGGGATCGGTTGATATCATCGAAGAAGCGGCCCGGTTAGGTATGCCGCCCAGCATCGCGACCAACGGAACGGGCCTGGCGGAACATGCAGAGCGGCTTGTTTCAGCGCCGATGTTTGTAATTCAGATCTCCGTGGACGGCCCTGATGCCCAAACGCATAACGCCAGCCGTCCGGGCGCAAGCCCCAGTATAGACAATTTCGCCACAATCACCAGGGCCATCGACACGATAACCGAAATCAGGAAGGACAAGAAACAAAGGCTCCCGTTGATTGCCGCACTTACCACGATAAACAACGTCAATTACAGCCGGCTGGTGGACATTTATAAGGTCTTTCGGGACAAGGTTGATGTTTGCGTTTTTTATCTCGCCTGGTGGATCGACGAAGCTTCGGCACAAAAGCACTCGGAAGACTTCGAAGAAACGCTTTGGGTTCCAGCCAAAAAAGCATTTCGGCTGGATAGGGAATTGGAGGCCACCGGACTATGGAGTGCTTTCCGATCAGTTGAAGCGCATTAACGAGCGTGCCAAGAGCCTGTCAGGGCCGGCTGTGATAATCATGCCACCGCTCACCGATGTAGCGGAACTGGAAACCTATTATACCGACCACGACTGTAGATTCGGATTCGACCGTTGCGTTTCCATATTCTCGGCCGTAGAAATCAATTCCAATGGGGACGTGTCGCCTTGCCGGGATTACCATGACTTTGTCGTCGGCAACGTCAAAGAAAAGACGATCACTGACCTTTGGAATTCCGAACCGTACCGGAAGTTCCGCAAGAGCATATCCGAAAAAGGTCTGATGCCGGTTTGCAGCCGATGCTGCGGCCTCATGGGATATTGACGGACGAGACAAGAGATCGGCAGGAAAACAGAATTCACCGCGGAGTGCGCGAGCACGCGGAGAGCAAACGAGGATTTCTCTGCGGACTCTGCGATCTCAGCGGTGAACTATTTCTTTATTTCAAAGCAGATTGATCTGAGACTTTCTTGAAGTGCCTGATGAAGAATCGAGCGGCAAGCCCATTGAGGAAGCCTGTGGCCATCGCGGCCAACAGCATCATGGGAAAGAGCAGAAAAATCCCCTGGTTTCTGATCAACAAAAAGTAGGCTGCCACAAGCTGAGCTGAATTGTGAGCCACCGCTCCAATGAGGCTGATCCCTATCTCCGAGAAATAGCGCGATCCCAGCCTGTGTGCCACCCCCATTGTGACGATCGCGCAAACCCCTCCCGCCAAGGACAGTACAAAAGCCGGTGATCCGAAAAGACCGGTGGCCAGAGAACCCAGAAATATGCGCCCCAGGGTTATGAACAGCGCATCTTTGAATCCGAATAAATAGAGCGTGGCAAGACCTATGATATTGGCAAATCCGAACCTGAACCAGACCACGGTTATGGGAAGGAAAGCCTCGGCAGTGTGAATGACCGTTGCTAGAGCAAGAAGCAACGCTAACCTGGATAGCTTCGCGACACGATCCGTCATCGGCTGACCGCGTCGAGGCCGTCGGGTTGTCCGTTTCCGACTCGCACAATAATCTCATTGGGAAGGCAGACCAGTATCCCGCCCTCAGTCCCAATATCGCCCATTGCAATGCACGTCTTGTGCGGACATGGGGACGAATGAATGCGGGCACGCCCCGCTTTTATTATTACCTCGGTGGTCCCGAGCGGGCCCGGCACCTCCACGCGGCGATCCTCGTTGAGGGGATATCTTCTCAGAATCTTGTCCCGCGAAATAATCTCTACGTCCGTTGAGCCGGACATGAGCCAGCGCGGAATGAAGAAAAAAGACAGGACGGCCGTCACCAGCAAAAAAACGATAAGAACCCAATCCGCGGGCCTGATGTACTTCTTCATGTCCATGAGAAGAGAATTCTAGAGAGTTGAGTTGTTTTGTGCAAGACGGAGGCCACAGAGGTCGATAGTCATTCAATTTCTGAGGAAGGGGTTCTCGTCGAAGAGGTCACAAAGAGTGGAGCGAGACGCGGAACGAAGCAATCTGATTGGGTGGAGGGTAATGTCCGTAATTTAGCCTAATGGCCGTCATTCCGGCGTACGCGGGAATCCACAGTAGGACCGGCCTCCGTGCCGGTCGTTGAGTCACCGCCGGCAGGGACGCCGGCGCTACCGCCCGGATCGGAGCCCGGGGTGACGGTTTGTAGAGACCGCCCAGCCTCCCAAATTAGGACACTCCTCGCAATGACACTCGACCAGTCGCGTGAGATGTCGGCAACTGCCAACGACAATGTCCGACGCCACCCTCCTCCCGTCAAGGAAGGAGGAACAAATGTCCTCTCCCCGCTGCATTTGCAGGGCGGGAGAGGCACGGTGAGGGGGGACAAAACTTCAGGCAACGGCTAATTGTTTATCCCATAGACTTCGCCAGAAGCTCCACCGGGTGAACAACCTCAATCTTTTCGGTTTCCAAGTTGCCGTAGATCTGAAGCCTGCATCCCGGGCATCCGGAGGCCACCAGATTAGCGCCTGTTTCCAATACGGCCCGAATCTTGTTCTTAGTGATGCCCGAGGCCACATCGGGATGCTCCACCTGGAAACTCCCCCCGCCTCCGCAACACACATCCGCGCCGACCATCTCTACCAACTCCATTCCCGGGATGCGATTGAGCAAGTCTCCGAGGGTCTTCTCTTACTCCCTGGCTACGCACGAGGTGACAGGGATCGTGATAGGTCACTCGACCTTGAACCGGCCGGGCAAATTTCTCCAGATCGAAACGCGAAAGATATTGAGAGACATCCAGCACTTTTTTCGCCATTGCCCTGGCAGGTTCGGGGTTCTCTCCCGTCTCTTCCATGATGTAGGCGTATTCTTTCTTCAGAGCAGCCCCGCAAGTCGCGCAGTCCACGATTATCGCATCCACATCCTTCCGGTTGAAGATCTCCAGATTGCGATGTATGTTTTTCAGGGCCATCCTTCGAGCGCCGGAGAGAGAGATCGGAAGACCGCAGCACATCTGAGCCTTTGGGATTATTACTTCAACCCCGAGCCTTCTCAGGACGTTGATCACCGACCGGCCCACGTTTTCAAAAAGGTAATTGGTAGCGCAACCGGTGAAATAGAGCACCCGACCAACTTGAGATCTATCCGGCGAAACGACCTCCGGGTACTGGCTCAGCAGGGGTCTGGAATTCATCAACGGAAGCCGACGATAGGGGATGGTTCCTAACTTGCCGCCCTTAGGCAACAGGGAACGGAGAGGATTCCCCACTGTTCGCCCCCAAAACATACAGAAAGGCAGCAGGCGATCACCTGACAGCAGATGGAACATAGCCCGTTTCTGCCACGGCAGCCCGAACTTGTCGGATGTTTCTGCTCGCATGGCCTTCATGAGACGGTCCAACTTCAGGCCGCTGGGACAATTCACCGTGCAAGTCTCGCAAAGCAGGCAGGTAGACAGAATACGTTGGAAGTTCTCGGTCGGCTCCAGTCTTTGTTCCAACACGTTCTTGATCAACTGCAACTTTGCCTCGAGGAGAAGCTCCCTCGAAGTAAAGTTGTTTGTATACCGGACACGCGTTCATGCATAGCCCACACTTGATACATTTGTAGACTTCTTCTCTTAACTGCTCGGCAATCATGACTTTTGTTCCTCGAGGAAACTGCCGGGGTTTAGAATGCCCTGGGGATCAAAGAGCTTCTTGATACCTTTCATCATATTCAAACTGGTCTCACTGAGCTGCCTGGGCAAATACTTGGATTTGGTAATGCCAATTCCGTGTTCTCCGGTGAGAGTCCCCCCGACTGACAGCGCATAATCCACGATTTCGTCCATCGCTTTGTCTACTCTGGCCATTTCCTCCTTGTCCCGCTGATCGCAGAGAAGAAAAGGATGAAGGTTTCCATCTCCTGCATGCGCCAGCACCGCAGCCTGAAGATTATGGCGTTCGGCGATTTCGAGTATTTTCTTGATCGCGGAAGTGAGATAACTCACGGGCACCGTCGCGTCTTCGATAATGCACGTCGGCCGCATCCGGGCTATTGCTCCGAACGCGGCACGGCGTGCAACCCAGAGTTGTTCGTTCTCTATTTCCGAGGCCGACACCCTTACTTCCCTCGCGCCCTGGTCCTTACAAAAGCCCGCGACCAAAGCAGCCTGCTTCTCGACTGTCTCCGGATCTCCGTCAACGTCCATCAACAGGATCGCCTCAGCATCGAGAGGCAATCCCAGGTGGGAAAAATCTTCCAGGGATTTGATTATCGTCTTATCCATCAGTTCCAAGGTGGCTGGAATGATACCGGCCTCGATAATCTTGGAAACCGTTGTTCCGGCATCGTCGAGACTGTCATAGATTGCCTGGAGAGTTCGCTTGGTCTCGAGGTTTTGGAATCAGGCGGACGGTTATTTTGGTGATAACGGCTAATGTTCCTTCGGAGCCGCAAATCAAGCGGGTCAAATCGTAGCCGGTGACGTCTTTGCTGGTGACGGTCCCGGTTTTCATCGTGTCGCCCGAAGGCAAAACAATTTCCAATCCGAGGAGATAGTCTCTCGTAACTCCGTACTTGACCCCGCGCATCCCTCCGGCATTCATAGCGACAGCGCCGCCCATGGTTGCCACTGCCGCGCTGCCCGGGTCCGGAGGATAAAAGAGACCAACCTTCTCTACGGCTTTTTGTAGATCGGAAATGACCACTCCCGGCTCCACGACTGCGTAGCGATTTGCAGTGTTGATCTCCAGGATGCGGTTCATCATGGTGAAGCAGATGACAACGCCTCCCTGTTTTGCCAAAGCCTCTCCGCCCAGGCCTGATCCCGCGCCCCTTGGGGTTACAAATACGTTATGTGCAGAAGCCACCTTCATGATGTCAGACATTTCCTCTGCCGATTTAGGGAAGAGGATCGCGTCCGGGACGAACTCGTATATGCACGCGTCGTATGCGTAAGTCAGGAGATCTTCCTTGGAGGTCTTACAGCGCTCCTGGCCGACAATAGAAATAAACTTCTGCAGGGCTTCCTGCCTCAGCATGATAGGGATCCTTTCCTTTATTCTCTTTTCTCAGCTACTTTGAGCGCCGCGGGGCAAAAGCCATGACCAGGATGCCACCTAGAACCACAAGTGCAGCCAATAAATAAAGGCCCAAGGATAGGCTCTTGGTCGCGTCCTTGATGTACCCCAGCATGTACGGCGCGACGAAGCCGCTCAAGTTGCCCATCGAGTTGACCAGGGCAATCCCGCCGGCTGCGGCTGTCCCTGACAGAATCGCTGTGGGTACGCTCCAGAAGATCGACAAACAGGCCATGATTCCCACCATGCCCACAGTGGCCACGGTCACAGAGATCCACGTATTGGCTCCGTACGCAGCGCTGAACCCAAGGCCCAAACCGGCGATGATACCGCAGACCAGACAGTGCCAGCGGCGCTCGAGGGTCCGGTCGGAACTCCGGCCTGCCAATAGCATTCCCGCTATGGCAACCGCGTTGGGGATCGCGGTCAGCAGCCCAATGGTAAAGGCGCTCTTTATTCCGGTACTCTTGATCATCTGAGGCAGCCAGAAGCTGAGACCATACAAGCCTGCGACGAAGCAGAAGTAGACGATTCCAAAAATCCAAACCCTCCATTCGACGAAACAGTCCTTCAGAGAGTGCCGTGTTTTGGCCTTCTTCTCCACCGCGATGTGATGCGCGAGAACGGTCTTCTCATCCTGGGTCAGCCATTTGGCTGTGGCGATTCCGTCGTCCAGATACCAGAGTGTGACCACACCCATGATCACTGACGGGATCCCTTCAAGGAGGAACAGCCACTGCCAACCGGACAATCCGGAGGCGCCCGAAAAATTCTCGAGAATCCACCCTGACACGGGCCCGCCTATGAGGCCGGAAACGGGAATTGCCGTCAGGAACATGGCTGTTATATGAGCACGCTTGGCCGGCGGGTACCAGTATGTCAAATAGAGGATGATGCCGGGGAAGAAACCAGCTTCCATAAAGCCCAAAAGGAAACGGCAGACATAGAATGTGTTTGCCGAGTTAGCGAACATGGTCAGAGAGGATACCACCCCCCAAGTAATCATGATCCGGGCTATCCATTTTCGTGGTCCGACCTTTTCAAGGAGGAGGTTGCTTGGGATCTCGAAGATGAAATAGCTGAGGAAGAAAATACCGGCTGCCAATCCGTAAACCGTGTCGCTAAAGCCGAGATCCTGCTGCATCTGGAGCTTGGCAAAGCCCACATTCACTCGATCTAAAAAACAAAAAATGTAACAGATGAAAAGGTACGGTATCAGGTGCCACGTCACTTTTGAATAGGCTGACTCTTCCATCCGGGCTTGAACCACGCCTCCCTCTGATTTGACAGCTTCCATCTTCCTACCTCCTCATTGCAGATGTATTGAAACCTGTTTATCGCAGGACCTGCCGTTGGGAAACGGCTGTTTCTGCCGGGTACTCGCAGACTTTTCTAAGTTTCTTGCCCAACTAGTGTTGTGTCTCCATGATCGGTTTTCATCCGTAGGACGGGGCGAGCACTGTCAAAAGGGCCTCCCAGTTCACGGTTGTGGGCGGAACGCGACCTGTCTCTGTCACCTCAACTCCGGATGCGACATCTCTTGAGCAGCAGCCGCGGACGTTGTTTCAATGGGGAGAATCATCCGACCAGTGACGCGAAGCGGCCTTCTGGTCAGACCAGAGATTATCAAGCGCTATCATTGCCTGTCAAGGCTTTTTACATCTCGCGTTCATGCCGCTCTTGGACGCATTTGTGCGTAATATTTCAAGGCGTTGGCAAGAAATCCACTCCCGCGAGTTGTTGAGACTTGGCCTCAAGAGGGCATGCAATGCCCACAAGCTTTTCCGTATGGTCAGACCAACTAAACTGGGAGATGGACGCACCAGCAGGCAGTGTCCTAATAAAGCGTATCGACCGTCATTCCGGCGGACGCCGGAATCCATCCCCGAAACGCGGGACTGGACCCCGGATCAAAGTCCGGGGTGACCCACGTTTCGCGGGGTAGAGCCCGCCCAAGGTGTCCCAAATTAGGGCATCGCCCACTAGCGGTGACTCTTGACCCGAAAAAGCCCCGCAGCTAATACTGCTAAGAGATAAAGTGGCTAGAATTTCCGCAGCGAAGTAGTAACCACTTAGTTACATGGTGGAAATCGCTGTTTCCGCGTCATTGCGAGGAGTGAAACGACTAAGCAATCTCATCGGTGGGACCGTCCCGCGCGGGACGCGGGATTGCCGGTCATTCGTCACCCCGGACCCCGATCCGGGGTCCAGTCTGTCCCGCGCCTCGCGGGACTGGTGGGACAGGCATCCTGCCTGTCTATTGAGGACGGGCAAGATGCCCATCCCCACCGCCGGACGCCCATCCCCCGAGAGATTGCTTCGCTGCGCTCGCAATGACAATCTTTCGCCACACGTTACTGCGGGATTACGCGAACAAAGCTTTTTTCCAAGAAGGATCAAATGCAGACAATTTATCGACGCATCAGGCCGTATAAGGTCACGGAAGAGATTGTGGCCCAGATAAAATCTTTGATAAAAGATGGAACGTTGCAGCCCGGTGAAAAGTTGCCTTCAGAGAGAATTTTGTGCGGTTTACTCGGAGTGGGCAGATCGTCAATCCGAGAGGCTATTAACGTGCTCGAAGCACTGGGTTTCCTCGAGATAAAGAATCGCAAAGGCGTTTTTATCCGCTCCGTGAGTTCACCACTGGTGTACGATCCTCTTGTTCAGATCTTGCAGGAAGATAAGGGTAAGCTTGGCGATCTTTACGGACTCAGGAAAGACATCGAGCTGGCATCCTCTTTTCTGGCTGCGAAGTTGCGAACCAAGAAGGACTTGACCAGGATGAAGGAATTTTTGCGGCGAATGGAACGAGAGGCACCAGCTTATTCACGTTCGTCAGTGCGTGATGATATGGGATTCCACCTTGCGATAGCTCAAGCGTCGGGCAACTTTATAAGAGTCCATATCCTCAGGAATATTTTCGATCTCGCGGGCGACTTCTACAGAGTGTCGGCAGAGACAATCACTCGCGGAGGAGAACTTTTCACCATCATTGAACAGCATGAAAGGCTGTTTCAAGCCATCGAGAAGATGGATCAGGACGGCGCGAGGGCACGCATGGAGGAACATCTGACGTAACGGAGAGGAGAAATGGAAAGCCTGGGTCAAGGAACTGCAAGCCCAGGAGTCAGTGTGATCTCCTGTTTTGATATACGGATTAAATCGTTCTGAGCCGCGGAATTGAAATGGGATCAAGAGTAGAGTCGGACAGGCAGGACGAACGGCGACGCCTTTACGATTTCGTGGATACAGAGTCACCGGAGATCCGCAGAGGAAAAATCCGGCGTGCCGCCTGAACTATTAAAAGCTTAAGAGGTACCCGCGGCCACAGATAAAGCATCAGCAGGTGCTCGTTTGAATTCAGCTGATGGCTAAAAGCATAGCATTTTGACGGCCGCAGGAACCACCTGTTGGTCCGACGCTAACTCGGCGGCCACGGATTGCGATGTACATAAGATTCGGTGAAACTCGCTCGGAAAACAGGAACCCTATCGTCGGCGATGAAGGGTCTTGCTTTCTCCAATTCGTCCATCCGTTTTTCAGCCAATGCTGGGAGGGAATCAATGCTTCGAAGTGTTTCCATTTTTCAAGGATGATTGACGACAGTTGTCCAAAATCAACGAATCCGAGAACGTCAGACTTTTCTCCCGCCAACCAGGAATCAGAGAATGCGCATTTTTGGCGAGACTCTGCATGCGATTGATCTTCGAAGGAAGCTTGTCGATCCATTCGGCACCTTCTTTCTTTCGAGAGTATCACGGATACAGAGATACGGACTTCGTTTTCAAAGCAGTGAAGTACTGTGTAAACCTCGCCATCTCAATCGCATTGTTAATACGCGCCTAATGCCAACTGCCGAGAGTGCCTCTGAAAGGAGGCGTTCCTCCGCTGGCCCTGATCAGTGCCAACTCGAATCCTGCGGCCTAAACAGGCGCCATCAGATTCGAACATCAAACCGTGGAACATGAAGTCCTTCAGATCTTTTCGAAAATCAGTAAGTAGCTGCTCCTTGAGCGATTTGAATACGGCATTGAAAATTCAATGTCTTTGTCGCCGGCAAGTGGATTTGTATGTTGTAGAGAAAAGGACGGGGGTTGTGACTTTGAAAGGCCTTCCGGAGTTTGAATCGGTGACCTGGTGGGCGAGCCGACGCAGGCTTAACCTGAACTTTCTGTTCAGGTCTTGCAGAAAGGTCAGAAGAGATCAAGAGAGCGTAGAATTATGGCCATAAGCTTTGCTGTATTCTGGAGACTCATTACGGGCGCCTTTAGTCAATTTTTTTGATGAGTTTCCACAACTAGTTGTCGGCTCTGGCTTCAATTAAAGAGGTCACTGATAGGATCTCGGATGGCTTCGGCCTAAGTGCTTTGACGAGGTGTGTTACGGAATTCGTGATATCGAACTTGTAGGCCGCCCATCGGGCAACAAGAACCCAACAGCTTTTAGAACAGCGAATGACTGCTCTGTAGTTCGATGACGTGTAACCCTAGTCCTTGAGAAGTTGGACAAGTGGAATCTTCGGGCGCCGAGGCCTCCGGAAATACGCCCAAAAAGCTCGGGGAGCTGACCGTAGACCTGAACGTAAGCATTGGTCAGAGCCATTTAATTTCCTCCCGCCACTCTTGTGGCCCGACAATGATTATACAGTCTGCATAAAATAGGAAACGCAGACTGTTTCCTTCTATATAAGAAGTCCCCACTTCTTCCTGTCTTCTCGCGGTAATATCTTTCATATTAACCACATGCGAGATTCTTCCCGATCAATTTGTCCCTGTAAATATAGACTGCATAAGCCCCGTCAAAGCCAGTCCACCGGGCTGCGGAGCCTAACCCCTGCTTCGAGCAGATGCGTGGCAAAGAAGTGGCGGAGGGGATGAGGTCGCTCACGGCCAACCGACAAGCGGTCAGACCGTCCCCCATCTTGTGCGGAATAAAATATGGCTGTACCCGGTTTCTCCATGGACTCCCCTTCCCTTGCAGATACAAACCGGTGAACCCCCGAGGCGCAAAAGACTTTAATTTTAGCTAGGCTGCAAGCATATCCCTCTGTGGTCGCCCTGTCAATCGGAAACGGCAGCCGGCCGTACCGCTGCATTGAGTGGTCAGGATGTCTTGGCGTTACCTTTCTCGGCCAATTCTTTTTGGTAGGCTTTCCAGCCCGGACACCACCCGGTGTGCCATCGCCAAATCCGGGCGAGTAGTGAATTCGGCTTTCGCTCCGCATAGTTCCGAAACTTGCATCTTGCGCATTTGGATTTCACTGTCGTGTTCTCCTCTATGATGCTCAGTTCGCAATCATAAGGCATCCGTATCCTAACTTCTGTTTAGATGGTTTTCCAGATAAACACGCTTTCGGGCTTTGCTTCCAGATAATACGCTGCTTCCGTCTTCGCGCAAACCTTTTTTATCAATGGCTTGAGGCGCATTTCGCCCCAATCCGGCTTCTTATATGGTTTCCGCATAACACGCATTGCCGCCTTGTTTCTCACAACATTGGGCCTGGCATTTCCGTCATAGCGAGCATTTCCGGGACCACGGCATCCGCGTATATACAGGATAGCCTTGACACGGGGGAATTAGCGTAATACAATCTGTAGTACATAATTCAGTGGCTTAGGGAGCGTGCGATGCCCATCAGTGCCAGACTCGATGAAAACAAATGCCATGGACTGAAAAGACGGCCAAACTCCTTCAAACCACCAAGACCGAGGTGCTCAGAGATCGATCACTCAGTTTTGTAATAAAGTCCTAAAGAAAAAAGGAAAAGCCCCTACGAGTTGATTCAGGACCTGGTAGGCGAGGAAGCAAGCGGAAGGGGAGACCTCTCAAAGCGAGGAGAGGAGATACTCCGAGAGCGATGGGGACAGAAGCGATGATCCTGGTTGATACGGGTCCATTAGTAGCCTTTTTTGATGCTTCCGACAACTACCACCGGAATTGCCTCAATGTTCTGAAGGATCTGGACAACCCTCTCTTGACAGTGTGGCCGGTTCAACCGAAGCCTTCTACCTTCTGAATTTCTCCTGGAAAGCGCAGGACAACTTATGGGAGTTCCTGGCCAGAGGCGCGATGGAGATCGTCCATCCGGAAGGGGGGGCGTTGAAGCGGTGTCGCGTGCACGACTGGCAAAGTCGACAAGGACTTCCCATGGATCTAGCCGATGCCGCCCTGGTCCAACTGCTGAAACGACGAAAATCAAAACGATCTTCACGCTCGATCATAAAGAATTCAGCTTGTACAGGCCGTTGCACGTTGACGGATTCGAGCTGATACCTAAGCAATGGCCGTGAAAAGTTGGAAAGGTGGCCCAGGAGGCAAAAGCTATTCCCAGGTAATGACTGACCAAGCATTCAACCCGATGAGGTCCCAAATGCCGATTACGTGAATGCTTACAGAAAATTCTTTATTTTCCTTGCATGACACTGGGATTCATTATAAATATCGGCTGGCGATAATATTTTTCTGACTACGCGCTGAAAGGCGGTTAAAATGAAATGCCCTGCCTGCGGAGCTATCGATGACAGAGTGATCGACTCCCGCCTCGGTAAGGACAATTCGGTGATTCGACGACGCCGGGAATGCCTCAACTGCAAGAAAAGGTTTACGACTTACGAGAGGATAGAAGAGATCCTACCGTACGTTATTAAGAAAGACGGTCGTCGCGAAGCGTTCGATCGAAGAAAGATCGTCGAAGGGATGCGCCGGGCCTGCGAAAAGAGACCCGTCAGCATAGATAGGATAGAGTCGGTAGCCGATGCTATCGAGCAGGATCTGATTGAAAGGCCGGAAAAAGAAGTTAAAGTGGCAGACATAGGCGAGCGGGTTATGAAAGAACTCCGGCAGATGGACGACGTCGCGTACGTGCGATTTGCATCTGTCTATCGGTCTTTCAGGGACATCGAAGAATTTATGAAGGAATTGAAGGAATTGTATGAACTCAAGGAAGGCCGGGAGCAACGACGATCTCAGAGCGGAACCCCGGAGGACAGCCCAACGGTCCAGGATTCCCCGTGAGGCGGAACGGTTTATGGCACTGGCCCTTCGGCTAGCACGACGCGGAATCGGGCGCACAGCCCCTAACCCGGTTGTGGGCGCCGTGCTGGTCAAAGACGGTAAAGTGGTGGGCAAAGGTTACCACCGTGCCGCAGGAGAACCCCACGCCGAAGTGGAGGCCATTCGTTCTGCCGGTTCGGCTGCACGAGGCGCGGAGCTATTTGTGACGCTGGAGCCGTGCAATCATCACGGCCGCACACCTCCATGTACCGACGCCATTCTCGAAGCAGGAATAGCGAGAGTCTGGTACGGTATGGACGACTTGAATCCGGGTGTTCGAGGTGGCGGAGCCAGGACGCTGAGAGACGCCGGGGTGGAGGTGGTAGGCCATGTAATTGAGAACCGCTGCCGTCAAATCAATGAGGTGTACCTCACCAATGTGACTCTCCACCGGCCGTTTGTATTTCTAAAATTGGCCATGAGCCTTGACGGTCGAGTGGCTACGAAAACCGGCCACTCTCGGTGGATTACATGCGAGGCTTCCCGTCGCAAAGTTCACAGGCTGAGGGACCGGGTTTCGGCCATTATGGTTGGCGTCGGGACCGTTATTGCAGACAACCCGGCGCTGACGACCCGTCTACCGAAAGGTCCAGGACGAGACCCCATTCGTATTGTCGTGGACTCCAGTCTGAGAACCCCACCGACCGCTGCGATTTTCAATCCGGCATCGGCTGCCGGCGTCATTATAGCTACACGGAAAGATCCCCCCTCAGGCCACAAGTCAAACCTGGAGGAGCAAGGGGTCAGAGTTCTAAGGACTAAAGGGGCGCAGCAGGTGGACCTGACGGATCTGCTGAGTCGTCTGTATGATATCGGTATCACCTCGGTCCTTATCGAAGGGGGGGCGACATTGGCCTGGGGCGCACTGGATGCTGGAGTAGTAGACCGGTGCCTGTTTTTCTACGCTCCCATGATAGTGGGCGGCACTAGCGCTCCATCGGGAGTGGGAGGAGCCGGGATCAGCCGGCTGGAAGAGGCCCCGCGGCTTGTTACGGTGAAGGCGTTGCGGGTCGGTTCAGATCTGCTGCTTGACGGGAGAGTAGTTTACCCAAGCTCAAAGGATTGCTGGAAAGATCCATAGCGGTGTTTTTCATGATTTATGGCACATATTCCGATCCGCCTGGTACGCGTAGCCGGAAGCTTTTACCGATAAGTCCGGCCTCCGGAAGCTGTTGCAAAACTCGGCACAATGTCCCCCTCGTGCCACGATTGAGGGTGGCAGCTATTCCGGCACCCTCACCCCCGCCCTCTCCCGGAGGGAGAGGGAGCAAGTCTAATGCGGGTTTGCACTTCCCTCGCCCTCTGGGAGAGGGACCGAGGGTGAAGGTATTCGTGCTACGATCTTGGTCGTTCAAAGAATTTCGCAACAGTCTCTCCGTGCCGGTCACTGATCGACGACCGGCAGGGACGCCGACCCTACCGATCCGGCAGAGGCAGTGGCCATGATTCTTCAATTAAATACTGTTCATCCTCAGCCAAGACGCATAGGGCGTGTTGCCGACGTACTCCGCGGCGATGGGGTGATAGTATATCCCACAGACACGGTATACGGTCTCGGTTGCGATATTCGGAGCAAGAAAGCCCTGGAGAGGGTACGCCGTATCAAGAGGATCGACAACAAGAGGCACCTTTCATTCGTTTTCGCGGACCTGAAAGCAATTTCGCAGTATGCTCAGGTGAGCGACAACGCCTACAAGATATTGCGTCGTTACTTGCCCGGTCCGTACACCTTTGTCCTGAAGGCCACCCGCTTGGTCCCGAGGATAGTCTTGACCAAACGTAACGAAGTGGGGATTCGTATTCCGGACAATCGCATCTGCCAGGCCCTCGTGGCGGAGCTGGGTAACCCCATCCTTAGTTCATCCGTGCGCATGCCCGATGATCAACTCCTCGACGATCCCAGAGCGATAGACGATATGTACAAGGGCCAAGTGGACCTTGTAGTCGATGGCGGTGTGTTTTTGCCTGAGCCATCGTCGATCATCAGCCTGCTGGAAGATCAGCCCCAGGTGCTTCGTGCGGGCAAGGGCGACGTCACTGCATTTGAGTAAATTGCTTCTTTGATGAGCCAACTCGTTGACCGTTCGACTTCTTCGCTCATGACCTGGACGTGTCTGGTCAATGTCTAATCGACAGCATGGTACGCCGGACTTGACACACACCCGCAATGGTCGTATCTTCAATGTATATACCGCTTTTGGAGGCTTTAGATGGAAACCCGAGTGCAAAAGTGGGGCAACAGTCTGGCCTTGCGCATCCCCAAATCCTTCGCTACCGAGGTGGGACTCCGGAACGAATCATCAATTGATGTATCAGTAGTGAACGGGCAACTCGTCATATCGCCTGTGGCCGAACCAAAGGTGACCCTCGAAGGACTCCTGGCGCAAGTCACCGAAGATAACTTGCATCATGAGGTTAATACCGGTCCGGCCATAGGAAGCGAAGCATGGTGGGCTCCAGAGCTATGTTCCTCAACGCGGGGATGCGGTGTGGATTAGCTTGAATCCCCAGGCAGGTCGCGAGCAGTCGGGGCGTCGTCCTGCCGTGGTCCTCTCACCCGAGAGCTATAACCGCAAGGTAAGACTGGCTATTCTATGCCCCATCACCAATCAAATCAAAGGCTATCCATTTGAAGTCGTTTTGCCTGTCGGGTTGCCAGTCACCGGCGCAATCTTGTCCGACCAAGTGAAAAGCTTAGATTGGCATGCTCGCAAGGCGGTACTGATATGCGCCTTGCCGGCCAAGATCGTATCAGAGGCGCTACAGAAGATTGGCACGCTGCTGTCGAAATAATGGTAATCGTTGGCTGCGATCTCCGGAAGCAAGGATTGCGCTTACTCAATGATGCCCACTGTTAGCTGACAAGCGTTCCTCGAGCAATTCGGCATTTCTGCGAGCGCTGCCGACATGTCTTAGAATTTCCTCGCGGCCTTTCATACCTGTTCTTCGGGCACTGTCCGGATCGGATAGAATCCCTGCCACCTGCCGGACGAGGTCTTCAACTCCGTTCACCTGTATGCCGGCACCTACACGCACGAGAATGTCCCGAGCATCCCTGAAGTCTTCTATAGAAGGCCCGAAGAGCACCATTTTCCCCCAGGCCGCGGGTTCCAATATATTCTGTCCTCCCCTGGGGACGAGCGAACCACCCATGAACACCACGGACGCGAGTGAGAAAATTTGAAAGAGTTCGCCGGTACGGTCAACGATTATGACTTTTCGCCCGTTTCTCTTTTCCCCGGCATCTGCGGAACTCCGGAGAAACGGTGGTTCCATATTGCGATCCCGCATGGCCGACACTATCTGCGGCGTCCTTTCCACGTGTCTGGGGACAAGGATCAGGAGCAGGTCCGGGAACTTTTTTGTCAGGCTGCGATAAGCCTCCATGACCATCTCGTGTTCCCCCGGGTGGGTGCTACCTGCCACGAGCACCCTCGCGGCATCGCCTACGTCCAGAACGCCGCGCATCCGTGCTTCAGCCTCCTCAGGGATCTCTCCAAGTGCCGCGTCGAATTTCGTGTTGCCGGTAATCCGAATTCTTTCGCGGGCAGCCCCCATCTCCGCTACGCGGAGGCCGTCCGTCTCCGATGCCATAAGGAAAAGATCGATTCGATCCAGCGTCGGAGAGAAGAATCCTCGCAATCTCTTGTACCGGGGGAAAGACCTGTCTGAAATGCGACCGTTAGCCAAAGCAATGGTGGCCCCGCTACACTTGATGCTGTGGATCAAGTTCGGCCAAAGCTCGGTTTCCATCAAGACAAAGAGGTCCGGCTGTATTCTCGTGACCACGCTGTTGACGAACGCGGGAAAATCCAGGGGAAGATAAAAGAAGCCATCAACGTCCGAGATAGATTCGCGCGCTCTATCCTGACCCGTTTCCGTTCCCGTAGAGACGATCACCGCCGCTGTGGGTCTAAGCTTCTTAAATGCTTTCACAAGAGGTCCGAGCGCGGTTGCTTCCCCCACGGAGACAGCGTGGAACCAGACGCGAGGCTTCGGCAATCGCTCCGGAACGAAATCCGCGGGTAATCGTCCCAGCTTTCCTTGCAAAGAATGCCGATACTTTCCGCCGAGCACCACTCGTGGCAAGTAGTAGGCGGCAAGGAAAGGCGCTACCAGCGTATGGAGAATTATGTTGTAGACGAAACGATTCATCTGGGGTGAGTGCGGCCAGATTTGTGTTGGGATTGAAATTCGGGGCCAGGTGTCATCGACACTCTTCGGTCTTGGCCGAAAAGGTCGTCTCCAACTGGAAATTCTTTTCCACCAGAAAAGGATTTGGTTCGACCTTGTTGATCTTCACCAGCGTTTTCCATCCTCCCTGTGGGGATTCGATTACAAAGCGGCGGGGGAGCCACCCGTCTTCTCCGGACTGAAAATCGCCGAAGTCAGCCGTGAGATCAATGTCACCGTCTGGGCTCAGTCTTACAAGGCGGGTCAACAGCAACTTCTCGGGCTCCAGAGTGGCGCCCCACACGCGCCCCTGAAAGCTCAGGCGGATAACAATCTTCCCCGCCTCACGTTTGAGCACCTTGTCGAAACGCACGTCCTTCCATTGGAGCAGCACCATCGGAATCAAGCCCTCAATCTCCGCAACATCCGGAAACCTACGGCTGAAGCACTCTTTTCCACCCTTCACAATTTTTCCGTCCGTGGGGATGTAAAGTTCAAACAGATTCGCCTTGATTACCAGTTCGAACAATGAATTACCGGCAGGAGCGATACCCTGAAATCTGAAGTCGTTGGGCCGCCTGTAGAGCAGGAATCCTTTGATATCCTGACGCTGTTTTCCTTTGTCATAGGTGCTCGTCACGTTCATGACGCATTTCAGAGCAGTTACGTTCTTGCCTTTCTTGGCCAAAGCCTCTGGAATATCCTGCGGCCTGACACTTGGATCGGCAAGCAATCGATCCGGGCGTGCGCCAAGCAGAATCATGAGAACCATGAGGAAGATCATCAAATATGAGTTAAACTCCCATACTTTCAGTGGATCTCGCCATGGGGTGATAACGTTCAGTCTCTTCATTGAGGACCTTCTTATCAGAGGCTCAAAGTGGATGCAATGGGGAATGCCCACTCGACCCCAATGTCGGTCACAATCCGGCAGGGGGGCACTTGGTAGACCCTTGACCGGTTGGTGGGCGGTAAGGCAGAATGCGTGTGGCATATGCGCTCTCGTTGATATGGCCGGAGGTCGCAACCAGGGGGTATTTATGAAGTGGATCACGATAGACAACATCGCCCAATATGAAGGGCAGACAGTGGAATTGAGAGGGTGGATCGCTAATCGCCGTTCCTCAGGAAAAATTCGCTTTGTTCAACTGCGCGACGGGCACGGGATGATTCAGTGTGTTGTCATGGCCGATCGAGTGCCGCAAGAAGCATTTGACCTCGCGGACCGCGTCCCTTACGAGTCATCGGTAATCGTACAGGGAGAGGTAAAGAAGGACCCCCGCTCTCCGGTCGGATTCGAGATCGCGACCAACGACATCAAACTTGTTTCCGAGGCCGCCGCGTACCCTATCTCAAAGAAGGACCACGGTGTGGGGTTCCTCATGGATAATCGCCACTTGTGGTTGAGATCCTCGCGGCAGGCCGCTCTCTTGAAGATCCGCTCGGTTATAACCCGTGCGGCTAGAGCCTTTTTCGATGAACTGGGATTCGTGTCTGTGGAGGCCCCCATACTGACTCCTACCGCGTGTGAAGGGACAACGTCACTTTTCGAGGTCGGCTATTTTGATCGCTCGGCCTATCTGACTCAATCAGGGCAGTTGTATGGCGAAGCAGCAGCGATGGCTCTCGGGGAGATATATGTGTACGGGCCGACTTTTAGAGCGGAGAAGTCCAAGACGCGGCGCCACCTCACCGAATTTTGGATGATAGAGCCGGAAATGGCCTTCTGGGAGCTTTCGGAAACCATAGACCTGGCCGAAGCACTTGTCTGCCGAATAGTGAGCGAGGTGCTGGTGAAATGTCCTCAGCAACTCCTCACCTTGGAGCGCGACCTCACCGCATTGGAAAAGACCGTATCCCCATTCCCGCGAATAACCTACTCTGAGGCGGTCGAGATCCTGAAGGACCGCGGTACGGTTTTCAACTGGGGAGATGACTTTGGAGCCGATGAAGAAGCGGTTCTGTCGCAGGCTTTCGATCGGCCGGTTTTCGTCACACATTATCCAGCCGACATAAAGGCTTTTTACATGAAGAGAGATGAGGGAGATCCGCGTCTGGCACTGGCTGTGGATTTGCTCGCGCCTGAGGGATACGGGGAGATTATCGGCGGCGGGCAGCGGGAGGATTCCTTGGCCAGATTGGAGGAACGGATCAGTGCTCACGGTCTCGACCGCGGGCCGCTCGAATGGTACCTGGACCTTCGGCGTTACGGCTCGGTTCCGCACGCGGGCTTTGGACTCGGTATTGAGCGCACGGTCGCCTGGATCGCGGGCATCCACCATGTCAGAGAGGCGATCGCATTCCCGAGGCTGATGGATAGGCTCTATCCGTAGGAGATCTCTGCAAGCGCGCCGCCGAATAAAGCGTTTGTGGAAGAACAACACCTCCGCGGGCAATACTACACCGCGTACCAAGTCACCTCAGACCTTTCCACCGATCACCCCTTCCATAAACTTACATAATGTGATGCAGTCCCTCCTTTTTTCTTCAGCAGTGCCTTGCACCTCCCCTCGGCACAAGGTACCCGTCACCTTCCAACAGTCGCGCCCATTATCGGGAAATGCGGGACACTTTTGTTGACTCCCGCAGTTGACGTATTCCCAACATTTCATGTCAGCCATTGGCACCTCCTTCGCCGGGTAACAGAATAACGCAAAATACCCGACCGGAGAGCGCGCTGCAAGTCACATTTTTGGGAAATTTCCTTTATTAGAGCTAACAATTTTGTAACATTCGTGGCAATGCGTGTCTCACGGCCTGTCTCAAGGTCTCGAGTGAATGAGATAATTTCGCGTTCGGTCGAATAAATGGTCTTGACAGGTCGCTCTTTATTGTATATTTTTAATATCTTGAGAATTCCCGGTTAGGATATGCACAGGGTATGGGAATAATTTCCCTGGATTGTAACTTTTTTCTGAAGTAAGAATTCCCCCCGGAGCCGTACCCTTGTGCTCTTGTACTCTTGGAGGGTCATTGCGTTACCCGTCTTTACTAATAGGCTTCTTTATTGTTCTGCTCAATATCGGCCATGCGTGGGCTCTTGAACCGATCCAGTCCCCTAGCTCGCTGAAAGAAATGGTGACGAATGTGAGTCATGGGAAAGCCGTCCTCGCTCAGCCCAGGCTCCAGACCGTGAGGCAGAATAACATGGCACGGCCCCAGCCGCTGCGAGTCTCTACAGCCGGCCATCCTGTCACTAAATGGCCGCCCGTCCAGAGTGCGGCAGCCGGCGAACACCAGGGGCTGGTCCCGGCTTATGCGCCCGCAAATTCGACCCCCCTACATATTTCCGGGAAGGGGCACATCGCATCCGCAGCCCTGCGGTCGGAAAGAACAAGAAGTGGAGCCGCACCGCTCGCACCAGTAATCTCGGGCAAGCTTTCTTCGCCGCTTCGAAGAGCGCCGCTGGCTGCCACCAAGCCTCGGGTCCATGCCAAGGCGATGTTCTGCCTTGACTGCTCAACCGACAAGGTAATGCTGGCTGAAAACATTTCCGAGCCCCTGCCCATAGCGAGCATAACCAAGTTATTGACCGCCATAATCGTTCTCGAGGAGATGAACCTGGATCAGGTTCTGGCGGTTCCCTCAGACATTGATCAAGTAGAAACCTCATAAGGTCGGGCTCCGGCCCGACGAGCTTTTCACGGTGAGAGACCTCCTCCATGGCATGCTGATCGCGTCCGGGAACGATTGCGCGGAAGTTCTGGCTCGGGCGTACCCGAAGGGAGGCAAGGCCGGCTTCATGGTGGCTATGAATCGGCGCGCAAAGCAGATTGGCGCTACCCGTACGGACCTTCACACCCCCAGCGGCCTCGACATGAAGATCACCTTGGGCAGAAAAGATGGCAGAGACCTTGAAGCCCGGAGGCCCAACACTGCCAGCGCGCGCGATGTGGCGCTCATTGCTCTGGAAGCCTTCAGACATCCTCTCATCCGCAAGATCGCGGCCATGAAGACCTACACCATGCGTACGCGCAATTCCACCCCACGGGACCACCCTCTGGCGTCCAATGACAAGTTACTGGCAAAGAATTTGCCTCTTGTCGGGGCTAAGACCGGATTCACAAATGCAGCCGGTAGGTGTATCGTGGCGCTCTTCAAAGATCAAAAAAAGGAACACGTGGTCGTGGTCCTGAATTCTCCCCAACACTTCAAAGCTGCCGAAAAAATCTACCGGTGGGCTTCAGCCAGGACCCTGTAATCTGCCCCACGCCCGCGATGCGTTCGACTTCCGAAACACGTCGTCGCTTCTGTCATTGCGAGGAGTGAAATCCCGCGTTCCGCGGGAAAGCAATCTCCATTTTCCCTACTGAAGATTGCTTCGTCCCGCGCGACGCGGGACTCGCAATGACACTCTTGCCCCCACCAGACAAATGCGACCCTCACGACTCTTCTATCATCTTCTTAAATCTGTCAAAGAGGTACCGAGAATCGTGCGGCCCTGGTGAGGCCTCCGGATGATACTGTATAGCGAACACGGGATATTTCCTGTGGACAAACCCTTCCACTGTTTGATCGTTAAGGTTTATGTGAGTAATTTCGCATTCAGATCGCACTGATTCCGGATCCACCGCAAAATTGTGGTTTTGAGATGTTATCTCGACATGGCCGGTCTCCAGTCTCCGAACCGGATGATTCGCTCCGTGATGGCCGAACGCGAGCTTGAACGTTTTCCCGCCGAGTGCCAGACCAAGTATCTGGTGACCTAAACAGATCCCGAAAACAGGCTTCTTACCAATGAGTCTTTGGACGTTCTCGATCGCGTACGTGACGGTCTGGGGATCGCCGGGGCCGTTGGACAGAAAGACTCCATCAGGCTCGGAAGCCAGGACTTCTTCAGCAGTTGCCGTTGCCGGGAAGACTCGCACTTTTGCCCCCGCGTCTACGAGAAGCCTCAGAATATTTTGTTTGATGCCGAAATCGTAAGCCGCGACCCGGAATTGCGGCTCGGGCCTGTCCGGCGTGCTATTCCATCGCCAGGTCGGTTCATCCCAGTCGTACGGCTCCGAGCACGTGACCTCTTTCACCAGGTCGAGCCCCTCGATATCCGGAAAATCCCTCACTTTCTTCAAGAGGCTTTCATAATCGTGATCTTCTGTGGAAATGATCCCCTTTTTGGCACCGGTCTCTCGCAAGTTGCGTGTCAGTTTTCTCGTATCAATCTGATGTAGCCCCATGATTCCGTGTTTCTTAAGAAAATCTCCCAGGTCATCGTCTTTTCGCCAATTGCTCGGGAGGGGGCAAAACTCTTTGACAATGAAGCCCGCAAGAAAAGGGCGTACAGCCTCGTTGTCCTCAAAATTTACGCCCGTGTTGCCGATGTGAGGATACGTCATAGTGACTATTTGCCCTCGATAGGACGGGTCAGTGAGTATCTCCTGATACCCGGTAATAGCTGTGTTGAAGACGACCTCGCCTACCTTTTCGCCTCTCGCTCCGACGGCCGCCCCTCGAAAGACCGTGCCGTCAGCCAATACCAACGTTGCTTTCATAAGTGTTCCTTTGAGAATGCTCTGAGTCTCTCCATGGCTTTGTCAATTCGTTCATCGGGTGAGGTCATGGAAAGTCTGAAAAAATTCTCGCCACTGGGTCCGTAACCGACACCGGGGGTAACGATCAACCCCTGTGTCTCCAGGAGGTCGGCACAAAATGCCACTGAAGATGTGTATGGCTCCGGAATGTGAACCCAGAAATAGTAACTGGCCCTGGGAAGCTGGAACCCGTAACCAAGTTCCGTGAGCGCCCCCGCGATCCGGTCCCGGCGCTTCTTGAACAGCGTGGTCCGCTCTCGACCGAACGCAGGCGCGTCGGGGTGCCCTAGAGCGCGCGCTGCAACCCTCTGAATGGCCATAAATACGCCGGAGTCAAAGTTGGACTTTAAGGTGAGAAAAGCATTGACCAGGTCTTTTCCCCCTGTAACGAATCCGATCCTCCAGCCGGTCATGTTGAAGGTTTTGGAAAACGAATGGATCTCTATGGCAATGTCTTTCGCTCCTTTGACCTTCATTATGCTTATAGGCCGGTCTTCTTCCTCGAAGTATACCTCCGAGTACGCGTTATCAGCCAGAATCACGAGCTCGTGTTTTCGAGCAAACGGCACAAGCTTTTCGAAAAAACTTGGATCAGCCACCGCCGCGGTCGGATTGTTCGGATAATTCACAAACATTATTTTGGCTTTGTCCGCCATCGCCGGATCTATGCCGTCAAGATCGGGGAGGAAACCGCTCTCTTCCTTCAACGGGACTCGGACAACCTTGGCGCCTGCGAAACCAATGGCTGCTTCATAGACCGGGTACCCGGGATCGGTTACGATTCCCAGATCGCCCGGATCGAGGAAAACGAAAGGCAGGTGTGAGACTGCGTCTTTAGCTCCAATGACTGCCATGATCTCAGCGCGGGGGTCCAATTCGACATCGAAGCGCTTCCGGAACCAAGCGGCCACTTCTTCGCAGAAGTCCGGCTCGCCTTTGTAACTGGGGTAAACATGATTACGCGGGTTATGAATCTCCTCGTTCATCAGATTCAGAATGAAGTCAGGGGTTGGGCGATCCGGGTCCCCTACGGCTAAGGAAACAACGTCGATTCCTCTTTCTTGGGCTGCCTTGCGCTTTTCATCGATCAGATGGAACAGGTACGGCGGTGTTTCTGTTACCCTCCTGGACAATCTCATGGATTCCTCCAAAATTGTGCAGCAAAATAGGCTCTACTGCGCGCGGCACTTTTGGCAGTACCGGGGGCAGAAACCTCCGTCCCGACAGGCGAATCGGGCCGTGTTTATTTCCTCCGGTACGTCCGAAGGCCCGGTCGAGCCTGAGTCAAGGCTTCGGTAGGGGCGCAGCGGAACTGTTAATGTAACACTGTGATGCCCTTGAATTCAACAGCGGATAGTGATACCACCCGGTGTCTAACTGAACGTTTATATGGTATAATGCTTATTTCTTGACTTTGCCTCTCATTTCCCCTTATTTTCATAAGAATTTTGCGCGGAGAAAAAAATCGTCAAGTGACTGGCTTCCCTGAAACAATTCTGAATTGCCTTTGTCTGAACATGGTAAGCTTGTTCCTGTTCTCAGCCTTCAAACCTGAGACAGATGATGACAGAGAAATAGTAGAGAGGTGCGTACGAGGCGACCGAGAATCCTTTGATATTCTCGTCGAAAAATATTATAAGAAGATCTACAACTTAGCCTACCGATTCGTGGGAGACTCGGAAGAGGCTAACGACTTAGCGCAGGAGGTTTTTACTGCTGCGTACCAAAATCTCAAGAAATTTCGAGGAGACGCCAAGTTTTCGACGTGGCTGTTTCAAATTGCCACCAACAGAGGGAAGAACAGGTTTAAGTACCTCAAGAGGAGGGGGTACTTTGCTAACAGAGGCCAAGCGAACGGCGAGGAGGAACGGGACTCTTTGCAGAGAGCGATTCCGGACCTGACCACTAACCCGGAAACGATTCTCGCCAGCAAACAAATTCAGAAGATTGTTCAAGACGCAATTAATGACCTCGATCCGGATCACAAGGAAATAGTGATCCTGAGGGATATAGAAGGTTTTTCTTATGAAGAAATAGCCCGGATGTTAGATCTTCCGGAAGGAACGACCAAATCCCGCTTGCATAGGGCGCGGATGGTCGTGAAAGAAAAATTGAAGAAGGCGTTATCATGAGTGAGTGCGAACGAATAAGCGGCCTGTTTGGGGAACTCCATGAGGAGCAAGTGGACAGCGAAACAGAGACAGTAGTTTGGAAGCACCTTCATAGCTGTCCCGGGTGTAAAGAGGATTTCAAATGGTACGGGATGACTGTCCGCGCCCTGACCAACCTGGACCGAGTAGCCCCGCCCAGGGAATTCATCGCCCAACTTAACAGCGAGACTTCATTACGCCCCCTCCTCTTCCTTCCTGGACTTTCTCCGAAATATCTTTTCTTCCGCACCTTTTGTTCTGCCGCTCCCTGTGGGTGTCTCTGCGCTGGCTTTTATCGCGGCCGCCGGGTTTGTCCTTTATAATTACTCTCATACAGATTTAGTGCCGTCACTGGCATCTTACCAATCCTTCTACGATCCCGGCACAAGGCCGAACGCTGACGAGCGAATTGCGCGCAAGGACGCCGGCGCCATGCAACCGCTCCAAATGCAGGTGCCCGTGATGGCAGCGTCCGAAAGCAAGCCTTCTACCCCCCCCAGTCGCCTTCCTCTCTTACCCAAGTCAACGCCGGAATCACTAGGAAACAACTTCGAAAGTGTAAGCAGGAGTTTCCCCACAATAGCCGACCGGATAGGCGCGGACAATCTGACTGTGGAAAGCCCCAGCATCGATCAGGCTGTCGAATCCTTGAAGCGCATATTGCCGAATATTCAAGGCAGGTTGGTCGATGAGAATAATCGTGGCCATGTTGGAGAAGTGGTGGTCGGCGTGATGATTCCTTCAGACGCCTACGGCAACCTAACCACTGAACTGATTAACCACGGTGCAGTGGCATCCGGCATGAAGGAATCGGAAGCCGGTTCTCCGTCACCTGCCAGAAAAGAGGGCAACAACGTCCTGCTCTATATCCGTTTTGTGCATGCCCGTTGACCCGCGGCCAGACGCTCTTGATGATTCAGGCGGCTGGCTCACATATATCCCGCCAGAACACTTGCAACTGATTGACATCGCGCTCCATTCTGCCGAAGTTCCCATTTCGAGTGGGAGGGCTATAAATGCGGCCGTTTGGACAGAAAAAAGAAAGGACGGCCACTATTGAAACTGGGGATTATCGGACTGCCGGGAAGCGGGAAAAGCACAGTTTTCAGGGCGCTGACCGGTGGCATTGAATCCGGAGAGCGCAGGGGCCACCAGGATCCGGGCCTGGGGGTAGTGAAGGTCACGGACCCTCGCCTAGAATTCCTGGTCGAGTACCAAAAGCCCAAAAAGGTCACCCCCGTGCATGTCGAGTACTTGGACATTGCAGGAATCACAGGCGAAGGCAAACCGGGCGGCTCCATAGGCGACAAGACCCTCGTTCACATACGACCTCTGGACGCGCTTCTGCATTGCATAAGATTCTTTGATTCCCCTGCCCTGGGCCGACCGGAACCGTTAAAAGACTATGTCGCGGTGGAAGAAGAGATGATTTTGTCCGATATGGCGGTTATTGAAAAACGTATCGAACGCCTCAGTAAGGATGTGCAAAGGGGCCGAAAAGATCTCACCCACGAACTTGACTTACTCCAACAGGCCCAGGTCCTCCTGAACGACGGCAAACCGCTCCGTACCTTTCAGCCCGCGATTGAATCCGAAGATCTGAGGGGGTTCTCGTTTCTCTCTGCCAAGCCCGAATTAATTTTGATAAATGCCGGGGAAAATAAAAGCAGAGAGAACATCCGGTCTATCCTGGAAGAAGTGAGCGCCCGCGTGCAAGGCCAACCTAATGTGGCACTGGATTGGCTCTACGCAGATACTGAAGCGGAAATCGCAAGGCTCAGCGAGGAAGATGCGAGAGAGTTTCTCAATGACCTTGCACTGGAAGAAGGTGCCAAAGAAAGGATAATAAGGACGTCTTTTGCGCTCCTGAATCTCATAGTCTTCTTCACGGTAGGAGATCCCGAGGTCAGGGCTTGGCAGCTTGACAAAGGAAAGACCGCGATGAAAGCCGCGGGCGTCATTCACTCAGATATAGAAAGGGGATTTATAAGGGCCGAGGTGGTCGGATACGATGATTTCACGGAGGCCGGCTCAATGGCCGCGGCCCATAAAGCGGGCAAAGTACGGCTTGAAGGGAAGGATTACGTGATGAGGGACGGGGACATAGTCCTTTTCCGTTTCAACGTTTGATACGAATTCGCGTTTTTATACCTGGGCACTCTTCTCCCCGGAGTACAGGAAGTAGATCTTCATCGCGGAGCGAGGTTCGTGGAACCGAAGTGTTCCCATAGGCTAGTCTGCCAGTAATCTATCAACCCTATTTTAACCTCTATGCCCCCTAACCTCTTTACAATATGGAGCATTCCAGATCGCCGCTTCGCCGCTCTATCCTAAAGACGGCATGAGGGGATTTCTTCCCTACATTACTGAACCGTTACTCCTAATAAGTTTTTTTTATTGCTTTTTTTAGCTATCTGCGGTATAGTGAAACATTCCGAATGGATTAAGTCCTTGATGTTGCATAAAGAAATGTTCTGGAGCGGTAAGGGCGCCACTACGTATGGACACGACCATCGAATCTCTTGGAGAGCCTAGAATAGATTCTCCCTTGAAGCGGGTGGAGTGGGTGGACGAAAATGAGCATGTGCTCTTTGATCTCTCGCCCCGCAAGGTCGCTCAAGCTATCAGGGAGGGCCGGGAGCCGGTCTCATTCCTGAAGGCGGGACCGCGCCAGAAAATCTTCTTTGATCCCAGCAAATTGAAGTCGCGCGATGGTAACCTGTGGCGGACTCTGCCCCGGTCTTAACGACGTCATACGGTCGTTGGTCCTGACCCTCTACCATATTTACGGCGTAAAGAATGTGCTCGGCATCAGGCACGGACTACAGGGCTTTATCCCTCGGTACGGACACCCTGTCATGGAACTTACGCCGAATGTGGTGGCACATATCGGCGGACTTGGCGGAACTATTCTGTCGTCGTCCAGGGGACCGCAGCCCATCGACGAGATCGTGGATGCTCTCGAAAGGATGAATATAGGTATTCTCTTCGCTATCGGCGGGGACGGCACTTTTCGGGCCGTTGCAAAGATAGCGGACGAGATCCGCGCACGCGGGGCCAAGCTCAGCGTTATCGGGATCCCCAAAACCATCGACAACGACATCAATCTGCTTTCACGTTCCTTCGGATTCAACACGGCCGTGAGCATGGCTACCCGAGTTATTGCAGCAGCCCATGTCGAGTCTACTGGAGCACCCAATGGTGTGGGACTGGTAAAGTTGATGGGGCGCCACTCCGGATTTATCGCGGCCAGCGCAGCCTTGGCAAAGCGAGATGCCAATTTTGTTTTGATACCTGAGTCTGACTTTGACCTCGAAGGTCCGCATGGTTTGCTGGCGATGTTGGAAAAGCGCCTGGAAGAGCGGCAGCACGCGGTTATAGTAGTTGCGGAAGGAGCCGGACAAAAGTTTCTCAAGGCGGAAGGGACTGACGAGTCCGGCAATCCCAGGCTTGGAGATATAGGCGTGCTTTTGAAAAATGCAATAACTGATCATTTCAAGGCCAAAGGGATAGAGGCTGAATCTCAAGTATATAGATCCGAGCTACATGATCCGTTCGGTGGAAGCCACGGCCAACGACTCGATCTTCTGCGGCTTTCTCGGTCAGACCGCGGTAGACGCGGGAATGGCAGGGAAAACAAATATGGTGGTCGGGACCTGGAACGACGAGTTTGTCTACATCCCAGTAAACCTGGTGGTAGCCGGGCGCAGGCGTTTGGACCTGCGGGGCAAGCTGTGGGCAAGCGTTCTGGAGGCCACGGGCCAGCCTTGTCTAAAGGAAAGCGAGGGTTAGTGCTTTGTTTCACAAGTTCGGTCACGCATCGGACTGGACCCGAAGGAATCCAACCGGGAACTTTTTTCCGGATGCATGTGTCGTAGTGCTGGACTACTGGTGACACATTATTTATGATTGAGTAAATGGAGGTAGGAAATGAATAGGAAGTTCATCGCTGTCGGTACCGGCTTGCTGTTGGTGCTGCTCATGGCAGCTTGGAGTCATGCCGGAGGTATGTTCGTGGCGACCGCCAAGAATGCGAGAGGAGCCTTGTACCAAGGGTTCGGGCCTACTCCGGGCCACGCTTCAGAAATGGCCATCGTTAAGTGCTCCCAGGATTCCTTTATACCGCCGAGTTGCAAGGTGGTTTGTGTTCGGATGGATTGTCCTCCCCCGGTCTGTCTTCCTCCCATGAGGCAGCCCATCCGTAAGACAAAGGTAAGCCGCGCTTATCCTGCAGGCTATTCGTGGGGCCGTCCGATGCCCTGACGGAAACCGCGGGTTTTTGATATCGGCCCCTCGGACGCGTCCGTTCGAGGGGCGTTTTCAGGCAGTAAATGAAAAAGTTTCTTGCTTACACTCTGGCGGGTTTGGTGCTCCTCCTGGCGCTTTACGGCCTGACAAACCTGCTGTCCGGCTTAATGACTGAGTCTAAAGGCGAGCGGGCAGCGGAAGTTGCCCAACCTTTTGTCCAGGGTGCTGCTTCCGCGGCTGCACAAAAGCTGAAGCAGTCTCTGAAAGAAGTTCCAGATGCCAAGCTGGAGCAAGACTCTGAGTGGCTGGCAAAGAAACTCTATCCGATCACTAAGGGCGTAATCAAAGGCCAGGTGGAATCGTTTCTCCAAGACCCGGAGCGCAACGTGCTCCCGGAAAAGATGTATCAAGCCGGCAAAGAGTTCTCCGACAAAGTCCTCAAACCTTTCAGCCGCGGGGTTGTTGAGAGCAATCAGAAGACTCTTGAAGACGCGGACAAAACGATTCAAGCCATCCGCAAATTCGGTGACACCAACAAAGACCTGCTTGAGGCTGTCAAACAAGGCCTGGACGCATTCAGCAAGACCTTCAAGGAGGATCGCCTTCCGCGTGCCGACCTTCCTGAACAGGATCTGAGGCCACCGCTTCCTCCCCCGCCCGGTCAACCAGGGCGTTAAATCCACTCTCCTCAAACAATAGAAATGGCAACTGCCGCACGGGTGTCCGGGAACTCCCGGTCAAACTGTAGCCGTTTTCAGAAACGATTCCATAAGGCGCTCTACTCACGGACCGCTATACCTGGTTTCTTTACACCTTCCCCGGTTTAAGGTAGGATGCCGGGCAATGAAATCACAATCGAATCACGCACCAGCCGGGAAAAGGGGATAAAACAAAGAACATGTCGCGCCGAGAAAAAGTCGCGGGATACGACATCAAACGTTGGCCGAGCGAGAGCCGAGACCCCGAAGAGGCCCTCTCTTCCTGTAGGGAGTCCCCGCGAAAATGTGTGGAACGCCGGATCTCGCGCCGAGAATTTCTCATCTGTACAGGCGCTTCGGCTGCGCTCATGCTGGGAGGAATGTCGTTGGCTCGAGCACAGGAAAAGCCCATCGAGAAAGTGGGCTTTATTTTACCGGAACACGGACCCCATTCGGCGGAAGCTCGATCTTTGATCTCAGGATTCGAGCTTTTTCTCAAAGAAAAGGGCTCAGAAGCTCCTTCAATCGAGTTGTTGAAAAAAGATTCCGGTCCTGACGACGAAAAGACGTTGGAGGCCCTTGCCGATCTCTTGATGAACCAGGAAGTACGCTTCCTCGTAGGGCCTCCGTCAATTAAGGGCTCCGAACTAACGATCCACGGCGTAGGCGGTAGCAACGCGATCCTGTTCGTAACAAATCCCGCGGTGCGTCTGGTTGCTGGAGAGATGTGTTTACCAGGGAGCTTCCGATTGTGCGTCAATTCCTATCAAGCGGCTCAGCCATTGGCTCCCTGGGCTATGAAGAAACCTTGGCCGGACTGCTCTCTTGACCGGTGACGACGATGCCGAAGGGAACGAAGAGGCCGACTTTTTCGCGTATAGCTTTGATCGGGCCGGCGGAGTGTTTGCAAACCGAATCATGGTCTCCGAAGATATAAAAGGGGTAAAAGCGGTCCTAGACGCGATGGCTGGAAACCAAGCCCGATTTCGTCTTCGCTTCCTTCAAGAAGTCATCCGCGGTTGCGTTTCTCAAGGCACTGCGTAGTGCCTCTCCTTCCGCCAAGAAGCCCGTAATCGGTCCGGAATCTTTGACCGCCTTCCCTCACACCCTCAGAGAGCTCGGTGATGCTTCTGCGGGGGTAAAGACATTGACAGCGCTCAGGGACGCCAAAGAATTCGCGGATACAATGAAACATCAAATGGGATCTGATGTTAATGACATAGCAAAGGCAGCGGAAGGTTATGATATAGCCGCTGCCATTTGCGGGGCTTTGACGCGAACAGCCATGAAAGAGATCCGATCAAGATTATCAAAGCCATCGAGGATATGGAAATAGCCGGCCCGAGAGGTAAGGTCCGCTTCGACAAAAATCACGAGCCGCTTTTTGAAATGTCTATCCAGGAGTGGCAACGGTCGGGCAAATCATTCAAGCAAAAGATCCTGGCAAGCCTGGGTTCCTGTCAGACACCCGACTTTGGATGCGGTCGTATCGGTTTTCCTCGTAAGCCGGAATCGGAAATGCCGGACGAAGAACCTGTTTGGCAAGAGAAGGAGGAATAGGAGCCGCGGACTTCAAAGGCCCCTTGTCTCTGCGGAAAATTCTTTGATTGACAAGCCATGAGCCATTTTGCTATGGTGCGGAACATTCAGGATAAGCCATTTTTTTCAGGGGCAGGCGGAAAGTTGTTTTGGCTTGCATCTGATCTGCCTCATTAAGGAGTGTATAGGATGACTAAGCGAGTTCTCGTCCGAGCCTTGCTGATAGCTGGCCTGTTGGCTGGTGTTGCCGGAGGACAGGCATTAGCAGGAGGCCCGGTCTGTCCGCCTCCAGCATGTGCGCCCCCCATGTGTGCCCCATCCATGCTGTGCCCGCCACCAATTTCGGTATGCGGCCCGGGGCCTGTGTGTGGGCCTAGACCTATGTGTGGTCCACCTCCCTGTATGCCACCGCGCTGTAAAGAAAATCCGCTGGCTAAGATAGTAAAGGGGGCTTGCGATGTGGTAGTGGGAGTAATTTCGCTCCCCTTCAAGGCGGTTGACTGTCTTCTGGAGATGGGGTGCCGACCCAAGTGTGGACCGCCTCCTTGTGGACCAATGGCAATGTGCCCGCCTCCCTGTCCCCCCCCCGATGTGCGGACCGCCGGTTTGCGGCCCTCCCGGTTTAGGATATGGGATGGGCATGGGCAGACCAATGGGCTTCGGGTACGGCGGTCCGAGGCACAAGAAGAGATTCGCCCCGTTCGCCAAGAAAGACTCGATGGCGGTCAAATTGATCGCCGGAACGGATGAAGGCGTCTTTGGGACCTACTGGTAGTTACTCGAATCGAAAATCTGAGAATCAAGGAAGGGGATGCTAACGCGTCCCCTTCCTTTTTTGGCTATTTTAATCGAGGTAGGACCGCCAGTTGCCCGACGGCCCCCTCACGGATCCCGGCGTGCGATATTCTCGCACCGGGCTCTTCAGTGCTGCTCGATGCCGCACGGGCAGAGGTGATCACAGGAGGCGAAGCTGAGCTGGGCCGTGCTGCTGGGTGATCCGAGGTCCCTCCACGCCAAAGAAATCCAGGAGAGCCTGGAACCCCGTCCAAGTATAGCTCTTACGTTGACTACGGCGATTGAGCCACTTGAACAGGATACGCTTGCTCCGGTAGAAGAACTGGCCGAGACTGGCTGAGTTGCCAATCACTCCATAGTAATTCCAGTACCCGCGGTATTTCGCACACAGGATGGAAAGAAGCTGACCCACCCGTAGAGAGCGGTTGCGCCTGATCCAGTCGGTCATATTGGCAAGGGAAGCGCGAAGCTTCTTCCGGGAGGTCCGCCGTTTGACGCCGAGGCGTCCTGTGCGGGTCCGCTCCCAATAGTACTCGAAACCCAGAAAGTCGAATCGACCGCTTCCTTTCAGATCAAACCGGCAGAAGCGGAGGATGCGAGTCTTATCCGGGGCCACCTTGAGCCCAAACTTGCCCAGCCGCTCACCGAGATCACGATAAAAGGACTCGGCATCAGAGCGGTACTGGAAGGTGCAGACAAAGTCGTCAGCAAAGCGGATGATCATGGCTTCCCCTTGACATCGGGGTTTGATCCGCCGCGCAAACCAGAGGTCCAGCGCATAATGGAGGTAGATGTTGGCCAACACGGGAGACACTATGCCGCCTTGCGGAGTTCCCGTTACCGGGTGCACCACTTGGCCGTCCGTCTCCAGTATCCCCGCTCGAAGCCATTTACGAATGAGGCGGAGAAACGGTTTATCCTCGATACGCTCTTCGAGCATCTTGATCATCCATTGATGATCTATGGTATCGAAGAAGCCTCTGATATCCGCTTCCACAACCCAGCAATACTTTCCTATTAGAAGCGTCCGGGCAAGGTCCTGACTCGCAGCCTTGGGGCTGCGATTGGGACGATACCCATAGCTTGAGTCCAGGAAATCTTGCTCATAGATAGCTTCGAGGATTTTGGCTACTGCGACTTGCAACAGCTTGTCCTCAGTGGCCGGGATGCCCAGGGGACGCATTTTCCCATTCGGTTTGGGAATATAACGTCTCCGCACCAACTTCGCTCGGTACCGCTGACCCTTGAGACGCTCAACGAGATTGCGAATATTGGATTCCAGCTCTTGCCGGTAATCCAGGACATCCACACGATCTGCGCCCGGTGCTGCGTCCTTTCGCAAGAACTTAAAACACCAGGCCAGATTGATCTCATTGAGAAGTCCGGACAGGTTGCGGAACCGATGCTCCTTGTGGGTCGCTGCCCGATTCGCTATTCCCCGCAGTGAGGTTTGCATGAGTTGTTCCAGCATGTCGTATCCGGCTCATGTTGCCTTTGCGGGCTACGCAGCCCTGTCGCTCCCTTCCCCATGTGGTCGGCTCTCCCGCCTCGGAGGACGATGGAGCGATCTGACTCCCCATGATCCATCAGGTGGCCTTCGTTTCTTGCGTCGAAACACCCTACCCTCTTGTGAGGGAGACCATGGGGCCTCCCAGGTTCCTGACATCTCTCTTCCTGCGTGCCACGCTCTCTGACCCCGACAGGCCCTCCAGGATCTCACCGTAACGATCCCTTTGTGTTGGCTTCCGGTTAGGTAACACCGTCGCCGCCTGCTCTAATGGCGTAACGAGGCTGAATCGCTTAGGGGAGTGCGGCCTCCCCTGCGGCCCTCAGGATTCTCTGTGTACGCTTCGGATATCTCGTTCGGTCGTCGTTGACTTCCTCCTCCATATCCGCAACACTCGATACGGGTGGCTGGTTAGGCCTTACCCGACAGGGACTCTCACCCTGAAAGAGATGCCAAGCTTTGCCTGGCGCACTACCCATTGCCAAAAGTTTTGTCCGATTGGAGACAGCCCGACACCGTCATTCCGGCGAAAGCCGGAATCCAGTCCCGCCGCAGGCGGGATTTCAATCCCCGGACCGGGTTCCGGACCCCGGCTTTCGCCGGGGTGACGGGCGGTGAACAGGTCATTACTTTTGGCGATGGCTATATAGCTCACGGTATTGAATATCGCGTGAAAAATCACCCTCTCCAACCCCTCCCGTCGAGGGAGTCCCGCGAAACGCGGGATCTCCCCTGGCGGGAGAGGGAAAGGGAGAGGGGAGAACCGCAAAAACGGTAACAGAGCGCAATTTGAAATGCAGTTCACAATAGCGTCTGTGGCTATCAATCCCACCTCTTGATCCTAAAAATTCTTTCCTTGGCAAGATTGATTGCTTTCATCCGCTCTTCATCGCCGCCGACTGCGTCGGGATGATAACGCCGGGCCAGTCTTCGCCAAGCCTTGAGGACCTGCTGTCTGGTGGCGTCCGAGGTTACTTCCAGGACCAGGAAGAGCTTCTTCAGAGAGTACTCGAGGGTATTGCCCGAGGATCGTCGGTGGCGCTCGAAAAACTCAGGCGGAATACGGTCGCCTGACCGTCGCTGCCGCATAAGGTCCTTCCATCGGAGTGTCTTGAGCGCGGCCTCCAACAGTCCCAGGAACTTTGTCTTTTCGAGTTGGTCCCCGAGCGTGAGCGCCGCTATTTTCTGCAAACTCTGAATAAGATTCTCGACAATATCCATCGTCAGGTGGCTCAAATGAAATGCGGTAGGTTCCGCCGGGCCCGTGAGATAATCTACCTTGCGCTTGAACGCGACCATCTCAGGATTGTGGCACTCGGAATGTTCGTAGCACCGTCTGTCCGGGAATTCCGGATTGTTGGAACATTGGCTGTATCCACCCTCAAGAGTTCCACGCCATAGTGTGCCCATACACTTTTCCGGGTCCATTTCCACCACCCACACGCCATTCTCATCACTGTGCACGAGAGTTCGCCCCTCCAGTTCCCCTTCTATGTGGCGAAAAATTCGGTGGAGGCGGTAACTCGAAAGGTCAAACAATCGGGCTATCCGTTTCTTGGACGTGCCGGGCTGTTCGAGGATAGTCTTCAAAACAAGGTGTTGCAGACTCATTTCTTTACAGAGTTCTTCGTCGTCTTGTTCGTGGCTGGGCAACGGACTATCATATTGTCCACACTCCGGCAGAGAAGATCAAGACTGCGGACAAAAGTTTCTGTGCGCCGGTTGTCCTTCCACAATCGGCTCGACACACTCGGTTTCACTTAGAAGACGAATCCCATCCGAACAAGGCCGCCGTGCCTCTCAGATCGCGGATGGTGTTGAATTAAGCCATATGCCCTTGACGCGGATACTCCTATTGCCATTCCGGCAAAAGCGTGATTCTAGGCTTCTCAATCCCCCTTGACGCTGAATTTCCGGACTCCGACGCCTGCCCCGGACTTCCGATCCGGGGTTCGCCGCTGTGACGATGTTGGCTCACGTGATTCCGCTTAAGCCGACAGCCTTGCCGCGGCCTACCCCTACTATAACCCCGCGAATCTCAAAATTCGCTCTGCTTCCCGCTCTGAATCGAGTCGAAGAACTCCCTCTCCACGGCAATCAATAATCCTCAACTGGTCATCCGGGACCCAGGGGGACCATTGAACAGGGTCGGTCGTCACGAAGAAAACGGAAGAAGGTATCCCAAGTCCCGCGGCAAGGTGGCTGATGCCAGAATCGTTTCCGACAAATAGCCTGGAGCCGCCTAATTCCCGGCACAACTCGGGAATGGGCCTGTGTTCCGCGAGGAATGTACGCGGTCCACTAGCCAGCCTTTCCCATTCGGGGAGATCCCTTAGAAAGTCATCAGCCTCTCCAACGGTGACAGCAACTGTCAAATCGGTCTTCCTGCGCAAGAATTCAGCGAGTCGCGTGATGATCTCAAGTGGGACGCACTTCTTGGGGCCGCCACTCCCCGGGTGTATCCAGATCGTATCGCTTTCCCTCGCGGGGGCCAGATCCATGAGAGCTGGCAATTTCGGCGGAACAAAGAAGCCAAGCGCTTCGTGAAGATGTTCCACCACGTGCTGCCCTTGGGGCGAAGTGAACGAAGCGGTCAACACGGACTTGGTGCCGGTGTTACGGAGGTTTCGGGCCACGTCATCCGACCTGTTCAGGATGACGTACGCGTGGTCGAATGCCCGTTTGTGCCCGACATCGGCCTGTTCTCCGAAAAGCCAAAGCCACTGGGAGGAATCAAATGACTGGAAATCTATGTGCCGCGGCAGGAGATCCTGATACGAGGGATTACCGAGGAAAGTTATTCGAGCATCGGGATGTTCAGATCGTATCGAAGCCACCAGAGGCAAAGATAGGATTGTGTCTCCAAGCGCACCGGGCCGGACGACCAGCACTGTTTCGGTTTCGGGAGACGGTGCATCAAGAGGCACTGCGGACTCTAGCGACGCCTCTCGGAGTTCAGGTGCTTAATGCCTTGTCGATCATCAGTCTTTGAATCGTAATGCGCCTGGATTTTTCGGCACACTTTGTCCTTCACGGTTTGCCACGAGCAAAACGCGGTGGTCCGAATGCGGCCGGTATCAACATCTTCGTAGGCAAATACGGCAGGGACAGTCCCTGAGGCGCGCGTCCTCCAGTCCTCCCTTGTCTTCATACGGAATTGTTATGAGTGTGAGCATGTGCTTGAAGGGGGTCCGGTCTTTCAGGATGAGATCGATTTTCTTTCCCCGTATCAGATCCGCCACAGCCTTTGCCGCGTTGAGCCACGTCGGATTTCCGAATATCTTCTTCAGGTCCAGAGCATGCCTTAGAAACCCCCATCATGCGGAGCAGGGTCCGAGCGTCGAAGACACGCCTTTGCCAACCTGTCGCCGGCAGAGCCGCCGACTTCAGGACGAGGTGAGAATCCAGCTTCCTCAGACGAGCCAGAAGGTCTGAAAGTTGTATGGTCAAGTAGCTGGATATAGGAAGGTATCGATCTCCATTGGAAACCAGCAGCGTAGCGCTCTCGCAATTCGGATGGGATCCGCCAAGGGTCTGCCGTCCGAAAAACCGAGACAAAACGTTGAATTTCATCATCCCCGTGGAGACAAACTCAATCTCAGGGACCATCTTCTCAAATATGTTCTCCACACACTCAGTGGTGGTAGGTTCCAGGTCAACCTTCGATCCCTCCCAGCATGGGGTCAGGGGGACAAAACCCCAGACCGACACATGCTCTCTGTAGTCGTGGATAAAGCTCAGCAGCTCTTTCATGTTTTCGTCATTAATTCCCAGGGCCACAGTGGAAATGATGGCAAGCTTGTTCACCCCGCATTCTACGACGTTCTCGAAGGCTCTCTTCTTGGCGGGCAGAGAGTTATCGCCTCTGACGCGCGGTAGATTTCCGGCCTGGTGCCGTCGAATCCGAAGTTGACCTGTATACCCATGGAACAAAGTTCGCGACAGTATTCCTTATCCGCGAGTTTTATGCCGTTGGTGAAGAGCTGGACCTGAAAACCGTAAGACCGGGCGAGACGCATTATTTCCGGAAAGTCTCTGTGAACTGTGGGTTCACCGCCGAAGAAACACATATTAGGCTTGGGATCGTTATTCACGAAATGTTTGAATATCTTGTCGAAGTATTCGATAGGTGGGTGGTATGCGAACCCCATCGCGTCGACATAGGCCAAGCAGATCGGGCAGTGTTGATTGCAGAGGTTAGTAACATCAATTGCTACGGTGGAGGGCTTGGTATGAGCTTGATGGTCGCAGGTCGCGCAGTCCATAGAGCAGGCCGGCATCGCCGGTTCCTCGTACCTTGATATCTCCCGTTTCCATCGCCACTTACGGGCATCCTTTGTCACGAGAGACGCGGTCCGGCCGCAATCTCGACAAAATTTCACTAGGTAACCGCGATTATTACGGATCTCGTAGCAGGCGTCCGTAGGTGACCCACATTTTTCACACAAGCCAAGTTTCATTTTTCATCTCCAGCCTTAATTCGGGTTGCCTAAAGAGACGCGTTCCAAGTATCGAGAGAATCTCGATAGGCATCCGAGTGGAATATTTGAATAAAGCGATCAGGTTTTCAGGTGCGCATGCATATCACATGCTTTTTGCTTGTCAAGATAAAAAGACATTTGAGAAACTGCAATGTTTGGTCATTTTACGCCACTGCAAAGGTTTTTGGCGAAAAAGCATAACGAATCAGGATGTTAAACTGGGAAGATTGAGCGGCCGCTCCCCCCTGGGACATCTGTTCTTTACCCATAAGTCCGTGCCGGGCATCGGTAATGTCCGCGGTCCACTGGGCGCGGTCGCCAGTCATCCAGAAATAGGGCGGCGGCAAGGATGAGAAGCGAGCCTGGGGGCATCTATTGCACCGCAGGGGCAGACCGTGGATAGTCCCTCTGGGGTGAGATACGGTCGATGGCTGGTACCTCGGATGGTGCTCAGGTCAGTGGCACCAAACATTTGGTCAACATCCGGTCCTGGGTGCCACGGATCAGGGCTTTGTCAGATCCGTGCTGGATTTAGCGGATTTTTCATTCTTTGGCCGTGAACTGGTATCATAACTCGGGAAAAGAGGCACAAATGGGTGAATACTCAATCCTTCTTCTCGCAGGGGAGGCCTCGGGTGACCATCACGCCGCTGCCCTGGTGCGCGATCTCAAACGGCTTTGCCCGGAGATCACTGTTTCGGGTATTGGGGGGGACAAGCTTGCCGCGGCTGGGATGGAACTCTTCCATCATTATAGCGAGATAAACACCATCGGCCTGAGTGAAGGTTTCGGAAAGGTTCGTAACATTATCTCAGCGTACAAAAAGATGAAAAGCGAGTTGCAAAGTGCCCGGCACGAGGTCTTTGTTCCTGTGGATTTTCCCGATGTGAACCTGAGGCTCTGCAAAATTCCGCGCGAATGCAGGGGTCCCCGTATGCTATTACATCAGCCCTCAAGTCTGGGCATGGCGACGCGGCAGGATGCGCAAAATCGCGTCCCGGGTTGACAGGATGATGACCATATTCCCTTTCGAGGAGCGACTCTACAGGGACGCGGGTGTCAGGGCCGACTTTGTGGGACATACGATGGTTGCGGACATCCCTGAAAATTGTGACAAGGGCCTTCTCCGATGTGAACTGGATATAGCGCCGGACCGCTACGCGATCGCGCTGCTTCCCGGAAGCCGGCCTGCGGAGATTCGGCGCATGCTTCCCGTCATGTGCGAGGCGGCTCGCATCCACGTAAGAAGCTACCCCGACACGCAGTTTGTGCTCCCGCTGGCCGGCGAGCACCTTCGACCTCTGGTCATGGAGATCGCATCGCAATATGAGGTCCCCGTAGTGGTTCACTCTCCGGAAGCTTCACGAATCATGGCTGCTTGCGACAGCGGGCTGGTGACATCGGGGACCGCGACACTGAGGCCGCGCTGGCAGGCATGCCCCATGCTGTGGTCTACAAGCTCGACCGGCTTACGTGGTTACTCGCCATCAAAGTGCTCAAACCGCTTGTAATGGACAAGGACATTCACGTGGCCATTGCCAATGTGCTGGCCATTAATTTGGAAAAACAGGGGAAAGGGCCTCTGTGCGAAACGACGGAAACAGGCTTCGGGATTACCTGTCAGGAATGCGGGCGGCCTCTCTTTGTTCCGGAGTTGTTGCAAGATAATGTCACGCCAGAAAACCTCGCGGCGTGGCTTATGAGATTCAGGTCTGAGCAACCTCTTCGTGATTTCATGACCAGAGGATTCAAAGAAATACGCAACACGTTGACTCTATCCGAAGAGAGGCCCAACGCGGCGAGGATTGTTCTCGATTGTATTCAGGGGCTGCGTTGACTACCGCGACCGATGCCGAGACTAACGAGAACCAAATGATCTCCGACGCCTCCGGCTGCTCGGCGACACGAAAGATTATGTTGACACAAGTGATAAGTGTGAAG
>CAWHDO010000015.1:0-126109 GCA_963828085.1 uncultured delta proteobacterium
AGGTCTGTCCGCTTGGAGGCAGCCGGACATCGTCATTCCGACGAAAGCCGGTATCCAGTTTTTCAATCCCACGGGACGCGGGACTTCTGGACCCGTCCCGCGCAGAACGCGGGATTCGCCGGGGTGACGGGTGGTGAACAGGTCACTACTTTTGGCTATGGCTATAATCCATCGGTTACAGCGGGCAATCGCCGATCCTCCGTCATTGCGAGGAGTGATCGGTGAGACAGGCTTCCAGCCTCTCTATTAGGCATGACCGGCAAGATGAAACTGTCCCAAACCCGTGGCTACTCATGATCCGCGCTTTACGAGGCGCCTGAGGATAATCGGACGTGTGACTCTCTCAGAACTCTTCGAAGGATTTTCCCTGACGGGCTGCGCGGAATTGCTTCCGTGAATACCACTCTCCAGAGACGCTTGTACTTTGCCATACCAGCAGCCGCGTATTCGATGACAGCTTGGGAGGAAATGTTTGACCCGTCACGTACTACCACGTATGCCACCGGCGCTTCACCTTCCGCGGGATTCGGCTCGCCGATTACCGCCGCATCAAGGATATCGGGATGGCCCAGCAGGATGTGCTCTATCTCCGCGGGGGCCACTTGAAAGCCTTTGCACTTGATCCAGCTCTTTGAGCCGATCCACAATGTACACGTACCCGTCCTCATCCTGTCGCGCCAGGTCCCCTGTTCGCAGCCATCCATCGATCAGGGTATATGCCGTGGCCTGGGGGTCGTTGTAATAGCCTCCCATTACCTGCGGACCCCGCACCCATAGCTCTCCCACTTCTCCGGTCTCCACTTCTTCGGCGGTCTCGGGGGCCACAATTTTATGCTCCGTGAGAGATAAGGGGGTACCGATAGACCCTACCTTGATCCTCTTGAGGGGAGTCACATGAGTAGTAGGGCTGGATTCCGTAAGCCCGTACCCCTGGATTACAGGCACTCCAGTAATCTGGGTGAAACGCTCCTGCAGCTCCGGGGAAAGTGGCGCTCCTCCCGTGTTCACGTATCGGAGATGGCTCCAGTCCATCTCAGGGACCTTCGGATGATGACAAAACTCCTGAAGGATGAGCGGCACTGTGAAGAAGAGGGTCGGGCGATACGTTTCGAAGAGCGAAAGGAACTCATCTATCGGGCGGAAACGACTTACAACCACCTGCGTGGCCCCTCCCAAAACAGCCGCGCCCATGAGCACAGTCATCCCGTAGATGTGGAAAAACGGAAGCTGGTTCAGCAAGGTATCGGCCGGTGTCACCTCGTGGGCTTGCACCACCTGGAAAAGGTTGTGAAGCAGATTGAAATGGGTGAGCGTGACCCCTTTGGGCAATCCCGTGGTCCCGCTTGAAAATGGAATAACCGCGGGCATCTCCTGCTGACCTTTTCCCACGGACCGGTCCAGCCGTTTGGGTCCTGCAAGAAGAGAAGAAAGGGGAATTCGATCCCCGGAAGGTGGCGAGCCCGCGCCATCTGATACCACGAAACGCATGCTCGAGGCTCCTGCCATAAGGTCTGGCACCTGAGACAATCTCTCTTCTGTCGCGATAATCCCCACAGCGTCGGTCACCTGTAACTGGTGGGCCAGTTCACGCGCTCCGTAGTGCGTGCTCACCGGTACCACGACTCCACCAGCCTTCATGATTCCATAGAAGGACAGAATATATTCGACGCTGTTCTTCATCCAGAGAGCGACTCGGTCTCCGGCTCCCACTCCCAGGTCCGCAAGCCCAGCGGCCAAAGCAGAGGAGCGGTCTTGCAACGAAGCGTACGTCCATGCACGCCCCGCGACCTCTGGTTCCACCACGGCCACTTTGTCGGGAAAACGGTCGGCCGCCTGCCTGAGCGGGAACGTGAGAGATTCCGCGGGGACGTGAACCGGAACACGACCGGATTTCATTTTTTCTCTCCATGAGGGATTCTTCGGACCCGATTGCCAAGCAGCCCTGTGGGGGCCCAGACGATGACCACAGCCAGCAGCAACCCGAAAAAGAGCTTATGCCCTGTCTCAAAGAATCTTTTGAAAACAAACTCGTCAAGACCGGTGATGACCAAAGCCCCTGCCACTGGCCCGATGAGAGTTTGCATACCCCCAAAGAGGGATGCCACAATCGGCATCACAGACCAGGACCCTTCGAAAGCCGTATCTGGTGACAGGAAGCGGACGTAATGAGCGTAAAACGCTCCCATAATAGCGGTGCAGAAAGCTGAAACCACCAGTGCCAACGCTTTGGTGCGGACCACATGCACGCCGATGCCGGCCGCTGTCTCTTCGTCGCCGCGGACCGCTGACATTGCCAAGCCGACATTGGAGCGGCGGATGAAATAAACCGTGAGGTAAATGGCGAACACGATCGTCGCGGCCATGTAATAATTTGTGGTCCTTGAAATGTGGAAATCCAGCGTCAAGAAACCCAAATGAATCGGCGGAAGGAGTGGAATGTTCATGATTCCCTGCGATCCTTCCGTAAGCCAGGTCATGTTCATAGTTACGAGCTTCGCGACCTCTGCGAAGCCTAAGATAGCAAGGGCAAAGTACGGACCTCGGAGGCGAAACGCCGGGATTCCTATAATCAGAGATCCAACGGCCCCGCAAACTCCCCCGCCAACTATCGCGACGTAAGGGTCCCATCCCACCTTAGTGACGAGGATGGCTGAAGCGTATGCCCCGATCCCGAAGAAGGCTGCATGGCCGAATGACACCTGGCCGCATACTCCCGCAAGGAGGTTCCATGCGATGGACACCCCGCCCAGTATCAGGGCTGAAATGAAGATACTGACGTAATAGGGATTAAAAGAAAGTAGAAAGGGGATGATCACAACTATCCCCAGTACCAGTGAAGCGGCAGTTCCTTCGGACAAGGAGGGCCTCCGGAAGCGCGTCATCTACAACCTCCTTCCGAAGAGCCCGTATGGGCGCACCAACAGGATCAGGAGAAAAAGGACGAAGCCGAATAACTCGCGATACGAGGCATGAATAAAGGTCACCGTCATAGCCTCGCCGACCCCCAGGATTATTCCGGCGACAATCAACCCGGGTATGGAACCGACCCCGGCCAGAAACCGTGAGGATGAAGGCTTTCACCGTAATAGCCAATCCTGCGCCGGGGTCGATGTGGGCGAGCATGCCCAGCAGCGGACCACCCACGCCGGCCACTAGCCCTCCGATGCTGAAGGCCAGGAGATCGGCTCGCTCCACATTGATTCCAGCCAGGGCTGCTGAGTCGCGGTCGATGGCTGTAACGCGGATGGCCATGCCCATCTTGCTGCGAGTCAGGAAGAAGTGCAGCCCAAGGACCACGGCCAACGAGACCATAATAGCTATAATTTCTCCCAGACTAATGTAGATCCCGTAAAACGTCAGGGGCTGTTCCATCCAATCGACGCCGATGCTTCGGATGTCCGCAGTCCACACCTGGAGAAACAGATTGGCTAAGAAGATTCCCAAGCCGAAAGTCAAGATGAGAGTGTTGAGTTCGGAGCTGGTCCGGATCCTCTGAAGAAAAACGCGGTAACTGAGAAGGGCTGTTGCGCCTGCCGCTGCCGCGGCGATGGGGATGGCAAGCACAGGATTGACACCCCATTTGACCAGAAGCCAATAAGCAATGTACCCCCCCAACACGAGAAATTCACCATGAGCAAGGTTGATGATCCGCATGATGCCGAATACAAACGCCAATCCCAGGCAATATAGGGCGTAGTCGGTCCCTTCTGTAACACCGGAAAGGATTGATTGAATAATGGTAGTTGTGGAAATCAACGCCCTGCCCTCTATACCCAACTTTCAGCGCCGACAAGCCGGAAACGAGTGATCAAACCCGCTGCGAGTGCTCCAAACGCTCGGCCCGACAGCGACGCCGTTCTCTACCACTGGTCGCTGGCAACTGGCGACCTTCACCGCCTTACTTGCTGCCCCAGGGAACAGCCGGGTACACAACGGCCCCGGTGCTGCGGTCCTTGGGGTATATCACCACCTGGCCCCCCTTCTGCGTTTGAAACAGAACCGCCACGAAATACTTGGGATCCCCCTTCTCGTCAAATGCTACGCGGCCTATAGGGCTCATTGTGTCCAAAGCCCGCAGGACGGACCGAGTCTTTTCGGGGCTATATGCGCCCGATTCTCCGCCGCCTTTGGATATCGCCTCCAGCATGAACTTCCCAGAAAGATAACCTAACATGGCTATATAAGAGGGCTCCTCATTAAACTTAGCCTTATACTCCGCCACGAAGGCGGCTTCTTCTTCCTTGGCTTCTTTGGGGGCGGTCCCCATCTCCCACACCGACGTACCATACACATACTCGCTCATGGGGCCGAGATCACGGATGAACTCCGGTGTCCCGATGCCCCAGGCGCCTACATATGCCTTGACCGGGAGCTTAAGGATTTTCGCATCCTTTATCGTTCCGACATAATCCGGGAAATACCCTTCGACGAGAAGAACATCGCATCCGGCATCTTTCAGCTTCAGCAGGATGGGTTTGAAGTTTGTCGTCCCCTTTTCAAATTTTTCAAAGACCGGCACTTCAATGCCCGCAGCGGTTAACTGAGCCTTCACGTGTTCGGCGATCTCTGCTGTCGCAGATACGCTGTTATACAAGATGCCAACCCGCTTTGCCCCCAGGACCTCTTTGATCGCGCCCGACTGGGCCGCGGCATACCCGGGCATAAAGTTCAATCGAAAGAAATTCTTATAGTTTTTGGCGGAAAGTTTAGTATCCACAGCGCCCGTGATCATGTAGGGGGTATCGTAGCGCTCTGCCGCTTCGGATGCAGGTCCTACCAAATGCGACCCATATCCGCCCACAATAGCGTTGACCTTTTCTACACCCGCGAGTTTCTCCACGGCCGCGACCGCCTTCTGGCTATCGCTTTCGTCATCGTATACCAGCAAGTCTACGGGCGTGTTGTGCTTTTTCTGAAACTCGTCTACCGCAAGGCGGATCCCTTTAATCTGTTCGATGCCGTGTTTGGCTAAACTCCCTGTCTGTGGGGCCTGTGCCCCAAGCCTGATGGGAGGGCCTGCCCAGGCCGTCGCGAAGTAGAAGCACACAGCGAAAACTACCCACATTGCGATTCCCGTCCTGATTCTCATACCCTCGCTCCTTTTTTCTCTTTTTGACTTGTCGAGGCTCACGATGGCCGTTCCTCGTAACACTTCTATCTGAGAATGCTGCGTTCCCCTGTGGGGTCAACCTGACAAGAGGGCCGGCATGTCCATGCCAAGGGTCGCCATCAAAACTGGAGACACGTGTGAGGCGGATCCAGTTCAGAGGCCCAGGTACGCTTCCTTAATGTGTGGATTCTCGCGCAACGACTGCGCTTCCCCTTCCATGACAATGGCCCCTGTCTCCAGCACGTATGCGTAAGAGGCCGCGGAAAGGGCTACTCGGGTATTCTGTTCGACCAGCAAGATCGTGGTCCCGGCTTCGGCGATCTTTCGAATGGCCTGGTACACCTCATGCACGATGAGGGGAGCCAATCCAAGAGATGGCTCATCCAGGAGCAGTAGTTTCGGAGACCCCATTAATCCTCGCCCGATGGCAACCATCTGCTGTTCCCCTCCGGACAGGGTCCCGCACAATTGATCCCTGCGTGATCTCAGGTGAGGAAAAAGCTCGAATACATAGGACATCTGCTGCTTTACCTTTGCCGGGTCGCCGAGCAGGTACGCTCCCATCTCCAGATTTTCCCGGACGGACAACGGGGCCCATAACCTTCGGCCTTCAGGAATCATAATGAGTCCAAGTTGAGCAATGTCGTGTGTTTTCTTGCCTTGAATTTCGCGCCCATTCAGGACGATGCGGCCTGAAAATGGGGATACCAGGCCGGCAATGCATCGGAGGAGAGATGTCTTTCCCGCGCCGTTGGGGCCCAATACACACGTTATGCAACCCGCCGGCGCTTCAAATGACACTTTCAGCAGAACCTGAGCGTCACCGTACCTGACCGTAAGATCCTCTACCCTAAGCAACTTCGTCACTCCCAAGGTAAGCCTGGATCACGCGGGAATCCTGCACTGCCTCCGTCGGCTTTCCATTGAAAATGAGTTGGCCGAAGTTCAAGACAAGTATCCGATGAGAAAGCCCCATAATTGCACGAAGATTGTGCTCGATCACAAGGATGGTCACTCCTCTGTCCGCGTTGATGGATCGAATGAACGGCAGCGCTTCGTTGACCTCTCTGGGGTTCAGCCCCGCCAGAACCTCGTCCAAAAGCAGAAGCCTCGGTCGAGTGGCCAAGGCTCGGGCCACCTCCAGCCTCTTGCGCCGGGGAAGACTCAGAGAGGGTGGGGCTTGATTCGCGACGGCGGCAAGCCCCGTGCTGTCCAAGATTTCCTTTACGTCCCGGTCAATTTGCTGGGAAGAGCGCCTGCCCGGCTTTCCGAAGACTCCCCCGGCTTTGACGTTTTCAAACACGGTCATATCGGAAAACGGCCGTACCGTCTGGAACGTTCGGGCAATGCCCAGGTGACAGAGTCTGTTCGGCCCCAGGCCGGCAATGGAGATCCCCTCAAAGCGAATCTTTCCATTCGTAGGGGTAAGGAAGCCGCTGAGTAGAGCAAACAGCGTGGTCTTACCCGCTCCATTGGGTCCGATCACGCCGACAATTTCCCCCTGCCCGATCGTGAAGGAAACCGAGGAGACCGCGCGCAGGCCCCCAAAGTGCTTGGACAGGGTTTCTACTTCCATGAGGGGAACCGCGGGACCATCGACCGTAGCCCGCCCTGCCAAGGCAGGTTCAAGGACTCTTGTCATAAGGCCATTCCTAGAGGAAATCCTGTTGGTCGGTTATGCGGAACGGTTGTGCTTACAACACTTCATTTATTTTCTGAACTCGTATCACACCATGCACGCCAATGCCAGTCCGTCCTCAAGGGCATCAGCGATTCTGCCGCATTTCTTGGCGTCGCCGATCACTCGGACGTCGACACCTGCTTTTTCGAGCTTGTGGGCAAGTGAGTTCTCCGGTCTCGATCCCATGGCCAGCACCACCGTATCGGCAGCGATCACAACGTCATTACCGTGAGAATCTGCGTATACGACGTGGTCCGACGCAATCTCCTTCATCTTTGCCTTGGTGATTAGTTGCACTCCCCGCAGTTCCATCTCTTTCAGCAAGACCCAGCGAGTGGACCGACCCACATCTTGCCCCATCTTATCGGCCATTTCGACTACGCTGACTTTTTTGGCGCCATTCAACATAAGCTCGCGAAGGACCTCCGTTGATTCGGCTTCGTGTAAAGTCAGAAAATAGAGTTGATCGGGCGAGATTGTGCCTTTGGCGGCTAGAAATTTAGCGGTTTCCAAACCCACGGAGCCTCCACCTACAACAACGACGTTCACACCGGTTTGCACATTCCCTTTTAGAACGTCCCATGCCTGGACGACATTCGCCGCTTCGACAGCCTCAATAGGAGGTTTGAACGGCGCTGCGCCGGTGGCCACCACGACCAAGTCGGGATTCTCCTGGGAAACGAGTTCCGGAGTGACCTCCAAGCCCATACGAAGGTTGACCCCGTGTTTGAGCAGAACCACCCGATAGTAATTCAAGAGGTGGTGAAACTCCCGCTTAAAAGTTGCGTCAGCAGCCCAATGAACCTGTCCTCCTATATGCCTTTCCTTGTCGCATAGGATGACTTTGTGTCCTCGTTGGACAGCCCGGAGAGCAAATTCACAACCGGCAGGGCCTGCGCCTGCCACCAGGATACGTTTGGGCTGAGGTGCGCGGCCCAAAGAAGTTTCGCTCTGACGGCCGACACGCGGGTTGACTGTGCAACCAACCGGTAGTTGCTGCAACCCTTTGTCAAAACATCCCTGGTTGCAGGCCACGCACCGGCGAATCTCTCCGAGTCGGCCAGATCGCGCTTTGTTGACAAATTCGGGATCCGCGATAAGGCCGCGAGCCATCCCCACCAGATCGGATACTCCATCTTTGAGCAGATCCTCCGCCACAAGCGGGTCGTTGATCCTATTGCACGCGATGACAGGGATACCTACAACCTTCTTGACGCCTGAAGCCAGATACGCATAACCGCCTTGCGGAAGATCCATTGTAATCTGAGGAACCCGGCTTTCGTGCCATCCGCCGGTCACGCTAACGCAGTCCGCGCCCGCTTCCTCTGCTGCCCGCGCAAAGACACGGGCCTCGACATTTGTGTGACTGCCCGTGACAAAATCATTGCCAGCCACTCTGACAATCACGGCCATGCCCGCTCCAGCTTCACGACGGATTCGACGGATAGTCTCTAGCGCGAACCGCATCCGGTTTTCCAGGGGGCCCCCATAGGCGTCATCACGCTTGTTTGTCTTTGGGGACAGGAACTGGCACAAAAGATACCCTGCCGAAGCGAGCACCTCCACGCCGTCGAAGGCTGCTTCCTTTGCCCGCCGAGTGGCCTGAACAAAGTCCTCCTGGACCCGGTCTATGTCCTCGAGCGTCATGGCCGTAGTCTTCTGGCGACTGAAGTGGCTGAAGTATTCCGAGGGAGCCAGCGTAGGAAGACCCTTCAGGCCACAAAATGAGTACGCACCGGCCATGTATAACTGAATTGCTGTTTTTGCTCCCTCTCGGTGAATTGCATTGGCAAGCCGTCTAAGGCCGGGGAGATACCGATCATCTTTTATGGATAGCATCAAATCTCTACCGGAAGCCTGGTCGTTAATTTCCGCCCCTCCGACAACGATCAGTCCCACGCCTCCCCGAGCGCGGGCTGTGTAGAACTCGATGAAACGGTCTGTGACCTCTCCCCCCGGTGTATATTGGAGGTTGATCGCGGTCATGACGACACGGTTGCGCAGATCGATCGGACCTAAAGAAATGGGCTCAAATAATTTATTGATCACTCATACCTCGTCATTTCAAAAGCATAGGAGCCACGCCTTCCGCGTGGCTCCTAACCGAGATTCCGATTCTAACGGCACCGGTAAGTCGGCTTACGCTTCTCAATAAAAGCCGTGGCTCCTTCTTTCATGTCTTCAGTGCCGGTTAACGCGGCCCCAAAAGTCTGATTCCACTCCAATCCCTCGTGGAGGGATTGATTTCTGGCGCGATCGATGACCTTTTTAGCCGCGGCCACACCGAGAGGCCCCCGGCTGGCAATACGGCCCGCCAGGTCCAAAGCCGCGTCCACCACCTCACCGTCGGGAACCACCTTTTCAACGAGGCCGTACTGCAGGGCCTCCTGAGCGCTGATCATCTCACCTGTGAAGACAAGCTCTTTCAGCCGCCCCAGAGGCAAACAGTGCTGGCCACGAAAGGTTCCCCCATTACCGGGGAACACGGAGAGATTAACTTCCGGGAAGCCCAGTTTCGTATTCTCGGAGGCGTAGCGGATGTCGCAGCACAGGGCCAGTTCCAATCCGCCACCGAGGCAAAAGCCATGCAGGGCCGCGATTACCGGCCATTCGAAGTTTTCAACCATCTCGGATATGGCATGACTGCGCATGAGCCGACGTTTGGCCGTCGGAGGAGTCAACTCCGGAAATGACTTGATATCAGCTCCGGCTGCAAAGGCCTTGTCGCCGGCTCCGGTGAGCACCACCGCCCGTATATCCGCCCGCCGTGTGTCCAATTCTGCGAACACCTCTGCCAGGGCCTCTCTGGTGGCCACATCCAGGGCGTTAAGGGGCGGATGGTCAATAGTGACAATGACAGCCCGGTCCCTGATCTCATAACGCACAAGTGCTTGGTCCATATCTTTCCTTTCTGTCTTGCTCTTCTTGCTCTGGCCGCTGGAAACTCGGGCCGGCCCGCCATCCACCGGGCTTAACCTTCGTTTTTTACCACCAGCGCGACTCCTTGGCCGCCTCCAAGGCACATGGTGGCCAGGCCCATCTCCTTTCCTGTCCGGCGCAGCTCGTAGATCAGCTTGGTCAGGATGACTCCACCTGTGGCACTGATGGGGTGGCCTAATGCAATTGCACCGCCATTCACGTTGACGCGGTTTTCGTCCAAGCCGAGGAGCCGTATGCAGGCCAAGGACTGGGACGCGAATGCTTCATTCAGCTCCACCAGGTCGATGTCGTTCACGGTGAGACCCGTCTTCTTCAGCGCCAGCTTGGTCGAGTCCACCGGCCCGATACCCATGTAAGCAGGCTCTACGCCTATGGAGGCATAGCCGACAATAGAAGCCAGTGGCTTAAGCCCCAATTCGGCGGCACGTTCCCGGCTGGCCACCACTACCGCCGAAGCCCCGTCATTCAGCCCGCTGGAGTTCCCGGCAGTGACACTTCCGCCTTCGCGGAAGACCGGCCGGAGCTTGGCCAATTGCTCGGCCGTGGTATCCGGACGGGGATGTTCGTCGATGTCGAAAGTCCTGGTTTCGCCCTTTTTCCCCGGGATAGGCACGGGTGCGATCTGGTCCGCAAAGCGCCTTTCCGCTAGCGCCTTTCCAGCCTTCTTTTGACTGGACAGCGCAAACGCGTCCTGATCCTCGCGACTTACCTGGTATCGTTCGGCCACGTTCTCTGCGGTTTCGCCCATAGTGTTGCCGCTAATGGGATCGAACAGGACCAACTGGTCCATAAGTTGGCCGTGACCCAGACGGTAGCCGAACCGTGCTTTTGGCAAAAGATAGGCCGCGCCGGACATGGACTCGACTCCACCTGCCACCATGAGGTCGCTGTCCCCCGCCTTGATGGCCTGAGCGGCCAGGAAAACTGTCTTGAGTGAACCACCGCAAGCCTTGGCCACAGTGAACTGAGGAACAGAGATGGGAATGCCCGCGTCAACGGCCACGGGACGGGCCATGTTGGGAGGTAATTCTCCGGTGCGATACTGCTGTGAAAAAACGAGCCTCTTCCACCTGATCAGGGGTGATGCCGGCCCTCGCGATGGCCTCCCGGATGACAAGGGCGCCCAGGGTGCGGTCCGTAACTTGGCTTAAAGTCCCGCCGAACCTGCCCACCGGGGTGCGGACAGCGCTCAGGATTACTGCTTGTTTCATGCTTTCGACTCCAATCATTTTACCGGACCCTTTCGGGTACCATCGGGATTGTACTCGTACCAGCCTTTGCCGGTCTTGCGACCCAACTGGCCGGCAAGAACCTTGCGTCTCAGGATAGCCGGCGGGTACCACCGCGGATCTTTGGTCTCCTCATAAATCGCGGTCAGCGCTCCGCAGGTTATATCCAGCCCCACCATATCACCGGTCTCGAATATCCCCATCCTGCGGCCCGTGGCCAAGCGGAGGCCCTTGTCGATGTCTTCCACCGTCCCCACACCCATCTCCACAAGGCGCATTGCCTCTATGGACGCGGGGAAGTTGATTCGGTTGATAAGAAAGCCCGGTACGTCCTTGTGCACCAGAATAGGCTCCTTACCGATAGCACGCACGAAGGCATCTCCAGCCGCGAACACTTCATCGCTGGTAAATTGGCCACGCACTACTTCCACAGCTTCCATCATTGGCACAGGGCTGAAGAAATGAATGCCGAGTACGCGGTCGGGGCGCTGCGTTGCCGCAGCCAAGGTGCTTATGGAGATAGCGCTGGTATTGCTCGCCAACATGGTCTCGGGAGGCGCCACCGCATCGAGCTTCTTGAAGATTTCTAGCTTCAGCTCCAGCTTTTCAAAGACCGCTTCGATACACAGATCCGCGCCGGCGGCTAAAGAAAAGTCGCTAGTGGGAGTGATGCGGCTCGTGATGGCTTCCACAGGGCCTTGGACTTTTCCCTTTTCAACGAGCTTGCCCGCTGACCAGCGCGATGTTCTTGATCGCACGCTCCAGAGCCGTAGCGTCGACGTCACAAAGGGTGACATTCAATCCTGCCCCCGCGCAAACTTGGGCAATGCCGGACCCCATCAGGCCCGCGCCCGCGACGAACAGTTTCTTGACTTCCATTGAGCCCTCCTTAGCCTTTCAACAGTTCCCGTGCAATTACCAAGCGCTGGATCTCGCTGGTGCCCTCATAGATTCTGGTCAGGCGCAGGTCTCGATAGAAGCGCTCCACGGGATAGTCCTTCATGTACCCCATACCACCGTGTATTTGAACAGCCATGTCAGCCACCCGGTTGGCCATTTCAGTGCAAAAAAGCTTGACCATCGACGCTTCCTTGATGACGGCCTCCCCCTTGGTGTCTCGGAGCCAGGCCGCATGGTGCAGCATTTGCCGACCCGCATAGATCTGAGTAGCCATGTCGGCCAGCATTATTTGGACTGCCTGAAACTCGGCGATGGGCCTGCCGAACTGGACGCGCTGCCTGGCGTAGTCGATGGATAGTTCCAAGAGTTTTTGGGCCGATCCCAAGGCCGAAGCCCCCATGGTCAGCCGACCCTTGTCCAGGATCTTCATGGCCGTTTTAAAGCCCTGTCCGATATTTGCTTCACCCCCGATGGCATTTGCCATAGGGACCCGGCAGTCGTCGAATATGAGTTCGCAAGTATGAGAGCCACGCAAACCCATTTTCCGTTCGATGGTCCCCACATAAAAACCCGGGAACGTCTTCTCGACTATGAACGCGGTTATTCCTCCGCGGGCCTTCTTGCTTCGGTCGGTCAGGGCAAATACAGTGGCCACCTCCGCTATGTCGCCGTTGGTGATGAAATGCTTACGCCCGTTCAGCACCCAATGGTCGCCGTTGGGCTCAGCAGTGGTTTGGACGTTGGCCGCGTCGGAGCCTGCCTCGGGTTCGGACAGAGCGAAACAGCCGGTCCATTCGCCGGTGGCAAGTTTGGGCAGGTACCGCTGTTTTTGTTCCGGCGTCCCATCCAGAACGATGCCCTGTGCGCCTATTCCGTTGTTGGTGCCGATGCGGGTGCGGAAACAGGCGTTGGATTTGGACAATTCCTCATAAACCAGGCACTCGCCGAGCAGTCCCAACTCCAAGCCGCCGTATTCTTCGGGGATGGCCAGTCCGAACAGCCCCAAGTCGCGCGATCTTCTGTACCACATCTTCGGGGATGCGGTCTTCATATTCCACTTGGCGACTAATGGGCTCCAGGTCTTGCTTGACAAAGCGCCGTATGGTGTCGACCATCAGGCGCAGGTTCTCTGGTATGCGATAATCCATAAGTGCGCTCCTTTGATGAGGTCACAATCGAGGCTTTGTTGAGATGAGATCTTCGGGCTTTGGTCAAGCAAGCAGCGTGCCAACGAGACTGACGCTGTGGTTTGTTGCCGTCAAGAGTGTTGGCGAATCTCCATTGTATAGCCTCTTATACACCAGAGCAGAGGCGGTCAGTCCAAGACGCAAGAGATTTGGTAAAATGCAGGGGACATTGAGATGTGAGGATCTCGGGCTCGGGTGTATAACATTATATACGCGAATAGAATCATCTACACCCCAAGGTAATTCCAGCTATTCCTTTGGGTTACTTTCCTTTAGCAGCTTTACGACGTCTTCATGGCCTTTCGAGGAAGCCATAGACAAGGCTGTCTTTCCGGTCTTTTCCTTGACGTTCACATCGGCACCCTTCTCCAGGAGCAGTTTGACCATCTCAAATTGACCTTCATAAGACGCGAGCATCAGCGCAGTACCGCCGGTCTTCTCGACGGCATTGACATCAGCGCCTTTCCCCAGCAGCAGCTTTGCAGCCTCGACTCGACCTTTTACCGCTGCGTGCATTAGAGGTGTAAAACCCTCCTTGTCCGACGTGTTTGGACTTGCGCCCTTTTCCAGCAGCAATCGAACCATGTCAGGAGATCCGCCGTAAGAAAGGGCCATCAACGGGGTTTTACCATCATTAGCCTTTGCATTCGGGTCTGAGCCCCCTTCAATCAGCGCTTTCACCACTTCGGTACGGCCCTGAAGAGCCGCCCCTAACAAAGCGGTTGTCCCTGCTTTGTCCCGTACATTAACCTCGGCCCCGTTGGCCAGGAGCAGCTTGACAACGCCCAGGTGACCGTTCCAGGACGCGTCCATGAGCGCAGTCCCACCGTTATCGCTCGCAAGGTTCACATCAGCCCCGGCGTCGAGCAGCTTCCTGACAACCTCCGTGTGACCCTTGTTGGATGCTGCCATCAATGCCGTGAATCCGTCAGCCGCCCTGCCATTGACCTCTATTCCGTCAGCCAGAAGGCGTTCGACTTCTGCCGGCTTGCCGTCTAAGGCAGCTTGCGCCAGCTTGGCATGCTGGTTCCTGTAAGTGATCGAGATGCCCATAAGGATGGCGGCCGCTGAAATGCCGATTACGCCCAAAATAATCTTCTTCCGCACTGAAGGCTCCTGTAGTTTCTGGTTACGGTAGCAAAACTCAGTAGTAGTTTTTGGCGCTAGAAATCTCCGATGTGATTTTTGCGTCTACCTTTGCCGATTCAGCCCTGGCTTGGACTTCAGTCAGAAGATAGTTCAACCACGGAGTTAAATGCCCCTCGGCTTTGCCGGGGTTAATTTAACTTAGGCTGCTTTTCTCTTAATTGTCAAATAGACCCATAGTAAGCTCATTGTCATAGGACGGTTTTCATACGGTGTGAACGCCCTTTCAACACTTGGTTTCCGGTTTCGGCCATCACGCAGTCCATCTAGCAACGTCCATCCGTATCATTTTCGTAAAAGTGCCTTTACTTGCTCTTCAAGAAGGCCAAGTAATCTTCTGCAGCCTCTTGGGGTCTCTCAACCATGGGCAAGTGCCCGCAGTTCTTCATGATCACGGTAGTGCAATTTTCCAGCCCCTTTTCCAGGACTTGCACGCACGATACATCCAGTACCCGGTCATGGTCTCCCCAGAGCACAAGTGTGCGAGCCTTGATCTTCGGCAGGTCCGGCTCCAGACTTCCTGTTTCGGCCGAGATTTGCTTGTAGATTCTTTCATTGCTGGCTTTGTGCTTCTGGGCTTCCTCTAACAGGAGCTTCTTGGCGAAACCAGGGATTTCGGGCGGCGTGAAAAAGACGAACTTGAGCAGCCGGTCAAACTCCTCCACAGATGCAGCGACCAGCGGGTTGTGTTCACCTCTGGACATTCTTTTCGCCATTTCACTCGGCACAGGCGACCTCACCCCCGATGCGTCAAAAAGTCCTAGGGTAAGCACCCTTTCCGGGAATAGGACTGCGTATCGCCCCGCAATATGGCCACCCATGGAATTGCCGACTATATTGAACTTGTTAAACCCAACAGCGTTGGCAAATTGGTTAAGCCTCTTTGCCTGGTCCGTTACGGTGTACGATCCGTTATCGAGGCAAGTGCTATCCCCGAAGCCGGGCAAATCCAAGGCCACCACATGGTAGACCGGGGTGATAAATTTGGCGAAACGGGTCCAATTATCTTTGTTGGCTGTAAAACCGTGGACCATGAGGATTGGTTCGCCCTTGCCGCCTTCGAGATAGACGATCTCATGGTCTCCGACGCGGAGCCTCTTTTCCTGGAGCCCCGAAGCTTTTCTTTCCGACCCGATGGCCCACTTGATCAGCAGACCCGGAAGAACGAAATAAAGCACCACCGCAAGAACCGTCACCGCGGCCAGGGCCACCACTAATTTTTTCTTCATGCTGCGCTCTCCTCACCTATTGTTCGGCGGCATTGCCATGAGGACCGTTAAAAGACTTAGACCCCATCACGGTAAATCGACAACGGCCCCTTCCAACAGAGCCAGTGCCTCCGGGTACATGCCTCTCTTGATGGTTCCAAAGGTGTGCCGATTCTTGGCAGCCAATGGCGCGACAAGTGCCATGGCCCGTGGCAGCACCTGGTCGGCAGGGACCGCTTCATCGACAATGCCCATTTCTTGGGCTTCGATCCCCCCCAAGCGGCCCCCCGTAAGCATTGAGTAGCGGAACACACTTGGTGTGAGCCGGCTTTTTATAAGGGCCGTCATGCCAGGGGCAAACGGAATGTTGATATCCACTTCGGGCAAGCAGAAGAACCCTCGGTCTCCCCGCATGACTCGAAAATCGTGTGCCAGCGCCAGCATGGCTCCGGCAGCAAAGGCGTGCCCATTAATGGCGGCCGCGGTAGGTATCGGAAATGCCATAACCCGTCCAAGGAGCTTCAGGACAGCCTTGATGAATTCGGGGGCCTCGGCCAAACCATCGCCGCTGAGCCAGGCCAGGTCCAATCCATTGGAGTAGAACTTGTCCTCGCCGCCGACGGTTACGAGCGCAGTCGGGCCGCTGGACTTTTCCACCGAATCCAGGGCTTCGTTCATGGCGTCAATAAAGATTCGGTTAAACCGATTTTCGCCGCTCTGCATGGTAAGAATAAAAACATCGCCCTCTTTCTTGAGGTCCATGATACTCATGAATCGTGCCTCCTTTTATTCCTCGGGAAGGAATTCGCGTTCAAAAGATTGAGATGGAATCATGCGTGGTTCTTGCCATTTTCGGAGGTCTTTGGGTCGGTGACCGGTCGCGAGATAGCTCCTCCGGCCCCGACAGAATTGCCGCATGGGTTGCAATGAGGCCCGACAGAGGCAAAACCGTTGTCACACTATTCAAAAGCCTGCTTCTTGGTGGCCTTGAGCATGCCTTACCGCACAGCCGCCGGTCAAGCACAATCTATCGATTGGAGTGAGCTATTGGTTACCAGTCGCTAAGAGTCTGTCATTGCGAGTCACGCGTCGCGCGGGACGAAGCAATCTCCCGCGTAGCCAAAGCTGAGATTGATGGTGGGACCGGCATCTTGCAGGCTGTCCCTAATAGGCAAGCTTGAAGCCCATAGGTGTTAAAATAACAAGCCTCTCCGAATTTGTGAGCCCCATAGGGGCTCATTGATAGTAGCCCGGCAATTCATTGCCGGGTGACCGATGAGCAATGATTCAGTTTCTTCGTCCGTGAGGGGCGTCCGAAGGATGAATCCTTCGGACGCCCCTCACGGACGAAGAAGGCTCTCTTGGCCGTTCATTCCCGGCAATGAATTGCCGGGCTACTATCGGGATGTCCCTCCGGGACAACAGCTTATTTTAACGCCTATAGGCTGGAAGCCTGTCCCACCGATCACTCTCAGCAATGACAGATCGGAGACACGCCCCAGAGTAATTGAATGATGTCTCCGTCAACTCAATTGACAGAGTTTGGGCATCTCTGGTACGCAGAGCATGTTGGACATTGCCATGGGGAGGAGAATTATGGAACCACAGGAAATCAGAGAAGAAGTCAAAGAGAAACTCGAAAAAGCCGCGGAAGACTGGGTCAATTATTTGGCTTTGACCACGGTAATCTTGGCTGTCTGTGCAACATTGGCCAGTTTTCAATTGGAGCACTATTCCGTTGAATCGGTGCTCAAACAGGCCCTGGCCTCGGACCAGTGGGCATTCTATCAGGCGAAGAGCGTCAAGGGATATCTGTACGACCTTCAAAAAGAGAAGCTGGAATTGGAGTCAGCACAATTGAGAAGAACACTACCCCGGAAATTACGGAACGATATCAAAAAACAATCACATCCTATGGCGCCCAGGTAAAAAAGTATGACAAAGAGAAGAAGGAGATAATGCACGAGGCCAAGGAATACGAAAAGGGGAGAGATGAATCTCAGGAGCACCGTGAGACTTTCGGACGATCGATCATATTTCTGCAAATGGGGATCTTGCTATGTTCCATGGCCGCGTTGATGAGGAAGAAGTACATCTGGATTATAGGGTCAGTCGTGGGTGTCGTGGGAATGCTATACTTTGCTAACGGCTATCTGCTTTTCATGTAGATGGTGCGGCGAAACGCACAGTATGTCTATTTAACGTGGAGAACGGAGAAGACGAAGAGCAGAACCTAAAGAATGTCCCTCTGCGGTCTCTCCGATCTCTGCGGTGAAGCATCCATTATCTTCCGAGGTGAACCGCGAGGTTGGCTGGGCACTCTCCTCGGCTCCGGAAATTTCTTGACTCGGCCCCGTGATCTGCTATAGCCCTCCCTCAATTGGTTGGCCTAAGAATGCACTGAGCTACAAGAGGAGGTTGCAGGTCCGTGATGACTAAAGAACAGGTTGTCTCCAAGATTCGGAAGCTGTTTGAACTATCCAATTCCTCAAACGAAAATGAGGCGGCATTGGCCGCGGCAAAAGCCCGTGAGCTTCTTTCACGCTATAACCTCGGTATGGCGGACCTGCCAACAGATAATATAAAGAGCGCGATTGAGGTCACGGAAGCCACTGTGGGAGTGGGCAGTGTTGTCAGGAATTGGGTTAAAGGACTGCTGATTCACGTTGCCTGCGGCTTCGATTGCGAGCACATCATTCGACGGCGGAACGGTTCCAATCCTATTTTGGCATTCATCGGCACAACCGCGGATGCTGAAATCGCTCTGTGCACATTTCGATTTCTCTTTCGTGATCTGAATAGACTCGTGAACCAGGCACTCCCAAAGCTGAAACGACAAAACGGTTTTTGGAGCACATCGTCGCTCCGATACGCCTATCTCGACGGAGCCGTAAAAAGGATCGGGGAAAGGTTCGAGCAGCAAACCGAGAAGATCAGAGAAGCGGAACGCCAAGGATGCAAAGACCTGGTCTTGGCCAAAGAACAAATGATCAGAACTTACATGGCCGACGCTTTTCCTTACATCAGGACGGAACACGCCAAAAGACGGGTGATCAGTGCGGGGGCTTTCGAGCAAGGTACTGAGATGCCGACGCAATTGCCTTAGCCCCGGGAATCGCAAAGAAAGATATGGAGCAATTTGCCGTAACCGCATAGTAGTGCGCCTGTGGCCGCCAAGTTATGTCGGGCATGACCCGATCTATCAACTACCGTTCCAAAAGGGGCCGCAGCCCTTTGTCACTGAGTCGTAGCAAACGCAGTAGCTCCGGTCAGGGGGTAGTTCTTGACCAAGTTCTTTGTTGTTTCCTATTATTTAATATTTTCTGTTCTCTTCGCTTTCACGATTCCAGTACTTGAGGGGCCTGACGAGCACGCGCACCTGGACTACATCAATTTCGTCGGCCGCCATTCAAGAGCCCCCGTTCTCAATGAGGTTGACTCGAACGGAACACGCGTCCTTTTAGCTCATCATCCACCCTTGTATTATATCCTTGCTTCCGTTTTAATTCGTTTGGTAAACGAGCATAATACGATAGATGTTCAAAGGAAGTTCAACCGCAAACACGTATGGTTTGGAGGAACATCTAGAAATGTTCCGGTGCATATGCACCTAATGCCTTCCATTTTCCCGACAGATGGTGACAGAACTGCTTTCTATCTCCTGCGGATCTTATCTGTCCTGATGGGGCTGGTAACGGTGATTTGCGTCATGAAGCTTACTCCGTTGATGTTTCCCGAACACCCCGGTAACATGTTCCCAGCGTTTTTGGTTGCCTCGCTACCCCAGTTTACTTTCATTTCAGCAATGATTACCAATGATAATCTTGTAACAATGTTTTCAACACTGTCCATATATTACCTGACTTCAATCCTTGACGATCCAGGCGATTGGAAAAAGTTCGCCTGCTTGGGTGTACTATTCGGCCTGGCTATTCTGACCAAGAAAACGGCTATTGTTTCTAGTTCCGGCTATAGCCGTGACATTGTCTTACACTTTCATTCGCAATCCCGGAACGTTTTTCCCTTTGTTCAAGCGTACAGTGCTCTTCAGCATTGTGACTATATTTGTCGGTGGATACGCTTTTATTCGGAATTATATTCTATGCGGGTCCATTCTCGGCTATGGAGCGGAAATGAAGTCGACTCCGTGGCTGATACAGCAGAAGAGCTTGTTTCGGAATATTTTGCCCACCAATTCATCCCCGGTTTGTCTTGGACCTTCGTTGCTGACCTTGGTTACACAGGTTTAGGTGTCCCCGAACCGGTGTACGTTTTCTATTTGGCGTTAATAACTCTGTCGCTCGCCGGCCTCGCCGTCTACATGGTCCGACAAAGGTTGGGTGACGTAAAGGTGAATATAATGTTGCTCTTGCTCGGCTCAGCCGTTGCCGGGGCCGTCATCTATAATTTGACATTCTCCCAGCCCCACGGCAGATTCCTGTTTCCCGTGATCTCTTCAATTGCAATCCTAATAACATTAGGTCATAACGTGATCCTTTTAGACGCAGCGCCGGAAAAGATACGCAACACATTAGAATGCGGGGTGATATCCTGCTTGATCGTGTGTGACATGGTTGCAATACTTTGGGCGCACAGTTTTTACTATAACCTCGAGAATTACCTGGGTACTAATGACCAATAGAATCAGAAAACAGCAATACCATTGTTCTTGGCGATTTCAACATGAACCCTTTCGAACCCGGCATGATCTCCGCTGGGAGGGCAAGTTCCGGAACTATTCCACTTGCATCCTTGTATTCTTGGCTTTCCCCCTATTGTGGGCTTTCACTCATGGTTGCAGCGCTGGGCTTGACGGTCAAAAGGCTAGAGGCGGTTACAACTAATCATGGGTTTAGCAACCGCCTCCAACAATAGATCAGTGTCTGTGTCCGACTATCGAGCAGAAAGACGCCGGACCGTCGAAGAGAGGTTGGCACCTGTCTTCAAGAGGCTTTTGGTGTAAGGTGATAGATGGAGCACGTGGAGTAATACAACGGTCGCAAGGAGTGCGATTTGGCCTTGATCCTGATGGAGAATCTGAGAAAGGTTTACGACACGGGCGCCGTTCAGGTGTCGGCCCTTGAGGGGATCGAACTGACCATAGATCCGGGAGAGTTTCTCTCGATCATGGGCCTTCGGGATCCGGCAAATCCACTCTTATGAATATCTTGGGGTGTCTGGATGTCCGACATCCGGTAAATACTTTTCTGGACGATGAGGATGTCTCAGAATCTGGACCGGGATCAGAGGGCAGACGTCAGAAACAGAAAGATAGGCTTTGTTTTTCAAGGCTTCAACTTGCTCCCAAGGATCAATGCTCCACGAAATGTAGAACTTCCCCTCATCTATGGTCGGATCGAGGACGGTTCGCGACTTGAATCCGCCATGGAAGCCCTGGAGCTTGTGGGGCTAAAGATCAGGGCCGATCATTTGCCGACCCAGTTTTCCGGTGGCCAGCAGCAGCGTGTGGCGATCGCAAGGGCCTCTGGTGAACAATCCCGAGATCATTCTGGCTGATGAGCCCACAGGCAATCTCGACACGAGGACAAGCGCTGAGATTATGACGGTCTTCAGAAAACTAAACCGGGACCGAAAGATCACTTTTATCCTGGTTACCCATGATCCGGAAGTGGGGGATGTGACAGATAGAACGATTCTTATCCGAGACGGTAAGATAGAGGGAGACGAACGGAAGACCGGCGATAGACCAATAAGGAGATCAACTTAGAAAGATCGGCATCGTAGCGGTCATTGTATTAGTGGGCTAGCTTATTACTTTGTTCGGGACGTCTTCCGTGGAAGCGCCGGAGACGACCTACATAACTGTGCCGGTTGAAAAGGGGACACTCAAAGCGGAAATCAACTCCACCGGCACCATAAAGGCCCGGGTCGAAGTTCAAGTGGGCAGCCAGGTTTCCGGAACCATCAAAAAACTGTATGCGGACTTCGAGTCTGTTGTGAAAGAAGGAGACCTAATTGCGCTCATCGACCCTGATACTTACAAAGCCAAGGTGGGGCAGGCCAAGGCAAACCTTTTGGCGGCAAAGGCCAAGCTCGCCAAGTCGGAGGTAACTCTGGTCGATCAGGCTCGGACTCTGCGCAGAAAAGAGGAACTCGTCAAAACGCATTCAATCAGCCAGCAGGAATACGACACAGCCGAGACCAACGTCGATGCAGAGCGTGCGCAGGTAGATGTGGACAAGGCCACGGTGGCCCAAATGGAGGCCACTTTGCAGGAAGCTGAACTGAACCTGAAGTACACCGAGATCGTTGCTCCGGTAAACGGCGTGGTAACGGCGAGGAATATGGATATCGGTCAGACTGTCACGGCAAGCTTTCAGACTCCAGTGCTCTTTCGGATAGCTGAAGATCTCAAGGTCATGCAGGTATACACAAGCGTGGACGAAGCGGACATCGGCCGAGTCAGAGAGGGTCAAACAGCTATCTTTACTGTGCCTGCGTTTCCGGACGAGTTCTTTGCCGCGTCAGTCACTCAGATCCGAAACGATCCGCAGATTCAGCAGAACGTGGTCACTTACAATGTGATCCTTGATGTGAACAACGATGATCTGAAACTCAGGCCGGGCATGACGACTACCGTGCGGATACTCCTCACGGAGGTTCAAGATGCGCTTATGGTTCCGGATCAGGTGTTTCGTTTTTCTCCCGTCAAGAGACAAAGCTGGCCTCCGAGGCTCCCCAACTGAAGTCAGGCCAGCGACGGCTATGGAAACTGGAGGAGAAGAATCAGATCCGGCCTATCAACGTCGGAATCGGGGTTGTTGGAACGGAGCGAATTCAAATATTTTCGGATGAATTGAAGCCCGGAGATCGTGTCGTCGTCGAGGCGGTTGCCAAGAAAAAAAGAGGGCTCTCAGACGCCTGGCGCTTCGATTCAGGTTCTGAATACCAATGATCAATTCCCCCTGTAACAACAGTATGATTAGCCCTGTAGACGGTGCAAAAATTGCCGCTGGCGCATTGAAGGTGAACGTGTTGCGTTCCCTGCTCACAATGCTCGGCATCGTGATCGGGGTGGGAGCAGTCATAGTAATGGTCGCTGTCGGTACCGGGGCCCGTGAGATGATCGGGGACCAGATACGTTCAATAGGAAGCAATCTGATCTTGGTAATTCCAGGAGCGACATTACAAGGGGGCGCGCAGGCTGGGTTCAGGGTCTGTTCACACCCTGAGATCAACCGACGCGGATGCTATAGCCAAAGAGTGCTCGGCCGTCAAAATGACCGCCCCTAACTGGGGCGACGTTGCTCAAGCGGTATACGGAAATCGCAACTGGAGGACACGAGTCACCGGCACCAACGAGAATAGCTTTTTGATCCGAGACTGGCCAATCCGATCAGGCCGGATGTTCACGCCGGAGGAGGACAAGCGGGCTGCCAAAGTAGCTATAATCGGCCTCACCGTTGTGGAAAACCTTTTCGGGGACATTTATCCCCTGGGAAAGGTGATTAGAATCAAGAGTGTCCCGTTCACAGTAATCGGTGTGCTGGATCGCAAAGGCCAGTCGCCGAGGGGAGACGATCAGGATGACGCGATCTATGTCCCTCTCCGGACTTCCCAGTACAGGCTGTTTGGGACACCCTTTCCCGATGAGATCCAGGCAATAATTGTCCAGTCGAAAGACCTTTCCCTTATCTCCCAGGCGGAAAAGCAGATAGATGAACTGCTGACCAGGCGGCATAAAATCGGCCGCAACCAGGAGAAGGATTTTACCGTCCGCAACCTGACAGAGATCCTGGAGACGGCACAAAAGAGCCTTAATATAATGACCACGCTTCTGGGGGCTATCGCAGCGATCTCTCTCCTGGTAGGCGGGATCGGGATCATGAACATCATGTTGGTCTCGGTTACCGAACGCACCCGGGAAATAGGGATTCGCATGGCTGTAGGAGCACGATCCGCGGATATTCTGTCTCAATTCTTGATCGAAGCGGTCTTTCTGACGCTAAATGGGGGGATCATCGGCACTTTACTGGGGATAATCGGAGCCTATATCTTTGCCCGCACCAGCGGATGGCCGGCTGCGATCGACCCTGTGACCGTGGCGGTTGCAATCTTGTTTTCCGCGGCTGTAGGAGTGTTTTTCGGTTTCTACCCTGCTTTCAAAGCTTCAAGGCTGCATCCGATCGACGCATTGCGGCACGAGTAAGGAGATCGTTCACCGCGAAGATCCCTGAGAACGCTGAGAAATCCTCTCTTCTGCAGTTCTGCTAGAAAATGCATAGGGTATTCAGCGGCTTTCATTGAGGATTTGCGTCGGCCTCAAAAGTCCTCCCGGCGACTCACTTTGTCTTATTAGGGCATTTTTTCTCTCTGCGATCTCTGCGCCCTCTGCGGTGAATGAGTATCCTGTTTGACATCCGTTTCTCGAATGTATAAACGTACGCTAATGTAAATTTACAAAGGAGGCATTAATGAAAACCCGAATACTCATCGCGATCGCCACATCTTTGATCTTTTGCGTAGCTCTTCTGTTGCCGGCTTTTGGTCAGGAAATGAAACCAATTAAGCTGCCCGAGCCGAAACTGGACGCGAGCAAGTCATTGGTGCAGGCATTAAAGGACAGGAAGACCCAGCGGGAATACAGCAACGGGAATCTCTCGCCGCAAGTTCTTTCAAACCTGCTCTGGGCTGCATGGGGCATTAGCCGGCCGGATTCAGGCAAGCGCACCGCTCCTTCCGCATTCAACCGTCAGGAGATTGAGGTCTACGTCACGACTTCTGAAGGGTCGTTTGTCTATGATCCCAAGGGAAATGCTCTGGTTCCGGTGGCGTCCGGAGATATCCGTACACAGACCGGCACGCAGTCGTATTTCAAGGATGCAGCCATTAACCTTGTGTATGTTGCCGATCTGGCGAAAGCCGGCGACGCACCAGAAGCGGACAAGCTTTTGCTTTCGGCATATAACACAGGCTTCATCGCCGAAAATGCCTATTTGTATTGTGCTTCCGAGGGACTGGCTGCGGTATTCCGCCTCAGCATCGACAAAGAAAAATTGGGTGCGGCATTGAAGCTACGGCCCGACCAAAGGATTACGGGGGCCCAGACAGTGGGCCTACCCAAGAAGTAGAGAATTCCAAGCAGACCCGTCCTCCCATATTCTCGGGAGGCGGGTCGGCTTCGATTATCTTGAAAGTCTAGGACTGTCTCGACCTACTTCCATATATCAGTTATCGGTTCGGCACGCTGACTTCCCCCAATCAACGCGAGATCATACATTTCTAAAATGGTGCGCAACAGATTGTAGTGTGTGTACTGCACGCTGCTTCGGTATCCGGATTTTATCTTTGCTCCTACAAATATGGTCGGGATGCGATTCTCCGGGGGAAGAGTGGGACAAGGATGTTTGCAGCCTTTTCCTGCGCTGTCTTCATCCCAGGTAATGATCAAGAGGCTATTATTCTCCTCTTTCATAACATATTCCACGTAATCGGCGAGATATTCTCTCAACCAGACATCACCCTGATTCACCAAAGTCCCGAGAATCTCTTTGGGCTTCGCAGAGTCATGGTCCTCCGGCCAGGTTTTATCGGGAGCATGTTCCCGGAGAGAATGCATGTCATTAATGAGATTAGGAATCACAAACGAGATTGTCGGTAAGGCCGAAAACCTCTGTACGTCCTCTTTATGTGTCCAGAAATCATGGTCAAATTTGCGAGTTGTAGACGTTCCATCAGGATTGGTTTCGGGGACATCGAGGAAGTCCAGCCAGGGACAATGTTTCCTCGCGTAGTATGACGCGGGTTCGGTGGAACAACAAGCCATCTTTTCTTGCGGCAGATCCTCTGCGTAACCCACAAAGGTCAGCGTCCTACTTTTCGGAGGGAGCGATTTGTTCTTATCAAGAAGCACCCCAGCGAGACTTGGTCCCCCTAAGACGGGTTTGGAAGGTGACGCGTCGCAATCGGTCCGGCAATTATCCTGGGGCTGGCACTTCTCAGAGGGCAACAATCACCGATAATTCCGTGATTGCTGCCGGAAAACAGCTCTATGTAATTGGGTTGGCTAGGAGGCTGTCGCATAACGCTTTACATTCTTCGTGGGTCGGGATATGAGCGGGGTTCATGAGAGACTACCGCTTCATCCCGTACGAGCCGGACAAGCCATTGTTGCTTCCGCCTGACCTGCGGAAGTGGTTGCCTGAGGACCACTTGGCCCTGTTCATCAGCGACGTGGTTGACACGTTGGACCTCAGGGAAATAACGGCGGAATACCTCCATCTTCAAGGGGGACATCCCGCGTACCATCCTGCGATGATGCTGAAGCTCCTCTTTTACGGGTACTGCGTCGGGGTTCGGAGTTCCCGGCGCATAGAGAAGAAGACCTATGAGGACGTTGCCTTCAGGGTGCTCTCGTGCGACAGCCATCCCGACCACAGCAGGATCTCGGACTTCAGAAAGCGTCATCTCGGGGCTATTTCTCGTCTGTTCGTTCAGATCTTGGAGATATGCAAGGAGTCCGGGCTGGTGAAGCTTGGTTACGTGGCCCTTGACGGGACCAAGGTAAAAGCCAACGCTTCTAAGCACAAGGCCATGAGCTACGGTCGGATGGTTAAGAAAGAGAAGGAGCTTGCCCGAGAGGTGGAGAAGCTTCTGAAAGAAGCGGAGGCTCTGGACGAGAAAGAGGACAAGAAATACGGCAAAGGCAAGAGAGGCGACGAACTTCCGGAAGAGTTGAAATTCAAAGAGAAGCGGCTTGCAAAAATCCGAGAAGCCAAGCAAGCGCTTGAAGAGGAGGCTCGTGAGGAGGCTGCGAGTAAAGGTAAGGGCCGCAAGGGTGGAAAACCGCCCGAAGATGGACCGTCCGGCACTTCCCATGTGAAGCCGAAACCGAAGAAACAGCGCAACTTCACTGATCCGGACAGTCGGATCATGCTTAACGGAGCCACCAAAGCCTTTGAACAAGCATACAACGGCCAAGCCGTAGTGGATTGTGACAGTCAAGTGATAGTGGCCGCTGATGTCACGCAACAAGCCAACGACAAACGGCAACTGGTCCCGATGCTGGAGCAGATCGAGGAAAATCTTGGAGAAATCCCGGACCGCGCGCTCGCCGATGCCGGGTACTTCACTAAAGAAGCCGTGGAATCTGTAGCTAACGGATTCACGGAACCGTTTATCCCTCGTGAGCGTAAAAAACACTGCGACCCACCAGGTCCGGGTCCTCTGGGGCGAATTCCCGACAACCTGTCCGCGGTGGACAGAGCACTGCGCAAACTCAAGACAAAAGCGGGGCAACAGATCTACTCCAAGCGAAAAGAGAGCGTCAGCCGGTTTTCGGTCAAATCAAGGAAAACAGAGGCATAAGGAGTTTCCTTCTGCGAGGTCTGGCCGCAGTCAAAGGAGAGTGGAATCTCATCTGCCTTACCCATAACATCCTGAAGCTCTGGAGGCATCTGTGGCTGAACAGGGGGAGAAGTGCGCACGTTTATGCGTAAGAGAGGCGGAAAAAGCTCAAAACCGAGCCCTTTCTGCGTGAAAACCGCGCATTTTGCTCCTTTCAGGCCAATTATAGGACACTCGCGTGCCACAACCTCCGATAATATGCCAACTGTCGTCTGGAGTCGTTCAAATGTGGGAACTAACGCGACAGCCTCCTAGGATGATGAAGACCGAAGAATTGATCCAGGGATGCGCCTTGAGCCCGCGGCGCGATGAGATAGGGAGCGCATGGCTTATCCGAGTTCGGAGGGCATTTGCCTGAAAAAACGTCGTGGAATCCTTTGTTCTCCTCGACGACTATGACGATATGGTCCGGGCGGGGTAGAGCGGGCTGCGTGGTTGACTGCGTTGGCGCTTGGGCGTACGCGCATTCCCCTAATCGGATGACTCCCGTGCCGGTACTGGGCGACAACAATAACCCTGCTACCACCACAAGGCAGAGAGGGATGCGAAGGATGAGACGCCACGTACAAACAACACTGCAAAAGTATGAGTACATGGTTTGCCTCCTTTACAAATGATCAATGACTAATACGCAGAAACCTTCGGAGTTTGTTCATTGTCCCATCGACCAGTGTATACACAATCGGCACAAACACCAGGGTCAGGAGCGTGGCAACTCCCAGGCCGCCCACCACAGCCATTGCAAGGCCGTTGTATATCTCGGCCCCAGCTCCCTTTTGAGCGCCAATGGGAGCATGCCCAATACCATGGCGATGGCGGTCATAAATATTGGACGCATTCGGCGTCTGCTGGCCAGCACGAGCGCTTCGTCGCGTACCACACCTTCTTCCATGAGCCTGAACCGCGTAAGTGATCAGCAGAATGGCATTCTTTACCACAAGCCCGACCATCATTATGTAACCCAGCATGGTGAACGAATCGAACGGAGTCCTGGTGGCTGTTACCAGAAAATTGGCCCCAATTATGGAAAGCGGAACGCTGAGCATGATGGAGAGCGGTCGGACAAACGATTGAAATTGCATGACAAGAAGTAAGTAAACCACCACCACGGACAGTGGAAAAACAAATCTCACCGCATCCATTAGAGTGCGCAATTCATTGACCGCACCGAACGGTACTATAGAGTAGCCGACCGGAAAAGCTACATTTGACGTGATCTTTGAGGTAACCTCCTGAAAAACCTCGCTCAAAGGACGGTCTTGAATGGTAAGTTGCACCCGAGCATTACGTTTCGAATTGTAACGGTTGATCTGAAGAGGCCCAAAGGTTGTGACCACGGAAGCCACACTCGTTAACGGCACCTGGATTCGAGGATCCTGCGGTGATGTGAGAATGATCTTGCCGACATCCGAAACGGTGGTGAAATCGCTTTCCCGTCCCATGACTCGAATATAGAAGTAACGCCCTTCCACATCGGTCCTGGGAATCGGTTATCTGTCCACCTACAGCGGCTTCTACCGCGTCGGCGATGGCCTTCACCTCAAAACCGAGATGCGTTGCTCGTCTATCGTCCACACGTATTTCTATCTGCGGCTTCCGAAGGTAAAGATCCGTATATCTGAAAACTATCCCCTTCGTGTTCTTGCCTATTTCCATGATTTGCTTCACAAGTCGGTCAATAACCTCGTAGCTCTCACCCCTCACTCGAACATCCACGACATTTGATCGCTGCTGCATTGTACCGAAGAGGGGGAACTGAATCGGGTTGATGGCTTTGAACGGCAAGTCACTCGCTTTGGAGAAAGCGGTCCGCGCAATTTGTTGGACCGGCACGCCGCTGTCCTCTTCTCTGTCGCACACAATGAAAATTACATTTCGCGACATGCTTCTATTGGGAATTGACACAAGGTGACGAACACCCTTAATTTTGCTCCAACGTTCCTCAAGCACTTTCATCAATCGGCTTTTCTCTTCGAGTCCGATACCTTCAAAAGTTTCCACTTGAACTTTTATCAAATTCGTTCCGCCCGTCGGGAGGTAACCCATGCTTGGTAAGAGCCAGTAGGAAAGAAAAAAAAGCCCAGTTACTATGGAAAACAGGAGTACCTTGGGCCGACGTCCGCTCATAAAGAATTTCAACGCCGTGATAAGACCGTCTGATACTTGGTGACCGATCGTGTCAAGGAATCCTAGTGGGCTAAAGATCTTCTTTAGGATTCCGGTAGCCTCTGTTTCTCTCTTCATCCACCTGGAGGCAAGCATAGGGACCACAGTGAAAGCATCAAAGAGGGAGAGGAAAATCGCACAGGAGATTATGAACGCAACCGGACCGAAAAGCTGCCCCACTTCTCCCCTTAGCATCAGGACGGGCATGAATACCGCGGCCGTCGTAAGGGTGCACATAAAGACAGCGGTCCCAACCTCTCGCGTTCCGTCTACACAGGCCCTAACGATACCCTTGTTCTCTTCGTAACGGTGTCTGTATATGTTCTCCAGGAACCACAATTGCATCATCAACAATCATGCCGACCGACAGCGCCAGGCCGGCAAGGGAAAGAACATTAACGGAGTAACCGAGTATGTTCATTCCTATGAATGTGCCGACAATCGAAACAGGAATCGAAGTCGCCACGATAAAAACGCTGCGCCAATTCTTCAAGAAAACAAACAGGACCAAAAGAACGAGCGCTATCGCTTCCACAAGTGATTCTTTTACTACTTGGACGGCATCTCGTATGTAGTTACTCTGATCGTAAATCCTTTGAAATCTGGCTCCACGCGGCCCGTAGTCCTTCCTTAAAAGCTGCAGCTCGCGGTCAACAGAATCTATGGTCTGAACTATGTTTGCCCCCACCTGATTGAATACATTGAATATCAGGCCGGGTTTGCCGTCGATGCGGCAGAGGGAATCGGGTCTCTCGTAACTGTCGTCTATCTGAGCCACGTCAGAAAGGTACACTACAGGTTCACGGGGTCTGGAGATGATGACTTTGCCGAATGCCTCGGAATTCAATAGCTCGCCCACGGTTCTGATGGTCCACTCTCTGTCCCCTTCAACAAAGTAGCCACCGCTCTGATTGACATTGGTCTGATCGATAATAGCTTTTATTTCAGTTACGGTGATCCGCCTTGCTTTGAGGCGCTCAGAATCAAAGGTGATTCTCATTTCCCTAGTCTTGTAGCCGTCAAACTGGCAGTCCCCAACCCCTGAAATTCTTTTTATTCGAGGGGCTATATCTCTGTCGGCCCAGGTGGACATGGTGACAGGATCCACGTCTCCAGTGAGGGAGAACTGGTACACGGGCAGACTGACGCGATCGCTTGCTTTGAAAATCTGCGGTTTTTCAACCTGTCGAGGCAGGTCCCTGACTCGGTCGATATTGCGTTGAAGTTCCGCAGCGGCGAGATCAAGGTTAGTGCCTGGTCTGTAGAAAATCAGAATGAGAGATTCGCCGTGGCGTGAAAAGCTCTGCGTGTAGAGCATATTCGAAACGCCGCTTATATTCTCTTCGAAGCGGTTGGTGATCTCGCCTTCCACTTCTTCCGGAGCCGAGCCTGAGAATCTGGTTATAACCACAAGGACCGGCTGTTCAGTGTCAGGCTTGAGTTCCACGGACAGGAATGTAGCGCAAACGTAACCGAACACGATTACGAGCAACACCCGCACAATGACCGTGATCGGGTATTTGACCGATGATTCCGCAACGTTCATCGAGCCTACTCGCCTTCAAAAGAAACGGGCGGGATTTTCCAAAGTCGATTCTTCAGATCGTCCATTACAGTATAAACAACAGGAACGAATACCAGCGTCAATACGGTCGCAATCGAGAGCCCGCCCACAACCGCCATTGCCAGGCCGTTGTATATTTCCGCGCCTGCGCCATGTTTAAGAGCCAAGGGGAGCATACCGAATATCATGGCTATGGCCGTCATAAAAATGGGCCTCATGCGTCTTTCACTGGCAAGAACGAGCGCCTCATCCCGTTCAAATCCGTGCTCCTCTATGAGCTGCACCGCATAGGTGACCAGCAGGATCGCGTTTTTCACGACCAACCCCACCATCATTATGTACCCGAGGATAGTGAAAGAATCGAACGGAACATTGGTAACCTTCACCAGAAAATTTGCACCCACTATGCTGAGGGGTACGCTCAACAGAATGGATAATGGCCGTATGAATGACTGAAATTGCATGACCAGCAGCAAATAGACCACGATCACGGAAAACGGAAACACAAACCTTACGGCCTCAATGAGAGTTCGAAGCTCGTTGACAGCCCCAAACGGGATAAGGTTGTAGTCCGGTGGAAGAGGGACTGTTGAATCTATCTTCTTGCTCACATCCTGGAAGACATCTCCAAGAGGGCGGCCGTACACCGTGAACTGGGCCTGTGCGCTGCGTTTGGAATTGAAATGGGATACCTGAAGCGGTCCAAACGTGGCTTCCACTGTTGCGACGCTCGTCAAGTGGATCTGCACGTCGGTGTTTTGAGGTGAGATGAGAACAATCTTCGCTAAATCGGCCACAGTAGTGAAATCTCGTTCCGGTCCCATGACGCGGATGTAAAAGTAGCGACCTTGGACATCGTACTGCGTGGTCGTCCGCTGGCCTCCGATGGCCGCTTCTACGGCATCGGCTATGGCCCTGGTCTTCAGTCCGAAATGGGCCGCCCGTTCCGGATCGACGCGAACTTCTACCTGTGGCTTGCGAAGAGCCAGGTCGGTATAGTGAAAAATAATTCCTTGCGTATCTTTTCCGATCTCCATGACTTGTTTTATTATGTCTTCTATTACCTTGTAGTTTGCACCATTTACCCAGATGTTAACGATGTTTGATCTCGTGTTTATGTTGCCGAATAGAGGAAATTGAATTGGGTTGACTGCCTTAAACGGCAAGTCTGATGAAATTGCAGTCAACTGGCCCGCTATTTGTTCAATGGGAACACCGCTCTCCTCTTCCTTGTCGCACAATAGGAATATCACGTTTCGGTCAGTGGTTCTGCTGGGAGTCGCGACAATGTGCCTGACACCTTTTATCTGCTTCCACCGGTCCTCAAGTATTTTCATCAATCGGCTGTTCTCATCGAGACTGGTTCCTTCCGCGGTTTCAACCTGGACTTTGATAAGATTCGTACCGCCGTTAGGTAAGTAGCCCATCCCAGGCAACATCCAGGTACCGAACACCCAAACAGCCCCAGGACTACCGCGATCAGCACTGCCTTCCGCCTGTTTGTATTGAGGAAAAATCTGAGAGAGCGCAAAATCTCGTTCGCAACAATTCTTCCAAATCCATCCAAGAATTCGAATTTCGCCATAACTTTACTCATGATGCCTATTCGTCCTTCTTCTTCCTTCATCCATCGGGACGCGAGCATCGGGACAACGGTGAATGCATCAAATAAGGATACAAAGATTGCTACGGAAATTACAAAAGCCACGGGCCCGAAGAGTGTTCCCACTTCTCCTTTGAGCATCAAAACAGGTAGAAACACGGCCGCCGAGGTGAGAGTCCACATGAATGCGGCCATTCCCACTTCACGGGTTCCGTCGATGCAGGCCTGCACAAGGTCTTTCCCCTCTTCGTACCTGTGGCGATAAATGTTTTCCAAAACGACTATGGAGTCGTCGACAATCATTCCTACAGACAGGGCCAGACCCGCCAGAGACAAAACGTTGATGGAGTATCCGAAGATATACATTCCGATGAAAGTCCCGATAATCGAAACCGGGATCGATATCGCCACAATTACTATGCTGCGCCACTTCTTGAGAAACAAAAAGAGAACAAGCAGGACAAGCAGCACTGCTTCTATCAAACATTTCTTTACTATCCTGACCGCGTCACGAATATAACTGCTCTGATCGTAAATCTTCTCAAACCGAACTCCGAGCGGGCCGTATTCCTGCCTGAGCAGCCCCAATTCATGATCGATAAGATCGATGGTCTCCACCAGATTGGCCCCCGCCTGGTTGAGCACATTAAAGACAATTCCGGGAACTCCGTTAATCCGGCAGTACCGAGTCCGGACGTTCAAACTTGTCTTCGATTTCGGCTACGTCGGACAAGTACATGATCGGTTCACCCGGCTTGGAGATCATCACTCCGCGAAACGCCTCTGTATTGAGCAGTTCTCCAACTGTACCGAACCGTCCATTCGCGATCTCCTTCAATAAAATAGCCGCCGCTTTGATTGAGATTCTTCCTGTCAATGAAACGCTTGATATCGTCCACGGTCAGCCGCCGCGCTTTCAGTCGTTTGGGATCAAATGTAATCCTCATCTCGCGGTTACGGCCACCGTCGAACTGACAATCCCCCACTCCTGTGATTCTTTTTATGCGTGGAGCGATGTCTTTGTCGGACCACGTTGTCATGGCGACGATGTCTGCATCGCCGGTCATGGCGAATTGGTAAATAGGCAGGCTCACCAGATCGCTGGCTTTGGTGATTTGCGGTTTATCGACTCCATTCGGGAGGTCCCGGACACGGTCGATGTTTCTTTGCAATTCGGATGCGGCGAGATCCAGATTCGTGCCCGGCTTGTAAAAGACCAGTATCAGAGATTCCCCGTGGCGTGAAAAGCTCTGCGTGTAAAGCATGTTCGAGACGCCGGCGATGTTCTCCTCAAAACGATTGGTTACTTCGCCTTCCACTTCTTCGGGGGCTGCTCCCACGAAAGACGTATTCACTACAAGGACCGGTTGCTCGGTCTCCGGCTTAAGTTCGACGCTCAGAAACGTCACGCAAACGTATCCGAACACAATCACAAGCAGCACTCGCGTGATCTGTGTCACAGGATATTTGACCGAGGATTCAGCTACATTCATGTCAGGTGCGTCTCATTGTTGGGGTCTCTAATAGCAGTTCTGCCAATGCGCCTCCAAACAGACAACTCACAGTCGAGACCAACCTTGTCATTGCGAGGAGAGAAACGACGAAGCAATCCTGGGTTTTTTCCAACGGAGATTGCTTCGGGCTTAGGCCCTCGCAATGACACTATCGATCCTGGTCGCAATTTGCTTCCTTCACCACGCATTGGTATCACTCATCTTCAAGGCGGACGGGCTGGATTTTCCAGAACCGGTTTTTCAGGTCGTCAAGCAATGTGTAGACTACTGGGATAAAAATCAGAGTAAACAGCGTGGCAACGGAGAGGCCCCCTACAACTGCTATTGCCAGACCATTATAGATCTCCGCGCCCGCTCCGTGTTTAAGCGCCAACGGCAACATGCCCAGTACCATAGCAATAGCCGTCATGAAAATGGGACGCATTCGTCTCCGGCTGGCCAGCACCAGCGCCTCATCCCGACGTATGCAGTGGTCCTCCATTAGTTGAACCGCGTAAGTGATCAATAGGATTGCATTCTTCACCACCAGACCTACCATCAGGATATAGCCCAACATGGTGAACGAGTCGAAATGAATGCCGGTAGCCCTTACCAGAACGTTCGCGCCGATTATGGAAAGAGGAACACTCAACATAATGGCCAACGGTCGCATAAAGGACTGAAACTGCATCACAAGCAGCAAGTAGACCAGAACCACGGACAGTGGAAAAACAAATCTGACCGCCTCCATGAGAGTACGGAGTTCATTGACCGCACCGAACGGAAGGATCGCATAACCCACCGGGAGTGGTACCGTCGTGTTGATCTTTGTTATGACTTCCCGAAATACCTCCGAAAGCGGGCGATCCTGTATTGTGAATTGCACGTGCGCGGCACGTTTTGAATTATAGTGATTGATCTGAAGCGGCCCGAAAGTAGTGACTACCGAGGCTACGCTCGTCAAAGGAACCTGAGCACCGTTGTCTTGAGACGGAGTAAGAATAATCTTAGCTACGTCGGAGACTGTTTGAAAGTCTTGCTCTTTCTCCATCACTCGAACGTAAAAGTATCGCCCATCCACGTCATATTGAGTTGTCGTCTTCTGGCCTCCTGCCGCGGCTTCTACAGCGTTTGCAACATCCTTCACTCGAAAACCGAAACTTGCTGCGCGTTCAGTATCCACACGAATTTCGATCTCGGGTTTTCGGAGAGCTAGATCTGTGTAACGGAACACAATGCCGCCCGTATCTTTGCCTATCCGCATAATTTGTTCCACCAGGCTTTCAATAATTTGATAGTTTTCGCCTCTCACTCGCACGTCCACTACATTGGATCTGGTATAAATATTGCCGAACAGCGGGAATTGAATGGGATTCACAGCTTTGAACGGCAAATCAGCTGAAGTTGCAAAAGCCTGCCGGCCAATCGTTTGGATAGAAACTCCGCTGTCCTCTTCTCTGTCGCAAACAAGAAAGATCACGTTGCGGGATGTGAGCCTATTAGGAGTAGCAACGATGGACCGCACACCTTTTATGCGGCTCCAGCGATCTTCGAGAACCCCCATCAAACGGCTGTTTTCGGCCAGGCTTGTCCCTTCAAAAGTCTCAATCTGAACTTTTATCAAGTTCGTGCCGCCTGTGGGCAAATATCCCATACCGGGCAAAATCCAATAAGAAACAGCAAAAAACCCCAAAACTGCGACAACGAGCAATACCTTGCGCCATCCTCCTCGAAGGAAAAACGTAAGCGCATGAATCAGACCCTCTGAAATCCGGGCTCCAATTGCATCCAGGATATTGAGCGGGGCCATGATCTTCTTCCATAGACCTGTACGCGGCTTTTCTTCTTTCATCCACCTGGAAGCGAGCATCGGGACAACAGTAAAAGCGTCAAAAAGCGACAAGAAGATCGCCACGGAAATTATGAAAGCCACCGGACCGAACAGCGTGCCCACTTCTCCGCTCAGCATAAGAATAGGTACAAAAACAGCGGCCGTCGTAAGAGTACTCATGAACACGGCCATGCCCACTTCTCGAGTGCCATCGACGCAAGCCTTTATGATTTTTTTGTTTTCCTCATAGCGGTGACGATAAATGTTTCCGAGTACAACGATCGCGTCGTCCACTATCATGCCAATGGACAATGCCAGCCCAGCCAATGACAACACATTTATGGAGTACCCTAACAGATACATCCCGATAAACGTCCCCACGATAGAAACCGGAATGGAGGTCGCGACAATAAATATGCTGCGCCAGTTTTTCAAGAATACAAAGAGGACCACGAGCACCAGGATTATGGCTTCTATCAAGGAATCTTTGACCACTTGGACCGCATCTCTAATGTAACTGCTCTGATCGTAAATCTTCTCAAACTTAGCTCCTCTGGGGCCGTACTCTTTCTTCAGAAGGTGCAGTTCCCGGTCAACCGAATCAATTGTTTGAACTATATTCGCTCCTACTTGATTGAAAACATTGAATATGAGTCCCGGTTCTCCGTTAATGCGACAGTATGAATCCGGGCGTTCGTATAGGTCCTCCGTTGTGGCGACATCCGAGAGGTAAACTATTGGTTCGCCGGGCTTGGAAATGGTCACCTTGCTGAAAGCTTTGGCGTTGAGCAATTCCCCCAGTGTGCGGACGGTCCACTCGCGGGTCCCTTCGATGAAATAGCCGCCGCTCTGGTTAAGGTTCGTGTCATCGATGAAATTCTTGATGTCACCGACCGTCAAATGTCTAGCTTTAAGTCGTTCGGAGTCGAAGGTGATTCGCATCTCCCGATTTCTATTGCCATCGAACTGGCAATCCCCGACGCCGGAAATTCTCTTGATCCGCGGGGCTATGTCTTTGTCCGCCCACGTAGACATGGTGACAATTTGCACATCGCCCGTTAGGGCGAACTGATACACAGGGAGGCTTACGCGGTCGCTGGCTTTGAATATTTGTGGCTTCTGGACATCTTTAGGCAAATCCTTCACACGATCGATATTGCGCTGGAGTTCCGCTGCTGCAAGATCAAGGTTGGTGCCGGGCTTATAGAACACCACGACAAAAGATTGTCCATAAGCAGTATAACTCTGGGTGAACAACATATTGGAGACGCCACTGATGTTTTCCTCAAAGCGAGTTGTGACCTCTCCTTCCACCTCTTCAGGCGCAGCCCCAGGGAATGTGGTGCTGATGACCAGGATCGGCTGCTCGGTTTCAGGTTTAAGCTCCACAGACAAAAATGTCGCTGAAACGTACCCAAAGACGATGACAAGCAGCACCCTAACGATAACAGTAATCGGCAGTTTGACCGAAGATTCAGCGATGTTCATTCAGGTGCACTTTCGCCGAGATTCTTTATAATCGAGCTCGTGGATCCTTTTCAGTTGGTCAACGTCTTCAGGAGCCAGATCTGAAAAAACGCGAAGCAAATGTCTTTTCACTATGGGGATAAGCTTCTCCTTGAGCGCTCTTCCTTCGTCTGTAAGAAAAATTCTACGGGACCGACTGTCTTTAGGGTCCGGTTCTCGGCTGACCAGACCGCTTTTTTCCAAAAGGTCCAAGATGCGGGTGCTGTTGTGCCTGTCTTTGGACGTCCGTTCAGCCAAGACAGTCTGAGACTCACCTTCACTTTCCCAGAGCCTGCTTAAAACAGTCCATTGCTCAGGTGTTATTGCAAATCCGGCGGAGTGAGACGCTCGAGCCAGTTCGGCCTTCATCATGGCCGCCGTCTTATAAATGAGAAATCCAGGGGAGCTATCCAGAGGGAATGCGGAAAAGCCGGGTTTCATGGCTGCTACTGGAAAAGCCTCTTCAGGTTGAAGGTTAGTTGTCGCGCTAATTGTTGTCATAGCACCGTTGATTGAATTGTGCCAGACGAGCGTGAATAACTCTTCCCAAAAAATTCCGAGTTTCTTGAGTTTGAATGTCACAAACGAGGACCATGTTTTGGGTGCCGTGGATTGCTTGCTCGGTGGCCGGAATTATTCACTAATCCGGGCATATGAAAAATCACACTATCAACAGGTGTTTATAAATTGAGGCTGTCCAGGCGAACGTTAGAAGATGATTCAAGTGAGATTAGAGTCTTAAGTGAAATAATGAAATAACAGCCAGTTAGTAGCTGTTCAGTATTGGGGCACTCTATGGAAATCCGAGAGATTGTGACCCAGTGCGTAAGTTATCCACAGCCTTGCCCGCGAGTTATCCACAGAACCTGTGGATTGATCCGCGCACGAATCCCCGCGTGGGTCGTGCTGAGACCAATACCCATTCGTGGTAGTTCGGATTAGGACACTGTTGAGTGGCGAGGCATCGATGCACATGGCAATGTTTACAGCCATCCTCGGTCCAGGATTGTCCTTATCGCTCTAAGCACGTCTTTAGCGTCGTACGGTTTGCTGATAAACCCTCTCGCTCCGGATTCTGCTGCATCCCTGGTCGAGCCATTCGCGGCATATCCGCTGGAAACGAGGACTTTCACGTTCGGATCGAGTCTGATAAGCTCTTCAAGGCACCGCTTGCCGCTCATCCCAGGCATGACCAGATCCAGGATCACTAGGGAGATCTCGTCCTTATGCAGTGAATAGGTCTCCAATGCCTCCGATCCGCTGCTTGCGGTAATCACGGTGTACCCGCCCAGACTGATAAGCGCCTTCCCCATTTCGCGTATTCGGTCGTCGTCGTCGACCAAGAGAACAGTCTCATTTCCGAGAGCCGGCATTTCTCTCGTCGTTGCCATGTCGGCCAAGTGTTCACTTGCTGCGACAGGGAAATACATCTTGAAAGTGGCGCCTTATCCAGGTTCGCTGTAACATGTTATGTAACCGTTGTGTTGAGCCATGATTCCATGAACCATGGCCAACCCCAGCCCCGTGCCTTCGCCACTTAGTTTTGTGGTGAAAAAGGGTTCAAAAATCCTATCCAGGACTTCGGGTTCGATGCCGGTCCCTGTATCCGTAACCGTGAGCAAAACGTATTTTCCGGGGACAACCTCCAAATGCGTGTAGCAGTAGTCTTCTCTCAGCGTGACGTTACTTGTCCCTATTGTGAGTCTCCCACCGTCCGGCATGGCATGGGGCGTTCACGCCGAGATTTAAGATCACCTGTTTGATTTGCGCGGGGTCTGCTTCAATGATTCTGATATCTTCAGCTAGCACGAGATCGATTTCGATCATCTTGGAGAGTGTCCGGCGAAGAAGCATTTCCACCCTACGCACCTCGACGTTCAGATCTATGGGGCGGGCACTGAATTCTCCCTTCCTGCTGAACGTGAGTATCCTAGAGACTAGATCCGCTCCGTCCCGCGCAGCCTGTTGAATGACTTTGAGCCTCTTGCGATCAGGGTCTTCTTCACCTTTTTGCATCAGGAGAAGGTCCGTGTAACCCACGATTGCCTGAAGCAGGTTGTTGAAATCGTGTGCTATTCCTCCCGCGAGAGTTCCCACTGCTTCCATTTTCTGCGCCTGGCGCAGTTGTCCTGCAGCATGACCTCTGACGTGATATCCCTGCCCACCAAGACATAGTTTACGATTCGGCCATCTGCATCCTTAACAGGGGAAATAGTAGCCGTCTCCTCGTAAAGAGTACCGTTTTCCCTCTTCTTCGTGAGTCGGCCACGCCATACCTCGCCCCGGCTAATGGTATGCCACATCTGCTCGTGGAAGCGTTTGTCCTGTTTGCCGCTTCTCAGTATCCCGGCGGTTTTCCCTATAGCCTCATCGACGGAAATTCCTGTCGTACGCTCGAATGCCGGGTTCGCATAGAGAATCGTCCCATCGGGATCCGTGATCAGAATGGTTTCGCCGGCCTGCTCGACCGCGGTGAAGAGCCTCGTGAGCTGTTTGAGACCGCTTGCGTTCGCTGATGTCTCTGGTAGCTCCGATGATCCCGATCGTGCTCCCTGTGTCATCGTACAAGAAACGTGTGGACACCTCAGTCCAAAAGGTGGTGCCGTCTTTACGATATTGCTCAAGCTCAAGCGTTCTCACCCTGTTCGGATCAACTTCCGGGATTCTCTGTGCAGCCAGCTCATCCCCAAGAGCTTCCATAACCAGATTTAAAGAGGCAGAGGTTAAATAATCGGATGGTTTCAGCGACAGCCATTCACTCTTCGTCCAACCATTCATTCTCTCAACCGATGGACTTATATAAGTAACCTTCAAGTCAAGGTCCGTAACCCAGATCAAATCAGAAACATTTTCCGCCAAGAGCCGATATTTCCGCTCACTCTCCCGTAGCGCCTCCTCTGCGCGTTTGAGATCCTCAATATCTTTCGTGACAGCGAGTATATGCTGTTCTCCGTCCAGCATCATCAGGCCGGCAGAAATCATGATGGCCCGCATTTCGCCGTCCTTTCGACGAAACTTTGTTTGAAAATTCCTGATATGTCCGTGCTGAGTCAAAGCAGCGACGAACTTTTCTCGATCCGCTGTGACTTACCCAGAAAGGCACGTCCAAAGCTGATTTTCCGATAACTTCGTCTTTCTCGTAGCCCGTTAAGAATGTGTGGCCGCTGTTTATGTCAACGTAGGTGCCGTCGTTCAACCTGGTGACGGTCAGAGCGTCCGGGCTCGTCTCCCAGGCTAGCCGGAGCCGTCCTTCAGCGCTAACCGGCTTGGAAACATCGCGAATCATCGACAGAACTGCCGGTCGCTCTTCCCAACTGATTGAGGACGAAAAGGATTCGATCCACTCTGACCTCACCCGCAGCAGTGATTATTCGGAAACGGTGTCCAGGAGTAACGTGTTCCCCCCGAAGCCTCTGCTGGTAAATTCGAACCAGGTCTTCAAGATCATCGGGATGCGTCAAAGCTGCAAATGGTTTGGCAAGCAGATCCTCTTCCGAATGGCCGGTTAATTTCGCACCGGCTGGATTAAAGAACCTGATGAGGCCGTCCTGAGTGATACAGATCGCTTCGGAGGCAGACTCGATCACGGAACGGTAGTTCTCTTCGTAGTCTCGCGCCCCGCCACCCCTTGGTCCGCACACCGTCTGCTTTGTCCCGTCTGCGGCTCTATGTCCAGCGTCCGGCTCTGCCCGGCAACAGCCAGTTGCCGGCGTAGTTCCTTGAGTTCAAGGATCAGCTCGTCTTTGGTTTTCTCTCCGTCGTGCATGCGTCACCCCACGAGGACAGACAGTCCAGTGCCGGACCCCATGATTTGGCCTAGTTTTCCTCCTGGAGATCTCTGAGCGCGGCAGGGCAAGGAAGCCGAAAAACCTGTAGGATCCGCACTCATCAGTGTCCGAGCCATGAAGATAGACCCAAAATTGGCACAGGTCAACCGCGGCGTGTCGGAGTCCTGCATCCACCGCATCTAATTTTTGACGCGAAAGCTTCTAAGAAAAACAGAGCGGCTCATGCGGCAACTTTCAAGGCTTGTTGCTGCAGACTAATCTCATCATGTCACTTAGAGGGGCAACTGGAAGTGGCATGGCTTCTTGTGGTCGCCAGAGACAAATACATCGGCCACATTGATAAATCACTAGGTCCTGTGTTCCGAAGAAAAAAGCGCGGGCCATAGAAGACACGTGGGGTAAATTGAGTATGTTGTGCGCGGACTCCACCGGAATTCCAAGGTATACCCGCAATCCCGGCCTACGGCTTGCCTATTTGTTGCGATCCAACGCCCCGGCGCCTACGAGTTGTTCGTTGTAATCGGATTCACTCATAGGACACTCTAGGAGCGCCTTTGTCTCTTGAAGAGATCGAAGCTTTAGCTGTTTTGTCATGCTTTTCAGGTTGTCGGGGCCAATGTCTTTGTATTTGGCGCTGTGAGATACAAACTTTTTGACCCCTGATTCCAGCCCATTATATACATGGTAGAAGAATATGTGATCTTTCGATTTGTCACGCCTAAAACCCTTGGCAGAAAGACTTGTCTCGGCAGTTTTCCGGTCGACTTTCACTGCTCGACCTCGACAAATCTTTCCTCAAAGAGTTGTTTTAATTCCAGAACCCGATTCAACGCCCGCTGTGCATCTAACGACTTGTAATGGCAGTAAAAACTGACGAGGAGCAATCTGAACTCCTGTATGGCTGCTTCTTTGCTCTCGCCGGTCGCGTAGATGTCCAAACGCTCATTCTCAGCAAACCAGACGTCTTGACCGCGGCTGACTCTTATGGCTACTGGTTTCAATGCCCGTAGCTTTAAACCTTCGGCAACAAACAATGATTGAGGGACGCTAAATTCTTTATCGAGGCTTTCCTGAATCGATTCCCGACGCATGGGGATTTCTCGCAATGTGCTTATACCATAAGCTTACGACTTTAATATATTACTGAGATTCTTTGACGCGTCAAGGACGGACATTCGATGATTTGAACGCCAGCCCTGCAAGACTCGCGGTCCTCATAGCGGAGCGGCGGTGTGAATGAAACCGATAAGAATATTCGGCTGACAGACACCAATAGAGGAAGCTACGCCACCCATCTTACCGGGGCGAAGCGTCAAGACGCTTACCAGAAACGAATCCATCGACCGCATTGAAAAAACGCTTGAGCCAAGGGCTCCGAAAGGAAAAAGCGCCGGCCGTACAAGATAAATGTCTGCGCCTTGGAATGAGCCTGTTTACAAAATAGCCCTTTCGTAAGCCTACCGCAACGCACGTCAATTACGGCTGATCCGAAGACAACAAGATCCTTTCTTGGGCGTTCGCGTAAAGAAAAATCTTGACACGGGTACCTGCGTCGGTTACCTTATTCCTATTGCATCTCAATAGCGATAAGGAATCTTGCTACACCGAATGAACTCGAAACCACCACGTCGAATGACCCAACAGCGAAGGGTGATCCTGGAGGAACTGAAGAAGGTGACTTCTCACCCTACGGCCGAGGACCTCCTTCACCTGGTTCGGAAACGACTTCCCAAGATCAGTATTGCCACGGTTTATCGGAACCTTGAAATACTTAGTTCGGATGGACTGGTCCTGAAAATGGACCTCGTAGGCGCTCAGAGGCGTTTTGACGGAACGCCTGAAAATCATTACCATATCCGGTGCAGTAAGTGCGGCCGTGTGGACGACGTCCATATTGAACCCATACCCATGATCGAAGAGACGGTTCAGAGATTCTGCGGCTACAGAGTGGAATCACACTGGATGGAGTTCACGGGCATCTGCCCCGATTGTAACGGGAACAATTGATGTTGATTAAGCTCAAAGCAGTAAGATCGGGGGAACCTTCTTTGCAAAGAAGGTTCCCCCAAACCCCCTCCAAGAAACTCTAACACTTGCCGGAATTGTCATTTCCCCGCAGGAGAAATGACAATTCCGGCAAAGACTAGAAGTTTCTGAGGAGGGGTTCGGGGAGGAACTTCTTTCAAGAGGTGCCTCCCCGATTCTACCGCTCTCAATGCGCAACGCGGATTTCATCCGCATCAAACTTAATTTAGCGACGACAGAAGGAGGAACAGGGAGTTATGGCAAGGACAGAAGAATTCTTGGCACAGGCATTTGCAGGAGAATCACAGGCGAACCGCAAGTATCTCGCGTTTGCGGAGAAAGCGGACAAAGAAGGATATGCCCAGGCTGCACGACTATTTCGAGCAGCAGCAGAAGCAGAAACCATCCACGCGCACAATCACCTCAGGGCGCTAAAGGGAATCGGCGACACGACCCAAAATCTTGAGGCCGCCATTGCCGGCGAGACATTCGAATTCAAGCAGATGTATCCGGAAATGATTGAGGCAGCCAAGGCGGAAGGAAACAAAACAGCAGAGCGGAGCTTCAACTACGCCAACGAAGTGGAAAGGGTGCACGCGGACCTTTACAAGAAGCTTTTGGGGACCCTTGGTTCGTCGAAGGAAAATTATCCGTACTATGTGTGTCCCACCTGCGGGTACACTTCGGAAGGCAATCCTCCCGCGGTTTGCCCGGTTTGTAATGTCAAGGGACCCTTATTTAAGAAGATCGATTAATGGTGTGAACGCACCAAGGGGGTAAATTGTTATGGACGCTGTCATGCTTTCCCGGCTGCAGTTTGCGGTGGCGACCTATTTTCACTTTCTTTTCGTGCCGCTGACGTTGGGCCTCTCTCTGCTCGTGGCGATAATGGAGACGCAATACGTCAGAACCGGAGACGAAGAATACAAGAGAATGACCAAATACTGGGGCAAATTGTTCGTCATCAATTTTGCCCTGGGAGTGGTCACCGGCATAACGCTGGAATTTCAGTTCGGCACTAACTGGTCCCGGTATTCCAGGTACGTAGGGGACATTTTCGGTTCTCTTCTCGCCATAGAGGCGACAGTCGCGTTCTTTCTCGAATCGACTTTTATCGGCCTCTGGATATTCGGATGGAATAAGCTATCTCCGAAGGTCCATGCCGTCTGCATCTGGCTGGTTGTCGCCGCCTCGAATTTTTCTGCGTACTGGATACTGGTGGCAAACTCCTGGATGCAACACCCCGTCGGTTACGTGATCAGGAACGGCCGCGCTCGAGCTTGCTGATTTTTGGGCGGTTATTACACAGTCGTATGCAGTCTTGATGTTTCTGCACGTGGTCAGCGGAGCGTACATTCTCGCAGGATTTTTTGTCATGGGTATAAGCGCCTACCACTTACTGCGACGGCAGAATCTTCCTTTTTTCAAGCGATCCTTCAAGATGGCGGTTACTCTCGCGGTGATCTTTTCCATTGCCGAAATTGGTATCGGTGATTTCCACGGCAAAGAGATGGTAAAGGCCCAGCCCAGCAAGGCCGCGGCCTCGGAGGCTGTCTGGGAATCGACCAAGGGTGCTCCGATGTATCTGTTCGTAATTCCGGACGAGGCAAACGAGCGGAACTCGTTGCAGTTACTGGGGATACCCAAGCTGTTGAAGTCGGGTTGCCCACGGCGACTCGGATGCAGTGTACAAGGGACTCAAAGACTACCCCAAAGATGAGAGACCTCCCGTGGCCGCCACCTTCTGGTCCTTCAGGCTGATGGTGGCGCTGGGGATCTTCTTCGCGGTGGTCAGCATCATAGCATGGGTCAAACGGAACAAGCCGGAAGAGAGCCCCGGGTTGCTCCGGTTGCTGCTTTATTGCATTCCGCTCCCATACTTGGCGCTCACGCTCGGTTGGACGGTCACCGAGATCGGTCGGCAACCGTGGATCGTGTACGGAATGATGAAAACCACAGACGCCGCTTCTAAACTTGCTCAATCGCAGGTGGGAATCTCTCTGGCGGCCTTTATTGTCGTTTACACTTTGCTCGGGATAGGCTGCTTCTATCTGATTGCCAAGTATGCTCGAAAAGCGCCTGAACCGATCTCCGGCACAACCAAGTAAGAAAGGGGGGAATTGCCATGTTAGAGACCATCTGGTTTTTGCTATGGGGCATCCTTTGGGCGGTTTATTTCATGCTTGACGGCTTTGACCTCGGTCTGGGGATCCTGGCGCCGTTCCTGGCCAGCACCGACGCGGACAAGCGAGTGGTTTACAACTCCATGGGGCCGTTCTGGGATGGAAACGAGGTTTGGCTGATTACCGCTGGTGGCGTCACCTTTGCGGCTTTTCCCACAACTTATGCTGTTATGTTCAGCGCGTTGTATACTCCCCTCTTGCTGCTGCTTTTTGCGTTGATCTTGCGAGCGGTTGCTCTGGAATTCAGGAGCAAGGTCGAGGATGAAGGCTGGCGAAAGCTTTGGGATGTGTGCCATTTCGTAGGGAGTTTCGTTCCCGCGCTCCTGCTGGGTGTGGCATTCGCCAACATCTTCCAGGGCATACCGATTGACGCAGAAGGAGAATTCCACGGCAATCTGCTGACCTTACTCAATCCTTACGGGTTATTAGGAGGTGTCCTTTTTGTCCTCCTTTTCCTCGTTCACGGGGCGTTGTGGTTGGCTATTAAGGCTGAGCCTCCTCTTGACGAGAGGGCCGGGAATGCGGCAGCGGGGATATGGTGGGTACTGCTCGTGGTTGCAGTGGTGTTCCTTGTAGCCACGTGGTTTGCGACAAGCCTGTACAAGAATTATCTTGCTAACCCTGTGTTGCTGCTCATTCCTCTGATAACGGTGCTGGCGCTTTTGGCTGCACGCTTTCTCATTCAGAAAAAGGCCTGGTGGAAAGCATGGTTTGCGTCGAGCCTGACCATTGTTGGGGCTACACTATTCGGAGTGGTCGGCCTGTATCCAAATCTTTTTCCATCCAGTTTGGATTCCAAATACAGTCTGACGATCTCCAACTCGGCTTCCAGCCCGCTCACTCTCAAAATCATGCTGGGTGTGGCGTTAACTTTTGTGCCCATTGTCATCATTTACCAGATTTGGGGCTACTACGTGTTCAGGCACAAGGTAACGAAGGAGGATCTGGCCTCGGAAGAGGCCTACTGACGCGTGGAGCCTTCCCTTGAAGCATCGGGAGACCCTTCTGATAAGAAGGGTCTCCCGACCCCTCCATCTCCCTAACAAATTCTAGCCCCGCTGTTGCCGCCGCAATGGGGATCAAGGTAGAGCCGGCTGGAGGCGGAAAGCTGGACTATTACCGTTTCCTGGACGGATCGAGTTTCACCTCAAACCTGAAGAGGAACCTGTTGATCCGGATCATCGGATTCAAGGTACCGCCGGATCAGGTCTTCGAGCCTGCAATCCTTGGAGAGGGGACGCCGCACCGAGATTGACTTTCTCAACGGTTATATATGCGACCGCGGCCGAGAGAATGGAGTTCCGACACCGGTCAATGACTCGGTGGTCTCAATGATCCGGCAGATCGAAACCGGTACCCGGAGGATTTCTCTGGAGAACCTGAACGACACGGTGTTCGGAGGAGGTTAGCCACATCCGACACCTTAGCGATGGGTGCTAAGCCGAGTTAAATGACCCCCGGCAAATCCGGGGGTCATTTAACTGCCGAAATCGCTTATAATCATCCAGGATTTGTTGAATTTCTTCCGCATCCGCGGTGGTCTTGCGCAGAAGCGCCTCCAGTTCCACTGGAGAGAACCCTCCCCTCCTGGCTTTTCCGACCAGAATAAAGTCGTCCAGATACCTGTGGAGCAGGCCCAATGTTTTGAGGTTCAGGGAGCGCTTGCCGCCCTGGTCCTGTGAAGACATCTTCCGTGCCTATGCTCACGAATGCTTCCCAGCACTGCGGCATAGTTCATCGACTCTTTTCAGCAACGTAGGAATCCGATGAGGCCCATGCATTCCCTGGACATTCTCTGCTGCTATCATCTGGTGTACGGACTTGCCAATTTAAGGCTTCACGTAAGCAAAACCCTCTTGTTGCAAATTGATAAGTTCGAGAATGCCCGCCGGCACAATTTCACAGACTTCAAATAAATCGGCTTTTTCGATCTTGTTTGGCCAACGCGTTTCTGCACATCTTAAATCTGACCCCCGACTTGTGGAGTTCTGACATGTCCGAGGCCCGTTTTCCAACTTTGTCCTTACGGAAGAGGGTCACCGCCTTGCCGTTAGCCACCACGTTCACCTGGCATTGTTGAGGTGGAACTTCCTTGAAAAGGTTCTTAATGTTTTCCAAAGCCAAAACCAGTCTTGCTTCCTCGTCCCAATCCAAGTGAAACACCACTTTGCATTTGATTTGCGCATGAGTAGGCATCTTCTGACCGTGTTCTCCTTTTGGATCAGACTTGTCAGTTACAGGTTGCGCGGCAGAAATTTGGCCCGCGCAAACGCAAGCAATTAGGAAGGGAACTATTCCCAGGTACTTTTTCATGTTCATAACTCCTCAGATCAATCTTAGACGACTGCTTATACGAACGACCACTGGAATGCAAGTGTGAGCAATCTACAACTTCTAGAGTCGCCAATCGTGGATTTGTGGGCTGTATTCAGGTATGGTGCAGCAGATAGTGTTGCCTCGCACGCGTCCCCCGTCAATGCGCCCGGAGGCTGTTGCGAAACACGGGAATCCATTGAAGAGCGGCTCGAATGCAAGAATCGCACGTAGAAGCAAAGCAGACCCCTCTTTATCATTGGCACCTGGATCATGGGGCCACTATGGTTGCCTTCGGGGCTGGAGTATGCCCCTATGGTATCCGTACGGGGCTGTGACGGAGCATCAGATCAATATTACCAAGGCGGGCATTTTCGACACAAGTCACATGTCTGCTGTCACGATAAGTGGACCTGGGGCATTCGAGTTGCTCCAGCTATGCTTTACCAAAGACCTGAATGCTTGCCTGGAAAAGAACAGGTCGCCTCTGAGGCCCGGCCGATGTGTTTATGGAGCATACCTGGATGAGCACGGTTATGTCATAGATGATGCTATTGTCTATCAGATAGGACCCGACAAATATATGACTGTGGTAAACGCGGGCATGGGGGCTGCAATCGCCGACCATCTCAAGGGGCACCTTCAAAGATCGGCGGTCCGGATAACCGATTTAACAGGCAAAGTCGGCAAAATAGATCTCCAAGGCCCCATGGCGGCTAAAGTCCTGATGGGTGTGCTTCAAGACGCTGAGAAAGTCCTGACAGATATGGCATACTTCAGCTTCAAAGGGCATTTTGATCCGCAATCAGGCACGGCAGACACGTTCTGGAGAACGGCACACCGATTTTGCTCTCGCGGCACGGGGTACACAGGTGAATTTGGTTTTGAGATATTTGTTGATCGTCAACACCTCGTAACGATGTGGGAGTTGATTTTGCACTCGAGTCAGGATCTGGGAGTCCTTCCCTGTGGACTTGCCGCTAGAGATTCACTCAGGGCCGGGGCGTGTCTTCCCCTTTCTCATCAGGACATCGGGCCGTGGCCCTTCATCAATCACCCGTGGCCTTTCGCGCTGCCCTGGAATCGCGACCGGACGGCTTTCACCAAGAACTTCATAGGAGACGGGATTCTTGCGAGTAGAGAAAGGGCTGACCACACTTACGCCTTCGTAGGATATGATCCCCGGAAGGTTTCAATTCACGATCCTGCGATTGTGCTCGACGCAAGCAGAAATGAGGTCGGCGTGGTTTTAACATGTGTAAGCGATATGGCCATAGCTTGGCATGATGGTAGGATATACAGCATGGCAAGTCCGGACAAACCTGAAAACTTCAAACCCAGGGGGCTGAGCTGCGGTTTTGTTAAGGTCGGGTCCAGGCTGGTCGCGGGCCGGGAAGTGTTTCTAAGGGACAGCCGCCGCGAGATCAAGGTTGTGATCACCGATGACGTCCGCCCGGATCGCACCGCACGCCGCCCCATGCAAGAAATGATGCGTTGAAAGGAGGATAAATCTTGAAAGAAATCGGGGAAATGAATCTGCCGGATAATGTGCGTTATGCCGAAACTCATGAATGGGTCAAGATTGAGGGTGATGTCATCCGAGTCGGAATTTCGGACTACGCACAAGATCAACTCGGAGCACTGACTTTTGTCGAGTTGCCGAACTTGGGGGATGTGTTTCGCCGGGGAGAACAATTTGGGGTCGTAGAATCCACTAAGGCCGTATCAGAGGTGTTCATGCCCGTGGGTGGGGAAATCCTGGCAGTGAATGCGGATCTGGTGGAATCGCCGGAGCTCGTAAACTCCGATCCTTACGGAGATGGGTGGATCATCAAGGTCAAACCGGAGCGTACGGGAGATCTGGAGTCCTTGATGACGCGCGCCGCGTACCGCGAAATGCTGGAGGGGCTCGAATAGATGCGTTACTTGCCGCACACGGAGGAAGATGTCGCCGAAATGTTGAAGGCCATAGGGGTTGCGAAACTGGAGGACCTCTACTTGACAATTCCTCCGCCATGCCGCCGTACGCGTGGCCTCGATCTTCCGGAAGCTTTGACTGAATGGGAATTGGGAAACCACTTGGCCGGTCTTGCCGGTAGCATGGCAGCTTCTCCGGAGCACAAGGTCTTTGTGGGCGCGGGGAGCTATGATCACTTTATTCCCGAATCAGTGATTCAACTTCTAGCAAGATCCGAATTCGTAACCGCGTATACCCCGTACCAGCCGGAAATGAGCCAAGGCACACTCCAGGCGATTTACGAATACCAGACCCTTGTTGCACGTCTGCTCGGGATGGAAACGGCAAACGCCTCGCTCTACGACGGCGCTTCGGCTCTGGCCGAGGCTCTGCTCATGGCCATTCGAATAGCACGTCGAAATAGAGTGGCCATAGCCCGCACAGTCCATCCGTCATACCGAAAGGTGGTTCGTACCTATTTGGCCTCAACCGGTTGTGAACTGGTGGAACTCCCCTACCTCGCGGACGGCAAGACGGATCATTCAGCCTTGAACGGAACTGACGATCTTGCTGCCGTAGCCATTCAATCTCCGAATTTCTTCGGATGCATAGAAGATCTGAAGCCCATAGGGGAGCTTGTTCACGACACGGGGGCCCTGTTTGTGGTCTGCTTCTCGGAGCCGCTGGCTTACGGTCTTTTCAAGAATCCGGGTGTCCAGGGCGCGGATATTGTTTGTGGAGAAGGTCAGAGTTTCGGTATCCCCCAATCTTTTGGAGGTCCTGGATTGGGCATGTTCGCCAGCAAGATGAAGTTTGTGCGAAGCATGCCTGGCCGCCTAGTGGGCTTGAGCAAGGACATAGCCGGCGAGAGAGGGTTTGTTCTGACTCTCGCCACTCGGGAACAACACATCCGAAGGGAAAAAGCCACGTCGAACATTTGCACCAACGGCAGTCTTTGCGCCCTGGCCGCGGCGATGTACATGGCTTCTTTGGGAGGAACAGGAATTAGAGAGATGGCAATGCTCAACCATGACAAGTCGGAGTATCTCAAGAGAAAGCTTGTCGGCGCAGGCTTCAAAGTGCCCTTTCCCGGTCCCACCTTTAACGAATTCACGGTGGAATTTCCCGCTGGCTTTGAGTCTACTTACGAACGGTTGTCGGAGAAAAAAATCGTCCCCGGGCTCTCTTTGGAGCCTTATTATCCCGAACTCCCCAATCACTATCTGCTGTGCGCCACCGAAGTCAGGACCAAGGATGACATGGACGCGTTGGTCACGGAGATAACATCATGAACAAATTTCCGGGGCGCTCCGGCTTGATATTCCATGAACCACTGCTTTGGGAGCGAGGAAGAAGAGGAAGAGCCGGAATGAGTCTGCCTAGAGCGGACGTCGATACGTCGCCCCCCGCACAAGACCTGATGGGTGAGCCTCCGGATTTCCCTGACCTGAGCGAGGTGGAAGTTGTACGGCACTACACCAGACTCTCCCAGTGGAATTTTGGTGTGGACAGCGGCATGTATCCTCTGGGCTCTTGCACCATGAAATACAACCCCAAGATCAACGAGAAACAGGCAAGTCGTCCGGGTTTTGCCGGGGCCCACCCTCTGCTTCCGGCCCGTTTGTCGCAAGGCGCACTGAGGCTGATATTCGAGCTTGAGCGACTCTTGGCGGAGATCACCGGCATGGATGCGGTCTCTCTCCAACCTGCCGCGGGTGCTCAGGGTGAGCTTGCAGGTATGCTGATCATTTACGCTTATCACAAGAGCCGAGGTTCACGACGGACTAAAATCATAGTCCCGGACACAGCACACGGAACCAACCCTGCCAGCGCAACTCTCTGCGGGTTTCAGCCGGTGAATGTGAAGTCCAATGAACATGGCATCCTATCGACAGACACTATTGTCAGGGCCATGGACGGAGACGTGGCGGGGATCATGGTCACCAATCCGAATACGCTGGGCTTGTTCGAAGAAAACATAAGGCAAATAGCGGAAGTAGTCCACTCTCAAGGCGGGCTTGTCTACTGTGACGGCGCAAACATGAATGCCGTAATGGGGATAGTGAATTCAAGTGACATCGGGATTGATATTCAGCATCTGAACCTGCACAAAACCTTTTCCACGCCCCACGGAAGCGGAGGGCCCGGTTCAGGACCTGTTTGCGTTAAAAAGCATCTGGAGCCGTTCTTACCGATTCCCCGTGTTGTCAGGGATAAGGGCACTTATCTGCTGTCTGAAGACTTTCCCGAATCCATAGGGAAGGTCCATGCGTTTTATGGGAACTTCGGGGTCATGGTAAAGGCTTACTGCTACATTCTCAGCATGGGCCGGGAGCTGACAAGAGCGAGCCATCTCGCGGTTCTGAATGCAAATTACTTAAAGGAGAAACTCAAAGGCGTGCTGCACCTTCCTTATGACCGGCCTTGCATGCACGAATGCGTTTTTTCCGACAAATTCCAAAAGGAATATAAAGTTAGCACACTGGATATTATAAAGCGCCTCATGGACTACGGCTTCCATCCACCGACCATCTATTTCCCTTTGGTCGTCAATGGTGCGCTAATGATTGAACCGACTGAGACGGAGTCCAAAGAGGACCTGGACCTTTTCATTGAGGCGTTGAAGGCAATTGCCAGGGAGGCAAAGGAACTCCCGGAACTCCTCCGGGAAGCACCGACAAAGTGCAAGGTTAGAAGAATGGATGAAGCACAAGCCGCGCGTCATCCGTGCCTCACAGGATGACATGGCCTTTCTTTTTCTGTGGGCATTCGGCGCGCGAGTAGTCCCAAGTTCCGCGCGAGATCACCGCGGAGACCGAGACGTGCCCAAAAGATGTCCCTCAGCGATCTACCGCCCCAGTGAACGAATAGCATTTCAGTTGCAGTTGAGACGCATCCAACCTCTGGCATCTCGGACGGAGTTGAACTCTGCACCGACTCCGTCGCAAACGGTCTGGACGTTGTGCGTGGGGTCGGCCAACGGGATGGGGCGCTCACATTTCAGGACCCGATAGCCTCGTATGATCTTTACACGATAACACACTGCATAACGCATGAGACGAACCTGGCTCAGACTCGAGATTGAATCCAAACAGACCATTCCCAAGACCAACGTGCACATTAACAATACCTTCATGGTTACTCCCCTAACTGAACAAGTTCGAGAAAGTACCATACTCTGCACTAACTTCGCCGGTCAATTTCTTTTTCATATTGTGTGACACCAACGGGCATTCAGACGAGTGAGACTTGATCGCTACGAATCACGCCGCTTCGGCCAAATCTTCTGCTCAACAACTGCACTCCCTCAATTATTCCTCCGTTCGTAATGCAGTGCTTACCTCTCCGCAATTTTCGCCTCCGAGTGTAATTCTTCCGCGTCCCCATCGCTGTCCCTCCGTGCTCCGGTGACTACCTTAACGGAGGTCATGTCCAATTCCAACTGAGGCGAGACAATATCACCTACCGCAATAACGGGTGAACCACATCTAATTCTACTTCTCCATTTTTCAACTTTCTTTGCCACAAATCTATCCAATAAAAATGCAAATGTGATTGAAAATATAACATTTGCCATCTGCACAAAAAAGCCTTCTGAAAACGAGAAACATTTGGCGAGGTACCCTATCACCATAATAACTAATAGATGTCCAATATATATGGGATAGGACAAATTCCCAATTTTCTTGTCAATCGGGTGCTTATTTTGAAATATGAAAGTCAAGGGAAGTAGAGGTATGAAAATAATAAAAAGAATTGGTGCTTTGTAAATTTCTTTTAATGGGATTAGAAAGTATATTAGGCTTAGAGTAACAAGAAAAAGAGTAGCCATGTTTTCAATTCTAGTTAGGCTGTTCTTTAAAACTCTGTCCCAAAAGGGAAGTAGCCATTGTTGGGATAAGGCGCCAATCAAAAACAACGCCAATTCAGACGGGAAAAATCTGAAAGTCCAAGGGTCTTTTAAACCAATCCCATTAAATATCAAGATAATCCGCAAAGTCAAGGAGGCAATTAAGAGAACAACTATTTTCCATTTATCACGTAAAACGAATGGAGCAATTAGGTAAAAGGATAATTCAACCCCAAGTGTCCAAGCCTGTTGAACAAGCAGACCTTGGTATAATAGAAAATCTGAGTTCCGAAAATCGGTTAAGAAGACAAGATGGCCTTCGTCAATTCCAGAAAACATTACCCAGTCCTGCCCAAAAAGAAGAAGATTTGCGGCCACCAAAAGTGCTTTTGCATCAAAAGGTATGTTTTGATATAAATTAAAGAAGTTTGGACGGATGAATGCATAGGCGCATAAAGATAATACGGCCACGACATAATAAACTGGATACAGTCTCAAAATACGATTTACATAAAATCTAATGGGGTTATCATAGTTCTTGTCATTATTTAGAATATACGAGATTAGAAATCCTGAAATGATATAGAACAGCTGAACAGCATTTCTACCTCCGACAAAAAAAAATCCCCCAGAATAATGACCCAGCAAAACACTTAGCGCAAATATCGTTCTCAGAAGCCCCATATGTTTAATACCTTAAATGAGCTTGCTACTGCTCAGACTCTCTGCTGTGTGGGCACCACCCCAATTTCCGACGAATCAGAAATTGCGGGTTTCGAAGCACGGCAGAATATCTGCATAATATTCCAATATAAAAGGATTAGTCAATAGGTTTAGATGGTTCGATAATGAGTAGGCGAACAGGGATAAGTGGACCATAAACCGATGCGCAGGCTTCGTCTTGAAGTGTCGGCTGTCAGTGGGCGCGTGTGGTGACTCCGCATTTGTCCCTACGGGCAAAAATCCGCAACCATTCTCTCAAAAGTCTGCTTCGCAGGGTTCCTACTCCTCAGCCCTCATTACCTTCACATACAACCGCAAAGCCCTTTCCAGGTGGAACGCATTAGACCCCTCGAACTTGTGGATTTCATTTAGCAAATCGACCGGCAACCTCCCTGCAAAAACTTTTGTTTTGACTGTGGAATATTTCTTCATACGGCCCCCGGTCCATTCTTTGTGATGAACCTCGATTTTGTCCAAGATTTTCATGACGCTCTTCAAGATTTCTCTTTCGGAAAGTTCGGGCTCACGATGACCGTTTTCAGAGTGCTCTTTAAGGCTTTTGAGTCTATTCTTCCCGCCCCCCGTGATTATGGTTAAGCCATTCTTGCTTTGAACACTTGATTGCTCTTCCCTCGTAATCCCCGTTATTCTCTCATTAAGTATTCTTGGAGGGGGAGGCCAGAGCCCACATTTTGCCCAAATCCGAAGGGTCGTTGAGCTATTTTTGTCGCCGGAGTAGACCATCTTGACGGGTCTCAATTCCGCTTTTCTTGAGTTGACCCCTCTTTCGATTTCTCGCTGGTAGAACCTCCAGGCCATCGGGAGCTTTTCCAGGCATTCATCCCACTTTTTCAACTTTCTTGGCTTCACAAGAGGCTTTCCTTTCTCTGACATGGTAGATCTTTCACTTCTTGGGCGGTATTCATTCGGTTTATGCCGTCGTACACGCTCCGATTATCTCTTCAAGAATCATTATTTATGAGTCCGATAATCATTTCACCTTTCACGACCTTCGCCACTGCGCTATTAACAATTTCAGGCTTGCAGGCAATGATTATTTCAAAATCATGGCGATTAGCGGCCACAAGACCATGAACGTGTTCAAAAGGTATAACCTCGTGACTGAAGAGGAATTAAGTACCGTCACCTGGCAGGATCAAGTGGAAGGCTTGGCATGATAGACACCTATATGGACACCAACAAAAAAGAGACTAACCCGGATTGGGTTAACCTCTTGTTTTTATTGGCGCGCCCGGCAGGACTCGAACCTGCGACCTACGGATTCGAAGTCCGGCGCTCTATCCAACTGAGCTACGGGCGCAGCAAAATGAATCTAGCCCAGCCATGACCAAGTGTCAACGTGTTTTGGCCCTGGAGTTTCCTCAAAAATCTAAGTCAACAAGAGGGAGAGTTGTGGATTTGATCCCCCCTGGTGACGTTTTTGGGGAAGGATTCCCTGTCCGCACTTATTGAGAATGGCTTTGATGCCGTCAGCCAAAGCGTAATAACGGAAATCCGGGATTCCAAAGATGCGCTGTGCGGTGTTGAGGTCGTGCAAAGCCAGAATCTGGATCTTGGGCAGGTATCCGATACAAACTGCGGTGAAGAAAGCGGCGGCCAAAACCAGAGCAGCTATGTTTCTCAATCGCTCATAGGTCAAAACGAATATGGCCCTTTAGGGGGCAAATTCCAAAAGGACTATGAGCAAAGCGATTACATACAAGACACGGTCAAAATCCGGGAATTTCGGGCAAGATCGAAAGGATGCTCAAGGAACAGCGCGGGGAGTGGCTATGCCAGGAACTACCGAAGCCTAGCGGGAACGAACGGGTACTTTTCTCATATCCTTGAGAGTCTGAATATGACGGATCCACCTGGGCACGTGACTTCTACGGATCCGTCAGCCTGCTCCAAGGGTATATGTTCCGCACACCGCATTGCAAATGCCATCGGATGAACTGAGTGGAAGGCTCTCGCACACATGCCGTTAGGTTCAGGTGTCCTTAGCCCTAACACGTATGTCTCTCCAATTCGGGATTTTGCGGAACCGGGGCAGACGCCCGTGTCGGTCGAGACCCGTGTTATTTCACAGGCTATGTTGAAGTTTGACATAGTGAAATGCCCTCCTGTTGCCCGGAATGGCGGGCCACGCATTACAATGATCCCAGAATTTCGACGCACTCATCCGTAGTGACCAAAGTTGTTCCAATCCTTTGGAGTTCCTCGGCGCCTCGATCATACAGTCCCGAAATGGCATCCTTGACCACGACGGTACGGAGGTCTCGTTCGCTGGCCTCGTAAATACTCGTCCTCGGACAGTTCGGAAAATTACAACCTGAAAAAACGACCGTATCGACGCCGAGTTCCAGGAGGTGCTCCTCTAGCAGCGTCCTATAGAAGGCTCCCCAGCGGGGCTTGTACATGACCCACTCACGGTGTCCGATACATTGCAGATCTCCGCGAAGCAAGCTTTCACTGTCCAGAAAAACGGAAGGAGACGGCAAAAGCTCTTTAACAATATTCGACCCTTCGGTGCCTGGCACAATGATCCTCGCTCCCCCCTCGATTCTTGCACGACGACAGAGATCGACATTCGATCCGTTTGGTAAATATAGTCGGATCACATGAATGATTGGCAAGTTGGCGTATCGATAAGCCGATAGCAAACGCCGGATGGCAGGAACAATCTCCGAGGTTCCGAGAATAAAAGCTGGGGCATCAGGAACAGTAAAGTCTTGTTGAACATCAATCGTCAGCAGGACCGACCTGGGCCAATGGGGCTTGGTATAGTTATCCATCAGTGCCGTGCCTCATGTTCCGAGTGTTCCCATCACGCCAGGAAATGTCGATAACTGATGTCCCAGCCAAATCTTCCGTAAGCAATCCCGAGACTCTCAACCATGAAGTTTCTTCAAAGCCCAAGCCATATTTTGGCCCAACTGCTTCATGGTTTGGATGCCTTCATCATCCTTCTCAACCTCCCCGATGTCCCTACCAACGGCGAAATTCCAGTACCCGGAGCCGGGGATAATCATCTGGCCGATTAAGAAAAAGTGGTTAATGGTGTCGAAAGTATGGATTGCACCGCCTCTCCTGTGGACTACGACTGCGGCCCCGAGTTTTCTTTTCAGCATATCGTCGTTGGCTCTGGACACCATGCCCGCCCTGTCTATGAGGGCCTTCAGCTCGCTTGACACGTCGCTAAAATATGTGGGCGAGGCTAGTATGATTCCTTCCGCTTCCAGCATCATTGCAATGCAATCGTTCACAACGTCTGACTTGACGCTGCAGCGTTGGTCCTTGTTGTCCATACATTTGTAACACGCTGTGCACCCACGGATTTTCTTTCCCGCAAGCTGAAACAGCTCTGTTTTTATTCCCTCTTTTTCGAGTTCTCTGAACACATGATTGACCAGAATGGCCGTATTGCCATTCTTGCGAGCGCTTCCGCTAAAAGCCACTACCTTCATTGAATCCTCTCTTTCGTAGATTCAAGAACCTATTCAGTTCTTATTCCGATAATCCATGCCTTTGCAATCCAGGACAAGCAGTTTCCCTTCGGTCGCGAACAATGTCACTGAATCAGTCTATAATCCGCCTGCTTCCATTCTCCGACTTCACCTGCGAGGTTCACGCCGAGGCGAGACGGTCCCACGGCAAGCCGTATTTGGTCCAGGAAGAACCAATATCACTATAAACTTGGGTCATTACACGTTGTGAACCTTGCGACAGAGAGTACAGGCTTTGTCACTTCACTTCGTTCATTAATTCAGCCAGCCGTTGCTCACCGTCCTTATCCTGTTCAAAACCGATGGCACCCAAGAGATAGGGTCCCTGGTGCGCAACGATGGTCTTGCCTTGATAGGGATCTACCCCAGTCAATGCCTCGGGTCCAAATTGCGTCGAAATTCCCTCCGCCACTTTCCCTTTCTTGGACAAATGCTCTCTGAAGAGTCTCATGGCATTCATGGCTTCCTGAGAATTCTTAAAGATGGACAAGAAGAGTTGAAAATCTCGTCCCTCTGGCATGGTCCCTTTATCGATCTTTGTCTCGCCCTTCCCACATATGATGCTTTGAAGCCTCTTTTCAAGAATTGATGACCTAGAAGCCCGTCGGGAATGTATTCTATCGAACCCGGTTTGAGTCCACTTTTTGGGAAATACCCGATCTCTTTCGGCGGGGCTGAATTGTCCGAAATTCGAGATTCTATCTCCTTTGCCAATCGTTTCAAGGTTGAAGCATTTGAATCTTGGGCTTGGAGCACCACAAAATACTTGCCCTTGTAGAAAAGAGCATACCGATCCGCCAGATAGGAATCCAGTCCGATCCCCGCGGGGCTTTCCTCTTGCCTGAACCTTGAGAAAATTCCAAAGGCTTGAAGTGGGTTTCCCATGTCATAAATGTCCACGTCTATTTTGTCGTCGGAGGAATTCACGTTCCGATAAATTGCGAAGACTGACTTTTCAAACCCGTACTGGAGAAAAAGATCCGCCTGACCATCAATATGCTCAAACAAAGTCTCTCTCGTAAACGTTTCAGAGGCATCTCTCACGGCCCATCCGTCGGGGGGAACTTTCGGAACGAGCGATTCTATCGGCGTCGTTCCAGAAAACACATTCGGGGAAGCGAATAACACCACAAGGAAAGAGAGAATAATCAGACCTTCACGCCTAGTCATCAGACCGTTCCTCCATCGACGTTCGATTATCACGAGAACATTTCATGCACGGCTTTTATCTGTGCGTGAATATTGAGTCCCCTTGTACAAGTAACGGCACAGGATGAACACTCGGAACAGAGTTTGATTTTCTGTAAAGCATCTCCCGTACGTAATACTTCTTCAGCGAGCTTGTCGTCTCTTGTACCCGTCGTGGTACATAACCACTCTCAGGAAATCAGCATGAGCGACACCATGAGGGCACTCCCCGATACAGCCTCCACACATCGTACATATCCTTCCTTGAAGGTGCGACTGATATTGCCTTAGCGCATCTATATCCTTGTTGGACAAGGCTGTTCCCATAACAGCAGCACATTCCTCGATCTGTTCAATCGTGGTGACGCCCGGAATAGCTGCTGAAACATGCTGATCCATCAGTACGTATTTCAGGGCGGCCTGATGAGGATTGAGTCCGCCCATGTCTTTTGCCTTATAACCACCGGCCTGGGTCTTCATTGCCACGACGCCTATCCCTGATTTTGCGGCTGATGCGACTGCCTCCTTTAAGTCGTTTGAATGGGTGAAGTTGTAGGCAACGAGAGCTACGTCGTGGAAATTGGATTTCGCGGCCTCTCTCAAAAGAGGGGCCATATCGGTGTGTGAAGAAAAGCCTGTAAAGCGAGCTTTGCCTTCTTTCTTCATCGCCTGGAGAAACTCTGTGAGCGCAGGATCGGAAACTTCGCCAGGTGTCTTGAGCGAGTGAGCCAACAGCACATCGACATAGTCGGTTTGGAGTCTCCGAAGACTTGTCTCAAGCGATTCCCTGTTTGCCTTGCCTGTAGCACTGAAATGAATTTTTGTCTGTATAAGTACCTTGTCACGCTTTCCCCGAAATACATTGCCCACCATTTCTTCGTTCCTGCCTGCCATATATGAGTTCGCAGTATCGTAGAAATTGATGCCAAGATCGAAGGCGCGACGCAGCACAGCCGGATCGCTGCAATTCATGACTCCCATACTGACGGCTGTGACCTTTAATCCGGTCTTTCCAAGAATCCGGTACTGAAGTGTACCTGCCTTTTCTGTGTCTGCAAAGGAAAGGTTAACGTTCCAAAAAGGAGCCGCCGCCAGTCCCAGAACCGCGGATGATGCTCCCTTTATAAATTTTCGCCGACCTATCTTTTTTGAAATCATGGTTTCTCCTTCGCGAACTTCAACAAATATCTTCGGCCTCTCCACATCTTAGCAGATATGGCCCAACATCGTAACTCCGTTGCATCCCTGTCAAACTCGACGTCAATTGAGGGACCCGAATCATCAAGAAAGCCGACAACTCCTTTGCCAGAGGAGCAAATTGAAGCCTTCATCAAGTCCTATAGTTTTGCACTTTTTGCATGAGTAGTCTGATATTGCGGTGAATTCCTTGAAAATCATCGGCGTCCCTGCCATAGACGGTTTGGCAACAAACTGGGGGAGGAACGCCGATGCGCAAGCGGAATCTGCCACAGCCGTTTCAAATTGACAAGGTGCGTTTTGCGGATTGCTTCACTGCCCCGAGTCTTAGGCATTTCGGGGTTTTGATCACCGGTTGGGTGCTGACTGTGGGGGTTCACACCATCAGTCAAGTGATCCTCACGGGAAGGCTGCACGAATCGGAGAGCTTCGTCAGCATCTACCGGTTCCTGCAGAGGGCCAAATGGACGCCGGAAGAAGTGGCTTTTGAGGTATTCAGGATGATAGTGGATACCCTGTTGCCGGGCGTGACGGAGATTGAGCTTGTCCTGGACGACACGCTGAATAGCCATGTAGGCAAGAAGATCTTCGGCGCCGGATTTCAGCACGACGGGGATGCTCCTAAGACCGGAAAGCCGATTGGATACGGCGTTTGCTTTGTCATCATCGGGGTTGTTGTCCGTTTGCCGGGCATTTCCGAGAGGGTGTTTTGTTTGCCCTATGCCGCTCGTCTGTGGTGGCCGGAAAAGGCGAAGGTCAAGCCTCTGGGCGAGAAACACCAAAGCAAGTCCGAGTTGGGCGCTGAGTTGATCCGTCTGACACGCTCGTGGATTGATTCATCCATAACTCTCCGAGTGATCGTCGACGGCGGATATTCCAACCGACAAATCATTCAAGGTCGACCCAAGGGAGTTCATATAACGGGAAAAGTCCGCACGGACGCTGCCTTGTACGCTCTGCCGGCACAAAACGACCAGCAAAAGAGGGCGTCCACGGAAAAAGGGAGATCGTCTGCCTTGTCCAAAATCGATCTTCACCTACGAGGGGAACCAGTGGGAATGGGTCTGGATCACTCTCTACGGTCAAGAGACGATCGTATCCGTGCATCAGTTTGAGGCAATCTGGTACAAGGCAGCCGGGAATGAACCCTTATCCATCGTGCTGGTCCGAGATCCTGGCGGCAAGTACCCGGACACGGTTTTCTTCGACACCGATACTGCGGCTTCCGATGCAGAGACTATCCAAAGATTCAGCCATCGCTGGAGTATCGAGATCACCAATCGGGAAACCAAGAGTCTGCTCGGCAGCGCAGACCCGCAGTGCCGCTGCGAGAAATCAGTCACTCGTGCCCCGCTCATGGCCTACTGGAGCTATTGCCTCGTGGTGGTCTGGTTCGTCAATCAGTTCCGCACGGGAAAAGATCTCCTCATTCCCTCTGCCCCCTGGTATGTAAAGAGATCTATCACCTTCTCCGATATGCTCGCCGCAGCACGACGCAGTCATTTCGTCCCCGGAATTTCGCGCGAGCCCAGCAGACACCACACAAACTCAAAATTCGGTTCACACCGCACTTCGCGCGCCAAAATGAAGCTTGGGAAAGGGCAAAACTATAGCAAGTCGCAAAAAGGCGTATTTTCTCGGATGGCACTCAGGACAGCACAAGGGTTTATCACTCGGCAGCCGCAGCAATAGCGTCTGAGATCGGGTGACTCACACGAACCGGCAGACGAAAATCCATGTCTCGGGCATCACTGCTGGCTCGTCCATCACGGGAATGCAAAGGCTCAGCATGAGAGCCAGAGCCCTATCATGCGTTCCGTTTTGTTTAATCTTTTTCTCGCTTGACATCTGCCCGGTAGTTTCCCTAGCATGCTAAATTCGGCGTATGTGTGCCATGAAAGAGACGTTTCGCTGGCTCAAAATGACGGCTGGGAGTTCAAGGGCCCCTATTGAGGATTCCTGACTCGAGAGTCCCGAATTCTGGAGCCCATGCGACCGTTGAATAAATCTTTGCGGGAGGCGATCTATAATGTCAGATTGTTTGACGAGAAAATGACGCAAGTTGATTTCGTTTTTTGTGGCTGTGCAACGAGATGAACGTTGGTGGACATGCCTTTTGCATTTGCTCTCAAAGCGAGGCGGATTTCTCAATGTCATCGAAATTCCGTTCTTTTGTGTGGCGGTGGATGAAAGATTGCATGACTGTCTAATTGTCTCGACCAAAACGTGGTTGAGGGTTGCACATTAAGGAGGATTTGGAGGAGTGGTTCGTTTAAGGCCCTACCGAAAAGTGTTCATTATCGCGGTGATGGCCTTCGCTCTGAATATTCGTACTCAGTGGGTGCAGCGAGATCGTGGTGCTCGCGGGGGAAAGATCGCGCCGAGCGAGACACGGCTAAGTCTCCCCCAAGCCATTTCGATTGCAGTCGCGAGGAATCTCCGCATGGCCGATTCCAGACTGGCTGTAGCAGAAAAAGAGCATCAACGTCGTGAGGCATACAGTGATTTCTTTCCCTCCATTGATCTTAAGTACCAAGCCGGCGCTGACAAATACAGACAACAAGTTCAGAATGACTTCCTGATGCTTTTGCAGACCAATGTGCAAGGTCTGAGCGGAATACACCCCAGTCGCTGGGTCGTTAGGGGCAATCCCCTTGTGAATGGACTTGCACCTTCTTATCCGTACAGGATTGCCCCTTATAGATCGTTTGCCATTGTCGCCAGTTTCAACCAGCCACTTTTCACAGGGGGTAGGCTGTTGAACGACTATAGGTTCGCAGAGCTGGTGGCCAGGATTTGGGTTACATGTCCGAGGCAGGGTTAACTCGGCATGCCAAAAGAATCATCGACGAATCTGCGGAGAAAGCCGTGCAGTTGTAAGTTCCTTTTTGGCAGAGTGGTGAAGCGAAGGAGCCCAAGCACAATTTCCTAACCTTTTAACGAAAATTCTTGTCCTCCGTCAGAGCGTACAAGAAAACTAAACGCGGAGGTACTTTCATGAACAAGCAGGCATTGTTGTTGGTGCCGATGGTCGCCCTATTGGTGATGATGCCGATGGTCGCCAGTGCCGGTGCTCAGGACGATCCCGGCACGTCGTTCGCCGCACCGGCTATGCAAGGTGCGGCACCTCAGTCCCCTTCCTCGTCAGGACAACTTACGGGTAGGTGGCACCACGGGCCGTCTCTAAAGGCAATCATGGAAAAACTCGGCATAACTGATGAGCAGAAGACGAAAATCCGTGCCTTGTATGTCGGATTTAGGGACCGAACCCGTAAGACCCGCATGGATCTGAGGTCTCTTAAGGACGAAAAGAAGACCATGCTTCTTTCCGGAAAAGTGGACCAGCAAAAGCTGGCCCAGATCGATGATCAAATTGTCAAGCTCGTGAGTAGCATATTGCCCGAGAGACTCAAGCTCCGAAGAGACCGTCTGGCCCTCCTGACGCCGGAACAAATAGGACGCATCGCTGATTGGCAAGCGGAAAAGGCGTTTCGTTCAAAGTGGAGAAGAATGCACGGAGGATGGATGCATCATCGCGGCTGGTAAGGCTATTTTGACGGTTCACGCCAACCGTGTGCTGTTAGGGGTGTCACGATGTTGCACCCCTAATGGCTAGGTCATCTCCAAGGGGGTTTTATGAGAATCTCCGAGCAAGTCAGACGGCAAGTGATCAAACTCATTGACGAGGCACCGGGCCTCGAGCCTCTTGATTTGGAAACCTTCACTAGATGGGTACAAGCCTCATATGAAGTCTTGGCATTTGATCGTTGGCAACAGCAGAGGTTTGGCGAGTATTTCGGCTCATCAACTGATTCCAGTTCCATGAGGCTCGCTGTCGGAGTGTGGCTGCTGAGGCGATCTCTTTCCGCGAAGAGTGACGATGAAGTTTGCTCTGCGCACTAGGAGGCTGTTGCGCAACGCAATGCTTTCCCAAATTCGTGGCACGATAGTGCCTGTTGGCTCGACATATCTCCGAGGCTGCCAAGGAAAAAACTTAGTATGTCAGACTCCTAGGAGCCTGGGTGGAGCACCGAAGCAGTGGGCATAGCCTCCACGGTAGCACGATTTCGCCAATGTTCGAAGTTACGCGACAGGCTCCTAGCGCACGCAGGATCCGTACCGCATAATTCCGGATCGAATGTTTGTTATGCGACCGGAACAATGATAGCCGCGTCTGTGCTTGGCGAAACGCATTGCAAATGTGATAACTTCCTGACGAGGGGAGTTTTGGGCCTTCCAAAAATAGCATACATCGTCTGATAGTTTCCTAAGCCCTCAGAGAGCTTCATCTTTAGAGACGTCATCAACCTTTGGAATGTGGGTTTACCCATCAAGGTATTTACACTCTATGGAGAACTGAAGAAGCATTTGTCCTTGGAAATGTTGGGCGTTTCCAAGAAGGTGGAGCCGAGTGGACTGGCTTCCAGTCGATGGCTGGGCATAGGCAGAGCGCGAAATGAAAAGTCCAAATGCTACCACACTCATCACAGAGGAGAGGAATAGGGCTCTTTGAGTTCTCATAAGTATAGTCTCCTTGTTTCGAAAACGATTGCCGGGTAAAACTCATCTTTCAGATTAGATATGCCTCCTAATCTTTTCGACGGGCCTTCCAGTCTTTTGTTAAAAGGTCTTAAGCCGTATATTGGGCGAAGCGCCGTGAGCAGGTGGTCTGTGATTCGTTTGTCCGCCTAATTGAACCGAAGGAGGCTGAGAATAGTCTGTGGCCCTCCGGGCAAACGAACCTGGCGGCCTTTGCTGAAGAGTCCGTGATAAGAGATGCTTGCTCCGATACGGACGTCCGCGGCGTGGAAACAAAGGGAAAGCGTCTGCAACGCTTGCAGACGGACCTCTCCTTCCCAACTATCAACCTTTCTTTAGATCAGGGTTAGCAAAGAAGATAACAATTGACTAACCGGCGTGGGGTGAGTTAGGTTTAAGATTAGGAATAGACGGCCTTTTTCAGCAACATGACGATGGTTTTGCCTTCTCGGGTCTTGTGGGGACCATACCGTAGCCTTTTCGGGTCCCGGGGAACCAGCCCGCGACCGGTTATAGGGCGGAAGCCTCCGGAAGTGGTAAGACCGCCGCATAATTCAGGCTCAAATAGAAGCACTCGTATTTATCGGTTATTAATCAAGCGAGGAGGATTAGTATGAAAAAGATCTTATTGGTGTTGATTGTGCTCGCGGCTTTGATGACAACTGAATGGCTGGTATTTGCCAAGGAAGAATTTATGGTCAGATGCTGCATTAAGGGGAGCTGTCGCACTATGACGAGACCGGCTTGCGCATTCGCCAAGGGCAGGATTGTGCAGGACTGTGGGCAATGCCGGTAGATTTCAGCGTGTGGTACGCAGACCTTCGTCGGCCTGGGCCAGGCTGGGAGACTCCTCTTCGGGTTTTCCTATGTAACGCGACCTCACCGTATTTCGGCAAATCTAATATGATCGCCGTCAGCATCTGCCTCGATGGTGGCCCCGGGGTGGAACTTGCCCGCGAGAATATGCAGGTTGGAGTCCCTCTCCAGACAGTCCCTATTTATCCATCAACTCTGAATCGGTCGCTCCAGATCGGATGTGCCTGACGGCATTTCCGGCTTTGATTCTCGGCTTCGGTGTGATGGTTTTCCCATTTGGATTAATGACACTGAGCCGCACGATTCCGCCGGTTTGAGGATTCCTGCCTCTGGAGCGTGCTTGGATCTGACACACCATTTTCCGAACCGGGAGATCATTACATCTTCTCCGGCTGGGAGCCGGTTCTTCATGATTTCGAGAAGTTTCTCCAGGACTTCGGCTGCCTCCCTTTCATAAATCCGCACTCATTGGCCATTTTCTGAGCTATGTCTGCTTTGGCCGGCGTCATAAAGTCCTCCAGGTCATGAAACTTTCCCATAGGGACACAAGAGGTATACCTGAACCTCGGCTGTATAGGAAACTGAAAATGATTTGCCGAAACCTCCCCGGCAAATACCTGATGAGCCGGAAAAGGTCCCCAAAAGGACTCCACGAAAAAATATCATATTCAGGAACGCTGCCCCCAGGTAGGTTTTGAGATCCATAGGAAAAATTGTGTCGGTATTCTCTCACGGCGGAGAGCGCAGGTCACCTACTTATCAGATGCCTTGACATTCCTGATTAAAGATGCAGGCTAAGGCATGGCTCTCATCTGAAAAGGGGTAAATAGCATGCAAATCGCATTAATCACTCCCATGAACAGCACTGACGACGGAAAGAGCTTCTACGATCATAAGTTTTACTCAAAGTTCTTACTCTCCAGAAGATACACTTCATATCTGCTTGCCATTCCCACAATAGCGTCATTGACGCCTCCACAACACGAGATCAGGATATTCGACGAAAACATCGAAGATATTGATTATACCTGGAAGGCAGACCTGGTGGGCATCAGTGTCAGGACGATGTTTGCCAAAAGGGCTTATGCGATATCTGATACCTATCGAAAAAATGGGGTTAAGACTGTTCTAGGAGGCATACATCCGTCAATGTGTCCTCAAGAGGTTCTCAATCATTGTGACAGCGTGGTAATCGGGGAGGCCGAGGATGTTTGGCCCACGCTTTTACAAGATGCTGAAAACGGTCGCCTAAGAAGACTTTACAAATCCGGCAAGTTCGCCAACTTAACAACCTCCCCTGTTCCTCTTAGGGCATCCCTTGCAAAAAACAGATACCTCATGGACATTATTCAAACAACAAAAGGTTGTCCATTCCATTGTGAATTTTGCACGGTGTACGCCTTTGATGGGCAGCAGATTAGAAACAAAACTATCGAGCAGGTCATCAAAGAGGTTCAGGACATTAACGGCTCCCGTGCCAAATTTAAGACGAAAAATGTCATATTCTTTGCCGATGACAACATTATTGCAAACAAGCAATTCGCCCGTGAGCTATTTTTGGCAATCAAACCATACAACATTAACTGGATGTGTCAGGCTTCGGTCAATATTTCACAGGAGGACGAACTTCTCAACTTAATGAGGGAGAGCGGGTGTGGGGCTATCTTGATTGGCTTTGAATCGATCTCAAAAGAGAACCTTGCCAAGATGCACAAGGGAATTAATCAGCGATACAACTATCTTGACGCAATAAAGAGGATACAGTCATTTGGAATGTTGGTTCATGGCTCATTTATAGTAGGCTATGACTTTGATTCCACGGCGGCATTTGATGAATTAATAGATTTTATTCAAGAATCCGAACTATTACTGCCGTTAATTAATATTCTCACGCCATTTCCGGGAACCGAGCTATTCACACGCTTTGAAGAAGAGGGACGGATTCTCCATAAGGATTGGAGCAAGTATGACACGAAGCATGTTGTCTTTGCCCCTTCCAAGATGTCTCCTGATCTCTTATTAGATGAGTACAAAAGGATCATTAAGGCGGTGTACTCTTTTGATGCTATATTGAAAAGGCTTCAATATTACTGGGATATTGACTGGTGGAGACGTTCCAATGAAATTGACCCAGTGAAGTTCAGGGTACCGTCTTCTCTTCGCCATTCGGCTCTGTACGTTGCTTATTTCCAGGAATATAGACCGCTCAAAGTTTATCGTAAGAATACTGCCAAAGGTACTGAACAAACGCGTTAGGGTATCGACCATCCTCACCTTAATGGCTTCAAATGATTTCGCTTACACCCTATAGACCGTTTCCGTTGATGGGAGGGTGGCAGTCGCGAGCAATCTTCGGAGGCAGATGGCCCCGCAGGAAAGCGGAGCAATAATTGCGGGCGGCGACCGGGACGCAAAAACCAAGCGGCGCGTGATGACATCAATTGTAGTGACTTGAGTACAACGGTCGTTCGGCGCAACTGGTTGATATTCTTGAATACGTGATTTATTTCTAGGATTCGAAGTCCGGCGCTCTATCCAATTGAGCTACGGGCGCAAGGCATTCTCGTTGTCAACCACGGAAATCGTCTCAACAGCGACGACAAGTCACCCGGCTTTTCTGAATAACCGGACCCAATAAATACAACTTGCCGATCTTCAAGGGATCAAGGCAAGAGCCTCTCAATTTAGTGGGGAGAGTGATGGGACTCGAACCCACGGCCACAGAGGCCACAACCCTGTGCTCTGCCAACTGAGCTACACTCTCCACAATAGTTGAAATTACAATCTTCGATGCTGGAAGTCAACTCTCATCTGCCATAGGTCCGGGAATCGACACTCGGTCGTCTCCACCAATTTGTTTACCACAACTGCTTCAGGTCCTTGGTAGGAGACGAACCTTTTTTCGTATCGGACTTTATTGTTTCGGGTAACCCTGAGATTCTGTCCGTTATAAGTTTCCGCAACTTGGGACTGGGCCGGAGACCGAGCGCCCCCTGGTACAACTGTGCTGCACGTGCAGTTTCCTTGGCGTTTTCTAGAAAGCGTGCCAGATGAAAGAGAGCTTCCGGGTCGCGCGGGTCAACCTCTGCGGCCTGTTCCAAATCTTCCTTGGCCTGAGCCCGGTCGCCCATTTGTTCATGAGTAAGGCCCTTTTGAACGAAGCCCCCTCTGAAAGTCGGTGATATGCGAACTGTCGCCTCGAAGTCCGAGAGGGCCCCGCTCAGGTCACCTGCCTTCCGACGAAGCAGACCTCTGCCGTAATATGCCTGAAACATGGCCGGGTTCAAGTCTATAGCTTTCGTGTACAAGGCTTCGGCCTCTTGCACGCCGCCTTCCGTTGCCTTCCGATTCGCAAGATGCCAGCAGCCCACAGCCGACGAAGTCTGCGGTTGCAGCCGTGTCTCAAGTATCGCGATCCAAGCGGCCAGATTCTCCTTCCACTCCGGCCGAGGATCCAAATTCAGAGCGTGCCGGTACAACGTGATTGCCTCGGAAATGTTTCTCCCACCTCGCTCATAGATTCCGGACAGGTTTTCCATGGCCCGGTAATTCTTCCGATCGACTTCAATTGCCTTCTTATAATCTTCAATTGCCTTCTGGGTTTGATTCACCATCTCATGCGCCATTCCTAGACCCAGCAACGCCGCGCTTTGCTCCGCAGGGTATTTGGAAGCCTCGGTATACAACCTGATCGCGTCCTGATATCTGCCTTCCGTGTAGGCTTGTTCGGCAGGTCTCAGATCTGAGGCGGAGCTCCAGTGAAGCTCGGAGACAGGCTGATCTGCCGCGGCAAGAAGCGAGGGACACCCAATCAGTAGAATCATTGCCACTACTATGCGCAAAGAAACGTCCCCTGCAAGCGGATCAAGACGTTGGACATACACTCCCTCGGTTTTAGCCTTCGTAGTTGACCTTGATCGTGGACGCAATCCATGCTTTGTGATAGACACAAATCCATTGCGTCGCGGACGACGGCTTCTTGGTGAGGTTCTTACCAAGAATTGTGCGGAAACGAAAGAGATCTTTCATGCCTTGACGAGATCGAGGCGCATTGGGAAAAGAGATGCTGACGCAAGGCGGCCGGAGATTGCATGATGTTTGAAGTCCGGTATTGCGAAGAGGCAAAGTTGACAGGAATCGGCAGTAACAGCGGAGCAAGACGGCTGAGAAGTGTCTGTTGCTTTTCCTTGCTTCTTGTCTTGGCCGAGTTTGCAGTTCCCGTTGCGGCATCGGGACCGCCTCAGCTTCCTTCGCCCAAACAGGCTGAATATCGCATCGCAGTCCATTGTTCGCTGAATGTACTCCAACTGTGGCGTGCCGACCAGTTGGTCCACGAATACCCCATCGAAACCGGCAAGACGGGGGCAGGAAAGCGGAGAAGCGGGGATCATCGTACCCCGGTAGGAGATTATGAGGTCTCGTGGATGGCTTGCCGAGACGGCTCCAAGGGCCACAAGATAGTCGATCAGAGGAGTTGGTGTAAAGGAAACTGCTTCGTTGACGCGTCTACCGGCCCGCCTCTGGAAAAACTATGGACCGACTCTTATGGAGGAGACGAAGCCGCGGTCATCAGCATTAACTATCCCAACATAAAGGACAGGCAAAGAGGATTCACAGGCGACTGCATACATATCCACGCGAACAAGAGGATCCGCGACGGGATGATGGGCAAGTCTTACGGCTGCATTCACATGTACCCCAAGGACGCAATGGAATTATACAACATCGTGGAGGTGGGGACTCCGGTTAAGATGCTGCCCTGAAAGCTAGATGCCGCATCGCTTTCAAAGAAGCAAGACTGGGGAAAGTTCACTGTGTAAAGGATTGATTATGTTGCTCCGCTAAGGAGCCCCAGAGGGACCATAGAAAGTAGCCAGGCGATTCATCGCCTGGACTTGGGCGCACAATCAAGATCTGTTCGTCCCATTCGGGACGATTGACGATCCTAGCTCGTTCAACGCGGCTTTCGGTCGTCCCTACGGGACTCGATTTTTTTGATCACCGGTTCTCTGGCGATGAATCGCCAGGCTACTTTCGTCGGTCCCTACAGGACCGAAATCACCGGAACGTGGCGCGAACTGATCCTGCTTCAGCGGAGCAGAAGAAGTAATCTTTTGGTTGATCTTTTCCCCGAGGGCATCCTCTTGGACTCACGCCCCAAGCTCAGGCTTCCCCCAACTGTTTTCTCTTCCGTCTGCCAAATAGATCGAGGAGTGGCCGGTGATCCAATGGTCTGACGACACCCTGTTCGGGCACCCGAAAGGTCTCTTCGTATTATTTCTGACCGAGATGTGGGAGCGATTCTCTTACTATGGCATGAGGGCGCTGCTTGTCTACTACATGATGAAACATCTCATGTTCACTCAGGGGGAAGCTTCACAAATATATGGCCTGTACACGGGCCTCGTGTATCTCACCCCCCTTTTCGGAGGTATTCTCGCTGACCGTGTCGTGGGTCAACGCAGGGCGGTGATTCTGGGCGGCGTGTTGATGGCAATAGGCCACTTCTTGATGGCGTTCCAATCCGCGTTTTTCCCTGCCCTCTTGTTCTTAATAATGGGAAATGGCGCTTTCAAGCCGAACATCTCCACGCAGGTTGGCAGCCTTTACCCTGCCGGCGACCCACGTAGAGACAGGGCTTTCAGCATATTCTACGTGGGCATCAATGTGGGGGCGTTCTTTTCTCCACTGGTTTGCGGCACGTTGGGAGAAGTTTACGGATGGCATTATGGGTTCAGCGCGGCGGGAGTAGGTATGGTCATCGGACTCTCGATTTATCTCTTGGGACAACGTTGGCTTGCGCCGGACAATCTTATGGCGAGAAAGCTTGCCGGCGCCAAACCCATGCCGCCTATCACCTTGGAAGAAAAGAATAGAATGTGGGGCCTGATTGCCGTATGTCTTATCAGTGTCGCGTTCTGGGCCGCTTACGAACAACAAGGTAACACGCTTGCCCTTTGGGCAGACACTCAAACAGATCGACGTCTTTTCGGTTGGGAGTTGCCTGCATCGTGGTTTCAATCCCTCAACCCGGCGCTCGTGTTCCTCTTGACGCCGGTTATCACCACGTTTTGGGCGTGGCAATCGAAAAAAGGAAGAGAACCGTCAGCAGTCGCAAAGATGGCCTTTGGCTGTTTCCTGCTGGCATCCGGCTTCCTGGTAATGATTCCGGCTGCGAGTTCTTACGCAGTGGATAAAACGCCGGTCAACATGCTATGGCTCTTCTTCTTTACTCTGTTGGCCACTCTTGGCGAGTTGTATCTGTCTCCGGTAGGTTTGTCTTTAGTGACCAAACTCGCGCCGGCTCGTATCGTGTCGATGATGATGGGAATTTGGTTCTTGTCGTCGTTTATCGGGAATTACGCTGCGGGCTTTCTCGGCCATTACTGGGACGTGATGCCGAAAGAAGGGTTCTTCCTCATGATAGCGGCAGTAGCTTTTTCCGCGGGAGTGGCTATCCTGTTACTTCTCAAGCCCTTGAAACGAGTCATGGGACGGGAACATGGCACGTAATCGGTGGCGCCCATGTCTTGCAAAAGGATGGGAAGTATGGTTTGGATAATAGCCACCCGTTTTCGAGCGAATGCCGTGGAAATTACCGACATCTCCCCGGTCCAAACAACCGAACCGAGATATCAATGCAAGCTCTCAAGGAACTGATCTATTCGATAAGTGCGGCCAACATATTGGACATCACGATCATCGGATGTCTCATCTATTTCGTTCTTGCCTGGCTACAAGGCACACGCGCTTTCCAGATCCTCGCGAACTCTTCTAGGCATAGGCCTGTTCTATTTGGCGGCTTCAGCAACCGGTTTAATACTCACCTCTATCCTGTTCCAATACTTGTGGGCCGCAATCATCGTGGTTCTCGTCATAGTCTTTCAGCCTGAAATCAGGGAAATGCTCGATCGGGCATCACCGATTCGCTACTTGAGCGGCCGCCAGCCCGAGGACGTTAAGCCCGACATAATTGACGAGATCGTCAGAGCCGTCGCTGATTTGGCCCGGGTGAAGATCGGAGGGTTGATCGTATTTCAGAGGCTCGACCGCCTCGACAACCTCATGCTGAAGGGAAAGCTCCTTGACAGCCTCGTTTCCGCCGAAGCGCTTGTGATGATCTTCCAGAAGACTTCCCCACTCCATGATGGAGCCATCCTTATATCTCGGGACAGGATCAAGGCCGCCAGTTGTGTGCTCCCGCTTTCGCAAAATGAAGATCTCGGCCCCCACTACGGTATGCGGCACCGTGCGGCCCTGGGTCTAACGGAAAAGTCTGACGCCGTGTGTGTGGTGGTGTCTGAGGAGCGAGGCGAAGTTTCTCTTGTAGAGGGCAAGGAAATAACCAGTTACAAGAAGAAAGGAGAATTCCGCCAAGCCCTGGAACGTTGGTTGGTTCCGGGGAGAACCCCCCAAGCGGGAGCCACGTACAGCCCGATGAGTTTGATCACGTCGAATTGGGGTTTGAAAATCCTATCGCTAGGCACGGCCGTCTTTCTCTGGTTCGTCGTTGTGGGTCCTCAACGCACTGAAGTAGGAATGTCAGTCCCCATTCAGTACACAAATCTACCGCCTACGATGGAACTCACCGGCAAATGGATGGATAGAATAGACGTCATGATCAAGGGCTCCGGCGCTGGGTTGGCCAATATGACGCCCGGTTCGGTGAGGGCCGTCGTGGATCTGAGCAGTGTCTTGCCGGGCCTTAATTACTATCGGATAACAGGCAAGAACCTGCTGGTTCCGCCGGGCATCGCCATCTCACAGATCCGGCCTTCTGACCTTCATCTCAACATAGAAGCCGCTTCCATCAAGAACATCAGCGTGGTTCCGACTCTGGCCGGAGTATTGCCGGAGAATTCGAAAGTCATCGTTACGCCGGCTGAGGTCCGGATCCGGGCAGCTCAGGGTGATCTGAAAAAGGTCACATCCGTGACGACCGAACCCGTAAATGTTTCTGAATTGACTGCCAAGGGAAAAATAATCATCCCCGTGCTCGTAAAGCCGGACGGACTCAGGATAGACTCTATCGAACCCGTGCAGGTGACTGTTTCACTTGAGGGGGTCAAGTCTTGAATCTGCCGGAGCGAATAAACGCATGAGCGGGAATCGGCAATGACAGGCCGTCCGGGCAAGCTCGGAAGAGTGCTCGACCGTGTAGGCCGGACGCTCAAATTGGACCTTGCCATGGACCTGGGAACGGCAAATACCCTCGTTTATGTCAAGGGAGAAGGCATAGTCGTCAACGAGCCTTCCCTGATCGCGCTCGATATTCACAGCCACGAGACCATCGCGATCGGAAAGCAAGCACGTGAATATCTTGGGCGCGGGCCGGCCCATATCAAAGCTGAAAGGCCCCTCAAGGACGGGGTGATTGCGGACATCGACGCGGCCATGTCCATGATAAAAGGCTTCCTGGCCAAGGCTTTTACTCCACGGTTTTGGCTTCGGCCCCGCATTGTCATCGGCGTGCCCTCGGGAATTACCCAGGTGGAAAGACGGGCCGTCAAGGAGTCGGCATACGAAGCCGGAGCCAGGCGCGTGTTTCTCGTAGAAGAGCCTATGGCAGCCGCACTGGGAGCCGGATTGGACGTGGACCTCCCCGTCGGAAATCTGATCGTGGACATTGGAGGCGGCACGACCGAGGTGGCTGTTATTTCTCTTTGCGCCACGGCATATTGCGAATCAATACGGGTGGCCGGAGACGAGATGGATGAGGCGATAGTGCGCTACCTGCAGCGCAATATGCACCTTGAAATAACCACCTCGCTCGCGGAAGAGATCAAGATCAGGATAGGTTGCGCCGCGAAAAGTGACGGATCACGAACAATGGCCGTGACAGGTAAGGAACTGGCCCGCGGTGTGCCACGCACGGTAACACTGACGGCTTCGGACGTCAGTGCAGCCGTGGAAGAGACGGTGGATGCCATCCTGGACGCTGTTCGCAGGGCTTTGGAGAATGCTCCCCCTGCCCTTCTTTCCGACATCGAGGAGCGAGGGCTGGTCCTGACAGGCGGCGGGGCCCTTCTGGCCGGCTTGGATAGCCTCATATATAAGATGACAGGGATCCCTGCTTATCTGGCCGACGACCCGCTCGCTTCGGTTGTCCGGGGCTGTGGAATGTTTATCGAAGATCCGGTACGCTGGAAACGGATCGCCATCGGTTGATGTTCTTTTGAGAACGGATTGTTTCTTCTGCTCCGTTGGGGCAGGATTCGCGTCTATCTTATAGGGGCTGTTCTGGTCCCGTGGGGACCGACGAAAGTAGCCTGGCGATTCATCGCCAGGGAAACCCCGCGGGACGCGGGGTAGAAGAAATCAAGTCCCGTTGAGACGGCAGAAACATCAGGTGAACGGAAATGATCAGTCGTCCCGAATGGGACGCACGTGTTTTTCTTGGTCACCTGTATCCAGGCGATAAAGAAACTGTCTCAAAACCCTTGGGGCTCGCGAAATCGTGGCACGATTGAGACCGGCACCTACTTTGCTCCCCTCACCCCAACCCTCTCCCAGTGGGAGAGGGAGCCACTTGTAGGCGTTGTACCATTCCCTCGCCCTTTGGGAGAGGGACGCAGGGTGAGGGTATTCGTGTTACGGTGTCACCCAATCTAAAACTTTTGAGACAGTTTCTAAATCACCTGGCTACTTTCAATCGCCCCGATGGGGCGCCCTTGCAGAGCAAGACGGAGAATCTCTTCGCGAACCAATACGGGACGATATGGATTTACGAGATCGAGAACTCCTCAATGTGATTCAGGCAGATTTCCCTGTTGAGCCCCATCCGTACCGGGTCATCGGTGAGAAGCTCGGTATGGACCAGGAAGAGGTCCTAGCACGCATCGCCAACCTGAAACGGGAGGGGATAATCAGGCGAATCGGGGCTTCGATCAATTCCAGGCGGATCGGGTTCGTGAGCACGCTCTTGGCCGCTAAGGTGCCCCCTGAAAAGTTCGAATCGTTTGTGCAAACAGTGAACTCATGCCCCGGGGTCACTCACAATTACGAGAGAAAGCATGCGTATAACGTCTGGTTCACCCTTATTGCATCATCACAGGCGGAAAAGGAACGCATTATCCGGAAATTGACCGAGAAAACCGGCATTGAAATTCTGGAACTCCCCGCAACGAGAATCTTCAAGATAAGGGTCGATTTCAGATTCTAGGGGAATAGCGGCAACCATTGTGGCTCGCACCTTTCTTTCATGTCTTTAAGCGATTCTTCTATATTCCAAAATCGTGTCTCCAGGACACCTACGGCCTTGTCATGCTTCAAAGAGCAGTCCCTGGGTCTGTCGTATCCAAATGCTACGGAATCCACGGTAACCGGAACCAGAAGATCCCTGTCCAATCCAAAGCTCGCGGCCAGCCTCACGCCGAACTCGAACCGGCTCAATCGCTCCGGCCCCGCAAGATGGTAAATCCCCTGCAAATCGTCCTTTTCGGCAAGTTCCAGGAGTATTTCGCACACATTCTTAGCATAGACCGGCGTCCGAAATTCATCAACAAAGAGGCGAACCTTTTCTCCTAGTTTCAGTTTTTCGATGATCGCCTCTGTGAAACATTTCGACTGATTTGCACTGCGTCCATAGACAAGAGCGATCCTGGCTATGCAATAGTTAGAACTGAGCGACTGCAGGATCTGCTCGCCCATTAGCTTGGTTTTACCGTAAAAATGTACAGGTTTTGGGATATCTCGTTCAGAATAGTAGCTGCGACTGCCGTCGAAAACCATGTCGGTGGATGTATGAATGAGTCTGGCCCCGACTTGCTCCGCGGCATGGGCAACGTTCCTGACCCCGTCAACGTTGATTTCCCATGCAGCCTGCTGGTGTTCTTCACAAAAACCCGAGTCGGTTAGGGCCGCCGCGTGAATTATGACGGTGGGTGAGATTTTCCGGACAAGCCTTTCCGTCTCGGCCTTGTCAGTGATGTCCATACATGTTGCCACATCGGATCTGTTAGTCGGACAGGGAGAGCAGTGATATGTAAAATAAGTCTGAGCAAATTCGGAGGCTAGCGAGACAAGATTGCCTCCCAGAAATCCGCTTCCACCTATTATTAAAAGACGATCCATCAGCTCCACAACCTCACGGTACCGAATCGGCCCCGACGTTGGGAGATCTCCTCTTGCTAGCGACTTCCAGCGATTTGCGGAACTGCTGTTCCATCTGATTGATCGCGGACATAACCCCTGTTTCAGAGTCATCCAAAAGCGCCAGCTTCATTTCATCAAGGTACGCATCAATACTATGTCTCAGGAGCGGCTTGTTCTCCGCAACAGTGGTGGCATGATCCCACACGTCCCAGATTATAATGCCTACTCCGACGATGGGTCCCAGAAATTTGCCGCCTACTTTTGCCGCCACCTTCCCACCGGTCTTCGCTGCAAGCTTGGCTGTCGCTTTGGCTGCTATCTTTCCGCCGAGCTCGGTTCCGATGCCTGCCAGCGCCTTGCCTTCAAAGGCTCCTATGATTTTCCCCGCCAGGAGCACCGTGCCGGCAGCCGTGGAAGCATAAAGAGCTTTGAGTGTGATCGGAACATTCCTACCCCCCTCTATGATTGATGACTGCTGTGAAATGTCGGAAATATAGTTGTCCCAGTCAGCGGCTGAGACGTTGTATCGTTTTGGTATGTCGGCCACGAGAGATCGCAAGTCGTGCAAGTACCGCTTCAGAGTTGCGGCCTGTATCCTTTCCAGTTGCTTCTGGGAAGTGTGAGGTTGAAGGACTCGAGCAGCAAACTGTGCCTGAAACTCTTCTGTATTTCTTTCCGCGGCGCTGGGCCGGTCGGAATCCACCCAATGTATTGCGCCGTAGTAGAGCGCCTTCGCGCCTCTTATCTGTGTGTTCCAGTAGCTGAAATACCAGGGCAGAAAGTCATTCTCCACACGCTCCTTCAGATCTTTATCCCACTTGTCCAGTTGTGACAGAGCGTATTGCCTCGCGTCCGCCCGCGCCTTATTCAAGGCTTCTTCCACAGCCTTATCGAGATCATTGTATACAGGCGGGACAAGCTTAGACCTCTCCTTTACGGGCCTTTTCGGCTGAACCACTCCTACACCGGCGTTTTCGCTCAAGAAGAAATGATACCCGAGCCCTGCGATAATGATGAACGCCACTACAGACCAGATCAATAAACTTGTGGCTTTAATGAATTGGGTTATTGACGTCAGCCTGCCAGTCTTCTTGGCGTCGTTCGGAGAAGTTGTTTTGTCCTCCATTGCTTTTTCCTGCCGGTGCATCAAAATAGCTCGGACCGGCAGGGACGCCGGTCCCTACCATCGGGTCGGTAGCGACGGGCGTCCCTACCCGTCGTGGAATTCCGGTCGCGCACCGGCACTACGTCTTCCGGGCCGAAACAGTGCGCACCAGGTCCAGGAAGTTCGAATACACGGTCTGGGCATTCTGTTCCAGTCCCTCACGGATTTCATGATAACGGTTCATCACATCATATAATTTAATCTCTTTAGAGTCTCCAAACCAGTCCAACAAGATTTCCTCAGTAACCTCGAGATGGAATTGGAGACCCAGGGCGTTTCGGTACCGAAATGCTTGGTGCGGGCAATCATTTGAGGCTGCAAGCAAGGCCCCGTCCGCTGGGATATGGAACATGTCTCCGTGCCACTGAAGCACCTCGAATGTGGCAGGAAGGCCCTTGAAGAGGAGATCTTCACTTCCATTCCGGGTGAGCGTAACCTGACCCCACCCTACTTCCTTGTTCGGGGACTTGGTGACACGGGCGCCGACCGCTTTGGCGATCATCTGAGCCCCTAAACAGACGCCGAGCGCGGGCATGTCCGCTTCAACTGTGTGCTTGAGAAAAACAGTCTCCTCCTTGAGGAACGGATGCTTGTCCTCCTCATAAACGTTCATGGGACCGCCCATGGAAACCACGGCATCGAACCCGCTGAGATCTGTGGGAAGATGATCCCCTGCGTACAGACGTATTGTCAAAGCTTCCGCCCCTGCGGACTCCAAGAAAGATCCGAGAGACCCAGGCCCCTCGGATTCAACATGCATGATCACAATTATTTTCATCTCACTTATTCCTTGATCGCACAGATATTGTAACGATTAGTGATAGGTAAACGCCTATCCTTGCCGAATGCCTTGGGAGTAATCTTAACCCCGGGAGGGGCCTGGCGGCGCTTATATTCGTTCCGATCCACCATGCGGACGACCTCTCTGACCACTGCTGGATCAAAGCCCTGAATTTCACCAGGTGCCTTGTCCTCTTCCACATAAGCCCGGAGGATGGGGTCAAGAATCGCGTACGGCGGAAGTGAGTCTTCATCCTTCTGATCCGGCCTGAGTTCCGCGGAGGGTGCCCTATCTATGGTACTGCGGGGAATGACATCTCGTCCGGCTTTCTCGTTTATATAGTTGCCCAACTCGTACACGTCTGTCTTTGTGACATCTTTCAGCACGGCGAACCCGCCGGCCATGTCCCCATAAAGTGTGCAGTAGCCGACTGCCGTTTCACTCTTGTTGCCTGTGGTCAAAACCAGCCAACAGAATCTGTTCGACAAGGCCATTAGGATATTGCCTCTGATGCGGGCCTGAATATTTTCGGCCTCAACCCCCGGCTGACCTTTTTTGAAAGGCCCCTGCAAAGCCTTCAGATATGCCTGAAAGATATCATTGATAGGGACGGTAATCAGGTCGACCTTGAGATTTTGGGCCACCAACTCTGCGTCCGAGAGGGTCCCTCCTGACGTAAACTGGGAGGGCATCGTGACTCCGACCACATGCTCCTCGCCCAGCGCTGCCACCGCGATGGCTGCAGTCAGAGCCGAGTCTATACCACCGCTGAGCCCTATGACGACTTTGTCGAAACCATTCTTGCGCACATAGTCCTTCGTTCCAAGAACCAGGGCCTCGTAAATCTCCTCGATCCGGCCAAGCTGAGGAAGCAGGGACGGAGTCACATATTGCCGGTCTTGCGAGCTTTCCCCGAGCGGGAAGGCCACTACCGGATCAATCAGGTTCCAGACTTGGCGTTTTCCGTGTACTCCATTGAGCTTGATATCGGTCACCAACAGGTCTTCTTCGAAACGCCTGGCATTCGCGATAAGTTCACCCTGAGAATTTACGACCATGCTGCCGCCGTCGAAGATCAGTTCGTCCTGGCCTCCTACCATGTTATTGTAAAATACTGTTGTCTCGGTGGTAGTTGCAAAGCGAGTCACGATGTGCTTGCGGACATCCAACTTGCCCGCGAAGAATGGGGAACCGGATATGTTCAGGTACAATCTCGGCTTCGTTCTTCAGAGAGCACGTCTCCACCACAGAGCCTGGAATCCAGATGTCTTCGCAAATGGTGACGGCTATCCGACTCCCGTGCATTTCAAAGACGAAGCACCCCAGACCGGGGAAGAAGTATCGTTTCTCGTCAAAGACTCCGTAATTCGGCAACTCAATCTTATGGTAACCCCTAAACTTGCGAGTTACACAGGAGAGCAGCCGCATTGTAAACCTTCCCGTCCTGAGCATGAGCAAAACCTACCAGAACGGCGATTCCACGGCAATGCGCCTCCAGGCGTTGCAACGCCTCCCGATTGTTGTCAAGAAATCTCCTTTTGAGGAGCAGATCTTCCGGCGGATAGCCGCAGAGCGCCAGTTCGGGGAAGGTCACGATGTCTGCGCCGGCACGCTCGGCTCGACCGATCCAGCGAACGATCTTGTCGAGATTTCCAGTGAAGTCACCTACAGTGGTGTTTATCTGAGCCTGTGCTATTCGTAGTAGGTCCATCGCACATCACTCCATGAGAAATGCCTACATCAGTTTAAGACCATTATCCATGTATGAGAGGTTTTTTGAAGTGGCTTTGGGGAGGAACAGCAAAAAGAACTCCGATGCGGGAGCACATAACGAGGGTGAAGAGCCCCCTTCCGTCTCCGGCTAGTGGAGTAAGCGCTAACTTAGTAATTTGTTCCCCACTTTGTGAAGGGGGGCTAGGCGGAAGTTTCGGTAGGGGCGGGTCTTGTGCCCGCCCTGAAGGGCAACCACAAGGGTCGCCCCTACAATCCCCATTGAGAATCCCCTTAGAAAATAAGGGCCTTGCCGACCCCCTGGTCCCCCTCCCTTGACGGGAGGGGGTTAGGCGGAGGGCGATCTTGTCGCGAATCAACCCGGTCTCACAAGGGTAGCCAAACCCGCTTAAGTCCTAGATATCAAAGTAAAGAGCGAACTCGTAAGGGTGCGGTCTCATACGGATCGGGTTGAGTTCCGCGTCCGTCTTGTACTCGATCCACATATCGATCGCGTCCTGAGTAAAGACGTCACCCTTGAGCAGGAACCCATGATCGGCCTCGAGAGCCTTTAAAGCCTCGCCCAAGCTGCCAGGGGTGGAAGGTACGCCTTTCAACTCTTCCGGAGAAAGGGCATAAATGTCCTTGTCCAGCGGCTCACCAGGATCCATCTTGTTCTCAATCCCGTCGAGAGCGGCCATCAAGATGGCGCTGAAGGCCAGATAACCATTGCAGGACGGGTCGGGGGTCCGGTATTCGATGCGCTTGGTCTTGGGAGACGCACTGTACATGGGGATGCGGCAGCACGCGGAGCGATTTCTCGATGAATAGGCCAGGTTAACCGGCGCTTCGAAACCGGGGACGAGCCTCTTGTAGGAATTTGTGGTGGGATTGCAGATCCCGCACAGCGCCGGAGCATGCTTTAGGATACCACCAATCGCCCACAGGCATTCCTGAGACACGCCAGCATATTTGTCGCCTGCGAACATCGGTTGTCCGCCCTTCCAGATGCTTATGTGCGAGTGCATACCCGAACCGTTGTCTTCAAACAGCGGCTTGGGCATAAAGGTTACGGTCTTGCAATGGCGCTTGGCCACGTTCTTGAGGACATATTTGAACCACATGAGTTGGTCGCTCATCTTTACCAACGGTGCGAACTTCATGTCGATTTCGCCCTGGCCTGCGGTCGCTACCTCATGGTGCTGGGCTTCGATGGTTATGCCGAGGCACTCCAGAATCAGCACCATCTCGGTTCGTATATCCTGAAGGGAGTCAGAGGGTGAAACCGGGAAATAGCCTTCCTTGTGGCGAGGCTTGTACCCTAGGTTGGGATTTTCCTCCCGGCCGGTGTTCCACCAGCCCTCGACCGAATCGACTTCGTGAAAGCCGTGGTTGGAACCATAGCTGTAACGCACATCATCAAAAATGAAGAATTCCGCCTCCGGTCCGAAGTAGGCCGTGTCGCCGATCTTCGTGTACTTCAGGTAAGCCTCGGCTTTGTGAGCGATATTGCGGGGGTCTCTCGAGTACCGCTCTTTCGTAACCGGATCCACTATATTGCAGATCAGCGAAAGGGTCGGGTGCTGCATGAATGGATCCATAACGGCCGTGTCGGGGTCGGGAATCACCAGCATGTCGGAAGCGTGAATTGGCTGCCAGCCGCGTATGGATGATCCGTCAAATCCAAATCCGTCCTCGAAGGAATCTTCCTCGAGCTCATGAAGCGGCACACTGAAGTGCTGCCACATGCCCGGAAAATCCATGAACTTGAGGTCCAACATTACGGCCTTGTTTTCCTTGGCGAACTCGATAACCTGCTTTGGCTCCATGCCTTACTCCTTTTGCATTAACGTTTTAAATCCCAGGCCTCTATATAGGGACCTGTGTCGAACTCGCGAAAATTCCTGAGAGTATCCTCACTCGTGCCTCAAGCGGGGAATTTCCCCCTAACTCTGGTTGATTCGGCCGTTAGAGTGCGTCCTCATCCCGTTCTCCGGTTCTGATGCGCACAACGGTCTCGACCGGTATCACAAAAATTTTCCCGTCGCCTATGCTACCCGTGCGGGCGGCCGCGACCACTTTTTCGATTACCTGGTCCACAAGATCCGTTCTCACCACCATCTCGATCTTGATTTTGGGGAGGAAATCCACCAGATACTCTGCTCCCCGATAGATCTCTTTGTGTCCCTTCTGCCGCCCAAAACCTTTGACTTCGGTAACGGTCATTCCCTGAACTCCCAGGGAATTCACCGCCTCCTTCACATCGTCCAGTTTGAAGGGCTTGATAATAACCTCTATTTTTTTCATCCGTGCCCCCTGTTCGATTGCCAGAAGAATCTGGAAACGAGCCGATCATAGCGTTTCAGAAGTTGTATCCGACTTCACCGTGAGCCGACGTGTCCACTCCGGCGTCTTCTTCCTCTGCTGTCACTCTTAGTCCCATAATAGCCTTAACGACGAAGAGTATAACCAGGGTAACTATAAAGCAATAGGCTATTGTGGCAATGACTCCGATTGCCTGGATGCCCAACTGCGACGGATTGCCGTAGAATAACCCGTCGGCACCGGAGTCATTGATCATTTTTGTAGCAAAAAGGCCGGTAGCAAGCGTGCCCCAGACTCCACCGACCCCGTGGATACCCACTACGTCCAACGAATCATCGTATCCGAGGCGGTCTTTGGCAAGCACGGCCATGTAACAAACGATCCCTGCCACTACCCCGATTATTAGGGCCGCCCAGGGGGCGACAAATCCCGAGGCAGGCGTTATCGACCCCAGACCTGCAATCGCTCCCGACGCGAGTCCCAACGTAGTGGGCCTTTTCATTAAAATCCACTCGGCGAAAACCCACGTAAGCGAGCCGGCTGCCGCGGCCATGTGGGTTACGAGGAACGCATTGCCCGCCACCGCGTCTGCCGCAAGCCGGCTTCCCGCATTGAAGCCGAACCAGCCAAACCAGAGCAGCCCCACGCCCAGAAGGGTCAGAGTTAGATTATGGGGAATGAATGCTCTGGTGCCGTATCCCTTACGTTTGCCCACAACCAGCGCAGCTACCAGTGAGGCGATTCCGCAGTTGAGATGCACTACGAGCCCGCCCGCAAAATCGAGACATCCCAGCTTACTTAGCCACCCACCGCCCCAGACCCAGTGGCAAATAGGAGCATAAACCAACGTAATCCACAATACCATGAAAACGATGAACGCACTGAATTTCATCCTTTCCGCAAATGCTCCGGAAATCAGAGCAGGGGTGATGATGACAAACATCCCCTGAAACGTCAGAAAGACGTTATGAGGGATAGTCAATCCTTCCTTGACCGCGGCCCCTACGCCGCAGCCCATAAAATAGCTCAGACCACCTATAAAGCCGCCGATGTCCGGTCCGAAAGAGAGGCTGTACCCGTACACAAGCCAAATGATCGATGCCAAGCCCATAAGGAAGAAGCTGTGCATCATAGTTGAAAGAAACGTTCTTGGAGTGTGTCAACCCTCCGTAGAAGATGGCAAGCCCCGGTGTCATGACGAGCACCAGTGCCGAGCATGCCATAACAAAAGCGGTATCAGCACCATTCATTTCCGTCACTCCTCGAGAAAGCTGTGTGGGCTGGGACCCGTGCGCTGGGCCGGGCCGGTTGTGACTCGTGCGAATCCGGAGGCGTTACGGCCTCTGGGCGCACCATCACAATCCCAGCAGTGACAGCAATCCGCGTGCCACTCCTGACAGCAAGGAGCAATATGAATGTAGTGTGCTGATATGATACTGCTACTGGCACAGCATCAGGGTTGAACACCTGTTACCGTGTCCCATAAACACTACAATGCCGTACGTTTTTGTAACAAAAAGTAACTTTTGCGTAGGAACTCGTCTGACCGTTCCCATCGATCAGGAACGTCTGAGATTTTCCGTACGCGTCATTTGGCCATCACCTCCTCTTCCTAAACGGCCCCTATGCTTTGTTGGCCCGTTTTTTCCCACCGGGGATTGCGGAACGTTGGATCTTGGGTGTCGCAAGGCCCCCTCACCCTGCCCTCTCCCGCCAGGGGAGAGGGTTTTCAGACCCCCGCCCTCGACGGGAGGGGGAAGGGGGAGGGTGATAGGATCCTGAAATTATCACTATCATTCTATGAAATTAGCACATCAGGCGCTCACTTCTGCTCCATACTTATACGGCATCCGCATCCCTCTCGCCTGTCCTTATCCGTACCACCGTCTCAACAGGAGTTATGAAGATCTTGCCATCCCCGATGGTACCGGTTCGGGCAGCAGTGATAACCTTCTCGATTACCTGATCCGCTAGTTCTTTAACAACCACCATTTCAATCTTGATCTTGGGCAGAAAATCCACAAGATATTCGGCTCCGCGGTAAATCTCCTTGTGACCTTTCTGTCTCCCAAACCCCTTCACTTCGGTCACTGTCATCCCCTGGACACCTACGGAACTCAGTGCCTCTTTCACATCATCCAGCTTGAAAGGTTTTATGATTACCTCGATTTTTGTCATTCTCATCCCCTTTTGGAGCATCCCGCAATTCTGTCCGGATTACACGGTCCGCCAAAGGCCATGGTCCGCAGAAATCCCGAGCGACATAGGTGTCACAGACTGTATCCGGTCTCTCCGTGGGCCGATAGGTCCACACCGACTACCTCTTCCTCCTCAGTGACGCGGAATCCTACAATGGCTTTAACAATGTAAAGGATTATTAGAGTCACAACGAAGGAGAATACGATTGTAGCCAGCACAGCCACTATCTGGATCCAGAGCTGTCCAGGGTTACCGAAGAACAGACCGTCGGCCGCAGTCGCATTTATGGCCTTGGAAGCGAACAACCCCGTGGCAATGGCGCCCCACGCCCCGCCTACACCGTGAACACCTACAACGTCCAGAGAGTCGTCATAACCAAGACCCGATTTGGCAAGTACCGCGAGATAGCACACCACCCCGGCTACTCCTCCGAGAATCACTGAAGACACCGGCCCCACATAACCGGAAGCAGGAGTAATCGCCACAAGGCCTGCAACTGCACCGGACGCGAGGCCCAAACTTGTCGGTTTCCCCTTAATTATCCATTCCGCGAATACCCAGGACAGGGCCGCTGCGGCCGTAGCCATGTGGGTCACCACAAATGCCATGGAAGCGCCTGCGTCGGCCTTGAGAGCACTGCCTGCGTTGAAGCCGAACCAGCCAACCCACAGAAGCCCTGCGCCTAAAAGCGTAAGGGTCAGGTTGTGTGGTATCATGGCAGCCGTGCCGTAACCCTTCCGTTTCCCTATGACCAGAGCGCATGCCAAGGCCGCTACACCCGCATTGATGTGAACGACTGTCCCACCCGCGAAATCCAGGGCGCCCATTTTGGATAGCCACCCGCCAGGACCCCATACCCAGTGGGCAACGGGGCAATACACGAACGTCATCCACAGAAACATGAAAATGATGAAAGCGCTGAACTTCATTCTTTCCGCGAACGCCCCGGAGATGAGTGCCGGGGTTATAACGGCAAACATGCACTGGAAGATCATGAAGCTCGTTCCTGGAATGGTCTGTTCCGGCCACACTTCCGCACCGACGCCATCCAGAGCGAAATGCTTCAAGTTTCCAATCACGCCCCAAAAGGCGTCAGGACCAAAAGCCAAGGTGAACCCGTAAAATAGCCAGATGATGGATGCAAACCCCATCAGGAAGAAGCTGTGCATCATGGTTGAAAGGACGTTCTTGTGTCGGGTCATTCCGCCATAAAACAAGGCGAGACCAGGCGTCATCAATAGGACCAATGCCGACGAAGCCAAAACCCACGCGTTGTCCGCAGCATTCATTGTTGAAACCCCTCCGCGGATGCGTCTACCTGGGCCCGTAGCTTGCCGGCTGTTGGCTCGTGACCAGTCACCGCACCCAATCCAGATTAACGGACGTAGGCGCCCGCTCGATAAGAGCGGCGCAAATTCTTCGTCAGCTTTGCAATCAGGATGCCAGAACGAGTGAGAGCCATCTTCAATGAACCTAACTCACTGAATCGCCGCCAGAAATTGCTCGCGCGGATGCGAGCACATTTTCATGGTCATAAAGTAACTAATCGTACGTAAATGTATCTTTAGCGATAGAGTGTTACCCGAGTGTAAGGAGCCGCTTCGCGTCTATCCAGAAGCCTCGAATCTTTAACCCGCTGATTCTTATTGACTTTACAACTTTCCCCTGTGTTGGTCCGGTTGTGACTCCGGTGTGCATTTGGAAGCCTTGCAGCCTGGCAATGAACCGTCACCATCCCGCAAGACGCAGCAATCCGAGTGCCGCTACTGCCGGCGACAAGCGTCGCGTGCCTAGCCTGGCGATATGACGCTACTATCCCCGCAGCAAGGGACCCTAACACCTGTTATGGTCACTATTGCCAGGACTTGCTACAGCGCCGTACGATTCTGAAACTAAAAAGTACCTTCTAGTAGGAACCGTCTCAAGCGTCTTGTTAGTCAGAGGCATCCGAGATCGGTTCCCGACTCCTCTTTTTGTTCACCTCCTCCTGAACGTTGAGCGTTCCCTGTTTATACACTCATTGGATCGTCATCGCGGCAGGGCGTGTCTTCAAAGTCACGCCCCACCGGGCCATCTCGATCTGGACCACCAGTTTAGGAAGAACCTCACGCTAGTCTGTTACCTTACAGGGCATCGGAGTCTCTCTCACCTGTTCTTATCCGCATCACTGTCTCAACAGGCGTTACAAAGATCTTGCCGTCGCCAATGGTGCCGGTTCGGGCCGCAGAGATAACCTTTTCGATTACCTGATCCACAATTTCCGCGGCAACCACTGCCTCGACCTTGATCTTGGGCAGAAAATCGACCACGTATTCTGCTCCGCGGTAAATTTCTTTGTGTCCTTTTTGACGACCGAATCCTCTTACTTCAGTTACGGTCATTCCCTGTACACCTATCGCACTCAAAGCCTCTTTCACATCGTCCAGTTTGAAAGGCTTGATGATTGCTTCAACTTTCTTCATCCCTGTCCTCCTTTTGGAGTGTCCGGTGATTCATTCGGGATTGTGCAGCCCCGCAACGGCCGTGGCCTGCAACAAATCCCGAGCGACATGCTTGTAACAGCGTGTATCCGGTGGAAGCTTCGACCCGGATTCGGCGCTCGGATAGCTCTTGGAACTCAAAAGCGCTTCCACTTGCCCTTGGAGAGGCGCGGATGCACTGTGCGCCTTCTATGCAACAGCGTCCTTGGCCTCCGGGTACGCAGGCATGCCGAACTCCGGAACGTCGAGGCCTTCGATCTCCACCTCTTTGGAGACGCGGAGTGGCACGATGCGATTTACGATTTTGAAGACCACGTAGGTAAAGCCGAATGCGTAAATCGCAATAAGCGTGGCTCCGCCTAGCTGCGTAAAGAACTGTGTCACGTCCCCATGAAGCAGGCCGGTGACACCCTGGCCGGCCGTGCCAAGGTAGGTCGTCGCGCCCACGCCGTTCCAACCCGAGCCGTAGGTGCCGTCGGCGAAGATGCCAAGAGCAACAGCGCCCCACCAGCCTGAATATCCATGCACGGAAATTGCACCGCACGGGTCGTCGACCTTGATCGTCCGCTCGTTAAACAGAACCCCCAGGCAAACTATGATGCCGGCAACGATCCCTATGATCACTGCGGAGTTTGCGTTGACAAAGGCGCAAGGCGCAGTGATGGCAACGAGACCCGCAAGCATACCGTTGCACGCCATCGATATGTCCGGTTTGCCGAAAAGGAAGTACCAGAAGATCAGCGCCGTCGCCGAAGCGGCAACAGCGGCAAGATTCGTGTTCACGGCAATCACCGAGATGCGCAGGTCCGACGAGCCAAGAGTGGAGCCGGGGTTAAAACCCATCCAGCCGAAAAGGAGAATAAAGGTGCCGATCACGACAAAGGCGATATTGTGCGCGGGAAAGGGCCGCGGTTTGCCGTCCGGACCGTACTTGCCGAGGCGCGGTCCGAGGATGATAGCGAGCGCCATGGCGCAGAAGCCGCCTACGGCGTGGACCACGGTTGAGCCCGCGAAATCCACGTAGCCGTGAGCCAACCCCAAGGTGGCTGCCCAACTGCGAGAGCCAGCCACCGCCCCAGGCCCAGCAACCGGACATGGGATAGAGGATGGCGCCCATGAAAATCTCGCAGAGGACGAACGCCCAGAAAGTGATCCGCTCGCAGATGGCGCCGACGATGATATAGCCGGCCGTCTCCATGAATACGACTTCGAAGAGGGTAAGGCAGATGCTCCCAGCGTCGTAGGCGGGACCGCTCAAGAAAAAGCCACTGCCGCCAAGGAACCCCCACATGGCCGCTTCCAATAAGGAAGTGAGTTAGGGTTGGAGTCCCGCCGAGATTCGTCGGCGCGGCATTCACTGCGGCCGCACCGTACTGGAAGGCGTAGCCGCACACATAGTATGCTAGGAAGGCGAAGACATACGCTGCGAAGTTAAGCATCATGAGATGGGCCGCGTTCTTCCTGCGCACCAACCCGCAGGTAAGCAGGGCGAAGCCTGCTTGCATGAAGAGCACCAGATACCCGGTGAGGAGAGTCCAGTTGAAGTTGCCCGCAATCCGGTCGTGCCCGACGGTGTCGGCCAGCTTTACTGCGAGCGGCTCTTTGGCTGCCTGGGCCTTGTACTCTTCGTACTCCTTTTTCTTTTTCGCATAGTCAGGGGTCTGTCTTGTCCGTCGGCTCGGTGACAACAAAAGAATTGCCGGCCGCATCGATAGCATTTGATTTGTCGCCTGTTGCAATTCCCGCGGGTCGGGCTTCGGCTCCGGAGCTGGAGCCGTCGCAGCCTGAGGGGCCGCACCCGGCGTGGCCGGTTCATCCGCAAAAACCGGACTCATCATCAGTGTCCAGGCGATGAGGTACTGAAACGGACAGAAGTAAGTGAACAGTTTTTCGTCTAGCCATTCTCTGCTTCTCCTCTCGTCAAAATTAAGCGCTTGTCAAGCCGGGAAGATTTCTCACCTCCGGCTCGAAATGACAGTTTTCGGACAAGGTCTAACTTCTGCTTCTCAGCGTCAGGGGGCTTCTTGGCCGGTATGTCCCGGTTCAATACCCATGACTTCTTTCCTGCGGATAACAGAGATCTTGCCGCCACCGATCTTTCCGGTGAAAGCACCGTTTGAGGTCGCTTTCATCAAGTTGTTTACCTTCTCGTCCTTGACCACGTGCGAGACCAGGAGTCCCAGCAGCACCGGTGCTGCGACTACCCGGCTCCAGGCGGTGCCGAGGCATTCATTTTCCAGACCCCACCGTGGTCGCTGTCTGCCTGGACCCACAGTCTGCCGGCTCTCAAGATGCGACCGGTCAGCGCACCCTATCCATTGAAGCAGTCGTATGCGTTGGCTTCCAAAGGTGGGCGAAAATTCATTGTCTGTTTTGCAATCTCGATGCCAGAACAGGAAGGAACCGTCTCCATCGGCCTTAACTTACTGAATATATGGCATGTTTTGTCGTCAGAGGGAGGGAATACATTTTAGGGACCAACAGCAATTCATCATACATCATGGTATCTTTAGCAAGAGCATGTTACGCTCGGGTACAAAATCGCCTCGCATCAATCCCGAACCTCTGTACACGCAACCCCATGATTCTTTCAGAAATTCCCAATGCTCTCGCGGCCTTGGCCCTGTTTCCGCGAGCAGCCTTCAGCGCGTCAACAAGCAAATCGCGCTCTACCCGCTCCAGCGTCCCTTCCAGAGTGCCTGCGTGCGTCGTTCCACTGGCCTCGGCCGTCTGGAGAGTCGGCGGAAGGTGGTGTCCGTGGATAACTTGCTCTGAACTCAGCAGCACCGCTCGTTCCATGCAGTTTTCTAACTCGCGGACGTTGCCGGGCCAATGGTAGGTCATCAGCATGTCGATGGCAGGGGTAGAAATGCGCCGAACCGTCTTGTTGTTTGCCTTGCTGTATTTTTCCACAAAGAAGTCAGCCAGGAGAGGAATGTCGGTTTTGCGCTCGCGCAGGGGAGGAATGTGGATGGGAAAGACGTCCAACCGGTAGTAGAGATCTTGCCTGAATCTGCCTTCGGCAATCAAGTGCTCCAGGTCGCGATTGGTCGCGGTTATGATTCGGACATTCGTCTTGATGGTCGCGGTGCCTCCCACGCGCTCGAATTCCCTCTCCTGCAATACCCTGAGGAGCTTGATCTGGGTCGTTGGAGACAGGTCTCCGATCTCATCGAGAAAAATGGTGCCTCCGTTGGCCAGTTCAAAACGCCCTTTACGCGTCGCGATGGCCCCTGTGAACGCGCCTTTTTCATGCCCGAAAAGCTCGCTCTCTACGACGCTCTCAGGTAGGGCCCCGCAGTTGACCTTGATAAAGGGCTTTACGGCTCTAAGACTGTTGAAGTGGATTGCGTGGGCAACAAGCTCTTTGCCTGTGCCGCTCTCTCCTCTTATAAGGACCGTGGTGTCGCTCTTCGAAACCTGCGCAATCAAGTCGTAAACCATCTGCATGACTTTCGAGTTACCGATAATGTTCGATGGGCGGAATCGCTCCTCGAGTGGGACTGAAGCCGCAGGTTTTCTTCGAGCAGCCGATGTTGCTCCTCTTGAGCAGAGCGTCTCAGTCGGACCGCTTGTGCAATCATGGAGGCTATGATCGACAAGAGACGAAGATCTTCTTCGAAGGACACCCCTTCTTCGAACAGACGGTCCGCGCTGAGAGCCCCTATGACTTCGTTTTCCAACTCGATGGGGACGCAGATGAAGGAAACATCCTCTTTGCGTAACTCCTTTCGCGCACCAGGACCAGATCGAGAAAGAGCGGTTCATCAGAAATGTGAGGCACCACTGCCGGCCGGCCTGTTTTTACCACCTTGCCGGTCACCCCCTCGCCCGGTCTGTACCGTCCTCGGTCTTTCTGGCTGTCGGACAGGCCGTGGGCAGCCTCAATGAATATTTCTCCCGAGTCACGGTTCAGGAGGGTCAGGGTCCCGCGCATCATCCCCATGTTGTGGGCTATGGATTCAAGCACGGGCCCCATGACGTCTCTCAAGTCCATGCTGCGATCCAGGCTTTGGCTGATTTCGAACAGGAGTAAGAGTTTCTTGAATCTCTCTCTTTATTCTCGGTTCTCTGGAGCGTGGCGCCATTGTTTCCCCACAATCCCAACGCAAGGTATGCTGTTTGAGCAAATCTTACGAAAATGTAGGACGCTCGAACTCAATTGTCAAAGGTTGTTTAGCATCGCTACGCAAGAAATTGGACTGACTATCCTGATCTTGACTCAAATCTGGGCGCTCGGAGAAAATCCGAGCAATGATCTCTTCGAGGGATTGCGGCAACAGGACCTGAAATCATGCGGAAAAATGAGGTTCACGCGGGCAGCGCGGGGACAACTGCGCTACCTCTCATGGTGGCGCGGTGGTCCCCTCTCTCCCGCATGCTCAGTGCGTACCGAGCTTCAACTTTGTCGTCCAGCCCAAGTTTAGGGTTGGGCTTGCTTTCTCCACGTTGGCGGGGCGTGGCGCATTGATCACTAATAGGAGTAGCCACTGTCGCCTCGGGAAGTTGTAGGCACGTGTACGAATAACCGTTCCAAACACAAGTGCTGGATGGGCTCGTGCTATTCTCCAAGGGGTAGCTGCCGAGTGAACCGTAGCCGTTTACCCGGGATATCCTCCCCAGAAGAAGCCCCCGGGAAACCACGATGGCCATAGCCGTGTCCCCTCATAACCAGCATGAACGGCGAGTGCCCCGCTTCCAATTACCGAGTCCCCTATTGAGGTAGACACGAAAAAGGGCGAGACGCCCGAGTTAGATTGTGCGAAAGTGGACCCTACGCCTGATCACCATTATTGTCACTGCTGCCAAACCTAGTGACAGCATAATCGTTGTGTATCTCATTGTTCTCCTCCCTGCCGGCCCCAAAAAGGCCTTGCTCAGAGCGCAGTGGAAAGAGAGTTTCCTTCCCTCTAATATTGGACAGTCTAACTCGCCTTTTCATTAAAGCGAAAGTGTTTCCCTTTTCCACTTCTTAATCATAGGATGTCTACGGCACACGGCGCTGTCAAACGTACCGGGCCGTTTTGTGGCCCGCGTTGCAAAGAATGCGACAAATGCCAGAGGGATAAATATGGATCAATACCGAGACTTGGAAGAAAGGGTTAAACGGGTCGGAAGTGAGATTTATTCCTTAATAGGTGACCAGGTTCCCTCAGTTTTCGACAAGAGGAGATGGAAGGGAAAAATCATGGAGTGGGCAATGAAGGATGAAGCCTTCAAGGTCCAACTCTTCAGATTTGTGGACGTCTTACCTTGCCTGAAAACGGATGAGCTTGTGGTTGGATTGCTCAACGAATACTTCTCGGACCTTGAAAAAACGCCGATGATGTTGAGGCAGGGGCTAGGGTGGATGCCGGGGAAAGGCATTCTACCCTATGCGGCTGCAAAGGTCACCAGGAGAAGTGTAGAAGCACTTGCCGCACAATTCATCGCCGGCAGGGACGCGAAAGACGCCCTAACGTCACTGGAAAGGCTCAATGGAGAAGGCATTGCATTCAGCCTGGACCTATTGGGCGAGGCAGTGCTCAGTGAGGTGGAGGCAAGTGAATATACCGCAAGGTATCTGGATCTTTTAACATTTCTCAGTCCCAAACTTAGCGGCTGGAAAGGATCTGCCATACTCCGTAATGATGATCGCGGCCCAATCCCGCTGCTGGATATATCGCTCAAGATTTCTTCCTTTTACTCCCACTCGATCCCCTGGACCGGCAAGGTTCAATCGAGAATACAAAACACGGGCTGGTGCCGGTAATCAACATGGCACAGAAGGCCGGGGCATCGATCACCTTCGATATGGAGAGCTATTATCTCAAAGAACTGTCGGTTGCCATTTTCAAGGCTATTCTTGAGGAACACCCGGGGCTGTCCTTCGCGGGCATAGCGCTTCAGGCATATCTAAGGGAAACAAAAGAAGACCTGCTGGGAATAATAGACTGGGCCCGCAAGACTGGTCGAAGGATAACTGTCCGTCTCGTCAAAGGCGCCTACTGGGACTATGAAACGGTCGTAAATCGCCAAAAAGGATGGCCTGTCCCTGTTTTCCTCAAAAAGGTGGACACTGATCTTAACTACGAAACTCACAGGAATTCTGCTCGAGAATGCCAAATATGTTCGTCCCGCCATCGCCACCCACAATATCAGGAGCATAAGTCACGCCATCGCGATGGCCGATTTCTTGAACCTTCCGAAAGATGCATTTGAGTTTCAGATGATCTACGGAATGGCCGAGCCTGTACGGAACGCTTTGCAGAGAATAGGCTACCGCGTGAGAGTGTACACACCACTGGGGAAACTCATCCCCGGCATGGCATATCTGGTCAGGAGGTTGCTTGAAAACACTTCCAATGAGTCCTTTCTTACAAAATCCTTTCTCGAACAGCAGTCGTTTGACGAGTTGATCAAAGCCCCGCAAGCCCGCGGCCCTGAGACCGAGCAAACAATCGGCTCAGAAGCTTTTGTTAACGAACCCCCTGTCGATTTTTCAAAGGCTCACAACAGGGAAAAGATGACGGAGGCCCTGAATAGCGTGAAGAAGGGTTTCAACAAGAAATACCCGCTTGTCATTGGCGGGGAGGAGGTTTGGACCGACGCGAGGATAGAATCGCGAAACCCGGCACAGCCGAGCGAAATTGTGGGAAGAGTCGCGACGGGGACCGTAAATACGCAGAAAAGGCCGTTGAAGAGGCCCGAAAAGACTGGATCGCATGGTCGAAAACGCCTCCCAAGGAAAGGGCCGAATATCTTTTACGGAGCTGCCGCGGAAATAAGGGTCCGGCGGTTCGAACTGGCGGCTCTCGAAGTTTACGAGGTCGGGAAAACCTGGCGGGATGCCGACGGCGACGTAGCCGAAGCAATCGATTACCTCGAATACTACGGCCGAGAGATGATAAGACTCGGAAATCCTATTGTTCTTGGGGATTATCCCGGCGAACAAAACGAGTATCTCTATGAGCCTAAAGGAGTGGGCGTGGTTATCTCTCCCTGGAATTTTCCACTCGCGATACCAACAGGCATGGTATCAGCGGGCATTGTCACGGGAAACTGTGTGATATTCAAGCCTTCAGGCTTATCTCCTATCTGCGGCCGGATGCTGTTGGAGGTGTTCTTAGCAGCGGGCCTTCCTTCGGGGGTCTTGCAGTTCGTTCCGGGGCCGGGCGATGAAGTCGGCGAGTACCTGGTGTCTCATCCCGGAATAGATTTTATCGCATTTACCGGCTCGAAGGATGTGGGCCTGAGAATCGTGAAACATGCAGGCATCACAGATCCAGGACAAAAGAACGTGAAGAGCGTGATAGCTGAGATGGGGGGAAAAAACGCCATCATCGTTGACGAAACCGCGGATATGGACGAGGCCGTGAAAGGCGTGCTGGAATCCGCTCTCGGATTTCAAGGGCAGAAATGTTCTGCTTGCTCCAGGGTGATCGTCATCGGAGACGTTTTTCATGAATTTTCCGTCCGGCTAAAAGACGCGATGGAAAGCCTGAAAATAGGTCCGCCCGAGGATTCCCGGAATTACATGGGACCCCTGGTGGACGAAGCGGCATTGAAAAAGGTTCGGCGCTACATAGAGATCGGCGAAACAGAAGGGAAGATTCTTCTCAGAAGAAGGGTGAGGGCGAGGGTTACTTCCTCGGCCCGGTCATAATAGTAGACGCGAGCCCTGACTCCGTCATAGCCCAGGAAGAAATTTTCGGGCCTGTGCTCGCAATCATGAGGGCGGAGGATATAGATCAGGCATTGAACATTGCCAACAAAACGCAGTATGCTTTGACGGGCGGTATATTCAGCCGAAGTCCGGGAAATATTGAAAAAGCACGCCATGAATTCAAAGTCGGTAACCTGTACATAAACAGGAAGATCACTGGCGCTCTCGTTGGAAGACAGCCTTTCGGGGGATTCGGCATGTCCGGCGTCGGTTCCAAGGCGGGTGGACCTGACTATCTGTTACGCTTCATGAACATAAGAAGTATCAGCGAAAACACGCTGAGGAGAGGGTTCGCTCCCAAATAACCACACGGGGTGCCGCAATTCAATTCTGTATGGTTGCTTGCGTTCCGATCACTGGATAAAGGGGCATAGGTTCCTCTATACCCTTGAGCTGCACGGTTCGCGGAGGTCCCAACTCCAAAGACCCGTCGAGCCTGTCGCAAACTGCTTGAGTAACCAGGATCTCGCCGCCGGCTCGGTCTGTTTGAGCTTCAACCCTGAAGGCAATGTTTATGGCGCTGCCAATGGCGCCGTATTTCTTGCGTTGTTCAGACCCAATATTTCCAACGACCAGTTCACCGCTATTAATGCCTATCCCCATCCGCAACTCCGGCAGACCAAGCACCGCATTCTCGATGTTCAAGTTCCGGCATGGCCTGCTGCATATCCAGCGCACATAAAACAGCCCGTGTTGCAGCATCCGACATTGCTCGGGGGGCGCCGAAGAGGACGAGGATGCCGTCCCCGGTAAACTCGTCAATAGTCCCCTCATGTCGCGTGATGACGTCAATCATTCTATCCAGGTACCTGTTGATGACTGTAAGGACCTCATGAGGTTTCAGGGCTTCCGCCATCGGCGTGGAGCCTCGAAGGTCAGACACCAGGACCGTAATATCTTTCAATTCCCCTTTGAGATTAATCCCTCCCGGAGACTTGAGTATCTCAGTGACGACCTCATCACTCATGTACCGACCAAATGTGTCACGGATTTGGCGCCGATCTTTTTCGGTGGAAATAGCACGACAGATTAGACAGACTGCGGCTCCTGGAAGAAATATGAATGATGATTCAGCCACGGGAATGTCCAAGGACGCCCACCCGAAAGCAGCAGTTACTGAAGCGAAATAAATAACATATAGGAATAGACATACAATAACCGCATGAGAATACCGAAGCTTCACGCCTAAAGGCAAAAATGCGAGTAACACCAAAACCGATACCGCAATCCCCGCTACCGGTAGAGGAGAAACTTCACGTATGAATCTTCCGGTAAGCATCGTGTCCAGAGCACTGGAATGGATTCGGCTGAGCACAACCTGATCCTCGACAGGGATAGCGCCCATGTCGGTAGTGCCGGTCCAAGCGATGGATATAATGACGATTTTGTCCTTGTACCTTTCCATCCTGGACGGGTCTTTTTCCTCGTCAAGCACGTCCCATGCAGGATAATTCTCAAAACTATCCCAAACCGGACTCGGCCAATTTATATTCATGCGACCTTTCGAGTCGACAGGAATCCTCATGATCCCACCAGGATGATGGATCTCGACTTGACCGTCCTGGGCAATCACAATGTTTTTGGGATCAGCGTTCAGATAGGCCACCAGCGCTGCCAGGCTAAGGCTCGGCACTAGGCGATCACCAACCCGAATGAAGAGCCGAATCGTTCGATGAATCCCATCCTCGTCCGGCGTGGAGTTGATATGTCCCAGTTCCTTTGCTCCTTCGGCGAATGAGAATAATGGGATAGAAGAGTCCCTAGGCACTCGTACGCTTAAGAAGTCGAATCCCGATGGAGCAGCCAGCCTCCATGCTCTTTTGTGGGCCACCTCCTCTATGGACACCTTATCCTCGGACTCAGATCCTGACGCTAACTGCTCCCTTTCGAACAGCCCCTCAGCGAGGATCACGCGACCGGAAGTTGCTATGGCCTGGGCCAGGGCTTCATCCCCGCTAGTACCTGCGTCCTTTGGACGCATACATAATGTCGAAGACTATTGCTTTTGCACCGAATTCAGTAAGTCTCTCCACGATTCGAGCGCTGATGGCTCGGTCCCAGGGCCACTGACCGTAACGCTTAATGGATTCATCATCAATGTCGAGATGTACGATGTCGGGATTGAGTCTGGGTTTGGCGAATAGTGACAGCTTACGGTCGTATATTTTATTGTTCACCCATCTGAACTGCTTGTTTACCCACTTGAAATGTTGTCGAGCGAGGTACACGATTGAGGGTGACAACAAAGCCCAAGAGATGCTAACTAGCAATCCGATTATCAGGATTCTCCGGCCGCCCCATACTGTCGAAAAGATCATTGCTTCGGTGCTCCGACGCTACTCACTCAAATCGGCTATTCTTTCCCGAGCCCTTCCTCTTCAGGCTTCAGTCCTTGCCCACCGGTGACGCCTCCAGGCTTCACACTTTTGGGCGCCATGAGCTCGAGTGAAATCCCGCCACTGCCGGCGGACTTCAGGACAACGACTTGTCGATTGAAGCCTTCGTCGTGAGAGATATTCTCAAGCTTCTTGGTAAGGGTTCCGAGCTGAGCCGTATCAGAATGAGCAATTCTGATAACGGGCTGTCCCTCGGGTGCCTTTAAGGGGTCCAGTTTGAACGGCTGAGAGGCAGCGTAAAAAATAATGACGGCTTCTTTGATCTTTTCGTTGGCTGTGACCTGAATGCTGGAATCAGGGCCGAATAAAGTATACGTCTTCCCGGGAAGAATGAGGTTGTCAGGAGATTCCCCGTTGGGAAACAGAACCATGACGTCGCCTTTGGGCGATACGTTGACTGCCATAACATAAGCTTTTCGAGATGTCTCGAAATTCAAGACAATAGGTTCGCCTTCCGAAAAAGCTTCATTCTGTTTTTTTTGCGTCCACACCTTAAGGCCAATCTCATTGGCTCCCTTTGTCCCCACGGACATCCACACCTGCCTGGGGTCAGAAGTGTCCCCTTGTCCGGCATGCGCCGGAATCGGGTGCCAGGATAGACCTCCCGTGAGTATCACCAATACTCCCACCATCTTCCACAGAAATGTCTTCATTGGCTCGATCCCCCTTTCCTTCTTGTGGCCCGGAAGCCGACCAGCCCACACGGTTCAAACCTATGTATCATGTGAAGTTCACATCTAATGCCGATGCGCTTTCCAAGAAGTAAATTGCCGGTTCAAAAGCGCCTTCGTGTTATTCACCTTCCCCCACCAGTATGAAGGGGGCCCAGAAGAATGGATGATCGTAGCCGGCTTGGCGGACGTCAGATCTCGCCAATCTCAGGGCTTCAAGCCTCCCCTTTCCTGATTTTACATACTTGAGGAAATCTTCCACCAACATTACGGAGGATTTTTCAGCTACGCTCCACATGCTCATCAACACGCTCCGGGCCCCGGCATACTGAAAAGATCTGCCCATGCCCATAGTGCCTTCACCGGGCACCTGGCGGCCCATCCCTGTCTGACAGGCTCCTAAGACGACTGTGCCGGCATTTAACCGAAGACCCATAACTTCGTTGGCCCTCAGGAATCCGTCCGTTCCCGGCGGAACCAGTGAAAGAACCAGCAGAGGTTCCGTCATCCCGAGAGATGAACTGTCCAAGTACCCGTGTGTTGCGAAGACTATGGATCCGTAGCGTGCCAGCGACGGGCAAATCGTAGAGAAAAATACTTCCTTGCTAGCCTTCAGGCCAGTGTACACGTCGCTATTTTCAGCGTACATCTCTTTCAAGTCCTCGGCAAGCTCGCCTGTAAGAGGCAGCCTGCTAAACTCAAGCGCTTCGCCGCCCGCTTTCTTGGTGACACTCATAAGTCGGTATACGTGTTTGGCGCCTCCTGTGGCTGCGGTACGGGTACCAGGCTTCTCGACCCGCGCATCCTTGGTGTCGAAGACCGGATCGGCTATTACCAGCAGTCGGTCTTCAGGCTTTGTCGGGTTCGCCAGAGTCCGAGTAAGGCTCAGAGCAGTGATGGACTGGCAGTAGACCACTGGATTCCGGTCTCCCAGGAATTTGGCCCCCGCGGTCTGAGGCAAACCCGCGGTCTCTTCTATCCGCCCTTCCCCGTTCAGAGTGATCATTTCAAACGGGAGGGCCCCCAGGCAATCGTCGGGTGAAACAGCTACAGTCACCCCTTCCGGAACAACAGGAAGAACATCTTCCAGCAGCAAATCGGCAAGCTTCTTTCCCGACTCGAAATCAAAGGCCCTCAGCTTCTCTACCAGATCATCTTGTCCTGCAACGACTTTGAGCGGGGTCATGAACTTGAGCACCAGGCTCTCAAGGTCTGCTCTGGGGATAGGCTTGAAGAAGCCCTTAATCAGCTCTTTTCCCCGCGTCAAGTAGATCAGAACCCCTTCATCCGTCACATGGTAAGCCAGCACCCACTCATTCGTCTTTAGGGCGGTCTTGCCCAATTCTGGGGCCTCGGGATATTTGGTGGCCGCGAAAAGGGGAAATTCGGCTCGCAGCTTCTCAATGTGAGCGGCTAAATTTTCCTTGGCTTCCTTGATTTGAGGCTCAAGTGATTGGAGGACTTGTTGCTCTCCCTGCTCGTATGCGCTTTGCTTGCGCTTGAGGAGGGCGGCCAGGCGTTCGTTTACTTCAAGGTCTTTCTCCATTATCTCCTCGGGAATATCCTGAAACACCCCCTCCACTCGACGAGAGATAGCTTCAGAAAACCCGCGAGCTTTGGTCAGTTCTGACTCTCGCAACGCGTCAGCCGGTTTGTTCATTTTTACAGAGACTCGAGCAATGCCCTCGTACGGGGCCGTTCTCATGAATCCGCCGATTCGGACGTTGAAAAACTCGGATCTTTCAGGCAGAGTCAAGGTCGAGCGGATCTCTTCCACAGACTCTATTGCCTTCTGGAAATAGGTGGCTGCCGCCTTAAAGTCCTCAAGTCCTTCCTCGGCAAGCCCCAATCCAGTGTAGGCCGTAAACAAATTGTCTACGTTGCCGCTCTTTTCTGCCTGCTTTGCAAGTGCATCATATTGAGAAGCCGCTTTGGCATAGTCTTTTTTGAGGAGATGCAGTCTTCCCTTTGATAGTTCCGAGCCGGACTTGGTGATCAGGGATTCGGCTTTTTGAAAATCACCCATATCAAGATACAGGTCGGCGATGAGATCGTCTATCCTCTTGAACGTGGTTGTGTCTCGTTTAGCAATTTCCTTGGCACGGCTAAGAGTTTCCAAAGCCTTCTCACGTTGGCCGACAGATTGATAAAGCATTCCCTGTTGGATTAACGCTTCGGTTTCGCCGCTCTTGTCACCGCTCTTCTTCGCGATGCTCAGCGCCTGTTCAAACAAGTCGGTCGCTTGTCCGTGTTTTCCCCACTTGAAAAATGACTGCCCGAGAAATATCAGGCACTCGGCTTCTTCCTTCTTCTGCCCGCTCTTTTTTGCAACTTCCAGAGATGTCTGAAGATTTTCCAGGGCCTTCGGATAATTACCAAGGATGTTGTAAACACGACCAAGCCCCTTCAAAGCCTCTACCTCGAGTTTGGGGTTCTTGGTTTTTTGCCCCTTCTCCAGGCACTCAAGGAATACTGACGCGGCCTTATTGTACTGCCCCCGATTCAGATGCAACGAGCCCAAAGTGTAGAGATCCTGAGTCACTTGCTTGAAGTCGCCCGCGCGCTCAGCCTGCTCGATTCCCTTACGCAAGTGATCGATCGCCTGGCTGTTACGCCCCCCGGACTCATAGGCTCTCCCCAGTTGCTCATGGGCCCTGGCCTGGTCTCTAACATTGCCGCTTCGTTGGGATGCCTCAAGAGCCTTCTGGAAGTGTTCAGCAGCCTTGTCGTACTGCCCCAGCGACTGCTCTGCCCTCCCGGTGCCTTGCAAGGCGTAGCCGACTCCTTGAATGTCCCCGGAGTTTTCTGCGAGTCTCCAGAGCATGGCCGTACTTTTCCAAGGCCCCGCTGGGATTACCCTTCAGACTATCAACGTCACCCAAGCACTTGAGCGCACGGCCTTTCCGCAGAGAATCGCCGGTGCTTACCGCCATGTCGAGCGCTTTCTTGTAAAACTCTTCAGCCTTGTCCAACTGCCCGCGCACCCTATACGCGTTGCCAATAAGGTTGGTTGCCATGCCTTCATGCGCAGTGACACCGGTCCTCTCGGACTGCTCTAGCGCCTGTTGAAGAACCTTGAGAGCTTCCTCGGATTTGCCCTCCTGCAGCTCGGTCATGCCTCGGAATACTGCTGCCGCTCCTGCTCCCACTTTGTGTCCTGCGAATTCATACGCTTCCTGAGCCTCTTTGAATTTTTCAGCGGCCCTTTCGAGTTCTTGCTTGGTCCGAGCCTTCCGGTACAGGGCTTGGCCTTCATCGAAGAGTTGTCTCCCATGGTAGGTATCTGGCGGGCGGCCAACATTCATACCCCGCCAGCGTTGCCCCGGTTGTTTGGGCTCCCGCAGCGTCACGGGTAGCTGTCTATCCTGAGGCTGTTTCTTGTCAGCCGAGTCCTCTGATTGCCGGCCCTGCTCCGTGGACCAGTGCCCTCCGCAGAATGAGGGCTGCGAACCCCACAACAGAGAGGAGATCGCTATTCCCACAATAAGGAACAGATTTCTATATCTTGAGCACATGTCCACCCCCTTGTTGCAGATTTGATATTCCGGGCAACGGCCGGTTACTGGCACGTACTTCCAGGTAGTTCCGGTTCCCTCCTCATTCGCCTTCTCCAACCAATATAAAAGGAGCCCAGAAGAATGGATGATCGTAACCGGCTTTCCGGACATCAGATCTCGTCAATCTCAGGGCTTCAAGCCTCCCCTTGCCTGATCTTACATACTTGAAGAAATTTTCCACCAACATTACCGAGGATTTTTCAGCTACGCTCCACATGCTCATCATCACGCTCCGGGCCCCGGCATATTGAAAGGATCGACCCATGCCCATAGTGCCTTCACCGGGCACCTGGCGGCCCATTCCTGTCTGACAGGCGCCTAAGACGACTGTGTCGGCATTCAATTTAAGGCCCATTACCTCATTGGCCTTCAAGAAGCCGTCAGTTCCCGGTGGGACCATTGAAAGAACCAGCAAAGGTTCCGTCATCCCGACAGTTGAACTATCCAAGTATCCGTGAGTTGCGAAGACTATGGATCCGTAGCGTGCCAGTTTCGGGCATATCGTAGAGAAAAATGTTTCCTTGCTGGCCTTCAAGCCAGTATACACATCGCTATTCTCCCCGTACATTTCTTTCAGGTCTTCGGCAAGCTCGCCGGTCAGAGGCAACCTGTTGAACTCAAGCCCTTCTCCGCCTGCTTTCTTCGTCACACTCATAAGTCGATAGACGTGTTTGGGGCTTCCTGCGGCAGCGGTACGGGTAGCAGGCTTATCCGCCCGCGCATCCTTGGTGTCGAAGACCGGATCGGCTATTACGAGCAGTCGGTTTTCAGGCTTTGTCGGGTTCGCCAAAGTGCGGGTGAGGGTCAGGGCAGTGATGGACTGGCAGTAGACCACGGGGTTCCGGTCTCCCAGGAATTTGGCCCCCGCGGTCTGAGGCAGACCCGCGGTCTCTTGTATCCGCCCTTCCCCATTCAAAGTGATCATTTCAAACGGGAGAGTCCCCAAGCAATCGTCCGGTGAGACAATTATAGTGGCACCTTCCGGAACAGCAGTCAGAAACCGGCTCAAGAAGCAAGTCGGCAAGTTTTTTCCCCGACGTAAAATCAAAGGACTTCAGCTTCTCTACCAGATCATCTTGTCCTGCAACTATCTTAAGCGGCGCCATGAACTTTCGCACCAGGCTTTCAAGCTCTGCTCTGGGGATAGGTTTGAAGAGGCCTTTCATCAGCTGCTTCCCACGCGTCAGATAGATCAGGACCCCCTCATCTGTTACATGGTAAACCAGGACCCACTCATTCGTCTTGATGGCGGTTTTGCCCAAGTCCGTGGCCTCGGGATATTTGGTGGCCGCGAAAAGGGGATATTCGGTCCTCAGTTTCTCAACGTAGGAGGCCAAATTTTCCTTGGCCTCCTTGATTTGAGGCTCAAGGGCTTGGACGGCCTCCTTTAGTCCCTGTTCGTATGCACTTTGCCTGGCCCTGAGCAAGGCCGCTAGGTGCTCGTTTACTTCGAGGTCTTTCTCCATTATCTCTTCGGGTATGTCCTGAAACATCCCCTCCACCCGGCGAGATATTGCTTCGGAAAATCCCCGGGCTTTGGCCAGTTCCGATTCTCTCAACGCATCGGCAGGCTTGTTCATTTTCACAGACACTCGAGCTATTCCCTCGTAGGGCGCTGTTCTCATAAATCCGCCGATTCGGACATTAAAAAACTCCGATCTTTCCGGCACACTCAAAGTCGACCGGACTTCTTCAACGGACTCTATAGCCTTCTGGAAATACGTGGCTGCCCCCTTAAAGTCCTCAAGTCCTTCCTCGGCAAGCCCCAATCCTGTATATGCTGTGAAGAAATTGTCAACATTGCCGCTCTTTTCTGCTTGCTTCGCAAGTGCTTCATATTGAGAGGCCGCTTTGGCATAATCCTTCTTGAGTAGATACAGTCTTCCCTTCGATGGTTCCGAGCCCGACTTGGCGATTAAAGATTCAGCCTTTTGTAAATCACCCATGTCCAGGTACAGGCTGGCGATTAGATCGTCTATTCTGCTGGACGTGGTTGCGTTTCGTTTAGAAATTTCCTTTGCACGGCCAAGAGTTTCGAGTGCCTTCTGATGTTGGCCGACAGATTGATAGAGCATTCCCTGTTGGATTAGTGCTTCGGTTTCACCGCTCTTGTCACCGCTCTTCTTCGCAATGCTCAGCGCCTGTTCGAACAAGGCGGTCGCTTGTCCGTGTTTTCCCCACTTGAAAAATGACTGCCCGAGAAATGTTAGTGATTCAGCTTCTTCCTTCTTCTTCCCGCTCTTTTTTGCGACTTCGACGGATTCCTGGAGATTTTCCAGCGCCTTGGGGTAATTGCCAAGGATGTTGTACACGCGGCCGAGTCCTCTCAAGGAGTCTCCTTCAAGTTTGGTATTCTTGGTTTTTTTCGCCTTCTCCAGACCCTGAAGGAAAGCTTCCGCGGCCTTGTTGTACTGCCCTCGGTTCAGGTGCAATAAGCCCAAAGCGTAGAGATTTTCCGTTACTTGCTTGAAGTCGCCCGTGGCCTCAGCCTGCTCGATCCCCTTCCTCAACTGCTCGATAGCCTGGCTGTTCCGGCCCCAAGACTGGTACATTCTCCCCAGTTGCCCATGTGCCCTCGCCTGATCTCTGACATTGCCCGTTCGTTGGGACGCCTCCAGAGCTTTCTGGAAATGCTCCGCGGCCTTGTCGTATTGCCCGAGCGACATTTCCGCTCGCCCAGTCCCCTGTAAGATGTATCCCACACCTTGACTGTCCCCGGAGTTTTCTGCGAGTTCGAGGGCTTGGCCGTACTTTTCCAAGGCCCCGCCGGGATTACCCTTCAGACTATCAACGTCCCCCAAGCACTTGAGCGCACGGCCTTTACGCTGAGGATCTCCGGCGCTTACCGCCACATCAAGGGCTTTCTTGTAAAACTCTTCGGCCTTGTCCAACTGCCCGCGCTTCCTATAAACATTACCCATAAGGTTGACGGCAGCGCCTTCCTGTTGTGCGGTACCGCCCTGGCCGCTCATCTCCAATCCCTGCTGAAACAATTCAAGCGCTTTGTCGAACTTCCCCGTGTCGAGCTGAGTCTTGCCCTGCCATATGGCTGCGCCTGCCACCCCTTTCTTGTTCCCTACCGATTCCCAGATCCCTTGGGCCTCTTTGAATTTTTCCGCGGCCCTATCGAGGTCTTCCTTTGTACGAGCGCTTTGGTACAAAGCTTTCCCCTCGTTGAAGAGCTTCTTCCCCCGTTTTTTTTCTTGTTGTTCCGGGTCACGCTGTTTGTGCCACCCCGGCCAGGGTTGGCCCCCAAATGAGGGCTGCGAACCCCACAACAGAGATGAGATCACTATTCCGATAACGAAGAACAGACTTCTTGGTCCTGTACCTCATTTGCCACCCCCTCCTCACAGAACCGGCATTTCCGAGAACTACCGATCCCCGGGTTTCACTTTATAGGGAACTGGAGATTTGCTCTCACCTGCAGATTGACCTCACTCGAGTCATGATGTGACCTGTTGTGATCTTGTCTCCAAATAGCACGAGCGGCAGAATCTTGCTGAACTCACTTGATCTCATTCTATTAGAAGGAGTGTTGACCGTACTGTCAAGACAAAAAATGGCATTACGTAGCCATTCACGCGCTAACGGTGGAGGATATCGTCGTTGCAGGGGAAACGAAGCAATCTCAGTTGCTGCGGAACGGCGGAGAAAACTACCGTACGATCATCGAACAATGGTTGCTTCGGTCACTTTGTTGAGATCCGCCTCGAATTTGTCCCAGAATTCCTTTTCCGACTTCCTCCATTGAGGACCGAACCGTTTTCCGAAGAAGCCACCGAGCGTCTCGAAAAGTGACTTCCATGCGGACTGATAGCTGAGGGTCAAAACGTCTTCAACAAAAGGCGCTATCCGATCGATCTCATCTTTCGGCACATACGCTCTGGCCCCAAGCTCGATGGACTTTTTCAGTGATTCCGGATTCAGCGCGTGGGCCGTAAGCATGACCACGGGGGTATTCTGTGATGTGGCAAACATCAACAGATCAAAACCGCGCACCCCCATGATGTCTAGAATCACCAGGTCGTAAGTGTATGAGGTCATCTTCTGGAAACCTTCCTCGTAAGACGAAGCCGTATCCAGTGACAAACCATATTTCTCGAGGTCCTCTCGCAGAACATCAAGAATGTCAGGCTCGTCGTCCACTGCCAGCATGCGCTTGCCGTCCAACAGGCTAGTTCCCATAACGTGACCCCCATTTCTCATTTTATGACCGTGGCTGTGTAATATACCACAATGACGCGAGCGAAATCGGTTTATTTAGAAATGGATCAGTTCTTTTTGTACCGCTTAAGCAGGCCCGCGTGCGCCCTATCCATATCATTCCGGTGGCAATTACCTCATTCGTAACGGTTTACCGGGAAAACGGTTTTGCCGCTTTGAAACGTGGCCGGCAGGGACGCCGGTCATCGGCTGCGCGGTGACCCGTTATCTTCATTCTTTGACTTTTTGAGTTCCGTTCCGTAGAGTTGTAACGAGTTAATGTAGCCTCCAGTCTTCTCTACAAAATTTCCACCCAACCTCGGGCAGCCCAAGGGGGGAGCCCTAAATGAAAAGCGAAGACAAGACCAGAGATCAGTTGCTTGGTGAGATAGCCGAACTGCGGCTACACCTCGCCCAGATGCAAGATCGTGACACTGAACACAAAAGGGTTGCCGACGCTCTGCTGCAATCCGAGGTCAAGTTCAGAAAACTCACGGAAAATGCTGTCGTTGGAGTGTATTTGATCCAGGGAAGCTGGTTCAGATACGTGAATTCCAAGTTCGCGCGGATCTTTGGTTATGAGGTTGCGGAACTCATGTTTGAGGGAGCGCCGAAATCAGTAGTCTTTTCTGAAGACTGGCCGCTGGTCGAGCAGAACTTGAGAAAGCGCTTTTCGGACGAAATCGAGGCCGTCAATTTCCAATTCAGAGGCAAAAGAAAGGATGGAGAGGTCATATACGTCGAGGTATATGGTTCCCGGACAGATTACAACGGCTCTCCCGCGGTGATCGGGACTCTGTTGGATATCACCGAGCGTGTACGAGGCAGGGAGGACCTTAAGAAGGAGTTAACAAAGTTTCAGGCCCTTTATGACTTGGCCGTGGCCATGACTACAGAGCGCAGCCTGGAAGAGAGTCTATTGTTGGTCGTGGAGAAAAGCAGGGAGTTGCTCGGTGCTGATAAGTCGTTTGTCGTGCTGCGTGACGAGGCCGCCGGCGATCTTTTCATGCACACGCTCTCCGGCGTCGTCACAGAGAAGTTCAAGCAGTTGCGGATACCTTTCGGCGCGGGACTCGGTGGCAAAGTCGCAGAAACCGGTCGCAGGCATTTCGTCGAGGACTATTTCCAAGAGGTAGGACCGCTATTGCACGATGTAGTTCGGGGCGAGGGCTTGATTTCCGGCATAGCAGTGCCGGTTCAGATCGGGCAGCAAAACCTTGGCGTGCTTTATGCCTTTAATAAGGCGAAGACGTCATTTTCAAAGTCGGACCTGGACACTCTCTCTTTGCTGGGCAACCTAGCCGCGGTCGAAATCACCCGCAAGCGATCTGAGGAGAAATTGCGGGAAAGCGAAGAGCGATACAAGGTACTTTACGAGGAATCCAAGAGAAGGGAAGACCTTTACCGTTCCCTGCTCAATTCATCGGTTGACGCCATAGTGATTTATGACATGGAAGGAAGGGCGAAATACGTTAATCCGGCCTTCACCCGCATATTCGGCTGGACGATGGAAGAACTTGAGGGGAGGCGAATACCCTTTCTCCCCGAATCCGAACGAGAAACCACGATGGCTATAATTTACGGCTTGATTCGGGACGGCACGCCCACCAGCGGCTTTGAAACCAAACGATACACCAAGGACGGGAGACTGCTCGACGTGAGCATAAGCGCCTCGCGTTATCACGATCATGAGGGTGAGGTTGAAGGAACACTCGTGATCATCCGGGACATAACAGCTTTCAAGTCCCTGGAGCGGGCCAGGCGACGAGCAGTACACCATCTGTCCCATGAGCTTAAGACTCCTGTTGTGATCATGAAATCCTCCTTGAAGAACCTGACCGATGGAGAACTGCCTGCGGAATCGAAGGCGGCAAATTTGGAAAGGATCCGACGTAACTTGCAGCGTCTCACAGACATACAACAAATCGTGGAAGAAATCGTTACACCGCGCGAGTATAATCCCAGGCATTTCCCTATTATTCCGGTTGTTCACGAAATACTTGAAACGTGCCGCACAAAAAGTTCTCACCGATCCTTAGAACTGCGCCCCAGCCTCGAGGTCATCGAGACGGACATCATCGATCCGGAAATACTTCGCGATGTGCTTGAAACCCTGCTCAAGAATGCAGTGGAAAATACCCCTGATGAAGGTGAGGTGGTCGTTTCTCTCTCGAGTCCCCCAGGGCGTCTTGCTGGAGGTAGTAGACCAGGGGGTAGGAATTGCAGCAAGCGATAAAGAATATCTTTTCAGGGCCTTCCATCACACTCAGGATACGCAACAGTACGCCACAAAAAACCCTTTCGACTTCGATGCCGGCGGCAAGGGGTTGGAACTCATGCGTTTAAAAATACTCGCTGAAGAGGGCTGCTTTGACATATCTTTCACCGGCGAAAGATGTTTGCACATTCCCACCAGTTTGGGCCAATGCCCGGGCCGTATATCGTTGTGTCGGCATGTCACGAATGTGGAAGGATGCAAGCAATCCGGGGGCACAACCTTTTCAGTCCTCTTTCCCAGTCAGCGAAGAGTGATTCTGCGGTCCTAGGATGGTTGTAACGATAAAATCGGTTGCCGGATTTTTTGTCCGATTCGCTTCCCCTGTCATTCCCGCAAATCGGACAACGCTTATGGCAAATCCTAAAGCACCCCGATTTGAGGCTCCTCCTACTTGCCCTTCAACTTGTCTTCCTGCTCCTTTTTCAACTGCTGTTGGCGAAGTTGTTGCTGTTGAAGCTGCTGTTGTTGAAGCTGCCGCTGACGCAACTGTTCCTGCTGGATCTGTTGCTGCCGCAGTTGCTGTTGTTGCAACTGTTGTTGCTGAAGTTGCTGCTGTTGCTGAAGCTGCTTCTGCCGCAACTGTTCCTGTTGAGACTGCTGAAGCTTTAATCGCTCCTGCTCTTGTTGCTTCTTCCGCAGTTGGTCCTGTTCAAGTTGTTTACGCTGCAACTGGTCTTGATGCAAACGCTCCTGGTCGAGCTGCTGCTTTCGAGGTTGCTGCTGCTCAAGCTGCTGTTTTTGCAGTTGCTGCCGACGGATCTGGCCCTGATCGAGCTGCTTCCGGCGCAATTGCTCCTTTTGAGCCTGGTCTTGCTCGAGTTTCTTTTTGCGCAGATCCTCCTGACGCAGACGCTCCTGATCCGGTTGCTTCAGCGGGAGTTGTTGTTGGCGGAGTCGCTCCTGGTCGAGTTTTTGCTGCTGAAGCTGCTTCTGTTGTTCCAGGCCGGGCTGCTTCTGAAGATCGAGTTGATGCTTGCGCCTTTCCTCGACTTCTTTTCTGCGCTCTTCCAGTTGGCGGCGCTTGATCTCAGCCTGTTCGCTCAAATCTTTCTGCTGTTTGAGTCGCTGTTGAAATGCCTTATCGCGCTCTTGAGACTTTCGGAGATCTTCTTGCTGTCTCAGATTGGTCTCAGCCTCTTTCTTCTTCAGCTCCTCCAAATTCCTTTGCAGAGTTTCCTGTTTCTGTTTGTCCTTTTCGCCTGAAATCTGCCGTTCAAGGTTCTGTCTCTGCTGGAGCAGTTGCAACCCTGCGGCTCCGATTCCCGCCGCAGCCGGTGCCTTCAACAGTTGATTCATCTGGCCCAGGAGATCTCGTTGCTTCCGGGTATCTTTCTCCTTCACGGCCTGGGCGGTGATTTCCTCGATCTTATGTCTGTTGGCCTCCTCTTGTATTCTCGCATCAGCCGATTGTTGGATATCGACAAACCGCTTCTCCAGATCCTGGCGCTGTGCAACATTCGGGTATTTGGCAAGCTCCTGCTTAAGCCCGGCAATCCTGTCAGGGCTCAGCGCCCCTGCAGGTAACTGAGCCCCGCTTTTTTTCAACTGTCCCAATAGCTGGTTTTCGAGTTTCTGACGCTTATCTACATCCCGCTCCTGCCCGAGCGCCTTTACCAGACCCTGGACGTCCTTCTGTTTGGCGGACAGGGGCAGCCTGCCGACTGCCAGATCGGCCCTGACCCTGTCAAGATCCGCGCGCAGCGCCAGCCGCTTTGCAGGATCGCGTTCATGGGCCACCCTTGCTCTGAGGCTCGCCACTTCTTGCCCGGCCACATTTGCCAATTGATTCTGGACGTCCAACTCATTCTTTACTCTGTCCTGGAATTTTTGGACTACCAGCAGGTTTCTGGGTGAATTGAAAGAATTGGAAATTGCATCGTGCAGGTTGAGACCTCGGGGTAGCTTGTCAGCGAACTTCCGCTGCTCGCTTTGCATGGCGGCCACCCTACTCTCCAGCCTGTGGACGCGTCTTGCTGCCCAATTCGCCCGGACGTTCAGGTAATCAAGTTCGCGTCGCGCGTCCAGGAGCAGATTTCTGTTGCCAGTCGCCTGAGCGAGATATATGAGGTTGTTCACTCCCTTTGGCGCAGCCAACAATCTCTCAAATAGTGGCGGTCGAAGAAGATCGCACGCTCGAAAAAGGCAGTCTCGGCATACACTTGAACGATAGTGGGATCGAAGACCCAGCCATCATAGACCGGCATGGGGACGTAAAAGCTGCCGATACCGGGGATAATCACCACAAACTCGCCCCCTGGTCCTGGCGGAGGCATGACCCTAATCTCAGGGTACGGGTAGATGTCCTCGACGTCCCAGTCCTCAACGTTATAGTCTGGCATGGAAGGATAAGCGTAGCCGTAAGATGGCGGCATCTCTTCTTCCGGCGGGACCGCATAGCCAGAGGGAGGAGGGGCCATAGGAGCTTCCGTCGGAGGAGGAGGCAGAGTTGATGCCGCGGCACTGCACGCATCGAAGTTAGCAGCGATGCTTCCGGTGATGGTTGACGCGTCGGCTAATCGTCGCAGATCTTCGGGCGATACAGACAGGATGTCCGGCTTGTCCTTCCCGGCTTCAATGTAGATGTTTTGGCAGGATGAGACAGTTTGCTCCTGGGAAGATGTGACTGTCAGATTTCTGACTTTGACCCGGCCAGCTACTACTGTAACTACAGTGGCGGTCGAATCGTACGATTCTACTATGAAATCGACAGGTTGATCGTAGGATTCGGGCTGAATCGAAGCCACCGCGGTAGTAACCGAATAGGGCACGGGTGGGGTGACGCCGGGCCGATCCAACACCAAACGTAATATACCATCAGCTATCTGGATGTCGGTTGCCGGACCGCCAGCCTGTTCCGGGAGCAACAGTATAGAGGAGAATTCCCCCAGAGCGCCCATAAGTCCGCTATCCCACCGCAGCAGCAGCCTGGTTTTCTCTTCGGTAGTCACAGCGTCGCCCGGATTGACCGGGTTCCCGGCGTCCAGTTTCTTTAATTCTTGTCCGGTGTCGCCGGACACTTCTGCTTGACCTTCGATCGCACCGACGACGGCACTCGCCGGCGGTGCCGCTTTTACACTCGCGGGAGACAGCCAGGGCATGGCCGAAAGACACAGCATGGCCACGAAAATGACCAACTTCGTACTCCGAGTCTGAGATATCGTTAAATACATCCTTTTTGCTCCCTCGTCATTGAACAGAATTGGAACGGCGCCAGCTTTATATTATAGGCATAGGCCATTCGTCCGGCCTTGACAACTTGTTTCTGAGAGTTAGGAGCTTCCGGTTTAGTTCCCGATCAAGAAAGCTTTGGCAAAGCTTCGGCTTTCCGCTACCAGTGGCTAAAGACTGTCATTGCGAGCGCAGCGAAGCAATCGACCACACGGCCAAAGCTGAGATTGATGGTGGGACCGGCATCTTGCCGGTCATCCCTAATAGACAGGCTGGAAGCCTGTCCCACCGATCACTCCTCGCAATGACACAAGACCGGCGATTGCACCGCGTAACTTAGGGATCACAAAGCCTTAACTTTCAGTATTGACTCTTCAGAAACGGAATCGCTACAAACTAGGCTGGAGATCATGATTTGAGGCGGGGATGTTTCTGCAGTGGGAGCATAAAGGTGAAATCATGAACAGACAAAAAGCAATCGTCGAAGACATGCTTTCCCGCGTCGACGTTCAGGTAAACGGCCCAAACCCGTGGGATATCAGAGTCAACGATAATCGGATGTACGGCCGGATCTTGCGAGATAAGAATTTGGGCCTTGGTGAGTCGTACATGGATGGGTGGTGGGAATGTCCGCGGCTGGATGAGTTAATTTATCGCATCCTGAGTAGAAGGCTCGATGAACAGATGCCGGGTGGACTCAAATTACTGGTACCGGTGGCCCAAGCGTTTCTCTTCAACCGCCAGTCGAAAAGGCTCTCGCGGGTTGTCGCGGAACAGCATTACGATCTCGGCAACGACCTCTTTACCTCCTTTCTCGATCCATACAGCCAGTACAGTTGCGCATATTTCAACGGCACGGATGACCTGAACCATGCCCAGATCAGCAAGATGAACCTGATTTGCAGGAAAATGGGGCTTCGAGCGGAGGACCGCGTCCTGGACATCGGCTTCGGCTGGGGTGGATTCGCCAAATATGCCGCGGAACACTACGGCTGCACAATAACCGGGATAAACATTTCCACGGAACAGGTCCAGTTCGCGAAGGAGTTTTGCAAGGACTTGCCGGTGCACATTCTCCATTGCGATTACCGTGATGTGGATGGCACGTACGACAAGATCGTTTCTGTGGGCATGTTTGAACATGTGGGCATAAAAAACTACAGGACGTTTATGGAGGTCGCCCATCGCCGGCTCAAGCCTGGTGGGGTTTTCTTGTTACACACCATCGGCGGCAATGAATCCGAGATCAGGACTGACCCCTGGATCAGCAAGTATATATTCCAGAACGGGGTACTCCCCAGCATTGCACAGATCAGCAAGGCTTGCGAGGGTTTGTTCGTCGTCGAAGACCTCCACAACCTGGGGCCGCACTATGACAAGACGCTCATGGCCTGGAACGACAATTTTCAGAGGGCCTGGCCGAGTCTAAGCGCCAAATACGAAGAGAGATTCAAACGAATGTGGGAGTATTACCTACTGTCCTGTGCCGGTGGGTTCCGGGCTCGATACATTCAACTCTGGCAGATCGTGCTCACGAAATACGGCACTCAGCAGCCGGCGTGCAGATATTGAGAAACCAGCATCACCCGGCAGACTTTATCCGTGTCTCCTGTCTTCTTGATGGAGTACACGTCCATAAGACCCTTCAGTATCCCCAAGGGGAGCGGCCTAGAATCCATGAAGGCCGAGTCAGGGCAGTAATCAAGCTCATCAGTCCAGACAAGCCCTCCGAAATCCTCTTGAACTTGCACCTTGGAGAATACCTCCCAATCTCTTAGTTGCCCCCAAACACCTTCTCCCTTGATGCAAGGCTTCATGTCCAATATTCGGAGATCTCCGGACTCGAAAAGAAGGATCAGGGTGAAGTCTTTCTGAGGAATTATCTTTGTTATATGGCTTGTCTTCACGGCCTAACGCCTCGTGAAATGGGATGACCATCCGGAGCTCTATTGTTTGGGTTACACTACCTTAATTCGCGACCGATGCGGTTCGCTTGGTTCAACGCATCCTACCTAGCTGTGATCTCCGACATGGCTGTCTGGAGAGGCGGAGCCTCCAAGGTGGCATTCCCAGGCATAGCCCGGGAACGAGGAAAAACTTTGTAATGTTTCGGCATCGGGGCTGAGACTGCCTTGTCGCTTCGTGTGCCATATTATTGCTCTTTCAAGTCCGTGTGGCTCCACTTGAGTGCTCCGTGCCGTCAACCTTTTTTGGATGCCTTCAGTCCATCCTGGATGCGCTCCGGAGTCATGGGAAGGTCGTGAAGCCTAACGCCGATTGCGTCGAAAATCGCGTTGGCCACCAGGCCACCCATAGGGGTAATAGCCGGCTCGCCTCCCTCCTGCGGAGGAATGTCAGGGTTGTCGATGAGTATGGTCTCAATCTTGGGCATCCAAGAGAATCGGGGTATCTCGTACGTGTCAAAATTCAGGTCAAGGATTTCACCGTCCCGGAAGTGCACTGACTCAGTCAGGGCGTATCCCAAGCCCATCATTACACACCCCTCCATTTGCATTTTCGCTCCCTCCGGGTTAACGATCTGCCCCATGTCCTGAGCGCATACAACTCTCTTGACTTTGCATCGGCCGCTGGCTTTATCAACTTCAACTTCACCCATGGCAGCCACGTAGGTTCCCTTGTAGATCACGCAGGCCAGTCCCTGCCCCTTTCCGCTGGGAGCCGCTGCCGTTGACCATCCAAAAGCGCTTGCCGCGGCGTCCAAGATTCGCAGCATCCGTTTGTCCTTGAGATGGGCTAATCGGAACGTCAGAGGATCTACACCCGCTGTTGCCGCAAGCGTGTCCATGTGGGATTCGCGCGCAAATGTGTTGGTGTTCCCGTTTGGCCCTCTCCAGGGTCCGGTTGCAAACGGGTGGGAGTGTTTTGTTTCCTGCCAGCCCCCGTACGAGGTGGTGCGTTGATGCGGAACGTCATAGAAGGTCGGCGCTTTGTCACCACCGGCGAAATAAACATGGTAATCCCAGAATGCGAGTCGATTTGACGCGTTCAAGCCCGATGTTATTTTGACAATGGCAGCGGGCTGAAAAGTGTCGTAAAAGAACACTTCAGGCCGCGTCCACATCACTTGCACGGGCTTTCCCGTTAGCTTGGCAAGCTGGGCTGCTTCGACCGCATGCTTGTTCCATTCCTTTCCACCGAAAGCGCCCCCGACAAAAGGACTGATTATGCGAACGTTTTCAATCGGCAACCCCAGTGCCTGAGCAACGTCCTCTTTGGCCGGAAAGGGGCGCTGAGTCGAAGCCCAGACCGTCACTTTGCCGCCCTCCACGTTGGCCAGGGCGGCATGAGTCTCAATGGGAGCGTGGGCCACGTACCCTTGTCGATAGGTGGCCTCAATTACTTTTGCGGCCTGCCCTTTCCCTTGTTGTAGATCGCCGTTTTGGGCGATAGCTGTGCCGGGCGGAGCCACTGATAAGAGGTGGTCAAAGATGTTCGAATCATTCAGATCGGTTTGCGGTCGGCTGAACTTAGCCTGTATCAATTTGAGGGCCTTTTCCGCTTGGTCCGGCGACGAGTGGACGACTGCCACCAAGTCCCCATCCCTTACGATTCGCGCTCCGGGCACTTTTTCCGCGGCCGACGTGTCCGCATCTATGAGTTTGGCTCCGTGGGCCGGGAGTCTAACGATTCTCGCATAGAGCATCCCCGGCAGCGAAATATCACCCGCATACTTGGCTTTGCCGGTCACCTTTTCGACCGCGTCGGTCCGGCCCGTGGGTTTACCGGAAACGGTAAAAGCAGATATCGGCTTTACGGGCGGTTTCTTGTCCAGATGCCTCTCTATTCTCTGCCCCTTTGCCAGAGGACCCGAAGGATATTCCTCTCTTGGGCGCTCGTTTGTCCACCACGTGCCCCGACCGAACCTCCAGGTGCTCCAGCGGCACTTTAAGATTATCCGATGCCAACTGGATCAAGACGGCCCTAGCTTCCGCGGCCGCGGCCCTCAATTGCGGCCCGAAAAACTTTGTGCTCATCGAGCCGTAAGTCCCGGCATCCCAAGGGCAAAGGTCCGTGTCCCCCATGACCATGTCCACGGAATGCAAGGGCACACCCAGCTCTTCGGCCAACATTTGAGCCAGCGAAGTGATTATCCCTTGTCCCATCTCGATCTTTCCGGTGAAGCATGAGACTCGGCCATCTTCAGCTATTCTCAGGAAGGCGTTGTAATCCTCCGGCAATGCGTGTGCTGGGGCGGCCAAGGCTTCACGGGTCAAAGTCGGGAACGCAGGAGCAAAACAAATTACGATGCCTCCACCGAGGACCTTTAGAAACTCTCGCCGATCCAACCTGAAGGCACTTCCGGTCTCTGCATGAGGCTCACTGAACTTATTGTCCTTCATAGCTTCACCCCCTCATCTGCTTGGCCGCGCTTTGGATAGCTTGGACGATTCGTGGATGAGCGCCGCATCGACACAGGTTGTCATCCATATTTTTGATGATATCCGCCTCGGTCGGAACGGGCTTTTTCAACAACAAACTGTAAGCGGTGAGGATCATTCCGGGAGTGCAGTAGCCGCACTGAAGGGCGTTGTGCTCCACAAAGGCTTCCTGAATGGGATGAAGATTCCCATTCTTGGCCAGACCTTCGATGGTCAACACTTCTTTCCCCTTAACATCAATCACAGGTATTTGGCATGATCGGACAGCTTCTTGATTCAGAAGCACGGTACACGCTCCGCATGCGCCTATTCCACAACCGGGTTTCGGGCCTGTCAGGCTCAGGTCGGACCTCAGCACCCACAAAAGCGGGCGCTCCTTGTCTACCGCCAACTTAACCGGCTTATCGTTGAGTCTAAACTCGATGGGCTCTATCATTATTACCCCCTCCTGGCTTTCGGACATAATTCCCAGATAACTATCTTATGGTCTTGCTATCCAGTATAGCCGGACCGTGGCGAAGCGACAAGACAACCAGATTTCGCACCAATGTGGCGCTTCCGGTCGCTTCAAGGGACGGCTCTGCGTCTGGTATAGCTGCTCCCGGGCGTGTTTATTGACCCCGGCTTTGAACACTTTGGCTCGTTTGCCTTATCACGTTTCTAATCCGCAGATTGCGCAGATGGGCGCAGATGAGTAAACACAAAACGCTTGTATTCGAGACGAGGGCAGCCGAAATTCAGCAGCAGGCCTCGCCCGAGACCTGTCGCCTTGAGGTAGTTCAATACCTGGGCTTGCTCGACACCAGTGATCGCCTTCAGCGCTTTCAACTCGACGATCACATCGTCGTAACAGACAAAATCCGCACGATAGGAGCAGGCCAGCAGCTCACCCTTATAATAAACCGGCAACTCAACTTCACGTGCAAATTGAATGGCTCGGGCTGAGAACTCAATTGAAGCGCCTGCTGATAGACGGCCTCCAGGAATCCCGAGCCGAGTTCTCGATGAACCTCCATTGCGGCACCGATTATTGCGTACGTTTGAGCGTCCGTTGAATCTGCGGCCATCCGAGAAATCTGCGGATTGATCTGGTTGCTTCTGGTCTCACGCATGGTTACCGTACCCCCTGCGGCGCTATCCTTCTGCATAGAGCACCTCTGCCTCGGCCAGCACTCAATCTCTTACCCGGCGTTGGCACGCATTATAACCGAAAAGTGAATGCAATCTGAAACAGAAGATGCTCGCGTGCATCTAATGGTAGCAGAGAATATTGTGGAAGATGGGGGCCTCGCCCAAAATGGAGATATCAAATGAATATTACAATTGTTTGGAAATTATGGTTTCGGCTCTAATCATGGCCGCGTTTTTGACGCCGCTTTTGGAAGCCCCGGCAATGGCGCTTTGCCCGATCGGAAAATGCTATTTGGATTGCACGGGTGGAGGCATCCCCAGTAACGCCCGTGAACACAATATCTGCCTCTCAGCATGCATGTTCGGGGACGGTGTGCTGAGGCTCGACGCTGGCATCATGCCTCCGCCGCCACAACCTGCAGATCGTGCGAGAGGGCAACAGACCGGCCAGAAGTAGCATCTTAAAGAGCGAACAAAGAAGGTTCTAATAATGAGAGATTCCCAAGAACAAAATTGGTGGGAGAACGTTTCGTGTCGATGCAGTCGGCACCTTTATAGCGTTTTGGTGATCAGTCTGCTTTTCACCTTCTTGCCGGCGTCCGTGTCGGCACAGGGGAAGTGGGCCAGGTCGGAGAAGCGGCAACGGGGCAATATTGCTGAAGCTACCGCGGATCAGATCATAAAGCCCGCGATGAAACAAAAGCAGTTCCCGGGTTTAGTCGTCGGAGTCGTAAAGCACGGGCAGGTAGCGGTCAAAAAAGGGTATGGCGTCAAGTCGTTCGCGTCCGAGGAAACGCCCGACGAGAACACCGTTTTTTACATCGGCTCGCTCTCCAAGGCGCTAACGGCTGTAGGGGCCATGTTGCTGGTCGAGCAGGGGAAACTGGACTTGGACGCTCCGGCAAGCAACTATCTGAAAGGCTTTCCCAGTAGCTGGCAGCCCATCACCGTCAAACAATTTATGGCTCACCAGAGCGGCATTCCTCAACTGAATTGGAAGCGCCCCACGTTCAAGGAGATGCTGAAGGCAGCAGAGACCATGCCCTTGAGTTTTGCGCCTGGAACCAAGCAAGAATACAATAACTTCAACTTTGCGGTCGCGGGAAAACTCATTGAAGCGGCCAGCGGGATGAAATACCTGAATTTCATGAAAAAAAAGGTCTTTGAGCCGTTACACATGGACCACACCGGTTTTAACATTGTCAGCCGGAACGAGGCCACAGGCTACAGACCTGACAAGGGAAACCCCAGAGCGATCAAACATCAGATTAAGGGTGGACCGTACGCGATTCCGTCCGGCCATCTCCAAAGCACGCTTGCCGATTTGCTGAAATTCTACGACGCCCTTCGAACAGGTGCGTTGCTAAAACCGGCAGCGTACCGGCAAATGATTACACGTATTAACCCGAGTCTGTCCGGAACTCCCGGTTGGTTTGAAAGAAGAGCGGGAGCTGATTCCGTTGTGAGCAAGAATGGGTCTGTGCCGGGCTTCCATAGCATTATGTCGTTTGTGCCGGGTAAAGGAGACGCCGTTGCGCTCCTTTGGACATCCCAAAAGCCTAAAGGAAATGGTCTTTTCAAAGCAACAAACAAATTGCTCAACCGGATTTGCAACGTTCCTTTACCTGGCAAAGTTGAGCCGCATGAGGACACTACGCAGGACTGACCGGCCTTTCAAATGGGAGTCGGCCACCCTGGCCCTTCGCGTCAATAAGTCTCGTCAGGACTAATGTAGCATCTGTACTTGTACCCGTTCCAGACGCAAGTTTTGTTGCCTTCTTGATAACATCCCTCGCCGCAACCAGCGTAGTAGTCGCTGTAGCCATATCCGCCATAAGTCCCGCCAAATAAGAATGGCCTGAAACGATGATGACGCGCGTGAAACCTGAGCCGCGGAAACCGCCGGAGCGAAAAGCGTGTCCGCCGCCGCCTCGCCTAACCAGTTGAACCGACACAGGGCTTTCAGCAACGATCACCGAATCCGCTGCGGACCCGGCATTGGTGACCGCCATTGTCGTCTGTTGTGCATAAGTGGGACCGGCGTGTGCCATTACCACGACCATTGCCCCCAGGAAAACTACTGCCAAAGCTGTCATACTTTTCATCGACCGCACTCCCTTCCCCGTTCCGAGGTACGCCTATATTGACCGGCACAATCTTCGCTGCCGAGGCTTTTCAGATTTTGGAGAACTGTCTCGCCGCGCCTCGTTCCTCTGAGTCGCGGATTCCAAATTTCTGTTAAATCTGACGGACCTCCCCATCTTTCGTTAAAGAGTGGCGCAATTCTTTTGGCCTTCCCTGATGCCGCCACGGCCGGGACAATAAGTTACCGGTTTGATGGTGACCTAGCGTACGTAGGGCGGCCCGTGGCCGCCATCCCGCGTCTCGCGAGACTTGATACTCGGCGGGCACGGGCCGCCCTATCTAGCTAGAGGATGGGTGGGCGTGTCCATTGGACCCGCGAAAAATGCTCACCTGACCTCGTCCAATAATGTACCGTCCGGTCCGACGAGTTGAATCGGCAATGTCATCCGTCCCAATGCGTGGGTCGAGCAACTGAAACAGGGGTCGAATGCTCTGACCACGGCCTCAACCCGATTGAGAGCCCCCTCAGTTATCTTGTCCCCGGTGATGAACTGTTTAGCTACTTGCAGGACGCCCCGATTCATTGCGAGATTGTTGTTCCCCGTAGCAACGATCAGGTTAGCCCAGGTCATGAGCCCCTCTTCATCGACCTTGTAATGGTGGAACAGAGTACCCGCGAGGAGCCTCCACTACTCCAACCCCTTCGTAATGGTTGGGCTGCGCAAACGCCCGCACATGAGGACTGAGGATTTCGGGGTCATTCAGGAGCTTTTCCATTGTTTCAATTGAGAAGAGAATCTCAATGAGCCGTGCATAGTGATTATAGAACGAACTCATGACCGGCCCGCGATCGAGTCGCGTGAACTCGGCCCACTCCTGGTCGGCTCGCGGTGTACCGCAGCCGCTGCAAACATTCAGCCGGGCTGCCGGTCCCACCCTGTAGATGCCATCCGGATAACCCGCCGGCTTATAATACGGGGACTTGAGATAGGACCACGGTTCAACGGCCTCGCCGATGTAATCCTGATACCGGGCCGGGTCCACAGCGTCGGCCACGAATCTGCCCTTGGAGTCAATGAAGCGAAGTGTGCCGTCCATATGCTCCAGATTCCCCTCGTTGTCTATCAATCCCAAGAACATACTTGGAAAATTGGCGAACGTGCGTATCTCATCGCGATGATTCTCCATGGATTGCTTGAACCAGATCAGTGTGCGCCCGACAATCTCGTACGCCTCCGGGACCAGGGAAATCATCATTTTCCGACGCTCTTCCGTAAGAGCTTCATTGACACCACCGGGAACCACCCACGACGGATGAATCCGCTTCCCTGCAAACCATTCGATAATCTGCTGCCCTATTTGCCGCAGACGAACCCCGTCCATTGCAACGGCAGGGTTGGCCTCCACGAGCCCGAGAATGTTGCGCTTAGCAGGATCCGAATCCATGCCGAGTAGCAAATCCGGCGCTGAAAGGTGGAAAAAGCTCAACGTGTGGGATTGTATGAACGAAGCACAGTTGAGCAGGCGCCGGAGCTTGGTTGCAGGCTCCGGGATGCGCACTCCGAGTATTGCATCACAAGCCTTGGCCGACGCCAGGGAATGGCTGATGGGACAAATGCCGCAGATTCTCTCCGTCAGCGAGGGCATTTCGTAGAAGGGACGGCCTTCACAAAACTTCTCGAACCCTCTGAACTGAGTCACGTGAACCTGAGCGTCGCTGACCGTGCCGGTTGAGTCCAGTTGTATAGTGATTTTGCCGTGACCCTCGATGCGGGTTATCGGCTCTATGACGATTTGTTGCGCCATTATACTACCTCCCGTCTGGGGTTAGGCTCCAAAGCGAGTCCTCCCCGAAAGGTCCGGTATTCGCCCCTCGAGAAGCTCGCTGACTGCAAAAAGGATAGCGTCGGGCGGTGGCGGACAACCGGGTAAGAACACATCCACATTGATGAATTCATGAACCGGCCGAGCCCGCTTCAACAAGTGGGGAATCTCAACAGTGGGAATCCCTTGCTGAGCGGTGGCATTTTCCACATAGCCCCGCTTCAATAGGTCATCGGTCTTGAACTGGTTGCGCATGGCCGGCACATTTGCTGTGACCGCGCAATCTCCAAAGGAAACCACAAGGTACGACCTGTTGCGGATGAGCCGAATCTTCTCCTCATCCTCGTGGCTGCTCACCGCGCCTTCTACGAGGGTCACATCCACACCTTCCGGAAACTCTTTGGCATCCACAAGGGGGCCGTACACCAGTTCGATGCTACCGGCTACGTCAAGAAGTCTCTCGTCAAGATCGAGAAAAGACATGTGGCAACCGGAACAACCGTCGAGCCACGTAGTGGCGACACGAACTTTATTCTTCACATTCACAGTGGGTTCCTTGGATTCAACTGAAGGTGAGGCATCTTTTTGACCCTTTTTTTTCTTATCATCGCTCATTTGGGTCCCTCCCCGCGCATTGCTTGCAGGTACGGCAGGAACTGTCTGCGCTTAGTCATTTCCGCCACAGACTTGCCTTTTTCAGAGAGTGCCCCCGTAGGGCAGACGTGAACGCACTTCCCGCATCCTGTGCATGTTTCGGATGAGCCCCACGACCCGCTGAGGTCTGTGATGACTCGGGCCGTAATTCCCCTGCCCATAACATCCCAGGTGTGGGCGCCTTCCACTTCGTCACACACGCGGAGGCAGCGCTGGCAAAGGATACAGCGGTTGTGGTCCACCGAAAATCGGTCGTGCGTGGCGTCTATGGAGTGACGAGGGTATATGTAGTCGTAATGGACATGCGTCATACCGAGATCCAGGGTGAGTGCTTGCAGCTCACAGTGACCGTTTGACACACAGACCGAACAGACGTGATTACGCTCCGTAAAGAGAAGCTCAAGTATCTTCTTCCTGTAGTCGACTACTCTTTCGGAATGGGTAATCACCTCCATGTCTTGTCGCGGCAGGGTCACGCATGAAGGAAGCAGTTTGGGAAAACCTTTCACTTCAACTATACAAAGCCGACACGCGCCACGTTCGGACAGTCCTTCAAGGTGGCAGAGGGTCGGTATATTGATGCCATTTTCACGGGCTACCGCCAAAATGGTCTCGTCTTCCCGTGCGCTGACATCCCGATCATCAATCTTGAACGTCAGAAGTCGGACAGGATTTACATCGGCACGCACTTTCTCACTTTTGATGAAGCCAGGAGTTTTCATTTTGCCTCCTTGGAGCCATTGATATGGCATGTGCCGGCAGGGCAGGTCTTCTCCTTGATGTGGGCCACATACTCATCCCGGAAATAGCGGAGTGTGCTCATCACCGGGTTAGGTGCGGTTTGGCCGAGCCCGCACAGGCTCGTGTTCTTGACCACGTCAGCCAGTTCTTCCAGCAACGGGATATCGCCCGGCTTACCCTCTCCGCTCGTGATCTTGCACAACAGATTGTGGATCTGCGTCGTTCCGACCCTGCAAGGCACGCATTTGCCGCAGGATTCGCTCATGCAGAACTCCATGAAGAATTTGGCCACATCCACCATGCATGAGGTTTCGTCCATTATAATCAGACCGCCGGAACCCATAATGGAGCCGACTTTGGCCAATGACTCGTAATCGACCGGCATGTCGAGATGCTGGTCAGGAATGCATCCGCCGGAAGGACCGCCGGTTTGCACGGCTTTAAACTTACGCCCCTCAGGAATACCGCCGCCGATCTCGAAGACGATATCGCGCAGTTTTGTGCCCATGGGGACTTCGATAAGGCCCGTATTGTTGACACGACCTGCCAGGGCAAAGACCTTCGTGCCCTTGCTCTTCTCTGTGCCGATGCCCGAGAACCAATTGCCGCCTCTGCGGATGATCGGGGCCACGTTGGCGAAAGTCTCCACGTTATTGATAAGAGTCGGATAGCCCCATAGTCCCATCTCGGCCGGGAACGGAGGCCGTGGCCTAGGAGCGCCTCGTCTGCCTTCTATCGAGGCGATGAGAGCCGTCTCTTCGCCGCATACAAACGCACCGGCGCCAAGCCTGACTTTCACATCAAAATTGAATGTCGTGTTGAAGATGTTATTACCGAGCAAGCCCAAGCGCTCGGCTTTCGCTATAGCTGTGCGGACACGCTTCACAGCGAGTGGATACTCGGCCCGGACATAGATGAATCCGTGAGAGGCGCCCACGGCAAAAGCCGCTATTGCCATGCCTTCTATTACTCGGTGCGGGTCGCTTTCCAACACGCTGCGATCCATGAATGCACCGGGATCGCCTTCGTCGGCGTTGCAAACTACAAACTTGGTGTTGCTGTTCGCTTTGGAAACTGCCGTCCACTTCAGACCGGTTGGAAAGCCCGCTCCACCACGACCCCGCAAGCCACTGCGAACCATTTGTTCTATGACCCCTGTGGGAGTCATCATTCTCAAGGCGTTGTACAGCGCCTCATATCCGCCCTCGGCAATGTAATCTTCGATACGTTCCGGATCGATTTTGCCGCAATTTTCCAAAACGATCTTTTGCTGACGTTTGAAAAACGGCATGTGCCCCGAACAGTCGAGCCGGCTTATCGGGCTGCCGCCCAGGGCTTCGAGGATTTCTCCCGCGTCCGACACCTGTATCCCTGGTAGAGTGGGCCCTCAGGCTCAATTGCAATAAGCGGTCCGGCGGTGCACAGCCCCAGACATCCAACGCCTTTCACCTCGCACCACTCTCCAGGCCGCGGCGGCTCACTTCCTTTTCCAGGGCCTCCTTGACCAGACCGCTCTGGCACGAAAGACAGCCTGCCGCCACACACACGTTGATGCGGTGTTGAAATCCCTCCTGTTTCTCTTTTTCGATCTTTGCTATTTCCTGGAGTTCTTCAAGCGTCATGGCTGTCCCACCTCCCTATTTGCTCCAGCACGGCAGGTGGGTTCATTTTGCCGCGCACCACGCCATCAAACACCACGGCCGGAGCCAAACCGCAGGAACCCATACATCGGGCGGTCACCAGAGAGATCTTGCCGTCCGGAGTGGTCTCTCCAGGCGTAATCCCAATAGTCGTCTCGATCCCTTTTAAGATCCCGGGCGCTCCCCCGATGTAGCATGCGGTGCCGTTGCAGACCACGCAGGTGTGTTCTCCCGGCGGCTTAAGAGAAAAGAAGTGATAAAAAGTGGCCACTCCATATACTCTGCTCAGTGGAACCTGGAGCGCACCGGCCACGTATTTCAGAGCGTCCAGGTCCAGGAACCCGAAGGATTCCTGCACTGCGTGGAGGGTTTCGATTAGAGCGTGTGGTTCATTGCCGTGTAGGCGCATGGTACGATTTACCAGCCGCCATCTACGATCCTCTGCCGGCTTGGGAGACTCTTGAGTCTTTGCTTCCATCGCTTCTCCCCTCTGTGTGAGATGTTGACAACATTCATGATTGGGGCAAGCTCTTCTCCGAAAACATGAACCTCCAGCACCGTGTCAAGTCTCGACCGGTTCCGGAAGCGATAATCTCGACCTCCAGGGTCCTCTCTACATATCCGGAATCGGCTCGCCCATGCCGATCCATCTCTTCATCGTTGTTGACCCGGTATTGCACCTCCGAGCGGAGGCCGGCTCCGAACCGGATTCCAGTTCAGGCATCACTTTCTCAACAACGATACTGTTATTGGGGTGAGCAATTCCTATGCCAAGGCTTAAAAGGCGTTTTAACGAGGCAACCCGTTGAAAATGAAGAAGATACTCCGTTATGCTGAAAATTCATATCTCAAAACGCCGGTGTTATATTTTTTGACACGATGTAAAGAAAAGCTACCAACTGGAAGACAGGCCAAGTAGTGGATTAGATGTATGACTGTGGGAATTGGCCACAGGGTTGGCTATGCCAGGACAGGCAGGGCGTGACCAGCCCTCCAACGCAAGCACCTTAAAACAATAGCGATGAGGTGCCGGAGTGGGGAATTCACGCTGATCGCCCAGAGCCTCTAGAGGTGTAGTGATTTTTGACACGTTGTAAAGAAAAGCGCCACCTAGGGTAAGTGCGCCAAAGAGCGGATCAGACGAGCGACGGCGGAATTAGCCACAGTTTGGCAACCTAGCCGTGGGGGTGCCCAATTCCCTCGGGACAAATCCCCGGAAAACAGGGAGTACCTGCAATTCAACATACAAGGGGGTCTTCAATCGTATGTAGGGGCGACCCTCGTGGTTGCCCTTCAGGGCGGGCACAAGACCCGCCCATCCCTAAGGATCCCCCCTAACCCCCCTTTAGGAAAGGGGGCAATAAATCATTAGGTTAGCGCACAGAAGCCCTACCCCTCTCTTAATGCCTCTTCTATCGCGGCCCTCGCAAGCAAGCGGGTAGAATCAAAGGACGGCAATGGACAGTCATTAGGATCAACCAGCAATGGTATCTCGGTGCATCCCATAATCACTGCATCGCATCCCTGATCTTTGAGGTTTCCTAATCATGCACATTGAAATATAGGCGAGATTTTTCCTGGACTATGCCATTGACAAGTTCGTTGAAGATAATACCGTCCACGGCTTCTCGATCATTCTCGTCGGGAATCTTGCAGGAAAGCCCGAATTTCTTGAGAGCCTGGGCGTAGACAGGCCCTGTCATTAAATACTTGGTGCCTGCAAGTGCAAGAGTCTTGAAACCTTTGCTTTTAGCCTCCTTTGCCACGACTTCCGCAATGTGAAGCCAAGGAATGGGAGATCTTGATATCATGAGTTCAAATGCCTCATGGATAGTGTTGTCAGGGCAGACGGCAAATTGTGCTCCGATTTGGGCCAATTTACGCACGGACGAAAGCATCAGTTCCGCGACCTGCTCCCAATCTCCACGTCGAATGTGGATCATATATTCACCCAATGGATGAGTGTGCATCGAGACTTCCGGGTGCATGTGTTCGCCCATTATGGCCGGCGCTTCTGTGCAAAACGTCCGGTAGCAGAGAGCCGCTCCCTCGGCGCTACAAGCAACTATTCCCACATGTTTCGGCATATTGTTTTCCTCTCGGCTGGCTAGATGTCCTCGCAAGTCCACGGAGTCTCAAATCACCAGGGCAAGGGCTCACGTCACCCAATGAGGCCGGTGGGACATCCACTCTCTTACCGTTTCACGGAGCCATTCCTCGAGCCCCTTGAACTACATAAAATCGGGGCGTTAGCAGGTCGTCGTCCGGTGCAATCAGCCCCTCTTCCAGGGCGGTATTGGCGAGGGCTGCTCTACGGATAAATCCGAATCCCCACGCTTACCTTCATCGCTTCCAAATTCAGTGAGTCCGCAAATGCAAGGCTCTCCAGCGCCGACTCCTTTGTTTCTCCAGGTCCTCCGAGAAGCAGGAACCCCGTGCGGCGTATGGCATGCTTGCCAAGCAGTTCGCTGGTTCGACGAACATCTTCGGGCTTGAAAAATGCTTGTTCATCCCGTGCAGAATAAGCTCGTGGCCGCTCTCGAAGCCCAGGCTGACCTCTGTGCAGCCGGCCGCGGCCATGAGCCCGATGAGTTCCTCGTCAATTCTCAACAGGGTACAGAATGCAACGCCAGCTAATGTCCAGATCGGCTCCCACGATCCTCGAGGACAGGGCTCTAGTGTAGGATGGAGGCAAATTGAACGTATTATCCACAAAATAAAAACGCTTGAAGCCGGCCGCGGCACATTCACCGAGCCATTTTACAACGGCTTCCGGCGACCGCTTTCGGATCAAGCACCCTTCTATGACCGCGGTGGAGCAATAGCTGCAATTCATGGGGCAGCCCCGCCTAGTCTGCACAGGCAGCCAAAAACCCTGAT
>CAWHDO010000016.1:0-46160 GCA_963828085.1 uncultured delta proteobacterium
TGATTTGTTACGTCGACCGCTTTGATGAGTATGGGATCATTATTCACGATGGCGGTTCGTCTTACGTGCTGATTCACTACTGCCCTTGGTGTGGAGCAAAATTGCCAGAATCAAAGCGAGTCGCCTGGTTTTCAGAGCTTGAGGGCCTTGGTTTAGAGCCGGGTTCTGACAACCTGCCAGAAAAGTATCAGACTGATGCCTGGTACTCAAAACGGTCTTGAGATCCCTTTTGGACCCGATGAACTGATGAATGACAGTATTGGCACTGGCTTTTCGCACATGAATGGAACGACGTAACGAAGTACAGGGATGAGCAGCAGCAGGTGACTGACTACAGGCTCGTATGGGTGCCAGGATCGGCAGCAGCCCTCACCCTGTCCGGATAGCCCAACGGGTCGCCGGGCGGGTATCCCCCTGTTGGCGCTGGACCTCCCCCCGGACCGCTTGGTGGGGGTTACGGCCCATTCTCCAACGGTCCAGGTCTCGGTCCATGGAATCCCGGATCAGGGCCTGGCCTGTTGGCGGGGTATCAGCCCGGAGGACCTGATGATCCGAATTCCTTGCCGCTTGTCTTGAACTGGGACCCAAGTGGTGGAGGTTTTTCCCCGGATGATTTCTGGAACAACGATCCGAATCAACAGGGTCTGCCTCCCTGGTTGATCGCGCCTTGGGACGGATCAGGGGGAGACGCGCAGCCGATTCTTGGAGTAGATGACTCCGGAAGACCGTTGCTGCCTAGCGACCTACCTGAGGCTCAAGATCGTTCGTGGTTGCGCAATGCGCTGGATGACCTGTGGTACATTCTGACTGCTAGCGTCCCTATGCCGGGACCGCCGGGTAATACCCCAGTCAGTAGCGGAGCGGGGCAGGCTGCAAAGAACGGACAACCAAATTCAATTTATGAGCAAATAGGGCCCGACGGAAAGGTCACGTCGCGCACATTTTACGACGAGAACGGCCATCAATTTGCAAGACAGGACTTCAGCCAGCCTCACGCAGGGGTGCAGCCCCATGAGCATCTAACGCAGTTCGATGCTCATGGCAGACCAATAGCGCCGAAGGATTGGCGACCCCTGCCAAAGGGTTATGATAACACTCCGACAAAATGAGGTACTTTGCCATGAGCTGCCTGGTATATGGCTCTATCCGATTCATCAAGGCACTTGATTATAACGAACTGTCAAATTTGAGTTTTGAACTTGAAAAAGCCGCTATTGCGGAAGGCATGTTCCTCCAGATGGGCGTGAACATCGTTCAGCGCTTCGTTTTTGAAGAATTGGGCATCACCCCAGGATGGGAAGCTGTTGAAAAACTGCCGTTCATTATCACTGATTCCCCTGTAAGCGATGTCGCGGAGAATCTGATATCGCCAGATGCATTTCGTGTTCCGGACCATGATTGGTACAAAATCATCCGAGAACACCTATTTGCGATAGGCCGTTTCTTGGAAACGATTACAGGGCTGAACTGGTAACTGGGGTCACGCTGTACATGACCGAGGGCTACGGCGAGTTTGAAGAAATCAAGACTGAGCCTCAGCGCTTCGCGGATGTCATTCTTGAACGCTACGATATTGGGACTGCACCCAGCGTGAAGATAGTGGTTGGGGACGTAAGCTAGACACATGCCTTGGTCTTTTTCCTTTTGGATTAGATTCTGGACCTTTCCCCAGCTTCCGTTCCGTCCTCGGAAATGCTCCGAACGAGCCCAGACACACTGGAGGATACGATGGCGGGCCGGACCACCTGCTCTTGCGGTTCAAGGTCACTGGTGACAACGATGACCCCAATCAAGAAAGCGTGAGCCTCGTCAGTTCGTAGCTGGATCAGATGACGATGATCAGTTCATCGGCGAGGGGGCTTACAAACAGGAGACAGGCTTGGGTATCAGACGCCCCTGACAGACCTGATCCGCAGCCTAACCCTGGTTCTAATGGGCCGTCGGGCTGGACTATCCAGCAGTTGCGGTCCCTATTCCTGGGACGCTGGATCTGATGGAAGCCTACGAGATTTACAGGTTGATTTCCGATCAGGGAAATAATACATTCATTCCGAAGATTTCGTTCAATTGCCCCCCCCATCGAATATCCAGATTGCCGGCGATAGTAAAATGGGGGCACCTTCTGACGTTTGTTCCCGCTTTGCCATGCTGTGCTATCGATCGCGAGGAATCGATGAGAACCCAGTGCATCGTATCACGCGCGAATCGAGAACTCTGCAACTGCTGCCCCTACTAACACTGGTGTTCGTTGCCATAGCGTTTGCATCCGATCCTTCATTTGACAAGAAACAGACACCGCTGTCACCCGGCGGGTCATCCCCTCCTGGCAAAGAGGTTATCCAATGCCTCCGGAAAGGACACGAAGCTCTGGACAAGAAAGACCTCGACGAGGCTGTCAAATCGTTCCGAGCGTGTGTGGAGCAACATCCAAAATCCGGGCTTGCCCACTACTGGCTTGGCCAGTCCTACCTTTTCACGCACAAAACAGATGACGCAATAGCTGAGATTAAGGAAGCCCTCCAGCCTGGAACCTGGGAACGTGTATGCCCTGCATGCTCTCGGTCGGATCTACTCCTTGGACAAGAACAAGTTGGACCTGGCAGGAGAGTTGCTGACCAAGGTCCTGAGTATGGATCCCCATTTCGAGGATGCCCGTTTTGACCTGGCACGGGTGTACACCCAGAAGGGGGAAACTGGACCTGGCATTCCCGCTATTCTCACAGATATTCAAACAGGAAATGAAATTTGCAGCGTACCACACAGAGTTTGCAAGACTACTCACAGCCCTGGGGCAGGAGAAAGCTGCAAAAGAACAGTTCCAGCGGGCCTTGACGCTCTTTCCTAACTATGAACCAGCAAAGAAATTCCTCCAGGCCCTTGAAAACAAGCAACAGGTGAAGGAAGACAGTTCAACAAAGCCCACCCCTGAAAAAAAAACCAGCGGAACCCCAGCTAGACAATAGGCGCATACTCAACGCCATGAATTTCTCCCTTCCCCCCATGCTCAGTTTTGTCGGCTATCCGGATCCTTCTGGGTCCACCCACACCAGCCTGTGCCGTGGCAAGTGCAAGTGCATGAGGACCGACCCATGATCTGGGCTGCCCGGCATCCAATAGCCGTCGTTTCCCTGTTCTCCATCCTCGCCCTGGGAGGCGTACTCTGCGTGCCCATGCTCCCTGTGGAGCTTCTGCCGAGCCTCAGTTATCCACGTCTCGTCGTTCGCACCACCTTTGGCAGCCCGGCCCCTGAAGAGGTTGAGACACTCATCACGCGCCCTGTTGAAGCTGCCGTGGGCACTGTTGCGGGCTTGCGAGGCATCAGCTCGCTCTCTACGGAGGGCACGTCCACAGTGACCTTGAGATTCGACTGGGGTACGAAGATGAGCCTAGCTGGAGCCGAGGTCCGCGAAAAACTCGATACGATCACCGAGGATCTGCCTCGGGATGTCAAACCTCCTCTTGTCATGCACTATGACCCATCGGATGAGCCGGTAGTGACCCTGGCTTTTTTTGGTTCGGGAGACCCTGCTGAGCTGCGTGTCCGAGCCGAGACCGCCATCAAGCCTGATTTGGAAACACTGCCGGGAGTGGCGGCGGTACGGATTTCAGGTGGAAACGTACAAGAGATTCAGGTGTTGGTAGATAGAGGGAGTCTCGCAGCACACGGTATGGATTTGAAAGCCGTTTCAGACCAGATCGAAAATGCCAACATCAACTTCCCCGGTGGTAAAATCATTCGAGGGCAGTTGGAGCTTCCGGGTACGCACCGTGGGACGCTTCACTTCCCTGAAGCAGATTCGGGAGTTGCCCCTGGGTTACGGTTCGTCAGGCGGCCCAATCCGTATAGGAGATGTGGCGGAGGTAAGAGAGGCTCCAACGGACAGAACCAGTATCAATCGCTTCAACGGGAAACCGGCGATTCTCCTTTCTATCATCAAGGAACCGTCAGCGAACAGTGTGCAATTATCCCGCTTGGTACGCGACAAGGTACAAACGGTCCGGGACTCACTTACGTCCGGCACGGAGCTTGCGATAGCAGAAGACCAGGGTCCCTTTATCAAAGATGCGCTTCACGATCTGAGAGACAACGTGATCCTGGGCAGTATCTTGGCTACGGTCGTGCTGCTGGCGGGCCTGCGCAACGCGTTGCACGCCGGTCTCATCATGATCTCCATACCGGTTTCCGTGGTTGCCACCCTCGCTTTCATGGCTAAGGAGGGATCACGCTCAACTTCATGTCCATCGGGGGCTTGGCTATCGGTGTGGGAATGCTTGTGGACGCATCCATTGTGGTCATGGAAAGCATTCACCGACACAGCCTCCGAACCACAGATATCTTGAATGCGGTACAAACCGGAGTCCGTGAAGTCCGTGCCAGTGTTGTCTCAGGCGCGATGACCAGCGTGGTGGTCTTGATTCCCATCCTGTTCATGACCGGTCTTGCCCAGCGCCTCTTCAGGGACTTTGCATTCACAATGGGCTGTTCTCACCTGATCTCCCTAATTACCGCTCTGTTTCTTCTACCGGCATTGGTCGTCTTGACCCATAGCCGAGATCGCAAGGCAGGTATTCCTGGACCCTCTCGCATACAGGGCCTGTACGAGAGATGGTTGCCGTGGGCATTGGATCGTAAAAGCAAAATAATCGGAGCGTGCGTTATCACCCTGCTCCTCAGCGCACTGGGGCTGGCTCGACTGGGATTCGAGATGTTGCCGAACCTCGACGCAAACCAGTTTACGCTGCGTCTCATCTTACCGCCGGATAGTAGTATTGAGGCTGTGGAGAAGGTTGTTGATGCAGTGGAGGCCAACCTTAAGGCTCTGCCGGAGGTCGCAGCCTTTGTCACCGAAGCTGGTGTGGATGCCAAGGCTGACACGGGCGTTTCCCAAAAATCTGAAAAGCCCAATGAGGCTCGCATAGCGGTAAAATTGCGACCAGGCGGCAGTCATGACCTCCGGGATCGTGTCGTGGCACAACTGAGAGCCCAATGCGCTCATCTGCGTGAACTCACGTCCGAGTTTCAGTTGAACCAGAGTCTCCTCTCCAGGGCCTTGGGCGGGTCGGAAAATACCCAGCTCCTGCAATTGGTCGGCGAAGACCTGTCCAAATTGGCGGAACTCGCCAATCTTCTCATGGCACGACTGAAACACGTCAAGAGCATAAGCGACGTTGCCTGCCGTGGAAACGTGTGGACGGACCAGATTCAAGTAATTGTGGACCGGTACAGGGCCACCGCGGCAGGAGTCTCTGTTCAATCTGCTGCCGAGGCTGTACAAGCGGCAGTGGAGGGAAAGGTTGTCGGCAAGTTTATCCGAGAGGACAAAGAGACAGATATCCGGGTCCGTTTAAGGCAGGAAGACCGCAGGGACGTGCATGATCTGAAACAATTACCCTTGCGTGTGAGCCGGGGTCAGAATACGTGGCAAGCCAGGCACACGCAGGGTCAAGAAGAAGGGCAAGACCAACAACTCCGAGAAGAAAGGCGCGAACAGCAGGCGGAAATCGCTCCATTAGGGCGTGTTGCCGAACTGATCTCAGGTCGAGGTCCCCGAGAAATACTCAGGGCGGAACGTCGGCGGGTTATCACCGTACATGGCAATGTGATGGGAGCGTTCACCAAGGGAGAAGAAGAGGCTCGGGCAATAGCATCTTCATTGAAATTACCCCGTGGATACGAAGTCCAGCCGGGTTTGGAAAGATTCGAGATTGTGGGGTCGCTCTCCAGTCTCTCTGTGGCACTCCTCATAGCCCTGATGTTGACCTATGCGGTCATGGCCGTCCAATTTGAGTCCATACGTTGGCCATTCGTCATCATGTTGACGATTCCTATGACCATTGCCGGTCCGGCCCTGATTCTCACCGTAGCCCAGGTTCCCATCAATGTCCTGGTGCTCATCGGAGCGGTAGTCCTGGTGGGAATTGTCGTGAACAACGGGATACTCATGGTTGCCTACATCAATCAACTCCGGAGCGAGGGCCTTGCTCTCAAACCCGCAATCATTGAAGGATGTAAGGTACGGCTCCATCCGGTCTTAATGAGCACAGGGACCAATGTGCTTGGGGTCTTGCCCATCTGTTTCGGTTGGGGGAGCGGCGCGGCTCTGCGTAAGGCGCTGGCCCTCACCGTGGCATCCGGTCTCATGGCTTCCCTCCTCTTCACACTTTTTTTGGTTCCTGTTCTCTATGAACTGGCTGCAGGCAGGGATTCTCAGACGGAGTAGGAGAGGCAATGGAATTGATCGCTTCCATCTGCAGACGACCGGTGGGCTCTTTGGTTGTCTGTGCGTGCCTGGCATTGCTCGGTGCCGTCTCCTGCCTGCACATCCAGATCAATCTCTATCCCCAGACCCGGTACCCTGCCCTGACCGTGACTACGGTTCTCTCGGATTCGGATCCTGAAGAGATCGAGACCCTCATAACACGGAACCTGGAAGAAACGCTGGTAGACCTGCCCGGCCTGAAGAAGATCACCTCGAACTCACGCCAGGGGAATTCTCAGGTCACCCTGGAGTTCCATGAAGGCCACGATATATCGGATCTGGCTCTGGAAGTACGGGGGAGGATTCGGAGGCTCTGGCCCAGTTTCCCCAAGGACACCCGATTCCCGGTCATCTCTCACTACAATCCTTCTGACGATCCTCTCGTGGTCCTGGGAGTGACTGGGACCATGCCCCTCCCTGATCTGAGCCACTGGGCGGAACATACGCTCAAGCCGCAACTGAACAGGCTCGATGGCGTGGCCTCAGTGCAAATAGCAGGGGCAACCGTCCGTGAAATACAGGCGGATTGTGACATGGACAGGCTCAACGCACTGGGGTTGACCGTCCGTGAGGTGGCGCATGCCATAAGCACGGGCCACAGAACCCTCTCTGCAGGATTTCTAACACGCGGGGAAAAACGACTGCCCCTCCGTCCCACGGGAAACCTGGAAAACGCGACTCAAGTGTCCGATCAGCCTTTGACGGTGAGCCAGGAAGGTGCGGTTGTTCGGGTGAGGGACGTGGCCAGGGTGGAACTTCGCAACAAAGAGCCCAAAGAGATCACTCGGCTCAACGGACAGTCGTTGGTCTCCGTCGCCATATACCGGACGAACGATTCCGATCTTAGACGTCTGTGGGGTTCATTACGCGAGAAGATAGCGGATATACAAGCCTCGGATCGGTCTGGAGCAAACATTCAGGTCATCTATAGCCAGGCTGAGCAATTGGAGGAAGCCTTCACCAGGCTGAAACGCATCATGGCGCTCAGTGCGTTCATCGCGGGACTTACCCTCTTTCTGTTCTTGGGGAGCATCTCATCAACCCTCATTATTATGGCAGCCATACCTTTTTCCATCCTGATCGCGCTCTACTCATGCACCTCTTTCGGCTTCCCCTGGACATCCTGTCTCTGAGCGGCCTGAGCCTGGCGGTGGGCATTGTGGTAGACAGCGGGATCGTGGTCATCGAATCCATTGCCAGGAGACTCGGCAAGGGCGGTCCCCGCGTCAATGCAATTGTTGCCGGAACCCAGGAAGTGGGACCGCCGGTGCTGGTCTCCACCGTGACCACGACAATGGTTTTCTTGCCCCTCATCTTTGTTTCACACAAAATTCAAACGTACTTCGTCAGTTTGACGTGGACAGTGTGCCTGAGTCTCTTGGCGTCTTTAGCTGCGGCACTGGTACTGGTTCCCCTTCTGTCTCGCTATTTTGGAACAAGCAGCCAAAAGTCGAAATTTGACGTTATTCGCCTGCTAGATTACGCAGGGCTGTACGAAAGGGTGCTCGGTTTTGTGGTGAGGCATCCTGGTGTCGTAACTGTTTTGGCGCTGTTGTTCCTCGTCGTGGCCGAGCTCTCGGCAACCCGGCTTTCCTATCGTCAGGATTGGGGCATTGCCGAGGAAGGCTTCAGGGTCCACTTGGTGATGACCCCCGGCACCGCGACGGAGAACACGGTGAAGGAAACTAAAGTCGCTGAAGAGCTTATCTCGCTGCTTCCCGGTGTGAGCAGGGTCCATAGCCGCATTCACGACAATCAAGGCAGGATCATGGTGATCCTGAAGAAAACCGAGACATCGGACGCGACCACTGCGCACATGACGAAGATCAAGGATATCCTTCAGAATCGGAGAGATGCGCAGTACTATGTGCTCCCTCTGGGGCAGGCAGGACAGTCCCGTACGCTCACAGTGCATCTCTTCGGACCCAATCTTGACCGATTAGCCCAGTATGCCCACTCGGCCTCCGAGGATATATCAGGGGTTCCAGGAGTTCAGTCTGTGGTGGTCCATCAAGGGAACCCGGTGCCGGAGGTAGAATTTGTTGTGCAGCACGATCTCATCGGTTCCAGCGGGATTCGGGCTATGGGGTTGGCATCGGACTTGCGGGGTAGGATGACAGGACCGGTAACTGCTCGCATCAGTAGGGGAGAGACGGAGACGCCGGTACGGGTGCGCATGCTCCACGATCCACGAGAAGGGCTTGCACCGCTTCAACGGGCCTTGGTCCGGTCCGAGTCGAACCAGATGATCCCTTTCACGGAACTCGGCCAACCGAGTGTGCGTCGGGTTCCCAGCGAGATCTACCGGGAGAATCGGAGGAGAGCGGTAACCGTCAGCGTGGTCTTCGGTCGGCAAGAGGGTCCCGCTCGCCGTTGCCAAAGGAGTGAAAAAAGCGCTCGCTGGAATCGATGTGCGGCCAGGGTATTCTTTCAGCCTGGGTGAAGAGATTGAAGAAATCCTCAAGACACGGCGGGAAATGCTGAGAGCCGCTGCACTGGGTGTGTGCCTCATTTATCTTCTGCTGGTTGCAGCAACCGAGTCTTTCCTCCAACCGCTTGTGGTGTTGACTGCGGCCCCTTTTGCAGTGGGCGGGGTAGTCCTGTCCTTAAGCCTCCTCGGGTATGCGGTGAACCTCCCGGTGTACATGGGGATGATCGTGCTCTGCGGTCTCATGGCTAACGTCAATATTGTCCTTGTCTACGCCATAAACGATTGTCTGAGAAGAGGAGACCCCCCTGAGATTGCCGTTGTGGAAGGTGCAAGGCGGCGACTCCGTCCGGTCCTCATGACCACGGTGACGACCGTTTGCACAGCGCTGCCCATGCTCTTGGACAGGGGCACAGGCTCCAGTACACATGGGGACCGTTTGCCGTCACCTTGTCCTCGGGGCTGTTGGTTTCGGCGTTGTTCTCGCTGGTGTTGACCCCGGCTGCTTACCTGGCTGTGGTACGCCTGGAGAAACGCATTCGCATGGTTGCTGGTTCATTGCAATCTAAGTCTTCCCTCTCCGAATAAGTGCCCGATAGAAGCCACCGGCCTTCAGGCGGTGGAGGGGAAATAACAGCCCGGAGACGGTTGCCGGAAATCGAACAGCTACGCCGAATAGTCCGATCCTGGCCTGTGGGGCAATGACTTATACCAATGCGCGGACAAGAATATGATTTTAATTCGCGTTAGGTCGGGATTTGTGCTATCTCCGTCCGAGCTTTTGGGAGGTAGTTATGGGAAGGATCACTAGAGCCTGTCCGCATGTGTCAGAAAAAGAGCTTCGGGCGCGTTTGAAGAGTACAAAAGATCGCAGGACCGCTCTGAAATTGCTGGTAATCTTGAATGCGACGGTGGATCCGAGACCAGCTGAGGAGATAGCCCTGCATACGGGGGTCTCGATTCACAGTGTACACAATTGGATTCCGGCGTACAACCGATCCGGCCTGGAGGGCATCTTGGGTCCTGGAACAGGTGGGCGCCGAAACGCGCACATGACGGTGGAGGAAGAAAGCCTGTTTTTGAGGCCTTTCTTCGAGAGGGCCGCGACGGGGGAAATAGCAACAACGGCCCAGATCCGGGAAGCCTTGGAGGAACACGTGGGCAATCCTCTCCACCACTCGGTGGTGTACCGTTTCTTGGACAGAAACGATTGGCGCAGAATAAAGCCCCGACCTAGTCATGTGCAAGCCAAGAAGGGAGAACAGGAAACCTTTAAAAAAAATTCCCCAACACAGTAGCCCAGGTCCTGGCTGAACGAGATCCGGAAGACACAAAGCCGGTTGTTATCATGTCTCAGGATGAGGGCCGATTCGGTCGGATCAGCGATTACCGATACTGTTGGGCTCCCAAAGGTATGCGCCCAAAAGCGCCCCGGCAGATTGTGAGGAAATTCTTGTACGTGTACGCAGCGGTTTGCATGGCTCTGGGGAGAATGACTTCTCTCATACTTCCCTATGCAAACACTGAAATGATGAGCCTGTTTCTACAAGAGGTCGCCGAAGACTTCAAAGACTTCTTCGTGATTATGCTGATTGATCGGGCCGGATGGCACGTGTCAAAAAAGCTCAAAATTCCAGAAAACATCAGATTGATACCTCAACCTCCATATAGCCCGGAACTCAACCCTGTTGAGCATGTGTGGGAGCATCTCAGAGAAAAGGCAACACCCAACAAGGCATTCAAATCTCTCGATCAACTCCAGGATGTCTTATGTGACCATTTGAGAGCACTCGGAAATGCCCCGGAGCTACTACGCTCAATGACCAATTTTCCTTATATGAGAGTCACTTGTTAGAAACCGCATTGGTATTAGACGCTCGTGTCAGAGATTTCGGCGAGGCAGGCCGACTTGGTTGTCTCGAAACTGGCTGGGATGAGTGGAGACAAAGAGCAATTCCAGAAACCCCAGGCGGAAGGCGATTCGAGCGTTTTACTGCGTCTGTTACGCAAGCGAATCGCAATCGCCATAGCGGCTGGAATGATAGGTGTCGGATTGCTCATAGTGGCGGTATCTCTCTGGAAAGAACGCACATGGAAGCAAGCTCAACATTTGCCGACCTTGGTCCCCATACCGAGTTGGGAGGAACACATCAAGAAACTCAACAAGTACGGGAACGATCCCGAGGAAATCGTCAAGCATCCGGCAATCCTTTCGCCAACGCAGGCAGCACCTCCAGGGCTGCCTAATGAGGATGTGGAACTGCCGGAACGGGTCAAAGGATTTGTCGACCGGTTCTACACAAAACCTAGATTGGTCGAAGAAGCCGCTAATTCGCTGGATGGAAAATCGAGAACCTTGGCAAAGTATTACGGGTTGTTCAAAATAAAGATCTTGAAGGCTCAAGAAGCAAACATCTCTGACGAGATGAGACGTATGGTCAATCCAAAGCACCTATTCTGTATCGCTTTTTCTGCGGAAATCTTGTCCAGTGCTGAGGTGCCGGAGAAGCAGCGAACCCCGTGGCACTTACTTCCCTTGGGCCCCAGCAACATCGGATTTAGGACGGTCGAGGGGAGATCTCTCGGAATCTACAATGTTTACGTCCTGATGAATCAGAGTCAGAGGATTATGGGCTCGGAGTTGACCAACGAAGATCTGGTTAGAGGTGAGTATTGTCCCCCCAGCTGGAGTCTTCTGGCCCCTTTCCCATGCGAAAAATAGGAAAAAGGACTGGCGGACAATCTCAGCGGGGCTGCCCACTCAAAAGCCATGTCCACGATGAGTCAGCGCCTGGACCTTTCCAGGTCAATGAGGAGCTTCTTGGTGTCCAGGCCGCCGCCGAATCCAGTCAGCGAGCCGTCGCTGCCGACGCATCGATGGCACGGCACAACGATAGGGAGCGGGTTTCTTCCATTGCTCCGCCTACGGCCCTGACAGCTTTTGGGTTGCCGATGAGTTTCAGCGATGTTTTTATAGCTGACCAGTTCTCCGTAGGGGATGGTGCGCAATGCCTGCCATACTTTGAGCTGAAAGGGGGTACCCCACAGGCGCCAGTGCAAGATCGAACTGTTTGAGTTCCCCCTTGAAATAGGCCCGCAATTGGGCTTTGACCGGCGCAAAGAACTCAGGCTGTTTCTGCCAATCCTCCCGGATGGTGGCAGGGTTTTTCTCCTTTGGAAAAACGATGTACCGCAGTCCTTGTTCGTCTCCCACAAGTGTCAGCGTTCCAATCAAGCCTGTATCAAAATAGTCGTAGAACATCACGTTCTCCTCTTTAGCCGTGCCAGAGGAACATGGCAGCGTAAGCACGCCAGGGGCGCCACTTTTCGGCTCTTTGCCGAATTTGTTTCGGAGTAAGCCGTTTATCGCCTTGCAGCAGCGCTTTGATAATGCCCAGATCCGCGGCTGGAAAGGCGTCGGGCTCACCCATTGCCCGCATCGCGATATACTGGGCCGTCCAGTCCCCGATACCAGGAATCCGAGTCAATTGTTCAATGAAATCCGAAAGCGACCCATTCACCACAAAGGAAAACCTTTCTCGATCCACTTCTTTCCGCCAGCGCTCGGACCGTCCGAACCCGCGATTCGGGCATGCCGACCATTCCCGGATCACAAGCGTTCAACTCATGCGCGGTTGGGAAAAAGTGAGTGAGTTCCGGATGGTCCACGGATTCAAACAGCGGCCCAGCCTTTGCGGCGATCCGTCCCATGATGGTGCGGGCTCCTTTGACTGAAATCTGTTGGCCCACCACCGCTCGTATGGCGGCTTCAAATGGATCCCACGCGCCGGGAAGCCTGAGGCCTGGATGTTTGCGCACCAGCCTTTCCAGCACGACGTCTGCGGCCAAGACATCATGAATGGCCGTCATATTGGCATCCAGGTCAAACATGCGTCGCACCCTCTCAACAATGGGCATCAGGTCGCGGCTGTCCGATAAGGCTACTGTCAGAAGCAATGCGTTATCCCGTGGCGGGTGGGCCACGGAAATCACACCGGTGGTCTCGTTAATACTGATCGTGCGACGATAGACACCGCGTGCAACGAACTCCACGCCTGGTATGGCCCGCAACTCGAAAAAGCCCAACATGCTCTGCCAATGAAATGGCGGGCGGTAGGACAAGGTCAACGTGCATTGGAAAAGAGCGCTCCCGGTGGTCTTGTTGCTATTGCTCCGCCTACGAAGCGCCGACGGGGTTGTGCCGTAGATCTTGCTGAACGCGGCATTGAATCGCCGGATGCTGCCGAAACCCGATGCAAATGCGATTTGGGTGACGGTCAGTGCTGTTTCGCTCAGCAGTTTTTTTGCAAAAAGGATTTTTTGGGTCGTTGCCAGACTTTTAGGCGAAGCGCCGATATGGGTTTGAAACAATCGACGTAAGTGACGACTGCCCACACCAAGCTTCGAGGCCAGGTCCTCCACGCTTCCTTCATTCAACGCACCCTGACGGATCAGCATCATGGCCCGGGAAACCGTGGCGGATGTACCGTTCCAGGCCGGACTGCCCGGTGCTGCCTCGGGCCGACATCGGAGACAAGGACGCAACCCGGCTTCAGCCGCTGCAGCCGCGGAAGGAAAGTAGACAATGTTTTCCGGCTTCGGCGGACGCGCCGGGCATATTGGTCGGCAATAAATACCGGTGCTCAAAACTCCTGTGAAAAACAGGCCGTCGAATCGAGGGTCCCTGGCCAACCGCGCCCTATCGCAGATCCGCGTATCAAGTCTCATCGTTATGGCCTCCGGCACATGGATGTTTGAAATCCGTGCTAAATTCTGCCTCGCCGGTGTTTTGAACAACGATTCACACGATCCAAAACTGTTACCCTAAGTTGATCACATATCGCAATTGAGGCAAGACGTTTTCGGACATGGTTGTAGGAAGAGGAAGAGTAGGGAAAAGAGACCATTCTTCTGTTATCATGAATATGCAACTATGGACTCCTTGCACGCGGGGCATTGCCGGCGGGATACAGTATTGTGCTTGACCGTGGGAAGTGCCGCGAGGTATTCTCAAGTATAGGATGAAAGAGGCTTTTTCAGCAACGTGAGGCAGGATTTGCCTCCCTCGGGCCTTGTGGGGGCCCATACTGGGGGCTTTTCAGGGTTGGGGGAACGAGTCTGCGGCCGGCCACCGGTCCAAAGACGTGCGAAATGGCAAGACCGCCGCATAATTTCGGGTACTGTCAGGCTGAGTGCAAAAAGACCTGTTTTGCTCACAAGAATTGATTAGTGAAGGGACCGTTATTCTAGACGAATTGGCACTCACGGGGAACTAAAGGCCGTACAGCAGGACAATTTAAGGGGGAAATCATGAGTGAGTTCCGTACCGAAACAGATAGCCTGGGGGAGGTGCAGGTACCTGCCGACAAGTTGTGGGGTGCGCAGACACAGCGTTCGCTCAAGCATTTTAGCATCGGTACCGACCTGATACCGCGCGAACTGGTAGACGCGTATGCGATCTTGAAGAAAGCCGCTGCATTCGCAAATGAAATTGGCGGTCGGCTTACCTCGCAACAAAGGGATTTGATCGCCCAGGTTTGCGACGAAATCCTTGTCGGAAAGCATCCAGACCAATTCCCGCTCCACGTCTGGATGACAGGGAGCGGTACCCAGTTCAATATGAATGTCAATGAAGTGATCTCCAACCGAGCCTGTCAGATCGGCGGCACGCCTCTAGGCAGCAAGTCCCCGATACATCCGAACGATCACGTGAATATGTCGCAGTCCTCTAATGACACGTTCCCTTCCGCCATGTACATGGCCGCGGGCATCGGAACCAAGCAGAGGCTGGTGCCCTCGGTGAAGGCATTGCGCGATGCCATCGCGGCCAAGGCCGAGTTGTGGAAAAACATCGTCAAAATAGGTCGCACTCACATGCAGGACGCCACGCCGCTGACCCTCGGGCAGGAGTGGTCAGGTTATGTCGGCATGCTGGACGAGAGCCTTCAGCATATTGGGAACAGCCTTACAGGTGTCTGGAGTCTTGCCCTTGGCGGCACGGCAGTAGGAACCGGGCTCAATGCCGCACCCAGATTTGCCAAAGATGCCGCTGCGGAGATTGCACACCTGACAGGGCTGCCATTCGTAAGCGCGACCAACAAATTTGCCGTACAGGGTGCACACGATGCCCTCGTAATGCTGTCCGGTGCCCTGCGTAGCCTAGCCGTCTCCCTTTACAAGATTGCTAACGACATCCGACTGTTGAGTGCGGACCGCGGTGCGGTTTTCACGAACTGAAAATCCCGGAGAACGAACCGGGCTCCTCTATCATGCCGGGTAAGGTGAATCCGACGCAATGCGAGGCGCTCGCCATGATCGCTGTGCAGGTCATGTCCAATGACGTTGCAGTGGGCTTCGGCGGCGCTTCGGGATATCTGGAGATGAACGTCTACAAGCCGCTGATGATTGCTAATGTCATGCAATCGGTCCGCATCCTCACCGACAGCCGCCACAACTTCCGGATCTACCTGATTGAAGGAACGGAGCCGAACCTGAAGCAGATTGATCAATTTGTCCAGCATTCGCTGATGCTGGTCACGGCGCTGTCCCCGGAGATCGGCTACGATAAAGCCTCAGAGATTGCCCACTACGCAAACGATCATGATCTCACGCTGAAAGAGGCAGCGTTAAAGCTTGGCTACGTCAGTGACGCGGACTACGACCGGATCGTCGATCCGAAAAAGATGGTCTATCCCTATGTCGCCGACTGACGAACAATTATGCACGGAGAAATTGATCTTCGGAAACCCACTAAATTACCGGGAGGCAAAACATGACACAGAATGAGAATCCTCAGAAAAAGCGCGGCATGGAAATACTTCATGACCCGACTCTTAACAAATCAACTGCTTTCACAGAGGCCGAACGAGAGGCGCTTGGGATCGTTGGCCTGGTTCCCGATGTAACCGAACCCGAGGACCTTCAGCTTCGCAGAGCTTTGTTGCAGCTCGGGCACAAAAACACTGACCTCGATCGGTACATTTACCTCGTGAACCTGCTCGACAATGACGAAACGCTGTTTTACCGACTGATTATGTCTGATCCGGCTCGTTTCCTGCCTATTGTCTACGATCCTACGATTGCCGAAGCGTGCCTGAAGTTCGGCCACATCTTCCGTCGTCCCAGAGGAATGTATTTGTCAATTACTCGCAAAGGCCGTGTCAAGGAGATACTCCAAAACTGGCCGGTCAAAGATGTGCGCTTCATCTGCGTGACAAACGGCGGTCGGATTCTGGGACTGGGCGATCTGGGTGCTAACGGCATGGGTATCCCTATCGGCAAGCTCCAGCTCTATACAGCGACGGCAGGCGTCCCTCCTCAGGGACTCCTCCCCATGTATCTCGACGCGGGGACCAACAACGAGGCATTGCTTCACGATCCGCTCTATGTAGGGCTACGACGACCGCGGCCTTCAACCGAAGAGCTTTACTCTTTTGTTGACGAGTTCGTGGACGCGGTGCAAGAAGTCTTTCCTCTTTGCTGCATTCATTTTGAGGACTGGACAGGCAGCGATGCCGTCCGCTTGCTCGCGATATCGAGATCGAGTGTGCTGCTACAATGATGACATTCAGGGCACAGCCGGGATCGCACTGGCCGGGCTTGTCAATGCCTTGAAAGTCACAGGAGGCAAACTCAAAGACCAACGCATCCTGTTCCTTGGAGCTGGTTCTGCCGGCATTGGAATAGCGAATCTGATCGCCTCCGCCATGACTCTTGAGGGAATCTCGCTGAAAGAAGCGCAAGCACAGATCTCGCTGTTCGATGTGAACGGGCTGCTTGAGCCGACTCGCAAGGACCTCTTGGACTTTCAACTGCCGTATGCCTACCCCCACGCGCCGACGAAGGATTTTGTAGCCGCCATCGGCTCGCTCAAGCCGAACGCCATCATCGGAGTGAGCACGGTAGGCAGGGCGTTCACTCAACAGGTCGTGGAGGCCATGTGCCAGATCAATGAACGTCCGATCATCTTCGCCCTGTCCAACCCGACAGACCACGCCGAGTGTTTCTGCAGAGCAGGCGTACAAATGGTCAAAAGGCAAGGCGGTCTACGCTGCTGGTGTGCAGTTCCCGCCGGTCCAGTACGGGAAGCAGACCCTGCTGCCCGCTCAGGCGAACAACTTTTATGTCTTCCCGGCTATTGGGATGGCAATCTACGCGACTCAAGCCAGGCGAGTCACTGATGAGATGTTTGTTGAGGCTGCCAGAGCCATTGCGGACCAGGTCGGGTACTGACCAACTCAACCAGGGAATGCTCTATCCACCTCAGTCGAACATCCTGGAAACGGAGATCGTTACCGCTGCCCGGGTGTTGAAGGTGATTTTTGATAACGACCTTGCTCGGGTCGAACGACCTGCTGACCTGGAGGCGTTCATTCGGAGCCATGTGTACAAGCCGGAGTACTGTCTTTTCGCGTGACGTCGGCAGCATTAATTGGAGCAGCAAGCAGGGTTGCGATCCGACGCCTGATCGAGCCGATGTCTAATGGCGCGGCTTCTAGCTTGGATGGTTATGCCCATTGCCAAAAGTAATGACCTGTTGACCGTCCGTAACCCCGGCGAACCACCATGACCTGTCAGTCGCAACGGAAAATGAAAGTGCTGCGATGATTTCTGGTGCCACGGATGTGTTCTGCCTTGCGGAACTCATCCGTGCTTGCCAGTTATTGCCCGATGGCCGATGGATCTGTGCAGCAAGGAAACCTTATGTGGAGGACGTGCCGCCGTCCCGGCACGGATGAGCCCCACGGGCGCGGGGCACATCCGTGGCACCAAATTTCCATCAACTCCTGCGTAATGGGGACGCACTTTCAGGTAAAAGCCGACGTCCAGAAACATGTTGAAAAGACTGAATTCCGGCTTCCGCCGGAATGACGGTGCGAGGCTACCTCCAATCGGACAAAACTTTTGGCAACGGGTATATGTCAGCGCTTGGCTCTCGGGGAAGCAAACGATTTGGGCAAAGGCTGTTTCGAACTCCCACTTCAGAAAGTTGTTGCTGACGATTGGGCGCATTGCATTCAATACAGAATCGCCTACCGAACGAAATATACGATTGAGACTGCCATCCCCACCACCACGACAACCCAGCGTAGCACTTGCGGTCGGATCCAGTCTGCCAGCAGCCCACCAACTGCTCCGCCTGCCAGAGCCCCAACGGCCATCACTAACGCCGCGGACCACACCACTTTACCCGAGAAGAGAAAGAAAATGGCTGCTGAAACGTTGACGCAGAACGCTATCACTTGCTTGAGAGCGTTAAGCCGTGTGAGCGAGTCATGTGCCACGAGTGCAAGCACCGCAAGGACAATGACACTGAGTCCCCCACCGAAGTAGCCTCCGTAGATTGAGGCCAGAAACATCGCAAAAACAGTCCACACCTCATGCTCGTGTTGTGCTTCACCGCGGCCGACTCGGCCCGTGTGCCATCGGTGAAGGGGATCCTCAATGGCAAGAAGTCCTGCAGCAAGAAGAATCAAATATGGGACGAGCGTGCGAAACGTCTGCTCCGCAGTGTTTAGGAGCAAGACGGCACCTACGACTCCACCAAGTGCACCGGTTGGGCCAAGAAGCCATAGTTTCCTCTGATTCCCGCTCAGGTCTTTGATCTGGGCAAATGTTCCCCCCAGGTACCCAGGGCAAAGCGCAACCGTATTGGTGACATTAGCAGGTACAGTCGGTATGCCCACGGCGGTAAGCATTGGAAATGTGATGAGAGTCCCTCCCCCGGCCAGCGCATTGACCGCACCCCCTGCAACCGCCGCAACGCCAACGAGAATTAACTCAAGTTCAGTCATGACCCTCTCCTTCCGGTGCAAACTGAGCCGCCATAATACCTTGACCTCCTGAGACAGGGAAAGGATCTCTCCGCGTAGTGTGGATGATGCGCGTTGCGATTATTGCCTCAGGAGCAGGCGGGCGATAGGTCAAAAAGAACTGCGGCCTGAAGATGTTGTATTCCTTTCGCTCTCCTTAGATGAGTACCTGGGCTTCCCTGAGGGTATAGAAGGTCTTTCGATCAAGCCTATAGTTTTGCACTTTTTTGCATGAGTAGTCTGATATTGCGGTGATTTCCTTGAAAATCATCGGCGCCCCTGCCATAGACGGTTTGGCAACAAACTGGGGGAGGAACGCCGATGCGCAAGCGGAATCTGCCACAGCCGTTTCAAATTGACAAGGTGCGTTTTGGGGATTGCTTTACTGCCCCGAGTCTTAGGCATTTCGGGGTGTTGATCACCGGTTGGGTCCTGACTGTGGGGGTTCACACCATCAGTCAAGTGATCCTCACGGGAAGGCTGCACGAATCGGAGAGCTTCGTCAGCATCTACCGGTTCCTGCAGAAGGCCAAATGGACGCCGGAAGAAGTGGCTTTTGAGGTATTCAGGATGATAGTGGATACCCTGTTGCCTGGTGTGACGGAGATTGAGCTTGTCCTGGACGACACGCTGAATAGCCATGTAGGTAAGAAGATCTTCGGCGCCGGATTTCAGCACGACGGGAACGCTCCTAAGACCGGAAAGCCGATTGGATACGGCGTCTGCTTTGTCATCATCGGGATTGTGGTTCGTTTGCCTGGCATATCCGACAGGGTGTTTTGTTTGCCCTATGCCGCTCGTCTGTGGTGGCCTGAAAAGGCGAAGGTGAAGCCAGTGGGCGAGAAACACCAGAGCAAATCCGAGTTGGGCGCAGAGTTGATTCGGTTAACTCGCTCGTGGCTTGATCCCTCCATAACCCTCCGGGTTATCGTTGATGGCGGATACTCCAACAAACAACTGCTCCAAAGTCGCCCCCACGGGGTTCATATTACGGGAAAAGTCCGCATGGACGCTGCCCTCTACGCTGTGGTGGTGCAAAAAACCACCAGCAGAAGAGGGCGTCCACGGAAAAAGGGAGACCGTCTGCCTTGTCCAAAATCGATCTTCGGCCGCGACGAGAACCAGTGGGAATGGATCTGGATCACCCTGTACGGCCAAGAGACCATCGTGTCTGTGTACCGCTTTGAGGCGATCTGGTACAAGGCTGCTGGGAATGAACCTTTGTCCATTGTGATGGTCCGAGATCCTGCCGGCAAGTACCCGGACACGGTTTTCTTCGACACCGACACGGCGGCTTCCGATGAACAGACCATCCAAAGATTCAGCCACCGCTGGAGTATCGAGATCACCAATCGGGAGACCAAGAGTCTGCTCGGCAGCGCAGACCCTCAGTGTCGCTGCGAGAAATCCGTGACTCGTGCCCCGCTCATGGCTTATTGGAGCTATTGCTTCGTGGTGGTCTGGTTCGTGGATAAGTTCCGTACGGGAAAAGACCTCTTGATTCGCACTGCACCCTGGTATTCCAAGCGACATGTCACCTTCTCGGACATGCTCGTTGCGGCAAGACGCTCTCATTTCATCCCCGGAATTTCGCGCGATCCCAGCGAACACCACAACTACTCGAAATGCGGCACACGCCCCTTCACAAAACGACCCGAGTCTTACGAAAGAGCAAAACTATAGTCAAGCACTTCGTCTCTGAAATTGCCTTCGAAGCTTTTGCAGTAGCCGTTGGCCCAAGGGCTACCAGGTTCGATCTAAAGGGTTTCGTACCCTTGTGTTTGCAAGCCATTGGCGGACAGCCAGGGCGGTGAATTCAGAACTGAGATTATATTTGACTCGCGGAATCAGGTGAAGAACCTTCAATAATTGTGGCCGTCAACCTCTTCAGGCGCTTTTGCTCAATCAGTCTTGTTCTCTGAGTCCCTCCACGCGATATAGGATGACCGGCTGCTCAATACCCTTGAGGGAACACTGCCTTGTCTCCTCCACCAAATAGCTCTCCTGCGAGGTTATGAAAGACTGCGGGCGGCACGAGGACCTCACCGCCTTCGGCCTCTGCTTGAATCCTAAAAGCCAAATTTATGGGAATTCCTACCGCTCCGTATTTTTTGCGTTTCTCTGAGCCTATGTTACCGACAATTAGCTGACCACTGCTTGATACCGATCCCCATTTGAAGTTCAGGGAGGCCCAAATCGCAGATTGCCTCTGTTCAATCCCTCCATGGCTTTCTGCATCTCCAACGCACAGGCCACGGCCCGCGTGCAGTGGTCCGGGACGAAGGTTGGCGCTCCAAAGAATACAAGGATCCCATCCCCGGTGAATTCGTCAATCGTGCCCCCATGTTTCATTATGATATCCGTCATTTCTTCCAAGTAACGGTTGATTATTTCTAACACCTGTCCCGGTTCCAATAATTCGGTTGTGCGTGTAAACTCACGAATATCCGACACGAGAATGGTTATCTCCCTCAATTCACCCCTTAGTTCTTCACCCCCCGGGGATTTCAGGATCTCGTTGACGACCTCCGGGCTAAGGTAACGGCCAAAGGTGTCCCTGATAGAGTCAAGGCTACTGTGTTCCTGTACCATGCTATTGAATCCTTCTCCGAGCCACGCCCCAAGTTCTTTGAGGAGATGGGCTCTTTCCGTCTCTTCCAGCGCTGTCAGGATGGAATCAGTATTCTCGATATAATCGAGACAAGCTACTTTTATTCCCACGTCTCTTCCGAGCCTTTCGGAAAGGAACCACTTGTGTTGCAGAATATGCATCCACAGTTCCGCGGCGAGTTCCGACTCGAATTTGCAGCCGCCGTAGTCTACTATCCGGCTCGTATATTCTCCCGGAATCGGAATATCAATCACTGTTTCCATGACGCCTTCACTTTCATACAGGCGGATCGTTTGCCGTCTGTAGCTGTCTATTATCGCCGGTTAGCCGGCCTTGCTCCGTCTTTCATTCAACGGCGGAACATTTTTCCGTCAAACCGCTCCCCTTTGACTGTCACAACGTAGGTGAGAGCCGGAGGTCATAGGGGGTTAGCAGATCCATCCCGATTTTTCAATGCCCTTCGACGGCTTGGCATATACTCCTAATTGCCGAGCCGGAAATGTCCTTGAGAGCGGGCGCCGATTCCGCATATGCCTGTTGGTTGATAAATAGGCCCTTTGCGTAGAGACACGGGGCGCGTCCGCACACTGGGTCGCTTAGTTATCGAAACCGAACTACGCAATGTCAAAGATTTCATTGTTCAACCCTCCTTTGCCTATGATAAGTAGCAGAAATTCCTATGGCTTTTGGTACCTAATAAAACACGACCACGTTCATGATTTGTGCAGATAAGATGTCTTTTCTATTAATTAACTGAAGTCTTGCACAATAGGGTGAACAAGAAACAGTAATCCTGTGAGCTTGGGAGCATAGGATCGGCCTCTCCGTCGTCAGAATCCGTAGGCGATGCGGCAAATCTCTTCTTGGGATCGGCCACAATTCAATTGGAGAGTGATCCATCCGACAAGCCCGCTGAAAACGTTTCTGGTGGTTCTGGTGATGAGATCTCCCAACGTAGGAGACTCACGACGAGGTTTTTGGGCAATTCCGAACAGGCCGGACACTTGGAGACTATAGGCCAGTAAGATCAGATACCAATGACGTTCGATACCCCAAAGATCTCTGAGCTGGTAGTCCTCAAGGCCGAGATTCTGCTTGGAATCTCTGAAAAACGTCTCTATGTTCCACCGCTTGGAGTATGTCTTGAGGATTCTGGTTCCTTCCCACCGGATCTGGTCGGTAGCGAAGTAGGCAGGGGAACCGGAAAACTCTTCATTATCATAGCTGATCAAGATTCTGACCAGACCGACCCCTTTGAGATCCACCGCTTTGGAGAAGACCTGATAGATCCGATCACCGATTTGCACCCTCCTAAACGATTCTCTGGGCAGAGTACCGGCGAACTGGCTGATTGCCACATATCTTCCTTTGATCTTGATGTTGCGGTCGGACTTGAGTCTGGTTACCCAATGCAGGCCCTTGCTCTGGAGGAATTTGATGAAATCTTTGGAGGCAAACCAGTTGTCGAAAAGTGCCCCCTGGATTTCAAGGCCAAGTTGCAGAGCATCTTCCACCAGTTCTTGGGCCAAGTCGATTTTGGTCTTAAAGGGGACCCTTTTCTCCCGGCTCTGCTCTTCTTTGAGGTACAGCCGGAAGTCGAGAGGATGGCTTTCCCCTTTCGGGTTGACGAACTCCGCAGTCACGATGTTGTGAGCCAGGACGTATCTCTTCTCGCTGTGATCCCAATAGATGCCGACACCTTCGATCTTCTTGCCGGTCTTATGGGTGAGGGTGTCGTCAATCGCCAACCATCCCTTGCCCCCGAGAGCCCCCTGGATCTTGAGTATATCGATTCTGGTATCATTGACCTCTTGCTGCTTCCAGATCCCCGTGGTGAGAAATCGGTTGAGAGAACTGGGGTGCTTGGCTTGAATGAAAATCCGATTGATCCCCTCTACGGTCAGGTTCTCCGAGACGATCAGACCCAAGACGTAGCGCTTGAAATGCTCAAAAGCGGGCGCTCCGAAATGGGGGCGAAACGCTTCGAGAGCCTTCTCAAATTCCTTGGGGATGTCGGCCACCACGGGCATTGCGCTCTGCCTCCACTAAGGAGGCATTCTATAACCGCGCCATTTCGCGCTATGCAAGCGCTTTTTTCATTAGCCCTCAACTCTTTCACTTATGTATCACGCGGCATACTCCCAGTGCGCGCAATCGTATTGTGCAAGAGTTTAGTAATTAACTTCCGGAATGGAATGGGCAGTGTTAAGGGGACGGTAGGTCATTTTTAATTGAAAGGTCCTGTTTCCCTAAGATGGCGATCTGTCGGTTATGTCCTAGGCGGCACGGGTGACCCGGCTGCCTGCGTTAACAAGAGCGGCTTGGGGCAAGATCTCGTCCAACCTGTCCCCTTTCCCGCCACGGCACTCGTGGACCGGTCTCGTGACCAATTCCCCATATTATCCCCAATCCTGCGGGTCTTCGGGAATGCAGGAAGAAAAGAGAGGGAACTAACAAGGAAGCGACTAATCACAAACTAATATTCCCTTAACTAGGGCCTAATACGACTCAGGTACGCAGAAACGGTGCGAGAAGGATGTAAGGTTGCAACTCAATTTGGTTTATGTGGGGAACCATGGTTCCAGAATGGCTTTTATGTGATTTCCATATCCACACCACCGCGAGCGATGGTACGTGTAGCCTCGAAGAGGTCATCGATCTGTACGGAAAGCACGGATTCGATGCGATGGCCATAACGGACCACATTCTGGACACCGAGACCACTGAACTTCTGCAACAAGAAGGTAGTAAATCGTGGGCCATTTCTGAATCGTCGTTCCCAGACTATCTTCACACTCTGTGGCGCCTAAAACAAACGGCGTGGACGAGACATCGTGTGGTGCTCATCCCTGAGGCCGAGGTTACCAATAATTCAGGGCAATACCACATACTTGCCCTTGATATAAAGGAATATATCAGCCCCGATCTCCCAGTCGAGAAGATAGTTCAAGAAATCCATCGTCAAGAGGGTGTCGCCATAGCGTGTCATCCTCATCACAAGGAAGAAGTGGAATACCAACCGGTATATGCTCATTTATGGCGCCACCATCAACAGTATCAAGACTTGTTTGATGCATGGGAAGTGGCCAACAGAGATAGCCTGTTCGATGTCATAGGGCTCAGAAAATTCAACTATATAGCCAATTCCGATTTCCACGAGGAAAATCATCTGTTTTCTTGGAAATCCATGATCAAGTCGGAGAGGAATTGCGAGGCAATCAAGGACGCAATACGTCGTAACAAAGACATAGCGCTCTATCTTTACCGGGGCCGCACATAGGTTTTGTATACGGAATTCTATAGGTTTTCTTGCGGTAGTCCATTGCCGTCCCATCTATCGGAACGAATTTCGACAAATACCGTCATTGTGCGGCTACGTATCAGCGACAATGTTGAGCATGTAATTCATTCAGGTGAACGATGACACTCTTGACTTCAGAAGGCTGCAACAGGCCGGAGAATCATCGTGCGAGACCTTATGGTACGGGACATGTATCCAGTTAAGCGGCCCTATATGGAGGCAATGAATGCCGGTAAACTCTGTGACGGGAAAACTTTTCGGCCTGATTCATGGAAACAACCTGATCTACAATACCTGCTGGGAGGATCCGCGGATCGATCGGGTCGCCTTGGGCCTGACACCTCAAGACAGAGTAATGGTCATAACCTCCGCGGGCTGCAATGCTCTCGATTATGTACTGGAGAACCCTGAGCGCATCTATGCCGTGGATATGAACCCCAGACAGAATTTCCTGCTTGAATTCAAGATTGCAGGCATTCGATCCTTATCATTAGATGATTTTTTCTCACTGTTCGGCAACGGCTATTCACCCTGGTCCAGAGAAATCTACCAAGACACGCTCCGCATGCAACTGTCACCAGATGCGCAGAAATTCTGGGACAAGAAAATCTCTTATTTCTCGGGCAAGGGCTGGCGATCGTCGTTTTATTTTCGCGGTGCTGCCGGATTAGTGGCTCGAGCAGCTAACTATTACATTGACTATGTTGCCAAGGTGCGTAACCTCATCGAAGAGATCCTGGAAGCGCCCTCTCTGGAGGCACAGCAATGGATCTATGAGACGCAGCTTAAGAGAAGATTCTTCTCTCCGTTTATTCGCCACCTCGTCAAGAGTAATCTGGTGTTGTTCCCTCTTAGGTGTTCCGCCCCAACAGAAGGACATACTGAATAGGACATACGGCGGAGGAGTAGAAAAGCTGCTTGAAGATTGCCTGGATTATGTATTTGCACGGCTTCCACTCTCGGACAACTACTTTTGGCAGGTTTACCTCAACGGAAAATACTCAAGAGATTGCTGTCCCGAGTATCTCAAACCGGACAATTTCAACCGCCTCAAGCAGGGACTCGTTGACAAGATTCAGTGCTTTAATGGTTCCGTATCGGATTTTCTGGCACAGCATGAAGGGCGTATCTCGCGATTTGTCTTGTTGGACCACATGGACTGGCTTGCCGCAAATTGTCGAGAGGAGCTTAGTTTAGAATGGCAATGGCTGGTGCGTCGCGCTGACAGATCCGCTCGAGTTATCTGGCGAAGTGCCGCCCTGGATACCGATTTCATCAATCCCATCGAAGTGCAGCTCGACGACAAAACGGTGCTTATCAAAGACCTATTATCATATCAGGTGGAGCGAGCCAGAGAACTGCACGAACGGGATCGAGTTCACATGTACAGCAGTTTCTATATTGCCGACCTGCTTCCCGTGTGACAAGATGCGATATTTCGAGGACCTTGAGACTCTATATCACCTGGTTTTTAAACGTATGCGCGGCGTCACGCTTCAAGATCGCCTCAACAGTTTTTACAGTGGCCAAGAATCTCATTACGATGATTTTCGTCAACGACTCCTTTCCGGCAGAGCCGACCTCTTCCATCTTGTTCCGGTACATCCGGGCGATATCTGGGTGGACATGGGAGGTGGAACGGGCGCCAATTTTGAAGCGTTGGGTCCCCAAATGGCCCTGTTGAAAAAGGCCTACGTGGTCGACATGTGTGAACCTCTGCTATCAGTGGCGCAAGACAGGAAAAGGCGCAACGGATGGAACAACATGGAAGTAGTCCACGCGGATGCTGCTGAGCTTTACGATGCCCAAAAATGAACATGCCGATGTGGTCTCTTTTTCTTACTCTCTCACCATGATTCCGGAGTGGTATGCAGCAATTGATCACGCCGTGGAAATACTCAAGCCTGGAGGATATGGAGCGGTATGCGACTTTTTCATTGGGCATCCATTCCGCATAACGGAAAAGCAGCAGCCTCACAGTGGGCAATCGTGCCTTCTGGCGAATGTGGTTTGAAGTCGATGGTGTGTTTCCCAGCAGTGATCACGTGCCGTATATGACTCGACGGTTACAAGTTCGGCATTATAGTCAGCATCGAGCCAAGTTGCCCTATCTTCCTTTTGTCTCGGCCCCTTATTACTTATTTCTGGGGACCAAGCCGGAATAATTCCACGTCAGTTAAATGGAGTTTCATAATGCCCCGTCCCCTTCTCGTCAGATCTTGCCAGATTATCCAGACCCGCCGCAAGAGCAATGCTGCCAGCTCCCCCCTAATTTGAAAAATTCCCTCCTATCCATTTGCCCGCTTCTAACTCCCTATCCTAAGCAGCGCTCATCTGATAGAAGTATTACTTGTTAGGTACAACACGATCGTGGACGCTAGTCCGGGTGTTGCAGCCTTTTGGCTAGCACTTTGGTACTTCGATTGAGTTCGCGATGCCAAGGTCTTCAGCGGACTAATCCCGTTTGGCCAAGCTGACGATTTTGGATAACAGAATGCGTGAAGGTTTACATGACTGACCAAACCTCAAAACGAGCAGTTTCTTTTTGTCGCTGTTTCGAGCTCCCTGTTGACGCCTCTAATGGTGTCATCCGTGAATGTGGCCTTTCCAGCTATTCAGAAAGAATTCCATATCGACGCCGTCCTGCTTGCCTGGCTTGCAACGTCATATATCCTGTCAGCAGCGGTTTTTCTGGTACCGTTTGGGAAGGTAAGCGACATTATTGGGCGAAGAAAGATTTACGTTATCGGTATCGTGGTGTTCACATTTTCCTCCCTTCTCTCTGCTTTGGCAGTAAACGCGACGATGCTTATCCTGTTCAGGATTATGCAGGGAATGGGGAGCGCTATGGTTTTTGCCACAGGTATTGCCATTGCTACATCTGTGTTTCCGGCAGCCGAAAGGGGTAAAGCAATAGGGATAATCGTGGCGGCTGTCTATATCGGTTTGTCTGTTGGCCCTTTTCTCGGGGGAGTATTAACCCACATGTACGGGTGGCGAAGTGTATTTGGGTCAATGGTTCCCCTGGGAGTACCCACTACTTATTTGGCTGTGACTAAATTGAAGTCGGAATGGGCTGATGCGAGAGGCGAGAAATTGGACCTGCTAGGTTCCCTTTTTTATGGGGTTGCCATCACAACCATCATGATCGGCCTTTCAGGCCCACTTTCGGCCATGAGCGGCGGTCTCTTGTGCTTTGGCCTCATTGTTCTGGTCTTATTCGTTTTGTGGGAACTAAGGGTCAAATTCCCTGTTTCTCGACATTACAATGTTTACGATGAACAGAGCATTTGCGTTTTCAAGCCTCGCCGCCCTGATAAATTATAGTGCTACGTTCGCCATAACGTTCATTTTGAGCCTCTATTTGCAGTACATTAAGGGATTTGACCCAAGCATGGCCGGACTCGTGCTCATTGTTCAACCCTTAACTATGGCCGCATGTTCACCAATCGCGGGAAAGCTCTCGGATAGAATCGAACCTCAAAAAATTGCGTCAGTAGGAATGGGGGTAACAGCCGTGGGCCTATTAGGGCTCACTTTATTGGGCTTTCAAACCAGTCTTACGTACATTGTTTCAGATCTGCTGATAATCGGATTCGGCTTTGGCTTGTTTTCTTCACCCAACATGAACGCAATTATGAGGCTCTGTGGATAGAAAATCTTATGGCATAGCATCGGGTGTGGTAGGCTCCATGCGCATGCTGGGACAGATGTTCAGTATGGGGATTGCAACTCTTGCATTTTCGCTGACCATGGGCCGGACACCAATTACCCCTAAACTGTACCCAGCCTTTTTGAAGAGCGTCGATGCGGTCTTCACGGTATGTGCAGTGCTCTGTATTCTGGGAATTTTTGCTTCTCTGGCGAGAGGAAAATTAAGAGATAGTGCCGGAGGGAGGGGAGCGCAGCCACCTCATGATGTTTCTTGCAATTGAAATCGCACTCTCTCCCTTGATGTACCCGATCACGCCTCAGAATCGTCGAAAACAGGGAGATTAAGGAAAAATTTCTCGGAATCTGATATTGGATGTGTTGAAATAGAAGGGGAGCCGCGGGATGCAGGTGTTCACGCTCTGACTCCTCCTGGAGGTTATTCATGCCAAGTTCTGAGATATTGAGAGACAAGTTCATACTCGCTGTCGATGACGACGGAAGGTCTGGAGGCAGGGTAACGCCGTGCCGTGACCAAAGAACATCAGCAATACAAGTATTTAACTAGAGAGGTTGTATGAGCGTTTTTTTGATTGCAGTAATTCTCGGCATCGTTCTCGGCTTGACCGAGTATTTACCCATTTCTTCAGCAGGTCATCTCATCGTGGTTGGGAACCTGTTGCATTTTACTGGACCCAAGGCTACGTGCTTTGAAGTCTTCTTGCAAATAGGCGCAATTTCAGCCGTAGTGGTTCTGTATAGAGAACGGTTCTTGCACCTCATACCGTGGCGGAACTATCCGGATCATCAAGAGTTTTCAGGTTGGAAGGGGTTGTCATTCCTGGCTTTGACTACCCTGCCTGCGGTTATCGTCGGAGCTGCCGCCCACCATTTTATCAAAACGTATCTGTTCGGGCCTCTGACGGTGGCGGGTGCTTTGGGCATCGGAGGAGTAGCAATCCTTCTTGCGGAAAAGTACAAACCTGAGCCGCGGGTTTTCGACGTAAACGAGCTTACCTATACTCAAGCGGGCGTAATTGGTTTAGTCCAATGCCTCGCCCTGTGGCCCGGAGTATCTCGCTCTGCATCCACAATTGTTGCCGGACTCTTCTGCGGATTTTCCCGCAAGATTGCTGCTGAGTATTCATTCCTGGCAGCGGTTCCGATACTGACCGCGGCCGCGGTATACGATCTCTATAAGAATTGGCATCTGTTCCAGGCGTCTGATGTCCCATACTTCGCGGTGGGGCTGTTGGTCTCGTTTTTGGCAGCATCTTTGGCAATTCGGACCTTTCTAGCCTTTATTCAGCGTTGGACTTTGACGCCCTTCGCCTATTACCGGATGGCAATTGCGCCCATCATCTATTTTGCTGTGGTGAATTTTCTTCGACAATAATCGTCAGGGGAGAATCGATCGGGATGCCAATCCGGGCACTCCGACTATACCACTTATCGCGTTTGGCGGAAATAATGTCCCTTTGGCCGTACGATACAGAGAATCCTGAAGGTGCACCGTGATGGGTCTATCGCAGTCATTCCCGTGCGGGCGGGAATCCGGACTGGACCCCGGATCGGAGTCCGGGGCGACGGTGTCTTCCCTCAAATCGGACACAAAATGGCAATTAGTTTAATTAAATGAAAACGGCGCTGCGAAAGCCGACCGATAGGATTTGGGGTAAATGATTAGTCGTCCCACGGTATGGAGTTCAGGTACCGGTCGAGTTTGTTAAGGTAAAGTCTAGTGGTCGGCTTGGTACCGAATTTGATCTGAGCACTGTCTCCCATTCTTATCTCGCCAACCACAGCAAAGGGAATTTCTCTGTATTTTTCCCTATGAGCCTCCACAATGGAACGGTGGACATCCGTGTATATGTACTGTGAAGCCCGTTCCAAACAGAAGACATCGAAAAGAGCCTCCTTTGAAATGGACGGGCAGGCTTCAGCCGCGGCTGTCAGCGTTTCCGAATCCTGTTTCTCCGGTCTCCCGTCTTCATCGTGATTAAGAAAACTGCCATCTATGGCTATTTTTTGCCCTGAAAGGTCTCGTATTCTGAGTTGCTCCGCCATGTTTCTGCTGGCAAAAGGACCATAGTGATAATCCATTCCCACAAAAAAGAGCCAGGACAAGTCCCCTTTTTTGGCGTACCGGGCCGCGTATTGCACAAACATGGGTTTGAGTGCCGCTACCCCCACGTCCACTCCTCCGTTAATGGTGTACATGTATTGGGTAAGCTCTTCATCAGTGAACTCCTCGCCCCGGTTTCTCATGGCAGGTTGGGCGCGAAGCAGCTTTAGCTGCATGGATCCTTTGCTGCTCACTACATTCGCAAGCTTGTCAATTTTTTCGTCCACCACGTTCCGGACTGGAGCGGGAAAGTTTTCGGCATCTTTTTTCAGTTCTCCCGCAAGACGCCTTGATATCACCTCGACATCACTCTCCTTATGACAAACAAGTAACTGCGGCCAGTACTTGCCTTTGTACGCAGCATAATACTTCGGGATAGGTGGCATGGACATTAGGGAGCCGTACTCTTCAAAAAGCTTTAGTTCGGCACGCTTGAGAAGGCCCTCCATACTTCCCTGTCTGGACGGATCTACCACGAGCGGATCAGCATGAAATCCTGATTCAATAGAGATCAGCGTGGCAACAAGCCCCAGGATTTCTTTACAAATGGGAAGCTTATTGCGTTCAACAGCACGGAGGATCGCCTCAACCCAATCATTCTGCTGTTTTAAGGGACAATTCCAGGGCTTTGATGAAATAAAACCGGCTAACCAGCGAGAGGCAGATTCGCGATCCAGAGTTTGAACGACTTCTGCCATGAGTCGCTCCTCTTCTTCCAAGTACGAATTGACTGGAGCGCTGATCAGTTCCTCGTGCTGATCGATTTGCGACTTATTTTCGTCTTCGACCTGACGGGAGGCATCAGAATCTGGAGGTGTTGGTGGGCGGTTCTGCTGAGACTGCTGATCCCCCGCGTCTGTGACCCGCTGCTTTTGAGCCACAACCGGTTCATCGGTGGTAACGGATATTTCACCCGACCAGGTGGGGGAAGCCACAAGAATGCAGCCTATCAACGACAGAAATAGCACCCAGGCTGCAGGCGCACATTTCAACGCAGCAGACGTGGAACGGACCAGATGGAACCTTCTTGCTTCGGGAGGGAGTCTAACCATCAATTCTCAGTTCTCGAGAGCCTCACTCTTGATCCACAGGTTCGCTCTATCTCGTTTCAGGTAAAATATGCAGAGGCAGACCCATGCGGCGATCGCAACGATGATGAGCAGACGCCAGTCCTCCTATAAACTGGGGCTGTACTGATGCTCAGCATGGCTGTTTCCGAAATCCTGCCAGGCGCAAAATCGTCACCGAGAAGATACTCCAATTCTACCTTGAGACCGGGTATACCGTTTGAACCTTAAGCGCCCAAGTCCTTTTCCAGCATCAAATCCATGGGAAAGCCCGGTTTTCTTTGGAACGCTACTGAATTCAGTATACACTTCATCCAACAGAATGGCCAGTGATGCGAAACAGAGATGCAATGCTGGATAGCAACTTGACTCGACTTGGCTGTAAGTCTTGACGGTCGTAGGAAATCAGGTATGTTGATAAACAGCCACTGTTGACCCAATCAGCACAGACAGGGTTCGTTTTGATAAACAACATTAGACATGGAAGGGGAGATCTATGCAAGCATCCGACAAAACCGTTGACGGATTTCGATTTCTTCCACCCAGCTTGGCCGCTTGGATAAACAGTTTAATCCCGGCCGAAGGATTTAAGGGGAGCATCCCCTTCACGCCGTTGTCCAAGCCGTTGAGTGAGGCAACGCTTACCCTGGTCACGAGCGCAGGAATCAGCCTGGAGACAGATCCGCCCTTTGACATGGAACGGGAAAAGAAGGAAGCCATATGGGGCGATAGATCTTTCAGGGCTATCCCGAAGGGCTCAACCTCGTCGGATATCACTGCGAATCACCTCCATATCAACACCGAATATATCCTGGAAGACATTAATGTCATACTGCCGCTGGCCCGCATGGCGGAGTTCGAGCGGGAAAGGATCATAGGCCGCCTTGCTCCCACAGCTTACTCCTTCTACGGCTTTCAGTGGGAGAGCACTGACTTCCTGAAAGAAGCCATAGAACCCATGTGCAAGCGAATGCAGGAAGAAGGAGTTGATGCCGTGCTTCTCACACCAGCCTGACCTTTTTGCTGCCAGTCCGTGGGGCTGGCTGCAAGGGTGATGGAAGAGGCCGGTTTCTCGACAGTGGTGCTTACTCCAACTCCGGAGTTCCACAAGCTTGTAGGCATTCCCAGGTCCGTAGCTATCGAATATCCCTACGGGAGACCGGTGGGCCAAGTTGGGGACACGGAAGGGCAGCGTGAAGTTTTGCTTGAAACACTCTCTATACTCGAAAAAGCGCAGAGTCCTGGAGAAATCAAACACCTCGGTTTCACGTGGCCTGAAGAACCCAAGGCGGCCAAATGGCAGCCTCCTGAGATGAGCCCTCTCATCAAGCTTTACTTGGACGACATTAAAGCGGCTAGAAAAGCGAAAGGATAGGTGGCATCGCCCTTCTCTGCCATGCAAAGAGTCTCAATCGAGCCGGCCACAAGCAGCGATTGCTGGGAATGCGCCCGGCTTTTGGTCCAGCAGCTTGCGGAGCACGGCATTGAGGCATCTGCCGAGGCATTGGCCCCGGTGCTGGGAGATGCGGTCGCGGACATCGCGCGTGGTTTTCTCATCCTGGCCCGAGACAGCGGCCGCATTGTGGGCGTGGCCTATGTTGCCACAGTTCTGAGTGTGGAGCATTGCGGCCCTGTAGCCTGGCTTGAGGAGCTTTATGTCTCGCCCGATTGTCGGCACCGGGGCATCGGCACAGCGTTGATGACTGCGGTCCTAAAGCGGGCGCTGGAGGCCGGCATTGTGGCGATAGATTTGGAGGTTGATGCGAGCCACAGCCGAGCGATGGCTCTGTATCAGCGGTTCGGCTTCCGTCGCCTGGAGCGTTCACGATGGGTGAGAGAGCTTCAGGAATGATTTCGTGATCGTTCGCCGCAAAAAGCCGCCTACCTCGTCTGAAAGGGGGCAGGGACGCCGGCACTAGGAGCCTGTCACGTAACTTCGAACATTGGCCAAATCGTGCTACCGTGGAGGCTATGCCCACTGCTTCGGTGCTCCACCCAGGCTCCTAGGAGTCTGACATACTAAGTTTTTTGCTTAGCAGCCTCCGAGATATGCTGAGTCAACAGGCACCATCGTGCCACGAATTTGGGAAAGTCCCGCGGAACGCGGGATTGCGCAACAGCCTCCTAGTGTGAGCTGGTAGGACGGTCCTCCGCGGCGGTCGCCCAATGCTCGCTGAACGGTTACCTCGAAATATTTTGCTGCACGAAGATCCTTATCTGCTATGATTCCCCGGGTGTCTACAGAGCATCTCGCTGCCGTTCCGGTGGAGCCACCTTTTTGGAAGGAGACTGAATCATGATGCGTTTCTTGAGGATTATTCTTGCCGGCCTGGTCCCTGGACTTCTCCTCTTTCCAGGATTGGCACTAGCGGAAAACACCATCAAAATAGGCATGATAGACACTTATACCGGTCCTCCAAGTGTCTATTGCAATGATGTCAAAGACGGTTTCAAGTTGGCTTTGGACGAGATAAACGCCAAAGGGGGCGTGCTCGGCAAAAAGCTGGAATTTGTCACGCGGGATGACAAATTCAAAGTGGATCTGGCCCTGAGCGCTGCAAAAGAACTCATTATGCGGGAAAACGTCGATATACTAGCCGGTACCACGAACAGTGCAGTGTCATTGGCCGTGTCCGATCTGGCAAAAAGGGAGAAAATACCTTTTGTGGTGACGTTTGGCAAGAGCGCGGCGATAACCGGATCAAAGGGCAATCGCTATGTGTTTTCCATGAATGAGAATACGGCCATGATTGGTCGGGCATCAGCAATAGCGCTTGCAAAGCGGCCATACGTGAAATATTGGATTGCCGGCGATGATTATGAGTATGGCCATGCCATGGCCCAGGAGACCTGGGTTCAACTCAAGAAACTCAAACCTCAAGTTGAGATCATGGGCGAGTCATGGTGGAAAGTGGGGGAGCCCGATTTCACTCCCTACATTACATCCATCTTGTCGGCCAAGCCCGATGCGGTCATTGTGGCGGCAGGAGGAGCGAGCTGCGTGCCCTTTCTGAAAGCTGCCAAAGCCACCGGATTCAATCAACGGGTTCCGTTTATCGCGCACATGGCGATTGAACTGTCCACGCTCAAACCCCTTGGGATGAACGCTCCTGAAGGCGTGCTGGGGACGTCGCCGTATCTCTTTTACTATCCCAGCCTGCCTGAAAACAAAGCATTCGCCGATAAATACAAGAAAGTGTTTGACAGATATCCCACCGCTGGATCGTTTTCCGGTTACATTTCGGGCCTTTTCATAGCAAAAGCCTATGAGAAGGCTGGCGCTGCGGATCGTGAGAAATTCATCGATGCGCTAGCCGGAATGACAATGGATTCCCCGGTCGGGAAAATTACGGTCCGGGAATTCGATCATCAGGTTATGCTGCCGATGTTTGTGGGTGTGACAAAAGCAGTCGCGGGCTACGACTTCTTGATCGCAGGCGACATCGAAACCATTTCCGCAAACGAAGTCATAACCCCGCTTGAAGAAGTGAAAAAGCAGAGGGCACAGTAGGATTTTATCCGGGAGACGTTTTTCACTAGTATTGTGCCATTTAATCGAGGTAGGACCGCCGGTTGCCCGACGGCCCCCTCACAGATCCCGGCGTGCGGTATTCCCGCACCGGGCTCTTCAGGACTGCTCACTTCCGCATCGTTATGCTATTCCCCGCAGTGAGGTTGGCATGAGAAACCCCGGTTCAGCAGACCGGCTCATGTTTCCTTTGCGGGCTACGCAGCCCTGTCGCTCCCTTCCCCATGTGGTCGGCTCTCCCGCCTCGGGTACTATGGAGCGATCTGACTCCCCATAATCCGTCAGGTGCCCTTCGTTTCTTGCGTCGGAGCACCCTACCCTCTTGTAAGGGAGACCATGGGATCTCCCAGGTTCCTGACATCTCTCTTCCTGCGTGCCACGCTCTCTGACCCCGACAGGCCCTCCAGGATCTCACCGGTAACGATCCCTTTGTATTGGCTTCCAGTTTGCTAACACCGTCGCCGCCTGCTCTGATGGCGTAACGAGGCTGAATCGCTTAGGGGAGTGCGGCCTCCCCTGCGGCCCACAGGATTCTCTGTGTACGCTTCGGATATCTTGTTCGGTCGTCGTTGACGTCCTCCTCCATATCCGCAACACTCGATACAGGTGGCTGGTTAGGCCTTACCCGACAGGGACTCTCACCCTGTAAGAGATGCCAAGCTTTGCCTGGCGCACTAGCAATTGCCAAAATTGGTTGCGGGAATGTCGCTGTCACCCCGGACTTGATCCGGGGTCCAGACTCTGGATTCCTGCGTTTGCAGGAATGACGGAGAAAACGCCGTCCCGATGGGCCTTTCGAGTTTGTCGATCTCGGATGGCCAAATGGACACTATTCTTGGCTACTGCTCTGCACACTAGCACCGGCATCTAGCCGTTAATACGTTCTTCGTATTGACCGGCAAGATGCCGGCCCTACTGACTGTTGCCGCAGCGAGGTGGGGCTGCCCACAGCCGCGAGAGTATTGGAGCACCCGTGGACAGGGCGCACTATCCGTCTTTAGGGGTGCACTGACCAAAGGAGATAAACGCAATGCCGGAACTCTTTGAAAATACCTCGATAAAATCTCTAGACCTCGATAATCGGTCCGTCCGAAGCGCGACCTGGTCGGGAGTGGCGGACCGGAAAGGATATGTCACTGACAGGGCCCTGGAATTCTACGGCAATCTCGCGGCCGGCGGAATAGGGCTTATTATTACAGGGTTTCAATACGTGATGCCCAACGGGATCGCGATGCTCTACCAGCTTGGCAACTACAGTGAGGACCAGTTGGAGGGGCTCACACGTCTGGCTGAGACGATACATGCCCGTGGCGGTAAGGTCATGCCCCAACTTACGCACACGGGAAGCAAGGCAAATCCCGAACTGTTCCCGGAAGAAAGGGAGATCTGGGGTCCGTCCGCGGTCACTGACCCCCTGACCGGCAGGACCCCGAAGGCGATGACATTACAGGAGATAACCGAGGTCGTCGAAGCGTATGCAGCAGCCGCGTCTCGGGCCCAGAGGGCAGGGTTCGATGGAATACAGCTTCACGGCGCTCACGGGTATGGTATCAACCAGTTCCTCTCCGGAGCATCGAATCAGCGATCCGATGCGTACGGGGGAGACATTCGCAAGCGCTACCGCTTCCTGGGCGAAGTGATGGAAGCCGTAAGAGGATCTGTGGGAAAAGACTACCCGGTCTTCATCAAATTGAGTGGCCACGACTATTTTCATGGCGGTCTTACGACGGAAGAGTCGCTCCAGGTGGCTCGCCGCCTGGTCGATGACGGAATAGACTGCATCGAAGTGAGCGCGGGCAGCCGCGCGTCGGCCAATGGAATGATCCCTTCCCGTGGGAACATTGACAAGGAAGAGGATGAAGCCTACCTGGCAGAATTGGCAGCCCGCTTCAAAGCGACGGTCAACGTTCCTATTATCACTGTTGGCGGGATAAGATCTCCTGCGGTGATTTCGAGAGTTCTCGCAGACGGGCTTGCGGATTACGTGGCATTGTGCCGCCCATTCATTCGGGAACCCCATCTGATCAATCGCTGGAAGAGCGGAGACCTGGAAAGGGCAAAGTGTATCTCGTGCAGTGGATGCTTCGACACTGGACTGGAAGGCTTGGGTGTTAGCTGCAAAGTGGAGAGAAAGCTTAAGGAGAAGGGTAACCATTGACCAGGGGCGCCTCTTTTTGAGGTTCACCGTCCCGCGAAACGCGCGGGATGCGCCGAGATCGCAGAGACGAAAAATCGCTTGCACACCACCACGTAAGCCACGTAGGGAAGCAGTTTATCCGGTATTGTTTTCACCGTCGCAGACCCGAAAGCGCTGCGCCATGCGTGGAAAAAATTCCCCGAAGGTAGAATACTCGGCGCTCTCCGCTGCAAACGATTACCTTATACTTAATCGAGGTAGGACCGCCAGTTACCCGACGGCCCCCTCACGGATCCCGGCGTGCGGTATTCTCGCACCGGGCTCTTCAGTGCTGCTCGCTGCCGCACGGGCAGAGGTGATCACATGAGGCGAAGCTGAGCTGGGCCGTGCTGCTGGGTGATCCGAGGTCCCTCCACGCCAAAGAAATCCAGGAGAGCCTGGAACCCCGTCCAAGTATAGCTCTTACGTTGACTACGGCGATTGAGCCACTTGAACAGGATACGCTTGCTCCGGTAGAAGAACTGGCCGAGACTGGCTGAGTTGCCAATCACCCCATAGTAATTCCAGTACCCGCGGTATTTCGCACACAGGATGGAAAGAAGCTGACCCACCCGTAGAGAGCGGTTGCGCCTGATCCAGTCGGTCATATTGGCAAGGGAAGCGCGAAGCTTCTTCCGGGAGGTCCGCCGTTTGACGCCGAGGCGTCCTCCGCGGGTCCGCTCCCAATAGTACTCGAAACCCAGAAAGTCGAATCGACCGCTTCCATTCAGATCAAACCGGCAGAAGCGGAGGATGCGAGTCTTGTCCGGGGCCACCTTGAGCCCAAACTTGCCCAACCGCTCACCGAGATCACGATAAAAGGACTCGGCATCAGAGCGGTACTGGAAGGTGCAGACAAAGTCGTCAGCAAAGCGGATGATCATGGCTTCCCCTTGACATCGGGGTTTGATCCGCCGCGCAAACCAGAGGTCCAGCGCATAATGGAGGTAGATGTTGGCCAACACGGGAGACACAATGCCGCCTTGCGGAGTTCCCGTTACCGGGTGCACCACTTGGCCGTCCGTCTCCAGTATCCCCGCTCGAAGCCATTTACGAATGAGGCGGAGAAACGGTTTATCCTCGATACGCTCTTCGAGCATCTTGATCATCCATTCATGATCTATATTATCGAAGAAGCCCCTGATATCCGCCTCCACAACCCAGCAATATTTCCCTCCTTGAAGCATCCGGGCCAGATCCTTACTAGCGGCCTTAGGGCTGCGACCAGGACGATACCCATAGCTTGAGTCCAGGAAATCTTGCTCATAGATAGCTTCGAGGATTTTGGCTACTGCGACTTGCAACAGCTTGTCCTCAGTGGCCGGGATGCCCAGGGGACGCATTTTCCCATTCGGTTTGGGAATATAACGTCTCCGCACCAACTTCGCTCGGTACCGCTGACCCTTGAGACGCTCAACGAGATTGCGAATATTGGATTCCAGCTCTTGCCGGTAATCCAGGACATCCACACGATCTGCGCCCGGTGCTGCGTCCTTTCGCAAGAACTTAAAACACCAGGCCAGATTGATCTCATTGAGAAGTCCGGACAGGTTGCGGAACCGATGCTCCTTGTGGGTCGCTGCCCGATTCGCTATTCCCCGCAGTGAGGTTTGCATGAGTTGTTCCGGCATGTCGTATCCGGCTCATGTTGCCTTTGCGGGCTACACAGCCCTGTCGCTCCCTTCCCCATGTGGTCGGCTCTCCCGCCTCGGAGTACGATGGAGCGATCTGACTCCCCGCGGCCCATCAAGTGGCCTTCTTTCGGGTTGGTCCACCCTACCCTCTTGTGAGGGAGACCATGGGGTCTCCCAGGTTCCTGACATCTCTCTTCCTGCGTGCCACGCTCTCTGACCCCGACAGGTCCTCCAGGATCTCACCGTAACGATCCCTTTGTGTTGGCTTCCGGTTAGGTAACACCGTCGCCGCCTGCTTTATTGGCGTAACGAGGCTGAATCGCTTGGGGGAGTGCGGCCTCCCCTGCGGCCCACAGGATTCTCTGTGTACGCTTCGGATATTTCGTTCGTTTGCCCTAAATTGCATCCTCCTAATATCCGCAACACTCGATACGGGTGGCTGGTTAGGCCTTGCCCGACAGGGACTCTCACCCTGAAAGAGATGCCAAGCTTTGCCTGGCGCACTACCCATTGCCAAAAGTAATGACCTGTTCACCACCCGTCACCCCGGCGAATCCCGCGTTCTCCGCGGGACGGGGTCCAGAAGTCCCGCGTCTCGCGGGATTGAAATCCCGCCTGCGGCGGGACTGAATTCCGGCTTCCGTCGGAATGACGGTGTCAGGCTACCTCCAATCCGACAAAACTTTTAGCGATGGGTATAACTTGTCGAGCCATTCTTGCGCCTGGGATGCAGGATGCTTACGTTTATTGCAAGATCTTAATCGAAGGACGGGTCATGGAATGACCCATAATTGATATGATTCGGAGGCTGAAATGAGCGAAAATGAGAGAATAGGTTCCAATATGGCAGAGTTTGAGGAGGGCGACTATGTGGAGGCCCCCGCAAATTTGCGTCAGTGCACTTGCGGGGAAGAACATCGTCTGCACATGGCACTCTCAGAAACCAGGGCTCGTCCGGTAGTCTTCACGCCTGATCATGCCGGCGTAAAAAACGCCCGCTCCGCGACGTTCGGGCGGTGCAGATAATAATCGGCTCGGCCCCACGCGACACAAAACCCGGCAAGGAGTCATATTCCAAGGGGGGGACCTGATACAACCGCGGGCTTTCGAATTTCCGTCTCGGCACAGAGTGCCCAAGTCGGTCGTGATATGTTAACTGTATACACACTTTCCATCGGGCAATAGTTTCTCGCATTGGGGGCATAGGGGGGGTGATTGCATGACAGAGAGTGCGCTTGCTCTAGACGACAAAAAGACCATTCTCCTGGTAGACGATGACGATCTCGTACGGCACCTGGCAGAAAGAATTCTCAAACGTGCCGGATACGATGTTCTAACCGCAGCTAATGGAAAAGAGGCCGTGCAGGTATACAAGAGGGGGCAAGGCAATATTGCGCTGGTGATACTGGATCTTAACATGCCTGAGATGGGGGGAAAAGAATGTCTTGCGGAACTCATTAAGTTGGACCCCGGGGCGAGAGTGATAATTTCGACCGGTGCTTCGGCCGACGATGAGCTTAGGGAAGCGGTGATACCTTACGCAAAGGGTGTGGTAAGCAAGCCGTATGAAATCAAGCAGTTGATTCGAGTAGTTAGGCTCGCGTTAGAAGAGGGTTGAACGCCATCTGGGTATCCAAAACCTACCGTGAGCCTAAAAGCGATCACGCCTCGTCCAGCGCTTTACGAACCTGTCGGAGCAGTTCCCTAACCCCGAAAGGTTTGCTGACAAAACCCCGTGCCCCAAGGGCAAGCGGTTTGCCCGCAGCAGCATCCGGGGCGTAACCGCTTGCTACAAGGATTTTCACCCCGGGATCGATTTTGAGAAGCTCCTTGAGACATCCTTCGCCGCCCATCTTGGGCATGATCAGGTCGAGAATGACCAGGTCGATTTGTTTGCCCTTTTTCCTGTAAATGTCCAGAGCATCAATACCGTTGGCTGCCGTAAGAATGGTGTATCCTGCCTTGCTGAGAATCCGCTCTCCGAGGTCACGCACGAAGGCTTCATCGTCAACCAGGAGAATTGTTTCCGTTCCGAATGCGGGCATCACCTCGCTCGTCTCCACTCCGGGCTCCACAAGACTCTGAATCGCAGGGAGATAGACATTGAAAGTCGTGCCACGGCCAACTTCACTGTAACACCTTATGAAACCGCCATGCTGACTTACGATGCCGTACACCATCGCAAGCCCCAAACCGGTCCCCCTTCCCAGTTCTTTGGTTGTGTAGAACGGCTCAAATATGTGTTCAGCGGTCTCCTTGTCCATGCCATGGCCCGTGTCAGAAACGGTTAGTGACACGTAGTTCCCGGGGCTAGGCCCAACATGTACCGTGCAATATTCTTCATCGAGCGTGACGTTCTTTGTTTCGAGTATGAGCTTGCCCCCGTTCGGCATGGCATCACGGGCGTTGACAGCCAAATTCATCAGCACTTGTTCCATTTGAATCGGGTCCGCACTGATTTCTGCGAGATCATCGGATAGATTCATCCGGATGTCGATCATCTTGGGAATGGTCCGCTTCAGAAGCTTCTCCACCACCACTATCCGTCTGTTGAGGTTCAGGGGGATAGGCTTAGGCTCTACTTTTCGGCTGAACGTCAACAATCTCTGCACGAGTTCGGCGCCGTTCTTAGCTGCCTGAAGTATTTTCAAAAGATCCGCATAATCCGGATCGTCTTCTTCTTTTCCCGCCAGCAGCAATTCCGAAAACCCCAGGGTGACCTGAAGCAGGTTGTTAAAGTCGTGCGCAATGCCTCCCGCAAGTGTCCCGATGGCCTCCATCTTTTGCGCCTGGGCAAGTTGTGCGGAAAGTTGAATTTGCTCGGTTATATCACGCTTGACAGCTACAAAACTCATGATCGCCCCAGTTGCGTCGCGTACCGGCGAAATAGTGGCTTCTTCGTGATAGAGCGATCCATCCTTTTTTCTATTTATGAAGTGGCCTGTCCAAACGTCTCCGTGTTCGATTGTGTCCCAAAGATTCTTGTAGAAACTTTGATCGTGCTCGCCGCTCTGCAGCAGTCCCGGATTCTGACCAAGAACTTCCTCATGCGTGTACCCCGTTATCCTCTCGAAGGCGGGATTCACGTATTGAATATCTCCTTTTGTATCAGTAATCACTATCGCTTCAGCCGCCTGTTCGATCGCTGTAGCCAAACGTCTTTGAACTTCCTCTGATCGCTTCGGTTTAGAGACATCCCTTACCCATACCTGCACACCCGGCTCACCCTTCACTGTCACTACTCTTGCGCTGATCTCTCCCTCGAACGATGACCCGTCCTTCCGTTGCAGCCTTACTTCATATTGCGAGATTACTTCTTCGCCTCGCATTCGCGGGCGGCTCTCTCGCGAGTGATTTTGTGATAATCCGGATGATAGACTAGCCAGTGATCCAGACCTTCCAGTTCCCCCACAGCATAGCCCAGCATCTGGTGCAGACGTAGGCTTGCAAAGATGATCTTGAAGCCCTTTTGGACGAATACTCCGTCAAAACTCTCTTCCACAAGGGTGCGGTACCACTCTTCACTTTCTTTGAGTGCCTCCTGCATCCGTTTACGCTCTGTTTCATCAGTGAATACTGCAACAATATCTCCGGAAGGCAACCTATAAACGAAATTCTCCACCCATATTTGAATCCTTTCATCCTGATACTTGCTCACAGGATGGCGGGCAGGCTCTCCTGTCTGCCAGGTCTTTTGCAGTACCTCGCAGAGACCCAATTTTTTTGCCCCCGGAAAGACATCGGAAATCCGTTTCCCGATAACCTGGTCTCGTGACAATCCGCTCACAATCTCAGCCGCCCTGTTGAAATCAACGAAGACGAAGTCCTCGCCGTTGTCTACTGCCGCATATATCGCGACTCCATTTTTCATATTTTCAAAAAGCGCTCTGTATCGCGCTTCATTGTCGGTTAACGCTTGTTCGGAATGCTTGCGTTCGCTTATGTCGAGATACGTCCCGGACATTCGCACCGCTCTCCCGTCCTTGTCCCATTCCACGACCTTGCCTCGAGAAAGGATCCATTTCCATTCACCTGATTTGGTCCTAACCCGGTATTCGTCTTCATAAAGATCGGTAAGCCCTGCCAGGTAGTTAGACACGTTTTCCAGAACTCTAGAGCTATCTTCAGGATCTAGAAGGCCCCTCCAAAAATCAAAGCTCGGCTCAATTTCATCGAGTGAATACCCTATAATCTCCGCGGAGCGCTGATTCACAGCGGCTTTGCCACTCTGAACATGCCAGTCATATAAGCCCAGGTCGGCTCCCCATAGGGCCAGTTCGAGCCTCTGCTCGCTTGCGCTGCGAGAATCCTCGGCCTGTTTTCTCTCTGTTATATCGGATATTGCCGCGATCTCTCCTTCGGCTGGATCAGAAGGATTCAGGGCCTTCGTTCTGATCAAACCATAGAACGTGGTACCGTCCTTTCTCTGAAACTCTGCATCCGTCTCCGTCACCTCGCCTGTTGCGGACCTCTCGTAAAGCAATTCTCCTACCCGGTCATATTCCTCTTGGGACGGATAAACGATTCTGGAGCTTTGTCCTACACATTCACGATCATCCTCAAATCCGAACATCCTTAACCAGGCGTCGTTCACCCACTGGATCTCTCGCCCTTTGGTCAGACCTATCCCGACAGGAGAAGCGGACAATATGCTCTTCATCATCCGTTCACTACTTTGCAGACCCTCTTGCGCTCCCTTGCGCCCGCTAATATTGTCAAATACAGCAACAAAGTATTCTCGCTCCATGCTATACACGGAGATGGCGAACCAGATCCCCAGCGAATCCACGTATGTCTCAAACTTCTCCGGCTCGCCGGTCAAAGCCACCCGGCCATAAATCTCGATCAATTCCGGATTAGACTCTTTCACACCTGGTATTACCTCGGTCACCTTCTTCCCGACCACATTCCTTAAACCTGTCAATCTTTCGAATGCGTCGTTGACATCGAGATAGATAAAGTCTTGCGGCTTACCGTCTTCAAACAACATCTTGCAATAAGCAAGACCCTCAAGCATGTGCTCGAATAACGAGCGATAGCGTTCCTCGCTCTCTCGCAAAGCTTTCTCAGCCTTTTTTCTCCGCCGTGATATCACTGACGATTGTTCGGTATCCCATGTATCGTCTATCGGGGTTATAAAGAGGGAGACTTTGTAGCCTGCTATCGAACAAGGTGCTGTCCTCTCTCACCAAGACGATCTCGCAGGTCTGCTGGGTTCCGCTGTCAATGAGTCGCTGCCGGTGAAAATAATAGGTGTCCTGATCTTGTGGATTGACAAATGCAGAAAACCTCTTTCCGATAATGCTCGCCCTTTCAACGCCGAGGAGCGCTGTACAAATGAGATTGGCCTCTGTGATCAATCCATCCTCATTCACTGTCATGTAGCCGACAGGCGCAAAGTCATATAGGCCCACATACTTCTGCCTCAGTTCGTCCAGGTGCGCTTGAGCACGGCGTAATTCGTCATTCTGCATCTCCAGTTCGATCTTATGGACTTGCAACTCATGGACCAGACGGGCGATGTCTTCAAGGGAGAGTCTCGATATTGCTTCTAGCGTAGATAATTCCCCCTCAAGCAGTTTCTCGGCCTGTTTTCGGAGATTGGACAACGCACTTTGTTCGTTTTCCCTTATCATCTTCAAAGGCGCGGATTCATTCTCATCCCCGGTTCCAATCTGTTTGTCCTTGGGCATTGTAATCCCCCCCGGCAACTCATGTTCGCCAAGACGGTTGAGGCACGCGGAGTCAACCATAAGTCCGCCTTCGGATCTCCGATTGACACTGAAACAGTGCACAATGATTTCAATTTAAGATACCAAGTCCAAGCGTCGAAAGAAAGTTGCAAGCATGAATGAGGAAAAAAGAATTCCAGTTGCCGGCTCAGTCTTCCCGCCGACACTTGCTGCCGTTTCATTGATCGCCGGTCTGCCCTGTGTTAGAATCGGGATCGTGACATAGGAAATTGCGGATCACATCAACCGACCGACAAGTGCGGACATCAAGGCCCGTGGCTGAATGTCCGAAGGAGAGAAACATGGGGACCGTGGTTCACACGTGCAGGAGCAGAATCGTGAGGGAAGAGGGACCCACGAGAAAGGCCATTATTGAGGGATTCGCCGGAGAAGTTCGCTACGGAGTAACATGGTGGCATCAAGAAATTCTACGGGATCGAACCTCGTGAAGAACACGCGGCCACACTTGATCACATCGTGACCGCCGTAGCTGCCTGAATGACCGGCACTCTGGCCAGGGTCCTGGCCGAAAAGCACATTGACACGCCACAGGAAAACTACTGGGTGGATGCGGAGGGGGACATCGAAAACGTGAACAACGTGCTGAAGATCACCAATATTAGAGTCAATTACCATCTAAAGGTGCCGACAGGCAAGGTTGAGGATGCGAAAGAGGCTCTCGCAACTTACCTCGTCCGCTGCCCCGCTGCTCAGAGCGTGATTGGCTGCATAGATATTCGGGATCACGCGATAATCGAGGAGTTGGCCTGACGCGGGAAGTGGATGAAATACCGGCAAGTTGGGGTAGGGTAGACCATCAAAGTCCCCTTTTTCTTTGAGGGAGATTTTGAATTGGATTGTAGGGGCGACCCTTGTGGTTGCCCTTCAGGGTAGGCACAAGGCCCACCCCTACAGAAAAATCCCCCCTGCCCCCTTTAACAAAGCGGGCGACCCAGCGTGCGGGGCGCAAGCCGGCACGTGGGCACTACACTATGAAGCCGAGTTCACGCCTTCTTGATTACCCCTATCAGGAAGAGCAAGACTATAGCCCCTACCACAGCCATCACCAGCGAGCCGATCATCCCGTCCGCGGAGAGTCCGAGCAAACCAAAGAGAAGACCTCCAAGCAGGGCGCCCAACACCCCTACGACCAGGTTGACGAACGGGCCGAAGCCTGGTCCTTGGTGATCATCCCGGCGAGCCAACCTGCGATCGAGCCCGATCACCAGGAAACCAAATAATGCTCATTTCAATTACCTCCTTTAAATGCTGTCTGCGCTCGAATCCTGGTCGTCCTCGGAATTCTGCTGGCCGCTGTAGTGACGTACCAGCTTCACCCCGTGACTGAGGGCCTTTTTGTTCAGATCCCCGGTCCCTTGCGGCACCCGGCTCAGGAGAGACCTTTCCAGCGAGTGTCTTGTGACGATCCCGGTCAATTCTGAGATCGCTCCGAGGGCCACGACATTCGCCACCATGATCTTCTTCAACTTATCCCGTGCATTGCAGTAAAAGGGAAAGTAATGGCGGGGCTAGTAGGAGGGTGCGTGACGAGATCGCTGTCCACCAGGATCCACGCTGTAGGTCTCAGGTCCCAGCAGTAGGTGTCGCAAGCTTCCTGGTTGAGAGCCAGCAGCAGATCCACTTGAGTGCAGAGCGGGTAGTCGATGGGAGTATCACTGATGATTACCTCGGCCTTGCTGGTACCTCCGCGTGCCTCGGTCCATGCAGAGCTGGGCCATGGCCACTTCACGACCATCGAAGACCCCGGCGGCTTCGGCCAACACCAGGCCGGCCAATATCAGTCCCTGGCCCCCGGAACCTGCAAGGCGGACCT